>NZ_JAAKEL010000030.1 GCF_011039205.1 Dysgonomonas sp. ZJ279
ATTTTACCCTCTGTGTTAGTGTTTCATACACAAAGGAATTTATAATGTTAATATTTGTTAGTAAAATGCAGGGCTTTATTAGAAGCTCTAGCGGATTTTACTTAACCGGTGGTATACTTTTCAATTATTTTAGTGGACTACTTTTCAATTATATTATACAGTTTAAGATTATAAGAATAGTTGATAAATTGCTTCATATAATACATTAATACAGGATTACCTTCATCCTCATTGAGGAGAATCTGATAAGGATAATTAAATGCAATTAATCTAGCATCATTCGATTGTTCGGGCAAAGGTCTGACCTCTGCATAACTCGGAAATGAATTAAAATTGTAGAAATTAGATACAACCTCTCCGTTAAAAGCATGACGACCAGATATTTCCATTAAAATATTGTCCGATTTAATCCCATCGTTATTCATATCAATTGGTACAGACGACTCAATAGAAGTAATCTTATAATGACCTGCAAATTCATCAATAACTACTTGATCTTTATTATCATCACTACAAGAAATAAAGAATGCAGCAAATAAAATAATTACAAATGAGAATTTTATAGTTTTCATAGATTTTGATATTTATGTATTGTTAGAATATCTATTTTTTCATTTCATTCCCCCATACTCCCTAATCTTATCCTCACAAATCTCCTTTACAATATCCCGCAATAATTCAACTTTAGGAATTAGAGCATCAATATCTTCTTTAGTCACCAGAAAATTCGGATTATATCTAGCTTCGACATAAGCATCTTTTAGCAAAGTGAACAGCCGTTTTTCTTCGGCAGTGTGTCGGGGAAAAACTTGTAACAACTTACCCGAATGCCTTTTTACGGATGAAGATAGCTTTGCCAAATTATGTTGTTTGTTGCTCCTTAAAGTAAAGGATAAGCGAATTGCATAGTAGTAATTTTCACAAGCTTGATGAAGATTGAATGAAGCCATCGCATATTCATTTTTATCATACATGAATACAGCTTGTTCTAGAAATAAATTCCCTCGATGAAACTTCTCGTCAAAATACTCATGAGCCTGTTTTTGTATTTCATCAAAGTTCAGCTTTCTTCTTCGGGCTAATTTATACTTACCGCTGTCGTAAAGGACTATACCTTCCTGCTTGATTTGGGTATGAAAATACCTGCCTTCTTCGAGAGCTTTATTTAAGATTTTAATATCGTCATTGATAAACTGTACGGGGGTTTGATGGTCGGGGTCTTTGTAGTAGAGATCATCTATATTATCGAGTAAATTCCCGGCTTTTTTATCGCTCATGCCACTTGTGATAACATAAATATCATAGTCCGACATAAACGAAGTAGGAATACCAAATTCGACCCGCTCGTCATATTCTACATATTTACCTGTAGCATAACTTCCGTATAAGATAATCATTTCCGTTTGCGGAATCCGTTTGTTGATCTCTTTTACAAGGAAATATAAATCTTCCTGTTTACGCTTGGGTAAGTATGTGATTGACTTCTTCATCCTATTAATATTTTACAACTTCAAAGATATAAACAAAAAGGTCTGTGACCTTAAAGATATGAAAAAAGAAAAAATAGCTGTTAACATTTTAGATGAAATTGTATATTTGCATTTACATCCTGTTTTTATACACATTGTTAGTCCGTACAAAGTGAATAAGATAGAGAAGACAGGCATATAAATAATTCATTTCTATTATTTTATATCAGCTTGATTAAACAATCAGGCTTAAAAACGGACATATATGACTATAGAAAACTTTATAGAATTAATCGGATATGCTTGTTCTGCACTACAACTTTCGCATGCCGACATACAAACCGAGTATTCAGATTATCCTATCTGTATAATAAATTATGTTGAGAAAGGAATCAATGATAAGAATATCGAAATAAGATTTGATGGACACAGTGCCTCGCTTTCGGCTTTATTCAACGATAAAGATGTATGCGATTTTGTAATTTTACATCCCGATAAGATTGAGAATATAGATCAGATCCTTTCATATCTATCTGAAAATTACAAATATGACTTTCTGAAAAGTTGTTGGATAATATCCAATTACAAAATTGGATTAGACGAGATGGAAGGAGGGATCGTTTTCAAATTTTGTTGACATAAGTTTCTATCACCCTCTTAAGTATAGATTACTACCTAGATACATATTGATATATTCATTCGGACAAAAAAGAAGGACTAAAACGAGATTTCATTCTCTATTTTAGTCCTTTTGTCTTGTATCCAACTGATTATTAGTTGACTTTGCGGAAGCGGGGGGATTCGAACCCCCGGTACAGTTACCCGTACGTCAGTTTAGCAAACTGGTGGTTTCAGCCACTCACCCACACTTCCAAGACCACAAAAAAGCATCATTTTGCTCAATTGCGATGCAAATATAATCGTTTGTTTTGATTATACAAACAGTTTACGCCTTAAATAGCTTTTTCTTTAATCAAATACTCGGCTATCTGTACTGCATTAAGGGCTGCACCCTTCTTTATCTGATCTGCAACTACCCAGAACGTCAAGCCATTCGGGTTAGAAATATCTTCGCGAACACGACCTACATATACGGGGTCTTTTCCTTCTACAAAAAGGGGCATCGGATATTCTTTTTTCGACGGCTCATCTTGCAAAACAATACCTTCTGCTTTTGCAAAAGCTTCGCGGGCTTCCTGCGGAGAGACAGGTCTTTCTGTTTCTACCCAGATAGCTTCGGAATGCGAACGCAAAACCGGTACCCGGATACATGTTGCACTCACTTCGATATCCGAATGCATTATTTTTTGAGTCTCGTGATACATTTTCAATTCCTCTTTTGTATATCCGTTATCGGTAAATACATCGATCTGAGGGATCAGGTTATATGCTAACTGATAAGCAAACTTATCTACTGTCGCTTCATCTTTATTCGCCAATTGCTTAAACTGGCTGATCAGTTCGTCCATAGCAACAGCACCGGCTCCCGATGCAGCCTGATAAGTAGCCACATGAGCACGTTTGATATGAGAGATTTTCTCTATCACGTCCATAGCTACAACCATTTGTATGGTCGAGCAATTTGGGTTTGCTATAATTCCTTTCGGACGAATCTTCCCATCCTCGCCGTTTACTTCGGGCACAACCAACGGCACGTCCTTATCCATACGGAAAGCACTCGAATTGTCTATCATTATTGTGCCATGCTTGGTAATAGTAGAAGCAAACTCAACAGAAGTACTTCCACCTGCCGACGTAAAGGCAATATGTATTCCTTTAAAATCGTCGTTGTGCTTGAGTTCCTTTACTGTATATTGCTTACCACGAAAGTCGTAAGTTTTACCTGCACTACGGGCAGATCCAAATAATACCAGTTCCTCAATCGGGAAATTACGCTCATCTAAGACACGAAGAAATTCTTGTCCTACAGCTCCACTCACACCAACAATAGCAATTTTCATTTTCTAAATTAATATAGAGTAATATGTTTATAATAAAATAACGCTGCCAATCGAAAGAAAAGCAGCGCTTGCAAAGATATAAATTTATCAGCTATCTAGCATTCTTTCAATTCAATTTGTTACTTTTTCACAAGTAAAACAACATTTTCGACATGGTGCGTATGCGGAAACATATCCACAGGCTGCACCTTCTCTACTTTGTACTTCGCATCCAATAGCGATAAATCGCGAGCCTGTGTCGCCGGATTACAGCTCACATAAACAATACGGTCGGGTTCTGCAAACAGAATAACATTCACCACATCATCGTGCATACCGGCACGGGGAGGATCGGTGATGATCACATCGGGGCGACCGTGCTCGTTGATGAAGTCCTGAGTAAGAATATCTTTCATATCTCCTGCATAGAAGAGCGTATTATCGATATTATTGTTCTCCGAATTTACTTTTGCATCTTCGATCGCATCTGCAACATACTCAATGCCTACTACTTTCTTAGCCTGACGAGCTACGAAATTGGCAATAGTACCTGTTCCTGTATAAAGATCATATACAAGTTCATTGCCTGTCAAGCCGGCAAAGTCTCTCGTTATCTTATATAGATTGTATGCCTGTTCACTATTTGTCTGATAGAAAGATTTTGGCCCGATCTTGAACTTAAGACCTTCCATCTCTTCGTATATATGATCGTTACCTCTCCAAGTCAGCACCTCCTGATCGGTAATCGTATCGTTGGCCTTCTGATTGATGATATATAACAACGATGTTATTTGTGTGAACTGGTCGGCAATCGCTTTAAGCAAATCTTCGCGTTGGTCTTTATCGTCATCATAAAACACAACAATAAGCATCAGTTCGCCTGTTGTAGATGTGCGTATAACAATATTACGCATCAATCCGCCTCTATTGCGCAGATCGAAGAATGTATAACCTTTATCGTAGCAATACTGACGAATAAAATTGCGTATATCGTTCGACACGTTATCTTGTAACCAGCACTTATTAATATCCAATACTTTATCGAAAGCTCCGGGAATATGAAACCCTAAAGCATTCATATTCATATCCGCAAAATCGCCAGCAGTACGAAGCTGCTCTAAAGTCAGCCATTTCTTATTGGAGAAAGTGAATTCCAGTTTATTGCGATAGAATTGTGTCTTTTCCGAACCTAGTATGGGCATTATCTCGGGCAATTCGACCTTACCTATACGTGTAAGGTTGTCAGTCACCTGCTTTTGCTTAAATTTCAATTGTTCTTCATAAGGAAGTATCTGCCATTTGCATCCGCCACAAGTACCGAAATGTTCGCAAAAAGCATCGACACGCATATCCGAATATTTCTCGAAACGAAGTACCTTGCCTTCTGCATAATTCTTTTTCCTGCGATTCAGTTGCAAATCGACAATATCGCCGGGCACGACAAAAGGAACAAAAATGACCATATTGTCCATCTTTGCTATTGCCTTCCCTTCTCCGGCTATATCTATTATTTCTACATTTTCTACAATCGGATTATCTTTTTTCTTCCGTGCCATTGATATTTCTTTAGTTTTTTAGATGGTGCAAAGATAATTAAAAAAGATACTGCTGAATGCATAAAGATTCAACAGTATCTAAACTATAAATATTGTAGACGATTCTTAGTCCTTTTCTTCTTCCAATTCTTTCAATTCATCAAGGCTTTTGAGTATCGATTCGATATTTGCTTTGTATATTTTTTTATACTGCCAAACAGTCATTACGCAGGCTCCAACGAATATACAGATCATCGCCACCCACCTCCACGCATCTAATCCATGAGGGAAGGTTATTGCAGTTTCCAAAATATATCCGAGAACGAAAAACAAAGCTATTATATTGAACGATTTTTCCTTCTTCAAGTATATCCTATAACGCTGTATAATATTGATGTTATAACTCAACGGCTTTCCGAAATCTACTTTCAGTAGCCTATACATTTTCCAAAGTTGCGAACAGACTGCTACAGTCAGAAAAACCAACAGACTATACACAAATATACTTTGAATCGTATTAAACTCATTTGTTGAAAATTGATATATAAAAACAGGATATACGAGTAGTGTAAGTACAGAGCCAAACAGTTCAAAATTGGTCAATTTGCTCAATGCCTTATTCGTTTTATTATTCAACATTTCTTTTATTATATTCTCTTTCAATACTTCCTGCTTTTTCAACCGTTCGTCCAACGACAACCAACTATTTTTCAACTCATCCATTTCCATAATTTCAATACATTAAAGATTCGACATTTGTTTCAGTTTTTCTTTGGATCGTTTGAGCTTTGTGGCCACATTACTTACTGTCAATCCTGTTATATCTGCTATTTCCTGATATGATTTTTCTTCGAGATAAAGTAAGATGATTGCTTTCTCCATTGTTTTTAATTGATGAATAAGACGATACATCTCTTTTATTTGCTCACTCATATCCTCGGGGGCAGGCAATGATTCGTATAGAGCCGAGGCAGACATTCCTTTAGGCTGACGGGTTTCTTTTCTCAATCCCGAAACACATGTATTCAATGCTATTCTGTATATCCATGTAGATATAGTACACTCGTTTCTGAACTTGGGAAAAGCCGTCCATAAATTACATACCGTTTCCTGATACAAATCTGACAGGGGTAATTCATCCGAAAAATAAAAGGAACATACTTTATAAATAATCCGCTCATTTTTGCGAATTATCTCTATAAACCTATTCTCTAAATCAATCTTATCCATCAATCTTATCCATCAATCAATCTTTTATATATTAGTCGTCAAGAATAAATTAAAATGACATCGCAGATGAAATTATTTTTCTGATAAAAATAAAAGACCTCAGATTTAATGATAAATCTGAGGTCTATATATCGATATTATTAGATATTATGCATGCGTCATTTTCTTTGCATCCAATCGTTTTATAACCTGCCCGTATATAATAAGTGCAAGAGCCGAGACAAGCCCTATACCAATAAACACAAACCATAAATAATGAGCGTGTTCTGTTGCAGCAGCATAATCTGTTCCTATCGGAAGTTTTTTAGGATCGGGACAGAATGTTTCCAAAAGAAATCCCGAAATACCAAAAGCAATCAATGAAGACACAAACGAGTGCAAGTGGCTGAATCCAAGATAAAGCCCTTCTTCTCCTTTTGGCGATTGTAAAGAGAAATACTCTAAGAATCGAGGTGATATAAAACACTCGGCCAACGCTTGAAGCCCAATACCAATAATCATCATAAAAGTGATTGGATGCATACCAAGTATCTCGCCAACACCTTCATTTGTCAACATATTACCTCCTGCCATAACAAGAGCGGAAATAGGTATAATAAACATCCCGACAGTAATAGAAGACAGCGCCGAACGTTTCTTCATTATTGTAGTAACGAGATTCACCAATAAGAATACGACTAACGGATTCACATTGGCGATCCACCCCGGATAAGCACCTTCTCCCACCATACGGATCACATATTTGGGCATAGAAGCGTACATTTGCTGCTGAACAGTCCAAAACCCACTGGTGATAAGAATTAAAGCAACAAGACGACCATTGCAACAAACTTTTACCAAAGCGTTCCATATTTCGGAAAAAGTTTTCCCTTGCCCGGCTGTTTTAGATGACTGATATAAGAAATAAACCACAACTAAAGCAATCAAAGTCATCGATGCTGAAAAATAATTGAGATAAACTAAACCCTGATCACCAATGCTTCTACGAAGTGGATCTACAACCGTTTTACCTGTAAACGCACCAATATTTACCATCATATAGAAGATGGCAAATCCTCTGGCTCTGGTTTCGGAAGTTGTTTCCTTGGCTACAGTTCCCGAAATTACAGATTTTATAAAAGCACCGCCGACTACGATGAATAAAAGAATAGGAATAACAGTCCAACGTTGCGCACTGGTTTCGAGTCCGGTAAAAATAGTATGTTTACCAAAATCACCTACTCCTATTGATTTGAAAAATGCTCTGAATGTCGCCTCTATACTACGGAGATCAATCTCCGTAAGATCTGTATTCAGGCCAACGGCATTACCAGCTCCATATTCGACAAGTCCTGCACTTTGGAGTAAAGTCGGAATAAATCCCAACCCGAAATAACCAATGGTTAGAAGACCAAAGGCAATCATTATAGCTTTACGAAAACCAATTTTATCGGCATAAGCACCAACAAAAGTAGGTAAGAAGTATAATAGAGCAGAAAAAGTACCGGCTATTATACCGGCCTCGATATCAGAGAAGCTCCATACATTAGATAGATACAAGGTCAACGAAATAAATATGGCATAGTATGCCAGTCGCTCTAGTAACTCAACGGAGTTAGCGACCCAAAACGCTTTTGAAAATTTAACCATTTAAAGGGATATTTTATTGATTTTATAATATTCTAGTCGCAAAAATAAGAAAATAATCAGGTTAAGCATTGTATTAGCAGAACTTAATCAACCTTTTTCAGTTCGATGCAAAATGTAGTCCCAACATTTATATCCGACGATTTCACATACACTTTCCCTTTGTGATACGATTCAATAATGCGTTTGGCTAGAGACAGACCGAGTCCCCATCCTCTTGCTTTTGTAGTATATCCGGGATTAAATATTGCCTGGAATTTTGATTTTGGAATCCCCTTGCCTGTATCGCTAATATCAAGGCAAATGATACCCCCTTTGTCGAATAGCGTAAATGTTATACGCCCAATCCCTTCCATTGCATCGACAGCATTTTTCGTAAGGTTTTCTATTACCCAACTGAAGAGGGATTCACTAATATTAGCATATAAAGGCGTGGAAGGTATATCGAGTTCGAATATCACTTTCTTAGATATTCTTTTTTGAAGATAGGTTATCGTTTGGCGGATAAGTTCGTTTACTTCCTTTCGTTCCAAGACGGGTGCTGAACCTATTTTGGAGAAGCGGTCGGTAATCATCTGCAATCTATTTACATCCTTCTCCATATCGGTCACAATAGAGGGATCAACGTCTTTCATTCGCAGATATTCTGTCCATGCCATCAACGATGAAATAGGTGTTCCCAACTGATGAGCAGTCTCTTTAGACAAACCAACCCACAATCGATCTTGCTCCATACGCTTGGTACTCATTATAGCAAGTAGGGAGGTGATTACAAAGATGGTCAATACCGCCAACTGAATGTATGGAAAAATCTGCAAACGCTTAAGTGTATAAGAATCATCGTAATAGACATACTGATCAAAATCTTCGACATCTATTACTATGGGCTCGTGCTTCTTCTCGAATGCAGCAACTTTCTCTTTTAAAAACTCCTGCTGATCTTCGTCAGGCAATTCGATGTTGGTCGAAATATAAAAATTCTCTTTCTTATCGTACAGAATGGCAGGGATCGTTGTATTACTTGCCTGAATCTGAACGATAAGATTCATACTTATATTATTATCACTACTTACAAATTCTTTTGTCGCCTCTGCCCAAACTGTAATTTTATTGGCTTCTTCGCGAGATAAATCTTTCACCAGATAGTGAGACACGATCAAAGAACCGAAAGCTATGACCATAGCTACGATTACAAAAAGATATCTGAAAAAAAGTTTATACTCGAAGATTTTCATTCGATAAAGATAGAAGTTTCTTTTATTAGAAAACGTCAGGAGTTATAAATTCGTATTTAGCTAAGCATCATTTGCTCTATATTGATCTGTTTATCAGACTGAGATACAAAGCATCTCTCCATGGAATGCACTCAGGAGACCCTCACTACGTATCGGGATGACAAATTCAACTAAATATTTTATTGTTTATTTTCTAATCTCGACTCACGTTATTTAATATTAATAACAAAATAAAAATATTTATAAGAATCCGAATTCTTACCTTTGTCGCTCAACTAAAGAGAGATAAATGCAAATCAAACCATATAAAGAATTTGGGGAACTTCTTACTAAACATTTCCCCCACAAAGTACAAAAAGTATCCATAAATGCAGGGTTTACCTGCCCTAACCGCGACGGCTCGAAAGCGGTAGGGGGATGCACCTATTGCAACAATCAGAGTTTCAGCCCGGGATATGGAGGAAAACAGCGATCGGTAAGCGATCAGTTGAAAGACGGAATAGCCTTCTTCTCTTACAAGTATCCTGAGATGAAATATCTTGCCTATTTTCAATCATATACCAACACATACGATAGCACTGATAAATTGATCGAACTATATGAAGAAGCCTTAGCCTATCCGAACGTAGTTGGCCTGATAATAGGCACGCGCCCCGATTGTATGCCGGATGAATTACTCAACTATTTTGAAGAGTTAAACAAACGCACTTTTCTGATGATAGAGTATGGTTTAGAATCGACTTTAGATTCTACACTCGAATTTATTAACAGAGGACACTCCCACGCCGAGAGTGTGGAAGCTATAAAGAAAACTGCAGCGCGTGGTATTTCTACCGGAGCACATTTAATACTCGGATTGCCACATGAGAGTAAAGAACAGATATTAGCTCATGCCGACGAAATTTCCAAATTGCCTCTCACTACAGTAAAACTTCATCAATTACAATTGATCAGGGGAACTGTTATGGCAAAGCAACATAGAGAGCATCCCGAGTGGTTCAATTTATTTAAAGTAGAGGATTATATCGACCTATGCATTGGCTTTGCGGAAAGGTTAAACCCTGACTTCGTTATCGAACGCTTCGTTTCGCAATCACCTAAACAGTTGCTTATAGCACCGGATTGGGGTCTGAAAAACTTTGAATTTACGGCTATGGTGTTGAAACGCTTCGCTGACCGCAATACATGGCAGGGAAAACTTTACAAGTAAATTATTGTCCTTTACTATCGTCATCCTGCTTTTCGGTCTGATTCTTTTTCTTCTTCCCGAAGCTGAAAAAGTTCTTGATACCAGAAAAGACTTTCGATACTTTCTTAACAAATTTCTGTTTACCCTGAGATACACCGACTGACTCGACCACAGGTGGCTGTAATATCTGCCACAGGTAGTTGAATGTAGAATGATAAGGATCGCGTACTATGGTAATATGGGGTTGGCGCGGCTTACGACCTTCTTTATCGGGGTTGTTGGTCTTCAATGCTTTATTTGCAAGATATGTGTAAACCTTTTGCTGCTCCTTTGTTTCCAGATCTTTAAAGACTGTAATATTCAAATCGTTATACAAGAACAGCATATCGACAGTTGCGCCTTTGCTTGAAGCATGCGTTTCGAAAGTGAGATCGTTCAGCATACCACTTGTCACTTCGGCTGTAGCCATAGGTGTTATTAACTGGTTCATATCTCGAAGATCGAAATTTTTAAGATGAGCATTTAGAATAAAATTATCGTTATGCTCATCAACAGGCAGCATCCATGTTGCTGTGAAATGACCTGTTCCCATTAATTTACCGTCTGCATTCAGTTTTATAAACTGATTAGGGCGCGACACTATATTTGTAAATTCGGTAAACCTCCCATTCATTTCTGTAAAGAATATCTTACCTGATTGCTTGCTATTTTTAGGCAGTTCTTCATAAACCACAGAAAAATTATGCACGTCCAGATTGTCTACCGAAAGTTTGAGCGGTGCTTTTTGCAATCCCTCGTATATCATCGGCATTATATTGTGCTGTATTTCTATCTGCTGGTTCTTGAAGTTTTCGAGAATAACATCGTTAACCTGAACATCTTTTATGATTAGCTTCTTTTCTGATAAATATGTTGGTAAATCAATATCCGAAATTAATATATTACCAACCGAAAGATTGAACCAGTCTTTATGACGAGGATGCTTATATGCAAATTCAGTTTTAGAATAAGCCGGTATCATATACAAACCATCAAGGGTCAAACTGTTCTTCTTTTTACTTAAATCTATCTCTCCCACCTCGATTGTATAAAAGCCATTCATAATAGGGAAACGAATATCCTTCGTATTGAATGACACATCATCTAGGGCTATTGTTTTTTTATTTGCATCTAACGAAAAGCCTTCAACATTGAGATTCGTTTCATTTATCTTTTGTTTCCTTGTATTTTGCCCTTCCAAATTGGAAGTATAGTTTATACTGGCACCGGTAATATCGAACTTATTTACTGATACATTTTTCGCATAAGAACCGATAAGATCATAAATATCTTTTTTCGATAGTGAATCAGCGGCCTGCATAACAGTATCCTTTTGGTTATGTATCTGATGATAATCAATTTTGGGATTCTTTATATTTACTCCGTTCAAAACAAACGACGAATTATTTCCCTTAGGTGACCATTGCATTGTACCGATCGCTATTTGTTCCGACTTCATACCTACCAGAACATCAGGCTGTGTAAGGCTAAAATCAATATCTGTAATGTCAAATTTACCGATACCAATAACACTACCTAATAAGGCGGAAATATCACTCATATCTGTTGCCTTATTTCCACTATCGGCTTTCTTCGATGAATTGTACTTCGAATAAATGATCCGGGGTGCATCCAGTAAAATTTCACCAATATTACTCTTGTCATTCCCACTCCAAACTATCGTTTTTAATAATAAACTATTAAACTGTAAAGTCAAACTATCTTTCGATGATCGATCCAGATAACTAATATCAGCATCATTTAAATTCAGATTCCCTATATTTAAGTTTTTCAGGAAAGAGCTTATATCATTAGGCGAAGCTTTATTACCAGCCTTTGCTTCACCGGCAGCAATCTTAACAATATCGACTTTAGGTGAATGCAAATTAAACGAAGTAATATCAATCGATTTTGTTTTGGGATTATATATACCTCCCTTTCCTTCTATCAAAGGTGTTTCGAAACTTAGATATGTTCCGCTATGCTTATTTTTAAGTTGATCTTGAGGTATTATTTTTACATTTTGCAAACGCAATCCATCACCCATAGTTGAAAAACCGCCTCTTGCTATTTGTAAGCGATAATCTTTTCCCGGCAAATAATTATCAAAATTTCTAAAACTTAAGCCAAAACCATCATACGTAAAAAGGGAACTCGACGCTTTACGCGTATCGTCATTTATAAGAAAGTTGGTCACAAACGCATTTAGATTTCTCAACCGATAGTTAGCCCCTGTGATTTTGTCATTGTATGCCAGATCAGCATTTAGGAGGCTAATCCTCTTAATAGAAAAGAAGTTTAGAAAGGGTGAAATAAGATCGAAGACATTATTCTTATCATCCGATAGATCTGGTTTAGAAGATTCTGTTTTGGGTCTCTTTACCTTAAAATAGTTAATATACGGGTTGCTTATTTTTAAAACATCCGCTTCTATACCCTTGTCTACGACAAGTTCTTCGAGAGCTATCAGTTTTATAGAACCGGACATATAATCCTGTCGGGTATGGGTAGAGATCGGAGACACTTTTATATCTTCTACACGCAAAAACCGCTGCATTGCATCCAGATTTATATGGGCAATACTTATATTATGATTTTTATCGGTCAAAGCTCCGTTTATTCCTCTGGCATCTAAGGAAAAATTCTCGGAATGCCAATACCTGTTCCTCACATCTGCCAGCGAATCGATAAGGAAATTACCAGCATGAATATTGAGTTCCTCAAGTGTATATATGTTCTTAAAATCACCTGCTGTTTGCGTATATTTAAACTTAGCTCGTTCTATTCCGATATTCTGTATAGCTACGCTATGTAAAATCGGTGAAATAATTCGATGAAGCGATAAGGATTGTATTATAGTATCTGATTTTTGTTTTTTACTCGGTGCTGCCGAATCTATTTTAGTCGTAAAATACTCTATATCAGAAGCAATAATATCGAAAGTTCGGGCATCAAAATAATTTAAACCTTCTATACGGCTAAATTTAGCACCTTTCATATCCACAGCTTTCAACTTAGCATCTATATACGTATCGGGCATCTGATGTATCTCTTGCCATAAAGTATCGCGGGGTTCCAGACTTACATTTTTTATCTGAATAATAGAATCGATTGTATTTAGGCGTATAGTATCCGCCGTGAGTAGGAGTTGGCTCGTATTTAATATAACCTGTGGTTTTTCTACCGAAAATTCAAAATCGTCGAAATAAAGCAACTTACCATTCTTTGAAGAATTTTCATCCAATCGAAATTGATACGCATAGAAATTTATTCCGCTGAGGGCATAAATAGATGGAGCAATAGGGTCTTCGATGATATAACTTACACTGGCATTCTCCATATTCATCTTTTTGACACTTATCGCATCAAAATAAGGGGATGCCATCTCGTACAAGGTCTTCGATTCTACATATTTAATTTTCTTCTTGAAACGATCGGAACTATATGCATCAAAAACTTCTACATTGGGAGACTGTATTTCAAATAAATCAAAATTTAGCTTTTGGTAATTAAATCTCCAAGTCAGATTTACCCCCTTAAACTCAATTGATTTTACATGTATCTTAAAGTATGTATTAGGTAAACTATCTTTAGCCGCCCATTCGTCAAAAATAAGTGAGTCTGGGATAACTTCTATATTGCGGATGGATAATTCGCCATTGAAAAGGCCAACGGATAAACTATCAAAAGAAATTTTGTAAAAACCATCGGTAGCATCAGATACTGCTTCACTTAATTTTTCATTCAGATATGATTCGAGACGTTGTGTCAAGTACCAGTTGGCAGCAAAACCTATAATAATAAGTGCTACAAATGAGAGAAAAACATATGTAAGTATTTTCTTCGCTTTATTATTCATCAGCTTTTGTATCCTTGTAATGTCTTTCATTCAACAATTCGGAGCTGCTATTTGTTTATAAAGCAGTTACAGACTATAAAATAGTTTACATTGCAAGTTAAGCTAAAGTTTCTGTGATAATATCAGATGCGACTTCTTTTTTCGATTTTAAACCAAAATCTTTCCGATCGCCATTTCTACTCAGAATAGATATCTTATTTGTATCATATTGAAAACCAGCACCAGAATCATTTAGAGAATTAAGTACAATAAAATCGAGATTCTTCTTCTCTATTTTTTTCAGTGCGTTTTGTGTTTCATCTTTAGTCTCTAAAGCAAACCCGATCAATCGCTGACCGTCTTTCTTCATTTCACCCAGAGAGGCAGCAATATCTTTATTGGGAACAAGTAGAAGGTTAAGTTCCTCGCCATTACGTTTCATTTTCTCCGAAGCCTGCTCTTTGGGTCTGTAATCTGCCACTGCAGCACAGAGTATGGCGGCATCCATATTAGGAAATACATTTACAGAAGCATTATACATTTCTTCTGCAGACTCAACATTTACTCTGGTAATATTAGGATGATCGGTTTTTAAAGATACCGGACCGGCAACAAGTATTACCTCAGCACCACGACCAGCACATTCTTCGGCTAATGCGAAACCCATTTTACCCGATGAATAATTTCCTATAAAACGAACAGGATCCAGCTTTTCATAAGTTGGTCCAGCCGTTATCAGTATTTTTTTTTTTGAAAGAGATTCTTGTTTTTCAAAAAATTCTTCAACGAATGCGGTTATTTTTTCAGGTTCTTCCATTCGACCTTTACCTATAAGGTGACTGGCCAATTCTCCGGCAGCTGGTTCTATAATAATATTCCCATACGAACGAAGGATTTCTATATTTCGGGTAGTAGACGGGTGAGCAAACATATCCAAATCCATAGCAGGAGCTATAACGACAGGAGCTTTCATCGAAAGATAAGTTGTGATAAGCATATTGTCGGCTATACCATTAGCCATCTTACCTAAAGTAGAAGCTGTAGCAGGGGCTATGATCATCAGATCTGCCCAAAGTCCTAAATCGACATGACTATGCCATGTACCGTCATTGGCAGTAAAAAACTCACTTACCACCGCTTTTCCTGTAAGCGCAGAAAGAGTTACAGGCGTAATAAATTCTTTTCCGGCAGGTGTAATTACGATTTGCACCTCAGCACCTGCTTTTATTAATAAACGAGTTAATGAGGCCGCTTTATAAGCAGCAATACTACCTGTAATACCAAGTACTATATGTTTACCTTTAAGTGTCATAATCCGCTATTCTGTTAATCTTTTGACAAAGATACATGCAATAAAAATTTATAGCTCACGAAACTGATATAAAAATTTCATAAAAAGACTTCACCTTTCATTATTCAAACAGAAGTCGTCTCAACTTTTCTTTCAACCACAGAGTAAAAGGAGTTTCACAGAGTTGTTTTAAGTTTCCGTACTAAAATAAATCATATTTTGATGATAAAATAGTCTGTTTTGCAATAATTATTGACTCCGTGATACTCTGTGCGACTCCGTGGTCGAAAGTCAAGACGAACTCGTAGCCGATTTAACGGGATAATCATCGTGATTTCAATTAATTTTCTATATTTTTGCCACGTTAACAGAGCAGCATAATGCATCCGGCTCCTAATAATGACTTAATTAAAGCATCAAAGATGGCATCCTCGCAACAACCTGAGACAGAATTAACGCTAGAAGAGATTCACAATTTTAAAGGGAAATATCCCAAACAACTATGGTACTTATTTACAGTAGAAATGTGGGAACGCTTTTGTTTCTACGGGATGCGGGGAATACTGGTTCTTTTCATGGTAAGCGAATTTGCAGACACCATGACCCGTGTAGATGCAAATCTTAAATACGGAGCCATACAAGCTTTTGTATATGCATTTACATTTATCGGAGGTATTTTTGCCGATAAAATATTAGGATTTAAAAAATCCCTTACCTTCGGCGCCATAATGATGATACTCGGCAACTTGCTGATAGCCGTCTCCCCTCACGATTTCTTCTTCCTCGGTATTGCATTAACGATCATAGGTACCGGATTCTTCAAACCCAATATATCGTCTATGGTAGGTGAACTATATGCTGAAGGCGATCCACGACGCGATGCAGGATTCAGCATGTTCTATTCAGGTATAAATATTGGAGCACTGTGTGGCGGGGCATTATGCGTTTGGCTAGGCAAAGAGCATGGATGGAGTTACGCTTTTATTGCGGCCGCTAGTGTAATGCTATTAGGACTAATCATCTTCACCTTTACTAAAAAACACTTGGGACCAATCGGAAACAGCCCTCTTAAACATTTAACTGCATCTAAAAGAACCGTCAGAGAGATCGCAGTATATATAGGTGCTCTAATAACAATTCCGCTCATATTCTTAATGATAAAGAACACAGAATACACCGATATGTTTATGTATATCATAGGCCCTTTAGCTTTACTGTATTTCTTCTATCAGTTCTTCAAAATAAAAGATACTAAGGCGCGCAAAAAGATGATTGCCGCTCTCATATTAATTTCCTTCTCTATCGTATTCTTTGCATTTTTTGAGCAAGCAGGTGGTTCTCTATCGCTATTCGCTGCTGACAATATCAAACACGAATTGCTATTCTTCTCTATAGATCCTAATATTGTCAATAATAGCTCCAACTCATTATTTGTTATCATATTCAGCCCCATAATAGGACTTATATGGCTAGCTTTAGCTAAAAGGAAACTGGAACCAAGTACTGTCGTAAAATTCGGTATGGGTTTTGTATTCTTAGCTGGAGCATATTACATATTTTTTACCGAAAGATTATTCGCTGACGGTGACGGAATGACTTCCCTTAATATATTTGCCGCCGCTTATCTGGTTATGACTCTTGGTGAGTTATGCCTATCACCGATAGGATTATCGATGATTACAAAACTTTCGCCTCACCACTTGGCAGGGATGATGATGGGATTATGGTTCTTAGCTAGTGCTTACGGACAATATCTGGCAGGACTAATTGGTGCAGGAATGTCATTACCTAGTGCAGCAGCAACCAAGATGGAACGATTAATGGCATATACCGAGGGCTATCATCAATTAGCAATATATGCAATCATCATGGCGGCAGTAGTATTTATTCTGTCCCCGATAATCAGAAAACTAATGCAAGAAGTAAAATAAAAACCGTTATAAACTAATCGCTATGGTAGAAGAGCTTGAATTAAATCAGCCTACCCCGTTAGATTCGGGAAATGACACAAAAAAGAAAGGACATCCAAAAGGATTATACTTATTATTCTTTACCGAGATGTGGGAACGCTTTTCTTATTATGGAATGCGTGCTATACTTGTTTTATACTTAACCAAATCTTATTTGGAGGGAGGACTTTCTATTGATAAACAGGATGCTAGTTTGATTTATGGTTTCTTTACAGGATTTGTATATCTCACTCCACTCATTGGTGGGTGGTTAGCTGATAAATATCTAGGACAGAGAAAAGCTGTTACCATTGGTGGTATGACTATGATGACAGGACAATTGATGCTTTTTGCCTTTAATACTCACATCGGATTATTTACGGGTTTATTTTTACTTATAATAGGTAATGGTTTTTTTAAACCCAATATATCAACCATGGTGGGAGGTCTTTATAAACAAGGCGATCCTAAGAGAGATTCAGCATTCTCTATTTTCTATATGGGGGTAAATTTGGGCGCACTAATTGCACCATTTATTATTGCCATTATTTCTGATAATTTGTTTGCAACTCGCGATTCATCAGGGGCAATTATTACTTATGGATACAAATATGGCTTCTTGGCAGCAGCGATAGGCATGTGTCTTGGACAAATATTATTTAGCAGTTTATCGAAAAAATATTTAGGAACTATTGGGATTGAACCAGCAGGGGGAAAGGTTGCAATAGAAAAAAGAAGCCAACAAGCTGCGGAGGAAGGTCAAGCCAATGGAACGGGGAAACTTACAAAGGCTGAAAAACAACGTATTACCGCTATTTTTATATTCGTATTTTTTGCAATCTTTTTTTGGGCTGGGTTTGAACAAGCTGGATCGTCGCTAACATTATATACAGACAGATATATTGATCGTGTTGTGTACCTGCCATTTTATGGGCAATATGAAATACCAACTCCTATATTTCAATCAGTAAATCCATTCTTTATTGTTTGCTTGGCTCCTCTATTTGCTTTATTCTGGAGTAGTAAGGTTGGTGCAAGAATACCGACACCAGTAAAAATGGGTTCCGGAATGGTCATATTAGGCATTGGCTTCTTTTTCATGTTGGGGGCAGTTGCTCAACGTGGAGGAGATATTCAGGATGTAACAGTAAAAGCTAGTTTATGGTGGTTGATTCTGACCTATATGGTTCATACAATGGGTGAATTATGCCTATCTCCTGTCGGATTATCCGTAGTGACGAAGTTGTCTCCTCCTAAATTAGCCTCGTTATTGATGGCTGTATGGACACTATCATCTTTTGTAGCAAATATATTAGGTGGATTCTTAGCATCGTCGGTGGAAGTTTTAGGTGCTGGTAAAATATTTCTGTATATATCTATATTTGTTATTATATGCGGATTATTACTAATCTGCCTAAACAAATTTGTACTCAAGCTAATGCATGGTGTGAGATAAGGCTTTATTCCGATGAGAAAGATTGCTTTCCCTCCGATAGTTGACAGTAATTCACAAATATTACTTTTGGGTACAATGCCTAGTGAAGAATCGTTGCGTAAACAGGAGTACTACGGGCATAAAAGCAATCAGTTCTGGAAAATACTATTTACTTTATTTGCTCAACCATTCTCCATAGACTATAAAGAAAGAGTCGCATTACTTATCGAGAATAGGATCGCATTGTGGGATGTACTATGCTCATGCGAAGGACAAGGCAGTGCTGATACTAGTATAAAGAATGGACAACCAAATAATTTTACGCTGTTCTTTTCTTCATATCCGCATATAACTCACGTATTTTTCACGAGCAAAAAGGCTGAAGAATTCTACAGAAAACACATTGGTTTTGATAACAACAAAGTATATTTAACACTCCCATCGCCTAGTCCGGCAAATGCAGGAACTCCACTAATCCAGAAAATTGAAAAATGGAAAGTTATTTTTAGTGTTTTAAAATCTTAAGTCTTTTCTTATTAGAATCTAGTTTCCAAAACAATTATTATCTTTGTCTAACAAGGAATTTATCAATATTCGTTATGGCTCTCAAACAACAGTTACAACTTAAGCAACAACAGAAGCTTTCGCCTTTGCAAATGCAGGTGATAAAGCTTACCGAACTGCCGACTATTGAATTGGAAGAGCGTGTAAAACAAGAACTTGAAGACAACCCTGCATTGGAAGAAGGCCTTGAAATAAACGATGATTCTTCAGATTTCGACAGTGATATTAATCAAGATGATGATACTAATATTTCTCAGGAAGATATTACCCTAGGGGATTATCTGAGCGAAGAAGACATTCCCGACTATCGCCTTCGTGATAATAACAAACAATCATCTACAGCCCGACAAGATGAAATACCGTTCTCTGTTGCAGCATCTCTCCATGAACATTTGATAGAACAACTCGGCGAGTGTGAATTAAACGAACGGGATCATACTATTGCCGAATATATTATAGGAAATATTGACGAAAGCGGGTATCTCGATCGTTCGTTATCTGCTATATCCGACGACCTTATTTTTCAACAAAATATAGATGTATCTATAGATAAGCTGAGAAGCATATTAGATATTATTCAGGATTTTGAACCGACTGGTATTGCAGCCTGTAATCTTCAAGAATGTCTTTTACTCCAATTGAAAAGAAAGAAACAATCAAAAGCTGTAAAACTGGCAACAGCCGTTATCTCAGATTATTTTGACGAGTTTTCGAAAAGACATTACGACAAAATAATGAAGCAACTTTCGATAGACAATAATATTCTAAAAGAAGTTATTCAAGAAATCACAACATTAAATCCTAAACCGGGAAATAACTGGGACGATTCTCTGGCTACGACTTTAAGTACTATTGTTCCCGATTTTATTGTAGAAGTATATAATGGAGAGTTATTTCTTAGTCTCAATAACCGAAATGTTCCCGACCTTAGAGTGAGCCGCGAATATTCTGACCTTTTCAAGGGCTATTCTGACAATAAAGAAAGTATGAACGCCGATACTAAAAATGCGGTTCTTTTCGTTAAACAAAAATTAGACTCTGCACGCTGGTTTATTGAAGCGATTAAACAACGACAAGAAACTTTGCAGCGAACTATGCAGGCTATTATCGATTTGCAATACGACTTTTTTCTGACAGGAGATGATGCTCAGTTGAAACCGATGATACTGAAAGATGTTGCAGAGCGTACAGGTTATGACATCTCTACTATATCGCGGGTAAGCAACAGTAAATATGTACAGACTAACTTTGCTATTTACCCACTTAAATATTTCTTTTCAGAATCGATGCAAACAGATACGGGAGAAGAGATATCTTCGCGGGAAGTAAAATCGATATTGAAAGAATGCATCGAAAACGAGGATAAGAAAAAACCGGTAACCGATGACAAATTATCAGAAATTTTAAAAGAAAAAGGATACATTATAGCGCGACGGACGGTAGCTAAATACAGAGAACAAATGAATATTCCTATCGCCCGATTAAGAAAAGAAATATGAGAAGAGAAAAAGAACCAGTATTAGCCCAAGCTATATCGATTATAGCCCATCCACTTTTTATGGCGACATACGGGGTTTGTTTCCTGTTTTTATGCACTAGTTTCGGTGCTCTGTTTGCCGGACAATCGGTCAAGTTTCTCTTACCTGTCTTTCTATTATCTTGTGTTGTTCCTGCTATTAGCATTTTCTTTATGAAGCAGGCAGGACTTGTTAAAGACTATGACCTTAGAGATAGACACGACAGACTCTTGCCCTTCTTGGTTTCGATTTTATCTCATGCCCTACTATTTTACTATTTCTTTAGGGCCGGCTTATACCCTTGGTTTATAGCGACTCTCGCTGCCCCGCTCATCTTATTGGTGATGGGAGCAATAATTACTTTATACTGGAAGATAAGTGCACACATGCTAGGCATCGGAGGATTGATCGGCAGCATCCTGTCAGTTTGCTACAATGTCAACCTTAGCAGACCAAACCTTTCCAATTTATTAATCATTTTGTTTATCTTAGCAGGGTGTTTGGGTGTATCACGACTAGTATTGAAACGTCATACACCAGCACAAGTATATGCCGGATTCTGTTTAGGCTTAGTTATCTCATATACATGCGTTTGGTTCGGTGCTAATTTGAAATATATTTTTTAATTAACTAAAATAATAAAGATATGAATTTTCCTGAAAATCTTAAGTATTCTAAAGATCACGAGTGGATTCGTGTAGAAGGCAACACTGCGTTTGTTGGTATTACAAGTTTCGCTCAAAGCGAATTAGGTGAAATCGTTTATGTAGATGTAACATCAGAAGGTGAAACATTTGCTAAAGATGATGTATTTGGAAGTATCGAAGCTGTGAAAACTGTTTCAGATCTTCTTATGCCCGCAGGAGGAAAAGTATTGGAAATAAATCCGGAACTGGAAGAAAAGCCAGAACTTGTAAATGAGGATTCTTACGGAAAAGGATGGATTATAAAAATAGAGCTAACTAATGCAGCAGAAGTAGACAGCCTACTATCGGCAGCAGATTACAAAAACTTAATAGGAAAATAATATATGAAACCGGTTGTAAGTATCATAATGGGAAGCACTTCGGACCTTCCGGTTATGGAAAAGGCGGCGAAGTTTTTCGATGAAATGGAAATTCCATTCGAAATACATGCTTTGTCTGCACATCGCACACCTGAACGTGTGGAAGCATTTACCAAGGGAGCTAAAGACAGAGGTATAAAAGTAATCATTGCGGCAGCGGGAATGGCAGCACACCTTCCGGGTGTTATTGCATCTATGACCTCAATCCCTGTGATCGGAGTGCCTATCGATGCATCGCTCGATGGTATGGACGCCTTACTAGCTATCGTACAAATGCCTCCGGGGATACCTGTGGCTACAGTGGGGATTAATGGCTCGCTCAACGCTGCGATACTTGCATTGCAAATGATAGCAACAGGTGATGCAGCGTTACACGATAAATTGATAATTTATAAAGAAAATCTTAAAAGTAAGATAGAAAAAGCGAATGAAGATTTGGCCAAAATACAATTCAAGTATAAAACAAACTAAACCTCATTCCAATAATTGAAAGCTACAAATGAATAGAGACGACATACGTTCTATCCTTGAACATGAAGCATCGGCGATACGTAACATTCCTATCTCCGATGCTTATTCGCATGCTATCGATCTGATAGTGGAACAGGTAAACCGAAAGAAAGGTAAACTTGTAACCAGTGGTATGGGGAAAGCCGGACAGATTGCACAGAATATAGCGACAACATTCAGTTCGACAGGTACACCATCCATTTTTCTGCACCCAAGCGAAGCTCAGCATGGCGATCTTGGCATATTGCAGGAAAATGACATTATGCTTGTTCTTTCCAACTCCGGAAAAACAAGGGAAATTATAGAGCTTATCGATTTAGGTAAAAACCTGATCACAGGTATTAAATTTATCGTAATAACAAGTGATCCTGAAAGTCCTTTGGCCCAAAAGGCTGATGTATGCCTACCCACAGGAAAACCGGAGGAGGTATGCTCACTTGGTCTTACGCCAACAACATCGACTACAGTAATGACTACTATTGGTGATATACTGGTTGTAGGAACTATGCAAGAAATAGGATTCACTCCTCAAGAATATGCTAAACGTCATCATGGCGGATACCTAGGGGATAAATCGAGAGGAATGAGTAAGTAATATTACTCACTAATACAGAAACATATTTATGAAATATTACAGCACCAACAAACAGGCATCTGAAGTCAATCTTCAAGAGGCTGTAGTGAAGGGATTGGCACCGGACAAAGGTCTATTTATGCCGGAAAAAATAAAAGTACTACCTCAATCATTCTACGAGAATATTGACAAATTAAGCTTTCAGGATATTGCTTATACAGTTGCAGATGCTTTCTTTGGCGAAGACATTGAAGCTGACACGCTCAAAAAAATCGTATACGATACGCTCAACTTCGAAACACCATTGGTACATGTAAATGATAATATTTATAGCTTAGAACTTTATCATGGTCCTACCCTCGCCTTCAAAGATGTCGGCGGACGTTTCATGGCTCGTTTGCTTGGGTACTTCATTCAGAAGCAAGGTCAAAAGGATGTGAAGGTGCTTGTTGCCACTTCGGGCGATACCGGAAGCGCTGTTGCCAACGGTTTTCTTGGAGTAGAAGGAATCCATGTATATGTACTTTATCCGAAAGGGAAAGTAAGCCATATTCAGGAATGTCAATTTACAACACTAGGGCAGAACATTACAGCAATCGAGGTAGATGGCACGTTCGACGATTGTCAGGCTATGGTTAAAACTGCATTTCTGGATGATGAATTAAACAAAAAATTGAATCTTACTTCTGCTAACTCCATTAATGTTGCTCGATTCCTGCCACAAGCATTCTATTATTTTAATGCCTACGCACAATTGAAGAAACAAGGCAAGGCTAAAGATGTCGTATTTTGTGTTCCAAGCGGAAACTTCGGAAATATAACAGCCGGACTTATCGCTAAGAAAATGGGACTACCTATCAAACGATTTATAGCCGCTAATAATAAGAATGATATCTTCCTGCAATATTTAAACACAGGTGTTTATACGCCACGCCCATCTACTCAGACCATAGCTAATGCAATGGATGTAGGTGATCCGAGCAATTTTGCACGGGTATTAGATTTATACAATCATTCTCATAATGCCATAACATCGGATATTACAGGCTATAGTTATACTGACGAAGATATCAGAAAGACACTGAAAGCAACCTACGAGAAAACAGGTTATCTGCTAGACCCACATGGAGCATGTGGCTATCAGGCTCTGATAGATGGCTTAAAAGAAAATGAAACGGGTGTATTCTTAGAGACAGCTCATCCTGCTAAATTTCTGGAAACAGTTGAATCTATTATAGATCAATCCGTAGAAATTCCCGAAAAGCTAAAAGCTTTCATGAAAGGCGAAAAGAAAAGTATTTCAATAGATAAGACTTTTGAAGAATTTAAAGCATTGCTTCTCAAATAATAAAATTGAGAAGAGGCTTAAAACAAAGAAGGTTACAGAATTAATTCTGTAACCTTCTTTGTTATTATATCATTATTCAGATAACCTTACACGACAACCGTACCCAAGTTTTGTCCTATCTCTGATGCACTAGTGATTATAACTTCTTTCACACCGGCTTCTATCGAAGCAAAAGAGTTTTCCAGTTTCGGAATCATTCCGCCTTGAATAACTTTTTCTTTAACCAATCGTTCAAAATCTGCTTTATTTAAACGAGGAATAACACTATTATCGTCATTCTCATCCATCAGCACACCTCTTTTTTCAAAGCAATAAACCAGACTTACATCAAACGATTTGGCAAGCGCTTTTGCTGTTTCTCCGGCTATCGTATCGGCATTGGTATTAAGCATATGCCCTTCTTTGTCGTGTGTGAGTGGAGCTAATACGGGTACAACGCCTTGAGATATAAGAGATACGAGGAAATCGACATTCACTTCTTTCACATCACCAACAAATCCGTAGTCAACATCTTTCACAGGGCGCTTTTCGGAACGAATAAGATTCATATCAGCTCCCGTCAAACCTAAAGCGTTCACACCTTGAGCTTGCAATCCTGCAACTATATTTTTATTTACCAGCCCGCCATAGACCATTGTCACTACCTTCAAAGTCTCCTCATCTGTTATGCGCCGCCCATTCACCATGTGGCTTTCGATACCTAAACGCTCAGCTAACTTTGTAGCCGAACGGCCACCACCATGCACCAAGAGTGTATAGCCTTCTATTTGTGAGAAGTCTTTCAATAATTGTTTCAGCGAGTCTGCTTCTTCAACAATCTTGCCACCAACTTTTATAATTGTCAATTTTTCCATACATAATCAAATAATGATGCAAAGATAATTAAGAAGTCATCTAGACTTTTTATTTTTGTAAATTTTCTTTAAAAATATCGTTATAAAAGCGATATAATTGAAAGCCTTCCAACTCGACACTGTTGTTTCAAAGCGATTAAGCAATGTCCTGTATGAATCCATCCAGGCATTCGTTCTTT
>NZ_JAAKEL010000002.1 GCF_011039205.1 Dysgonomonas sp. ZJ279
GAGTTAAAGAAACTAAAAAAATGTTACAACCTGATGAAGAATAAATATCTTTAGCCAATCTCATCCGAGACACTTAGTGGTATACTTTTCAATTACTAAGTGGACTACTTTTCAATTATATTATACACCTTTAAGTATGATTCACGCTCTCGGGCTATTGAGATATCAATTCCAAACGTTCATACTCAAATAATAGAATACGATAATCTTAACAGGATCATAAAAAAGACGGAGAAAGTAGGTTTTGAAAAGATTTTTCTGACAGAGACAGTTTACGATACTTATGGAAGGATTAGTAAAGAAATCTACCCTTCAGGATTTTATATTATTAATGGATATGACGCAAATGGATATCTGGTAAATATAAAAGATAATAATAATGCTTTGATATGGCAAGCTAATGAAAGTAATGCAAAGGGCCAGTTACTGAGTATAACCAAAGGAAATAAGACGACTACATATGCATATGACAATAGGAACTTTACAAAGTCCATACTTACACCGGGAGTTATGAATATGACTTATATTTATAACGCTAAAGGAAATCTGACTGAACGACAGGATGTATTAACCGCACAAAAAGAGGTGTTTAACTATGATACAATGAATCGTTTAACCAGTTGGAATATTTCAAAAAGCGGTGTGATTACTAAAATAAATACCATGAAATATGAGCCCACCACCGGAACAATAATTTCTAAAAGTGACTTGCAATATGCTATGAATTACGGCGAAAATGGAGCACCGGTTCATGCTCTTACATCAATTGGCGGTAATTCAGATATTATTCCCGACAGTGATCAGACGATAGCATATACAGATTTCAAAAAAATATCCATTATAAGCGAAGGTGGTAATTTATTAAATATTTCATATAATACGGATGAAGAGAAGCGTAAATCAACATTACAAAAAAATGGAGGCGTAGCTACTCTTAGATATTACGTGGGTAATTATGAGGAAGAAATTATTAATGGTGTAACTAAAAAGATTCATTATTTGGCAGGAGGAAACGGTTTAGCAGCCATATACATTCAAAATGGCAGTGTTAATACGCTTTATTATGCATACACCGATAATCTTGGTTCTTTAATTGCTCTGACTGACGCAAATGGTAATGTTAAAGAAAAATACAGCTACAACCCATGGGGAAATAAACAAAATCCTGATAATTGGTCATTAGAAGATACCCGCACTGCTTTCATTGTCAATCGTGGATTTACAATGCATGAGCATCTGCACGAGTTTAAGCTAATTAATATGAACGGGCGGGTTTACAATCCTCTTGTAGCTATGTTTTTAAGTCCTGATCCTCATATCCAAGCCCCCGAAAATTGGTTGAGTTATAACAGGTATGCATATTGTTTAAATAATCCGTTAAAATATACAGATCCAAATGGTGAATGGTTTGGAATAGATGATCTATTTGTAGCTGCCGCAGGTTTTGTGATGGGATATCTCTCTCATGGTATTTCTGAAGGTAACTGGGGCGGTAAAGCCGTAGTAAGTGGTTTAACCATGGCCGGTTCAGCTTGGCTTGGATTTAATACATTAGGTGTAAGTATGGGTGTTGGGCAATACGTGAGCAATATGGCTATAAATACAGCGACCAGTATGGTATTACCTTCTTTTAATATGCCTATAACTAATAATTTTGGATTGTCGATATCTCCTTCAATTGGACTGGGACCTAAAGGTGTAGGTGGTGGGTTTAACTATGGAGCTACTTATAAAAATGGTAATAAGAGTTATGGTGTCGGTTTAGGCGTAGGACCGAATCATTTTTCATACGGCATAGGTGCTAAGAGTGGCGATGTGGGATTAAGTTACTACCGGACTCATTATGGAAATGGAGTAGGACTAGACGGAATCCCGAACAAACAAATTGTAGGTGGAGTCGTTTTAGTTGCCGGAGGATTTTCATTTCGAATCGAAAATGATGTATTAGGCGACAGACATGATCGTTGGCGAACCAATGCTGTAGAAGTAGGTTTAGGAAAATATTTTGTTTTTGGAACAACTCTTAATACTAATGACCCGGACACTGAAGGTTTGGGAGTAGATAATACAGAGAATGGTTATTCGGACGGACGTTCTAGCTTGAGTGGAGATCTGAACAAAAATGGTAAAAGTTCTTGGAAAAACGGCCAAGTGTATTCAAGTCCATTTTATGTTGGTATTAAGCAAGGTAATAATGTGTATCGAATGGGATTTAGTCATCCGAAGGTTCAGGATATGACACAAAATAAAGTTCACAGGGAGGGTTTCTTTCATACGTTACTCCCTGGAATTAGTAAACTTCTGCCGGGGGATTTTGGATATCAAAATTATTATGTAAACTACGGTAATTTCCAAAAAGGTGTGTATTTTTACTACGGCAATCTACAACCATATTCTTTGTGGGGATATTAACCAAAAACATTTTCTATGAAAAAAATGATTATGCTTACTTCAATATTTTCATTTCTAGTTTTGTTAATGATTGGTGAGAGTGTTTTTGCAGGTCCCCCCAAGAAAATTATTGATGCGTTTACATTTTGCTTTGATAACAAAGATACTGATATAGAGAATTTAATAAATATAGAAGGATACTATAAAGAAAGAATTCTTTTGAAACGATCAAACGTTGTCGGCTCCTTCCTTAATAAGGATTCCATAGGGCTATATGCCGATAGCGGATTTATTAGTATTATTTTTTATAAAAACGGGCTGTTCAAATACGATTTTTTTTGCCTTAAAGCAGCTTTGTTGAATGAAAACAGTGAAGAGGCCAAATCTTTTTATGATGGACAATGGGGTAGATATTCTATTGATGGAGATATAATTAAAACACAATTTATTTATAAACCATCTAAAGGTGAACTATCTAAATGGAAAGGTACAGAAATCTGGTATAAAGTAATTAATAGAACAACAATAAAAATCGTAAAAATTGATGCTTTATCTACAAACACAGAAGATAAAAACAACTTAGCTTTACATAAAAAAGTTCACGAGGAACGTATGAAAACTTTAATTGTATTTGTTCCTGATAAATTACCTAATTATCTTAATGCTTGGATTCTCAAAGAGAATTGGTTCTGGTGTAATGAGAATGACAGGAAAACATTTTTGAAAAAGAAAAATACTGAAAGGTGAATTGAAATGGCTACCATTTGGCAGCCATTTTGATTTTCAAACCCACTGTATTGGAATTCGTCAGGGAAATAATGTATATCGCATGGGATTTAATGATTCAATGGTGCAAGAAATGACTCAAAATAAGGTGCATCGTGAAGGTTTCTTTTATCTTCCTTTCGGTTATCAGAATTATTATGTAGACCACTATAAAAATAGTGAAGGTGTAAGCAGTAATAAAGGAGCCTATTTTTATTATGGAAATCAACAACCTTTTTCACTATGGGGGTATTAATTCAATAGTTTATTTCTATATTTAATCGCTTATAAATTTGGTAATATGAAAAAGCATATTAAATTTATTATTCTTGTCTTAGCGACCTTTTGTAGTCATTTATTATTCGCAGGACCTCCTAAAAGTATAAAGAACGCTTTTAGATGTTTTGAAAATAAAGACACCAAAATAAGCGAGCGAATAAATATTGAAGGATTCTATGGGGGGCATTTCTTTTATGAAAATGGTTTATATGCCCGTAGTTCAATAATATGGAGTGATCCTGAACAAGATATAAATGATCGTGTAAATTACGATCATGTTCTTGCTTTACAAAAAGCAATGGATAATCGCACTAAAAATGAGCTCAGAGATTTTTATCGTTGGGAGGCATGGGGTAATTATAAAATAGAGGGAGATATTATAAAAACTCAAAGTATGGAAAATACAGCCCCATTATCAGCTTTTAACGGTGCTTTTGAGACTTGGTTCAGAATTATAGACCGCAATACTATTTCATATCTTGGTAGAATACGAATTGGGGAAGATGAAGCAGAAAAGCAAAAACTGGAGGAAGAAATGTCAAAATCTAAAGGTGAAAGAACTATTATTTTTACGCCAACGCCTATACCTCCTTATCAAAAGGCTTGGATATTAAAAGAAAAATGGTTCTGGTGTAATAAAAATGACAGGAAAATATTTATGGAAAAAATAAAGAATGAAAAATGATTTGAGACGGCTACCAATTGGTAGCCGTTTTTATTTATACATTAAATAGGTAATTCATTCTGTTTGATATCCAATCTCTTAAAATAGTTGATGAAAAACTCTTTTGCGAAGTTTTGCTACAATAAAAAATAGCGTATATATTTGTTACCCCTCCGTAAAAAAGAGGGGTTTTACTTTTCAACCTGAGTCTCTATTTCTTAGAGACATGTAGCGAGTGATACACTCAAAGGTTCCGGCCTTTGATCTGCTCCCAAGATTGTCAAACTGAAGATATCGGTGGTATCCGAACCCGATTATCGCTGCTTTAGTTTCCCGGCATTTATCACTATCGCATTATTCATTTTATGCAAGAAGAGAATTTAGAAGAGAAAGACATGCAGATGTCGGTAGAAGACTTATTCCTGTCTAATCAGGAATCGTACTCAGAGGCACAGCAACGTGCGCTCGAAGAAAACAAATCATTTACAAAGACGGAGTTTTTCAGGATGGACAAGCTGGGCGTATACCGTCTTCGTGTCCTGCCTGTAGCACCCAACGCAGACGGCTCGGCTGGTCGCAGGAGTTATGAGTTTCCTGTACGCCAACTGTTACTGGAGATTGAGAAACCGACTACAGGAACCAAACAGAGTTTTATGTATGTAACCGTACCACGTGCTACCGATGCAGAATACTCGGTAGATATCATCGACACATACCGTAAACTGGCGGTCGATGCAGCTAAAGAAAAGGATGATGAAAAGCTGGCCGAGAAGATTGCCGGCGGCTCATATGGTGGTGGGTTGAAGTTCGGTTATGGTCATGCTCTGTACGTATACGATATGAACGAACGTGCGAAGGGGCTGCAACTACTGACTCTCAGCCATTCGCAGTTTAAAGATCTGGATGAACGTAAATTCAAACTATGGCAAAAGAAACTGGCAAAGAATCCCGGCTTCCCTTGTCCCATTTCATCCGTCTACAATGCCTATCCGGTGGAGATCGAGAAGAAGAAAAACGGCTCGAAAACGGAATACGTTACAAGTATCGACAATGAATCGGACACAGATGCACTATCTAAGGAAGAACTAACCGCTTTGATGGCTGCTCCGCGTATACCGGAGATTATTTACCGCTACTCACGTTACCAGTTTGAAGCCACGCTAGAATACCTGAAACAGTGTGATGTGAAATACGGACTGTCGATTATGGAAACCGCCGAAATGAAAGAGGCGATTGAGAAATTGCGGGAAGAACTTCCCAAAGAGGATACAAGTGCTTTTTCTTTTGACAAACGTACCAAAGACTCGAAAGACAATGCATCGATAGGTATCACCTTAGACACACTGATTAACCGATTTGATGAGTTACAGGATAAATCTTTGGGCGATAAAACGGAAGAGGGTCAGGAACTGCGTTCACTTATCCGTACCTATATCGAACAGGAAAATCTAACTATCCGTGTGACACGGTCTACAACCAATGCGGATTTACTGGACTTAATCGAAGAAGTGATTCAAAGCGGTACGGACAAAGAAGAGGACGAACTGCCTCAAGAACCTGAACCTTCGGGGGAAGATGAACCACAAGGACCCGAAAACACCTCTGAGGTACCCACCGAAAGGAACCGCAGAAGAAGGTAAATCAAACATACCTAATTAATTTATTCATCGGGAAGAAGCATATAGTTTATCTATTGCTTCTTCTTCTAATCTTATACATATATGTTTAAGACAATCTTCCCTTGCGTTTTATTAATCAACGATATACATGTTTCCAAAGACAACCTGCCTGATTTTACGGCTAACTGGAATGAGGCTCTGTCCGTCTGTAAAAAGCTGGATATAGAACTGATTGCCGTAGGCGGTGACCTGTTTCAGTCACGTGCTGCCCAGACATTAGATGTATTACTGGCGGTACATGATGCTTTGATAGATGCAGACCGACAGGGTATACAAGTGATTCTGGCCAACGGAAATCACGATAAGGTAAATCAGGAGTCCAACCGCGGTTACTGCCATGTATTCAGTCAGCACGACAATGTAATGCTCGTCGATGAATCTATGAGTGTATGCAAGCCTGATTGGGATTATGCGCTTCATATTATCCCTTATTTCCCCGAAAACGGAACCTTTAAGGACAAACTGGATGATGTAATTCAGCATGAACTGGTAAAAGGGCGAAAGAACTACTTATATATCCATGAGGGTATAAACGGAGCCTTATTACATACTTCGGACAATGAATTACCTGCATCGATGTTCTCAGTCTTCGATAAAATATTCGTAGGGCATTACCATAACAGGTGTACTGTCAAGGGAACGGAAATAGACTATATCGGAAGCTCCCGGCAACACAACTTCGGTGAAGACGAAGAAAAAGGATATACGGTCCTATACAATGACGGTTCATACGAATTTATCAAAAATCAGGTCAATACACGATACAGGGTAATCGACACCGATGCGGATAAAGTGGATATTCATTTGTCCGACCTGCTGGAAGAAATAAAAGCGGACGGCAGGTACAAAGTGAAAGTCCGTGTACATGCTTCAACGGCTAAAGCACCGGGGATCGATAAAAATATCCTTCTAAATGCAGGAGCGACAAAAGTCGAAGTTATCACCGATGAGCCGGAAATCTCAGAGACCCAATCAGGCAGCCTGTTTGAAAAGTTCGACTTTCATAACATCCAAGTAAACTATCAGGAATTCTGCCGGCTGAAAGACATCGATAATGTATCGCTCGGCATAACCTACCTATCAAAAATCAAGAACTAATGTGGAAATTAATTGAGATATACGCACAGAATGTCTGTGCATTCCGCGAACTCCATTACCATCTGGAACAGGGAGTAACTACCTTAATCTTTGGGGATAATAAAGACAACGAGAGCCAGAGAAGTAACGGTTCGGGTAAATCGGCATTGATAGAATGTATTGCTATCGGAATTACAGGAAGCCCGCTTCGTAAGATCAAGAACGAAGAGATTATCAATGATAATTCGGATGAATGCCTGATTGAGCTGCAATTCGGCAATGACAGCAATAACGAGGTGTTCACCATTGAACGCAAGCTGTACCGCAAAGGTTCGGCAGAGGTAGCCTGTTACATTACAAGGGACAAAGAATTTGACCCGGATGAAGCGGTTCAACACAGTGTGGATGCCTATAACAAATATATCCTTGAGATGCTTGGCCTGACAAAAGATGAATTATACAACAATTTCATCCTGTCAAAACACAAGTATCAGGATTTTCTTTCCTGCTCCGACAAAGACAAAAAGGAAATTATCAACCGCTTCAGTAACGGCAACCTTGTTGACAAAGCTATCGAGGAAATCCTGAGTGATAAAGCTCCGGTTCTGGAACTGATGAAACAGACTGATTTGGAATTTGCAGGGATTGAGGGGCGAATAGCTATGCTGACCGAGCAGATCGAAAAGGAAGAAAACAGTACTGAACAAGGGGCTAAATCGAAGGTAGAGAAGATCGCAGGGCTGGAAGAATCCATAGTTGAGAAACGCAGCATTATCCGTCAAAAGGCAGATGAACTGGGACTGCTCGATACGGAACTGATTAAAATCAAAGAAGTGGATTCACAGATTCAGCAATTGGAGAACGGAGATTTTACACTCGAAGATTATTTGTCGGGCATTAATAAGTACCTGCCACTTGTCGCACCTGATAAAATGACTGACTGGGATTCGGTAATCAAAGCCAAAAAAGACAGGATTCATCAGGCAGAAGAAGAGTTAGCGAAATGGGATACGGCGTTTGAACTGGCAGAAAAGAAGGTAAACGAAATTACAGTCATCTATAATGAATTGTATAAAGAATTCGAAGCATTTACAAAATCGAGTCTGGACAAAGCGGAAATTTACGAGGGAGAATTAAGGCGTTTGAACGATGAGTACATAAGGGTAAACAAAGAAATCGAGAACCTTAAGAAAACACGTAAGGCCTTATCGGTTGCCATCGAGAGCCTGAGTAACAAACTGGCAGGTATTATTAGCTGTCCGTCCTGTGGATTTGAGTTTATTGTATCAGACCAAAGTTTTGATGTGGAAAAAGGAAAGAGTGAAGTACAAATGAAACAACATGAGTTTATCACACTTTCGTCATGTATAAATGAAACTTCTGGCTTAATCGATAAGATAGAGCAAGACCAGAGTCAGGTACAAAGCGGGAAACGGGAACTTTCGTCTCAAAAATCCGCATGGACTGGAAGAATTGGTACGGCAGTCGAAAATGTAAATATAGCTTCTTTTGAAATGGAAGGAGCACGAAGGAACCAAAGCCGTATAGCAGATACCATTAATACACTGCATCAGGAAATAGACAGCATCTTAAGAAAGGTATTTGATGAAGCCTTTGAACTGATCGATGAAGCTTATAAATCGATAGACCGTAAAATCAATGGCGTACATGAGGAGGTAAAAGCAGCAGAAAGTTACATCGACACACTGGAGAATATGATCAAAGAAATCAATGCGAATACAGGTTCTGAAATTCTTACATCCCTGAAAGCTTCTTTAAATGAATACAGGCATAAGTCATCGGAAGTATTGGCGAAGAAAGCGAAGGTGGAACTGGAGCTAAAGACACTGGAAACTCAGGAACAAAATTTTGTTGAATTTAAGACGTATTTGGCTAATACCAAGATTGAAGCCCTCAGTAAAATAACGAATGAGTTTCTGGAGTCTATCGGCAGCGACATCCGCATTAAGTTTTCGGGGTATACGGTGCTGAAAACGGGAAAGGTACGCGAAAAAATATCGGTGTCACTTGTAAGAGGCGGTATGGATTGCGGTTCGTTTGGAAAGTTTAGTGCGGGTGAATCTGCAAGGGTAAATCTGGCTACTATTCTGGCCATGCAGAAGCTGATCAATTCAAATTGTGATGCGGAAAAAGGATTAGACCTGTTGGTTCTTGATGAAATTTTGGAGGCAGTCGATGAAGACGGGCTTTCTTATATGTTCGCTGCTCTAAACGGCCTTTGTATCACTGCCCTGATAGTAAGTCACGGGAATATTGCAGAATCGTACCCTCACACAATTAAAATCATAAAAGAAAATGGCGAGTCGAGAATCAGTGAGTGAACCAGTTCTGAATAAATCCGAGATACTCAGTTTGGACATAGCAACCCATACAGGATATTATTCTACGCATGGATTTGGGACATGGAATTTTACAGAATCCAAAAAGAGAAATGAAAATAAACAACATCAGTCATTTCACGATACCCTGTTGTCATTTATAAAAGAGAATAATATCAAACAGATAGTTGCCGAAGAAGTGAATGTAAATAACTATTTCACGGATATGAGAAAACTAAGTCAGTTTCATGGTTTATTACTTCTGGTCTGTGACGAGCTATCCTTGCCGGAACCTTATTATGTTAATGTGGCTACACTTAAGAAATGGGCAACCGGTAACGGCAGGGCAAAAAAGCCGGAAATGATACAAGCCTGTATCGACAGATATAAGTTTTACCCAACCGATGACAATGTAGCGGATGCCTGCCATTTGTACCATTACTACATCCGCAAATTCAGAATTACCTAACAGAGATGGATATGATTAAGGTGCTTTTATATTATAAAAATGATGCGTTAACGCTGACAGATTACGTGAAAGATTATTTCAAACTTCAAGTAATCGGCATGTGGAAACGACTAACGAAACAGAAAACTTAAACAATGAAGAGTCCGTCCGTATCCGAACGGAGCTCTTTAACCGCCATGTTTACCCTCACCGGAACCTGATCTTTAAACTCTGCATCCGCTACACGTATTCTCCTGCAGATATCGAGGATAACTACAACGAAGTCCTTATCAATTTCTTTAAGTACATCGAGACGTATGACCCCGCACGCTCTATTCAGACGTGGTTACACATCGTAACCAAGCGGTTCATTGCCGACCTGACTACCAGACGCAACGCCCGGCATAAGACTACGGATGATGTGGATGTGACCCGGCTTGCAGATGGTATGCCCGATGAAGATGAAGTAAGTTCAAACTGTATGGGAATGGATAATTATGCAGAAATGTACAATGACGATATACTGGAGGCACTCTCAGAGATAAAGCCCATTTACCGTGAAGCATTGCTTTTACAACAGGCGGGATATAAGCTGAGTGAGATCATGGAGATTTGCTACAAAAAGGGCAATCTGAAAACCAAGAATATCGAGACCATCAAAAGCAGGATTTTTCTTGCCAAGCAACAAATACGAAAACTCATAGACCGCAATGGAGAAAAACGAATCGATCAGGTATAGCATCCGTGTATTTACATTTCTGATGAAGAAAACGCTTGCTCCTTCTTTTGAGTTTCCGGGTGGTGGGATTGCACTTCGCAGCGTTAGTTCCTGCCTTAACTCATTGGAAGCAGGCTGTAAGAGCGATTTGAGTGCGGAACGCCTGAACGCCTATTGTATTTGTCAGGTGTATGCAATCAGCAGGTTTGATACAGGGTATCTCTGTAAATGGAAGGTAAGCCACTCTTTCGGTAAAAAAGCGATAGAGCGTTTTGAGCGAAGCACAAAAGGAAAAAAGTATTTCGAGGATAAATGGCTAAAGGAGGCAGGGTTGTCACGCAGTGGCTTACTGATTGAATTCAGGGACAGAAGCGAGCACCCGTTGATGAAGTTTATATTCCCTGAATTTGAAGAGAATACAAAAAGAAGGATGCACTCTTCAGAAGTAGGCTTTTACATCTGTCAGGTATCGACTTTGCTCTGGACTCCTTTCTCTCCATCCTGTCAGACTTGTAAGAACGAAAATAGATGTAAGGAGGTATGCAGCAGGAAGTATGCGGAATTGTACAGGTTACGGTTGGATGAATTTAAAGCCGATAAGAAATGAGCACAGGTAAACGTAATGCACTCAGTGCCGAATTCCTTTATGAGCTTTATTCGGCATCCGTGCGCTATGACCAGATATGTAATGTGCTGGTTCAGCATATGCGAAAGGAGTATTTGCCCGACCGCACCTTTCAGAAGATACAGGAGGTTTTTGTAAACCATTACAAGAGTTATAAAATTCCTCCCAGTTATTCTGTCCTGTCGCAAGCGTTTCTGAACGACTATGATGCAATAGAGCTTATAAATACTTTCCGCGAGTATGATGGTGACCAGAATACCGAGATTATTACCGATATGTTGGAGAGTTACATCAAAGGGGTGGCACTACAGGTCGTTTACACGGAAGTAGGCAAGTTGTATAACCAGAGCAAACAGGATAAGGCAGAAGAAAAGCTATTAGAATATGCACAGTGGTTGGAGGGTTTTACCCTCAAGACTTCTGCTTTTATCGATGTGGCTAAAACCTTTTCCGGTAGGTTTAAAAAGAACCAACAGAAAGAGTTTGAAAATGCAAGGTCGGGCATGGCACAGGTGAACCGATTTTATATCGCTGATCTGGATGCTTTGAATAACGGCAGGAATTTAAGGGGACAGTTAACCTGTTTCCTTGCCAGTACGGGAGTCGGAAAATCTCATATCGCCAAACATATCGGTATACAAGCAAACGTAGTTGACGGATTGCATGTATTGCACTTTCAGTTGGAAGGTTCGGAGGAAGAAGCACTCAATGCTTACAGTGGCGGTTTGATTTCAAAGAACGCCTACTACTTTGAGCGTGGGAAAATTTCAGACTTGGAGATCAGCCGTTTTGAAAAGCTGGTCGCTCAGTATTCGGGCAGTATTACTATCCGAAGCTTTCCCCGCTTCAACAGCCGTGTTTCATCCTTAGACATCAAAAACGGAATTGCCGAGTACCGCAAGATAAACGGTTACTCGCCCGACATTGTGATTATCGACAGTATGGACCTGCTGACCGATGCTACCCGAAAGGTTTGGAACGCAGAGCATGAACGCAGCAAGCGTATTGCCGTAGCCAACGACCTGAAAGATTTGGCAGCAGATGAAAAACTCTGGATGGTGGTAACGTATCAGGCAACTATCGAAAACAGGGAATGGCTGAACGATGAAAAGAATGTGCTGACAGAATATAACTGCTCGGAAGCCAAAGGACTGGCAAGACCCTGTACGCATTTGATCAGCCTGAACCAGTCATCGGCAGAACGGACAGAGGACACCATGCGTTTGCATACGGCTAAGTCCCGGTTCTTTCCCAAAGGCGACACCTTTAAGATTGCTACGGATTATGATAATGAGATTTTCTATGATGTACAACGAACCTTAAGCCTAAAGAAATGATGTTACTATCCAAATCAGAAACAGATTTACTGATCTCAGAGATCAGCCGTGAACTTGGAGCCAAGCGGGATGGTGGGAATAAGAACCTTGTTGCAACCTGTCCTTTTTGTGGTAAAGCGGGAAAGTTCGGCGTGTATATCGGAAAAGAAACCGAACGTAAAAAGCCGTTTATGTCACATTGTTTCAGTTGTGGCGGGGCAACTTACACGCTCGATCAATTGCTTTCAACCATCGGACGGCCTGACCTTGGGGTTACTCAAACCGCAGACCTGAAAGCACCGCTTGAACCCAGCCTGCTTTTTCCTCTGGAAACCGAAGAAGAGATAGACGATACGCTCGGAATAGTCGAATTACCGGATTTCTATAAACGGTGTTTCTCACATTCGTACCTCAAAGGACGTGGCTTTGTTTATGATGACTACGAATACTTTCCAGTCGGTACTACCGGACGATTGAACTTTAAATTCAACGACTATGTGCTGTTTCCTGTAATCGATGAAGGGGATATTGTAGGGTATGTGGCACGGCATGTAATGGCTAAGTCAGAGATTGAAGCTCATAACCGCAAAGCAAAGTTTCAGGGCAAATACCCTATCATGCGTTTTCGAAACTCAACAGAGAATGATTTTATAAAGCTGCTCTATAACTATGATGCGGTGCTACCGGATGAAACGGATACGGTAATAATCGTAGAAGGGATATTCGATGTGATTGCCCTGACACGTAAACTGGAGCTTTATGACAATACACGGCTTGCTGTAGTAGCGACTTTCGGAAAGAAAATATCGCAGACCCAAATCTTTAAGTTACAGCGTAAAGGGGTAGAAACAGTTGTAATCGGCTATGACGGGGATGCGGTGGAAGCCATCAAGAAAATGGCTACCGAATTATCGCCTTATTTTGAGGTATTTATAGCGGATATAACCGATAGTGAGAAAGACTGGGAAGATCTAAGCTACGATGAAATATATACTGTGTTTGCCTACGGGCTTAAAACACCCATAGAATACAAAATCAATAAAATCTAAGGTCACAGACCTTTTTATTTACTCAAGTAACCAATAATTATATGATACAAACGATGGATGAATTAATAAAATGGCTACATGCCAACAAGATAAGTTACAATACAATAGATAATGAAGTAATAGAGATCGTGGATTTCGGGAAAATGTTTCTGGCTGATCTCGAAGGTGTCCAATCGATATTCAGGGGAACGAAAGAGAAGATCGAATTTAACCTGATGGAAAACCCGGATATACTGATCGATGAAGGGATTTATTATGTAGCCTTCGAGTTCGGCAGGAACTGGTATTACTATGACCTGCGTGAAGACTTTAAATTCAATATTTTAAAGTTTATCGGCAAGAGACAGGAAACAAAGAAGAATATTCCTTTTGTGAATCTGGGTATACATACACCTTATGAACTTTTGAACGGTTCGGGTGATTTAGGTTTATGGGTAAAGAAAGCCAAGGTCTTGGGGCATACGGCTATCGGAATCTGTGACCGCAATACAATGGCAGCAACATTGAATCTGCAAAAGGAATGTGCTAAAGCCGGATTGAAACATGTCTTCGGGTATTCCTTTTTACTCGATTACAAGGATGAAAAGGTAGATATGAAAATATACTGCCAATCGCAAAAGGGACTCCGTAACCTGCTGCGTATTCAGAAAGAAATCATGGTAGACAGCGATACCAATACATTAAGCTATGCGGGTCTGTTGTCTCATGCACAGGGGAACGTGCTGGTTCTGGGTAAGCTTTCTTCTTACTGGATGACAAAGAACCGTCCCTTACTGGCAGAACTGGAGAAAGCATTCTCTAAAGTTTTCTATCAGGTTGACCTCGGCGAGTACAAGGCTGAACGTATCGATGTGGAAGTGCTCAAGGCGACTAAGCATTACTTTGAGAACTTCTACCTGCCGGAGTTAAACTCGTTTCGCATTGAACCAGTGCTTATTTGTGATAACTATTATGTAGATCAGGATGAAGCACGCAATAAGATTATCCTTAATAAGATCGCTTCGGGTGCTGCTCATGAACAGTCAGTCGAGCAGTACTACAAAGATATCGATGAACACTATGCGGTATTTGAAACCATCTTTGACGGTGACAGGTGGGATATTGACGCACTATTCGAGAGGATGTGCCGGCATACGGCTGAGATAGCGGAGGAAGCGGAAGCACACTATGAAACAGATAAATGTTTCATGCCCCGCTATGATTTAATACCTGAAGAAAAAGAACTATATGGCGATAGCCACACCATGTTTTTGAGCTTATTGGCAGAAGGATTTAAAAGACTGGTTCCAAAAGAGAATGAGGAGCAATACAGACAAAAACTGGCACACGAGATTTATATTCTTGAGTCTACAGATAACATCGATTATATGCTTGTACAGTACGATACGGTAAACTGGGCGAGAGCAAACGGTATTCTTGTCGGATGTGGACGAGGAAGTGCCGGAGGTTGTTTAGCCCTGTATCTTCTTGGTATAACACTTGTCGATCCGATAAAATACGGTTTGCTGTTTGAACGGTTTCTACTTCCTGAACGTGCAGGTTTATATCCGGCTAAGGTTACCATTACTGCAAGTAATATCATGTCTTGCCATTATATAGAGATTCAATTAGAGAATAATAAAAGACTGAAACTGGATATTGATGCCCAGTTATTGATTCTGCGTGATAATATTGAAATAGAAGTTTATGCGGACGAACTTCTTGCAGATGATGAAATAATTTTTGACAACAAAGATTTAATTTTTTCAATAAAAGCAAATGGATAACTATTGCGATGAGATATGGAAAGACATTATCGGTTTTGAAAATTTCTATCAGATAAGCAACTGTGGTAATGTAAGAAGTTTAGAGCGACTGATTGTAAGAATAAACGGGAGTAAACAATTAACGAGGTCTGTATTATTAAAACCTTATCGGGGAAAGACCTCAGTGTATTATCAGATTAGCCTGTCTAAAAAAAGTGTTGGATATAAATTTTTGGTTCACCGGTTAGTTGCTCAAGCATTTTTGAAAGATTGGGACAGTAAATTGGAAGTAAATCATATGGATGGTAATAAGCATAATAACAATGCCACTAATTTAGAAATGTGTACACGCCAGGGAAATATTGACCATTCGATATTCACTAATTTGAAGAAAGATTATGGCGAAAAACATGTCCATGCAAAACTGACAAATGCCGAAGCCAATAAAATCAGAAACCTGCATAAATGGGGGATAAGACAAGTTGATCTGGCAGGCATGTATGGAGTCGCAAAACAAACTATCAACAACATAATACATTTTAAATCATATATAAAATGAAAGTATTATCGACTGTAATATATAAATCTGAAAATGCGAAACCTGTATCCGATTGCCTGGTTGATAGCGGTTACAGGCAAGGGACTGGTAGGCAGCTTGCCGATGTGGATATTGATTTCCAGTCTGACCGTAGGCAGGAAGTCAAAGATTATCTGGAAAGCAGGTATAACAGGGACGGACTGCTCCGCGTCTTTTCCGCAGGTACATTCAGTTCCCTGAAGTTAAAAGCTGCCTTAAAAGATATAAGCCGAATTTACAAGGTTCCGTTAAATCTCGTCAACTACATCACTGCGATATTCGATAACGATAATATGTCTTGGACTGACTTGTTTAAACTTGCTGCAACTAATAAGAAAGTGCACCGTTTTGTTCAGGACTACCCGCACGTAATAGAGGACTTACGGACAATTATGGGACAACCGCGTTCGCCTTCGGTCCATGCTTCAGCAATAATTATCACTCCCGATACTAAAGATGGAAATAAAGCGGAATGTTTTGATTTTTTACCTATAAAAAAGATAGATAATATTCTTGTCTCTGAGTTGGATGGGTATTCAATCGATGAGGTAGGATTACTCAAGAATGACTGCTTGGGAATAAAAGAACTGACCAAAATACAATCAGTTATAAATAAATGCAATTTGATCTATAAGAATGATTTATCATTCGAAAGTATTGTAAGGAGCGGTCTGGATGATCTGAAAACCTTTGAATTATTATCAAAAGGTTTTACTCAAAATATTTTTCAATTCAGTTCATCAGGCATGACCCGGTTTCTAATGGATATGCGACCAAATAATATAAATGATCTGATTGCTGCCAATGCGTTATTCCGTCCTGCTACACTGGATTCCGGTTCAGCGGAGAAGTACTTGTTGTGTAAAAGCGGTGAAGTTGCTCCCGTCTATTTATGGGGCACATACAATGCCCTGCAAGATACTTATGCACAACTTGTATATCAGGAACAGTTGGCACAGGTTTCCCGTGAAGTAGGTAATTTCAGTTTAGCAGAGGGTATAAAGCTATTGCGCCTGATCTCGAAAAAGAAGGTAGATGAAATCCATGCTATGAAAGAAAAATTTATGACCGGAGCCAAGCAAAACGGATGTCCTAAAGAGGACGCATTAAGGATATGGGAAATGATAGAAGCTGGTGGTTCTTATCTGTTTAATAAATCCCACGCTACTGCTTATGCGATCACTTCATATGTCGGTGCATGGCTCAAAGCGAATTATCCTTCTGCATTCTATACGGTTGCCCTGCAATGGGCAGACGATAAAGAGATACCTATGCTTATGTCGGAAATGGAGCAGTGCAGTAATGCCAAGATCGTGCCACCGGATATCAATGTTTCCGAAGTGCAGTTCTTCACCGATTACGATACGAACGAAATCTTCTGGTCACTGACACGAATTAAGATGGTCGGCATTAAAACGGTCGATTACATAATTGAAGAGCGAACCAAAAACGGAACGTTTACCTCGATTGAAAACTTTATCCACCGGATATTCAAATACAAGCTTAAGAAGTATCAGTACTGGGATGATCCCGATAATGAGCAGGAAGCAGAGCGTGTTCCTGTAAATGCAAGGCATGTAAAGCACTTTATATTGTCCGGATGCTTTGATAAAACAGAACAGGTAAAAGCTGTAACAGAAAGGTACACTATTCTGGAGAAAGCGGCTAATGAATTAGGATTTAAGCTGTCCGATGAAGAATTCCCATCAGATCAGGTCTCATTCCATTATTTCTGGTCGATGCAACAGATAAACCTTTCGGGAATAGGGTCTATCGATTACCGCAGGATTTATGATAATTCCAAAGCACGGAAAGACATCAAAGGTAAAGCAAGTTATATAACACTCAGGGACGCAATGGATTTGGATAATGAGGGCAAACGGATTGCGGTTTGTGCGACAGTCATCGAACTGGATGAAGTAAGCTATAAGGACAAGCAGACCGGAGAAAAGAAAACCTTTTGTAAGATCAAGCTACAACAGAATAACGACCTGATGGAACTGGTTTGTTGGAGCGAGTTTTATTCCGCTAATCGTAAGCTGATCGGTTCGCTCAAAGACAAAATCATAATCGTATCGGCTGTTATCAAATACAGCGATTACAACGGGGCGAATAGTTTGAATACATACAATACATCCATTTTAGACAAATTATAGGTCTCAGACCTTTTTATTGCTTTGTTAAGCACAACAGCAATAGTTTGTTACAATTCGAAAATATATCATTAAATACTTTCACTTACTTAATTATGGCAGCACCACAGACAGAAATAAAAATATATACGGGAATAGGTCTTGACTTTGAAACCGGAGGTCTGGACTCCACCAAACACGCCTGTACTCAATTGGCGATGCAAGCGGTTAGGCTGGATACATGGGATGTGACAGACCGGTATGTGAAATACATTACTCCGTATAATAAGCAACAGATCGGAGGTCCCGCTAAACGGAAAGTACTTAAAAACAAGCGGGAACTGGAAGAGGAAAAGGAAGCTGAGCAGATGGAATATGAGCAAGCCGCTTTAGTCTATTCGGGTATCACAATGGAGATGCTTTTGAACATGGGTGTCGATCTGAAAGAAGTGGCAACCGAAACGATAGAGTTTGTCAAGCGAAACACATTGAGTAAAGGGGCACAATGCAAGCCCATTCTGATCGGGCAGAACATAACCTTTGACGTAAGTTTCTTACAACAGTTGATGAATTATGCAGGATTGACAAAGGAATTTGAAAAAGTATTTGCAGGTACGAAGGATTTCTACGGGAACTTTCAGCCTCACTACATAGATACCATTGATCTGGCAAGGCTCTGTTTTGCGGATGATGCTTCCGTAACTTCTTATAAACTGGAACTGATTGCGGAACGCTTGGGGATTGAACTCGATGATGCACATGATGCGGATGCGGACGTTACGGCAACCCTGAATATTGCAAGGGTATGCTCCAATCGGCTGAGGACGAATGACGGAGGTACAGGAGTCAGTATTCAAAAGGCAGAGAAAACAAGAAACTATTTTAAAATCTAAGACGATGGAAGAAAATAACATTGAACAGGAGGAAACGGTTTCGTTTAAGAAAAGTGAACTGATGACTTACGGAGTATTGGGCTATGACGGAAATGAGATGATGTGTGCCATTACAGGCTACGATCTGACGATTGCCTTTAATATGAGGCTTATTAATTCGCTTGCCGATGCCGAGAGTTGTGCGGATGCACTTGCCGATGTATTTTATCAGGCTTTGATGGAGCAACTTATAGCACGAAATGCGGACTTTATAAAACCGGAAGCCGGGCAATAAGCTATTCTTTAATAAAGATCAAACCACAATGGAAAAAGAACATACACCGGATAAAACCAAAATAAAACTGACCGAACAGGAAGAGCAATTCTGTTTCCTGTTCGTCTATGGGAATCACGAGTTTGCAGGACAGCATACTAAATGCTACATGGAAGTTTTCGGTGAGGACTCAAAGAATATGTCGGTAAAGAGCCATCAGTTGATGAAAGAGGTTCATATACTTGCCCGAATAAAGGAACTGTATACTGCTTTGCAGAATGAAACCGAGAATATCGCTATTAAGCTACAGGTTGCCGAGACTTTAAAAGCAGTGATGGAAGAGACTTCTACGGCTCAGTTTTCGGATAAGTTCGGTGTCTGTCTTTCTCCTGCTCCACTCAGGGCGGTTTCGGTAAATGCAGCTAAGGCGTTGATGGATTTATTTCCCATAAAACACGTACAGGAATCGAAACTACGAATTGAAGGCAGTGACGGAAATGTGATTTTCAATGTCATCGTTCCAGAGATAAAAGCCAAAGATGAAGAGAAAGATTAAGATCAGACGAAGTACCGTAGAAAGGGCAATCTATATGCTGATTGTAATCGGGTTAGTTATTTATGGGTTAAAAGACAGTGATGTATCGGTAAAACTAATCCACGCCGTAATGGAAGCATTTTCAATTTTATTCAACATAGTATGACAAAAAATTTCAAAGAATTCGTGACCAATAATTTCAGATCATTAATCGTTATCCTCTCTTTTATTGTGACCATGTATGTGCAGCATGTAAACAATACGGCTCATATAATCGGGCTGGAGCAGAAATGTACGAAGCTTGAAATTAAGATACAAGACCAGTATGAACGCATCGATGCTATAAAATTAGATAAGGCGGTTTTTGAAGTGACAATGACTCAGTTTACTTCCATACAAACCGACCTTCGGGAAATGCGTAATGACATAAAGGAACTGCTAAAGACTAAAAGGTGAGAATAACTATAAAAATGAGATAAAGGATGATAAATGAATGTGGTCGAATAAGAATCGTTGCGTCCGATAAACTGACGGACTTAAAACTTTCTGAATTGGAAGGAAGGACAGGTATGGTTATAGAAAACCTGACCTACAGTGAGCGAAAGAACAAAGGGTATATGGTTCGATTGGAAGAGCCGTATTTAGAAGAACTAATCTGGTTTATACCTCTTGAATCGGTAAAGAATGATGAATAAAATAGTATTGGCACTGGGGGGGATAGTTATCTGCCTGTCGTTAACTGTGCTGTTTCAATATGAGAGGAACAGGCAGTTATCGGATGAAAAAGACAGGTATAAGTCAAATACGATGTCCTTGCTTTCGGATATAAAACGATTACAGATTGATTCTACGACAATGGCTGTCGATACAAAGGTATTACGCCTTACTGTAGATGAACTTGAAGATAACAGGGCAGAGGATCTGGAGCATATACGAAAACTGGGTGTACAGGTAAACAGCTTACAGGCTATTGCTAAACATTCGGTGGGAGTAAATGCTCCCATCCAAGCCGAAGTAAAAGACTCGGTAGTTATTCGTGATACGGTAACTGTTCAGGTAAAGACCGTCAAAATGGATACGCCGTATTTACAGGTCTTAGGAATTATAGAGAATAATCAGCTTACAGGCAATATTCATCTTCCGGTTAATCTGCATCAGGCTGTTTGGGTAGAATATAAGCATCGTTTTTTGTGGTGGAGCTGGGGAGTTAAGGCGATACACCAGATTATAAGCAGTGATAATCCGTATGTGGAGATTGGGTATTCGGAGTATATTATAATTGAAAAATAACTATATCTTTGTTCGAAATTTAAAAACAAATAATAATGAAAGAATTACTGGAAAACTTAAATGTACTGATCTCAGACTTTACTAAAGACTCAGCACAACAAGCTGACAATGGTAATAAAGCTGCCGGCACTAGAGCAAGAAAAGCATCATTAGCTATAGAGAAAGCGTTGAAAGAATTTAGAAAAGTGTCTGTAGATCATAGCAAGAAGTAGATTATCACAAGCTTTTGATAAGGTGGAAGCATTGAAAAAATAAAGAAGAGTTTTGTATGTTATAGAAAAGGAGTCATCAGAAGATGGTTCCTTTTTTATTGTGCCTTGATACTATCGGTTCTTTCCAGAGTTTAAGAGTCACAAGTTCCTGTATCAGGTTTATTGAAAAATCTGCATGACTGTATTCTCTTTCATTTGTCAATATATATCATTTAAATAAACTTAACTAAAATAACTTAATTAATAGATAGTATATATAAATAAATAATTTAGTTTTGTATTAAATTAACAGACTTATATATTAACTAACAATAGTATAAAAAACATATATACAAGACTATAATCTATTTTCAAAATAAACAAAAAATAACAATCGGAAGGTAATTCAAGAAATTGGCTGAGGCTTATATTTCTCTGCATTTAACCTTCTTATGAGATGTTCCCTGAAACTTCCCCGGGCTAGGCATTGCCTGAAGTTTCATGTTCTGCTTTTTATATTATCTATACTAGAAGTACAAACTACCAATAATTATTACTTTTTTTATGAAGAAACGATTTACGCATTTACTTCTCCTGTCACTATGCACAGGAAGCCTCTTTGCGCAGTCGCCCGGAGGCGTAGGCAGTCCCGAACTGTGGTTTCAGGCAAGGCCTACCGGCACAGACCTGAACGGCACTTACCGCTGGCAGGATTTCAGCGGTGATTCGCTGCGTCTGAATGTATACAGCGACCAGGGAGCCGCCCTCGGAGATGAGTTTACCAACAGTTCTGTCCGTTTTTATAACGGTAACCCTGCTTTGAGCCTGAACAAATCGCTGGACACAAAAACAAGGGAGGTACGCCTGAAACGCACCAACCTGTCCCAGGCAACTATTGTCGGAGTATTCGCACCCAATGCCAACTTCGACAAGGAAATGATTCTCTACGGATTAAACGGCCGTCCCGGACAAGGTGTGTTGGTAACTACCGATAAAATTATCCCCAGCATTGAAAGTGGCAAAAGTAAATTCGATTACGGACAATCCGAAGGCATGGATTTGATGTATTCATCGGGCGATGCCGAATCAAGTGTTAATGACTTTCGGGTTAAGTCTATGCGGATAGCCGCCTATTACCGCAGCATACCTCCTGCCACTAGCATCTGGGGTGAAAAAGATATAGCTACCCTAAGCTTAGGCAGCACCTACAGTAAAACCAACGTCAACTACAATTCAACCTTTTCGTTAACTAGTAGTGAGAACAAAGCTTTCACAGGTTATATACCCGAACTTATCGCTTACAACCGCCTGCTTACACCCATAGAAAGACGCAGGGTCGATTCCTACCTGGCTATCAAATATGCCTTGTCACTCCCTGTTTCCTATATCGGAAGCAATGAAGAACTCCTCTGGGACTATGCAGCTAATCCTATATACAATAACCGGATTACAGCTATCTACAGAGACAAAAGCAGCGGGCTTTACCAATATGAATCGGGTACAAGCTATGAAGAACTAACCAATTACTCCGATCAGAACGATTACTTCTACAACAGCAGCCCTTATAACCGTTCGTCGGCTTCGCGCCTGCTTGTCTTAGGCCGTCAGGATGCCAATCCGTTAAAAGACAACGGTTACCTTTTCTGGGGAGATAATAATGCCGCTATTAAGGTTAAAGAGATAGCAGGCAAGCTGGGCTATAAAATAATGAGCCGCCAGTGGCTTGTAAAAACCAATATCACCGCTACCACACCAGCCGAAAGGACACTTGCCTGGCAGCAATACGATCTTGTTATCAGTACAAACGGGTTTAAATCGTCTGTAACAAAGTCCTCCACAACTACAGCACAGGGAGTAGCTTATACGGCTAGCCCTTTACTGGATTCGGACGGTTATCTGAGTCTGAGCGGATTTTCCATCAGCGGCGATATCTATATCAAATTCGGTTCGAATCAAAGCATTTTATCTAACGGCAGCCATGACTACGGTTATTACATCACCACATCGGGAAGCGTTTACCCGATCATACAAGGCGTGGTCTCTTCAAGTTCCGTACTTTCGGTAGCACTAGCCTCAAAGATAGAAATGGAGAAACGCGGCAACCTGGTATTCCTGCGTGTCAATGGAGTCAGACAGGCTAAGACAGAAATTATGATTGCCGCTTCAGATATAAACAAACCGTTTTATGGAGCTGTCAGTATGTTAAAAGGCAGCAGCGACAGTAAAATAGGCGAATTGCGTCACGGAGGATTTACCGATACCGGTAACAAGATTGAACTATCCTACGCCTCGACCCGTGCCGCTGAATTCAAAGACAATAACAAGGGACGCAGCTTTCTGGTTATCGACCGTTCGGGATCAGGGAGTATCGATCTGAATACTGCCGAGATCATTGAAGTGGATGAAGTAGATGGTACCCGTCAAAAAGCTATTTTCAATAATGTATTTCTGAACACCGGGGATGAATTTACCTTTATGTACCGTGAATCCGATATTGGCGGAGAGATTGAAGTAACCGATCCTACCTGTAACCAGGCGGATGGAAAAATCAAAATCAGGCTGACCTCGGGAAATCCGGCATTTAACTATACCCTGACCGATACAGGTACAGGGCAGATTGTTAAATCAGGTAAAGAATATGATTACACCATTGAGATAAACGGACTCCCGGGAGGAACTTACGACCTTGCAATCACGGAAGCCGGAGGCTTTAACTTCCAGAATATCGATGCTACGATTAAACCCACCCGTGCCAAAACCACCAACTGCCTGCCTGTTATGGACGGAGCTTTGGAATGGACAATTTCCAACCTCACCGATACCTATATGATCGGTTACACCACCTTTGTTGAAGATGTGACTAATCCGAAGAATATCATGCACTACGGACTCAAGAAGCAGGGTGCAAACATTTATGTCGTTACCAACGGAAAGGTAGCCTCATCCGTTCTTACAACGGTTGCCGTAGGCGATGTAATACGCATCGAAAAGACCATGAGCGGACTCAAATACAAGAAGAACACAGTCCAACTGGCAACAGGCAGCATTGCCTGGTACGACTACCTGTTGAAATTCTACGGACTTATCGATACCAGCTTCGGTCCTGCTGAAATACTCAATGTAACAGCAACAGGGTTCTTTAACCTTGCCGATTACAACTGGACAAGAACCGATAATATGACAATATATCAATCTAAAGACGCTATTCTTACTCACACTGTAACCCTTGAGAATCCGTGTAGCGGAGATCCGCAGGGAGGCTCTCTGCAAACTGTACAACCTGAAGCAGAAAGCGATAATATGACCGTTTATTACAAAACTGTCGGAGATACAAGAACAGTTACAGCCCGTGTAACGTTTGCAGAACCCGAGGTAGTAACCTTTACGGCTTACAGCATGACGGGAGTTCTTATCAAGAAGGTTGATCTTCCTACCCCCCGTGTATTACAGGAAGCTGATTTTGATTTTACGCAAGCAGGTGTATACATCATCAAAGCAATTACAACTAATGGGGAGTACAGTAAAAAAGTAATGGTTAAATAATAATTCTTAACACACATCGAATAAGAAAAATAAAAATATGAAGACCAGAAAGAAACAATATATACTCATCGGCACACTGATAGCGTGTGCCGGGATTTTGGGAGCTGTAACCCTCTCTCAGAAAAGTCCGCAGGAATATGCTTCGGCTTCGGCAGAAAGCAACACCAATCAGATAACGGCAACAGCCCGGGGCAATGCGGTGGACGTGCAACCGTTAGATTCAACCCGACAAGGGAAAGAAGCAGCAACAAAAACAGCCGTCATTCAATACCTTTCTACTAACAAGGAAGGTATTATCGGCAGTTACGCAGGCAAGCAACTCGACAACCCTTCGGATAATATCTTTACCATCAACCTAGACCGGACATTCTCTGAAAATGATAAAGTATGGCTGAGCTATGAACTGGAAGGCGTATCTGATTATACCAATGTACCAAAAAGCATTAACGACCGATTGGCAACAGGCGGTTATCTGGTAAAACTATCCGATAAATCGGCTTTGCAACGGGAGCAACTCAATGCTGCATGGTTGAAAAAAGGAGATAACCGGATTCAGTTCAGCTTACCAGAAAATGCACAGTACGGATACAAGGTAAAGAACCTCTCCATCGAGGTGGAAAAAGGAGCGAGTCAATCGCCGCTGATTGTAAACGCTACACAAACAAGCTATGACAATAAAGCCTATGTACATGGTTTTATTCAGGACAAAAATATAGCCGGCTCTAAAATCTATGTCGACGGAAAACAAATAAATGCTTCCAACGGCGAGTTTGAAACCGTTGTTCCGTTAAATGCAAACAGAACAGTAAACGTAAAAGCCATACTGGCAAACGGTAAAGAAGTAAGTAAAGAAATCAACTTTACAAACGGTGCTTCTGCCGATATAGAGTATGCGATGAATAACAATACAAAACAAACTTCCAAAACCTTCCAAAAAGGTATTGCGGAAGATTTGAAACTCGAAACGGCTCTGTTGAATGTGGATTCGAAAGCCCTTCTGGCAACTAAAAATATTTCGATCACTTCATTGAGGCACATCGACCTTCCTGCTTTGGATATGGCTATGAGCAATGTGACGGCTTCGCATAGGGGGTATCGTTTCCTTCCTCATGGCGAACATTTTGCAGACGGAGCTAAAGTAACTATCAAGTACGACCGTACCAAATTACCGAACGGTTATACGGAAGATGATATCAAGACTTATTATTTTGACCTCGATACAAAACACTGGGTGGCATTAAAACGGGATACGATCGATAAAAAAAATCAACTGATTGTATCTACCACTACCCACTTTACGGATATGATAAACGGGGTGATACAAACACCCGAATCGCCCGAAACGCAAGGTTTTGCACCTACGATGATGAACGACATCAAGGCGGCTGACCCTACGGCAAAAGTGCAGGTGATTGCACCTCCTGCGGCTAACAACAGAGGTTCGGCAGGATTGAGCTACGGTTTTGAGATGCCTCCGGCACGTAACGGTATGCAACCGAGTCTGGGTATTCAATACAACTCCGATGGTGGTAGTGGCTGGTTAGGCGAAGGATGGGATTTGAGCACTTCAAGCATATCGGTAGATACCCGCTGGGGCGTACCTCGCTATGACGATGCGAAAGAAACCGAGACTTATTCGATGGGTGGAAGTATGCTTATGACGATGGACGATTCGGGCGAAAGCTCCGTAGCTCACCGTGGCGATAAGATCAACCGCAAGACAGACCGTCAGTTCTATCCGAGAAACGAAGGCAGCTTCTCGAAGATAATTCGTAAAGGCAGCACTCCTGCCGATTATACATGGGAAGTAACCGATAAGTCGGGAACTAAATATACATACGGTACAGTACTTAAAGGTTCGGCAAAAACATTAAACGGAAACAAAGATGTGGTCGTAGAATGGAAACTGTCTCGTGTGGAAGAATTGCACGGCGATTATATCGAATACATTTATGAAACGGTAGACGAACCTGTTAAGGGAGGTCTGACAGCTAAAGCTATTTACCTGAAAGAGGTAAGAGCAGGTAATAAAGGAAATGATCCGCATACGGTGGTTACTTTAACAAGTACTACCCAGAAAGATAAGAAAACCAATTCGGCAAGATACGGTTTCCTTACTTCGAGTAATAAATTATTGAATAAGGTGGATATTGCTTTTGAGGGTCAAACACTCAGAAGTTATACTTTTGCTTATAAGGCAGGTGCTTTTAATACCAATATATTGGATAAGGTAACGCATCTGGATGCTTACGGGGCTGAGTTTGCAAGCCATACGATGGAGTATTATGATGACGTGGACTCGAAAAACGGGTATAAGCCGTTTAAAACAAATGCTGAGACATGGAAGTTACATGATGATGGTATAGATGCCGGGTTTATTAATCCGGTATCAAATCTGGGAGTTCCCGGATTTAGTGATAAGGCGAGTGCATTAGGGGGTAGTGTCACTACCGCAACAAGTGCCTCTTTTTATGCAGGTGTTGGTCCTTTTAATGGTGATTTAGCCACTAAAAGTATGACTGTCGGAGGTAGTTACAGTTATTCCAGCAGTACAACAAAAGGTCTGTCAACATTGGTCGATATTGACGGAGACGGACTACCGGATAAAGTTTATCAAAAAGGCAGTTCTGTTTATTACAGACCTAATGTTTCTCAAAAAACAGATTCGGAAACCAAATATGGTGATGAAATAAAAATAAACGGAATTTCAAAATTTGCAGAAACTAAGTCCTCGACCAATGGAGGAGGAGCAAAAGTCAACCCCGGATATTTAAAGTTAACAGCTGTGGCAGGTGTCGATAAGAGCAGTACAACCTCTAAAACTACAGTCTATTTATCGGATATAAATAATGACGGTCTGGTAGACCTTGTTCTGAATGGAAAAGTTTATTTCAACCACATTGAGAAAGATAACAATGGCAAGCTGATTCCTACTTTTACACTAAGTAGTGGAGACACCCCCAGTCCGATGATGGCAGGAGGTATTATAGATGATTCCGATACACAGATCGATCCCCAGGAGCAGGAAGAGTTGGTTCAAAACTCACCGATGTTAGATGCCGTTAGAGTTTGGGAAGCACCATTTAACGGAACTATCAAGATCGAAGGAAATGTTCAGTTACAGTCGCCACAAGCAGGCTATGACGAAGAGGAATATGAAAAAGCGGATGGTGTACGAGTAGCCATTCAGGTTGGAAGTAACGAGAGATGGTATAAATCTATAGCTAAAGGGGACTTCAATTCTTATCAGGCAACAGTAGGTAGTATAAGTGTAACCAAAGGACAGAAAGTATATTTCCGTCTGCAATCAGGAGCAGACCGTATGTCCAACGGAGCTTTTGATGAAGTGATGTGGTCGCCGGTTATTACTTATATAGACCGAACTAACCAGATTAATCCGAATAGTCAGGGTACGGCTGTTTACAAAGCATCAGAAGGATATGTATACAGTGAGGATAACACGCTTCGATTGAACAGTCCGGTGAATGTACTGGTAAAAGGTGCATTCGAAAAGCCTGTTACTTCCGATAATGTAACTCTACGTGTATTATTGTCAAACGATAAAATATTAGATGATGGAAGTAACAACCCCTCTTATACGGAATCAGTCGTTTATACCAAAAACTTTGCATGGGACGAAACACATACGGGAGAGCTATCCTTCAATATAAATAATGCAATTAACGGAGTGAATCTGAAATTTGAAATAGCTTCTCAAACAAATGTAGCATTAGAGAATATTAAGTGGAATCCTGTTGCTGAATATAATGTTGCAGGTAATACTATTAAGAGCCGGGCTACCGTATCTTACCAGTCTTATGCAAGTCATGTGATGGAAGGGCAGCCTTATAATCTTGCAGTGAATGGCAATCTGAAAATAGAGCCGAAATTCTCGGGTCTTCCAGCAATAGCCGATCTTTCCATCAATGGAAAACTATTGATGGCAGTAAAGAATATTACAGGATTAGTTTTAAAACAAGAAGTAACAATCACTAATGGTATAATTGCCCCAAGCTCAATAATAAATTCGCTTGCAGCACAAGCAGGAACAATTTGGGTGGAATATTATGTAATTGATAAACAACTTTTAAGTAAATTAGGAAATCCTTCTGCAATTATCACAGTTAACGGATCAAGCTCAACTATTGCCATTAATACCTTTACAACAAGAGATTATGATGGATTTGGTATAACAAACCGTGGTTGGGGGCAGTTTGTCTATAATTCCAACAACGGGCGTTATGGAAATCCTATCGCAGAGAATATGCTGAAATTACCCGAAAGTGAAAATGATACGATGGATCCTGTCTCAACGGCATTCCTTCCGATGTCTATCAATCAGAATGATACTATTCAGCAGAAATGGTCAGGGCAGAATCAAGGAGCTTTCATTGCAGGAAATATAATCAGTAGTTCCCGTTTAGGAGAGCAAAATGTTGTCCTGACAAACCCACTTTCAACCATAGGGGGTGGACAGTCGACAGGTGGTAGTTGCATACCCGGTTCCGGAGCATTTGGAGTAATACAAGAAACCAAAAGCAGCAGTATAGCCGGGATGGTGGGTGTAATGGGTATCACTACCAGTACGTCAAGCGGAGAGAGTAAAACTCTTACATCTTTTGCCGATATGAATGGAGACGGTTATCCCGACATCATTACTTCTAACCAAATACAGTTTACTAATGCAAAAGGAGGTTTTGACGGAGAAGTTATAAGTGGAATAGGTAATCATAAGAGTAAGAGCTCATCAAAAAGTGCCGGTTACGGAGGTAATCCTGTACATGCTTCTTCAAACGTTACAGCTTCAGCTAAGTACCTGAGTAATCCTTCCGAAATGAAAAAATATAAAGACGGCCTACAACAGAAAAAAGACGCTCGGACTGCAAACCAGTCGGCAGAACAAGCTAAATTACAGGTTACGCCGGCAGGTTCTATCGAAGTACCATGGAATGAAGATGAAGCGGTAGAGACTTTTATGGATGTCAACGGAGACGGTTTACCCGATAAGATTCTTTCTAATAAACAAGTACAGTTAAATATGGGTTATGGATTTTCCCAAGCTGTTGACTGGGATCTAAATTCAATCAATTCAGGTAAGAGTATATCCATCAATGCAGGGGCAAGCCTCGGATTTGATTTCGGAGGATCGAGTATTTCTGCAGGTTTTGGTTTGGCAACAACATTTAATGACACAAATTACGCTCTGATGGATGTGGATTCTGACGGGCTAGCAGATAAAGTATGGAAAGAGGGAAACTCAATACTGGTTGCATTCAATACCGGTAATGGATTTACCGGGGCTATTCCATGGCAAGGTATGGGCGATATAAGTAAATCGGCCAGTACATCAGAGTCGTTGAATGCATCATTTACAACAAGTTTCCCTATTCCTATTCCTTTTGCACCACTAAAGGTTTCTATTAATCCGGGGCTTAGTGTATCCAAAAGTATGAGCCGCACTCAATTTGACCTACGTGATGTTGATGGCGACGGTTTCCCCGAAATCGTCTCATCCGACGAAGATGGCAAGATGACGGTTTACCGATCCACGATAGCCCGTACCAACAAACTGAAATCCGTAAACAATCCATTAGGCGGCAGCTTTACCGTAGACTATGACCGATCGCAAGCCACCTACGATCACCCCGGAGGTAAATGGGTGATGAAATCCGTAGAAGTAAACGACGGTATTTTGGACGACGGAGCCAATATGAAAACCATCTTCGAATACGCTGATGGAAAACAGGAACGCCACGAACGCGAATTCTTAGGTTTCGGTAAAGTAATCACCAAGAATATCGATACCGAATCCACAGAGGCAAACAAAGTGTATCGTAAAGCCATACAGGAATACGATGTAAACTCGGTTTATACCGCAGGAAATCAGAAACGCTCGGTAGTTGAAGACGCATCGGGTAATAAATTTACAGAAAGCGTAAACGAATACCACAGCTACAAAGTAACCGCTTCAGCAGATACATACAGCTTCGTTTCCGATAACTCGATCTGTTCAGACCGTGCCATTGCCTTTACTCCGATGAAATACGCCAAATCGGTAGTATACGAAGGACAGGCGGACGGTATGACTGCCAACGAAAGCTATTACGAATATTACCTGAACGGTTATTTCGGAGACCTTAAGAGCTATAAGTACAGCGATAAGGGAACTTTAGGAAATACAGGAACAGGAGCATTCAACTATCAGACATTTGTTGAATACACCAACAATACAGCGAAGCATATACTTGGTCTTCCAGTAAAAGTACAGGTAAAAGGATCGGACGGTAAACTATACCGCCAGACAGAAGCAGCATACGACCTTGCCTATGCCAACCACCTGACTAAAGTAACCCAAACACTGGATGAAGGAGGCAATAAAGCAGAGATCGATATTACGTATGACAAATACGGTAATATTACTCGCAAAACACTTCCTGCAAACAGCAAAGGACAACGGATGTTCTATAAATACCTGTATGACCGAGACTATACTATGTATGTGGAACGGGTGGAAGATGCCTTCGGCTATCGCAGTGAAATGGAAAACTACGACTACCGTTTCGGTATTCCATTGACAACCCGTGATATGAACGGCTATACGCTTGAATCTACTATCGACCAGTTTGGGCGTGTAGAAACAATCACTGGCCCTAACGAACAAGTATTGGGACTACCTTATACTATTAAGTTCGAATACCATCCGCAAATTGTAAAGGATGCGACAGGCATTAAATCGCCTGCCTATGCCCTAACTAAACATTACGATCCGCAAAACCCGACAGACGATCTGGAAACAGTAACATTTACAGACGGATTCGGTAGAGCCATACAAGTCAAAAAAGACGGTGTAATTACTGAAACGACCAACGGAACCAATCCGGTGGATAAGAAGGTAATGATCGTTAGCGGACGTGCCAAGTTTGACCCATTTGGTCGTGTAAGAGAAGCATTCTATCCTGTATCTGAAAATATGGGAAGCAAGACAGTGTTCAATCCTGCATTCGATGCCGTAACTCCGACTAAATCGCAGTACGATATTATGGACAGGGCGGTAAAAACAATCCTGCCTGATAACAGTGAATCACTGATGGCTTATACCAAAGACAACAGCAGCCGTACATTAGTAACTACCGTTACGGATGCTATGGGAGGCAAACAATCGACCTTTACCAACGGTTCGGGATTAACCACCAAAACAGAGCAATTGTCAGGACCTGACGGAACGATTACCACCCGTTTCGAGTTTGACCCGATCAACCAGTTATTAAAAGCGATTGATAACGGGAACAATGAAACCGTATCGGCTTACGATATGGCAGGTCGTCGTACGCAGGTAATACACCCTGCATCGGGAGTAACAAACCTAAAGTACGACAATGCAAGTAACTTGCTCACTAAACAAACCGCTAATCTGGAAGAAGAAGGTAAGTTTATTACCTATGATTACGAGTACAGTCGCTTGTTATCGGTTAGCTATCCGAATCATCCTGAAAATAATGTGAAGTACAGTTACGGTAACAAAAACGCTTCACACAACCGTGTGGGACGCTTGATGTTACAGGAAGATGCCACCGGAGCACAGGAATTCTTCTACGGCAGATTAGGCGAAATGACCAAGGTAAAAAGAACGGTGATTATACCTAATCAGGCGATCGCGTCCTATGTTACCCAGTGGAAATACGACTCATGGAATCGTATCGAGGAAATGATTTATCCTGACGGTGAGAAGATCAGCTACAGCTACAATACTGCCGGATTGCTCGAAAGCATGAAAGGGGAAAAAGCTTATTCTTACAACTATGTGAACAAGCTGGGGTATGACAAGTTCGAGCAACGCATCTACATGAAATACTGTAACGGAGCAGAAACCAACTATTCATATGACAACGAGCGTCGAAGATTGTCTAATCTGATGGTTATTTCGGGTAAAGACACCCGCAAGCAGATAATGAATAATGCTTATTCTTATGACAAGGTAGATAATGTACTGAGCGTAATCAACACCGCTCCTGCACCCGTAACAGGTATGGGAGGGCAAATGAGCCATACCTATAATTATGATGGGCTGTATCGTCTTCAAAGTGCCACAGGTACTTATCAGGGAACAGGAACTAAAACAGCTTCCTATACGCTGGAAATGGCCTATGACAACCTACACAACATCACGGCTAAGAAACAGCATATGCAGCAACAGGGCATCCAGTTTGATGGTATCCTTAAAGCCGGTTATGATTTGTCTTATGCTTACAGTAGTGAGAAACCTCATCAGATTGCTAATCTGAAAGATGAGAATTACCGTACCGAAGGTGATGCCGCTAAGGATAAGATTACTAAAGACCATGCCTATGAGTATGATGCTAATGGAAATCTGGTGTATGTAAATACAGCACGTGAAAAACAGGACGGACAGGCGAATGAAAAAGCCAACGAACGCAAACTGCTTTGGGACGAAGAGAACCGTTTACAGGCTATTAACGATAACGGGTTTATCAGCGGTTATTGGTATGATGCCAGTGGAGAAAGAGTCATCAAAACCTCAGGAGACGATGAAGGTATTTATGTAAATGATGTGTTCAGCGGAGGACGTACCGAGACGGCTAACTTTACGGCTTATATCAATCCGTATCTGGTAGTCAGCAAAGGCGGACAGTATACTAAACATATTTACATCGGTAGTCAACGTATCGTTAGTAAACTGGGTGATCTGGAGAGTTACGGACAAGACCCGCGCAGGTTAGAATATGCAGGTTCGGAAGTAGATGGTGCTAAGGTAGACTACAAAGCTAAATACCAACAAAGCCAGCAAACTATCAAAGACCGTTACGCATATTTTGAAGTACCGTATTACGGAAAAGATAATGACGATTATGTGAATGGTGGCGGTTTCTGCTGTAATGATGCTCCGACAACCCGTTCTTTTGATCCTTCAAAAAATGATAATCCTGAGTTGTATCAGTTTTATTATCACTCGGATCATTTGGGAAGTTCATCATTAATTACTAATTTGGACGGCGAAATTGTGCAGCATATTGAGTATGTGCCGTTCGGAGAGGTCTTTATCGAAGAACGTAACAATAAGTGGAATACGCCGTTCTTGTTTAATGCCAAAGAGTTGGATGAAGAGACGGGATTGTATTATTATGGGGCAAGGTATTATGATCCGAGGACGAGCATCTGGATAAGTACCGATCCGTTGCAAGAGAAGTATCCGAATATTAGTAGTTATGCGTATTGTGCGTTGAATCCAGTGAAATATATTGATCCGGATGGAAGAAAAGTAGTGACTACGAGTAGTGATGCTCAAAGAAATATTTTGAATACATTAACAAAAGATGAAGCTAAATTTATTCAATTTAATAAAGATGGAAACGTTGATCCATCAAAGATAAATGAGGGAAATAGCAATTCTGAAAATTTCACAGCGTTAAAAACATTAGTAAATAGTACAAGAACTTATAAAATTGCTGTAACAGAAAAAGATGCAGAAGGAAAACCTTTCACAGGCGAATCTAAGAGTGGTAACTATTATTATGGATTAACAGCAGTACCAGACCCTGCAGAGTATGGAACTAAATCTATAGATAATGATATTTGGGTATACACTAGTTCTTTGCTAAGCGAAGGTAAACAAGCCGAAAATACAGCTCATGAAGGGTATGGTCATGCGTACTTCTATGAGTTGAGTAAGACTGACCCAAGCGTAGATCCCTGGCATAGATTCGTCAATGAGCCTTATACAGAGTGGGATGATGAATTGAAAATGAATGTTTATGGTTCTGTGTTTGTTAAAGCAAATAAAAAATTAGAAGATCACATTGAAGTTGTAGCATCACAAGCCCGAGATAATTATGAAAGTAAAAAAGATGATTAAGAATCTAATGATTATTCAAGTTTGTATATTAGTATCCAATATTAGTATTAGAGCACAAGAAAAATTATATTCTATAGAAGAGAATCTCATATCAAAAAAAATAAAAATATGTATCCCTAATAATTATAACAAAGATACGTTTAATTATGATGAAGGCGTTTACATAAGTTATACATATAGAGATTTATCAAATATTACAATATTTGAAGGTTCAATGGTAAGACTACCTCTTTTAAATGAGAATGAAGGGTTTGTTATAGAGAAAACCGATACAATACAAAGTAAAATATCTTATACTGGCAATCTGAATAATAAATATTGGAGAGAAGATGCCTATAAAACTATTAGAGTTTATTATAAGAACGTCAATGAAGAGAAGAAATATTTATTTGACTTAATACTAGACTCTTTGTGCTTCTGTTCTATGAAAGATTAGCTAACTCTATTTGGCTGTAGCTCTATATCAACCCTGTCAGGATAAACTGTCAGGGTTGATCATTTAGATATTTCAACGGAAAAGACTACGAAGATTAAGTGAATGGCGGCGGTTTCTGTTGTAATGATACTCCGACAACCCGTTCTTTTGATCCGGGTAAGAATGATAATCCTGAGTTGTATCAGTTTTATTATCACAGTGATCATTTGGGTAGTTCGTCTTTAATTACTAATTTGGACGGTGAAATTGTGCAGCATATCGAGTATGTTCCGTTCGGTGAGGTGTTCATTGAGGAACGTAATAATAAGTGGAATACGCCGTTCTTGTTTAATGCCAAGGAGTTGGATGAAGAGACGGGATTGTATTATTATGGGGCGAGATACTACGATCCACGCACGAGCATTTGGATAAGTACTGATCCTCAAGGAGAGAAGAATCCAGACAAAACCACTTATCATTATTGTTCTAACAATCCATTTAGTAAAATAGACCCAGATGGAGAGGCTGATTTCTATGATCAGAAAGGAGTCTGGAGAGGAACAGATGGTCAAAATAATAATCATGTATATGTTGCTAAAGGTAAAACTTTAAGTGCAATTAATAAAGCTACTAAAGTTGGACAATATTATAACGGAAATTTGGTTGATAGTAAGACCTTAGCTAGAATTCCAGATAATGCAACCAGAACAGCCGTTGAAGCAAGTGTTGCAAATACAAGAGCACATGGACTTGAATTTGGAGGACATAAAACAACAAGTGGTAATATTCAGCAATGGGATGGAGGTACCCCAGCCAGAATAACAGAAACTCATCCAGATGGTAGTACAAAAAAAGTTGTGGCCTCTATCGCTACATTTATGATAGGAGGGACAAGACAAGCACCGGCATATGGTGATGTTGAACATTATTGGCATATTCATCCAACGGTAAGCATAGGAGGCCTTAATTTAGGTGCTTCAAATCCTTCTCCAGCAGATTATACTTTTCAAGGAAATATGGAAAATGGAGGCTATTTAAACAATGCATTCCTAGTTGGATCAAGAGATAATAAAGTTCAATTCTATAATAGTACAGGTAATTCTATTAGTATGAAGTATTCTACTTTTCTTGGAGTAGGGTCTGTTAAATCAGGGAAATCTTGGGATAAATTTAATGCAATTAGAAGTTCATTGCCAACCCCTGCTGCTTTGCCAGAAAGTGCTCCAGATCCAAGCGGCAGAATGGCTCCTCTACAATAATTTAAAATATGAAAAAGCTTGTATTAATAAATATTTTAGTCATTTTTACTATTATGTCTTGTAAATCATATTCAAAGTTGACATTTAAGAATATTGAAAAAGTTCATAAAAAAACTGAAAAATTAATTCTTGACTTGACAAATGATGGTAATAAGGTGTTTTTTTTCTATTCAACATACTCTTTAGAGTCATTTGTTTGGATTCATGAAAGAGATACTTTAAAACTATTTACTGTAGATAAAGAAAAAATATTATCAGAAGAATTTACCATTAACAATAAAAATAAGAACTTTGATTCTTTAGGAAGTTTCACAGGTTCAGATCATCTTTTTCCTTATGCATTAGACGGAGACATTGTTGGTTTTTCACAAATAAACAAAAATGGTAAAACAGATAGAACATCAATCCCTGTAAATGGTAAGTTATTTGTGGAAACGAATTATCCTGATGAATATGTATTAGCTAATATTTTAAAACGTGACATATTATTTATTTCATTAGTGATAGGAAAAAATATCTATTAGCAATACATTTTAATAGGAATTCTACTTTTAGACAAGAAAATCCCGCCCTTCATTAAGTTTGGCGGGATTTTATTTTATATCATTTGAGAAGTTTGTCTTTAATTACTAATTTGGACAGGGAAATTGTGCAGCATATCGAATATGTGCCGTTCGGTGAGGTATTTATTGAGGAACGTAATAATAAGTGGAATACGCCGTTCTTATTTAATGCCAAGGAGTTGGATGAAGAGACTGGATTGTATTATTATGGGGCGAGGTATTATGATCCACGGACATCTGTTTGGATAAGTACTGACCCCTTGCAGGAGAAGTATCCGAATAAGACGCCTTATCATTACTGTTCTAACAATCCCGTAAATATGGTTGATCCTGATGGAAGGGATGATTATTATAGTAGTTCAAATGGGAAGTTGCTAGGATCAGATAAAGGACCTGGTGATAATATGCGATTGATGGATGATGAAAATTTCAAGAATATTAACTCAACAGATAAGAAACAGTTTGATAAGATGATAGAATTGCAAAAAAATAGTAAAATTATAACTATTGATAAGGAGAAAATCAATCAGGATATGCAAAAAATTGCAGATTTGTCATTTGGAGATAATAAAGTTGAGCAACAGTTGTATATTCTGTTAGATAGAAAAAATGCTAAAATATCGTCTGAGATTGGAGCTTCTGGGACAAATGGAGAAACTAACTTAGAATACTTTCCTGCACCTTCAATTGGAAGTCTGTTAAGAAATAATCCAAATACTGATCAAGGAGAAGATGCTAGAGTGTTATTAATTGGTCAAGTTCACTCTCATCCAAAAAGTACAAATTCCAATGTTATAACTCTAAAAACAATGTCTCCTGATAAAGATGCAGTTACAGCAAGGAGAGTTCAACTTCCAATCTATGGTATTGATGCAATGGATCCGGTAAATGTAGGAACTTCAGTTTATATCCATAGAGTCTCACCAAGCGGAGCTATAACTACTAATGTTGGAAAAACATCAACGGGTTTTGATATTGGTTCTCAAGCCTTAAGGCTATGGGGGAGAAGTGGTACACCTCAATTTTAATGTTTCAATAATATGAAAAAGATAATTTTATTTTTTATTTTATGTTTGTCTTTCTACAATTCTTATTCTCAGGAAATAGATTCAATTATATACATTTTACCCGATAAGGTTGAAATCAAATTGAATGAAAGAATAGAAAGTATGAATTTACCTGATTCTTATGAAGTAGCTTTTTCTTTAGAAAGAACCGATTCTTTATATTTTAGAATTGGAGTAAAGAATTATCCAAAAAATAGCATAACGTTTAGTAATATAAAAAGATTTTGCATTGTTAATGATAAGACAATTCCTATCATTTCTTTTGATTATGATTATATCTTTGGAACACCTTACCCTAACAAAATTGGTAAGTTTGGTAAACGTGAAGGGGAAGTTTTAAGAAGAACCGTGATATTTGAAGGATATGAAATAATCTTTGATAGGTTGGGTAATATACACCGAGAATTATATGGAGTACAAGTACCTAAATAAGAGAATTATGTTTAACACTCGATCCTTTCGGATTTCTAATCCGCTATAAAACAACAATCCCGCCACTCATAAATAGCTTGGCGGGATTGTTGTTTCAATAAGTTAATAATGCAAGTAATTACTAATTTGGACGGTGAAATTGTGCAGCATATCGAGTATGTGCCGTTCGGTGAGGTATTTATCGAGGAACGTAATAACAAATGGAACACGCCATTCCTGTTTAATGCCAAAGAGTTGGATGAAGAAACTGGGTTGTATTATTACGGGGCAAGGTATTATGATCCGAGAACTAGTTTATGGATAAGCACGGACCCACTTCAAGAGAAGTATCCGAATATTAGTAGTTATGATTTAATATCGTCTCTATTTTTCTTTTATATACTCTATCACCTATCTTATAATTAACCATCCAATCTTATTCCTTCCTATTCTTTGATATAACCACAAATTATGTCAAAGATGAGATTATTACTCAAACGAAAATTTAAAGGAGAAACATATACTATAAGCGACTTATACATCGATGGAGTTTTCTTCTGTAATGTTATAGAAGATAAGGTCAGGAGTCTTCCCATAACCTGCTCCAAAACACCCAAAGGTTTAGCCTGTACCTGTAAAGAAAAAATATATGCTGAAACTGCTATTCCAGCAGGAACTTATAAAGTTACTATGGAGTACAGCCCACGATTCAGACGAGTACTTCCATACTTGCATATTGTACCACACTTTATAGGAATATTAATTCATTCGGGCATCGATGAAAAAGACAGTGCAGGTTGCCTGATAGTAGGTTTCAATACGGTAAAAGGTAAGGTGCTGCAATCGAGAGTTACATCCGATAAGCTGAATACGATATTGAGTACTCAGAAGGAAATCACAATCGAGATAATGTAATGGCGAGTAATAAACTAAAACCGCCTAAGTCTGTCCGAATTGATTTTAAGCCGTCACCTCGTCAATACGAATTATGGAAGCTCTTACAACCTGATTTTTGTCCTTTATGTGGTGGAGGTATCGAGCAGATATTGATAGGTTATGATATTAATCAAAACCCACAATACAAACCGCATTGTGTTAAGTGCCTGAATCAGAATTTACCACAGCTTATACTCGGAGGTGGCGCTGCGGGCGGGGGCAAGAGCTATCTGGGTAGTGTATGGCTTATCAGTAGTTGTATCAGGTTTGATAACATTCGTGCTGTTGTTGCGCGTAAAACGCTCAAATCTTTGAAAGAATCAACATGGAACACGATAAAATCAGTATTAAAGGATTGGGGATTGAAAGAAGATGTAAACTTTAAAATTAATAATCTGGAAGGTACACTCTTGTTCTGGAACGATTCAGTCATCATCATGAAGGAGATGGCAGATATTCCCAGTGACCCGAACTTCGAGCGTTTCGGTTCTTCGGAATACACAATTGCCTTGGTGGATGAATGTTCCGAGATTTCGGAGAAAGCAATTGAGGTACTGTTCTCCCGTCTTCGATGGAGAACGCATGAGACATTTAAGACATCACGGATGCTGATGACTACAAACCCTACAACAAACTGGGTTCGTGGTCGATTCGTACAGGATGAAAACGGGGAAAAGGTTACAACAAGGGAAGGTGAAGCATACGTTCCTTTCTCAGTATACGATAATCCGAATATTGCCTTCAGACAGACATATGAAGCAGCATTGAATAAAATTCGTGATCAGGCTACAAAAGAAAGGTTACTATATGGCAACTGGGATTTTGTGGAAGCAAATGATATGGCTATTTATAATAAGTTTGACGGAGCAAAACATCTAATCACAGGCTTGAAAGAACAAGTTTATAACCCGTCCAAACCTTTAATAACTGTCTGGGATTTCAATGTTGCCCCTCAGATGTCGGCACTGACAGCGCAAATCGATTACGATACAAAGAAGGTATTTATCTTAGAAGAGATATTGGGTAAACCTGAGAATAAGGAAAACAATACTCCGGCCTTGTCAAGAAAGATGAAGAATAAACTGTACAGGGATAAACATATCGGAGGGGTAGATGTAACGGGTGACCCTTCGGGTTTGCAGCGAAGTACAGTCAACGAAGATGGTATCAATAACTATACGGTAATACTGGATATTCTGGGTAGTGGCGTTCTACGCCCGAAACTAAAATTATTGAAAAAACAACCGCCACAAGTAACACGTTGCGATTTCGTCAATGAGGTATTTACTGGTTATAATAGTTGGGAGGTACAGATAGATATACGTTGCAGGAAATTGACAGAGGATTTAATATATCAATTAAAGAACAATGACGGGACAAAGTGTAAAGCGAAGGTGACCGACCCAAAGACGGGAGTTAAATACGAGAGATATGGTCATTTATCGGATTGTCTGGATTATCTGTTATGCTATTACCTACGTGATACGTGGCATAAGTTTAAAAGCGGAAGCAGTGACAGTAATATATTATCGACAGCCGTAATACATGAGGGGTTCAGTTATTAAGGTTCAATATTTCTTTTGCTTTAAGCAACATATCAGGAGCAGTAATGAAAACATGGTTACTAATATCGCAGGTATATGAATAAACAATCTTACTGAAAGCAAGAGGGCGAATATAAGAAGAAGCGAATTAATAATAAAGACACACTGATAAGTCACAACTTTATTGATTCTGTAATTCATATAATTGGCTAAACCTGCAAAAATGAGTCCTAAGCCCGTTCCGATAAACCAAAATGAAACTTCATCGAAAGCCGGATAAAAAACAAAAGTTGATAAAATATGTACGATTCCCAGCAGAACCGTACCTGCTATTGCAAGTGTATATAAGTTCAAATTCATGTATCAAAAATAAGCATATTTTTGATGTGAAATATATTTTTGATTGATCATTTCATTCTACCCCAACAATAAAATATCCGGAGGCAGTGTCCGTTATTTGTTACTGACAGCAGTTATACATGAAAATTTTAGTTATTGATATTGGAGAACAATATTTTATCTATCTGTGCATCGGACAATCCTGCTCTTTTGAACTTGTGTTTTATAGCCAGTTTGATGGGGTGAATTCTATTAACGGATATTTTCATTATATTGGCGATATCCGTTTTTGTAAAGTGGTAACAATACAGTCCTAGCAGTAACAATTCGGAATCACTAAGGTATGATGTAGCACTTTTACCATTAGGAATGTTCATGAGATAATCTTTAGCCCATTCAATCAGTTGATTATTGGAAATTTGTCTAATATTCTCTATCAGTTCCTTAATGCTTATATATATCGTCGGCTTTTCTTTGGCTCCGTATTCTTCTGCCAACATATCGACTTCTTTATCGATAGCCATCCACTCGTTCGATATTTTGCGATATATATTTTGAAGAAAAATCAGACTGTTGGCTTTCTGGTCGTATTGTATTTGCAATAACCTGTTCTTTTCCTTCTCCTGCTGATTTCTTAGGCGCATATTCTTAGCTTTGAAATAACTGATACAGATTATCATTGAAACCAGCAATACACCAATGATAAGCAGCAGATAAAAACGGGTCTGAACGGCTTCTAATTCTTTCTCCTTCAAGTCTAGTTGATATGTATTTTCAGCTTGAATAAGTTTATTGGCTAGGTCAGCTTCAGCGATCTTTTTATCATAATCCCTTTGTAATTGTGTGTAATAATGTGCTTCTTTGTAATTACCTGTTTTTACATTATAATCACTCAGTGCCCCGTAGATACTTCGCGGTATGTATGAGTCTGTTATTTCGGAAAGTCTTTCTTTTAGCAGGTTAGTATAGTAATTAGCTGAATCGAGATTGTTGCTGAGATTGTATACCGTTGACAAATTTAGATAGAGTTGAAGTGTATCATCACGGCTCATTTCAGGTATTATTGACTGACGAAAATAATTAATTGATTTTTCATAATCACCCTTATCTCGAAGAACGAGACCTAAATTGCTGATCAAAATAGACTTATACTCAGAGTTATTAAGATTATGAGCCAACTCTAACCCTTTATTGAGATATAAATAAGCACTATCTAATTCTTTGATGTCCTGATATGCCACTCCAAGGAAATTTATCGCCTGCAACTTGTTTAACTCTGCTCCACCTGCTCTATTATAGCACTCCATCGCCTGCCCAATTCGGACAATAGCACTATCCATTAATCCTTCTCCATAGTAAATATGGGCAATGCTGTGTAAACTGCGACCTGCAAGCAGATAATTTCCGGCTTGCCTTGCGTATCGTTCCGCAGACATATAACATAAAAGCGATTTATCTAATATCTTCTTTTCATCATAGACTGCTGCAGAATAATAATTTGCTAAGGCTTTCTTGTCAGGATTAGTTCCTTTATCAAAATATTGTTGTGCGGTGAATATTAATGTATCTGTGGTAATATCCTGATTGGTTTTGTATTTTGATTGTACACGTGTCATAATATATTGCATATAGTTATCGGTATCCATCTCTTCAGGAGAACGGATTGAATCAAGCAGTATAAAAGCCTGTGATGGATTACTTTCAACTATACTCTGTGCCTTTTGTAGCAAATTCACTGACTTTTCCTTATTGTTACAGGAAATAAGTATAAGTGAAAATATGAGTGGAAGTAATGCTTTAGCAGTATACAATTTCATTAATAATTAATAGATTAAGTATATAATACTATTTACCTTTTATTCCGATCACCACTGAATCGGGTTTGGATTCTATTGTTGACTTTGGTTTCGTTCCGGGTTTAGCTCCATCATCCATTGTTTCAAATGAATAACTATCATTCTCTGAACAGGATGTAGTAATGATAGCAAAGAGGCTGATAAATACAATAAATAGTATTTTTACTTGATTTTTTTTTAGAAGAGATAACATAGCCATAGTAATAAGGTTAATTTAATAATGTAAAGTTATTTCAATAAACCTCTGTATTCAAACAAAGTCAAAAGCAAACCATCATTGTGATTCGCCTGTTATAATATAAATGACTGTATATGTGTAATATAATATGTGATATACCGCCATTTGCAGCAAAATTGTGGTATTATATTTGCCAGTTAAATGGTCGAATATTAAGATTTATCTCTTGGGTCGTGGCTATTTTGATATTTAAAAATCCAAAGCCCAGCAGATTGCCTATTCTTTGGTATAAGATTACTATATGTACAGAAGATTTTTAAATGACATCGACTATCTGGGAGTGATAACAAGTGATGCACTCTCGCAATTAACCAGAGGAAATGCAGACCGATTTATTCAGGCTGAGGAATCGGCTGAAATAAGTATTGTAGAATACCTGAGCGAGAACTACGAAATTGAACAGGAACTCAGCAAAGGTAAGTATATTGCCGACTATGACAGGGCAATCACATATCCTGTGGGAGTTCATGTTTATTTTGAAGATAAAATATACGAGGTAATCCGTTCGATAAGCGGATTTAAAGCACCTTCTGATGTTGAATACTGGGAAGAATATATTGATATCAATATAGAACCAGAATCTAAACCGATATACACTCAGTTTGGAACATACTACAAGGACGATATTGTTTGCTACAATGGTATGTTATATATCTGTCGTGAAGAGAATGGCTATAAGTTTGCCAATATACGTATTCCGATGGTTAACGGTTGGTTAGAGGTTGTCTATTCAGAATGGCAACCGATAGAATATAGTTTATGGGATGTGGTCAGTTTTGAAAATGGGTTTTACACGCTGTTGTCATTGGATGGTTTTGATAATAATCTCAATCCATTGGAATGGTTAAATTGGGGTGCAATTGCCGATTATGATTCGCTATACAACGAATACGAACTGTCGGACCATGAGTATGTGGTATACAATTCAAAGGTGTATTATCCGGAAATTGATATAAATGCCGATATCCCCGAAGTTGGTATTAACTTATCCTTGCATGATAACAGGAACTACAACCTGAAAAAACATATGGTCCGTCTAGCAATATATGAACTGACTAAGTTGATAGCGCCTAACAATGTGAGTGTAGTTCGTATGCGTGATTATGAGGATTCGATGAAGTGGCTCTCGGATGCTTCGAAACTAAAACTGAATCCGCAGATACCCCGTAAGTTAGCTGAAGACAAGAAACCTGTCACAGATTGGCAATTGGCTACTTTTCAGACGGATTACGACCCGAATAAAAATCCGTGGTTGACCTGAGAAAAAATTAATAATTCGTTTTACCCAATTTTCATTTTGTTGTAAGGTGAAGGTCAATAATAATCAAACAATAGGCAATTAATAAATTTAAACCATCTCTTATGACTCCGATATTTTCAGGTTCGTAAGTATTACTAATTTGATAAAATCGTTCTTCTATCTCCTGTATATCATTTGCATCTAAGTAGCTTAAGTCGAGATGATCATTAAACATGAACTTCAACCATGACAATAGCTGTCTAGTACTTAACTTCTCAAGTACATATTTGATTTATGTCGATTCACTTCTATCGGAAAGAGAATTAAACTCACTTGCGAGCCGGATTATTTGTCTTATCCTGTTCATATAGATCAAAGGTATAAAAAAAATATTTTTTACTTTACAAATAAAAAGTAAAAAGCCAGTATTATAGTACTGGCTCGGTTTGATTCAATCAAATTATCTTATTGATTTCTTTTCTCGTGGCTTTATTGAAGATAGGGATATAATAGTGTCTGTCGATTGAAGTGGTGGTATTTCTTTAAAAATTTACGTTATATGGAATACTAAAACATTTCATTCATATGATTGAGTACATCATCCTTGTGGGTTTGATCCCAGTAATGCTTATATATAGTGTTCGGACTATTTCCGGCAAATTTTGCTACTGCAATCGGATGATATCCTTCATCTATCATTTTGGTAATGAATGTACCTCTGGCTGCATACCAAGTGAATGATTTCTCTAGTTTGAGTATTTTAGATACTTTTTTCAGGGTTCTGTTTACCTTGTCCTGAAGTCGTCTTGTACATCTCCATTGCTGAAGTTCTGTTTTATGTTTTATGGTGAAAATAGGAAGTACATAGTTTTGATAGCATTTATTTTTATATTTTTCCACAATGGCTTTTGCTTTGGTATTAAAAGGCATTTCGGCTTCTTTGGGGAATTTAGTACGTTCGTAAATTATTATACCATCTACAATACAATCCCATGTAAGATAACAAACATCTACACTAGCCATTCCTCCTGCATAGAAACTGAATAGAAACAAATCGATCCAATATTTTTCTTTATTGCTAAATTGGCTTTTATCCATTTCCTCTATTCGTGTAATAATCTCGTAAGAGATGGTTTGAGGAGGGGTTTCTTTACGTTTAATATAATGCTGAACACATTCAAATAACTTCTTGTCTGTGTAAGGTTGCCCCATTTGATTTGCATTATAAAAAACTCCTAAAAACTTTTTTAATTTTTCAGGAAGACCCGCACTTGTCCTTTCCCGGATTCCTCTTTCCTGAAAATATATGACAAAATCCTGCAAGAATTTTTCATCGATATCTTTGAAAAAATAGCTTGATAAACTTTTTCCATATACTTCTTGTGTGAATATTTGAAGCTGATTTTTGAAAAACTTATACTGGCGGGCGTTATTAGTACAAGTTATAAATTTTCCGTTTTTAAGCCTTTTCTGACTCTTCATGTTTTCCATAATAGTGTCAATACACTGGGACACTGTCATTACTTTTACTTTCTGTTTTGTTGAATCATCTTTCTGCTTTTCATCAAAATAATGGGACCACTGGACTGGTGACCATTTAATGCCTTCTGCCTCCCAATCTTCGGCTACTTTTTGATATTTGAGGCGAAGATCAAGCAGAATCTTATTCTTACTTAATGCATCTTGGGATTTTGGTTTAAAGCATTGTTTTGACTCAACCCAGTCCTCATATCGTCCTGATACGTTTAGTGTTTTGGACACTCTGGGGTAACCTGTCTGGAAAAGAATCATGTCCAGCTTAATCAACTTACCATCTTTAGGGTGTGGTTTTCCTTTGAAATTAATTGTAAACATTCTTAAGTGGTTTTAATTGCCATTATGTAGTATTGAATCCTACATATTATTCTACATAAGAATAAGGGTATGCCACAAAAAAAGGTTTACTAAGTACGTATTTTAGTATATAGTCCGTACTAGTAAACCTTTATAAATATCTTACAATATGATAGTTGAGTATATATTACTCTGTATATAATGGAAAAAGAGGCTATCCAAATGGGTAGCCTCTTTTATGTATGTATTTGTTTTGCTGTGTAGCCAGTCTCTTTTCAGAGGCTTACCTACTCAAATTAGCAATACTTTCTTTTATCGTATTAATCTTACTTTGGGCATCAGCCTGTTTCTTGCGTTCGTTTTCTACGATTTCGGGTTTTGCGTTGGCTACAAACTTCTCGTTGCTTAGTTTTGCTGCTACCGATTTGAGGAAGCCTTCGAGGTAGATCAGCTCTTCGTTCAGCTTAGCCAATTCTTCTTCTATATTGATATTGTTTCCTAATGGTACTGAAAACTCGGTAGTACCTACAAGGAACGATGCGGCTGTGGCATCTTTTTCTGTAACAACTGAAATAGAAGTGAGGTTGCCCATTTTAGAAATAACAGGATTGAAAGCATTGTTATACTCTCCTACTATTTCCAACGATAATTCGTCTTTGCTGGCGATACTCTTTTGTAGACGTATTGTTCTGATTCCCGACACGATCTCTTTTACCTTATCGAAAGATGATAGTAAATCGCTGTCGATCGTTTTACCTTTAGGCATTTCGGCAACCATGATACTTTCGTTTTCTTTTCTGTCTGCCAACACCTGCCATAGTTCTTCGGTAATGAACGGCATAAACGGATGAAGCAAACGTAGCAACGAGTCGAAGAATCCGAGAGTAGCTTCGTATGTCTTGGCATCGATAGGTTTCTGATAAGCTGGCTTGATCATCTCTAAGTACCAAGACGAAAACTCGTCCCAGAATAGTTTATACAACGACATCAAGGCTTCCGACAAGCGGTATTTGCCGAACGAGTCTTCTACTTCTGCAATTGTTTTAGCCAATATATTCCCGAACCATTCGATAGCTATCTTAGCCGATTCGGGTTGTTCTATCGTATTGTCTACTTCCCATCCTCTTACAAGGCGGAAAGCGTTCCATATCTTATTGTTGAAGTTACGGCCTTGCTCGCACAGGCTTTCGTCGAATGGCAAGTCGTTACCGGCAGGAGCGGTTAGCAAAAGCCCCATGCGTACACCATCAGCACCGTATTTATTCATCAGTTCGATAGGGTCGGGCGAATTGCCCAGTTGCTTAGACATCTTGCGTCCCTCTTTATCGCGAACGATACCAGTAAAATATACATTTTTGAAACATGCTTCACTGCGATATTCATATCCCGCCATAATCATGCGAGCCACCCAGAAGAAGATAATATCGGGCCCCGTTACCAAGTCGTTGGTAGGATAATAGTATTGAATCTCTTTATTCTCGGGATTGTTTATACCGTCGAATACAGATATAGGCCACAGCCATGATGAGAACCAAGTGTCAAGACAATCCTCATCCTGACGCAGGTGGAAGCCTCCCCCTACCCCTCCTAAGGAGGGGTATTTAGCTATTGCTGCTTCCCTTGCTTTTTCTTCATTTTCAGCAACTACAAAGCCCCAACTTCCCCCTTCGGGGGGACTGAGGGGGGCTTGTATGTAGTATGCAGGTATCTGATGTCCCCACCACAATTGGCGGCTGATACACCAGTCTTTGATATTCTCCATCCAGTGACGATAGGTATTCTTGAACTTCGCAGGATAGAATTTTATAGTATCGTCTTCCACTGCATCGAGTGCAGGTTTGGCAAGATGTTCCATTTTTAAGAACCATTGCATCGACAGTTTAGGCTCGATAGGCACATGTGTGCGCTCCGAGTAGCCCACCTTGTTGGTATATGCTTCTGCTTTTTCGAGCAGGCCTAGTTGTTCGAGGTCTTTCTCTATTTTTTTACGAACATCGAAACGATCCATGCCTTCGTATTGAAGTCCGTGTGCGTTAAGCGTTCCGTTATCGTTGAAAATATCGATAGCTTCGAGGTTGTATTTCTCACCCAGCATGTAGTCGTTCACATCGTGAGCAGGAGTCACTTTAAGGAAACCTGTTCCGAATTCCATATCTACATAGTCGTCTTCGATGATAGGAACTACACGATTAACGATAGGCACGATTACTTTCTTGCCTTTCAGATGTGCCGTTTTAGGATCGTTCGGATTGATACAAACGGCTACGTCACCAAAGATAGTTTCGGGGCGAGTAGTGGCGATAACGATATAGTCAGAATCTCCAGCCCCCTCAACTCCCCCCAAGGGGGAGCTACAGAGAGGGTCTTTTTCTGATGCTTCCGAGTTGGAAAGCGAGTCTTGTATTTTTTGTAGAACTGTTTCGGTATTGGCTATAACTTCTTCGTTCGAGAAGCGCATCACCTGATAACCTAAGTTTTCTAATATTTCTGTTCTTAGTTGATCTGCTTTTTCAATTTCGGGTTCGTTATGATATTTGCCATCAACTTCTATTATCAGCTGTTTAGAAAGACAAATAAAATCAACAATAAAATTCTCTATAACGTGTTGACGTCTGAATTTATCGCCTAACTTCTTAGCTCGCAACATTTCCCAAAGAGCACTTTCTGCTTCAGTGGAGAATCTGCGCATATCCTTAGCATGCTCTTTCAGCAAATCGTAATTCTCACACTTAGCTGTCTGATATTTATGGTATTTTGCCGCATCAGCCTTATCTTCTCCTTTTCCATCTGCTTGCTCCACTTCTGCGCCAGCCCAAGCTCCCCCTTGGGGGGAGTTGAGGGGGCTAGTACTTATCTTATACCTCAGATAATACAGCTTACCATGTTCTTCCTTATGTATAACTTCTTCGTCCGAAAGGGCTGTTTTAGCCTGTGGATCCCAGTTTACCATGCGTACACCACGGTAGATAAGTCCTTTGTTGTATAGGTCGACAAATACTTTGAATACACTCTCCGAGCGTTTCTCATCCATAGTGAAGCACGTACGATCCCAGTCGCACGAAGCACCGAGTTTCTTGAGTTGTTCGAGTATAATACCCCCGTGTTTGTGCGTCCATTCCCAGGCATGCTCCAAGAATTCGGGACGGCTAAGGTCGTTCTTATTAATACCTTCGGCTGCCAGTTTGCCAACAACTTTGGCTTCGGTGGCAATAGAAGCATGGTCGGTACCCGGTACCCAGCAAGCATTCTTACCCATCATGCGGGCACGACGAACAAGTATATCCTGTATCGTATTGTTGAGCATATGCCCCATGTGCAGTACACCTGTGACATTAGGCGGTGGGATAACAATAGTAAACGGTTCGCGACTATCGGGTTCTGAATGGAACAGATTGTTTTTGAGCCAGTACTGATACCATTTATCCTCTACCTCGGCAGGGTTGTATTTGCTTGCAATTTCCATGTTTATATAATAAGTACTAATTAGTCGGTTTATATATACGAAACAGGTCGGTGACCTTAAATTCGCTAAAGGGTACAAAAATACGAAATAGTTTATATATTTTTGCTGTAAATCACTGCGAACATACAAAATGAGTTATATACAAAGACGAAATGAAGTGGGAAACCGAACAGGACTAAGTATAGCTTATCTACTTCTTTTCCTCCTTTCGGTTCCGTATATCAATGCTCAGAGCAGGATTCATTTCGATAATGACGATATAACATCCCTCACTTTCAGGCCAAACAGACCTACCGGATTCAGTGTATCGATGTCGGTCGTAGCCATGTTCACAGCAGGTGCGGCAGATCGTTCGGGGTTCCGTTTAGGGGGTGGTATCACTGTTGCGCAGACCGTTGGCGACTGGACTTTCTCTACCGGATTCGATGCCTACAAAGCAACGGAGAAGTTCGGATTGGGAACGACCTTTGCAGGTACATCCTACTACGACGGCAGATATGGCGCATCGTATTATGTTAACAGATATTATCAGGAAGGAAAGCAGATATCGGCCATAGTAGGAGTCGAAGCGCACGACTTTAAAATTAATTTCGAAGATGATATACTCGCCTTTCCGTTCACAGGGTTTGCTGCTTACGATCGTTACAGGACAGCAGCTCTGGAGTTACAATACAAAGGTTTTGTTCTGGGCACGAATGTATATACAACCGATATCAATGGTATGACCGATGCATCTTTCCACAATAGCAATGGCATTTATACCGACGGAAAACAGATATCAAGCCCTATCTATCTCGGCTACACAACCAACAATGTAATACTCCGCTACGGACTGAACAGCAAGACCGGCGGTTTTGTGGGTCAAAATGCATGGCATCGGAAACTATTCAATACGCCTGATTTCAAATCGGGTGATTATCGCAATAAGTTTATTCAGATAGGTGCTTACAAACCATATACATTATACTGATATGAAGCGAATTATCTTTATCATAATCTCCGTAATACTGATGTGCAGTTGTGCATCACGCCCCAAAGGCTTTACCTATCTGCATAACGACACGGATACAGGTTTAGATACATTGATCGATACAGATGGATATTACACCGTGCAGCGAGCATGCGATTCTACCTTTCATTCTCTCTTTATGTTTTACCCCAATGGCTTATTTACAATAGCAACCACGAGCGAAATGTTGCCCGAACTGATCGATTGTTTTGAAAACGGAGGAAAATCTACTATCTGCAAATATCCTCTTTGGGGTACTTACAGAATAGAAGGCGATGTAATAAAAACACAAGTAATAAGGACGGAGGGGAACGGCTGTGTTATTTTCAGAGATTATAAGATAGGTTCGGATAGAAGTATTATAAACATAAGCGATTATATCCGTCCCGAAAACACCAATCTGGGCTATATGGCTAACTATCCCAGCTTCACAGAGAACCCATGCCCGACTGCGGCAACGTTTCATCCCTCAACTACAAAGAGAGAGATAAAGGATTGTCCACTGCTTAAAAAGAGATGGTTCTCGATCAGGCAATCTAAATAAAGCGATCAGCCCAATAACCCGGAAGACCCAAATGCAGACGAATCGTTTTATAAATAGCCTTTTCGTGCGTAAAGTCTATCTCGGCAAATAGAAATGTGTAAATATATGATAATGCAAGTACTACGATTGAAGCCAGAACTATTAAGGTGAATAATTTATTTTTCTTTAATCGAAATTTCTCAACACTAAAGAGTCGCAGTCCGCACACTGTAAGAAAGAAAATTGCAATATAGTAGATCAAAAAGTCTATCGCAAAATATACAGGATTGAAGAATGTATTAAGCGAAGTCGCTTTATTGTCGGTCAACCAAATGAACGGAAAACCAAAACCTCTGTATGTGTCATCGATTTCATCTCCATAAGGAATATAGCTTTCCAGATGAAAACTGAAAGACAATAAGAAAAAACATATAATTGTGATAAAAAATGCAAGAATCAGTGTATTTAAATTGAACTGTTTTTCCATATTTTATATATCTCTTTTATTCCCTATTAACCCCTTCATACGCCAATCGACCTTAGCCGAATGAGTATATAGATCAATGCAATGACCGTAGGTGCAATGAGAGACGAAACATAAATTTCAGTATTGAAACTTATATAAGTACAGACAAGCCCACCCAATATGATTGCTACCCCTGCACAAATCAACGACTTAGATATAACACCAACCGCCTGTTTCAACTTATCAGCTTTATTGGGCGAATCGAGGATGTCATCATAACCGGCTATAAATCGAGGGTTTATCTGAACTAAGACTCCTGATAAAATGATAAGCAAACCCATAATGGCTGATATTTGTATTCTAATCATAATCAACTTATTGTTTATTCGTAATCCTCCTAAACCGCTCGGTAGTAGAAAGCACATCGTTCACATACCTGATAGTCTCGCCACCTCTGAAATATCCACTCTTACATACAGGGTCGTTGTAATATTCGGGATTGCTTTTCAGCTCCACATACTTCTTCACATTGCCTTCCCATACAGTAGGATCAGCACCATATTTCGATGCAAGCGCCTGAGCATCGTTGATGTGTCCGTTGCCACCATTGTAGGCAGCGAGTACAAATTTAATACGCTCATTCGGGTCACTTACATTTTTAAATATTTTGTCGAGTCTGTCCAGTAGTTGTATGGCTGCATCTATACTAAGTTCGGGATTCATCCGATCGTCGCTCGACAACCCCAACGACTTGGCGGTACGAGGCATTAAGCCCATTATACCTGCTGCTCCTGCCCACGATGTGAGATTGTTCTGGAAGCGTGATTCGTGGTAAGCTACGGCAGCAATCAGATGCCAGTCGTACTTAGTGCCTTCGGCATGTTTCTTGAATAGCTCATCATAAACAGAGATAGAACCTTTGGGCAAATTTTTGGGAATCTCGTACTCTCCATCGAATGTACGCTTGCTCAACTCGAAGTACTTTTTGGTAATATCTTTATATACAGGCGTGTTATCATTCTCGGCAAACCAATCGTTCAAAGCCTGTGCCAGAAGCGGTGTATCTTTCCTTACAGCCCACGAAGAGCGCTGATCGAAACTGATAGGAAGCGATATATCTATATTGCGGTAATAAGTACGGTTCAGCTTGGCGATATACTCGTCGCTTATCGTATATTTTATTTTACCCAGCGACACCATCTCGATGAGGTCTTCGCTCGTAATAGTATCTTGCTCAACATCTTTGATAATGATACCTCCGCCCAGTTCGGCATTGAGGTTTTTGAGGCGTTGATGGTATTTCGTATTATGCTTTACATAAACTTCTTTACCGATAAGGTCGGTCACATCCTGTATCAGGGTATCACCCTTGTTGGCTTGTTGCACCAACACCTGATGCGATACCTGAGATAAACCGCAGTAGATGATAGAGTCTTTCAGTTCGTTTTGTATAGGCAGTTCGTAGGCAATCAGATCCCCCTCACCGTTATGAAGCATCTCGACAAGGCGATTGACATTCTCGGCAACCTTTACATTGAGTTTCAATCCGTGATGATCGCAAAAGTCCTGGGCAAGATCGTAATCATATCCCATCGGTTCTTCCTTGTATATAAAATAAGAGGTAGAGCTATTCAACGTGATAATCGTTAATTCGCCCTTTGCCAATATCTGGTCAAAATCATGTACCGCATTCTCCTTCTTACTCTTACACGAGAAAGAGAGGATCAAGATACCAAGAAGAGGCAGGATGAAACGAAACTTACCCATCGGATTTTATTTTGATTACATTTTCTTAAAACTTCGAGTCTGCCGTTATCAGCTTATCTATTTTGCTGTTATATTCGGCAATAACGTCTTCTACCACTTTGGCGGCTGATGGTAGGTCGTCGATAAGAGAGCTTATCTGTCCTATTTCGAGTTCGCCATTCGACAAGTCTCCTTCGAAGATACCTTTCTTCGATCTGCCACGACCCAACAATTCACGTATTTCGTCTGCCGATGCACCTCTGTCTTCCATCGTTTGCACAGCATTGTAGAAGTCGTTCTTGATCATACGTGTAGGGCTAAGTTTCTTCAACGAAAGCATTGTATCTCCTTCTTTGAGTCCGATGCACAGTTCTTTAAATTCTTTCGATGCCGAACTTTCTTGTGTGAGTGCAAAGCGTGAACCCATTTGTATACCTTCCGCACCCAGAGCAAAAGCAGCGAGCATACCATCTCCTGTACCGATACCACCGGCAGCTATAAGGGGAATAGACAGGCTCTTTCTTACTTGGGGAATAAGTACCATTGTCGATGTTTCTTCGCGACCGTTGTGTCCTCCGGCTTCGAAACCTTCAGCAACAACTGCGTTTACTCCTGCTTCTTCACACTTCAGTGCAAATTTTGAACTGGAAACAACATGCGCTACGATGATACCGTGATCTTGCAGTTTCTTTGTCCATGTTTTAGGATTTCCGGCAGAAGTGAAAACGATCTTAACACCCTCTCCTACGATTATATCCATAATCGTATCTATTTCGGGATACATAAGCGGCACGTTTACCCCGAAAGGTTTGTCTGTTGCAGCCTTGCATTTTTGAATATGTTCGCGCAGCACTTCGGGATGCATCGATCCTGCACCGATAAGTCCTAAGCCTCCTGCATTACTTACTGCCGAAGCCAGACGCCAACCGCTGCACCAAACCATTCCACCCGAAATGATGGGATATTTTATACCGAAAAGTGATGTTACTCTATTATTTTTCATTTATTATTTTGTTTTATTTCGTATGCAAATATAACAAAAACAAAAGAGCCTGCTTAATAGCAGACTCTTTTATATTTCGTATCGTTTGGTAAAAGTCGGGAATCAGATTACGCTTCTTTCTTAGAAACGAAACGTTTTTCTTTGATTCTGGCTTTTTTACCTGTAAGACCACGTAGGTAATACAATTTAGCACGACGTACTTTACCAACTTTGTTTATAGTAATACTATCGATAAATGGAGATTCGATAGGGAAGATACGCTCAACACCGATGTTATCAGACATTTTACGAACTGTGAAACGTTTTTTGTTTCTATGTCCTGTAATCTTGATTACTACACCACGATATTGCTGAACACGTTCTTTGTTACCCTCTTTAATACGGTAAGCGATTGTTACTGTATCTCCACTTTTGAATGCAGGAAACTCTTTTCCTGTAGCAAATGCTTCTTCTGCAACTTTAATTAAATCCATGATTGATATGGTTTTATTGTTATAATACACGCAATATACACGAGCGTCTCCCGTCAGAGATTACGTTAGCGGATGCAAAATTATAAATATTTCTTGAATATGCAATAGCTTAATCGCCTTTATTGTAGAGAATTGTAGAGAAAAGGGATTTTAGCCTCTCTAACTCTCCCAAAGAGGGGCTGCAAAGAGAGTAGGAGGAGTAATTATAAATTATGAGTTAGCGCCTCTGTCATTCCGAAACATAGTGAGGAATCTACTATATGCACTATATTATAATAGTGGCGACAGATCCCTCACTGCGTATCGGGATGACAGGGTCAGGGTACAAGCATGGCAGAGCATAAGATAACTACCTACTACCCCAAGGACAAAAACACGAAGAGAGTATTGCGTAAATGCGTAAGGTGCGTAAAGAATGTACACGTTTACGCATTTACGCAGCAGACATAGTTAATAGTATATCCTCTCTGTCATTCCGAAACGCAGTGAGGAATCTATTATATCCATTGTATTATAAGAGAACAGATCCCTCCTTACAGGTCGGGATGACAGGGTATAAGAATAACAGAGAAAGAAGCACCCCTACTACCCCAAGAACAAGAATGCAAAGAGAGTATGTATGCAAATGCGTAAGGTGCGTAAAGAACTGTGCATGTTTACGCATTTACGCACTTTACGCAGTAGGTATAGTTAATAATATATCCTCTCTGTCATTCCGATACGCAGTGAGGAATCTAATTATGAACACTATATTATGATAGTGACAACAGATCCCTCACTACGTATCGGGATGACAGAATATAAGAATAACAGTCTTTCTTACTCGCTGATCTCTTCATTCAAAAAATTCCAATCAGGATTGAAACCATGGATAAGCTTTTCTTTTTTCTCTCGACGCCATCCTTTCAGTTCCTTTTCTCTGTCGATAGCCTGTGCTATATTTTCAAAATATTCCCAATATATAAGATAACATATATTATACCTGCCTGTGAAATGCCTTTTCCCATTACCAGAATCTTCTTGGTGTTCGTATAGTCGCCTGGCAAGATCATTTGTGACACCTATATAGAGAACGGCTTTACTCTTATTTGTAATTATGTAAACGTAATAATTGTGCATGTATTTGCATTTTTATCTTTTCAAAAAGTAAATATAATACTTTACTTGAAAGATTAATAATTAGCTATTTCAACAAGGCTGTATATCTACATATTCTGTTGCTCTTACAATAATATTCTTTGCTCTCACAAGGCATAGTGAGATAGCCGCATTATCATCCTAAACAACTTAGATAGGAGATGCTTCTTTTCGTCAGCATAACAGGGAGATCAAGTGCGTAAATGCGTAAAGATGTTATATGTTTACGCACTTTACGCAGTAGATAAGCACTACTTTTACCCTCTCTGTCATTCCGATACGTAGTGAGGAATCCATCATATACTCTGTATTATAAGAGAGCAGATCCCTCCTTGCAGGTCGGGATGACAGGGTATAAGACATGACGGAGCATAGGTGTAACAGAAAATGCTATATAAAAATAAGAAAGGGGCTATTACTAACCCCTTCTTATCCTATACACTAAACACCATCATTATATTGCACCGATCATAACTCGAATCTGTTATGGGCACTTCTTTAAATCCTAATTTCTGATAGAGAATGATAGATGCTTCCATCTTTGTATTCCCTTCGAGAAAGAGACGATCTATATTACGCTCCTTTGCATAGTTTATCAGATACTCGCCTAACCTTCGTCCAAAACCCAAACCTTGCACGGTAGGACTTACAGCCATTTTGGCTAATTCGTAACTATCATTATGCGCATGTTTTATCAATGCACAACAACCAACCACTTCGCCATCGAGCAATGCCAGAAAAATCTGACCACCATTTGTTATAATATCCTCAACATTCTCTAATGTCTTAAGATCGGATTCTTCTAATACGAAGTAAGTCGTTATCCATTCGGTATTCAGCCGAATAAAATCTTGCTTATATATTGGTTTATATAATTCGATACTGACTTCAGCCATCAGGTTATTATATTTTTGCTAATGCCTTTTCTAAATCTGCTTTAATATCTTCGATACTTTCGATTCCGACAGAAATACGCAGTAGACCCGGTATAGCACCTGTCGATATTTTTTCTTCTTCCGACAATTGATCGTGAGTTGTAGATGCAGGATGTATGATCAACGATTTTGCATCACCCACATTTGCCAGATGGCTTATCAGTTCCAAGTTGTTGATTACTGTATCGGCATTTGCTCCTGCACCTTTCACTTTGAATGAGATAACTCCGCCAAAGCCTTTTTTGAGGTACTTCTTAGCTAGAGTATGATATGCACTGCTTTCCAATCCCGGATAGTTTACGTATTCTACTTTAGGATGTTTCTCCAACCATTGAGCGAGCTTAAGCGCATTCTCCACATGGCGCTCCATACGTAGCGATAGTGTTTCGAGCCCTTGCAACAACAGGAACGAGTTGAAAGGACTAATTGTATTACCCCAGTCGCGAAGGCCTTCTACACGGGCACGAAGCGTAAATGCGATATTACCGAAAGGGCCGTCTGTACCGAATACATCCCAGAACACAAGACCGTGATAACTTTCGGACGGGTTTGTAAACTCAGGAAATTTACCATTACCCCAATTGAATTTACCACTATCGATAATCACACCGCCTAATGATGTACCATGACCGCCAATCCATTTGGTTGCACTTTCTACTACAACGCTTGCTCCATGTTCCAACGGACGGAAAAGATAACCTCCTGCTCCGAATGTATTATCTACAATAAGTGGTATATTATGTTTGTCTGCCACAGCAGCGATAGCTTCAAAATCGGGAATATTCAGATCGGGATTACCGATTGTTTCTAGATAGATTGCTTTTGTCTTATCGTCGATCAGTTTCTCGAACGATGCAGGTTCATCATTTGGCGTGAAACGAGCCTCAACACCAAGGCGTTTGAACTGATTCTTGAACTGGTTGAATGTTCCGCCATAGAGATGTATTGTAGAAACAAAATTATCTCCGGCTGACAGAATATTATTAAGTGCTATAAATTGAGCCGATTGCCCCGACGAAGTAGCCAAAGCAGATGCTCCACCTTCGAGTGCAGCAATACGCTTTTCGAATACATCGGTCGTAGGGTTCATTAAGCGGGTATAGATATTACCGAATTTTTTCAATGCGAAAAGATCGGCTCCATACTGTGCATCGTCGAATGTATACGAACTTGTTTGATAAATAGGCACTGCACGCGAACGGGTATTTGGTTCTTTCTCTTGTCCGGCATGTACTTGTAATGTCTCAAATTTATAGTTGCTCATGATTCTGTATTTTTATATTTTATAATAAAGAGTAACCGACTGTTAGTGCGATTACTCTTCCGGAATTTAAATAGACTAACTAAATAACACTGTAACTTACAGTGGATATTCTTCGAAGGCATAAAGCACTGTCGACAGATAACGTTCTCCCGTATCGGGTAGTATAACGACAATGTTCTTTCCTTTATTTTCGGGTTTCTTAGCAAGTTGGGTTGCAACATACGTAGCAGCTCCCGACGATATACCTACAAGGAGACCTTCTTGGCGAGCCAATTCGCGGCTGGTGCGAATAGCATCATCGTTGCTTACCTGTATCACCTGATCTACTACTTCGGCATTGTATGTTTTAGGAATGAATCCCGCACCAATACCTTGTATTTTATGAGGACCCGGTTTTCCTCCCGACAACACGGGCGAGTCGGTAGGTTCTACAGCTATGATCTGTACATTAGGATTGTATTTCTTCAATACCTCTCCCACTCCGCTAACGGTACCACCTGTACCTACTCCGGATACAAAAATATCTACCTTACCATCTGTATCGCGCCATATCTCTTCAGCTGTTGTTCTTTTATGAACAGCAGGATTAGAAGGGTTGGAGAATTGTTGGAGAAGAACTGCTTTTGGGTTTGCCTGTTGCAATTCTTCTGCTTTTGCTATTGCACCTTTCATACCATCAGGTCCGGGTGTCAATACGATATTAGCACCTAATGCTTTAAGCAAGTTACGACGTTCGATACTCATCGTTTCGGGCATTGTCAGAGTCAGTTTATAGCCTTTAGCCGCAGCTACAAATGCCAGACCGATACCTGTGTTACCACTTGTAGGTTCGATCAGTTCGCTGTCGGGTTTGAGTACGCCAGCAGCCTCTGCGTCTTCTATCATTGCATTTGCAATACGGTCTTTTACACTCGATGCAGGGTTGAAATATTCCAACTTGGCTATTACATGTGCATCAGGACTGTGTTTCTTATTGTAATTGGTCAGCTCTAATAATGGAGTGTTACCAATTAAATCTGTTAATTTTTTTGCTATTTTACTCATCGGTGTTATAAATTTTAATTTTCAATGAGACAAAGTTAAATGATATTTATCAACTTTGAAATCACCATTATGAGGTATTTTCATACCATGTTTATGGTATATGAATGATTGATAATAATTCTAAAAAGCAATTAAGAAGAGTGTTAAATATCACTTTTTAACCTTACATTCGTACTAACTTAAATTTACCTAGAATTTCATATAAGAATAGAACAATATATGAATAAAAGCGTTTTATAAAAGAAATAATTTATTAGCGTATTTTTAATATTATGGAGATACCTCAACTGTACGATATTTATAAAAAATATCCTTTAGTTACTACTGATACCAGGAATTGCACGAAAGATTCTTTATTCTTTGCCCTTAAAGGAGCAAATTTCAATGGTAACGAATACGCCTCAAAAGCAATCGAATCGGGATGCAGCTACGCAATTGTAGACGAAGCAAAATATGCTACTGCCCCCAATATTATATTGGTAGAAGACTGCTTGAAAACATTACAGCAACTGGCCAATTATCATCGCAAAAAACTAAAAATTCCAATTATAGGTATCACCGGGACTAATGGTAAAACGACTACCAAAGAGTTGATGATGTCGGTATTGGCAACAGAGTATAATGTAATTGCCACACAGGGCAATTTCAACAATCATATAGGCGTTCCATTAACCTTGTTGCGCATAAAGAAAGAACACGAGATAGCCATTATAGAAATGGGGGCGAATCATGTGGGCGAAATCAAGATTCTTGCCGACATAGCTGAACCCAACTACGGACTAATCACCAATCTTGGCCGTGCACATATAGAAGGTTTCGGTTCGTTCGAGAATATAGTAAAGACAAAAGGCGAATTGTACGATAGTGTGAGAAATGCCAAAGAAGGCAAAATATTTATCGACAATGACAATTCTCTGCTGAAGCAAATGGCTGATGGGATAACCACTATATCTTACGGACTCGAAGATGATTTATTCATTTCGGGCAAGGTACTATCAATCAATCCGTACCTTCATTTCGAGTGGAAATTTGCCAGTACCCAAAATGAGGTTAAGACAAAATTGATCGGAGAATATAATCTGTCGAATACGTTAGCAGCCATTACGGTGGGTAAGTATTTCGGTATAAAAACCGAATTGATATGCAAGGCGATCGAGGAATATGAGCCAACTAATAATCGCTCGCAACTAAAAGAGACTGATAAGAACATGCTTATCATCGATGCCTACAATGCCAACCCGACAAGTATGCATGCTGCTCTCGAGAACTTCAATCACATGAAGGTAAATCATAAGATACTTATTTTAGGAGACATGAAGGAACTGGGACCCGATACTGATATGGAGCATCAGAAGATCGCTGATTATATTGCCAAACGTGACTTTGAGAAAGTTTTTCTGGTAGGCGAATGCTTCAACCGGGTAAAAACAAACCACCCACGATACAAAGATTTAGAAGAACTAAGAAGCTATATAGTTCAGAATCCAATCAAAGACAGTTATATATTGATCAAAGGATCGAGAGGCATACAGTTGGAGCGGTGCATAGATGTATTGTAAAGATATTAAAATAGGACAAACAAAATAGGCATGAAGAAATTCATGCCTATTTTTGTATGATCGAAATCAATTATAATTTCTCAGTTATTTTTCTTCGCTTTCCCAGAATCTCCGGAAAATACCGCTCAAGGATTAGAATTATGGGATAATGGGCTATCAGTATAAATAAAGAACTAAATAATGAGAAAAACGGTACAACTGGCAGATCGAAATGACTCCAAGCAGCATCAAGCCATCTAATCAACAGATAGTTTGTTCCTATTATTAAGATAGTATTATTTGCAATAGTAGTGAGCAATTTACTGCTATATTTATCTAATTGGAAGCAAATAATAAAGATGCTAAGTGATGCTAATATAGCTACAAAATAAAATAGAAATAGGTTCCTACCCCAGAAACAATGGAAAAGCTCGACAATATGGCCATTACTATTATAAAGACCTATATATATAACTATTAAAGATATTACCGAAAAAATAATCAGATGCATATATAATGGCAAAGCCCGAATCAACTGAATAACATTATTCTTTTTTAAGAAATATCCAAAAAGAAAGAAGGGAATTGCCAACAGTGCACTCTGGATATAATAATATGGTATTACATACCCCAATTTATCAGATATATAAACTAATGAGGCTGAAAGAAAACAAATAACTAGAAGTATATAGTTATTCCTATCGCAATTAATTACATTAAATATAGTCTTCGTAACAAACAGAGCTAGCAAAAACCAAGTAGGTCGGGTAAATCCCAGTATATTAAAATCAGAGGAAGCCAATTCTCCTAATAAAATAGCCTGAATGCACTTCAAAATATCAAATATATTATTTTCTATTCCGTATCTGGCATTATTAATTATAACGTATAAAAGCCCGATGAAATTCATCAAAAGATATGGTAAAATCAATGTTTGCACATCTCTCTTTATACCATCTCTTGTATTTCTATTCTTGTGTAAAAATCCCGAAATAATAAAAAAAAGAGGCACATGAAACCAGTAGATAACCTCTCTTAATAGAAAAGGAATACTGGAATGCCCTAACACTATTAGATATATCCCAATAAACTTAGCCCAATCAATCCAGTTATAACGCGCTAAAGCCATTGATAATCATTTCTGCTTATTACTTGTTCATCTCTCTTAATCTGATCTTTGTAAGAGCTTGCTTTGTATTCAAAGGGAAATCGGCATCCATCATCCATGCATAGAAGCTAGGTTCTGATTTTAAGACCTGCGCCACAGGTTTACCCTTATGTTTTCCGAAATTAAATATTTCGATTCCATTCTCATCTTTAATAATACGACCTGCGAGATCAACATTGTTATTGAAAAAAGAATATTCGGCAGCCAGTTTTTCCATATCGTTTTCCAGATCGGGATATCTATCTAACTGCGCTTTCAGTACTTCGAACGTCGCAAGCGTATCGGCTTCTGCCGAGTGGGCATCGACTAGCGTCTTGTTGCAATAGAATTTGTATGCAGCCTCAAGGGTACGTTGTTCTTTTTTATGGAAAATAATCTGCACATCGATCATTTTTCTCTTACTGAAATCAATATCAACACCTGCACGAAGAAACTCTTCTGCAAGAAGCGGTATATCGAAACGACTCGAATTAAAGCCTGCCAGATCACAGCCTTCCATCTGATCGGCTAACGATTTAGCTATCTGACGAAATGTAGGGCAATCTTTTACATCCTCGTCAGAGATACCATGAATGGCAGTTGCTCCGGGAGGAATAGGCATTTCGGGGTTCAGCCGTTTTGTTCTCACCTCTTCTTTCCCATTTGGAAAAGCCTTCAGATATGATATTTCAACTATCCTATCGTGAACAGTATCTGTACCGGTCGTTTCTAAATCGAAAAAAATCAATGGGTTCTTTAAATTCAATTCCATAAAATGGTATTTTAAGAAAAAACTTTATCACTCTTCTATTTACGAGGAAGACTGATAAAGTTTCTATGATATAATTATTATTTTCTGTTCAATTAATCGTTAAGCATCATCGGCATCAACAACATCAATAAATCTTCGTTATCCTCATTTTCGGTAGGGATAATAAGCCCTGCACGAGATGGGTCTGATAGCTCTAGCGACACCTCTGTAGAAGGAATATTATTTAGTATATCTATAAGGAAACTCGATTTGAATCCGATATTCATAGGAGAACCGGTATAATCGCACGGAATAGTTTCTTCGGCAGCAGTGGAGAAGTCGATATCCTGAGCCGACACAACAATACTTTTGTCCGACAACTGCAATCTGATAAGGTTGCTCGCCTGATTAGAAAATACCGATACACGTTTCAATGCATTCAGAAATGCTAAACGATCAAGTATAACTTTGTTTGTATTATTTTGAGGGATCACCGAGTTATAATTCGGATAACGTCCTTCTATAAAGCGACAAGTCATTGTATAGCTCGACATTTTTATATAAGCGTTATTCTCATCGAATTTTATCTCAACTGTTTCCGATTCTTTAGGAAGAATAGAACGTAGCAAGTTAGCCGGTTTTTTAGGAAGAATAAACGATGCTCTTTCCTCTCCTTTAGCTGCAAGAGTTTTGCAACGTACAAGTTTATGACCATCCGATGCGACAAAAGTCAGATCGTCTGCTGTTATATCAAAGTAAACACCATTCATTACAGGGCGAAGCTCGTCGTCTGCACTTGCAAACAATGTACGATTGATACCCGAAAACAATACCTGAGGATCGAGAGTCAGGCTAACAGCCGAATCTTTCAATTCTTTAGGTTGTGGATAATCGTCGCCACTCTGACCGATAAAATTATATTTTCCGTTGTGGAAATAAATAAATGTTTCCAGATTATCGCTATTTATTTCGAAAGTCAATGGTTGCTCAGGAAGCTCCTTTAGTGGATCAAGCAAATTCTTTGCATTAACAGCAAATTTGCCACTACCTTCTGCCTCGTTCACTTCGAGAGAAGTAACCAGACGCGTTTCCGAATCGGCAGCAGTAAGTGAAAGAGTAGAACCGTTAAGGTCTAATAAGAAACAGTCCAAGATAGGCAATGTATTTTTTGAATTGATCACCTTACTTATCGCTTGCAAATGGCTTAATAAAGCCGTGCTAGATACCACAAATCTCATATTCTTCCTTCTATTTAGTATTTATACTTTTGTATTTTTATTAAAGCAAATGTAAGAAAAATATTCGAGTGTAACAACGGTGTGAATATTGTCTTTACGGAAAAGATATTGACAGAACAATAAATGGAAAAAAATGCCTTAAATGTCATTCCAAATCTTCGAGAACATTTAGTATCAGATCACATTTTTCGTTTAATTTGTTTACTGCTAAGACTGTCTTATTTACCACTTCATCAGGGCTATTACCTTGTGAATCTCTGAGTTCTTCGAAATTTATTTCTGCCGTCAATACTTTACCCGAGTGGTTTTTATTGGCTATATTTTCCTTATTGCGCTTCTCAACGTCCTCAAGCAGGCCAGTAATAATATCATACATTCCGGTCAGGCCATCATACATATCCTTCAATTCTCTTAAGTAACACATCTCGTTATTTAATGCCTTATAGCTATTGAGATCCATATCCGGATATTTAGTTTGCACAGCATATCTAACTTTCTCGTCACTTAAAACCCTTAGTTTGCCATTTATTCTTTTAAACGCTGAAAAACATTCAAAAACGGTTCTATTCTCATCTTCTAAGTCTGCTATTAGCTTTTCATCCAAAACAGCATTAGCTCTTAAATCATCTAAAACAGCAACTATCTTAGCTTCTAACTTTGTATCATAATTATCTCTTCCTTCTCTTGATATAAATCTTAGTCCATCTATAGCATAAAAAAAGAAAGGAATATACTCCTCCGTCTTGGGGGAAGCGCTTAAGACTGGTAATTCGCCAGAATAATTCATCTGTTTTAGCACTTCATCTATTTTACCAGCTATAGAAAGATAGTCTTTTCTAGCCTCTTTATATTGTTTATTATAAAGTATTATTTTTGTAAGTTCGTCAGCATTTAAATCAAAATAGTCTGAGTCCGACATCCTTCTCGAAACAGCATAAACAAGGTCATATCCATCCAATAAAACATTATAGGCATCACCTAATTCCTTCATATAGAACGACTCATTATTAGAAGAATATACTTGTTCAATTTTCACATTATGCCTATCCAGTTCCTTTTTAATCCCTTCGGAATACAATATCCTGAGGCTATCATTCTTTGCCCTAAGACTGTAAAGGGCTGATTTAAAATCATCACTCATCCCTGCATATAAATCCAAAAATTCCGGAGAACAATTTTGTGATATTTCAGCATATCTAATGCTCAAATCTATCTCCTTCCACAGTAATTCTTCCCGCTGATCTCTCTCTTTTTCCGAAAGCCAGCTAGTACCATCAATAGCATAAAACTTTCGCGCTTGTTGGCTTTGAGCGTTTATGCTTAATAGTAGGAGTATAATTATCAAAACAGATTTATTCATAATATCAGCGTAGTTTATTCAAGCTTCTAGGGTCTATACAAAACTACATAAAATAATGATTATTGAAGAATACAAAAGCATTCTTTTGCTCCGAATAATAGTTTTCGCAGCAATCGCTCCTGTTTAGATAATTACTCGAAAAAAAATACTAAATTTGCTTTGAATACACACCCAAACAATGCAATATGGACAATAAAGAAAAATATGATTTATTGGCAGACGGAGAAACAGGTCTGCCTTCTACAATGGGTATTATACCAAGCGACACAAATTTTAAGTTCGACACGAATCAAATAGAAAAATCTCTTGCCAGCAGTAAGGATTTCAAACTGAATGCATTTACAAAAGAAGAAGATAACGATTTTGCGATTCTGACTTTCAGTGCCGAGATTGAGTATCTGGACGAAGTTTATAATATGGATCTTTACGTCTGTGAAACAAACAACATAGATCTGGCAAACTATGGATTTGGGAATCAGATAGATGAAAAATCATTAGATATTGCTCAAAAACAAGAATATTATCTGGAGACATCGATGTATTTTGGAGAAGACCCACTGACAGCCTTCCACCTCCAGTTGAAAATAATGAATGCTATTGTACCCGATGCCAGCTTGGCTATCGACTTCATGTCGTATCGCCTGCTTTCGGCACAATGGCTCGGTATGACAGCCAAATCTCCCACCCCTCCATCGCCCGACTATCTGTATACGCTGCACTGCATATACAACGATGAAGAAAACGGAACACGCAGATATTGGTTCCATACACATGGCCTGCATCGCTGCGGTACAGTAGAACTAGAGATGCTAAATATTACGCAAGGTGCAGAGCAAATGCATACGTTGATAAATATGACCGTCAAAAAATTCTTAACGAATGCTGCGCGGGAGAAAGAACGATTTATGATCGGTTACGATGGCATGGGCATCAACCTTTGCTGGCTACGCTGGGAAGAAGCTTTAAAGGATTTCCCTCAACTCGTATTGGGCGGAAAAGGAGATAGAGAAAGCGAAGAAGGAGATAATGTACATGCCGAACCATCGGGAATCTTATTTGCCGTAGAAGACGGTAATATGGTTTCGCCCGAAATATACGCTTCGACATTGGCTGAGAATCCGATATACTATATCACGACCGAAGAGACGAATCGTATGAGCGATTTAGCAAAAGAGCGATTTTCGATGTTTAAGCAAGTATTCGAAAAAGAAAGCCCGAAACCCGAAAGTAAGTCTTTCCTCAAAAATATACTAGGATCGAAGAAGGAAAAAGAAAATGAGCAAAAATGGACTTTTCTCGTAAAACTGGGACTGGATGTAGATAATCCGGATGAAGGTGCAAGTGAGAAAGAGCACCTATGGTTCGATACTCTTTCTATCAGCAACAATCAGATAGAAGGTAAATTACTCAATCAGCCTTACTGGATATCTAATCTGAATGAGGGGGATGTAAAAACCTATCCGATAGAACTTTTGACAGATTGGATTATATATTCACCAGATAGTACATACACTACCGATTCTATTTACGAATTAGGTCTTTTATAATAAATCAATAGCTATGAAAAGTAGATTTTTATTTATTGTGCTTCTTCTGTGCTCGTCTATTGCATTTGCACAGTTTCAGAAAGTACGGTTTCAGGTAAACGGTATTTCCTTGCCCTATCAGGTATTATATCCTGAAGGCTTTGACGACTCGAAACAATATCCGCTGCTTGTATTCCTTCATGGTGCAGGTGAACGAGGGAATGATAACGAGAAGCAGCTGACACATGGAAAGGATTTCCTTTTGCAAGCACAACAACAATTCCCTGCAATTGTAATTGCTCCGCAATGCCCCGACGATTCTTATTGGTCGAACGTAAAAATAAACGGCATAAATAATAAAATAACATTTACATTTGGCGAATCAGATATAGCCACGCCTCCAATGAACGCACTTATTGCTCTGGTTAACGACTGGCTTTCGTCGGGACTTATCGACACCAAGCAAGTATATGTAGGCGGCTTATCGATGGGTGGTATGGGTACATTCGAATTGCTATGGCGTATGCCTAATACGTTCGCTGCGGCATTTCCTATCTGTGGCGGAGGCGACACGGGAAAGGTTTCAACTTATGCTAAAAACACTTCTGTATGGATATTTCATGGCGACAGCGACGGTGTTGTACCTGTAAGCAATTCGCAGGTAATGCATCATGCCTTACAACAGGCTGGCTGCGATGTGAAATACACTGAATATCCGGGCGTAAACCACAATAGCTGGGAAAATGCTTTTGCTGAAAAAAACTTATTCCCTTGGTTATTCAGCCATAAAAAATAAAACTCATTCTAAAAATTCAAGTATATGCAAACCCTTTCTGTCATTGTTCCGTGCTACAACGAGGAAGCCGTTATTCAGGAATTCTATAACCGCACAAAAAAGGTTTTAGATTCGCTGAGAAATGAAAACATAGATGCTTATATCATCTTCATCAACGATGGCAGCAAAGATAAAACAAAGTATATACTCAATTGTATAGCGGCACAAGATGATCATGCGCAGGTGATTCACTTCTCGCGCAACTTCGGTCACCAACCAGCGGTAACAGCCGGCTTGAATAATTGCGAAAGCGACATGGCGGTTATAATCGACTCCGACTTGCAAGACCCTCCCGAACTGATTCCGGAATTAGTGAAAGCCCATCTGGAAAATGAAGCCAGTGTTGTATATTGTGTTCGTAAGATGCGTAAGGGTGAAACATTCTTTAAGAAATTTACAGCGAAGATGTTTTATAAAACGATGAACGAGCTTTCGGAGGTCGAATTCCCACGCGACACGGGCGACTTCCGACTTATAGATAAGAAAGCCATCAAAGCCTTTAATCAATTAAAGGAAAAAGGAAAATATATCCGGGGATTAATCTGCTGGATAGGCTTCAAACAAATTCCATTCTATTACGACAGGGACGAACGTTTTGCCGGAGAGACAAAATACCCGCTAAAAAACATGCTCGTTTTTGCTAAGAAAGCATTGCTTTATTTTTCGAAGAAGCCATTAAAAGTATCTGTCAGTTTAGGCTTCATTGCTTTCTTCATAGGGATAGCATACGCTTTGTGGGTATGGCTCGGCAGTTGGCTAGGATACACAGGAGCCATTACAGGATGGACTTCTACAATTATACTGATTATATTTTTCGGTGGTGTACAGCTATTGACAATAGGTGTACTTGGAGAATACATCGGCGTTCTTTTTGATGAAGTGAAGAACAGACCCGAATATATTATAGAAGAGAAAATGAATTTTAAAGAAGAGAATGAATAAGCCTTTACGGTTTATTCATTCCTCATCTTTTACTTCTTCATAGCTTACATACTCCCCTTCTTTATCAGAGAAGTATTTTTTATTATCAGTGCCAGAGTTATTCTCGTTAGACTGTCTCGATTTATTTTGTTGACGACGATTTGTATTTGTATTTCCCGGATTAAAAAATCGGATTACCCGACCGAGTATAGACCCAAAAACAAATATCACAAGTATGAAAACAATAAATAATATAAGTAGAAATTTCATGCGACAAACAAGTTTCTAATGGTTATCAACACAAATATACAGAATTTATTACTCAAAACATACTATGCCTTCTGTTTCTAATTTGCCTTTTTGGTATAAATATTACTCTCGTCTATTATAATTTCTCTGGTACTAAGCCCATAAGCACTAAAGCAACCTAATACTCCACCCGAAAAATTACTGATCGGATTGGTACCTCCTCCGGCAGCAACAGAATACATCATAGTAAGATAGAAATCGTAGGCCCCAGTGTCAATAGTCCGCATTTCAACTCTTATTGTATCTCCTATTTCCAGAACTCTATCATCATTATCTTCTTTATCAAAAAACAGTATTTCGTGGGTATTTCTACCATTTTTATATTCATCGTTTCCTACGTAGATAGTACTAAGACGAGCACCATTTACAAATGCAGTATAGTAATAATAGTTTTTTACGTCAGCCGGATCATCGAAGATAACAGTAGGTGAATAGAAATGCTCTGTTCCAACTTCAATATTGTAAATATAGAGGCTATCGATCGCTACAGTTTCCAGTAGCTTCGAGGTCGCGGTATATGAGTCGTCTCCGACCTTTACATTTAATGTGTATGTTTTATTTGCAGTTCCAAACATGGCGTGCGATTGATAGACCCCGGGCATAGACTCTATTAACACTTCGGTATTACCTGCATCATCCGATAGAGTTATAATACCACCCGATACAGTCGGCACAGAACTATTGTTATAATAATCTTGAGTTGTACTTAGAAGAACGACACATGGCGCATTCTCTTTTATAGTGGCATCTATCACAAGAAGCGGATCTACCGATCTCAGATCGAGATCTACTATCTCCTCGCATGAAACTAACGACATTGTGAATACAACTGTCAATAATATATATATATACTTTTTCATCTTCATTTTTAAAATTTAAAGTTCCACGAAATAGACGGAATAACACTAAAGAGATAAATCATATAGGTCTCCGATTTTGAACTGTCTTCTTTACTTTGTCTAAAACCATAGGCATATGCATTCTTGCGACCGTATGCATTATAGAGACTGAATACCAATTCGGAATAGCGTCTCTTTGTATTTTTCAGGATACATGTAGCACCTAAGTCCATACGATGATATGCAGGAGCACGATATAAGTTACGCCCTTCGTAATAAGGAATTACATGTCCGTCTACTACGTATTTCCCACTAGGAAATGTCATGGGAGCACCTGTTGCATAAACAAATGTACCCGACAGAGACCATTTCTTTGTCAGATCGAACATTCCAACCACCGATATATCATGTGTACGATCCTGATTGGCAACATACCAATCACCATCATTTATACCATCAATTTTTTTCTCACTACGAGCAAGGGTGTAACCGACCCAGCCGTTGAATCGCCCGTATTTCTTTTTAAGGAATAATTCCAGACCATAAGCCCGACCTTTTCCAAAAAGGAGATACGGCTCAACATTCTCTTTACGCATAATATCTGCAGTTCCGTCTTTATAGTCGATCTGATTCTCCAAGTTCTTATAATATACCTCTGCACTAAACTCAAAAGTATTATTCGCAAAATTACGGAAGTATCCTAACGATACCTGATTAGCCAGTTCGGGTTTGATATGATTTGTATTCGTTACCCATCTGTCGGAAGGGGTGGCTTCCATATTAGAAACCTTGAGCATGTGCATATTTTGCGCTGTACGGGTAAAAGCAGCCTTAATAGAGGATACTTTATCTAATTGGTAAGCAATGGAGAAACGAGGCTCGAAGTTGAAATAGGTTTTTACAAATTCTCCGCGTCTCGAAGTAATTGTATCGACAACATTATTATAATTGTCGTATGTGAAGAAATCCCCTCCACCCAGTGTGCTGGCCGTAGATACGCGTATACCATAACTTATTTCGAGGTTATCATTTATCTTCGTATTATTACTGGCGAAAATAGAATTTTCCCACGAATAGCGATGAGCAAAAGGTGTTACTTCTAAAGCCTCAGGATCTTCTGCGGTTATGTTACCCGGTACAATGGTACGATATATGCTATTAAAACCAAGCTTTATCGTATTTTTACTATTAGGATAGAAATTAAACTCCTGATTCAGATTATAGTCAGTTATGGTCGATGCCACTTTAAACTTATCCGTAAGATCCACAGTTACATTGTAGCCATAATTGGTAAGGGTGAGCGAGGTCATCGATGACGCTTTGTTGCTGAATCGGTGATTCCATTTTCCGCTGACAAGCGAGTTACCCCAATCTACCATAGCAATATCATTTAATCCTAACTTATCTTTCCCATGATAGGCAGATACGGTCAGTTTATCATTATCCGATAATATATAGCTCAATTTCGCATTAAGATCATAAAAATATAATGTAGAACTATTTACGGCAGATACACCCATCAATTTCCCTAATGCATCGGCATAAGTACGACGACCCGAAACAATGAAAGACGATTTATCTTTTTGCAAAGGCCCTTCTACCGTCAGTTTCGAAGATATAAGACCAATGCCCCCACTAACAGTATAGTCTTTCATGTTACCATCGCGCATACTCACATCGAGTGCAGATGATAAACGACCACCATATTGAACCGGCATAGAGCCCTTATAGATAGTCATATCTCCAACTGCATCGGAATTGAATGTAGAGAAGAATCCGAAAAGATGCGAAGGGTTATATACCAATGCATTGTCGAGTAGTATCAGATTTTGATCTCCACTTCCTCCTCGCACATAAAAGCCCGTATTTCCTTCTCCGGCACTCTGTATTCCGGGTAGTAGCTGAATCGTTTTCAAAATATCACGTTCCCCGAGAAGAACCGGTATCTTATTAATAGTTTCGATCTCTAAACGATCTACTCCCATTTGTACACTTTTTACATTCTCATCTCTCTTTACAGCAGTAATTTCAATCTCATTTAAAGATACAACTTCAGATAAAAGGTCGATATCCAGAGTCTGGTTTTTCTCTACTTTCACTCTCTTTTCCTGTGTATGGAAACCCAAAAGTTTAAAAATCAAAGTGTATTCGCCCGGAAATAGTGAAATGGTATAATTACCCGACTCATCACTAAAACTACCCTGCTGCGGTAATTCTTTTATACCTACCGATACACCTACTAGCCATTCCTGGGTTTCAGCTTCGCAAACTTTACCTTTAATCGTGTATTTATTTTGTGCTGATAGTGTTGCACTCAATAGTAATAGTAAAGTTGTTAAAAAAAGATTTCTCATTGTTTGTTTATTAAGACTTTCTCAGTCATATTTCACCTCTATTAACGAAGAAATGTTCATTTTATTTAGACAATTCTAAAAAAACGAACATTTATCTGATTTGGGATGCAAAGATAAGACTATTTATAGAATTATCCGAACTCGAATTAACAATAAATAAAAATGTTTTAACAAGAGACAGCGATCTAATAAACAATACCTTAACGGCAGCTTGATCCAAAGCCGGAAAAAGAATTGTTATTATCATATCGTTTGTTGTTATTTTCTTACTTAAATATTATGAAACAAAAATATGAAATACCTCAACGCAAAGCCAAAATAGTAGACCAACACGGTCAATTAGTAGACGAAAAAGAGGAAACTACATGAACAACTTATCCACCTTGACATTGAAGTATCCAATACCTCCCGATCAAGTTCCCCATTTAAAAGTAAATTAGTCTTTAGAGCGCCTCTTTTTCTTCCGCTTTTTTCTTTTTACATAGAATAGGTAGTAACCAGTAAGAGGTAGGCTTGCCCCTATAAGTGATGCGAGACATGTAAGAATCTTTGACCATATACCCCAATAGTTTCCGACATGCAAGCTGTATGCCCATCCCCATATACGAGTTGTCTTTGCCTGATCTTTATACAAAGTCACTTTCTTGATCTGCCCTGTCTTTTTATCGAAGTCATATTTATCAGTAGCACGAGATACTGCTGACGATTTGAGATGCACGAGAGATGTGCCGTCCTGAACTCTTATATATTCATAATCGGGATTAGCTACTTTTACCTCTTCGAAAACAGATTGCCAATGCGTTGGGTTTACAGCCGGCTTTTCTTTCTTCTCTCCACCATGCGTGCGAGGACGCTCACTGGGTTCTTCGACACCGAATGCTGTGAATACGACAAGTCTATACCATTCGAAAGACCACATTAAACCTGTTAATGCGCAAACAAGAAGTATCAGACAGGCATACATACCCAAAACATTGTGCAAATCGTAAAACAAACGTTTACGACCCGATCTTGTTTTGATAGTAAATCTGCCTTTCCATTTTTTCTTACCTTTATTCTTGCTCTTTGGCATCCATAAAACTGCTCCGCTAACAAGTATAAAAGCAAGTAGTATTGTCGATATTCCAACAGTATATTTCCCCCATGTACGGCTACCATCCATCAACCAACGGTGTAGCGACATTATTGTCCAGAAAAAACTCTCACGAGGTTCGTATTTACCAACTACCTCTCCGGTATATGGGTTTACAAATGCTACAATCCGGAATCCTTCCGTCAAAGTCATCGTATAAGTACGATTCGGATCAGAACTAACCTTAACATCCGACACTGTATTGTCTTTTAATTGTGCATCGACAATTGGTACTAATTCATTTAGTGGAATCGGTGAACCTTTTACCTCTTCAATAAAATAATGATGGGGATTACATGCCTCTAATATCTCGTCCTGAAAAACGAGTATTGCTCCGGTCAAACATGTAATTGATATAATAAGACCAACAGGAAGTGCCAGCCATTTATGAAATCGTCTGAAAAATTTTCTCATATTAATATTAAAAAAAGTTCCGATGTATTTGAGTTATCAATCACATCGGAACAACTATCATCAAAGTTTAGTAATTATAGAATTGTAGTATCATTATTTCCTACAAGAATGCTTTACAAATATCTGAACTTATATCTGTCTCGGCAATCACAATATATAATGATATTTAGATACTGCCATCACAACAAATAGTGATTAGAAGTGATACGATAGTACTCCTGCAAAATTACGAGGGTCGATCTGATTGATATATCCGCCGCGATAATACGAGTTGTATCCAAGTTCGTCAAATATATTATTGAAAAATACACGTGCTGTGACCCTACCTATATTGTAAGCTAATTGTGCATTTACAGTTGTATACGCCGGCATATCGAATGGCTGTTTGCCTGTAAGTGTACCTTCATGTCCGTTCGGCTTCAAACTATAATCATCGATAGGACGCTTGCCTACATAATAAGCACCTAGCCCAATAGAAAGACCTTTCAATGGCGACTTATCTATGGTATAGAACACCCAACTATTTGCCGTATGTGCTGCTGTATTGATAGGTGCAGAGCCTTCCTGATAAGAAGGACTGTTTGTGTATCTGGCATTCGTATATGAATAACCCAGCATTACTTGCAGATTAGACAAGATACGGCCGCTTAATTCTACTTCAACACCATTTCGTTTCAAATCACCGGCTTTGAAATAATAGCCGGTACTCTCCTGAACGCCATTTGCTTCATTATATTTATATTCTGTATTTGTAAGATTATCTGTCAGGATATCAAAATAGGTAAAGTTGAAACGAAGTCTGTTATCAAGCCAATCGGATTTAATACCTGCCTCCCACTGTTTTGTAGTAGATGCACCTGCTAAAGTAACTCTGTCTTCCAATATATTGGCTGAATTCCTCAGATTAGTACTCGTTGTATATGACCCGAATACATTAACATTTTTGAGAGGCGTTAGCATCAATCCCACCATAGGATTCCAAGCATTACTTGTAGTTATTCCTCCGCCTACATTATCGGTAGAAATAGAACTAAAACGAAGGCCAAGAATCACTTTCACATATTCATTTATTGTCATAACCTCTTGTGCCATTATACCATAAGTAGAATATTTCGATAAAACCGGATCTTTTGCAACAATGTATTTGTTTATAGAATCCTGAGGCGGTGCCAGATTAGAAATTTCAGAGTTTACGATATCGACATTACCCAACGAGTAAGATGAAAAAGCTGTAGTAGATACATCTGCCATTCTATAATCGAATCCGACTTGAAATGTATGTTTGATAGGCCCTGTATAAACATCCTGACCTACAAAGTCCAACTGAAAGGTCGAATTTTTGTCATCACGAATATTTCTGCCCAAAGATCTTGCTCTGACATTATATTCCTTATTAACCGCCTGTGTACCAACCGCCGTGCTAAAATTATCAAAGTAGTATGACGAATTAAAATAAGCTGCTCTTACACTTAGCTTTTCGGCGATTTTACGTGTCATACGTGCCGAATAAGTTAACGTTCTGGTATTGATATTATCGGCTGTTGTACCTGTAAATTTATTATGAGGAATCTCAAACAAGGCTTCCGTACTCGCGTCCGCTAAGTTAATAGCGGAAAGAACAGGTGTTCTGTTATCATTCATATAATCCATTTCCAATGTAATAGTAGTCTTATCGTCAGGTCGCCATTCCAACGACGGATTAATGTATACTTTACTTAAAGATACTATCGGCCTGTAGTTATCCGAGCGTTCATAAGCTCCATTGAGGCGAAAAGCTACAGTTTTTTTATCGTCTAAAACAGATTGCACATCGAAAGTTGGTCGAATCTGACCCCAACTTCCAACTCGCAAAGCAACCTCTCCTGAGTTTGTAAATTTAGGCGTTTTTGTAACTACATTTATTACACCTCCTGCATTCCCTATATCTGTTATTACACCCTGTGTAATAGCGGCAGAGCCTTTAATCATCTGAATGCTTTCGACCCCTTGCATATCCGTAAGGATAGAAGCCGTTTGAAGTTGAGAGTCCGTCCTCACACCATTCTTCAATACAGGAATACCTCGAAACCCTCTGCTCGAAAAGCTTTCTTTAACTCCACCATACGATCCGAATAATATCACACCCGGTACATTTTGAATAGCATCGGTAACAGTCAAGGCTCCCTGTTCTGCAATAACCTTCTCCGAAATTATAGATATACTTTGTATCTGCTCACTCGGACGGAGTGGCATACGTGTAATAGCATCAAGCTTTTCGGGTTTTTTATGACGTTCGCCAAAAACTTCTATTTCTTGAAGTTGGGTGTTAGGCTTCATATCGAACTGGATAATAATATCGGAATGTTCTGATAATCTGACCTCTCTAGTCTCATTTTCGTATCCTACAAAACTGGCTACAACAGTAACCTGACCTTCAGGCAATCCTTTTAATCTGAATCTGCCATCGTTATCTGTAGATGTCCCTTTATTTATTTCTCTCACAACAACCGTTGCTGCCGGTAGAGGTTCTCCATTTTCATCAAGTACTTTTCCTTTTATTACTTGAGCTGCTACAAATGATATATTAGCAACTAATAATAAAAGGACAATATAAATCCTTTTTGACATAATTTGTTTATTTACTGAGTTTAGTGAATTGAATGGTTAAAAAATCTTTACAAAGATCCCAATAACCCTAAAAAGACACAATAACTATATATGGGGATATTTGTGAGTACAATAACCATAAATAGGGATTGATCCTTTTTAATATTAACAAATCTAAAAAATGGCACTGTCACCATTAGGCACACTATAATGGTGAATAAACATTTTTTAACAAAAAAAACAGGATTAAAAGACGAGGAAGAAAAGGAATATTTATCTCTTCCAGAATGCAGGCATAAATAGGGATAAGACAGTAAATAGTTCGAGGCGACCTGCCAACATAATAAAACACAGATACCATTTTGAAAAAGTAGGAATATCATTAAAATGACCGCTAGGGCCGACACTTCCTAATCCGGGACCGACATTACCCATACACGATATAGCCGAACCTACCGATTCCTCAAAACCCATACCAGAGAAGGACAGTATAAGAAAACTCACAATAAGAATAGCCAGATATAGAAAAAGAAAGGCTAGTATTTTGGTAACAATGTCAATCGGCACAACCTGACCGTTCAATCGCACGGGGAGTACAGCATTGGGGTGAACCTGACGTTTAAATTCATTCACTGCATTCTTACAAAGAACAATAATACGAACGATCTTTATACCTCCCGAAGTTGAGCCGGCACAAGCACAGAACAACATTAAAAGGCAGATTATCAACGAGTAGAATGCACCCCACCCCATATAATCGACTGTAGCAAAGCCGGTGGTAGTTATTACAGATGTTACCTGAAATAAAGAGGTTCTGAAAGCATATTCGAAATCGTGCATTTGTCCTGAAAAATAAAGACAGGTAGATATAATGGTAACGAAAATCAAGCAAATTATACCATACCATCTGAATTCCTCGTCTTTAAGTAATCGCTTAGGAACACCTTTGAGCAGAAAAAAGATCAATGCAAAGTTAACGCCACCGATAAACATAAAAATACTTATCACATATTCAAGATATGGTGAGTTCCAATAAGCTATACTCGCCTGTTTGGTCGAATAGCCGCCCGTAGACATTGTTGTCATAGCATGGCATATAGCATCGAAAAAATCCATTGGTCCAGCCCATAATAATAACATCAGAATGCCGGTTATCAGCACATAAGTAATCCATAAGCGCTTAGAAACCTGTGTTACACGGGGCCTGAAACGTTCGTGAACAATACCCGTAGTCTCGGCATCATAAAGCACCGACGCATTACCGCCCAGCATAGGCAATACCGCCAATGCAAAAACAATAATACCGATACCCCCAATCCACTGGGTCATACTACGCCAAAAAAGAAGACCATGAGGAATACTTTCTATATCTAATAAAATAGAAGAACCTGTAGTTGTAAAACCCGACATGGTTTCGAAATATGCATTACTGATATCGGGAATAGCACCGCTAAGATAATAAGGCAACATACCGAATGCCGAAAGAATAACCCATGTGAGGGCTACCACTAAAAAACTTTCGCGTTTTCCTATCGGTTTCTCATAATCGTCAGTACCTATAAGACGAAAGACAATTCCTGCAAAAAACGTTATAGCCGAGCTAATTAGCATCATATCGCCTGAAGTCTCATGGAAAGCGAAAGATACAATAGTCGCTACCATCATAAAGAGGGACTCTATGATAAGCAAAAAACCTATTGTCTTTAAGACAAACCTATAATTAAAGCTATTCATTATTTATATCAATAGAAAAGTTTTTCCGCCTCGCGCAAAGCATCATCCAAGCAGAATACTACAACATGATCGTAAGGTTCCACCAAGGTATCTCCATCGATCATCATAGGCTCTCCATTGCGTATCAGACCACCCAAAGTTACATTCTTGGGTAGAGTTATTTTTTTTATTTCTTTCTTTGTAATTTTTGAATTTGGTCGTGCTACTATTTCTGCCACATCTGCATTGGCAAAGGTTAACGACTTCACATTCGAAACATCAGCACTAAGCAGAAATCTATAAATATTACTAACTGTTATCAGCTTCTTATTGATAATCGAACCGATGTCCAGATTCTCTGCCATCGAAATATAATCCATATTCTCGACTTCGGCTACAGTTTTGCGCACACCTAAACGCTTCGCAGCCAGACATGCTAATATATTTGCTTCGGAATTACCTGTAACAGCGATAAAGGCATCCATACCTCCAATCCCCTCTTGTATCAACGAATCGGCATTTCGCCCGTCATCGTGATACACGGTCACATTATTCGGCACTTTCTCGAGAAGTAACTGACACTTCTCCTTATCCGACTCCAAAAGCTTTATCGTCATGTTATCAGGCAGATACTGACACGTACGTATCGCAATACGGCTACCGCCCATTATCATAATATCCTTCACTTCGAAATCTTCCTTTCCCGTTACACGGCGGATCTCATCCAGATCGCCCTTTGTAGTTGTAAAAAAAAGAAGATCGCCCGCTAATATCTGACTATTACCATTGGGTATGATGGTCATATTATTACGCTTTATGGCTACGATATGATACTTCTTCATTTCGCTACCCAAATCGTATAAATGCTTATTCACGATACTTGCATTATCTCTAACCTTAATACCTACAAGCAAAATTGCACCGCCGCACAGTTCTACCCAAAGGCGTATCCATGGACGTTTAACAGCCGAAACAATCTCTTTAGCTGCCAGCATTTCGGGGTAAACCATTGAGTTTACACCAAGCTTTTCAAAAAATTCTCTGTTTTTAGGAAGAAGATATTCATAATTGTCGATACGGGCAAAAGTCTTCTTTGCACCCATATTCGAGGCAAGCATACATGATGTGATATTGACAGACTCATCGGGAGTAACAGCAATAAAAAGATCAGTCTCTTTGATACTAACCTCTGTCAGATCCTTCAACGAAGTTGGCGAACCGTTCATAGTCATCATCTCCAGATTGTTTTTCGAGAAGTTGAGCTTCTCTTTATCCTGATCCATCAATACGATATCCTGATTCTCTGCCGAAAGCAACTTCGCCAGATGTGTGCCTACTGCGCCTGCACCCGCGATGACAATTCTCATTTATGTTATTGTATTAGTCTATTCTACTTCAATGCAGCGAGTATCCTATCTGTCAGACCTGCTGCATCTATTTCACAGAGTTTGTTCAACTCTTTTACCGACCCGTGAGTAACAAACTCATCAGGCAATCCAACACGTGTAACTTTTATATTCTGATAATTATTTTCCGCAAAATATTCTAATACAGCACTACCCAAACCACCTTTCATTACACCATTCTCGATAGTTACTACATTTGTGTAGTTTTGGGCAACTTCTTTTAATAGTTCTTCATCTATAGGTTTTAAGAATATCATATCGTAATGAGCAATAGAAAATCCTTTTTCTTCTGCCGCAGCAATAGCTTGCGTCGCAACATTGCCAATAGGTCCTATCGATAATATGGCAAGGTCTTTACCATCTTTAAGTTTTCGCCCTTTACCTATTTCGAGTATTTTCATTTCACATTCCCAATCGCGCAATTCACCTTGTCCTCTCGGATAACGAATTACAAAAGGCCCATCATTGCCATAAGTAGCAGTATACATCAAATGGCGTAGATAGTGCTCATTGTATGGTGATGCAATCGTAAGATTAGGAATACAGCGCATATATGCCAGATCGAATGCTCCATGATGTGTAGATCCATCCTCACCAACCAGTCCAGCTCTATCAAGACACATTATCACGTGCAGCTTTTGTATAGCAACATCATGTATCACCTGATCGTAAGCACGCTGCATAAACGATGAATAGATATTACAAAACGGAATCAAACCTTCTTTGGCCAATCCCGCCGAATAAGTAACTGCATGTGCTTCTGCTATACCTACATCGAAAGCCCTTTTGGGAAACTCTTTCATCATGAATCCCATCGAGCAGCCCGAAGGCATGGCAGGTGTTATACCGACTATCCGTTCATCTTTTCCTGCTAATTCGACTAATGTATGTCCAAATACATTTTGATATAATTGTGGTTGATCTTTTGAACTGACAACTATTCTTTCTCCGGTTTCTTTATCGAATTTACCCGGTGCATGCCATAGCGTCGCAGACTTTTCAGCCGGTTCAAATCCTTTACCTTTGATGGTATGGATATGCAACATTTTAGGCCCTTTCATATCTTTAATATTCTGCAAGATACGAATCAACCCCCTTAGGTCGTGTCCGTCAACCGGACCGAAATAGCGTATATTAAATCCTTCGAATATGTTCTGTTGCTTTGTGATAAGCGATTTCAGACTATTGTTGAACCGAAGAATAAAGTTTTTACCTTTTTCTGTTATAAGATTTCCTTTTTTGAACTTCTGGTAAACATCGTTCCTTACCCGATTGTAGGTAGGAGATGTTGTCATTTTCACCAGATAGTCCCTTATCCCTCCCACATTGTCATCGATAGCCATATCGTTATCGTTGAGAATGATAAGAATATCATTTGGCTGTGAGGTTGCATTATTCAACGCTTCGAAAGCTAAGCCTCCCGTCATAGAACCATCTCCGATTATAGCCACAGCACGTCTGTCTTCATTCTTGATAGAAGAAGCAACAGCCATACCTAAGGCTGCCGATATAGAAGTCGAAGCATGCCCTGCTATAAAAGCATCGTATTCACTCTCTTCCGGATTGGGGAACCCTGCCAACCCACCAAACTGACGATTGGTATTGAACCGATCTTTTCTTCCTGTTAAAATTTTATGGCTATATGCCTGATGACCCACATCCCATACAAGACGGTCGTAAGGAGTGTTATATACATAATGAAGTGCAACAGTAAGTTCTACGGTACCTAAGCTGGAACCGAAGTGTCCCGGATTGGTACTTAATTGATCTATGATAAAACGACGAAGATCCGAACAGAGAGTTTCCAACTCTTCTATCGACAGACTCTTCAAATCGGATGGATAATTAACTCTGTCTAAAACAGATATATTATTTTGTTCGCTCATAAGCTTTCTCTATCTAAAAAAATCCCTTTTTGCAAAGAGAATAATATAGCAAATATATAAAACAAAAGCTATTCGGTAAACGATATTTGCGTAAATTTCAATGTTTAACATAAGTATAAGGGCCTGCTGATAAATATCAACAGGCCCTTATTATTAAAAATCTTCTTTAAAAGACTATTTCATTACGAAAATTTAGGCTTACGACCACCACCTTTTCGGTGTTCTTTAGGAGATGAACCTGATGATCTTGAACCACCGCCACCGCTGCTTTTGCGTTGTCCGCCGCCTCTATCGTCACGATATCCGCCGCCACCCGAGCCACCGCCACGAGGACCGCTACTGCGGAAGCCACCGCCACCGCCCGAACCACCACGGCTGCCGCCACGATCGCTACTGCGTTCTCCGCCACCACCTGAACCGCCACCATTTTGAGCTAGTTCAACTGATATGCGACGTCCGTTTTGCTCTTGATTACCCATCGATTTCAGTACTTTTTGAGCATCACGCTCAGGCACTTCGAAGAATGAGAAATTTTGCAATATATCGATACGTCCAATATTAATTTTTTCAGGAACAAAATCGTTAACCATTCCCATCAATGTTGCAGGATTAACGTTATCGGTACGTCCTACATTGATAAAGATACGAGAATATCCGCTTTCTGCTCCGCGAGCGCCTCTTTCGCCTCTGTCTCTTCTGCGTGGGAAGCTATCTTCACCACCACGAGAACTTCCACGATCGGCAGGAGATTCTATTTCGTCTGCATCCTGATAGTAGTCGATCAAACGATTAAATTCTAATGAAACTACACGTTTGATAATATCTTCTTTTTCTAACCAGTCAAGTTTACGGTAAACATCAGGAAGAAGTTTTGCAATTTCCTCTTCGTTTACTTTTACTTTTTCGATTCTGTCAACAAGATCAAGTAATTGTTTTTCACAAATAACATCACCTGTAGGCATTACACCTTGCTCGAATTTACGGTTAAGGATTTTTTCGATTTCTCTGATTTTGCCTTTTTCTTTCACATGGGCAATAGCTATCGATATACCTGTTTTTCCGGCACGACCCGTACGACCACTTCGGTGAGTATATGATTCGATATCATCAGGCAAACCATAGTTGATAACATGTGTCAAACTATCTACGTCCAGTCCACGGGCAGCAACGTCTGTTGCTATCAGTAACTGAAGACCATGCACGCGGAATTTTTGCATTACATAGTCACGTTGTGCTTGCGACAAATCGCCATGCAGAGCATCTGCACTATAGCCATCCTGTATCAATTTATCGGCAATCTCCTGAGTCTCACGACGTGTACGACAGAAAACGATACCATAAATATTCGGATAGAAATCGGCAATACGCTTAAGTGCAAGATATTTATCTTTAGCATGCACCATGTAATAAATATGCTTCACATTAGTAGTCCCTTCGTTCTTACGACCAATCGTAATTTCTTTAGGGCTTTTCATGTATTTCTTCGTAATCTTTGCGATTTCTTTAGGCATTGTAGCCGAGAAAAGAAGCATCATACGTTCATCCGGCACTTTAGAAAGAATCTCATCGATACTTTCCATAAATCCCATGTTCAACATTTCGTCAGCTTCATCTAGTACTACATACTTAATATTCGACAATTCTACAGTTTTTCTGTTGATCAAGTCGATCAAACGTCCGGGAGTAGCAACAATTATTTGCACACCTCTCCTCAACGCTTTAATCTGGCTATCGATACTCGAACCGCCATATACAGGAAGTACTCTTAAATGATCAATATACTTGGAATAATCAGCTAAATCGCCTGCTATTTGCAAACAAAGTTCGCGTGTAGGACAAAGAATCAGTGCTTGAGGCACATTTTCTTTTACATTTACTTTTTGTAAAACCGGCAGACCAAATGCTGCTGTTTTACCTGTTCCGGTCTGAGCCAACGCAATTACGTCGTTCGTTTCGCCTAGTTCGCCAAGCAAGTGCGGAATCACTTCCTCTTGCACTGGCATCGGGTTTTCATAACCCATTTCTTCGATTGCTTTGCGGATATCCGCAGCAACACCTAACTCTTCAAATGTTTTCATTAATTCTGTTCAATAATTGAGGTAAAATAACCTTTCTGATCCTACTCTCACCCCAAAATGAAAAAATGAAAAAGAGAGCCAGACCTAACAAAGGAGGCGCAAAGGTAACGATTAGTTTTTAATGTTTTTGTAAGATTTTAAAATAACTTTCTCTAAAGCCTTCATTTAGATAACTAAAAAGTATTATTTTTGCGACTACAAAACTAAAAAAGTATTGTATTTAAGAAATTACAAATCAGATTATAAAATGAAAAAAGTATTACTCTTTGGTCTTCTTTCGGTTGCAGTATTAGCTTCGTCTAATGCTTTCGGTCAGAAAAAAGCAAATTCTAAAAAAGGCGCAAAGCCAACTGAATTATCGACTCCATCTATCAAAACAGAAAGTGATTCTGTTTCGTACGTTTATGGAATAGCAATGTCGCAAGGTCTTCCTCAATACCTTACTCAAATGGGTGTACTAACAGACACAACAGCTATAAGTGCTGATTATGAGCAAAGAATATTAACCGAATCGGATGCTGCAAAACAAACCCAATTGAGAGAAGAGCTAAAAGTAAAACTTGATTCTGCTACCACAGCAAATGCTGTAAACATGGAAGATTTTCTTGCAGGCTTCAAACAAGCGATGCTGGAAAGTTCTACCAGCCCGGCATTCAACTCGGGTATTGCCATAGCAAGCCAAGTAGGATCGATGACTAAGAATTTCTCGGCAGAAGTATTAGGACAAGAGGATGCAATTAATCGTGATGCTTTTGTTTATGCTTTCATTAGCGGACTAAAAAACGAAACACCTCTTTTTGATGTAAGCAATCCTCAGGATATAATTCAACAAAAAGCACAACAGGTTCAACAACGCAAAGAAGCTGAAGCGGCTGATGCCTTGAAAGCTCAATACGCAGAACAAGTTACAGCAGGCGAAAACTTCTTGGCTGAAAACAAAGCAAAAGCAGGTGTAGTAACACTGCCTAATGGCTTACAATATAAAGTTATTACAGAAGGAACAGGAGCAAAACCATCGGCAACAGACATCGTAAAAGTTCATTACAAAGGAACGCTGATCGATGGAACACAATTCGACAGCAGTTATGACAGAAACGAACCGACTACATTTGCAGTAGGTCACGTTATAAAAGGATGGACTGAAGCCCTTAAATTGATGCCTGTAGGGTCTAAATGGATGCTGTATATACCTTACGATTTAGCATACGGAACAAGAGATCAAGGAACAATCAAACCTTTTTCTACTTTGATATTTGAAGTAGAATTACTTGATATCGTTTCTCAAGAAGAAATAGATTCACTGTCTGAAGAATAAAACAAACAGGTAAAGTTACTCTGAATAAAAAAACTTCGCTGCAATAATTGTAGCGGAGTTTTTTTATTTTAATACAGTAATATTTCCCGTAATTTCTTCCTCTTATCAGGAGTCAGCCTCAGCTCTTCAGTCATATAATCATCCACTGAACCACTTTTTGTCCTCATCCACGAAATCCCATATTTGAGGTAAGCTAAATCTGTTTTTGTCAACATAGTCAGTGCCTCTTGCATCGACTCGGACAGAGTATCAACCCGTTTAATCAGCTTGCTCCTATCTATGCCCAGATTAGATCCCATATAATCATCCTCTGCGGTTTCGGGCGACACATCAAGTGCCCGCAGCAAAAGATATGAAGCTAATCCCGACTGATCTTTACCCAAATAGCAATGATATGCTACCGGATAATTATCTTCGTTGCACAAATAATCAAACATCAGTGCAAATTGCTCCGAATAGTTTTCGACCATATCTTTATATATGTCCTGAGTGTAAATAATAGCATCTCCACGCAAGAAATGTCCGTCGATAATCTGTTTCGATATCGAATTATATCCGTTACTAATAACAGGTATCCTTATGTAGCACGAAGACTGCATATAATTTGCATATCTCTCTCTGGCATCTTGAGAACGCATATCTAATACGGTTTTAACACCGAGTTCGTTTAATTCCCGAGCATCTTTGCGTGTCATACTAGCAAAATTCCCCGAACGGAATATTTTACCCCAGCGAATCTGACGGTTGTCATTTGTATAATATCCTCCAATATCTCTGAAATTCTGTATGCTATCCAATTCGAAATAACGGTTAGTTACGACTCCCGACATCTTACCTCCGACCTTAAGCCTGAAATATTTTCGATGCATATTGTGGATCGTATCATTTATTACAGCAATGTAGTCGCCCGAATTAACTACACGTAAAGGTGAGGATGGGAAAATAGTATCATTGTCGGACATATAAATCTCGACGGGTATATTATCCAGATCCGGAAACAGCTCCCATTTTAACAGATAATTGTCTTTTGAATCTTTTTCGCAAAGTACAGATATCGATGTATCTTGAGTACAACTAGCCAAAAAGAATATGGAACTAAGAAGATATGTTATTTTTTTTATTACCATGTAGATCAATAAGCGTATTATTACTGCGTCTCTATAGCAAAGATATGTAAGTGATTGTGGTTAATCAACAGCTTAGCCTATTTTTGTAAAGATTTACTGTTTTTTCACACTTGAGCCTATTTATACTATTTCTGAATAGATTACACTTACTATATGAATTTATTAGTAAAAAATAATGTATTTTTGTCCTCTCTTACAATAAATCATGGTATTGCCGTTGAACAAGTCGATCTCGATGTATCAGGGAGAAGATATTAATCTGAAAGCCCGAATATTGCGTGACAAGCAGTCTAAAGCCGCTAGTCTGGAAATAGACATTTCAGATGAATGGGCGTTATACGCCGGATTCTCGGTGGAAGATATTGATTTCACGACACCCATCTTAAAAGGCAAAGGCAAAGGCATATTCCCCTTAAATGTGAGCCTTACAGCACGCAGCTATTTCGGACTGATGACACCCAAAGGAAGATCTGTTCTGGCAGAGAGACATCTCCCTATGGCAGGCTCTTACAATTTCCGCGATCTGGGAGGAATAAAAACAGCAGAAGGCAGATATATAAAGTGGGGAAAACTCTTCCGTGGCGACGACATGAGTAATCTGACGGACGAAGACCTGACCTATTTATCGAGCATACCTATCACATCCGTTATCGATTTCAGAGCAGAAAACGAGTCGAGACGAGCACCCGACAAACTACCTCCGAGTGCACGTTTTACATATCCGATCGCTATCACGCCGGGGAATCTAAGTTCGGAAGGAATTCAGGCAAATTTATTAAAGTCGAATGTAAATCTGCATATGAAACACATGAATCGCTTGTTAGTAAGCGACCCTGTATGTGTAAGAGCTTTCAGAATACTTTTTGCTATTGTACAAAACAACCTTAGCGCACCGTTAGCCTTCCATTGCTCGGCAGGAAAAGACAGGGCAGGGATGGGAGCAGCACTTATACTATTCGCATTGGGAGTAGACGAAGCAACAATCATGGAAGACTATTTATCCTCAAACAAGTACCTCGAAGACAAATACTCCAATATAATAAATAAGTACCCTCGTGCTGAGCCTATATTCACAGCTAAAAAAATGTTTTTACAAGCAGGAATAAATCAAATAAAAAGAGATCACGGAACTGTTATGGATTTTCTCACAAAAGAATTGAAAGTCGATATCGTAAGAATGAGACGAATTTATCTGGATAAATAAATTTATACTTCATCCAAATTAGAAAGAGGAATCCACCCAAAAACTTCCTCATCCATTTTTCTGCAATAAAGCCATCCATTAACTATTCTATCTCCGACTACCGTTTCTCCGACAGCCACATTATGTTCTTTTGCAGAGTAGTCTTCTAAAACCATTGCTTTTGAAATTGACGAACTCGTTCGATCCCTTATCTGAAGAATTTGTTCGGGAACCCAACCGGCATTATCGTTGGATATACACCATACCCACCCCTGCCAATCGGGCGTATCATCTTTCTTCGAATTATCTATCATTACAACCTGCCCTCCCCTAAGGGTTATAGGGTTAGGATAATCTGTAATCCAATCTTTTATTACAATATATATTTTCATTTCGTTTACAAACATTGATATATTTATTTCTCTAATACAAATTGTGAAAATAAAATTTCTATTTGAAATATCTAAAAAGCGAGGTGAGAATAATAGCAAAAATTAGCAGTACTAATAAACCCATTCCAAATAAATAAAACCCATAAGCTATTTTATCTTTCTTAAAAATAGAGAATATACAATACCCTACCATTGCAACAACAATGCAAATAAAGAATATGAAAAAGATTAATAGCACCAACATTACCGCCATCATTGTAAAAATTATTCTTGTGCTAACACTTCTATATATAGAAGTCGTCTTGACTTTTCAAAATGTTTTCTTTTTGTTTGTTTACTCTCTTTGTCATGCTGAACGATAGTGAAGCATCTCCTAACCAAGATCCTTCGTTCCTCAGGATGACAAAATAATACGAAAAACAAAAAGTCAAGACGACTTCATATAATTAAGATTCTATGAAATTGACCTTAACGCTTTCTTTATTATATAGGTAGTCTCTTTCGTATTAGACTGTTGCCCCCACTGCTCACAGAGTTCAACTACCCAATCGGGCTGAGTTTTACTCGCATCGTTCAACCAATTACCTACACTATCCTGTACATATTTCGATGGATCAGACTTTAATACATCAAGAATTGGTAAAGCTAGCCGAGGCTCTTCTTTCAGTCTGTCTATATGTTTGCACCACACACCTCTGGGGCGAATGGCTTCGGTGGCAAAGCGACGGACATTAGCATTTTCGTCCTGCACCCAAAGCAATAAAATCGCAATCGCTTGTTCCAAATTGCTATCAAGACTATATCTCATAGCCATCCACGAGATCTCACGCACACCAAAATGAGAATCGGCAGCGAAAGGCTTTATTGCATTCAGCTTTTCACTTATGTTTAAACTATCATTCAATCCAACAAGATAAGTCGCCCAACAGCGAACACTATCTGAAACATGACCAGCCAAAGTTGACAACAATTGAGAATCACGACCGCAAGTCTGCTCATGCAATGCTTTTCCGACAGCTAATGTAGATTGCATAGCCGTTTTCTGTTTCAAATTGGCAAGAGCAGATAAACACGATTCCTGATACTTATGAGGCAAAACATTTTTCACTAATACCCCATGATCTACCGCGAGCCATTCCGTGAGATTCACCGATGCGATCAGCCCTCTATTCAATAAATTTATTATATCCGGTGACAGCAGGGCGAATTTAAGTGCGCCCTTTCTTTTTAATATTTCTTGTGATATTTCCATGCTATTTCGAGAAATTGTTTGAACAAAAATAGCATTAATATCGTTCTAATATATACAGATTGCTTTTATTCGACCTAAAGCTTACCTTCATAAACTACATTTATGAAGGATATAAAGTTTCAATTGCAAGGACTTGATCTCTCAAGATAAAATCGTTATATTTGTCTATATAAGAAACATTTAATAAATAAAATTATATCATTATGTCAACAAGTACATTAAAACAAACAAAATCATCTACTGCAAATGCAGAAGTTGGTGAATTTTTAGGTAAACTATTTGGATTCAACAGCAGTTTAAAACTTTATCACTGGCATGTTAAAGGTGATGCAAGCTATGCACGCCACATTGCCCTAGATCAAGCAATTGCTGATTTGGCTGATGCAACAGACCGTATTGTAGAAACTTCGTATGCAATAAAAGGAGATTTGGATATTGTAATACCAAAAACAACTAATCCGACAGACATTATTAAGCATGCCGAAGAATTCTTCAAATACACAGAATCTCAACGTGAATTATTTGCAGAAGCATTTACTCAAGCTATTATTGACGATTATCAAGAAGCAATACAACAATTGCTATATCGCTTGAAAAGATTGTCGTAAACTTATCACTATTGAATATAAGAAAAGCGGACGAGAGCCCGCTTTTCTTATTTTTATTATTTAATGTTTTACAATTCGCATTCAAAATCATTGGCGATTTTGCAGTCAATCCCAAGATACTTCCTACCATCAGGATAACAGAGAGTGTATATCAGTAGGCATTTTTTATCTTTTCTATATCCAGCTTTCTCATTTGCATAAATACTTCCATTATGCGTCCTGCTTTTGCCTGATCCTTCATCAGTTCGACCAAGATGGATGGAACGATTTGCCACGACAGCCCGAATTTGTCCTTCAGCCAGCCGCAATAACTCTCCTCGCCACCATCGGCGGTAAGCGTATCCCAATAATAATCTATCTCGTCCTGTGTATCGCAATATACTTGAAACGAAACTGATTCGTTGAACTGAAATATAGGCCCGCCATTAAGTGCGGTAAAGGTTTGACCGTTAATCTCGAATTCTACTGTCATTACCGTCCCTTCTTTCTGATTGTGAATTTCATACCCCTCTTTTCCGTAATGGGAAATACTTTTTATATTCGAATTCTTGAATACAGACACATAGAAACGGGCGGCTTCTTCTGCCTTACCGTCAAACCATAAGCATGGGGTTATTTGATGTTTCATAATTTATTGTTGTTTTTCGTTCGACTCTACGTAATGTTTAAATCGATTAAGAATAGCCTGCCAACCTTCACGCTGTAGTTCTACCGGATTCTCACCTTCGGCATCGAATGTCTCCGTGATTTCCGTTTTGTCATCTACCTCGGTAAATACAACTTTCACTTTACGCCCATCGGCAAGTGTATAGGCAATCTTTTTATTGGGTACAACTTCATCATAGCGCCCTTCGAAGTCAAATCCCATACTGTGATCTTTGGCCTCCATACGGGAACTAAAATACCCCCCGACTCGCAAATCGTTGATAGCATTAGTTGTATGCCAATCATCGGATGCACTGTTCCAGCCAACAATATGCGCGGGGTTATTCCAATATCTCCACACGATATCGGGCGAAATATCGACCAGCACCCACACAGTGATATCTACTTTCTTTCGTTCCATCTTTATTTGCTTTTGGTTTATTTCATGGAGTGCAACCCGAAGCAATTATCTTCGGTATCGAAACAAAGAGAAATAAAACCATACTCACCAATGGAGAACTTAGTTTTCATCACTTTTCCTCCGGCGGCAACCACACGACTTTCCTCTACAGTACAATCGTCGCAACCAAAATAGACTATTGTACTGTTACCTCCGGCTTCCACTCCTTCCATCTTCACCAATGCCCCTGATGCATTCGGCGCATTCATATCGTCGGCAAAAGGGAACATTACCATTTCAAAATCTTCTAAATCGGTTTGTTCACCCATAGGCATATCTATCAATTCTTTACCTAATACTGTTTCATAAAACTTACGGGCACGAGCCATATCGTTTATATAAATCTCGAACCAAACCACGGGATTAGTTTTTGTAGCCATCTTACTTAATTGTTTTTGTTATTAATACAACGTGAATTCTAAATAAGGAAAAGAACGATAAAATCTTCTTTCGAGTTTGTTATCCCAAACTGAAAGGATATCCATTGCTATAAGATAACAGATCCCTCCTTTCAGTTCGGGATGACAAAATGGACGAAAGTATAATACCAATTCATAACTCACAATTGTATGATGCTTATATCGAACTCACGCTAATAAATGATTTATTACTCCGCTAAAAATTCTTTCAGGTATGTTCCTAAAATTTCCGTCCATCCTGCCACATAATTTTCTCTGGCAAAGTTTTCACCCCCATCTGCAAAATTTTCGACACCCTCGTGTGTGAGTCTCACTTTAGTGCCGCCTTCTACAGGGTGCAAGCTCCATGTAACTAACGATTCTCCCTTGCTATGGCTGGGATGCGTCCATGTGTGACTGAATTTCTTTTCGGGAATTACCTCTTTTATCACACAACGGTGGTGATATATAAAATCTCCGTCAGGCACATTAACATCAAAATTAAATTCAGCACCTTGCTTCAGTTCAAAATCGTCGATGGTAAAATACCATTCTTTCATCTGATTTTTGTCGGTTATAGCCTCCCAGACCTTAGATACAGGTACCGGGTAAAGCTGTTCTACTATAATAGGAATATTATTCATAATATGAAATTTATATAAGTTGATACTATGTATTTTTTAAAACAGAAGGAAGAATCATTGTGTTCATGGAGAAGCGTTAATATATAACAAGTTATTGATTATAAATCATTAAAAGATCTTATCTACGTTAATTTTAACTCTAAATCATAAATAAGATATAGAGTTAAATTGACTCAATTAGCAGCACATTATTCACTATAATTTGTAATTTGCATTCAAAATCATTTGTAACTTTGTAATCAATATTAATTCCAATCAGGTGAACAAAAACATTTACATATTAATATTATCAATTATAACTATGTCGTTTTGCTCCTGCAATTCATTTAAAACCATGACCAAAGTAGAAAAAGATTTAATCAACAGTGCAGATTCAAATACACCGTTTAAGGTTTTGCAAACAGACAACACCGAGGATTCACTATTCTTACGAAAAAAGAGTATTGATATTGATAACGTTAAGGATATCGCAAGCGACAAAGATTTACAGCTATTCATCGACCGCCTGAAACTAACGATGAAACTTGAAGAGGGAGTAGGCATCGCTGCTCCACAAGTGGGACTTGGACGAAATATATTCCTGTTTCTACGAATTGACAAACCCGATTATCCTGTGCAGGTAGCCATTAACCCACGTATAACCAACCAGTCTACCGAAACGATTTGCTTCGAAAGAGACGGATGTTTATCTGTACCTAACATAAGCGGCACAACGAAACGTCACGCATGGGTAGAGGTTGAATATTACGACGAAAAAGGCATTTTGACTAAAGAACGTTTAATGGGAACATCTCGCGAAGGTGATTTCACGGGTGTTATTTTTCAGCACGAATACGATCATCTGCAAGGCATCCTCTTTATAGACCGATTGTGCCAACAACCTGCTGAATAAGGAAAAACGAAGAAAAATCTTATATATATTTAGCACAAACATCAACATTATACCGACTAAAATTATACTTTTGTAAAGTCAAGTAATAATAATATAAATTATGGATGCAATAGATTGGTCAAACTTGTCTTTCGGTTATATAAAGACAGACTACAATGTAAGGAGTCATTACAAGGACGGAAAATGGAGTACGCCCGCTGAAACAACTTCCGAAGAAATTAATCTACACATGGCTGCAACTTGCCTCCACTACGGGCAAGAGTCATTCGAAGGATTAAAAGCTTTTAAGGGAAAAGACGGAAAAACCCGAATTTTCAGAATGCGCGAAAATGCACTACGCATGATTTCTTCGAGCCAAGGTATTATGATGGCTGAACTCCCTGTCGAGATTTTCGAAGAAGCTGTAGTTAAAGCCGTAAAATTGAACGAACGTTTTGTACCACCTTACGAGAGTGGAGCATCTCTATATATTCGCCCTTTATTAATTGGTGTTAGTCCTCAGGTGGGAGTTAAACCGGCAAGCGAATACCTTTTTGTTGTATTTGTTACACCTGTTGGACCCTATTTCAAAGAAGGATTCAAACCGACACCGGTAGCTATTTTTCGCGGATACGACCGCGCCGCGCCTCTTGGAACAGGTACAATTAAGATAGGTGGCAATTATGCAGCCAGTCTTGTAGCAGGAGATAGAGCCCACAAAATGGGATATTCCGCTGTACTATATCTGGATGCCAAAGAGAAAAAATATCTGGACGAATGTGGCCCTGCTAATTTTTTCGGGATAAAGAACAATACATACATTACACCTCTTTCATCATCGGTACTTCCGTCCATTACTAACAAAAGCTTAATGCAATTGGCTCAGGACATGGGGATGAAAGTAGAACAAAGACAAGTTCCGGAAGAAGAACTTTCTACATTCGAAGAAGCCGGACAAGTAGGAACTGCCGCTGTAATAAGCCCCATTTTACGTGTCGATGATATAGATGAGAATAAATCGTATGTTATATCTAAAGACGGTAATGCGGGACCTATCAGCACTCTGCTATACAACAAACTGAAAGGAATCCAATTGGGTGACGAAGAAGACACTCACGGATGGGTTACTGTTTTATACTAAAAAAGCTTATCTTGCAGGCATGAACGAAGAACCCGAGCAAATGGTGCTACGCACCGAAAATCTGGTAAAGAAATACAAATCGCGTACGGTTGTAAGCCATGTTTCGATTGAAGTGAAACAAGGTGAGATTGTGGGTTTACTTGGTCCTAACGGAGCAGGTAAAACAACCACATTCTATATGACTGTGGGTCTTGTGATGCCTAATGAGGGGAAAATATTCCTCAACGAAAAAGAGATTACAGCCTATCCGGTATATAAACGTGCACAAAACGGTATTGGATATCTGGCACAGGAAGCTTCTATTTTCCGTAAAATGACTGTCGAAGATAACATTCGCTCGGTACTGGAAATGACTAAAACAAGCAAAGCTTACCAGAAAGAAAAACTGGAAAGCCTGATTGATGAATTTGGACTTCACAAAGTAAGGAAGAATCTGGGTGACCGCCTTTCAGGAGGTGAAAGGCGTAGAGCCGAAATTGCACGTTGCCTTGCAATAGACCCGAAATTCATTATGCTAGACGAACCATTTGCAGGAGTAGACCCGATTGCGGTGCAAGACATCCAAGAAATAGTTGCTAAGCTAAAATACAAGAATATCGGAATTCTGATTACCGACCATAATGTAGATGAAACTTTGAGTATTACAGACAGAGCCTATCTGCTATTCGAAGGTAAAGTCTTATTTCAAGGTTCTGCAGAAGAATTAGCATCCAATGAAATAGTGAGAGAAAAATATCTGGGTCGTGATTTCGAGCTTAAACGAAGAAGTTTCGAGCATCTTAGGAATTAAATTTGAGCTAGATAAGTTATACAGAAAAGGATAGTTTTTTTACTATCCTTTTCTGTTTTAACAGTACATGCCACTTATTTTGTTACTACAGCAGATACTTTCCACTAATTATCTAAGTATATTACAGATAAATAATTTTTTTTATCTACCTTTGTTTTGTATTATGGGACGACTATTAGCTATAGACTATGGGACAAAGCGGACAGGTATCGCAGTTTCGGATACATTGAAAATTATCGCAAACGGACTGACCACTGTACGCACACATACCCTTTTCGACTTTTTGAAGTCCTATATGGAAAAAGAAGACGTTGAATGTATTGTTGTTGGATTACCAAAACAGATGAATAATGAGTATTCTGAGAATATGAATCACATTCGTCCTTTCGTGAAAAAACTACAATCTATTTATCCTGATATTCGGATCGAATATTATGATGAGCGTTTCACCTCAGCCCTTGCCCAGAAAGCAATGATTGACGGTGGATTAAAGAAAAAAGACAGGCAAAACAAAGCTCTTGTAGATGAGATTAGCGCTGCTATTATTCTGCAAGACTATATGGAGAGCCTTCGTTTACAAAACAAAGTATAAACTATATGATTTTACCGATATATCTTTACGGGCAGCCAGTACTCAGAAAAATAGCCAGCGACATCACTCAGGAATATCCTAATCTGAAAGAATTGATTGCTAATATGTTCGAAACCATGTATAATGCTGATGGAATTGGTCTAGCTGCACCTCAAATCGGGCTCGACATTCGTCTTTTTGTAATTGATCTTGAACCTTTAGCTGAAGACAATCCTCAATACGCTGACTTTAAGAAAGTATTTATAAATCCACGTATAGTAGAATACAGTGGTGATATAGTTAAAATGGATGAAGGATGCCTCAGCCTTCCGGGAATATCAGAGCCGGTAGAAAGAGAAGCAAATATACGTATACAATATTTAGACGAAAACTTTGTGGCTCATGATGAAACCTATGGTGTTTTTTTTGCACGTTGTATTCAACATGAATATGACCACATAGAAGGAAAGCTTTTTATTGATAAAATATCGGGAATTCGCAGACAACTAATAAAAGGAAAACTTAATAATCTTATTAAGGGTAGAACCAATTGTGGCTATCGGGTAAAAGCTGTTCAAAAATAAATACAAAGAAATTAGCCTTTTATGAAAAGTAAAATAAAGATATTTTTGATCGGCATTTGCATTTTATGCATTTCCAATTCGTGTGTAACAAATAGACAAACAGACCTATTACAAGAAATAGAAAAAAGCTATCCAAATGCATCGCCTGAGGAATACAAAATAATACCTGGAGACTTATTGACTATTACCGTATACTCCATGGACAAAGAGGCCGGAGAGCTATTTGCGGGCTATACACCCAATTTTACATGGATAAACAACGTCGATAATACAGCTCAAGGTGCAGGTCAAATCAGAGGTCAGGAAAACACTTGGCAAATAAGACCTATACCCGTATATGCTGACGGAAATATAACCTTCCCTTATATTGGAAAAGTCCATATGGAAGGACTTACCATACTTGAAGCTAGAAACGTAATTTCGGCTAAATTAGATGAGTTTGCCGAAGGTACTTCTGCTGACGTTAACCTATCGAATAGATACTTCAGTGTTCTGGGTGAAGCCGGTGCCAGACGAATCACAATGAACACCACCCAAATGACTATATATCAAGCTTTGGCATTATCGGGTACCATTTCGCCATACGGAGATCGGACAAAAGTAAGCATTTTGCGACAAGCAAATGGTAGCTCTATCTTAAAAACGTTCGACCTTAGAAGTGAGGATATTGTCAATACTGATTTTTACTATATACAGCCAAATGATGTAATATATATACCACAAGGAAAACGTAAGTTCTTAGGTGCTTCAACTTCTTTCGTTGGATTTGTTGGGCTTTTAACATCAGTTGCCGGAGTAATAATATTTGCACTTAGAGTTATTTAATGATGAAATATATATTATATTATATAATTTGTGGTATGACGATTACCGGATTCTTTTCTTCTTGTATATCAAGTGAGGAAACAAATTACCTGCAGGCTATAGATAAGGCGTATATTTTAGAATCGTACAAAGAATACCGCCTGGCAAAAGAAGACATCATAACGTGTATGATATTGACCGGCGACAAAGAATTCTTAGAAACATTTAATACCCTGCTTACTCAAAACGGACAGGCTGTAAAATTATTTACAATCTATGATGACGGCACTATAGTATTGCCCTATTTCGGACCAATAAAAATTGCCGGACACACAATTCAGGAAGCCGAAGAAATTATCCAAAAGGCTATGCAGGAGTCTATTATAGACGCTCAAGTAAAGATCAGTCTTGCTAGTAATATTTTCTATGTTTTATCAAATGGCAAACAAGGATCATATTCTGTATATAAAGAGAATATGAGTATTTACCAGGCTTTAGCAATCTCAGGACAAACAACAGAATCTATGGACTTGAGTAAAGTGAGTATTGTTCGCAAAGACGTAAACGGCAATTCGATAGTAAAGACATTTGATCTTAGAACTCAAGATGTTATTCAATCCGAATTCTATTATATACAGCCCAATGATGTGATATATTTCCCGACTAATAGAAATGCATTTTTCAACATCACATCCTTGAATTCTTTTGTCGCAACAATTATGGTACCTTTAACGTTCTTAGTTTTTGCGGCTACATATAATTTTTAATAAATTCGACTCTGAAGATAAAATATGAACAGAAACAACAGAAATACGATTGAAACCAATGACCCTTATTTCGATGAAATAAAGGCTAAGACAAGTATATCTTTCGATTTTGTACTTTGGTTCTATAGAATCCTTAAATATTGGTATCTTTTCGTACTCTCAATTCTGATTTGTCTTGGTATCGCTTATCTGGAAAACAAATCGTGGGTAGCAGTATATACGACACAGGCACTTATCATGCTCGAGGATAGAGGAAATACCGGTGTTGTAAATGCCGTCCCAATGGGAAATCTACTTCGGAATACCACTAACCAACAAATACTATTGGCATCATTTGGTATGACAGAACGTGCGGTAAAGAATCTTCCTCAAAAAATGCGAGTTGACTATTTTCGTCAAACTCATTTCAAAAGATTCAGTATATATACTGTTACGCCAATAAGAATTGATATTATCGATCTCCCAGAAGACGCGTATGCCCATACATTTAATGTAGCACCAGTCGATGACAAATATTGTCGCATATATTACGAAGAAGATGAAGACAACGAGATTCCCGAATTTTCAGTTGTAGTTCCGTACAATAAAGAGGTAACAAATCCTAAATTCACTATTAAATTAGAAAAAACAAGTTCGTATACAGCAGATTTTGAGCCTTTCAGCTTCAGATTCTTATCAGATGGGCAATTAATAGGCATGTATAGTAATCGTATTATACCTGTTTTAAAAGACGATAGTGGGACAGCACTAGAGATTTTCATGTCTGGCACAGATCCTTATCGCGACATAGACTACTTAACAACTCTCTTGGAAGAATTTCAGGGCTATAACTTATTCCTAAAAAATCAACAGGCAGACTTAACGATTAATTTTATCGAAAGACAATTAGGCATAATCAACGACTCGCTGCAATCGTCCAGAGCAGCACTTGATAAATTCCAAAAAGAAACAGGGGTCTATGAGATTACATCACAAGGATTGAGACTAGAGATCGATCAAGCTGATGAAGAGAAGGAAAAACTTGCTCTGAAAGAACGTGCAACCTTAATTGTTACGCAAAAGATCGGTGAATCTATACTGGGAAATACAGAGCTAATCAATCCAACAGTTGTTGGACTTGAAGAAAGTAAACTCACGTCGCTCATTACCGAATATAATGACCTTTTAGCCAGATCAAGGTATCTTGGTGCTAAAAATCCACTATACAACAAAACAATAGACTCATTAAATGGTCTGAGAACTCAAATACTATCAGAGTTGCAACTCATACAAAGTAGGCTACAGAATAGCAAAGATGGCTTGGTTAAAAAATATCAGCTTCTTGATCTAAAAGTATACAATCTTCCTCCTCAAGAAAGAGATTTAATAAAATTTGAGCGCGAGTTTAAAGTGAATGAGATGTACTTCCAGTTCTTGACTCAAAAGCGTTACGAAGCACAAATACAAAAAGCATCAAACACTCCCGATAACTTTATATGGGAAATGCCAAGAATATTCAGTGGTCCGAACAATGGTGGCGATATACAAAAGAATTACATGTTTTTCTTTTTTATTGGCATCCTATTACCTTTAATTTTTATAGTACTCAAAGAAGAGATTTTCAATTATACCATTTCAACAAAAGAAGAGTGCGAGAAAATATCTGGCTTACCAGTGATTGGTACAATCGAAAATATTTCTAAAAAACTAAAAACCGGAGTTGTGCTCGTTAAAAACTATCCTAAATCGAGTTTTGCCGAATCGTTCCGTAATATGCGGGTTCGTTTGGAATACATGGCCAAAAGAGAAAGCAACATTACAGTACTTGTTACATCCTCCGAGCCGGGTGACGGTAAAACATTTATAGCGACAAACATTGCGTCAGTATATCAGTTAATGAGAAAGAAGGTTATTGTTGTAGATTTAGACCTTAGACGCCCTTCAATTGCTAAAACACTGCAATTAGATAGCCACAAAGGTGTTTCTAACTATCTAATAGGACAAGTAGAACTCGAAGATTTGATTTTATCGCCTCCTGAATATGGATTTGACATTATTCCTGCCGGAACGCTACCTCCTAATCCGAGTGAGTTGATAAAAACAGAGAAAACAAAAGAACTGATAGAATACCTGAAAACTAAATACGATTACGTCATAATAGACTGTAGTCCAGTAGGTCTTGTTTCGGATGCATACGTACTGGCACGTATGGTTGATACAACCCTATTCGCTGTACGTCGTGGCAAAACGAACAAGTCGTTCTTTAAAAGTGTAATCAATCAACTTAAATTCGACGGAATTGAAAATGTGGCACTGGTATTTAATGATGTTAAGGGTAGAGAGGGTTATTATGGAACATCCCGCTATTATGGAGATAAAACATATTATCTGAAAAAGAATTCATACTACCACGACGACTACTTCGAAAACTAAAAAATATATTAAAAAGAGAGGCTTGTTTAAGCCTCTCTTTCTTTTCTTTATATATTTGTGGCTCAAAGAATAATAACTATTGATGTGAAGAAATTTACGGTCATCCTTTTCGCTCTATTTTACAGTCTTCTGATGTCTGCTCAGATAAATACAGACAGAGTAATACTTATTGGGCGAAACGCTCTTTATTACGAAGACTATATACTATCCATACAGTATTTTAACCAGGCCATAAAAGCGAAGCCTTTTCTCGCTGAGCCTTACTTCTATAGAGCCATTGCCAAGTTCTATCTGGATGACACCAAGGGGGCAGAAGATGACTGCACACTTGCTCTCGAACGAAATCCCTTTATGACCAAAGCCTATCAGCTGAGAGCTGATGCCCGCCAAGCTCAAAACGAATACGACGGTGCATTGGAAGATTACAAAAGGGCATTGGATGTTTATCCTAACGACAAGTTTGTATTGATAAACATGGGTGTTGTAAATATCCAAAAGAAAGATTTTGAAGAATCTGAAAAGAATCTGAATACCTTACTGAAATTATACCCTACATACACTCAAGGTCTTTTGGTACGAGGGGCTATGTATCAGGAAAAAGGTGATACAGTCCAAGCATTTGATAATTATAACGCCGCAATTAAAATTGACAAATATTTACCTCAGGCCTATTCCATGAGAGGTTTATTATATTACAATAAAAAAGATTTTGATAATGCCTTGAATGATCTGGACGAAGCAATACGTCTGGAACCTCTTCAAACCGGCAATTATATCAACCGAGGTCTGATTCGCTATTCAAGAAACGACCTACGCGGAGCTATGGCTGACTACGACAAAGTAGTAGATCAAGACCCAAATAACATCATTGCCCGCTTCAATAGAGGGTTACTACGAGCTCAGGTAGGAGATGACAACAGAGCTATTGCCGATTTCGATGTTGTACTGACATTTGAACCTAGTAACTATATGGCATACTTCAATAGAGCCTTACTCAAAAATAATATTGGAAACTATAAAGGTGCACTTAACGACCTAAACGTAGTATTGGCCGAATATCCTGAATTTTATCAAGGATTCTACACCCGTTCCGAAATAAAACGCCGCCAAAACGACCTGAAAGGGGCTGAACGAGATTTCAATTATGCACGGAACGAAGAAAATCGGATACGCCAGAACCTAGCTAAAGGAGGAAAAGGTACTGGTGAAGAAAAAGATAAAACGAGAGAGAAATCGGATAAAGATATAGATAAGTTTAATCTATTAGTTGTTGCAGATAAGAAAGAGGAAGAAAAGAGTAAATACGGCACCAACAACTCGAGAGGCCGTATTCAAAACAGGCAAGTGAAAGTAGATCTTGAACCTCGCTTTGTAGTAACTTATTACGAAAAAGCAAATGATTTGAGACGCTTTGTATACTTTAGCCAACTCGTAGATGCAGCAAACAAAAAGAATGTTTTTGCACGTAAACTAAGAGTTACGAATTGCGAGGCTCCGCTGAATGAATTACAAGTACAGGAACACTTCAAATCTATAGACGAACTATCGAGACAAATAGGTAATGATCCTACAAATGCTGATCTGTACTTCGCACGGGCAATGGATAATATGCTGGTTCAGGATTTCTCAAGCTCTATCGAAGATTTCAATAAAGCGATTCAGCTAGATCCGAGCTTTACATTAGCATATTTCAATCTGGCAGTTGTATATACAAAACAGCTGGAACTGAAAGAAAATTCGACTGATTTCGACCGTCAAGCAGAGCAAGGCAATGAGGTTCTTACACTAAACGGCCCTAAGAAAGGAACAGACCTGTCGAACACAAATATGCTCGATCCAAGCAAACTGGAATATGATCTTATTATCAAAAATTATAATAAGGTGATAGAGCTTGATCCCAAATTTATTTATGCATACTATAACCGCGCAGAAATACGATACAAACAAAATGATTATCGCTCGGCTATCCTAGACTATAATGAAGCAATCAGAAACGATTCTGAATTTGCAGAAGCGTACTACAACCGAGGATTAGGCCGATTCCAGGTAAAAGATAAAGATCGCGCACTCGATGATATGCGTAAAGCGGGAGAGATGGGTATTGTAGAAGCCTACAGCATAATTAAACGTATGACCGAATAAAGTAACAAACATAAGAAAAAGGTGAGCAGGTATATAAATTCTTTAATATCTGCTCACTTTTTCTTATAGCAAGGGCTATTCAATACATAAAATGCTTATTTTTGCAAGTTGAATAGACTAGTTGTAAAGTCAAAAACAATTAACATGATTAAGATAACATTTCCTGATAATTCAGTACGTGAGTTCCAACAAGGAACCACTTCGATGCAAATAGCAGAAAGCATCAGTTCTCGTCTGGCTCAAGACGTTCTTGCAGCAAAAGTAAACGGACAAGTATGGGACTTAACAAGACCAATTAATGAAGATGCCACGATCGAATTACTGAAATGGGAAGACGAAGATGGTAAGCACGCATTTTGGCATTCATCAGCCCATCTAATGGCTGAAGCTATACAAATACTATACCCTCATGCAAAATTCGGTATAGGCCCGGCAATCGAAAACGGATTCTATTACGATATAGACTTTGGAGATACACCAGTAAAAGATGCTGATTTTCCTGCAATCGAAGCGAAAATGGCTGAACTGGTTTCTAATAAAGAAGAAATCAAGCGTAAAGACATTACTAAAAGCGATGCTTTGAAAATGTTTGGCGACAGGGATGAAGGATACAAAGTCGAGCTTATCAACGATCTTGAAGATGGAACGATCACCACATACACACAAGGTGTATTTACCGACCTTTGCCGTGGACCTCACCTTCCAAATACTTCGTACATCAAAGCAATAAAAGTGCTTAGTGCCGCCGGAGCATATTGGCGTGGTGATGAGAAGCGTAAGCAGCTTACACGCCTTTACGGAATAACATTCCCTAAAAAGAAGATGTTGGACGAATATCTTGTACTACTCGAAGAAGCAAAAAAACGTGATCACCGTAAGATCGGTAAAGAACTCGAATTGTTTGCATTCTCTCAAAATGTGGGACAGGGACTTCCTTTGTGGTTACCTCGCGGAACACAATTACGTTTGAAACTTGAGGATTTTTTAAAGAAAATTCAAAAGAGATTCGACTATGAACAAGTAATGACACCTCATATAGGTAACAAACAATTGTATGTTATCTCGGGACATTATGAGAAATACGGAAAAGATTCTTTCCAACCTATCCATACACCGGAAGAAGGTGAAGAATTCTTACTAAAACCGATGAACTGCCCTCACCATTGTGAGATATATAAAGTTATACCTCGTTCGTATAAAGACCTTCCTTTGCGTCTGGCGGAGTTTGGAACTGTATATCGTTACGAACAAAGTGGAGAGCTACACGGATTGACACGAGTACGCGGATTTACTCAGGATGATGCACACATCTTCTGTACTCCCGATCAACTAAAGAACGAGTTCTTGAAAGTAATGGACATTATATTCATTATCTTCAAAGCTCTTGATTTTGAAAATTTTGAAGCTCAAATCTCTCTAAGAGATCCTGAGAATAAAGAAAAATATATCGGTAGCGACGAAAATTGGGAAAAAGCAGAACGTGCTATCATCGAAGCCTGCGAAGAAAAAGGTCTTCCGGCGCGCGTAGAACTTGGCGAAGCTGCTTTCTACGGTCCGAAACTCGACTTCATGGTAAAAGATGCTTTAGGTCGTCGTTGGCAATTAGGAACAATTCAAGTAGACTACAATCTGCCTGAGCGTTTCGGATTGGAATACACCGGTGCTGATAACCAAAAACACCGTCCAGTTATGATTCACCGTGCGCCATTCGGCTCTATGGAACGCTTTATTGCAGTATTGATCGAACATACTGCGGGTAAATTCCCATTGTGGCTAACACCCGATCAGGTAGTTATTTTACCTATCAGCGACAAGTTCAACGACTACGCATATCGTGTAGCAAAATATTTGAAGCAAAATGATATTCGTGTTCAGGTAGATGACCGAAACGAGAAAATTGGAAGAAAAATCCGCGATAATGAGTTGAAAAGAATACCTTATTTGCTCATTGTAGGGGAGAAAGAAGCAGAAAGTGAAGAAGTTTCGGTAAGAAAACAGGGCGAAGGTGATACAGGTTCAATGAAATTTACTAACTTTGCTGCCCAATTGACTGAAGAAGTTGATAAAATGATGAATGCGTGGGAAAAAGAAGCCTAAGTATTCGTTATTCTAGGTTAGAGATAATCAATTATTAAAAATTACATATAAAGAAGATTCCAAAAGCTTTTGAATGAGAAACAACAGATTTAATACACGCAAAGAAGATTTACATAAAATCAATGGAAATATTCGTGCCAGAGAAGTTCGTTTAGTTGGTGAGAACGTAGAACAAGGTGTTTATTCAACGCACGAAGCATTACGTATGGCTGACGCTCTAGAACTTGATTTAGTTGAAATCTCCCCAAATGCCGAGCCACCTGTATGTAAGATAATGGATTATCAAAAATTCCTTTATCAACAAAAGAAGAAACAGAAAGAAGCTAAAGCTAAATCGGTAAAAGTAGTACTTAAGGAGATTCGTTTCGGACCTCAGACCGATGATCATGATTTTAACTTCAAACTTAAGCATGCTAAAAGCTTTCTGGAAGAAGGCTCTAAGGTAAAAGCTTATGTGTTTTTCAAAGGTCGCTCGATCCTTTTCAAAGAACAAGGAGAAGTTTTACTACTTCGCTTTGCTACCGAACTGGAGGATTACGCTAAGGTAGATCAACTACCGGCACTTGAAGGAAAGAAAATGATAATGATGCTTTCGCCTAAGAAACAGCAAATAAAAGCGCCTGTAGCTAAACCTACAAAAGAACATGGCGAAGTTAAGGAGGCTAGCGCTGGTGAGGCTAAAGAAAGCGAAGAACCAAAAATTGAAGAATAAGCAATTACTATAAATTGTGATTCGTGTTTAAATAACTTAATTAATTAACAGAGATGCCTAAAAAGAAGACTAATTCCGGTGCCAAAAAGAGGTTTGCCCTTACCGGATCAGGAAAAATCAAAAGAAAACATGCTTTCAAAAGTCATATTTTGACTAAGAAAACAAAAAAACAAAAAAGAAATCTAACTCACACTGGAACAGTAAGTAAGGTAGACGAAAAAAGCGTTAAGCAATTATTGGGAATGAAATAATTGTCTTTTGTTTAAAAGCAAGTTTTAAAAAGATTTATTAACCGGATGTATGCAACAAAGAGTTCTCTATAGAAGAACCGCTAACATTCAAAACATCGAAAATTATGCCAAGATCAGTCAATCATGTTGCTTCACGCAACCGCAGAAAAAAAGTTCTTAAACTAACAAGAGGTTATTACGGAGCAAGAAAAAATGTTTGGACAGTTGCCAAGAATACTTGGGAAAAAGGTCTAACTTATGCATTCCGTGACCGTCGCGCTAAAAAACGCAATTTCCGTGCACTATGGATACAACGTATCAATGCAGCTGCACGTCTTGAAGGAATGTCTTACTCTCGCTTGATGGGTGCCCTTCACAAGAATGGTATCGAAATCAACCGTAAAGTTCTTGCAGACCTTGCAATGAACCACCCTGAAGCTTTCAAAGCTATCGTAACTAAAGTAAAATAATATTACTTCGATAATATAAAACGGAGATTCTAGTTTAGAATCTCCGTTTTTGTTTTGATACTTTATCATCACCCAATATAGAATCATAAACGACTAACTCAAACTTTTAGCATCGGGAAGACAATAGAATACTAATAGCAAGGAATGAGAATAGTGTCCTTTTCATAGTAGCATGCAATTTATTATAATAAAAGTACGCAGCTGATCGGGGGGGGTGCATCATTTTAATGAGATTTGTTTACCCTCCACCACCGGGACCTCTACCACCAGGACCGGGGCCATCAAAGCCATCACGCCTTCTGCCGCCCGTCATATCAGAGCTTTTTGCTCCACCTTTAAATATCTGGAACTTATAGACAAAATTCACCATGAAATAAGGCTGAATAGTGCTTGTAGTAATATCTTCTATATATGTGGCATTCGTGTTACGTGTTATATTAGCTCTCTTATCTAAAATATCGTACATCTTAAAGCGGATAGTACCGTTTTTAGCCTTGAATATTTGTTTAGCTAAAGATGCATTCCACAACCATTCTTCAAGATGAAACCCTTCTGCAAAACCTGCATTTGAGGAATATTGCATATCGCTATCCAGCGTAAAATCAAATGGCAGGTAATACGTAAAGCTACCGTATCCACCATAGTTATATACCTGTTGATCGTTATCGGTAGAAGATGTATTTTTCGTACTGTTAAATGCAAGATTACCACGAACGGTAAAATCGAATTTATCGGAACGGAATTGCAACCCGAGGCTTTCCTGCAAGTTGAGTATATTTGCTCTGTTTCGACCGCCATCAATGTAAGTATTTTGAAGTTCGTAACCTCCAAAGGTCATCGTATTGATCGAAAATTTTTTATTCCTTAATGGGGTATTATATATAAAACGAAGATTACCGCTCATATTGCCATCAATATTCTGATAAGTTATATCACGACCATTATTTCCATTCCAAGTCGAGATAGTCACAATATCATCCATTGTATAAGTAAATCGGCTGAACAACATCATTACTGATGCTTTCTCAGGATTGAACTTTTGAAAACGAATATTAAGCCTGTTCTGGAAGCTGGGGCTCAACTTCGGATTACCGACCGTAGTGTTTATACCGTCGTTTGAAATAATACCATTATATAATTGAAGAGTCGACGGTTGAGATGTAGAACCGTTATAATCGATTCTCAGATTATGCCTTTTACTCCACAAGTAATTAAATTGGGCATTAGGTGCAAAACTTAGGAAGTGCTTACGAGGCACATTTAATTTATCCTGTCCGGGTTCCTTTATATCTGTTTTAGAACTGGATGGCTCTAGGCCGAGACCGAATGTGTAGTTGTATTTTTGAGCAACCGATTTGAAATTTAACGACACGTTCTGATTGATGAAGTCGTTCCTTACATTCCGTGTATATTCATCATCGAGAACATTATACTCACCAAATTCATCTCTGTTAAATGCATTTCTATCTGTTTCGGTATGATTATTACGGATATTATATGTCAATTGTAAGAAATACTTAGTCTTGCTTAATTTACTAGACAAAGGTTCTACATACGACATAAAGGCACGCCAATTGTAGCCTTGATCATCTTGAGCAAATCGTTGATCTAAAATAGAATCCGATTTCGCAGTATCTCCATAAGTCCGATGGAAGTAATTAAATCCGTCACTATTAGAATCGCTTAAGCCTCCCGAAAAACTGAAACTTAATACACGACCATTATCGTTTAGTTTCCGGCTTATTTCGAGTCGGCTACTAAGAGTAGTTCCTTTTCCATCGGAATTAAAAGAAGTACTGGTATTAGACCCTAACAATGCGTCGTCATCTAAAAGTATTTCTTCATCCGTTTCCTGAAAAAGTCTATTCGCATTATACTGAATACTCGGTCTGAATATAATTTTAGTCAATGAGTCGGGCGTCCATTCAAATCTTAGATTTGCCCCAAAATTGTCACTCTTATTATTTGCCCATCTGTCCGAAGTAGAAATCTGGTTTCGACCTGTATATCGGGTTTTACTTACTGATGACACATCATTATCTGTTGAACCGTAACGGACATCGCCGTTCCATTTTAATTTGTCCGAATGTTCTGTAGCAAAGTTAAATCCCCCATTAATTGACTTGGTAACCCCATTATTACCACCAAAATTCAATCCACGAGGCCTGTTTCCGCTAAATGCATCAGATGCAAAATCGGAAAATCCTGCATTATTTGTATTATTCACTCCACCGAGAGCCGTCATTTGAGTCTTATTTCTCATGTAGTTAACCATACCGTTAGCTTCATAGCGGTCTTCATTACCTATACCGGCAAAGGCACTACCAAATAAACCCTGTTTCATCCCGGGCTTGACAGTCAGATTAATAACCGTTTCTTCATCACCATCATCAAAACCAGTCATCTGGCTCATATCGGATTTACGATCTACGACTTGTAGCTTATCAACCATTTGGGCAGGTAAGTTTTTAGATGCAACTTTAGGGTCGTCACTAAAAAATTCTTTACCATCTACCAATATTTTCTTTACTTCTTTTCCATTGACTGTAATCTTTCCTTCTGCACTGACTTCTACACCGGGCATTTTTTTCAATAGATCTTCTACTACTGCACTCTCTTGCACCTTATACGAGTCGGCATTATATTCGAGTGTATCACCTTTTACCTGCATTTCAACAGCCTTAGCCGTAACAACAGCTTCGCTGAGCATAATACTATTTTCTTTCAGATAAATATTCCCAACGGAGGTCTTTTCCCGTGTATTTACGTTGATATACTGATCGTTGTATCCTAAAAAAGAAACTTGCAATATATATCGTGCAGGTTTTACAGCGACACTAAATTTACCTTCACTATCCGTAGCTGTACCTGTCACATAAGTACTATCCTTTTGGGCAAGGACACGAATACCGGCTAATTCAATACCTTCCCTTGTTGCATCATCGAAAACCGCGCCTGTTATATTAGTGGTAGCTTGTCCTTGCGCCGATAGGGAGATCAAAAGGCTCAATAGAAAGGACAGAGTGAGAATTCTTTTCATTTTATTATTTCTGAGTATTATTAGCTTATTTTGTTACATGTGACTCCCAAAACAAAAAAAGGTTTAATCCCAATTCTCTTTTTACATTTATTTCACCTACTTGTTAATAATACAAAGCGTGAGCTATGGCAACTATGCGTCGAAGATTCTTTTTTATATTTATTTCAGAGCTATAATGTTAAAAAGTAACAAAGGTGACACTTTTCACTTAGTTTTCGACTGTTACTTTTCTATGATCATTAAGCCACATGTGACCGCCATGCAGTATTTTTTACATTTATTTCAGAATTTAACCCGATTCCTATATCTAATAGATAAACATCAAAACACCTCTCCAATCAATTAACATTAAATATCTCAAAAGATAAAAACCGCATAGATATACCTTCGTGAAAAAGAGTTATATTTGTGCTTATTATCAGTTAGAATAAAAAGAGTACACAAGCACTATATGGCAAAAAAACCTATTCAGAAAAAGAAAACTCAAAATAAAGCAACTTCGTTTATCGAATTTATAAGAAAAGAGCGTTCTCGTTTCTTATTTGGCGTATGCTCGACATTTATCGGAGCATTCATTTTTCTGGGGCAAATTTCATTCTTTGTTACCGGAGCTGCCGACCAAAGCAAGGTAGTCAATCGATCGTTCTTTTCTCTTATTAGCGAAAAACAAGAGATAAGCAACTGGACGGGTGTTGCCGGAGCATTTATTTCGCAAAGACTCATTAACGAGTGGTTCGGAATATTTTCTCTTCTAATTGCCGTATTCCTTATCATTGTAGGACTTCAATGGATGAGAGTGATTCGCATTTCCCTTGTCAAAGCATTTATACTATCTACTTTTGCTCTTATATGGGGTTCAATCACAAGTTCATTTATCCTTTCGCGTTTTCTCGGCGACAGCCATATAGTTTGGGGTGGAGCACATGGGCAATACATAGAACAGTTGTTAGAAAATACAATCGGTATTCCCGGAGTGATGATGGCGATTCTTCTTTTATTGATTATTTTCCTTGTTATCACGAAGAAGACATCCGTAGAATTTTATCGTGGCTTATTCCGCAATCCGCTGAAAAGTAAAACCGATGATTCGTATGAGCCTGAACCGGAAGAGGAGTACGAAGAAGAGGAAGAACCCGAAACCGAAAAAGAGAAAAAAAAGTGGTTTAGCTGGCTTCCTTTCGTAAGAAAGAGAAGTACTAATGTATTAGCTGAAGAGAAAGAAGAATTAATCCCCGATGAAGCTGCTCTGGTGAGCAATATACCTTTCGAAGCCCCGGTTGTATTGCAGGCTGATAAAGACTTTGAGATCATAGTTCCTAAAGACGAGGAATTTGTTCCTATCAAACCTAGCAGACCAATAACTTCGATAGCAAAAAATGATGATTTGGAAGATTCGATTCCCGAAGGTGAAGAACTTGAGGATTATGATCCGACACTCGATCTTTCACATTTCGCATTTCCATCGAGCGACTTACTGAGAGTCTATGACAATGGAAGCAAGGGTGTAGACATGGAAGAACAAAATGCCAACAAGAGCAAGATTATTACAACCTTGCAAAATTACGGTATTGAGATCACTTCGATAAAAGCGACCGTAGGACCAACCATCACATTATATGAAATAGTACCAAAAGCAGGAGTGCGTATATCTAAAATCAGAAATCTGGAAGACGATATCGCTCTTAGTTTATCGGCTCTTGGTATTCGTATTATTGCTCCTATGCCGGGTAAAGGCACTATCGGAATAGAAGTGCCGAACAAGGATCCACAAATAGTATCGATGCAAACGGTTATAGGATCAAAAAAATTCCAAGAGTGCACATACGATCTTCCTGTTGCATTAGGGAAAACCATCACAAATGAAATTTTCATGTTCGACCTCTGTAAGATGCCCCATCTGCTTGTTGCAGGAGCAACAGGACAAGGAAAATCCGTCGGACTGAACGCAATTATTACATCATTGCTCTACAAAAAGCATCCTGCCGAAATGAAGATGGTACTTGTAGACCCAAAGATGGTGGAATTTAATATCTATTCGAGAATAGAAAAACATTATCTGGCAAAACTACCCGATTCGGAAAAAGCTATTATAACAGATGTAACGAAAGTGACACAAACGCTCAATTCGTTAACCAGAGAGATGGACGACCGTTATGAGCTATTGATGAATGCAGGTGTCCGCAATATAAAAGAATACAACGAGAAGTTTAAGAAACGCCGTCTTAATCCACTGAAAGGACATAAGTTCCTGCCTTATATAGTGGTTATCATAGATGAGTTTGGAGACCTGATAATGACTGCCGGCAAAGAGATAGAAATGCCTATCGCCCGTATTGCGCAAAAAGCCCGTGCCGTAGGTATCCATATGGTTATTGCGACACAGCGTCCGACCACAAATATCATCACCGGTACTATTAAAGCCAATTTCCCTGCCCGTATGGCATTCCGTGTGACATCGCAAATAGATTCGCGCACAATCCTCGACATGTCGGGAGCAAACCAGTTGATCGGTCGTGGAGACTTACTTTTCTCGCAAGGGAGCGATCTTGTACGCATCCAATGTGCATTCGTAGATACGCCTGAGGTAGAAGATATCGCCCGATACATTGGCGATCAGCATGGTTATCCAACAGCTTTCGATCTGCCTGAATATGTAGGTGAATCGAGTGAGGACAAAATAGGAGGAGTCGACCTGAACGATCGCGACTCGCTATTTGACGAAGCCGCCCGTTTGATTGTTGTGCATCAACAAGGTTCGACATCGCTAATACAACGAAAATTCTCGATAGGATATAATCGTGCAGGAAGATTGATGGATCAACTCGAAGCTGCCGGAATTGTCGGACCAACACAAGGGAGTAAAGCCCGTGATGTTTTAATCAGTGACGAATATAGTTTAGAACAAAAACTAAATTCTTTTCAATAAGAATCGGAATAAAACAATATATATGCAAGGTTTGTTTTAAACCTTTCGACTGTAAATCGATCAATATAGAATAAAAACTTACAAAATATGAAATTCAAATTACTCCTACTCTTCCTATTTGCTGCTTCAATAAACAATATGAGCGCACAAGATGCCCGTGCAATACTCGACAAAGCATCCGACGCATATAACAAAGCGGGAGGAGTTACTGCCAATTTCACTTTCGATACGAAAGATGCAAAAGCCAGTGCAACATATAGCTACGATGGCAAAGCGTATATGAAAGGTAATAAATTTAAAATAGAGATACCCGATGGCATCACTTGGTTCGATGGGAAAACCCAATGGGTGTATGTAAAAGATACCGAAGAGGTAAACATTAGTAATCCTTCGGGCGATGAGCTACAAGGCATCAGCCCATCGGCACTATTTAATATATACAAGACGGGATTTAATCTCGTATATAAAGGTGAGAAGAAAGTAAATGCTAAAAGCGTGCTGGAAGTAGAGATGACTCCTACAAAGAAAGGTAGCGATGTAACTAAAATAATCGTTCAGATAGATAAAGCAACTAGTATATTCTCAAAAATAACGATCATCGATAAGTCAGGTATGCAAAATATTTTGTCTATCAAAAATTATCAGACCGGCGTAAATCTAGCCGACACAATGTTCTCTTTCGATAAGAAAGACTATCCAAGAGCCGAAATCGTAGATTTGAGATAAGATAGATTTTGTTTATTAATCCATAAAAAATATGAAATGGATAAATTTTTTATTCATAAATAAATTCTATATCTTTGTGATAATTATAAACAAAACATATAAACCAACAACATTATGAACGAAAAAGTACGCTGTTTAATTATTGGTTCGGGACCTGCGGGATATACCGCTGCAATATACGCATCCAGAGCAAACCTTGCTCCGATACTGTATGAAGGAATTCAACCGGGCGGACAATTAACTACAACTACAGAGGTTGAAAATTTTCCCGGCTACCCGGAAGGTATAACCGGTCCGGAACTAATGGAAGACCTAAAAAAACAAGCGACACGATTTGGTGCAGATATCCGTAATGGTATTGCAACATCTGTCGATTTCAATTGCTATCCTAAAAAAGTAACCATTGATGGTGAAAAGGTAATAGAAGCCGATACAGTTATCATTTCAACAGGAGCTAGTGCCAAATATCTTGGTCTACCCGATGAAGCCAAATATGCCGGAATGGGTGTATCTGCATGTGCTACCTGCGACGGATTCTTCTATCGCAAAAAAGTAGTAGCTGTTGTAGGTGGTGGAGATACTGCCTGCGAAGAAGCAATCTACTTGGCCGGATTGGCGAGCAAAGTTTTCCTGATTGTGCGTAAATCATTCCTTCGTGCATCTAAAGTAATGCAAGACAGAGTAATGGCAAACGAAAAGATAGAAGTTCTTTTTGAATGTAATGCTGTTGGCTTATTCGGAGAAAACGGAGTAGAAGGCGTACATGTAGTAAGACATATGGGTGAAGCTAATGAAGAAAAATTCGACATAGCTGTTGATGGTTTCTTCCTAGCTATTGGTCATACACCTAACACCGAAATTTTCAAAGGACAATTAAATCTTGATTCAGTTGGCTACATTATAACTGAACCGGGAAGACCGACAACATGTGTAGAAGGTGTATTTGCTGCAGGTGACGTTGCAGACTCTCTATATCGTCAGGCTATTACTGCTGCGGGTACCGGTTGCCAGGCAGCTATCGAAGCTGAAAGATATCTGAGCGAAAAAGGATTGTAATTAGATCTATAAAATAACAGGAAGGGCGGTTCATTAATTGAGCCGCCCTTCTTTATTTACAGTTTAATTTTTAACTTTAAACCAAAATACAAAACTGATACATGAGCTGGAAAGACTACTTATATTTTCAGAAACAGGATAGAAATGCCATCATTTTATTATTATTCCTTATCGTTTTATGCGGAGGAGGATTTATCATTACAAAGCTGGTAAAAGATAAAAATATACCAGCCTTGAATGAAGACTATATAACTGAATTCGATACATTCCAATCCAAATTAAAAACTATAGAGGCAGAAAAAGATCAGATAGGCCTGGATAAAACCTACACTCAGTCCTATCCCGAATATGCCCGTCAAGAAAAACTAAACAGTGGAGAAACAATCGAGCTTAATAAAGCCGATACTACGGATCTAAAGAAAATACCGGGAATAGGCACTGGTTTTGCCAACCGTATTGTAAAATATCGAAATTTATTAGGGGGTTACGCTTCTATTAATCAGCTAAAGGAAGTATGGGGAGTAGATGACGATCTGTTTGATAAGATCACACCATATATAGTATTACAAGGAAAGCCCAATCAGATAGCGATCAATAAAGCTGACTTCGGGCAGTTAAATAAGCATCCGTATATTAGCTACAAACAAGCCAAGGTTATTTTAGATATACGCGATAGAAAAGGCAATATTGAATCGATCAATCGGCTTACTTTACTTGAAGAGTTTACGGAAAACGATATTAATCGGCTGAAAGACTATATCAGCTTCGATTAAATATAATACTCTGCAACATCTATTATACCTGCACGCATTGCGTACTTAGTAGCTTCGTGCACATTGTTAACTTCTAGTTTGCGAAATATATTCTTACGGTGAGTTATAATTGTATGAAAACTGAGGTTTCGGGTAGCAGCGATCTCTTTAGTTGTCTTTCCCAAAGCTATCTCTTTTAATATTTCCTTTTCTGTGGCAGTTAGCGTATGATCATTTTTTTCGACATTAGGCTTTTGTGCAGACAATAATTGATTGGTAACTCTTCCGCAAATAAAACGTTCGTTTCGAAGTAGATGAACCAACCCTGCGTTTATTTCGTCCAGATCGCAAGACTTAAGTACAACACTAAAAGCCTCACAGCTAAATAGCAATCGCCTCAAGAATTCGCCACTCAATTCGTCAGAAAACAGAAGCCACCGGCTATCTGCAAATCGGGAACTCACATTTAAGAGATCATCTACACTTACAAAATCGGAAAGAGAATAATCCAAAATAACCACAGAATCGGGCTGAGACGATAATAGTTTTATCAACTCCTTTTTATCATCAGCCTTAATAACAGATGATGCATTTTTCGAATCACGCAGTAATGACTCTATGCCTATGCGTGTAATATCCTGCCTATCTACTACAATAACATTTTTCATCAATTTCACAATTGGTTAATTTCAAAAGTAATCATTTTTTCAAGAAAAACTTACTAAAAAACTGCATTTGATAATCTATTGCATTATTCCAATATCCATGGCTATGATCTCCGGGACGAACAATATAGTCATGAAGAATATTTCTAGAAAGCATTTCTTTATGTAATTTTTCGTTTACATCATAAAAAAAATCATCCTTCCCGCAATCAAAAATGATAGCCAATGCACCGGGTTTTATTTTATCCAACTGTGTAATTACTGTATGCTCATCCCAAACTTTAGGATTTTGCTTATATGTACCCAGTGATTTACTCATCTCCCAATTATTTGGAAAAGGACGGATATCGACACCACCACTCATCGAACCACAAGCACCAAATACATCGGGATGATTGATACCCAGCCATAAACCGCCATGTCCTCCCATACTGAATCCAGTGATCGCCCGACCTTTTGGCGTAGCCAAAGTATTATATTGTTTGTCAATGTAATCAACTAACTCCTTACTTAAATACGTTTCAAATTGCAACTTAGGATTTATAGGGCTATCCCAATACCAACTGTTCTGTCCGTCAGGACAAACAACAATCATCCCCCACTTGGTTGCATCCTGCGGAAGTGTTTTCTTTGTACCATTCACCCATGTATCGTAACGACCGCCATGACCATGCAAAAGATATAGCACAGGATATTTTACATCCTTAGTTTTATCATAACCATCCGGGAGTATTACTACGTTCTTTATACTCCGTCCCATTTTGTTACTATATACTTCTACCGTATCGACAAAAGCAATAGATTCAGTAGGCTGAACTGCATACGCACATGACGGTGTCCCCAACAGGAGAACAAAACAGAATAGATATAAAATATTTAATTGCTTTTTCATATACTTGCACTTTTTTATTTATTCTTCTTTCTTCTTGCTAAAAGCTTTTTTTGCCCATCGGGGAACAATTATAGCTCCCACAAATAAATAATTGTAATAGGTGAGCAATCGCCACAGCAAAGCAATTATAGGCACAACACCAACAAATGGTATAAACTCACCTAAATACTGTTTGAAAACGACTTCGCTAATTCCACTCGCTCCGGGAGTAGGGCTTATCATCATCAATACCCACATTACAAACTGCCGGGCAAAAATCAACAGGTTATCGTATACCGGAAAGAAAGCAATAAACAGCGCATTCACCACCAGATACCGGGAGCACCATGAGAGGATTGTAGCTACGACCAAAGGGAACCAATAAGATAGCGTCTTTCCTCGTATCTCGCGCGAACTGATTATCAAATCGTCTCCTGCCTTAACAGCACTTCGATGCCAGCGATTTAAAAACGGTAATCTGAATATTTTTATAATAAGCCACCGTATAACCTGCGGCTTAAAGAAAAGACCGATTATCAATAATGTGCACAATAGGGCTTTCATTATATAGGCCACAATGAAAAAGATAAATACGCTGGTTCCTACAGTCGAGGCATCACCAAATAATTCGCTAACAGGAATAAATAGCAATAAAATAGGAAAGGTGACTACGAAAAATAGTTCGTCTAACAATAAGGTAACAAATACCATAGCAGTACTTTTACCTACGGGAATGTTTTCTTTAGATAAGAAGATTACAGCCATACTCGACCCACCGACAGACGACGGGGTTATAGCTGTACCAAATTCTGCTAAGAAGGTCACCTTTAAACACTGTTTCCAAGACAGTTGCTTCTCAGTAAGATAGCGGTAACGAATAGTGAAACCGATATCTCTACCCAACATGAAACAAAAAGCGATAAAAATCCAAAAGACAGTATGCCCTGTGATCGATATCTGCTTCAAGTCTTCAATATTAAACTCCTTGCCAAACATATACAGAATAACCCCTACCCCAATAAAAGTAGGCAGAAGAATCTTCCATATATTAAGGCTTTGCGACGACTTTTCCATTTATTACGATTCAATTCAGACAAAAATAACAAAACATTTCGTCATTTTCTTTTCTTTCGTACATTTACATGCTAATAAGCTTACTGCAAACTAAAAATAGATGATAAAAAAATATCAGGATATAATAACATCATATATAAAACACCTTCTTACCAAATATAAAAACAGTAAAAGAAGGTATCAGATAATGATCCCTTCTTGTTTTATTCTGCTTATTTGGTATATATTATCCCTACCCTCTCCCTTATTCGATGTTCCATACAGTACAGTCGTTTCAGACAGAGATAACGAATTATTGGGAGCCCGTATTGCCGACGATCAGCAATGGCGTTTTCCCCCGTCAGACTCTATTCCAGATAAATATAAAACATGCCTTATAGAATTCGAAGATCAGCACTTTCGCTACCATTGGGGAGTCAATTTACTTTCAGTAGCACGTGCTGTGAAACAGAATGTTGCAAAAGGAAGAATTGTAAGCGGAGCAAGCACGATCACCATGCAAACGATTCGTCTTGCGCGCAAAGAGAGCCGAACTTTTGGCGAAAAACTAATTGAAGTAATATTGGCCACACGTCTGGAATTTTCTTGCTCTAAAGACGAAATACTCAACCTATATGCCTCACACGCACCTATGGGCGGAAATGTAGTAGGCATAGAGGCTGCCTCGTGGCGGTATTTCGGGCACGATATAAAATATCTGTCGTGGGCAGAAGCAGCAACACTGGCTGTTTTACCCAATTCACCTTCATTGATGCACTTCGGAAAAAACCGAGATAAACTGTTGACTAAAAGAAATAAACTTCTGGAGCAACTATATAGTAAAGGCATCATAGATAAAATAGATTATGAACTCGCCACATCAGAGTTACTCCCACCCCATCCGCTAGCGCTTCCACAGACAGCTCCTCATTTAGTAACCAAGTTATATAAAGAAGAGGGAGGAAAACATATTATATCTACAATAGACAAATACCAACAAGAACGTACAGAATCTATCTTAACACGCTGGAATGCCGAATTTGCTCAGAATGGAGTTAATAACATAGCGGCTCTAGTGATTGATATTGAAAAGAATGAAGTTATTGCCTATTGCGGAAATGTGCATTTCGAGAAAAGTATATCAGCCAATCAAGTCGATGTGATACAAGCACCCCGGAGTACAGGTAGCATACTAAAACCATTTCTTTATTGTGCCATGCTACAGGAAGGTCAACTATTGCCCAACCAATTGCTAGCCGATGTACCGATCAATCTAAACGGATTCGCACCTAAAAATTTCAGCTTGCAATACGATGGAGCCGCTCCTGCTTCCGAGGCTCTGGCTCGCTCCCTAAACGTCCCATTTGTCGTTTCGCTCCGCAACTATAGTGTTCCTAAATTTTACAATTTACTTAAAGAGGCAGGAATGACTACTTTAAGCCGATCTGCCGATAATTACGGTTTATCTCTCATTCTCGGTGGTGCAGAAGGCAAACTGTGGGATATCAGCTGCATGTACTTGCAGATGGCTCAATCGGTAAATGATTTTAACGACGATGGCAGATATTACCAGCACAAGCCTCTTGCATACATATTAAAGGACGATAATAATGAAAAAGGAGACCGCAACAGACAACCTATATTCGCTGCGGGAGCATCATGGCTCACACTTGAGGCTTTAACGAATGTCAACCGACCCGAAGAGATAGACTGGCGATCAATCCCCTCTATGCAAAAAATAGCATGGAAAACCGGCACCAGCTTTGGATTTAGAGATGGTTGGGCAGTAGGAGTCAACCCTAAATATGTAGTGGGTGTTTGGGTAGGTAATTCCGATGGCGAAGGTCGTCCCGGGTTAACCGGAGCACGCACTGCCGGAATGGTATTGTTCGATATATTTAATTCTCTGCCTCAGAGCAGATGGTTTGCACAGCCAACAGACGATTTGGTACAAGCTGAGACCTGTAGAGAAAGTGGTTGTTTAAAAAGTATTAATTGCCCCGAATCATCGGCAGATACGACATGGATACCTAAAAAGGGATCGGATGCAGCCGTATGTCCTTATCACAAATTAGTACATCTGTCAGAAAATATGCAATACCAAGTATATGAGGACTGTGCCGGCAGTAGGGGTATTGTGCATACATCGTGGTTTATTCTTCCCCCGTCGTGGGAATGGTATTATAAAGAACAGCACCCCGTCTATCGTACACTTCCACCCTATTCGCCCGAGTGCAGAAAAGACTCGAATGTGAAGCTAATGGAATTCATTTATCCGTTTCCGAATACAACTGTAAATTTACCTAAACAGCTGGATGGATCTGAAGGACAAATTGTATTCGAGTTGGCCCATCGTTCTCCGCACAACCGTGTATTCTGGCATTTGGATAACGAATTCATTGGTGAAACAAAAGATTTTCATAAAAAGGAATATATTCCGTCGAAAGGTGAACATAGATTAACCGTAGTTGATGAAACAGGGGCGAGCCTTTCAATAAAATTTTCAGTAAAATAGACAAAGGATAATGCACTACAAAACAGCAATTTACGTTATTTACGTAAAACAAATTGAAAAAAGATGAAAAAATTACAAATACAAATGCAGCGTTTGGGTTTGAAATGCGTCTTCTATTTAGACAAGTAATCATAAACGTTATGTAACTATTGCTTGCGAAGACTTTCCAACCTTACTAAACAGAACTGAATGCTACATTCGTTAAGGCTCTCGCCTTAATTATAAGATCGCTAAACTTACAAAAACAAAAAAGTATCCTAAAATTAGGATACTTTTTTGTTTTTATACGCATAGCGTAACTTCTTATTCTTCTGTTTTAGGAGTTTCCTCACTAACCACAGGAGCTTCAGGAGCTACTTCAGCTTTTTTAGTAGATGCCTTTGCTTCTGTTGCAACAACTTCATCTTTCTTCTTAGCAGAAGATCTACGAGTTTTACCCTTAGCAGCAGCTTTCTTCTCTTTCAACATATTTTCGTTGTAATCAACTAGCTCAATAAAACACATTGAAGCATTATCTCCCAGACGTGCGCCTGTTTTGATAATACGTGTGTATCCTCCCGGACGATCAGCTACTTTCTGAGATACATTTTGGAATAACTCAGTTACAGCAGCTTTGCTTTGAAGGTCTTGAAATACTAAACGTCTTGAGTGAGTAGTATCTTCTTTTGATTTATTGATAATAGGTTCAACAACTTTTCTTAAAGCTTTCGCTTTAGCAACAGTTGTAAAGATGCGCTTATGCATAATCAAGGATACGCACATATTAGATAACATAGCATTTCTATGCGAGCTAGTACGTCCTAAATGATTAAATTTCTTATTATGTCTCATATAGCTTATTACTCTTTGTCTAATTTATATTTAGAAATATCCATTCCAAAAGAAAGATTCAGGCTATCTAATAATTCATCAAGCTCAGTAAGAGATTTCTTACCAAAGTTTCTGAATTTAAGAAGATCATTCTTATTGAATTGAACAAGTTCTCCTAAAGTTTCTACTTCTGCCGACTTCAAACAGTTAAGAGCACGAACCGAAAGGTTCATATCTGCCAACTTAGTTTTAAGTAACTGACGCATGTGAAGTATCTCTTCGTCAAACTCTTCGTTACCATCAGCCTCACTTTGTTCAAGAAGGATCTTCTCGTCCGAGAACAACATAAAGTGATGAATAAGAATTTTAGCTGCTTCTTTCAAAGCATCTTTGGGATGAATAGATCCATCGGTCGCTATTTCTACTACTAGTTTCTCGTAATCCGTTTTTTGCTCTACACGATAGTTTTCGATAGAATATTTTACGTTACGAATAGGAGTATAAATAGAATCAACAGCTATAACATTAACATCGTCGGATAGATTACGATTCTCGTCAGCAGGCACATATCCACGTCCTTTGTTAATATTCAACTCGATTTGAAAGTTTGCACTCTTATCTAAACGACAAATTTCGAGATCAGGGTTTAAAACTTCAAATCCTGATAGATGTTTTCCAATATCTCCAGCTTTGAATACTTCTGTACCTGAGATAGTAATACTTACTTTCTCATTTTCGATCTCTTCTACGATTTGCTTAAATCTAACTTGTTTTAAGTTTAGAATGATGTTTGTAACATCTTCTATAACTCCCGGTACTGTAGCAAACTCATGCTCAACACCATCGATTTTTATAGATGTGATTGCAAAACCTTCAAGAGACGAAAGCAGAATACGACGTAGAGCATTACCAACAGTAATACCATAGCCTGGTTCTAAGGGACGAAACTCGAATTTTCCGAAGAAATCATCCGCTTCTAACATCAATACTTTATCCGGTTTCTGAAATGCCAATATAGCCATGAAAATTTATTATTTAGAATACAATTCTACGATCAACTGTTCTTTTATGTTTTCTGGAATATCTGCTCTCTCTGGAATATGCAGATATTTACCTGTCATAGATGCTTGATCCCACTCGATCCAAGGATATTTACTATGATTGAATCCTGATAATGCATCATTAACAACCTCTAGAGATTTAGATTTCTCACGAACTCCAATTTGCTGTCCCGGTTTTACCGAATATGAAGGGATGTTCACAACTTTACCATCTACCACAATGTGACGATGAGAAACAAGCTGACGTGCAGCTGCTCTTGTTGGAGCCAAACCTAAACGATAAACGAGGTTATCCAACCTAGATTCTAGGAATTGGAGTAATAACTCACCGGTAATACCACGTGAGCTCAATGCTTTTTCAAATAAATTACGGAATTGTTTTTCAAGAACTCCATAAGTATATTTAGCTTTTTGCTTTTCACGTAATTGGATTCCGTACTCAGAAGATTTTTTCTTTCTTCCGTTACCATGTTGTCCCGGAGGATAGTTCTTTCTTGATAGAACTTTATCAGGTCCGAATATTGGCTCACCGAATTTACGGGCGATTCTTGATTTTGGTCCAGTATACCTTGCCATTTTCTTTCTTAATTAATAATTAAACGAAAGCTAAAATTGTGCAGCCGCGATTACAGAGAGGGTCATTTGTAATCAAAATCACAATTGAAGTTTTCAACTTCTTAAATTTGATTAAACTCTTCTGTGTTTTGGAGGGCGACATCCATTGTGAGGAAGCGGAGTAACGTCAACAATTTCTGTTACTTCTATTCCTGTAGCGTGAACTGTACGAATAGCAGATTCACGTCCGTTACCAGGACCTTTCACAAACACTTTCACTTTTCTTAAACCAAGATCAAATGCAACTTTAGCACAATCCTGTGCTGCCATTTGTGCTGCATAAGGGGTATTTTTTTTAGAACTTCTAAAACCCATCTTTCCAGCTGACGACCAACTTATAACTTGGCCTTCGCTGTTTGTAATCGATATAATAATGTTATTGAAAGAAGAATGCACATGAACTTCTCCGTTTGCATCGATCTTAACATTTCTTTTTTTCGCTGCGACTGTTTTCTTTGCCATATCAACTTAATTATTTTGTAGCTTTTTTCTTGTTAGCAACAGTTTTCTTTCTTCCCTTACGTGTACGGGCGTTGTTTTTAGTACCTTGTCCTCTTAATGGTAAACCAATACGGTGACGGATACCTCTATAGCAACCGATATCCATCAATCGCTTGATGTTCAATTGCACTTCAGAACGTAAATCTCCCTCTACTTTGAATCTTGTAGAAATAATTTCACGGATTTGACCTGCTTGGTCATCGTTCCAGTCTTTAACTTTGATATCTCTATCAATCCCTGCTTCAGCAAGAATTTTGTTAGCAGAACTACGTCCGATACCAAAAATGTATGTCAAAGCGATCTCGCCTCTCTTATTTTGTGGTAAATCGACCCCAACTATTCTTATTGCCATATATTCTTTAGATTAATTTGCAAAATTAATAAATTATCCTTGACGTTGCTTGAACTTAGGATTTTTTTTGTTTATTACGTATAAGCGTCCGTTTCTTCTGACAATCTTGCAGTCTGCAGTACGCTTCTTTAATGATGCTCTTACTTTCATATCTTCGTTTTTTATTTGTATCTAAATGAAATTCGTCCTTTGGTCAGATCATAGGGAGACATCTCTACACGTACTCTATCTCCGGGAAGTATTTTTATATAATGCATACGCATTTTTCCCGAAATATGTGCGGTTATTTCGTGTCCGTTTTCCAACTCTACACGAAACATTGCATTAGAGAGTGCTTCTATGATTACTCCGTCTTGTTCTATTGCTGATTGCTTAGCCATAAATATATTAAAAAATTAAATTGCTCTATCTCCTAAAACAGATTCTATAAACTCAAATGTCGAAAGAATATCAGCTTTTCCTTCGCGGATAGCCACAGTATGCTCAAAATGTGCCGAAGGCTTGTGATCTTTGGTTCTTACTGTCCAGCCATCACTTTCGAAAACAACATTTTTACTTCCCATGTTGATCATTGGCTCTATGGCAATACACATTCCCTTTTTAAGTAAAGGACCTGTGCCTCGTTTTCCATAGTTAGGAACTTCGGGCGATTCATGCATCTTTCGACCAATGCCGTGCCCTACAAGTTCGCGAACAACCGAGTAGCGATGTTTTTCGCAATATGTTTGGATCTCATTTCCAATATCTCCAATACGATTACCTTCTACTGCTTTTCCTATCCCCAGATAAAGAGACTCTTTGGTTGTTCTTAGTAATGCTTTCACATCCTCGGCTACTTCTCCTACACAAAAAGTATAGGCTGAGTCGCCACAAAAACCATTCTTCTCAGTACCACAGTCAACGGATATTATATCTCCTTCTTTCATTACATATTCGGAAGGGAAACCATGAACAACATTTTCATTTACCGAGATACACAGCGAAAATGGAAAACCATTATAACCCAAAAAAGATGGGACAGCACCATGACTACGAATAAACTCTTCTGCTATTTTATTTAAATGCAGGGTTGTTACTCCTGGTTGAACGTGTTTGGCAACCTCTCCGAGGGTCATACCCACCAGTCGGTTGCTCTCACGCATCAATTCGATTTCTTCGTCTGTTTTCAGAAATATCATTATAGCTTCTTAATATGCAGCGATTGAACCTGAACGACCTTTAATTCTACCTGTTTTCAACAAGCCATCATAGTGTCTCATCAATAAGTGACTCTCTATTTGTTGTAGTGTGTCTAACACAACACCAACAAGAATCAGCAATGATGTTCCACCAAAGAATTGAGCGAATTCACGGCTCACGCCAAAATAACTTGCGAAGGCAGGAAGTATAGCAACTAAAGCCAAGAATAGTGAGCCCGGCAATGTGATGCGAGACATAACTTGGTCAATATAATCTGCTGTCTTCTTACCGGGCTTGATACCAGGAATGAATCCATTATTACGTTTCAATTCGTCAGCCATCTGAACCGGATTTATTGTCATAGCAGTATAAAACCATGTAAAGAGAATGATAAGAAGTGCAAATACAAGATTATACCAAACACTGGTATGATCCATAAATGCAGCCCAAAAGCCACTTTCTTTAGCAGAGAATCCTGCGATAGTAATTGGAATAAACATAATTGCCTGAGCAAAGATGATAGGCATCACGTTAGCCGCATTCACTTTCAAAGGAATATACTGACGTGCACCACCATATTGTTTGTTACCAACTACTCGTTTAGCATACTGAACCGGTATTCTACGTGTACCCTGTACAAGAAGAATGGCTCCAGCTATGATCAATAGTAATAGAACGATTTCGGCTAAGAACATTACCAAACCTCCAGCCTGATTAGTTAAGCGAGATGTAAACTCACCAATTAATGCATGCGGAAGACGGGCAATAATACCTACTAGGATGATAAATGAAATACCATTACCTACACCTTTATCAGTAATACGCTCTCCCAACCATAGTACAAACATACTACCTCCAGCCAAAATAATGGTAGAAGGTACTAGAAAGTCCCAAAATCCACCGGGAGCAGCATTACCTAAAGCTCCTAATAAATAAGCAGGTCCTTGGAATAAAAGAATCGCAACTGTAAGATAGCGGGTATATTGGTTCATTTTAGTACGACCACTCTCTCCTTCTCTTTGCAGTTTTTGAAAATACGGCACAGCCATACCCAGCAATTGTATAACAATAGACGCTGAGATATAAGGCATGATACCTAATGCAAAGATAGAGGCATTAGCGAACGCTCCACCGGAAAACATATTAAGTAGTCCAAGCAGACCGCCCGATGCTTTTGATTCTAATGCAGCAAGTGCAGCAGGATCAACTCCGGGAAGTACGACAAATGACCCAAATCGATAGATCACTACAAAAAAGAAAGTAATGAGGAGTCTCTTTCTGAGATCCTCAATCTTCCATATATTTTCTATCGTTTTAATGAATCCCATCTTACTTTAGTTTTGTTATAGTTCCACCTAAAGCTTCGATAGCAGCTTCCGCTGATTTCGAAAATGCATGAGCTTCAACATCAATTTTAGCTGTTAATGCTCCATTTCCTAAAATTTTCACTAAATGTTTTGCAGATACAAATCCAGCATCGATCAATGTTTGAATATCAATCTTTGTTAGATTTTTAGCTTCTGCCAAACGTTGCAACACGTCTAGATTAATCGGTCTGTACTCGATGCGGTTAATGTTTTTGAAACCGAATTTAGGCAGACGGCGTTGAATAGGCATTTGTCCTCCTTCAAAACCGACCTTGCGAGAATAACCTGATCTAGATTTTTGCCCTTTATGACCTTTTGTAGAAGTACCACCTAAACCAGAACCTGTACCACGACCGATTCTTTTTCTAGTTTTAGTAGCTCCTTCTGCTGGTCTCAAATTTGATAAATTCATATTTTCTATATTTTCTTATCTTTTAAACTAATTAATCTTCAATTGAAACTAAATGTTTCACTTTGTTGATCATTCCTCTGATAGCAGGTGTATCTTCGTGTTCTACTACACGGTTCAACTTCTTTAGACCAAGAGCATCAAGTGTTCTTTTTTGATCTATAGGGCTTTTGATTCTGCTTTTTACTTGCTTAATTTTAATTTTTGCCATAATTGAATCTCCTTCCTAAATTAACCTTTAAACACTTTTTCTAAAGATACTCCTCTGTTTTGAGCAACAGTATATGCATCACGTAATTGGTCTAAAGCCTCGATAGTAGCTTTCACCAAGTTATGTGGATTAGACGAACCTTTCGATTTCGCCAATACGTCTGTTACACCAACACTCTCTAGTACGGCACGCATCGCACCCCCTGCTTTAACCCCTGTACCGGGAGCAGCTGGTTTGATGAATACTTCTGATCCACTGAAACGAGCGATTTGCTCGTGAGGGATTGTACCTCTAAGCAAAGGAACTTTGATAAGATTTTTCTTAGCAGCTTCAACTCCTTTAGCAATGGCTGTTGTTACTTCACCAGCTTTTCCTAGTCCCCAGCCTACTATACCATCCTCATTACCTACAACGACGATAGCAGCAAAGCTGAAAGTACGACCCCCTTTTGTTACTTTCGTAACACGGTTTATGGCCACTAGTCTATCTTTTAATTCGATATCGTTGGTCGATTTTATTTTATTATTAACTCCTGCCATTTCTATTAAAATTTAAGTCCACCTTTACGGGCAGCATCTGCCAATTCTTTAATTCTACCGTGGAATAAATAACCGTTACGGTCAAACACCACAGTTGTTACTCCAGCCTCTTGAGCAGTTTTAGCAATTAGCTCTCCAACTTTTGCAGCTATTTCTTTTTTAGGCGCTTTATCTGTTAATTTAAGAGATGAAGCGGCTGCCAAAGTTTTACCTGTCAAATCGTCGATAACTTGTGCATAAATTTGCTTATTGCTTCTGAACACTGTCAGACGTGGACGCTCGGTAGTACCTTCGATCTTACCGCGTACACGCAATTTTATCTTTTTTCTTCTATCTGTCTTTGTTACCATGATTATTACAGTTTATGAATTATTTACCTGCGGTTTTACCAGATTTGCGACGTATTACTTCGCCTACGAAACGTATACCTTTTCCCTTGTACGGCTCAGGTTTACGGAATGAGCGAATTTTAGCACAAACTTGACCGATCAGTTGTTTATCACAAGATTCTAGAATGATTAGAGGGTTCTTGTTTCTCTCCGATTTAGTCTCTACAATCACTTCTTTAGGCAACATCAAAAAGATATTGTGTGTATAACCTAAAGATAGCTCAATGATTTGACCATTGTTAGAAGCACGATAACCAACCCCTACTAGTTCTAGTTCTTTGCGATAACCTTCAGAAACTCCAACAACCATGTTGCTCAATAATGATCTGTACAGACCATGCAGAGAACGGTGTTCTTTTCCGTCAGTTGGACGTGTTACAGTTAGTACTGCACCATCTACAGAGACTTTGATATCAGGATTTACTTCTTGCGATAGTTCTCCTTTGGGTCCTTTTACAGTAACTACGTTATCACTGCCCACAGTAACTGTTACTCCGGCAGGGATATTTATGGGTAATTTTCCTATTCTTGACATAACTTATTATCTTCTTCTCTATTAATTAATAAACATAACATAATACTTCGCCGCCAACTTTCAAGTTACGAGCTTCTTTGTCTGTCATCACTCCTTTAGAGGTAGATAATACAGCTATACCTAGTCCGTTAAGGACACGAGGCATTTCTTTATACCCTACATATTTACGAAGACCTGGTGTTGAAATACGAATTAATTTCTTAATTGCATTCACTTTGTTTACAGGATCGTACTTCAAGGCAATTTTAATTGAACCTTGAGGTCCTTCGTCTACAAACTTATAGTTAAGTATGTAGCCTTTTTCTAAGAGAATTTTAGTAATCTCTTTTTTCAAATTTGACGCTGGCATTTCTACCACTCTGTGTTTAGCTTGAATAGCGTTTCTCAAGCGCGTCAAATAATCTGCTATTGGATCTGTCATAATTAAATTGATTTAAATTAATTCCGACTACCGGAACAATATTTAATTCTATACTAAAAAATAATTTCTTACCAACTTGCTTTTTTCACACCTGGTATCAAACCTTTCGATGCCATTTCTCTAAATTGGATACGAGAAATTCCAAACTGGCGTAAATACCCTTTTGGACGACCGGTTATGCTACAGCGATTGTGCAAACGAACTGGTGAAGCATTTTTTGGCAGAGCTTGTAACGCTTCGTAATCGCCATCGGCTTTAAGTTGCGTTCTTTTAGCTGCATATTTTGCAACTAATTTTGCTCTTTTCACTTCACGAGCTTTCATTGATTCTTTTGCCATCTTATATCAATTCTTTTTTTGCGTTCTTAAATGGTAACCCAAACTCTTTCAAAAGTGCATAACCTTCTTCATCTGTTTGAGCAGAAGTTACAAAGGTAATATTCATTCCCAAAATTTTACTAATATTATCAATATTAATTTCCGGGAACATGATTTGCTCTTCGATTCCTAGTGTATAGTTTCCTCTTCCATCAAGCTTACTTTCGATACCCTTGAAGTCACGGATACGAGGTAGTGCTACACGGATAAGTCTTTCTAAAAACTCATACATTTTGTCACCACGTAATGTAACCATCACACCGATAGGCATTTTCTTACGTAATTTGAAGTTTGAAATATCTTTCTTAGAGAATGTTGCAACAGCTTTTTGACCTGTAATAGTAGTCATTTCGTTAATTGCAGTTTCTATAATTTTCTTATCAGCAACTGCTATTCCAAGACCTTGGTTGAGAACAACCTTTTTAAGTACCGGTACTTGCATTGTTGATTTGTATCCGAATTCTTTCATCAACGAAGAAACAATACGGTCTTTATATTCTGTTTTAAGATTCGTTGTATTGCTCATTATTTAATTTCCTCCCCTGATTTTTTAGAATAACGTACTAGCTTACCAGTTACTTCATCTTTCTTACGACCTATTCTTGTTGGTTTTCCTGTTTTAGGATCCACAACATTTAGGTTAGAGATGTGTATCGGAGCTTCTATTTTCTCTATTCCTCCTTGAGGACTTTTAGCATTAGGCTTAGTATGTTTCGATACCATGTTAAGGCCTTCAACTATTGCGCGGCTTTTGTCTATTAACACTTTTTGCACGCGTCCAGTTTTACCTTTGTCGATACCTGTATTCACATAAACTATATCGCCTTTTTTGATATGTAATTTACTCATTGCTTTTTAGTTTTTTGAATTAAAGTACCTCTGGTGCCAACGAAACTATCTTCATGTTAGTTGCGCGAAGTTCTCTGGCAACAGGTCCGAAAATACGGCTTCCTCTAATATCACCACCGGCGTTTAACAATACACATGCGTTGTCGTCGAAACGAATGTAAGACCCGTCTGCACGGCGTACTTCTTTTTTCGTGCGTACAACTATTGCTTTTGTTACAGCACCTTTCTTGATGTCACTCGAAGGGATCACATTCTTGATAGCAACTACAATCACATCCCCTACCGACGCATAGCGTCTTCTTGTTCCGCCTAAAACGCGGATACATAATGCTTCTCTAGCTCCACTGTTATCAGTTACGACTAGTCTCGATTCTTGTTGTATCATAATTATTTAGCCCTCTCGATTATTTCAATTAATCTCCATCTCTTTGTTTTGCTCGTCGGACGAGTTTCCATAATACGAACTGTGTCGCCTATGTTGCACTCGTTTTTGTCGTCGTGAGCATGATATTTTTTCGTTTTGTTAACGAATTTTCCGTAAATAGGGTGTTTTTCTTTCCATTTTACAGCAACTGTGATAGTTTTCTCCATCTTGTTACTGAAAACGACCCCGATTCTTTCTTTTCTTAAATTTCTCGTTTCCATCAGCTCTTAATTATTTGTTTAATTCTCTTTGACGTAACTCTGTTAAGAAGCGTGCGATATCGCGACGTTTTACTTTAATCTTAGACGGAGCATCCAATGGAGATACACTGTGGTTTAACACCATTTGATCTAATGCTTTTCTTTCAGCATCTAATCTTTCTACTAATTCTTTGTCAGATAATTCTCTTACTTCTGCAATTTTCATAACTTTTAAACAATTTGAGTTAAGTCATAATCTCTACGTACTACAAATTTTGTAGTTACGGGAAGCTTTTGTGCAGCTAAGCGCAATGCTTCTTTTGCAACTTCATAAGAAACACCTTCGATTTCGAATAGTATTCTTCCTGGTGTTACTGGTGCAACGAATCCTTCCGGAGAACCTTTACCTTTACCCATGCGGACTTCGGCTGGTTTCTTTGTGATCGGTTTGTCTGGGAAAATTCTTACCCAAACTTGCCCTTGACGTTGCATGTAACGAGTTACTGCAATACGAGCCGCTTCAATCTGGCGTCCTGTTATCCATTTGCAATCAAGAGTCTTGATTCCAAATGAACCGAATGCCAATTCATGCCCTCTTTGAGCATTGCCTTTCATACGACCTTTTTGCTGTCTTCTGAATTTTGTTTTCTTCGGTTGTAACATTTTACTTAAAACGTTTTAATTACTTTCTCTTATTTCTCTTGAAACCTCCCTTTCCTGCATCTGGGCGACGATTAGCAGAGTTTCCTGCTTCTTTCGACACTACAAATGATGGAGCAAGGTCTTTCTTACCGTAAACTTCTCCACGGCAAATCCACACTTTTATTCCTATCAAACCAACTTTGGTAAGCGCTTCTGCGTGTGCATAGTCAATATCTGCACGGAATGTATGAAGTGGAGTTCTTCCTTCTTTATACATTTCTGAACGAGCCATTTCAGCTCCGTTCAAACGTCCTGATATTTGAACTTTGATACCTTCAGCACCCATTCTCATTGTTGAGGCAATAGACATTTTAATTGCACGACGGTAAGCGATTTTACCCTCTACCTGACGAGCAATATTGTTAGCTACAATAACTGCATCTAACTCTGGTTTCTTGATCTCAAAAATATTGATTTGAATATCTTTATCTGTGATCTTTTTCAACTCTTCTTTAAGTTTGTCTACTTCTTGTCCGCCTTTACCAATAATGATACCCGGACGAGCTGTACAAACTGTAATAGTTACAAGTTTCAAAGTTCTTTCAATTACGATACGCGATACACTAGCTTTAGCTAGACGGGCATTCAAATATTTACGGATTTTGCTATCTTCTAATAGCGTAGCTCCGTAATTTTTGCCTCCATACCAATTAGAATCCCATCCACGGATGATTCCTAAACGATTTGCTATTGGATTTACTTTTTGTCCCATCTGCTAATTAATTTTGATTTTCATTTTTAAGTGTATCTACGTGAAGAGTAACATGATTAGAACGCTTGCGAATTCTATATCCTCTTCCTTGCGGAGCAGGACGCATTCTCTTAAGCATTGTTCCTCCATCTACGTTGATTAACGACACATATAGTTCGCCACCTTCTGCTTTACGTTCGTTTTTAGCTTCCCAGTTTGCGATAGCTGAACGTAATAATTTTTCAACTCTAGCAGCGGCCTCTTTGTTTGAAAATTTCAAAACGCCAAGCGCTTTGAAAGCCTCCATACCACGAATCATGTCTACCACAAGGCGCATTTTACGAGGTGAGGTTGGCACATTGTTCAACTTGGCAAAAGAGACGGACTGTTTAGCTTCCTTTCTTTTTTCAGCTGTTATTCTTTTTCTAGCACCCATTATTATACTGTTTTCTTTTATTAATTTTTAAGCTCTGCTTGGTTATTTCTTCTTACCACCGTGTCCACGGAATGTACGGGTAAGTGAAAATTCTCCTAGTTTATGTCCTACCATATTTTCTGTTACATATACAGGGATAAATTTATTCCCGTTATGAACAGCAATAGTGTGACCTACAAAGTCAGGCGATATCATTGAAGCTCTTGCCCATGTTTTAACCACAGCCTTTTTCCCTGACTCATTCATAGCCAAGACTTTTTTCTCAAGCTTAACATTAATATACGGGCCTTTTTTTAATGAACGACTCATAATTTCTTTTTATTAAATCAGGTTATTATTTCTTTCTTCTTTCGATTATGTACTTAGAAGAATGTTTCTTAGGAGCTCTGGTTTTAAGTCCCTTAGCATACAATCCGTTACGTGATCTTGGGTGACCTCCTGAAGCGCGACCTTCACCACCACCCATTGGGTGATCGACAGGGTTCATCACTACTCCTCGGTTACGAGGACGGCGTCCAAGCCATCTAGAGCGTCCAGCTTTACCTGATTTTTCAAGTCCATGATCCGAATTACCTACGCTACCAATAGTAGCTTTACAGCTCGATAGGATCTTACGTGTTTCGCCTGAAGGCATTTTGATGATCACATAGTTTCCTTCGCGAGAAGTCAACTGTGCGAATACACCTGCCGAACGAACCATTTTAGCTCCTTGACCAGGACGTAATTCGATATTATGAATAACTGTACCTACAGGAATTTTTGCCAATGGCAATGCATTTCCTACCTCAGGAGCAGCATCAGCTCCCGATATCACTGTTTGACCTACGACTAAGCCTTCTGGGGCTAGCATGTAAGCCTTTGCTCCATCTGCATAATATAACAAAGCGATACGAGCCGAACGATTCGGGTCGTATTCGATTGATTTTACTGTTGCAGGAATAGCATCTTTAGTTCTCTTGAAGTCGATCAATCTGTATTTTCTCTTGTGACCGCCACCAAGATAACGCATTGTCATCTTACCTGTGTTGTTACGACCACCAGATGTATTTTTGCCGACTACTAGAGATTTCTCTGGTGCACTTGCAGTGATTTCCTCAAATGTACCAATAACTTTGTGTCTCTGCCCCGGTGTTGTGGGCTTTAATTTACGTACTGCCATTTTCTATTTAGATATTACTAAAAAAGTCTATACTTTCACCTTCTTTCAAAGTGATTATTGCTTTTTTGAAAGCAGAAGTTTTTCCGTTTACTACACCAGCTTTAGTGTAACGGCTTTTGCGCTTTCCTGAGTAGTTCATTGTGTTCACAGACTCAACTGTTACTCCGTAAAGCTCTTCTATTGCTTTCTTTATCTCCACTTTATTTGCACTTGGAGCAACACGAAAACCATAACGATTCGAGAATTTTTCTGTTATCGCTGTTTGTTTTTCTGTTAGTACTGGTTTTATTATAATTCCCATAATTTACCTCCTTATGCTTTTAAAAGATTATCAATAATTGCAACTGAAGACTCTACTATTACTAAACTTGAACAGTTAAGGATAGCATAAGTATTTAAATCAGAAGCACTTATAACATTTACTCTTTGCAAATTGCGAGCCGACAAATATACATTTTTATTTTGGTCAGGCAAAACTAAAAGTATCTTTTTATCAGCTACTTGCAAGTTTTTAGTTAGCGCAATGAAATCTTTTGTTTTAGGTGTTTCGAATGAAAAATCTTCAACTAATACGATTTGATTTCCTTTTGCTTTAGCAGAAAGTGCTGACTTACGAGCCAATACTTTTACTTTTTTATTTAATTTGAAGCCGTAGTCTCTTGGTTGAGGTCCGAATACACGAGCACCACCAACTAGTAGGGGAGATTTGATGTCACCACGACGGGCTCCACCTCCACCTTTTTGACGGATCAATTTACGTGTACTACCCGACAACTCACTTCTTTCTTTAGTTTTGTGAGTACCTTGGCGTTGATTCGCAAGATATTGTTTCACATCCAACCAAAGAACATGCTCGTTAGGCTCAATTCCATAAATAGCTTCATTTAAAGCTACTTTTTTACCGGTGTCTTTCCCGTTTCTATCTAATACACTTAGTTCCATTACTTTTCAATTAATACGATTGAACCTCTACTTCCTGGAACAGATCCTTTGATCAACAAAAGATTATGTTCTGGAATTACTTTAATTACTTCAAGGTTTTGAACTGTTGTACGGGTATTACCCATTTGTCCACCCATTTTCGTTCCCTTGAATACTTTAGCAGGGTAAGAACAAGCACCGATAGAACCTGGAGCACGTAAACGGTTATGTTGTCCAAGCGTAGCTTGTCCTACTCCGGCAAAACCATGACGTTTCACAACCCCTTGGAATCCCTTACCTTTTGACGTTCCGATTACATCTACATAGATAGCATCTTCGAAAAGATCAACTGTAACTACATCGCCTAACTTGCGATCTGAAAATCCTTTGAACTCGGCCAAGTGTCTTTGAGGTGTTACTCCAGCTTTCTTAAAGTGACCTGCCTCAGGCTTAGTTGTGTGCTTGTCTTTCTTTTCGACAAACCCTAACTGTATAGCCTCGTAGCCGTCAGTTGCTGCTGTTTTTACTTGAGTAACAACACAAGGACCCACTTCGATAACAGTGCATGGAATATTTTTTCCCTCGGCACTGAAAACGGATGTCATTCCGATTTTTTTTCCTAATAATCCTGGCATTTCTCTAAATTATTTATTTAAACTAGTATAAATCTATCAAACTTTAATTTCAACTTCTACTCCACTTGGCAACTCAAGTTTCATAAGCGCATCTACTGTTTTAGCTGTTGAGCTGTAGATATCGATTAGTCTTTTGTAAGAACAAAGCTCGAATTGCTCACGAGATTTCTTGTTTACGAAAGTAGAACGGTTTACAGTAAAGATACGTTTGTGTGTTGGTAACGGAATTGGACCGCTTACTACTGCACCTGTCGCTTTTACTGTTTTAACGATCTTCTCAGCTGATTTATCAACCAAGTTGTAGTCGTACGATTTTAGTTTAATTCTAATTTTTTGACTCATATTGAATCTGTTTGTTATAAAAATTATTACTTGAGGAAACAGATTACAGTTAAGAGTCATTTACTAACTGTAACCCGTAATCTCTTTTTTTATTATTTGATCAAGTCTACGCGACCTTTACATTCTGTAAGTACTTGACGTGCGATAGACGGTGATACGTTTTCGTAGTGAGAGAACGTCATTGCTGATGTTGCTCTACCCGAAGTGATCGTACGTAAAGATGTTACATAACCGAACATCTCAGCCAAAGGCACTTTCGCTTTCACGATACGTGCACCCGAACGACTAGATTCCATACCTTCTACTTGTCCACGACGTTTGTTCAAGTCAGAAATCACATCTCCCATACTTTCCTCTGGAGTTACAACTTCTAATTTCATGATAGGTTCTAGTAATACCGGACTTGCTTTTTCAGAAGCCGATTTAAACGCAAACTTAGCACAAAGCTCGAACGACAATTGGTCAGAGTCAACCGGATGGAATGAACCGTCCACAACTACTACTTTCAATTTGTCTAGAGCATGACCAGCCAATACACCATTTTTCATTGCAGCCAAAAATCCTTTTTGAATTGAAGGGATAAATTCTTTTGGAATGTTACCACCTTTTACTTCATCTACGAATTGAAGACCACCTTCGAAATCTGCATCAGTCGGACCAACTTTAACAATGATATCCGCAAATTTACCGCGACCACCTGATTGTTTCTTATAAACTTCGCGAAGCTCAACCATTTGAGTCAACGCTTCCTTATATGAAACTTGAGGACGACCTTGGTTACATTCAACTTTGAATTCACGTTTCAAACGGTCGATGATAATTTCAAGGTGAAGCTCACCCATACCTTCGATAATTGTTTGACCAGAATCCTCGTCTGTATGTACACGGAATGTTGGATCTTCTTCTGATAGCTTAGCTAATCCAGTAGAAAGTTTATCTATATCTTTTTGAGTGATTGGCTCGATTGAGATTCCGATAACCGGCTCTGGGAAGTCCATAGACTCAAGTATGATCGGATTATTTTCGTCACATAATGTATCACCTGTACGGATATCTTTAAATCCTACTCCCGCTCCAATATCACCACAACCAATCACATCTTTTGGATTTTGTTTGTTTGAGTGCATTTGGAACAAACGAGAAATACGTTCTTTTTTCTCAGAACGAGGATTGTAAACATACGATCCAGCAGGTAATTCTCCCGAGTAAACACGGAAGAAACACAGACGACCTACGAATGGGTCAGTAGCAATTTTAAATGCTAAAGCACACATAGGCTCATCCGGGCTTGGATGACGTACAATCTGAGCATCCGTTCTAGGGTCGATACCTTCGATAGCCAATGTATCTAGTGGACTTGGTAAATATTTAGATACCGCATCCAATAGTGGTTGTACTCCTTTGTTTTTGAAAGAAGAACCTAGAAGCATCGGATTGATTTGCATAGCAAGAGTACCAATACGAAGAGCTGTCATGATTTCATCTTCTGTAATAGTAGATGGATCATCAAAGAACTTTTCCATTAGTGCCTCATCGCATTCTGCTGCTTTTTCAAGCATTTTTTCTCTCCACTCTTGAGCTTCTTCTAAAACGTCAGCCGGAATTTCAGCAACGTCATAGTCAGCACCCATTGTTTCATCGTGCCAGTATAGCGCTTTCATTGTTACCAAATCCACAATACCTTTGAAGCTTTCTTCGGCTCCGATAGGAATTTGAATAGGACAAGGGTTTGCACCTAATACTTCTTTCACTTGACGAACTACCTCAAAAAAGTTAGCTCCTGAACGGTCCATTTTGTTAACATAACAAATACGTGGAACGCTATATTTATCAGCTTGACGCCAAACTGTTTCTGATTGTGGTTCAACACCACCTACAGCACAAAATGTTGCAATGGCACCATCAAGTACGCGTAGTGAACGCTCTACTTCTACAGTAAAGTCAACGTGTCCCGGAGTGTCAATCAAGTTAATTTTATATAACTCGTTATTGTATTTCCACTGAGTTGTAGTAGCAGCAGAAGTGATCGTGATACCACGCTCTTGCTCTTGCGCCATCCAGTCCATAGTGGCTGTACCGTCATGAGTTTCTCCAATTTTATGAGTTAACCCAGTATAAAACAGGATACGTTCGGAAGTTGTAGTTTTACCAGCATCAATGTGGGCCATGATACCGATATTTCTTGTATTTCTTAAACTATCTAAAACTTTTGCCATTGTATTTTATACTCCTTGCTTATATATTAAAATCTGAAGTGAGCAAATGCACGGTTGGCTTCTGCCATCTTATGCATGTCCTCTTTTCTTTTATATGCACCACCTTGACCATTGAATGCATCTGTAATTTCGGCTGCTAATTTGTCAGCCATTGTCTTTCCACCTCTCTTGCGAGCATATAGGATAAGATTTTTCATACAAATAGATTCTTTGCGATCAGGACGTATTTCTGTAGGAACTTGAAATGTTGCACCACCTACACGGCGAGACTTCACTTCTACTTGTGGAGTTACGTTATCTAATGCTGCTTTCCAAATTTCCAAAGCAGACTTTTCTTCATTAGGCAATTTAGCTTTCACAGTTTCCAGTGCCGAATAGAAGATACTGAACGATGTAGATTTTTTACCATCATACATCAGGTGGTTAACAAACTTTGTAACCTTTACATCACCGAAAATCGGATCCGGGAGGATCTGTCTTTTCTTTGGTTTTGCTTTTCTCATTTTTTACTTAAAAATTTTGTTTTTGTTTTTGGTTGCCAATGATTTTAGATGTCTTCAATAGTTCCGCTGAACTATTTACTCAACCTGTATATTGCCTATCCAATAAACTTAAACCGTTTTAATACTTAATTAAAAATCTCGGTTAAAGGAGGCGGTAATTATTTCTTTTTACCTTTAGCTGGTGCGCCTTTCGCTGCCGCAGCTGCTCCCGGTTTAGGACGTTTTGCTCCGTATTTAGAGCGGCGTTGCGTACGACCACCCACTCCGGCTGTATCCAATGTTCCACGAACAATGTGATAACGAACCCCTGGAAGGTCTTTTACACGACCACCTCTAACAAGTACAATCGAGTGCTCTTGCAAGTTATGTCCTTCTCCAGGAATATAAGCATTTACCTCTTTTGAGTTTGTTAAACGCACACGTGCTACTTTACGCATTGCTGAGTTTGGTTTTTTAGGAGTAGTCGTATACACACGAATACACACACCTCTACGTTGAGGACATGAATCGAGGGCACGAGATTTACTCTTCTCAACCAAAACAGTACGTCCTTTTCTTACTAATTGTTGAATTGTAGGCATCTTGTTTTAATCTTTAGAACTTTAAATTCAATTTTTTGTTATACATTTTTATCTACCAATAATACAAAGAATCCGAAACTATCTCAGTGATAATCAAATCATTATCATCGAAACGAGTCCCGTCCTAATCATTATTGGGTTGCAAATGTATACATAATCAACTAAATACACAAGTTTTTATAATATTTTTTGAGCAATTAAGCGCTTACAGACAAGGGAATAGTATACCGCTCAAGATTAATTATAATCTCTTAAATCAAATTTGATCATGTTGCCGATTCGTTCAAATTTAATTTATTGAAATATTCTCCAAACAGAAACAGGTCGGATTTGAAATCAAATCCGACCTGTTTTATATGAGTTTTTCTTAATCTTAGAACGAAAAGTCTACACCTGCGGCAAATACTTTATTAGTGCGAGAATAGACATCGGTTCGTATCAAAGCAGGATTATCATTACCTGTCTTTTTAGTCCAGTCTGAATATGTTGTCCAGAAGTAGCCAATATTAATTTGAACCTTTTCCGACACATTCACAGCACCACCAAACCCTAACGAGTAAGAATTAAGAGAGAAGCTAAGATCTCTTTGATATTCATCTGTCACTCCGTAGCGAGTAATTTGCCCTCCGGCACTCACTAAGAACATTTTATCTATCTGATATTCTAGTCCACCTAGATATTCGTTAGTACCTCCTTCAAGAAGTTTTTGTTTGTCACCTTCCATTCTTGCACTCTTATCGAAAAAGTGATGGTAACCAACATTGGCTGTCAATTGAGGTAATATTGCATAAGAAGCACCGATCGTAAACAAAGCGGGAATATCGTGAGCCGTATTGACTCCATGAGCGAACATACCGGTTCCATCAAGACCGGTATCGTCTACTTTGGTTTTATTTTCTACATTAAGGCTTGTCTTGAATTCATATTTCATTCCGACATTGAGTTTCTGATAGTTAATATTGAATCCAATAATAGGTGCAACACCCCATCCCGACTGTTTTGAGTCAAGGTACGCACCATCAAGCGATGCTTGTTGTAGAAGATTCAATGAGTTGATTGTGCTTTGATCTGTCTGACCTTGCATTGCCATTCCCAGAATAGCAGCTGGGCTAACCATCGAACTGCCATCATAGTCCATGAGTCCGGGAGGGAAGCCTTCGGCTTTAATGTTTGCTCTCAGACTTCTTAGGTATCCTTCGTAGTGATTGTTTACAATATTAAGACGGAAGCCTGCATAAGCTGAGAAGATTTCATTTATCTGATATGTTCCACCCATTTGTGCTCCATAGATGAATGATGAGCCTGACATATATTGATCGACTGAGTAACGGTTGGAGCTTATGGTTCCCGATGTACCTAGTTTATTATTCAGGCCTGCTGCTACTTGACTGAAAATACCGGGCAAAGCGGATGCGCCTGCTTCAAACATTGGTAGACCGTTGCTAAAGGTAGCTTTTCCACCACCACCCACAACAGCCAGACTTCCCGAAAGAACCCATTTACCTTTTTTGTATGCAGCCTGAAGACTTGGTACAATAGGAGCCGAAGCTGTTCCTTTATATGTTTTAGTTGGATCTCCTCCCGACTGAGCAAAAGGAGCGTAAGTAGAATTAATTACTCTGGTTTGATATACACTCTGATTAGAGAATGAAAAATGAAAACCATCTTGCAATTTTACTAATCCGGCAGGATTATAATAGGCGGCGTCTACATTTGTAGAAGCCTCCAATGCCATTAGTCTCGCAAAACGAGCACTTTGGTTTGTATTTGTCAATATGCCTCCGGCAAACATAAAAGGGACAGAACACATTGCGATGATACCTACCGCCAATCTTTTCTTATTCATTATATTTAAACTTGGTTAAAAATCGGTGGCAAAGATAGGACTAAATAGTTAGTTACAAAAGAAACTAACTTAAATTTTATGATCTATCATATTGATAATCATTCATTTGTTGTTTGAGCAACTATTGCATTGCGTCCTGTTTTCGAAGCGAAACAAAGTAAAGATTAAGACAAAGTATCTAACTCTTTCATCCACAAAGCAGACGATGCATCGCTAGGCATACGCCAATCTCCTCGCGGAGAAAGATTCACCGAACCCACTTTGGGTCCATCAGGTAAGCAAGAGCGCTTAAATTGTTGAGAAAAGAATCGATGGAAAAACACATTTAGCCATTTTAACATTTCACTCTTTGAGTATTCACCATCAAAAGCATGCTGTGCCAAGAAGTATATTTTGGCAGGACTAAAACCAAACCGAAGTACATAATAAAGAAAAAAGTCGTGGAGAATATACGGACCTACCACATGCTCCGTTATCTGTGCAATCTCACCATCTGCACCCGCAGGTAATAATTCGGGACTTACAGGAGTATCGATAACATCATTCAGAATTGCCTTAGACTGAGAATCCATTTGGGTATCAGATACCCATTTAACAAGAGTACGAACAAGGGTTTTAGGTACGCCTGTATTCACAGCATACATAGACATATGATCTCCATTATATGTACACCAGCCTAACGCCAACTCCGACAAGTCACCTGTACCAATCACAAGACCGTTTACTTTATTAGCATAGTCCATTAATATCTGCGTGCGTTCACGTGCTTGCGAATTTTCGTAAGTCACATCATGTAGATTAATATCATGATCTATATCTTCGAAATGCTGAAGGACAGATTTATTGATAGATATCTCTTTAGTAGTTACCCCCAATGACTTCATCAACTCGATAGCATTGGTATAGGTGCGATCGGTAGTACCAAAACCAGGCATGGTAATACCATATATATTTTTGCGGAGAATATCCAGTTTATCAAAAGCTCTCACCAAAACAAGTAATGCCAATGTAGAATCAAGACCTCCCGAAACACCGATTACGGCAGTCTTACAATTAGTATGAAGCAAACGCTTTGCCAATCCCCCTACCTGAATAGAGAATATCTCACCGCAACGCTCGTCTAATGTTTCATCATTCACCGGGACAAAAGGAGTCGGTGAAACATAACGATCCAATTTATTTAATTGATGAATTTCTGTCGCAAGTTCAATGGTACGATATTCTTTGGATGAAAGACCTTGTTCGTTTGTTGTGAATGAAGAATTGGAAATACGGTCTTTCTGCAAACGTTCTATATCAATATCAGCCGTCACAAGCTGGCTTGATAGTTCGAAACGTTTCGACTCCGCCAAAAACGAACCGTTTTCGGCAATCAAGCTACTTCCCGAAAAAACAATATCGGTCGTAGATTCGCCACTTCCCGCAGCGGCATATACATAACCCGCAATACAACGAGCCGACTGTTGACTGATAAGAGATTTACGATAGACGTTCTTCCCTACCGTTTCGTTACTTGCCGAAAGATTAAATATTACCTCTGCACCATTCAATGCCAACAGGCTGGAAGGAGGAACAGGAGTCCATAAATCTTCGCATATTTCGATACCGAATTTGAGAGTTGGGGTCTCAAATATCAAATCGATCCCGACAGGGATTTCCTGCCCTAAATAGCTGACTGTTTTTACAGATAGCTCGCTTGATGAAGCAAACCAACGTTTTTCGTAGAACTCACTATAATTGGGCAAATACGTTTTGGGTACAAAACCTTGAATTTTACCACCAGACAACACTGCCGCTACATTATACAGGCTACCATTTATAAACAAAGGCATCCCGACAATAGCTGTAACGGTTTTATTTTCGAGCGATTGATTTATTTTTACAATAGACCGGGCTACACCATCCAACAACAAACGTTGATGGAAAAGATCGGCACAAGTATAAGCTGTAATACTTAGCTCCGGAAAAACGATAACCGACACCTGCTGCTTTTCAGCCTCAGCGATCAATTTTATTATTTCTTCTGTATTATAATCACAGTCTGCGACTTTCACACTTGGTGTTGCTGCCGCCACTCGTACAAATCCGTAGTTAGCCATAATGGTCGATATATTTATACAAACTTACAAAAGTTTTTGCTTTATGCTTTTCATTAAAGACAAAAACATTCATAATCGGACTTCAGTAAAGTAATGATTTAGTATTATATATAAAGTTTATAATCGAAAAAACATTAAATTTGCACAATAAACCCATTAAAGCATCTATTGATTATGGACTTAGCGATTAGTTTCAAGCAAATATTAAGCACATTCGTTGTATTATTCGCACTGATAGATGTATTAGGGTCTGTGCCTATATTTCTCGGTTTCACAAAAGACAAAAAGGATGTAAATCCATTTCAAACAGCATTATATGCATTTATCATTATGGCTGCATTCCTTTTCGTCGGCGAAGGATTGTTGAATTTATTCAATGTGGATGTCTCTTCTTTTGCTGTAGCAGGAGCATTGGTTATTTTTATTATTTCGATAGAAATGATATTTGGAATTGAGGTATTCAGGAACGATGCTCCCAATGGGGCTTCGACATTTGTACCAATTGTATTTCCGTTAATTGCAGGTCCGGGAACGTTTACCGCCTTACTATCAATGCGTGCCGAATTTTCGGTATTGAATATTCTCATAGCCCTATTCGCAAATATGATTATCGTATTTTTTGTTCTGAAAAATTTAAAGCTAATACAAAAAGTCGTAGGCATTGGTGGCGTATATGTGATGCGTAAATTCTTTGGAATCATATTAATGGCTATCGCCGTAAAATTATTCACATCAAATATCAACGCATTGCTGAATAGTTTACAATAATGGTCTAAAAAAGCATAAATTCATTTACTTACTCTTCTGTATTAAAAGAAAAAAATGTATTTTTGTTCAGCTAAATTTAACAACAACAATTAGAATATATTATTCAATTTTTAAAAATCAATAAAACATGAGAATCGAGAAAATTTTCGCACGTGAGATTTTGGACTCAAGAGGTAATCCAACAATCGAAGTTGATGTTACCCTTGAATGTGGTGCATTTGGTCGTGCTGCTGTTCCATCGGGAGCTTCTACAGGTGAAAACGAAGCATTAGAACTTCGTGATGGCGACAAAAAAAGATATGGCGGTAAAGGTGTAATCAAAGCTGTTGATAACGTAAACAATGTTATCGCACCTGCTCTACTTGGAGAATCGGCATTGAACCAAAGAGGCATTGATCAACAAATGATCGCTCTTGACGGAACTAAAACTAAATCGAAACTAGGAGCTAACGCTATTTTGGGTGTTTCTCTAGCTGTTGCTAAAGCTGCTGCTAACTATCTTGATATTCCTTTGTATCGCTATATCGGCGGAACAAACACTTATACTCTTCCTGTACCGATGATGAATATCATCAACGGAGGCTCTCACTCTGATGCTCCTATCGCATTCCAAGAGTTTATGATCCGTCCGGTAGGTGCTAAATCATTCAAAGAAGGTTTGAGAATGGGTGCTGAAGTATTCCATGCTCTTGCTAAAGAATTCAAAAGCAGAGGTCTTAGTACTGCTGTTGGCGATGAAGGTGGTTTCGCTCCTACATTGAAAGGAACAGAGGATGCTCTAGATTCAATTCTTAAAGCTATCAAAGATGCAGGTTACAAAGCAGGAAAAGATATTACTATCGCTCTTGACTGTGCTGCTTCTGAATTTTACGACAAAAAAGCTAAAGTTTATGACTATAGCAAATTTGAAGGAAAAGACGGTGCTAAACGCACTTCTGCTGACCAAGTGAAATTCTTGAAAAGCCTTTCTGAAAAATACCCTATCGATTCAATCGAAGATGGTATGCACGAAGCTGACTGGGATGGATGGAAATTGCTTACTGACGAAATCGGAAGCAAAGTTCAACTAGTGGGTGACGATTTATTCGTAACTAACGTAGATTTCTTGAAAAAAGGTATCGAAACAGGTTGTGCTAACTCAATCCTAATCAAAGTAAACCAAATCGGTTCTCTTACTGAGACTTTGGATGCTATCGAAATGGCTCACCGTGCAGGTTACACCAGCGTAACTTCTCACCGTTCGGGTGAAACTGAAGATTCTACAATTGCCGACATAGCAGTTGCAACTAATTCAGGTCAAATCAAAACAGGTTCTCTTAGCCGTTCAGACCGTATGGCTAAATACAACCAACTACTTCGTATCGAAGAAGAATTGGGTGACAAAGCTGTTTATGGTTACACAAGAGTTCAAAAGAAATAAGAAATTAATTTCTTTAACATATAAAAGCCGATGCTCGAAAGAGTATCGGCTTTTTTCATTGTGATTTTATCCATAAAAATGACATCGGTAGAGCAACGAAATATTTTTCAGTATATTTGTAATAAATAAAAAGAATACGACCATGAGACTATTACTACTAAGCAATTCGACTAATCCCGGAGAAGCCTATCTGGGTTATCCTAAAAATAACATCAAACAATTCTTAGGAGATAAACCTGTTAAAGCTGTATTTATACCCTATGCTGTTGTTACTTTTTCGTATGATGAGTATGAGCGAAGAGTGAATGATGCATTAGCCGAAATAGGACATAGTGTGACAGGAATACATCATTTCGATGATCCGAAACAAGCGATAAAAGATGCGGAAGCAATCGTTATCGGTGGGGGAAATACGTGGAAATTGGTACGTACCATGCGCGATAATGGATTGATAGAGCTTATCGGCGAAAAGGTAAAAGCAGGAATACCTTATATAGGATGGAGCGCGGGATCGAATGTCGCTTGTCCCACCCTACGCACGACAAACGATATGCCAATTATAGACCCAAAAGGGTTTGAAACAATTAACCTTGTACCTTTTCAGCTTAATCCTCACTACTTGGACGACCATCCATCAAACCATGGAGGAGAGACGCGCGAGGTTCGTATCAATGAATTTATAACTCAAAATCAAGATACGTATGTGGTAGGACTGCGTGAAGCTACAATGCTACATTACGAAGATGGCAAATTAGAACTGATAGGAAACCGAACAGCCCGCATATTTAAATATGGAGAAGAGCCTAAGGAATTAAGCAATAAAGATGACTTCAATTTCCTAATGAAATAAACTAAGAGAGAAGCTTTTCGGAGCTTCTCTCTTTTTGTTATATAGAATACCGAATAATCACTCCACTTCAAATATGGCTTGTATCTCCACCGGCGAATCGATCGGCAATGAAGATGCACCGAAAGTAGCACGTGTATGCACTCCTCTTTCTCCAAAGATGTCGATGAGTAAGGATGAACCTTCGTTCATCAAAACAGCATGTTGTGTATAGCCTTTGCTCGTATTGAATATGCCTGTCATTTGCACAGCTTGTTTCACTCTGTCTAAATCTCCATCCAATGCCTGATTGAGTACAGCAACAACATTCAACATTGCTTGACGGGTAGCCTGCTTCGCTTGCTCCTCGGTTACACCTTCTCCAATAACGCCGGGAGTTAGTATTTTGCCATCTACCAGTGAAACCTGATTGATAAAAATCAGATTACCAACTCTCTTATATGGAACATAGCTACCTACAGGCGCAGGAGCATGGGGTAAAACAATACCTGATTCCTGCATTTTTTTCGTAGTTTGTGATTTTGGGATTATCATTTCCTGAGCATAAAGAGTCCCTATAATTAATGTGAAAAGAAGAAACAGAGCGGATATTTTTTTCATTGACTATACTTTTTTTGTGAGAAACAAAAGTAATAAAGTCTGACCTGCCCTCCACGTTAAAACTTATCAATATACCGCCTCAAATGATAATGTAACGTAATTAAGCAGCCTTATGCTTCTTCGTGTTCGGAAGAAAAGCAGCCACCAAACCAATAAGAGGGAGGTAAGCACATATATTATACACATGCTGAATACTTGTTTCATCGGCAACTTTGCCGAGTGCCGCTGACGCAATCCCCGCGACACCGAAAGCCAACCCAAAGAATAGACCTCCGATTAAGCCGACTTTGCCCGGCAACAACTCTTGTGCATACACCAAGATAGCTGAGAAAGCAGATGATAGTACCAAACCGATAATAATACTCAATACACATGTTCCCACCAAGCCGACATGAGGCATAGCCAGAGCAAAAGGTGCAGTACCTAAGATCGATCCCCAGATAACATACTTGCGCCCTATACGATCGCCTATAGGCCCTCCTGCAACTGTACCTACAGCCACAGCAAACAAGAAAGCAAAAAGATATAACTGGGCATCATGTACATCGACTCCAAATTTATCGATCAGATAAAACATATAGAAGTTGCTAAGACTAGCCATATAGATGTATTTCGAAAAGATAAGAACAAGCAATATAGATATTGCCATAATTATCGTTTTACGCGGATAAGGCGAAACAGAAAGGACATCACCATCCTTCGCCTTGGGTTTTATTCTGTAAAGATTGGCTTTATACCATCGGCTGATAACAAGCATTACACCAATACAGATAAAGGCTACGATAGAAAACCATGCTATATTTTGTTGTCCGTAAGGAGTAATTACCCAAAGTGCAAGGAGAGGGCCCAATGAAGAACCGAAGTTCCCTCCTACCTGAAATATTGATTGTGCCAATCCGTGTTTTCCTCCAGATGCCAGATACGCCAGCCTAGATGCTTCGGGATGGAAAATAGAAGAGCCAAAACCCACAAAGAATACAGCAATCAGGACTTGAGCAAAGCCGGATGCGAAAGCAAGAAATAGTATCCCGCCCATCGTAAATGACATCCCAACAGGTAACGAATAGGGCTGAGGCCGCTTATCGGTAATCCACCCAATCACCGGCTGAAAAACAGAAGATGCCATCTGGAAGACGAGTGTAATAAGCCCTATCTGAGTGAAATTGAGCAATAAAGAATCTTTCAGCAATGGATAAATAGCAGAGATAAGCGACTGCAAGGTATCGTTCAACATGTGTGATATACCGAGCAATGTAAGCATTGCAAAAGCTGTTCCTGTTTGTTTCGTATTTCCCATTTCTGTTATCCTTTTAAAAAATAGTTGCAAAGATACAGCTTATTAAGGAGATAAAAAGGATAGAGTGTTATTGAAAATTAAAATCTACGAAAAAGCTTATAAGTAGGAGAATATTTAAGATAGTTACTATCCCTGCAATAGTATAGAGCATCCACTTCGTAAAAGACTTATTTGCATATTTTCCCATAACCTGTTCCGACGAAGTCAGCCTCACTTGAAGAAAGACTGTTATCGGCAACTGCATACTTAAAATGGCTTGCGAAATAATCAGACCCATAAAAGGATTACTTATCAGAAATATAATCAGCAACGCAACTCCCAATGAGATAACAACCCCTGTTCGTGAATGTATATCCTTTATATTATATGGCTCATCGTACATCCCTGCAAAAATAGAACCGGCTGCAATCCCTGATGTCATGGAGGAGGAGATACCTGCAAACAACAACGCTATAGCAAATACCACGACAGCATTGTTACCGAGCAGTGGCTGAAGCAGAGAGTGTGCTTGTCCGAGATCGTCTACAATCATACCTTCTCTGAAAAACGTAGCCGCAGCAAGTAAAATCATAGCACTATTGATAGCCCAACCAATAACCATGGAAAGGAAAGTATCGAAAAACTCATATTTCAATTGTTTCTCTATTACCTTATCGTCCTCAAGATTCCATTGGCGGCTTTGTATAACTTCGGAGTGTAAGAATAGGTTATGTGGCATAACCACTGCTCCCAAGACACTCATTATAATAAGCATACTGCCCTCCGGAATAGATGGTTTCACCCACGATTCTATAGCTACAGGCCAATCTATTTCGACCAGAAACAATTCGTATATAAATGACAATCCGATCAAAGACACAAAGGCAATAATATAGCGCTCAATCTTTTTATACGAGTTGGAGAACATCATTATAAAAACAAATATTGTCACAAGAACCGCACCCAGCTTGATCGGTATATCGAAAAGCATCTGCAAGGCAATTGCACCTCCCAATATTTCGGCTAAAGATGTTGATATGGATGCCCCGATTGCAGACCACAGAATAAAACGTGATCCGGCACGTGGCAGATATTTATTAGCAGCTTCCGACAAACAAAGTCCTGTAACAATTCCGAGATGCGCTACATTGTGTTGAAGAATAATCAGCATAACTGTAGATAGGGTTACTACCCACAACAAGGCATAACCAAATTCCGATCCGGCTGCAAAATTCGAAGCCCAGTTGCCCGGGTCGATAAAGCCAACGGTAACCAATAGTCCGGGACCAATATATTTCAACAACTCAAATGCACTTGATTTAAGTTTTGGATTGCGAGTCCTATAATCTTTCTTTAATTTCTTGAAATAATTTATCATTGTACTTACTTTATTCTACCTCTTTTCTTTTTTCCCTAACCAGCGAAGCATAAACCCCGAAAAGGCATAATGCCAGACATATTATAAATGTTATCCGCATACTGCCTATCAATTCGGTATGTACAGCAGGCGTAATTTTCACATTACCTATAAATATAGAAATTGCCATAATAGCAATACCCATACTGAATGCTTGTCCTACAAGACGCATTGTTCCCATTGTTGCCGACGCAAAACCATAATATTCTCGCTCTACCGAACTCATTATGATATTTGTATTGGGTGATGAGAATATGCCAAAGCCCAACCCCAACAATAAGAGTATCGCCCCAATGTAATACAAATTGGTTGTTTCGGAAATGAAACATAAGCCAAACAATCCTAAAGCAATAATAGCCATACCCAATGATGCTAAGAATGTAGCGGACATTTTATCAGACAACCTTCCCGATTTAAGCGACACAACAGCCTGTATTACCGACTGAGTGATAAGTATAAGTCCTGCATCACGCGGAGATAGTCCCCTAACGTATTGCAAATACAAGCTTAACATAAAAGAAATGGCAAAGGTAGCCGAATAATTTATTAATGCCGATAACGACGACAATCTGAATACCCTATTTCCTAAAAAGATCCGGATATTGAATACCGGATATTCTTGTTTCTTCTCATAATGAGAGAAATATAATAATACGATCACGCCTAATCCAATCAATATAAAACCCTGCGTGTGAGGAAGTCTTGAGAATCCGTATATGAGAGATGAAAGACCTGCGACAAAGAGAAGGGAACCAACAAAATCAAATTTTGTCTTAGTCTCTTCTTTCCAATCATCTTTTATTATAACATAACCTCCCAAAGCAACAATAAAGCTAAGGGCCGCCGAAACGAAAAAAATACTATGCCAGTTAAAATATTGCGTTAATATCCCTCCGACAAAAGGACCTGCCGCAAGCGAAAAATAAACGGTTGCAGCAATCACTCCCAATGCTTGCCCTCTTTTCTCGTTAGGGACAGAAGCAGTAAGAATTGCGGTACTTGTACCAAACATCATAGCACTTCCGATTCCTGCCAGAAAACGATATATAATAAGGCTCACACCCGTTGTTGCAAAACCGCTTAATACAGAGAATATAGTAAGTATAGTTACACCAGCCAGAAAAACTTTCCTACGCCCTACCATATCCGCCATTCGAGCGAAAGGTATTTGGAGTATCGCCGTAGACAGCATATACGATGTAGGAACCCACCCCGACATAACAGCACTCAACGATAAATCTTCGTTAATATAGGGCAAAGCTAAGTTCAATGCCGAACCCATAAAGGGAACTAAGGATGCAGCCAGACAGATAATAAATAACAGGGTACCTGTATTTGTTTTCGAAGCGGTATGTGTCATATTTTATCTGTCAGTTTCTCTAATACCGATTTTATCATTTGGTTACATAACGGAATATTATGCGTATTTGTTCGGATGAAATCTTGGGATTGAATATATTTCCCTTCTTCCCAATCATCAGATCCGTTATCCAGCATTTCAATACAACTTGGCTCTGTCACCTCCAAATGAAATTGTAAGCCAAGCACTTTGTCTTTATAGAGAAAAGCCTGATTCGCACACGCTTCACTCGTAGCTAATAGTTTGGCATTTTCGGGCAGATCGAATGTATCACCATGATATTGAAATACTGTCCGAGATTCCTCTCTGCTATCAAACAAATTCTGAGAAGACTGATCTGTAAATGTTACCGGCAACCAGCCTATTTCTTTTTCTTTATTCGGGTAAACTTCTCCACCTAACACGCTTGCCAAAATCTGTGAACCTAAACAAATGCCTAAAACAACTTTTCCAGCATCTATAGTTGAACGAATAAAAGCTTTTTCTTCTTTTAGCCAAGCATATTTATCATCTTCGTATGCCCCCATCGGCCCACCCATTATAATTAACAGATCGAAAGAGTCTGGATTCGGAAATTTATAATCTTCGTACATTCTGGATACAGACAAACTATATCCCTTTTCTATTACATATGTTTCCAAATAACCTAATCCTTCGAAAGCAACATGCTGTATGTAATGTACACGACGGTTCATTTTATCGAATATTTGATGAAAACTATAAGACATTCAAAGATAGCGGTTTTTCGCAACAAGAACAAAGGGTTGATCACAACAATATTATAGTTTATTCACATGGTTCAAAACTATTTACCAACATCATAAAGTACCCAATTCTATAAACATTAGTCAAATAATAAACAGCATACATTATTATAAGCCCTGAAATATTATTTATATTTGTAAATTACTATTAACGCAATGTATTATATTTTTCGCCATACATCTGCATAACAACCTTTTATACATTAAGCTAAAAAGGAATAAATAGTTTTAATAGATTAATACAACAAACAACAATACACAGTATGAGCAAAAAGCTAACCATTTTCAGTCTGTTCAGTATGATACTGCTCCTAATGTGCAGTTCATGTAAGAGGAGTGGCAACCATGAAATCAATCCTGAATTCGCCCGTTATATCGCTGCCTTTTCGTACGGAAAAGTGTCTTCTACCTCCGATATCCAAATTGAGTTGACACAAGATATTCCTAGTGTAGAACTTGACAAGGAAATAGATCAGGAACTATTCGAGTTCTCGCCATCTATAGCCGGAAAGGCATATTGGACAAGCACACGCACTATAAAATTTGTACCTGAACCGGGACAATTGAAACCGGGACAAGAATACGAAGCCTGGTTCAAACTCGATAAGGTATTACAAGTAGAGAGCGACTTTAAAGAATTCTACTTCTACTTTCATGTGCCTGAACAAAATTTCAGAGTAGATATCCTGCCTTATTCTCCGATTAAAGATAATGACCTTAAATGGAATGCTGTGCAAGGAACAGTCACGCTGGCCGATGATGCAAACATAGACAAGGTGAAAAGTATGTTTTCGTTATCGGGCGATGGATCGAAAGAGGCTAAAGTAAAAATTACTCCTACCGAAATAAAAGGTAAATATAATTTATTGATCGATAGTCTTCGCCGCGAAAGCAAAGTGATGGAATACACTTTACATATAGACGGCTCACCTATTTCTGCCAAACGAACCGAAGATTTAGCCATATCGTTGCCCCAAATCGGAGGCAGTACTTTCCAAGTGATCGATGTTCGTACAGCCTACGAACCACAAGAGTGTATCCGCATCACATTCAGTGACCCTTTATCACTCAACCAGAATATTCAAGGCTTAATAAATCCGAATGGCATAGAGAATTTTTCGTACGATATTCAAAAGAATGTTCTGAAACTTTATCTTGAAAATTATAATGGAAGTTCGAGTATCGACCTCCAGATATTTAAGGAATTAAAAAGCTTTGAAAACAAGCCACTCGATAAGAGCTATACATACAGCCTCAACTTTGAGAAAAACAAGCCGGCTGTGAAAATGATTAATGCGGGAAATATACTTCCCAACTCTGAAAATCTCGTTATTCCTTTCCAAGCCGTAAATCTATGGGCTGTCGATGTAAAAGTAATCAAGATATTTGAAAATAATATATTGGGATACTTACAAGCCAATAATTTCGGAGGCAGTGACGAATTGAAGCGCTTTGGCAGACTTATTCTAAAAGAACGTATCCGCCTTGATGCTGACCCGACCAAGAATCTGAGCGAATGGAACGACTTTCCTCTCGATTTATCGAAAATGATAAAACAAGACCCGGGAGCAGTCTATAAAATAGAGTTTAGTATCAGAAAAGAATATTCTCTTTATCCGTGTGATGGCATAATTCCTCAAGTTCCTCAAGATGCTTCATTAGAACGATTCGACAACAAGATGAGCGAAGAAGATGAAGCTCAGTGGGATGTACCGGGTTATTACTATTACGAAAATACCGATTGGGACCAGTATGTATGGAATGAAAGGGAAGACCCTTGCAAACCTACATACTATATGAACAAAACCGAAAGTTGTGTTGTACTTGCTTCAAATATAGGAATGACAGCCAAACTGGGTTCTGACAAGAAATTATTTGTTGCTATCAATGATGTATTAACTACAAAACCACTATCGGGTGTTACTATAGACGTCTACAATTATCAGATGCAACGTATCGGAACAGCTAAGACTGATGGCGACGGGTTCGCTTCCGTTGACTATAAAGGTGGTGTTCCATTTGTCGTAATAGCTACAAAAGGTAAAGAAAAAGGATACCTAAAAGTCAGTTCTAACTTATCATTATCGCTTAGCAACTTCGATGTCAGTGGTAAAGAGATACAAAAAGGATTGAAAGGCTACATCTACGGCGAACGTGGCGTTTGGCGTCCGGGCGATTCAATTTATATTACATTTATTCTTGAGGATAAGAGTCAGACCTTACCAAAAGACCATCCTGTATCTCTTGAATTTTATACCCCTCGCGGACAGCTTTATCAGCGTTACATGTCTACTTCGGGCAAGGACGGATTCTATGCCTTCCGCATGGCCACCGACCCCGATGCTATAACAGGAAACTGGCAGGCTCTGATAAAAGTAGGAGGTGCGACATTCAGTAAGAGAATAAAGGTCGAAACAGTAAAACCCAACCGTTTGAAAATAAGACTCGATGCGGGCAAAATGATAGATGCAAGCCATGGCATACTCACAGGATCATTATCGTCCCAATGGCTGCACGGCTCTCCTGCTTCTAACCTTGCTGCAAAAGTAGAAATGACACTTACTCCTGCTGCAAATCCATTTGAAGGATATACAAAATATTCGTTCAACAATCCGGCTACTAATTTCACATCAGATACATATACTATATTCGAAGGGCGTCTGGATGCCTCGGGTAACGCTACGGTAAGAGCTAATTTACCGCAAGCAGCCAGTGCGCCGGGTATGCTGAAAGCGAATATCGTATCACGCGTATTCGAATCGGGTGGTGATGCCAGTATCTATGCGCAAAGTATGCCATATTCTCCATTTTCGACATATGTAGGAGTAAAAACGCCTGCTGAAAGCGAGTATGAATGGTTGGAAACCGATAAAGATAATGCCCTTGATATTATAACGCTTACTGCTGATGGTAAACCTGTAAACCGTTCCAACATTAATGTGAAGGTTTATAAGGTACGTTGGTCGTGGTGGTGGAACGAGAATAGCGACAATCTATCGTCTTATGTAAATAACACATCGACCGAAGTTGTACTGGATCAGAATATTTCAACAGTGGGTGGAAAAGCGAAAGTCAACTTCCGAATAAATTATCCTGAATGGGGACGTTACCTCGTGATGGTAAAAGACGAGCAAAGCGGACATACTGCGGGTAGAATTCTATACGTAGACTGGCCATCGTGGAGAGGTCGCTCCGAGAAACAAGACCCAAGCGGATTAACTATGCTTTCGTTCACAACCGATAAACAAACATATCAGGTAGGTGAAAAAGCGACTGTCATATTACCGAAGAGTTCGAAAGGCAGGGCTTTAATAAGTATTGAAAACGGATCGAAAGTTATATCTCGCGAATGGGTAGAAACCAGTGCAGCGGAAGATACCAAACACACCTTTACGGTAACGGAAGAAATGAATCCGAACTTCTATATCTTCGCTACGCTACTACAACCGCATGCTCAAACAGATAATGATCTGCCTATACGTATGTATGGAGTGCTAAATATCAGTGTAGAGAATAAAGACACAGAATTAACTCCGGTTATTTCTATGCCTGACGAATTGCGCCCTGAAAAAGAATTCACGGTTTCAGTATCCGAAAAGAATAAAAAGGATATGACCTATACGCTGGCTATTGTAGATGACGGTTTACTTGACCTCACTGCATTCAAAACGCCAAATGCATGGTCTGATTTCTATGCACGTCAAGCACTGGGTGTCCGCACTTGGGATATGTACGACCTTGTTGTTGGTGCTAACGCGGGTAAACTCGGACCACTATTGAGTATTGGTGGCGATGAGGCTCTAAAACCATCGAATAATACAATGAACCGCTTCAAACCTGTGGTTAAATACATGGGACCATTTACACTGAAAGGAGGCAAAACCGACACTCATAAAATTACCCTGCCATCTTACTTTGGCTCGGTACGTACAATGATCGTAGCAGGGAATGCAAAGGGAGCTTATGGTAATGCCGAAAAAACGGTACAGGTGAAAAATCCTTTAATGATATTATCTACACTTCCACGTGTTGCAGGTCCTGATGAAGAAATATTAGTTCCCGTAAATGTATTTGCGATGGATAAAAAAGTGAAGAGTGTAACTGTTACTGTTCAGTCAACAGGGCTATTCCAATTCATTGATGGAACGACCAAAACAGTTTCATTCTCCGATGTCGGAGATAAGATGGTTTACTTCAAAGTGAAAGTAGCCAAACGCACTGGACAAGAAAAAGTTATCATCAAGGCAACAGGTGGTGGAGAAACCGCAACCGAGACTATCGATATAGAGGTACGTAATCCGAACCCTGCCATTTTGTTAAGTGAACAAGCTCTTGTATCGGCAGGTGATACTGCTCAATTGAAACTGACGCTCGATGCGGTACAAAGCAGCGATTGGGTAAAATTAGAGGTTTCGCGTATGCCGGGAATCAACCTGAACAAGAATCTGTCTTACCTGCTTGAATATCCTCATGGATGTACCGAACAAGTAACATCTAAGGCATTCCCTCTATTGTATGTTGCAACCTTCCGCCAGTTTACAGATAAGGAAAAAGAAAAGATTGATTCTAACATAAAAGAGGCTATAAAGATTATTTCATCCCGACAATTAGGCGATGGTGGTATTGCTTACTGGCCGGGCAATCGTTATCCTACCGAATGGGTTACAAGTTATGCCGGACATTTCCTTATAGAAGCTCAACGTGCGGGTCGTGATGTTCCGAACTCAGTGATTGATAAGTGGAAGAAATTCCAGAAGAAAACCGCTCAAAACTGGGATAGAAAGGATATATACAATTCGTATTACGATTATTCGATGACCGATCTGCAACAAGCATATCGTCTCTATACGCTTGCCTTAGCAGGAGATCCTGAATTGGGAGCAATGAATCGCTTAAAAGAAATGAGTGGTTTATCTATACAAGCCCGTTGGCGATTGGCTGCCGCCTATGCTGTGGCAGGCAAGAAAGATGCTGCTAACCAATTAATATCGAATGTAAGTGATGAGATTGAGAATTATTCGTTCAATAATAATACATATGGTAGCCCCGGTCGTGACATGGCTATGATTATGGAAACATATCTATTATTGGATAAGACAGATAAAGCCTTGAAGCTATCTCGTAAGGTATCGCAAGATTTGAGTGCAAATTATATTTCTACTCAAACAGCTTCTTACGGATTGATCGCCATGTCTAAACTGGCCGAAAAAATGGGTAAGGGTGTTATTTCTTACGAATGGCATCTGAACGGTGTGAAACAACAAAGTGGTAACTCGGGTAGTGTATTCCAAGAAATTACAATCAAACCACAAGAGATGGTTAATGTTAACTTCAAGAACACAGGACAAGGAGAACTGTTTGTTCGTCTGCTTGGTAGAACTCAGCCGTTAGGTGGCAACATTCCTCCTCAACAAGGCGGCGTTAATCTGTATGTAAAATATGTGGATGATAATGGTAAAGAGATCGATGTAACATCGCTTCGTCAAGGAACAGAATTCTATGCCAATGTGATTGTTCAAAACATATCGGGACAAGCTCTTACCGATATGGCGTTGAGTCAGGTATTCGCTTCGGGATGGGAGATATTTAATAATAGACTATTTAATGAAGCTGCTGACTCGAATTCTCAATCATTCAATTATCAGGATATACGTGATGATAGAGTACTGACCTATTTCAATATCGGATCGGGTTATTCAATGGGATTCAAGGTGAAATTGCAAGCAGCTTACTGCGGACGATTTTATCTGCCGGCAGTCACTTGCGAGGCAATGTACAACCCCGATGAGCAAAGCAGAAGCACCGGACAATGGGTTGAGGTGAAACAATAATAGTTATACTATATATACAATTAGTCCCGAAATATACTGTGTAGAGCAGATATATTTCGGGACTAACTATATTATGATAGATTACTCAGCAAGCAAATCGTCAACAATTTTGTTGAAATCTTTCTTGAATTCATCGTAAAACAACCCTGTTGCAGGACCATTAAATCCTGTATGTATTTTACGAACAACACCTTTTTTATCAATAAAGATAGTTGTGGGATAACTTGCTATCTTACTAAGTGCCGGCAATGCTTTTTCAGCAGAATCATTACCTAATTTGCCTGCAAATAAGATTTCATAATCAACATCATATCGTTTCACAAGGCGGGACAAGACCGTTTCCACATATTCGGGATCATCTTTGCGCTCGAAAGCCAGCCCTATAATTTCGACACCTCTTTCCTTGTTCTCTTTATACCACGGTGCAAGATATTCCATTTCGTCTAAACAGTTGGGGCACCAGCTACCTAGAATAGAAACAATAACTACTTTCCCTTTATAACGAGGATCAGACAAAGACACCTTTTCTCCCTCTATATTCGGAAATGTGAAATCGATGCGGTCGTATCCTTTTTTTAGGTAAGTCAAACTATAAGGGTCGGCTAATGTGGCTTCTGAATTACGTTTTCCTATCAACTTGGTCACTCCTCTTGTAGTATAAAACTCACCGGTAAATGCGTCATTACCTTCAAACTTTGCTTTGATCAGATAAGGACTCAATCCGGCAAATGCAGAGAACTGGAATCCGTCATTCGTTAACGCACCTTCAAGATAACGTAAATCTCCCGAGTTCGTCAAAATAGATCCTGTAAGGATATCTTTTTCCTGACTGAATACACCGACATTCTTAGTCGTATCGCCTTCTTGGTTCACAAAGTTAATATCCCATTTACCTGCTAAAGACACGGGAGAAGGAGCCGAAGCAACTTCAAAGCGTGGAGCATCACCCCATATTGCAGTGAAAGGAACACCGGGATCATTCTCTACATATAATTTTTTAAAGAAGCCATCTATTTTACCATCGGATACAACGCCGACAAGTTGTGTATCATACGCCTTAATAGGAATAGTCACTGTATCTCCCGAATATGTAATACTATCTAAAGCGACACGTTCTGCACCATTGATCAGATATACTTTTACCGAATCTGTTTCAGCACTTGCAACATCGAGAATAAAAGGGATTTTTTGATCGGAAGCCGAAAACTCTCCGCGCCATTTACCATTTTTCAGCTTATTGTTTTTTTGTCCGTCACATGACACAAAAATGAGCAGTGCTGCGACAATAATAAATAAATACTTTTTCATGTTTCTTTTTATTTCAGTTTTATACAAATCTACGAACAAAAGTCATAACAAGTTATCCTTTGCTTAAGTATAGCAAGAATAAAATGTTATGACTAAAATATAGCACCGACTATATTATTCTACTTATTTCCTAAATACCCACAATGTTGTTTCTATCCTGTCATTTCCTTGATCAGCAATAGCTTGTTGATAGTTAGCTTTATTTACATTCTGTTCTTTAATAGGATAATAAAGGCGACTTGGCACACCTCCGTCTCCAAATAGCGGACTAAAAATGTAAGTTACCTCTACATCTCCTATTTTTCCTTGAAAATTCACATCACCTTTGTTCAAAAGGAAGTTAGGATAGCCTGTACGGCGATAATCGCTCCATGCCTCTAACCCTTGTGTGTATAATGCAATATATTTCTGATTCAACACATTCTCTTGGTTTGCGACAGGAAGTGCAGCTATATAAGTAGCCGCATCAGCTGCCGAGACACCCCATTTATCGAGTGATGCCTGAACACCTGCTTCATATTCGGGCTTTGACCAGCCTTTATATTCGGAAATCAAGAATTGAACTTCTGAATATTCCAACAATACTTCTGCGTAGTTTGCCGCATTAATTACCGCACCGGGCAAGCTAACATTAGTAGCCGCAAATTTACCCGCTTCCGCTTCGGTCAATCCATAAGGAAGTCCTGTATACTCTTTTGTTGCAGACGATGCTGATGCATATATTGGTAAACGAGGATCGACAATGGGCAATGCAGAATTCTCACCTTTCAATAATCTCATAAATACGTCAGACACCGCAAAATCTGTTCTATTGACAGGTATAGTTGCTCTATACAGTGGAGCCTCGTTAGGCGATGCTGTGGAGTAAGCAAATACTGCATTGTCCGAATTACCGGTGAAAACTCCTTTGTTTATAGCATCGTCGAAATGCTCTTTATATAATGCAGGATTCTTAGCTTTCAGGCGCGTTGCTAAGCGTAAGCGAAGTGAATTTGCAAATTTCGCCCATTTATCATTGCTTCCTTTGTAAATAATATCCGCCGCACCAAAAGTTTTTTCAGTGTTGTATCTTAAAAGAGTATCGCCCGCAGCTTTCAGTTCGTTCAGCATATCTGTATATATTTTTTCTTGCGAAGCATACTTGGGAGTAATATTATCGGGATCTTGTTGCAATGCTTGAAAATCAGGATCATTGCTTCCGTACGACTGATAGGGGATATTACCGAAGACATCTGTTAACGAATAGAATGCATACGTTTTCAAGATACGGCTAATAGCAATCTGAGTAGTATTACGCCCCACTCCATTAGCTGCAGCTACATCTCTCGTGTCGGGATTTGTGTTCAGTTTTATAACATCCTGAAGATTATTCAGAACCGAATATGTGTCTTGCCAGTAATCATCAGAATAGCTGAACGGTATATCGTACCGAGACTGAGAGGTATATGAATTTTGAGCAAAATATTGAACAAAAAGCATCGAACCTCTTAACGAAATATTTTCGTTGCGGATATTATCGATTAATAATTTCTCTGACGATGTAATCAAAGTTGTTGTCGGCACCGAAGACGGGCGGTTGGGGTCTACGTTCATATCATCTACACACGAAGTAGATATCAGTAGAGAAATAATAGCGGCCCCAATTATATATTTATTATTTAGTTTCATATCAAATGCTTTTACTTGTTTTAAAATTTAAGACCTAAATTGAGACCATAGGTAATAGGAACGGGGATATTACCACCCTCTACGCCTTGTATATTACCACTACTGTTGGTCAGTTCGGGATCTATATCTTTACTCTTGGTATAAATATTCCACAGGTTACGGGCATAAGCGGTCACCGAAACACTTTGTATTTTATATTTAGGAAGATTGAAAGTATAGCCTAGTGTCAATTCTCTTAGCTTGATGAATGTTGCATCAAAAACAGTATGCGCCGTAGGCCCATTATATTGATTACGAGCCCAATCTTGTGCACTAACATTCTTATCATTAGGCGAAGTATTAGTAACTGTATATGTTCCATTAGGATTGAATGCGACATCCCCTCTTACTCCATCTACAACAATACCTGTTTCGCGAATATTATTAGCAGCTGTAGATTCTAATATACCCGAGTACATCCCCACTTTATACGTTTGTGAAAAGAAGTTGCCACCGATGCGTGAATCGACAAGGAAACCAAATGTAAAATCTTTATAGCGGAATTGATTATGGATACTCCATAAGAAATCGGGCATAACACTACCTAGGGGTACTAATTGTTCTGTACGCATATATACTCCATCACTATTTACGACTTTTTGCCCGTCCGGTGCATATACAAAATCATAACCCATTATTTGTCCGTAACTATCACCTTCTTTAGCCACTAAAGAAACAAGTGTATTGTCTAGCTGCAATGTATTAACAGCATCAGATAGTTTTATAATTTTATTCGTATTCTTTGAAAAATTGACTACTGATGTCCAGTCCAAATCTTTTTGTCTGATAATATTGGCAGTAAGTGTAACCTCGATACCTTTATTATTTATCTTACCCGCATTTATCAGCTTACTACTATAACCGAAAGCATCCGATGTAGGCAACGAGATAATCTGGTTACGGCTCATATTATCATAATAAGTAAAATCGAGTCCAATCAGATTATTAAAGAGTTGTAATTCGAAACCAGTTTCCCACGAAGATGTTATCTCCGGTTTCAGGTTCAGATTGTTTAGCTGATCAGGTAAGACGTAAGCCGCATTTCCATTAACGGCAGTCATTGCTTTGTAGGTTTTATACAATTGATAAGGATCGGTATCATTACCTACTTGTGCCCAACCTAAACGAACTTTAGCGAATGACAACCAGCTTTGATTTTTCAATGCAGCAAGCTCGCTCAATACAATAGAAGACGTAAGTGATGGATAAAGGAATGAATTATTATCAGTTGGCAAAGTAGACGACCAGTCGTTACGTAACGTACCATCAACATAAATCATACTTTTCCAGCCATAAGAGAAGCTTCCGTAAATAGACGATATTGCTTTCTTATACAATCCTGTTGTCGGATTTATAACAACAGATGTAGCATTTTTCAAACTATAAAACTGTGGAACGATCAAGCCGCCAGATGTTTGAATATCACTTATCCTTCTATTACGTCTCATATAGTTTGCTCCGACATTGGTAACTAAGGAGTGTTCGCCCCAACGGTTGTTAGCCGTTGCAAGGAATTCATAGTTGAACTCGCTGAAGTTCTGAGAATATTCCTGATACATCGATTGCGAGCGGGAATAATAAGCAATACGGTCTTGAGAATTGTATTGGTAAATGTCACCATTAACACGCCCCAAAAGATTCAACCATGAAACCGGAGTTATCGTAAGACCCACATTTCCATAAACACGATCTCTGTTTTCTTTCAAATAACTTTCGTAAGCCGACCAATAAGGATTATCAATATATTTTGTTTTCTCTCCTGCAGGTGTATTTTCCCAGCTTGTTCTGTTCCATGGACGAGGAGTACCATCGGCTCTTTTATAGTCTCTCAGTTTTTCATAATCTACCTGCACTTGTCCCCATTGATATGCTTCGAGAATTATATTACGGTTCGAAGCACCTGTCCAGGGACGTCCTGTGGTCTTATTATTAATATAGTTTACGTTACCAAAGAATGATACTACTGTACCTTTAGTACTTCCTGACAGGTTCACAGAGTTACGGCTTAACGATGAATTGGGAACTGTACCCGTCACATTTCTATTTGTAACAGAAACACGGAACGTACCTTTTGCCGAAGTCTTAGACAACGATATATTATTTGTATTCGATATACCTGTTCTGAAGAAACTTGTTACATCGTTCTCGGGATATACCCATGGTTGAGGATTTAAGAAGTCACCGGCAAATTCAGGATCAAGATTATACCAATGAAGCACAGGAGTTCCATCTAATCTCGGTCCCCAGCTTTCATCTGCTGCATAATCAACTATTTTATAATCTTTACCATTTATGTTAGCGGTCTCGAATGTTGAATTATAGCCACCGCCATATAATTTTTGACGTTTGGGTAAGCGCACTACATTTTCTAATTCTATACCTGTATTTACCTGTATATCTATGCGATCGTTTACACCATCACCCTTTTTAGTTGTAATAAGTATTACCCCATTTGCGGCACGGCTACCATATAACGCGGCGGCCGAAGGACCTTTAAGAACACTAATATCTGCAATATCATCAGGGTTGATATCCTGAATAGTATTACCCACATCCTTACCTGCACTACCACCAATGGTAAGTGCTGTGTTCATATCGGTATTGTCTAATGGAATACCATCGATAACATATAGGGGTTGATTATTTCCTGTAATAGATGTAATACCACGGAGTGTAAGACGGGATGATCCACCCATATTACCACCACTGGAGATAACCTGTAGACCCGATATTCTACCAGACAACGCACTTAATGCATTTGCCGGACGGGTTTCTAATACCTGTCCCGGAACAGCTTGTACTGAATAGCCCAATGCTTTCCGTTCTCTTGGTATATTTAAGGAAGTTACCACAATCTCATTCAATTCGGTAGTAGCTTCTTCTAAAGTTACATTAATTGCTTTATTTGATAAAACTTGTACTTCATCGGTTTTGAATCCGATAAAGGAGAATACTAAATAATCATTCTTTTTTGCTGATATTGAGTAGTTACCATCAGCATCTGTCATTGTACCTACATTGGGCGTACCTTTTGGATATACTGTAACACCCGATAATTCTATACCTGCAACATCTGTTACTTTTCCTTTTATTGTGAACACTTCGCCTGTCTGCGAATGGGCTAATACGGCGAAAATATTAACCAGCAGTAATAAATAAACTTTTCTAAATTTTAGTCGGTGGTGCATAATACTATAATTAAACTTAATTACTATGAAAAAATATTTACAAAGTAACAAGTATAGCATATGCTATGAAATCCCTCTTATACGGTATTTTCATACCATAGATATGGTATATACATAAATGAAAAGATGATTATGTCAGTAATTATCCGTAAAAAGCAACGTTATTAATCGAAAAGAGCATTTTCACTATCTTTTGCGTGCTCGTATTTTTCTTTATTGAAAGAGAAAAGTGTAGCGGACTTTATACCCCATTTTTTGCTTGTTTCATCCAGCTTATTTATTAGACCAGTGGAAAGCATCTTACGTTGAAAATTTCGTCTATCGAGCTTTTTATTAAATATGGTTTCATAAATAATACGAAGTTCTGTCATTGCAAATTTTTCAGGAAGTAGCTCGTAGCCAATCGGTATATTTCCAATTTGGGAACGTATAGTCAATATTGCTTTTTCTATAATTTTATTATGGTCTGAATATAGTTGCGGAATTTCGTCAATATGATGCCATCTTAAATCTTCGCCATCAGCAGTATAGACTTCAACTTTAGAGTATTCGACAAAAGCATAATATCCGACACTCACAAATCGGTTGAGGAACCAATGGTGTTCAGGCTTTTCGGATCCCATGTCAATTTGATTGAGTATCTTTTCGTTTTCTTGAATATTGGTTCGGTTGTGATTTCCAAATAGGTGGAACTGTTCCAAATAAACTTTATCTAGTCCGGTTCTGCTTTTCAATATGCGGTATGCTGCATCATCGACATCTTCCTTCTTGTATACAAATCCTCCGGGAAGCATCCATGTACCGTGGAACTTGAATTTGTTCAGTAAAATTTTTAATGTTCCTTCATGGAAACCAAAGATAACACAATCAACCGAAACACTGGGGAGAAGGTCTTCTACCCCTGTTTGTAAGAAATCACGAGTATCAAAATCTTTCGTTTTCATCTTTATTAAATTTGTATTCAAAAGTATGCAAGAGATGTATAACTTCCTTGCGATTAAGATTAATTAACACATAGTTTATTGTTCACTGAAATATAAGATTTTTCATTTACCGGAGAGCCTATCACCCCTTATTGAGACTGAGATACAGGCATCTCATTAGTAAATAGAAAGTACCTTTATTCGAAAGGCACTTTTTACTATTTCAGAGTTAATAATTCGATTATTTATTGACAATTTCAAAACGATCTTTTAATCGAATATCTTTAGATGAAGCACCAATTCTAATTTCAAAAAAACCAGGCTCTACAACAAACTCGTTGTGCTTATTCCATAAGCCCAAATCTTGCGGAGTTAATGTATAGCTAACTTCTTTTGTTTCTCCCGGTTTAAGGTGAATGCGATCGAAACCTCTCAATACCTGAGTATATGTAGTAACACTGCTTACTTCGTCATTCAAATATAGTTGAACCACTTCGTCACCAGCTAGTTTACCAGTGTTAGTTACTTTAAATGAAACTTCTACATTTGACAGAAGACCCATATTAGTCGGTGCTATTCTCAAATCTGAATATTCAAATGTTGTATAGGAAAGTCCATATCCAAAAGGATATAACGCACCTGATACGCGAACAGGACCATCTGTAGCAGATCCCGGCTTGAAAGGAAAAGCAAAAGGAATCTGTCCTACCGATTTGGGATAAGTAACAGCTAATTTTCCTCCCGGATTATAGTCTCCAAATAATACTTCACCGATTGCAGTTCCTGTAAACTCACCGGGAAAGGATGCCTGTATAATACCCGGGATAAATTTATCTGCCCAGTTGATTGATACAGCTCGCCCGTCTATCAGAACGAGAATAACTGGCTTACCGGTTTCATATACAGCTTTCAACAAATCGAATTGGCGTCCCGGTAAATCGAGATTAGAACGGGAATAGTATTCTCTTACTGTTTTTTCCGATCCGCCTAATACAACAATAGCAACCTCAGATTCCTGTGCTGCTTTCACTGCTTTGTTTATCATTTCCTGCTCATCGGCAGATAAAGGGAAAGGAATTACTTCACTTTCAGGGAAATTCTTGTCTAAGATATCACAACCCTTCTCATATATTATCTCTGTATTAGGCAATAGCGTTTGTAATCCTTCCTTCACTGTAACAATAGGAGGGTTTGCAGGACCATAACGGCATACGAAATCTTTGTGTTCATCGGAATTAGGACCGATTAAAGCAATTCTCTTGATATTTTTGTCAAGCGGCAAAATATTATCTTGATTCTTCAACAACACGACTGACTGTCGGGCAGCATCAAGCGATATTTTCTTATGTTCGGGATTAGCCACAATCTTGTCAGCTTCTTTTCCATTGCCTACGTATGGATTATCGAATAAGCCGAGCATAAATTTCACTCTGAGTATATCTTTTACTCTTGAGTCGATTGTGCTCATAGATACCTTACCTTGCTTTATAGCTTCGCGTAAAGGAAGGATGAAATCTTCGGGAGGTGTGAAGTTCGTTCTTATATTTAATCCTGCATTGACTGTTTCTGCCGCCGCATCGACAGCATCTTTAGAAACCTTATGCTTGCTATACAAATATTCTACCGCCTCGCTATCTGAAACGACATACCCTTTGAATCCCCATTCCTGACGAAGTATTTCAGTCAGGAAATGACGATTGCCTGTAATTGGTATACCATCATAATCGTTATAAGAGCTCATCACACCCAATGCACCCGCTTCTTGAAAGGCAACACGGAAAGGTTCCAGAAAGAGTGTTCTCATTTCCCTTGGCGCCACATGGGGGTCTGTGCGGGTTTCCTCATCTCTTCCACCAACAGGAATACTATATACTGCAAAATGTTTGGGCGTAGATACAAGTCCTTGCTTTTGAAGACCGCGTATCATCCTTTTGCCCAACTGACTAACCAGATAAGGATCTTCTCCATAGCATTCTACAACTCTACCCCAACGAGGATCTTGTGCAATATCCAATATAGGTGAGTATATATTTGTGTAACCCAATGCTTTTGCTTCGACAGCTGTTACTTCGGCTATCTGGCTGATAAGTTCTTTATTCCATGTTGCTCCTTGTCCACTTTGCGCAGGAAAGAGTGTTGCCTGATAGTGACACAATCCGCGAATACCCTCATTCGTAAAATCAACAGGTACACCCAGACGGGTCTCTTCTACAAACCATTTCTGAACCTTGTGCTTAGCATCTACATGGACAGAGAAAGGAAAAGCAAACCGAGCTTTGAAACTTCCCAATCCGTTATGCTGCTCATCTATATTACCAATACCGTCTTTCCAAATCTCATTCTTCCACTTGGGGGTTGGCAAAGAATCTTTCAGTACACGCCCCGAACCGTAAAGAGTAGCCATTTGAGCGGTCTTCTCATCGGTGCTCATTTGCTTCAACAGATCGTCTATACGAGCATCTATATGGGCTGTTGGATCCTCGTAAATATCCATCTTCCCGTTTTTATTAAAATCGATCCAACCTTTTTTATAAATGGTTTTCGATTGAGATAATGCAAGGTTAGAGCATAGAACAGCAATTGAAAGGAATAAGATTTTCATAATTGGTGTTTTTCGGTATTCTTGAAAACTTTTATCAATTTCAAAAATACGAAAAACAAAGAACAGACCGAAATAAATTTTGAGAGATAAATCTATTTCTTCATTTAAATTGCTCCTGATACAGTGAGTAATATTTCCCCCTCATTTTTAGGAGTTCTTCATGACTACCCTGTTCAACAATTTGTCCGTGATCGAGAACCAATATTTTATCTGCATTTTTCACCGTAGATAGCCTATGTGCTATAACGAAGCTGGTTCGGCCTTTCATTAATTGATCAAGACCTTTCTGAATCAATATTTCACTGCGGGTATCAATATTACTGGTAGCCTCGTCGAGCAATAAAATAGATGGATTGGCGACTGCTGCTCTGGCAATATTGAGCAACTGACGTTGCCCCTGACTCAAGTTAGCTCCATCATTTTCAAGTAAAGTATCATAACCTTTAGGTAATCTTTTGATAAAAGAATGCGCTGCTGTCAGTTTTGCTGCCTCTACAACTTCTTCGTCAGTTGCATCAAGTCTGCCAAAACGAATATTCTCGCAAACTGTCCCTGTGAAAAGATGTGTATCTTGCAAAACAATCGCCATAGACCGACGAAGGCTTTCTCGCTTTATTTTTTGAATAGGATGACCATCGATTGTAATTTCCCCTGATTTTATATCAAAGAATCGTGGAAGCATATTCAGTATTGTTGTTTTGCCTGCACCCGTAGCACCGACTAATGCTATTTTGCTGCCCGGAGAAGCGTGTATCGAAACTCCTTTCAGAATTAGCTTATCAGTTTTGTATCCGAAATAAACATCTTTCATAACCACCTCACCCTTAATATCGTGAAGGGCAATTGCATCTGTATCGTCTATACTCTCCGGCGATTCATCTATAACCTGAAAAATACGCTCAGCTCCTGCAATGGCAGCTTGTATACTATTATAAAGACTAGCTAGTTCATTTATAGGACGTCCAAATTGACGTGAGTATTGTAAGAATGCTGCCAGACCACCCACATCGAATCCCCTGAATATAGCAAGCAGTGCTCCGGCAATTGTAATTATTACAAAATTGAGGGTATTGAGATTCTGCATTACGGGCATCATCATTCCCGAATAAAACTGGGCTTTCTCAGACTTTTCATTTAAGGCTTGGTTCAGTTTATCAAAATCAGCTTCTATTTTCTTTTCGTGTCCGAATACTTTTACAACCTTCTGTCCGCTAATCATTTCCTCTATGTAACCATTCACATCGCCCAATGTTTCCTGCTGTGCTTTGAAATATTTACTACTCCGTTTCACAATCAGTTTGGCACTCAGGAACATCAGTGGAACTGTAATCATAGCAACTAAAGTGAGGATAGGACTGATATAAAGCATCAGGCATAGGATACCAATAAGGGTTAATGCACTTGATAACATATCTGATAAGCTGTCGGTCAACGCATCACTTATCCGATCAATGTCATTTGTATATCGGCTCATTAAATCGCCATGTTGATTTCTATCGAAATATTTTATGGGAAGTTTTTCCATTTTGTTGAACAGGTCAACTCTCATACGCGTCACTGTCCGTTGCCCTATTTTGTTTAGCAGGCGGTATTGAATATAGACAGCTACAACACCAACTAAGTAGACGACAACGAGTACAAGAAGAATCTTAGTGAGTCCTTCAAAATCGCGCGGAATTATATAATCGTTGATAATAGGACGGAGCATATAGGAACCTAAAAGATTCGAAATAATGCTTACTATTATCAAAAAACCAATAACAAATAACAGGCTTTTGTCGCAAGACAGATACGACATCAGGCGGAAAAGAGTTTTTCGTGCATGTATCGGTTTTTCGTGTTGCTTAAGATGGCTGGAATGTCCCATATATCAAAAAGCGATTTGTTGTGAATAATATATTTCCTGATACACTTTCGATTTCTCTATCAATTCGGATGGAGTACCTATTGCATCTATTTCGCCGTCTTCGAGAACTATTACTTTATCCGCCGACTGCATCGTATTAATCCGCTGTGTGATAATAAAAACAGTAGTATCGTGAAGCAGTGCATCCAGATTGGCTCGTATTTTTTGCTCTGTATCCGAATCTACGGCACTGGTACTATCATCAAGAATCAATATTTTGGGCTTTCGGAGTAAAGCACGCGCAATACAAATACGCTGTTTCTGCCCTCCCGATACATTAATGCCACCACGACCAAGTAATGTTTCATATCCGTCGGTAAAAGACATTATAAAATCGTGCGCCTGAGCAGCTTTCGCAGCTTCTTCAATTTCTTCGTTCGTGGCATCAGGTTTTCCCCATCTCAGATTATCGATAATAGTTCCTGTAAACAATTCATTGTTTTGAAGCACCATCCCGATTTGGGAATGCAATTCATCCAGACTATAATCTTTGACATTTATTCCATCTATTAACACTTCGCCCGAAGCAACATCATACAATCGGGGTATCAGTTGAAGCATCGAACTTTTAGCCGAACCCGTCGCACCAACTACGGCTATAGTCTCACCTTGTTTGGCGTGAAAACTTATGTCTTTCAGAACATCATTTTCACCACCATCGTATCTGAAAAAGACATTGCGAAAAACAACACTTCCTTCATTTATCTTATGTTTATCTAATAACCCTTCTGCCGTATCTTTCAGTGATGGCTCGGTATCTAAAACCTCAATAATACGTTCAGATGATGCCGATGCCCTCGAAAAAGACATCATGATCATAGAAAGCAACATCAACGAAATCAGTATTTGCGACAAATAATTGACAAAAGCAATAAGTTGCCCTACTTCCAATTCGCCTGAAATAACTTTTTGCCCCCCGAACCATAGAATAGCCGTTACAGATATATTCATTATCAGCTGCATAGCAGGAAATATTGTAACTACTATGTTAGATGCTCTGATTACCATATCGCGTAAGTCTTCGCTACTATTTACAAATTTATTAGCTTCGAAATCTTCTCTTACAAATGATTTCACAACCCGTATATTTATGAGATTTTCCCTCACAACACCGTTCAAACGATCGACTTTTTGCTGCACTTTAATAAAAAACGGAAACGCTTTTTTAAGTATTATATATACAGCCAAAGACAATATCGGGATGGCTGCAACCAAAATCATTGCTAAATCGGAATTGATTCTAACAACAAAGAAAACGGCCAATACCATCATCAATGGCGAACGTAAAAGTATACGCATAGCCATTTGTATTACCTGCTGAATTTTCGATATATCGTTCGTCAAGCGGGTGATTAATGATGCTGAACTAAAGCGGTCTATATCGAAAAAGGAGAGTTGCTGTATCTTATTAAATAAGAGAGTCCGCAGATCGGTACCGAAACCGATTGCTGTTCGGGAAGAAATAAATACATTAATAATACTCACAACAAGACCAGCTATCGAGATTAATATCATGTAAAGACCGGTAGTTGTAACAACCGACAAGTCGCCAACCATTACACCTTGATCTATAATTTTTGCCATGAATAAAGGCTGAATAGTCTCGCACAATACAAAAATTAATACCAGAAAGGGGCTAATAATAAGATTTACTTTGTATTTTTTTAATATCTGCCAATATTTCTTCATATTGCTAATAAATTCAACATTCGTAAGCGAACTACATCTTGTTTTTGCAATTCCATATCATAACTTTACAATACATCTTTGCAAAGAAAAGGAATTCATTCAATAAGGATGTAAATTAATCCGCTTAATTATATAAGAAAATATAGAGGTTGAGATAAGTTGCAAAACCGACCCACAAGATATAAGGGAAAAAGAGTATAGAGCTGATCTTCGACACGGGATACATCTTAATGGCATAATAGATAATCAAGAAATCAAGTAAAATAATGTTGATCAGTCCCAACAGAGGATTTTCCAGATAGAAAAAGGCAATGCTCCACGTGAAATTGAAAAATAATTGCAGTGCGAAAAGTAGTATGAAATACTTTTTTTGTGCCTTATCAGAAATAACAAAAAGCCCAATAGAAAGACCCATTAAAAGATATAACAAACTCCATGCAACAGGAAATACAATATTATGCGGAGTTAGTGGAGACTTACAAAGGTAGGGATACCACGAAACCATCGAATCCTCCTGAAAGTTTTGGGAAGCACAACCCACTAAAAAGCAGATTATTATTGGAATGAGTATTATAAGAATATTTCTCATCAGTCTATGTCTTTTGGGTATAAAACATTAAAAGACATTCAACTGTTCATTATATATAAAGATAAAGATTATGCGAATATTTATTACGGGCGGCACTGGCTTGGTCGGAAGCCGATTGATAGAGACTTTGGCCTTACAAGGCCACGACATTACGGTTCTTAGCCGTGATGTAGAAAAGGCAAAATTAAAGCTGGGAGATAAGATAGAATACTGTGCATCCCTAAATACCCTGCAATCGCTGGATGGCTACGATGCCATTATAAATCTTGCAGGAGAATCGATTGGCGGAAAACGTTGGACGGATCAGCAAAAAGAACGTTTGAGTAAGAGCCGCTGGAAGATAACAGAAAAGTTAACCCAACTGATTAAAGTTAGTGAAAATCCTCCTGAAGTATACATTTCAGGTTCAGCTATTGGTTACTATGGTGCTCAGTCGGATAATATAATCACAGAGGATAGTGTTCCTTACGACGAATTTACATATCATCTTTGTAGAAAATGGGAAGATTATGCATTTGCGGCACAAAGTGAGCAGACCAGAGTCTGTATATTACGCACAAGTGTTGTTTTATCATTAAACGGAGGAATGCTTCCAAAACTTCTTTTACCATTCAGGTTGGGACTTGGGAGTGTAATGGGTACAGGCAAGCAATATTTCTCATGGGTTCATTTAGAGGATATGGCAAATATCATTGTCTTTCTTTTAAATCACAATGACACAAAAGGTGTCTTTAATATAGCATCACCAAACCCTGTTACAAATAGACAATTTTCGAAAGTTTTGGCTAAACAATTAAATCGCCCTTGCTTTTTCAGGATTCCATCCTTTGCTATATCTCTATTGATGGGCGAAGCTTCTGTTTTGATTTTAGGTAGTCAACGGGTTGTGCCCCGACATTTGATAAAATTAGGCTACAAGTTTCAGTTTGAAACCATTGATGATGCTTTAAACGATATACTAAGAAAATAAATACATAGAAATACGAGAAAACACTTTTGCTGTGATAATCGCTCCTTAAAAACACGCATAGATAATTCTCTAAGGAATTTTATCTTTTATTAAATGTTATTAAGGAATAAGTGATAAATTTGCGCTACGCACCTAAATTTTAGGCTTACTATGGAAAAGGACAAGGAACTGGAATATCTGAAAAGACTAGCTGCCAACGATCATGAAGCATTTAAAGCTTTGTTCGTAAAATATTTTCCAAAAGTTAAGTACTTTATTACACACCTCGTAAAATCGGATATATTAGCTGAAGATTTCGCCCAAGATATTTTCACTAAGATCTGGTTGGGAAGAGCTGATGTATTAAAAATCCAATCCTTTAATTCTTACATATACCGCATGGCCAAAAATGCGGTTATTAATTACAGCCAAAGCCAAATAGTAGAAAGAAATTACGCCGAATATATATCAGATATAGAACATGTTGAACTCCCCTTTGAAGAAGAATTATATGCAAAAGAAATAAATCTTCTTATCCAGCTATCGGTGAATAATATGCCTCCTCAGCGCAAAAAAGTGTACGAAATGAGCCGTGTAGATGGCTTAACGAATGAGGAAATAGCCAACCAACTCAACCTTTCGAAAAAAACTGTAGAAAACCACCTGAATCTCGCCTTAAAAGAGATAAGAAAGACTATTTCTCTCTTCTTGGTATTCTTTATGTAAAGAAAATCACAATTCCATTGGGTGCAAGATAGTACTTGCCTGTCATATCATAAACAGGCAGGAAAAACTTATGTCGAAAACACGTCGTATTATTAATCTTTTCTTCAATCATAGCTATTCGGATATGGTTAAGAAAAACTTTTTCTATTGGCTCAATGATAGTGCCTCAGAGAAAGAAAAAGATAATACCTTATTTGAAATATGGGAAAATCTGGACATAAAAGCAGATTCATCGACCGAAGACTCTTTCCGCTGTGTAAAAGAGAGAATAAAGCAACTAGAAACCCCTCGAAAAAGACATTCACTATTTGGCACATTACGCAAAATTGCAGCTGTGGTACTAATCCCTCTGTTATCATTTGCCATATCATATATCTATATTCAGCAAGATACTAAAACTGAAAGCAATTCTGAAAGCAAAGAGATCGAATTTGTAGAGTGTTTCGTCCCGCATGGAGAAATACGAACAATTGTTCTACCCGACTCTTCTACTGTTCAGGTGAACTCTGGAAGTGTACTTATATATCCCGAAAAATTCGAAGGAAAAACCCGAAATATATTTCTGAATGGGGAGGCCTGCTTTTCTGTAACAAAAAATGAAACGATGCCATTCATTGTAAAAACGATGGACATGGATATAAAAGTATTGGGTACTGTATTTGGCATATCGTCTTATGCTAATAGTACTTTCTCATCGACCACCCTCGAAAAAGGCAGGGTATCAGTACACTTTAACAATGAAAGAAATAGTGCTGAGTTTCTACAACCCAACGAGCAAATTATATACGACAGAATATCGGGGGAAATAGAGAAGAGAACCATCAATACCAAAAATGCTCTGGCGTGGAGAGAGGGTCATCTTATATTCCAAAGCCTTTCTATCAACCAAATTGCAGAATTACTCGAAAGGAAATATGGCATTACCGTATACCTGAATTCGAACAAATACCAAAATGAGAAAATCACAGCCAAATTTATACACAGCGAAGATGTAAATGACATTCTCGTGATAATGAAACAGATAATACCAAATTTCAGCTATAAAATAGAAGATAAAAAGAAAGTATTCATTTACTGAATAATACCATAAATCGATACAACAATATTATGAAACCATTCACCTAAAATCAATATACGACTATGAAAAAAAGAATCGGAGAAGTATTCTTAAGCTTTCTTCTCGGTTCGAAATCACATTGCTAACCTAATGAGAAATAATCACTAATTAATCTAGTATTAAATGAAAAAAGTTAACTTATGAAAATAACTAATCACTCATCTTGCAGACACAGGAATTATCTCAAGCAAGTCTGCTTTATCTTAGTTTTTATTTTCGGATTCACCTTCAACGCTAAAGCGCAGAATCAGAAAATAACCCTGCCTCAACAAAAGATGACTATTTTATCTGCCTTCGAAGAGGTTGAAAAACAAACAAATCTTACAGTAGCATACAATGAGTCCAGCATTGATGTAAAAAAGAGTATTTCGGTTGATGTGAAGAATAAAAGTCTATCCGATGCAATAACCGACATTCTCAAAGGAACCGGAACTACGTACAGAATACAGGGTCAACAGATTCTTATTGTATCCGATAATCAACAAGAGAAAAAGAAAATCACAGGCAAGATTACCGATGAAAATGGAGAACCACTTATCGGGGCCAATGTTGTTGAAAAAGGAACTACAAATGGAACGATGACAGATGTTGATGGAACATTCACTCTCGAAGTAAAAGATAACAATGCACTTCTGCAGGTTTCTTATATCGGATTTAATTCACAAGATATAAGGGTCGGTTCAAACGCAAATCTGGCTATCAAATTACAGGAAGATTCAAGGACTTTAGACGAGATAATCGTCGTTGGATATGGTACCCAAAAGAAAGCAACCCTTACGGGGGCTGTTGTTGCAATCGGCAATGCTGATATAGTAACAACTAAAAATGAAAATATTCAAAATATGTTGACGGGTAAATTACCGGGGCTGCGTGTTGTACAAAAAAGTAGTGAACCCGGAGCCTTCAATAACACTTTCGACATACGTGGTATGGGTTCTCCTTTAGTTATTATTGATGGAGTCCCCCGTGAAAATTTTACACGCATGGATGCTAACGACATTGATAATATCTCCATCCTGAAAGATGCCTCAGCTGCTATTTATGGTGTGCGTGCTGCAAATGGGGTTGTTCTGATAACAACTAAAAAAGGAAAATCAGGATCGATGGATCTTGAATATGCCGGAAACATCGGCTGGCAGAATCCGACCGGATCGCCCAGAAGTGTCACCGCAGCAGATTGGATGGTTTTAAGAAACGAAAAACTGATGCACAATGTCAATGGAGGAACAAGCGCTTATACTCAGGACGAAATCGAAGCATATCGCAACGGAACAATGATAGGCACAGATTGGTGGGCAGAATGTATGCGCACCGTCGCTCCGCTGACACAACACTCACTAAGTGCAACAGGGGGTAACGAACAAGTGCAGTTTTTTATAAGCGGCGGTTATTTGAATCAAGAGTCGTTTTTAAAGAGTAACAGCTTGGATTATAAACGATATAATGTACGTTCTAACGTTACTGCTCAAATAAATAAACGCTTTAAGATCGATTTGAACATAACCGGAATAATGGATGAGAAAAACCAGCCGTACGAAAATTCAGACTGGATTATTCGTGCATTCCAACGCGCCCCGGCTATACAACCTGTATATGCGAATAACAATCCTGAATATTTAATGTACGGACTTATCGAAGGAGATAACCCTGTAGCGATGATGGATGGCGATGTTGTTGGTTATAAGAAATTAAACAACAAATGGTTTCAGTCATCCGTAACAGCTTCTTACGATCTGCCTTATATAGACGGATTAGTAGCTAAAGCCACATATAGTTTCGATTATCAGATAGCCGATAACCGCCTCTATAAACGTGAGCACAGTCTTTATGAATATGATGATGCAAGTGATAAGTATAACGCTAAAGGGCGTAATAGTCCGAGTACATTTAGACGAGAATATTTTAGCAAGCAAGCCGACTTGTATCAATTATCATTGAATTATGCTCGTACGTTCAATAAATCTCATAACGTAAGTGCACTTGCATTGATTGAAGGCTCTAAAAAAAAGGGTGATAACTTTTTTGCTCAACGCGAACTGGCATTAGGTCTGGATCAGCTATTTGCTGGTAACAGTAAGAATCAACAAGGTAGTATGAGTACCACTTACGATCCTACTGGAACCAAAAATTTGTACGAAACGGCCAATCTAGGTATAGTCGGTAGGGTCGGATATGACTTCGAATCGAAATACCTTGCAGAATTCAGCTTCCGTCAAGATGGTTCTTCCGTATTCGCTAGTGACCGTCGTTGGGGATTTTTCCCATCAGCATCTCTAGGTTGGAGAATTTCTGAAGAAAATTTCTGGAAAAATTCACCTCTGGCAATTGTAAACAATCTGAAACTTCGTGGTTCTTACGGTAAAATGGGAGACGACACAGCCTCCATGTATCAATTTGTGAATGGTTACACATATCCTGCTTCAGGAAACGCTAACCAATTACCGGGAGGATATGTCTTCGACGGAGTATTTGTAAATTCGGCAGCCAGTAAGGGTATCACCAATCCTAATATTACATGGTATATAGCTAAAACATTAAATCTGGGTGTCGATGCTGATATATGGAATGGTCTTTTAGGTATTTCGTTCGACTATTTTACCCGCAACAGAACGGGCTTATTGGTAAAAAGAGATCTTAGCTTACCGAGTGTAGTAGGAGCAGAATTACCATTAGAGAACTTAAATGGTGATTTCACACAAGGTATAGAATTAGAGTTGAGCCATAAAAACAAAATTGGCGATTTTAATTATCAGACAAGAGGTATTTTTTCATTTACCCGCATCAAAAGAACTCATGATGAACGTGCTAAAGCCGGAAACTCTTACGAAAACTGGAGAAATAATAACAATGAACGCTATGTAAATATACATTGGGGATATGACGAAGGCGGGCGTTTCAACTCTTACCAGCAAATAGCTAATAGTGATGTGTATTATGGAAGAGGGACATTACCGGGCGACTATATCTACCTGGATTGGAATGGCGATGGAAGAATAAACGATCTTGATGTTCAGCCAATAGCTTACGAAGACAGTAAAACTCCATTTATCAACTTTAGTTTCATTATGGATGCCTCATGGAGAAGATTCGATTTCAACATGCTATGGCAAGGCTCGGCTATGACCAGCGTTAAATATATAGAGCAACTGCGTGAACCGATGTGGGGTAACGACAATTCGAATGCATTAGAATTCTTTATGGACAGATGGCATCCTACTGACCCCAAAGCAGATCCATACGATCACACAACTACATGGGTGTCGGGAAAATATGCATATACAGGTAGTAATCCTGATGAAAACTCGAAGTTCAACATGCATAATGCCAGCTATATACGCTTAAAAAGTTTAGAGTTAGGCTATACACTTCCTACAAACCTTACGATGAAAGCCGGAATTAAAAATGCACGGGTATATGTAAACGGTTATAATATAGTAACTCTCAAAAGTGTAGAATTAGATCCCGAGCATCCTAACGATAGTTATGGTAACTTATATCCACTTAACAGAACGTTTTCGGTTGGTGTAAATGTTAAATTTTAAATGAATCTAAGATTATGAAAATATCAAAATTTATTTTATTGCTTGCATTAATATGTGGTGCTCCGGCCTGTACAGACCTGGACATTCCACCTATGAATGTTGTACAAGATAAAGATATCTTTGCGAACGAAAATGGTATTAAAAGCTATCTTGCCCGTGTGTATGGACAGATGCCTATAGAAGACTTTCGCTATTGCCCCGAACGGAGATTCAATCACTTTTGGATAATAAATCCGTTCCCCGCAATAACAGGTGAGGCCTTAAGCCGTGATCAGACATCAGCCCGTTCCGAAGAGGGTTATTGGGGCGATGCTTACAAGCTGATACGGGATATCAATTATTTTATCGAAACCTTACCTACATACGCATCCAACTTCTCGGAAGATCAAGTAAACACATGGACCGGCGAAGCTTATTTTGTAAGGGGAGCTACTTATTTTGCCCTAGCAAAACGCTATGGCGGAGTGCCTCTTGTCGACAATATATTGAAGTATCCGGAGCAAAGCATCGAAGAACTTCAGGTTCCTCGTTCTTCGGAAGAAGCAACATACAATAAGATTGCAGAAGACTTCGATAAAGCATATTCAATTCTACCTGAAACAAATCAGGTTGGTCGCGCTAACAAATATGCAGCAGCAGGTTTTAAATCGAGAGCAATGCTTTTTGCGGGTTCTATTGCAAAATATAATCAGGTTAGCCTGTTCGATAAGAGCAACAACCGTTTATGCGGTATACCAGCCGATAAAGCAGCCGACTATTTTAAATTAAGTTACGATGCAGCTAAATTAGTAGAAGGACATTATTCTTTGTACAAGGATAGCTGGAAAGCTGATGACAAAGAAGCCCAATATCAGAATTACACCGAATTATTTTTCTCTGCCAAAAGTCAGGAGAATATTTTTGTCAGACAATATGTTTATCCTGAATCGGTGCATGGATATGATGTTTACAATATTCCTTATCAATATATGGTAGGCGGATATTCATCGGAAGTGAATCCGACACTCGAGTTTGTTGAAATGTTTGATGGTCTGCCTAAAAAAGCAGATGGTAAGATCGATGTATATGATACAAATGGCAAATATAAGATGTACGACAAACAAATGGATTTCTTTGCCAATGCTGAACCACGCTTAAGAGCAACTGTTATCTTTCCGGGCGATGTGTTCAAAGATCAGACTGTTGAAATCTGGCGTGGAATCTATATAGGTGAAGTAAATGGTGGAATAGCTCCTCTGCTTTCTCCCGGAACAAAAGATCGCTATGAAAACACATCGAGCAAGAGTCTGCTTGTTACATCTGCGACTCCCGAAACACAAGTTGTAAGAACATTGCCGAACGGCAAACAAATGAATGCAGCAGGAAGAAGCGGATGCTTTTATAGTCACACAGTGCAAGCACTTTCCGGCTTCTCGATCCGTAAATGGATGAATCCGTCTATGCCTGCTGCACAGGTAGTAGAAAACAGATCGGATCAGACATGGATAGAATTACGTTATGCCGAAATATTACTAAACCGTGCAGAAGCTGCTTACGAATTATATCTGGCAGGGAAAGGTGACGCAGATTATCAAGGTGATGCTTATAAATGTATCAATGACATAAGAGAAAGAGCCGGAGCCGATATGCTGACAAGTAAAACTGCATTGAATTCTATTGATATCGTGCGCAAAGAAAGAAGAAAAGAACTCGGATTTGAAAATAAAATCTGGTGGGATTTGAAACGCTGGAGATTGCTCGACAAGGAACAAAACGCAACTACCTATCGAATTTTGATGTCATTTTATGCAGAAAATAATGGAAAATGGTTCTTTGACGATCGTTACGATGAATTGAATAGTGTTTATAACTGGGATTCCAGATGGTATTATCAAAAAATATCGGATGGTGAAATTACGAAGAGTCCTAATATAGTACAGAATTCTGGCTATTAAGTAAAGTGAAATATTTATGGCTGCATTTTACAATCAAGACATGTTTTGTATAGGCAGTTTAACAGATAAAAAGCACAATAAAATGAAAAAAATACTATATTATTTATCTTGTTGTATCCTGCTGTTCGCCGGTTACTCGTGTAGTACTGATATCGATAATTATGACGAACCGCAAGAAACATTGAAAGGGGAGGTTATCGACAAGAATACGATGAAACCAATGCAAACAGAAGTTAGTGACGCAGGTATTAGGCTAAAACTAATGGAATATAGTTGGAGTGATAACCCTACGCCTTACTATTTCTATTGTAAACAAGACGGAACCTTCAATAATACGAAAATTTTCAAAGGAACTTACAATGTTGTTCCACAAGGGGCTTTCGTGCCACTGGTGCAAAAAGATGATGAGGGTAATACGATACTGGACGAAAGTCGCACGTTAGAAATCAAAGGATCTGTCGATCTGAAATTTGAAGTAGAGCCATTCCTGAATATCGAATGGGTTGGTGAACCGGTTGTTAACTCGAATGGCAGTATTACCATTCAGGTCAAAGTAACCAGAGGGACTGCAAATGCAAAATATCATCAGAATGTATCGGACATTGTTCTTTTCATCAATTCATCGAGCCCTTACGTTGGAGACAACAACTACGACAACCGCTATATAACAAAATTAAGCGGCGACGATGCTAACAATTCTCTTGGAAAAACAATAACACTTACAACCACAGGTGAGTTTTCTAAAGCGAGGACTTATTATGTAAGAGTAGGTGCCCGTATCGATTATAATGTAGAAGGATCGAAACGTTATAACTATAACGAACCCAAGACTGTACCGATCCCTTAAATGTGAGTTTTAGTTAAAATAGAAAGGCTCCTTAACACTGGAGGAGCCTTTTTTATTATCTTGGCGTTCGATACGCTTAAACCTTAAAATCTTATTATCAATGAAGAAAATAGCTAATTGCACTATTGCATGCTTACTTCTTGGGCTGGTTATCCTACCGGGATGTAACAACCAAAAGCCCGAAGCCAAAGTCGATGTTACCAATCTGGAAAAGACAGCCTTTCAAACAGCAGGTCCGTGGAAACCCGTAACCGATGTCAGAGCCGATGTCGCCATTGTATATGGTGCAGGAGACAGAAAAGATATGACCTTTGAGCAGCGTGTACAATCCTGGCGCGACAGAGGTTATACAACACACTTCATGACAGGTATAGCCTGGGGCGAATATCAAGACTATTTTACCGGAAAATGGGATGGTAAAATGCATCTCGATGAAGGACAGGTGGAACAAGATGGTGATACCATCTGGCATGGACACATGGTTCCATACATTGTCCCTACCGAAAATTTCTTGAAATATATGAAAGAGAAACACGTAAAACGTGTAATAGATGCCGGTATCGATGCTATATATATGGAAGAGCCCGAGTTTTGGGCAAGGGCAGGATATAGCGAAGCATTTAAAAGAGAATGGAAGAAATTTTATGGATTCGACTGGAGACCTCAGCATGAATCGCCCGAAAATACATATCTCGCAAATAAATTAAAATATCATTTGTATTACAATGCATTGAATGAAGTATTTACTTATGCTAAAGAGTACGGAAAAAGCAAAGGAATGGATGTTCGCTGCTATATCCCGACTCACTCGTTAGTAAACTACTCTCAGTGGCAGATAGTTAGTCCCGAAGCCAGCTTAGCATCCCTACCTTGTGTAGATGGATATATTGGTCAAGTGTGGACAGGTACTTCACGTGAACCGACCTATTTCAACGGAAAAGCAAAAGAACGTGTATTTGAAACAGCATTTCTCGAATACGGTTCAATGGAATCTATGACAGCCCCTACGGGACGCAAGATATTCTTTTTGACCGATCCTATTGAAGATTGGCCTCGCGATTGGGTAGACTATAAAAAGAATTATCAGGCGACATTTACAGCCCAATTATTATATCCTCAGATTGCCGATTATGAAGTGATGCCTTGGCCCGATCGCATCTATGAAGGTCTGTATAGGGTGAGTGCAAACAGCGAAGAAAAAGCAAATATACCTCGCCATTATTCTACTCAAATGCAGGTTATGATTAATACACTGAATCATATGCCATTATCCGATAACAAAGTAAGCGGTTCGGAAGGTATTAGTGTCTTAATGGGTAATTCTCTTATGTTTCAGCGATTCCCTACTCATAAAGGATATGAGGATCCTCAACTATCTAATTTCTATGGCCAGGCATTGCCTTTCCTCAAACGAGGTATTCCCGTGAAGATTGTACATGTAGAGAATGTATCCTATATCGAAACATTGAAAGATACGAAAGTCTTATTAATGACATACTCTAATATGAAACCTCTTTCGCCCGATGCGCATGATTATTTGGCCGACTGGGTTAAAGGAGGTGGTGTACTTGTTTATAGTGGGCGCGACAATGATCCATTCCAGACAGTACAGGAATGGTGGAATACGGAGGATAAGAAATACGCTGTTGCATCCGATCACCTGTTTGAAAAAATGGGCATAAGCAATTCTCCTAAAGAAGGTGAATATACCTATGGAAAAGGAACGGTATATATATTACGCCAAGACCCTAAAGAATTTGTATTATCACCGAATAAAGACGCAGCACTGGTCGATGTTGTAAAACGTATGTATGAGCAAAAAGCCAAAGCCGGCACATTGGAGTTCAAAAATAATCTTTATCTCGAAAGAGGGCCTTACGACCTGATTGCGGTAATGGACGAAAGTGTGAGCAACAATCCATATACTGCAAAAGGTATGTTTATAGACTTGTTCGATCCTCAATTGCCTATATTGACCGAAAAGATAATACTACCCGGCGAGCAGGCATACCTTTTCAATATCAATCGTGTACCCGATAAGAGCAAGCCGCAGGTATTAGCCGCTGCAAGCCGTGTGTATGAAGAAAAAGTCGGGAAGAAAGATTACTCTTTTGTTTCCAAAAGTCCACTGAATACAACTAATGTTATGCGTATATTATTACCTTCTGCTCCATCGGCTTGTACAATGACCGACAAGCAGGGAACGGAGCTTAAGGATACCAAATGGACTTGGGACGAAAAAAGTAAAACATGCTTACTTACATTCGAAAACGACCCTGATGGTACAAATATTTCACTTAAATGGTAATCGGTGATGAACAATATATTAAAAAATACAAGTAAACTGCTGCTGGTCTTATTGATTGGCAGCAGCCAACTGCAAGCCGTTGAAAAGGATTTTGCAAACTATGTAAATACCCTGCAAGGAACAAATTCTAAGTTTGAACTGACCAGAGGAAACACATACCCGACAACAGCTATGCCATGGGGTATGAATTTCTGGACACCACAAACAGGAGTGAATCGTGACGGATGGATTTATCAGCACTTCAAAGACTCGATCAGAGGATTCAGACAAACACATCAGTGTAGCTCGTGGACGAACGACTATGCAGCATTCTCGCTGATGCCTGTATCGGGTAAGCTAGTAGTCGATCAATTTAGTCGTGCGCTACGTTTCAGTCATGATAATGAAGTTGCAAAACCCCATTATTACAAAGTTACTTTCGACAATCAGATAACGACCGAAATGTCACCTACTGAACGCGGTGTTTATTTCCGTTTCGCATTTCCACAGGGAAAAGATTCGTATGTTGTAGTAGACGGAAATAGCGGTGGTAGCATGGTACGCATCTATCCTGACGAGCAAAAAATAGTTGGTTATTGTAAGAATGCAAATCATTCGGCACCCAGAAATTTTGCGAATTACTTCGTGATAAAGTTCAATCAGCCTTTTACATCTTGCGGTACTTGGGACGGAAAGTCAGGCAGTATTTCTAAGAATAGTAAAGACTACTTTGGGGAATATGCAGGAGCTTATATTCAGTTCAAAGAAGGAGCAACCGTCGAAGCTAAAGTTGTTTCATCGTTTATCAGTCTTGAGCAAGCAGAACTCAATTTTCAAAAAGAACTTGCCGGACTTGAAAGCCTCGAAGAGGCGAAACAATTAGCCCAAAGTGCATGGAATAAGCAATTAGGTAAAGTAGAGGTAGAGGGTGGAACCGAAGAAGAGAAAGCAACATTCTATTCTTGTTTTTTCCGCTCGATGTTATTTCCCCGCCAGTTTTTTGAATATGATACGAATGATAAACCGATTTATTACAGTCCTTATGATGGCAAGCTTCATAACGGATATATGTACACCGACAACGGATTCTGGGATACATTCCGTGCTCAGTTTCCATTGAATATACTGCTACATCCCGAAATGCACGAACGATATGTACAATCGCTTTTAGATGCTTACGATCAGAGCGGATGGTTGCCTTCGTGGTCGTTCCCCGGTCATAGTTGCGGAATGGTAGGGAATCATGCTGCTTCGCTTATTGCCGATGCTTATGCAAAAGGTATGCGTAATTTCGATACGACGAAAGCATTGGAAGCAATGTATCACGAGGCTACTAACAAGGGTCCTCATGGACCATCGAATGGTCGTGATGGCTGGAAAGAATATTTCACAATGGGATATATTCCTTCTCCCGATTATCACGAAGCTGTAGCAAAAACGCTCGAATTCTGTTACGATGATTTCTGCGCTATGCAGGTAGCTAAAATATCGGGAAATGATTTCTATGAAACTATCTTCAAACGTCAGATATACAATTATAAAAATGTATATAATCCTGCGACCCGTTTTATGCAAGGGCGCCAGAAAGATGGCAAATGGGTAGGCAATTTCGATCCTACTGAATGGGGTGGTCCATACACAGAAGGCTCTGCATGGCATTATCATTGGTCGGTATTCCACGATGTACAAGGGTTGATCAATCTGATGAATGGCGATAAGAACTTTGTCGCCAAACTCGATTCTGTATTCTCCGTACCCAACACATTTAAAGTGGGAACATACGGGCGAGTAATTCACGAGATGGCTGAAATGGAAATGATAAACATGGGGCAATATGCTCATGGAAATCAACCTATTCAGCATATGATCTATCTGTATAATTATGCCGGTGAACCTTGGAAAACCCAATATTGGGCTCGTGAAGTAATGAGCAAACTTTATGCTTCGGGACCAAATGGCTATCCCGGTGACGAAGATCAGGGACAAACATCATCGTGGTACGCTATAAGTGCCATGGGATTATATTCGGTATGCCCAGGAACAGATCAATATGTGATAGGATCTCCTATTTTCCCTAAAATGACGATCCATCTTGAGAATGGTAAAACATTGGTGATAGATGCCCAAGGAAACACATTGGATAACAGATATATTCAATCTGCCAGCCTAAATGGAAAACCGTTTACCCGCACATGGCTGACCTATGAAGAGTTAACTAATGGAGGTACAATACAATATAAAATGGAAAATAAACCAAATAAATCGTGGGGTGTTTTGCCAAAAGACAGGCCCTATTCTGCATCTGTAGACTTAAAATAGCAGTAGTGTTATATGATAATAGATACTTTTTCTCCTCCGAAGACATAAGTTATTCGGAAAATAAGGGCACTCATTTTTTGAATGCCCTTATTCTATTTAACATGTGTTCGACAGAAACATCAATTATTTATGAACCTTCTCATAAAATATTTTCAATTGATTAGTACCTAGTCTTTTTGTAAGCCAATTTTCAATCCTCTCCCGATCTTTTATACTTAATTCTCTTTCCGTCGAAAAAGTAATCATGTTCACTTTATCGGGTGTCGATACTGTATCATTTGCATACAGTAATGCCTCGGAGTACGAACATCCTTCTATTTGAGGGAAAAGAGGTTTTATCTCTACCAGCAACTGCCTCCCTATAGTGAGCTTCTTCTTGATACTATCTTCCTTCAGTTGCTGATTTTTCAGGGTGATAGATAAACGATTTATTTCTTGTTTCAAAACATTCTCTTCCGATTGTGACTTGTCTCTATCAGTACGATCGATTTCAAATGAAAGGCCTTGTTGAATATTAATAGTTGCTTTATCTAAAGAGAAGTCTTTTGCTCTGGCAATAATCATTTCCTTATCCTCTTCAACAAGCGATGTACCTCCATAAATAAGGGTGATTTCTTTTTTAGTTGGATTTATCTTATTTCTTAATAAATAGTTCCCCTTATATATACTGATACTTTCAGCATATTTCGTCGCATTTATATTGAATTTTTCGTCCTGAACGAGCTTATAGCCAAGATAAATACTCGGTAAGATAGTTATTGCCAACACAACCGATATTAGCTGATTAATTCTTTTTTTCCGCCCATCAGTAATATTAGAGCGTATAGGAAATTTTAGAAACTGAGATACTGCAACAGAGGATATAGCTATACAAACAGTATTAATCGTAAATAGGTAAAATGCACCATAAAAAAATGTAAATTGTGCGGTTGCCAATCCATATCCCGCAGTACACAAAGGGGGCATCAGTGCCGTTGCAATAGCAACACCAGGAATAACATTACCTTTTTGCTTACTGCTGATAGCTATTATCCCTGCCAATCCACCAAATAAGGCAATCAATACATCGTAAATCGTAGGTGTAGTTCTCGCCAATAGTTCCGACTGAGCTGTAGACATAGGTGTTATGGCAAAATAAATGGTCGATGCAGTTAAACTTGCCAAAATAGCAAAAAAGAAATTCTTTATCGATTGTTTGAATAAACTAAAATCATAAATAGCAATGCTATACCCCATTCCGTTTATCGGACCCATTAAGGGAGATATAAGCATCGCGCCAATTATTACCGCAGTAGAATTAACGTTAAGACCAACTGAGGCTATAATAATTGCGAATACAAGTATCCAAAGATTAGTCCCTTTAAAAACAATACCACTCTTTATCGACTCATGAATCACGTCATAATCTTCGATTTCGCCTTGCAAACTAACGTAGCTTAACAGTTTTCTTATCATATTGATAATCTTTTAGAGCATTTATCCTCAGTCCGGCAATGATCAACCTTACTGGTTTCACTTTGAAATAACAAGATATGAATATAAAGAGTTTTTATTTAAGAGAGACCGCATTTGATAAAAATAATTGTAGAAAACGATATAACAACTAAACCACATTTACTGGAATTAAAATATCAGTAAATGTGGTTCAATTAATATAATTATAACTAAAACTCTTATTTAGATATCTTCACTACATACCCTCCTCCCGAGGCCAATTTGACATCGAGTTTTTTGTTTGCAGGAAGATCGATCACTTCACGCTTATAATCTCTGGCTGCACGATTGGCATTTACTCCATCTTTAAATATTTCTGCTTTGTACCCATTTCCATCTAAGAAAGAAAGATCGAGAGTCAATGTCCTGTCATCCCAATTATTCAATACTCCGACGTACCAATCATCACCTTTTTGACGAGCAATAGAAACGTATTTTCCTATTTCACTATCCAAAGCGACAGTATTATCCCAAACTGTCGGAACAACAGCAATAAATTCTGTACATTCTTTTTCTCTCATATAGTTAGAGGGGTTATCGCACAACATATTCAACGGCGACTCGAATATAATATATTCGGCTAACTGATGACAGCGTGTACCTTGGCTCATAGCTTCGCTATTAACAGGGCGAAAATTTCCTCTTGACGCATTGCGCATAGCACCTTGTGTATAATCGATAGGACCCGCAAGCATTCTGATAAACGGCATTGTAACATCGTAAGTCACCTGATCGAGCGTATCGGAAGCCCACTTCAATTGCTCTAAACCGTTTACACCTTCGTAATTGATTACATTCGGATAAGTGCGGTGAAGTCCTGTCGGCTTATATGTTCCATGAAAATCGAGCATTATATGATACTTCGCTGCAATCTCGGCACTTCTGCGATGAAAATCAACCATCGGCTGATCATCTCTATCCATAAAGTCTACCTTAAAGCCTTTTATTCCCATTTCGGAATAATGCTTGCAAATGCCTTCTATATCTTTATCGAAAGCAAGGTAACCAGCCCAAAGAATGAGTTTCACGTTGCGCTGATCGGCATATGCAACAAGTTCTTTCAAATCTATTTCGGGTATTACTTTAAATAGGTCGGCCTCAAGATTTACTGCCCAGCCCTCGTCGAGTATCACATATTCAATATTATGTTTAGAAGCAAAATCAATATAATACTTATAAGTTTCATTATTTATTCCGGCTTTGAAGTCAACATCAAACAGATTCCAGTCGTTCCACCAGTCCCAAGCTACTTTACCGGGTTTTATCCACGATATGTCAGCTACTTGAGATGGTGTTGCCAATCTGTAAACCATATCATTATTTAATAAGTCGGCATCTTTTTCGGATACTGTAATCACACGCCACGGGAACGATGTATTTGCCTCACATTTTGCAATATAAGGTTCACTTGATTTCACCAATCCTTGCAGCATATTATGACCACCCTGCTCTATCTTTTTGGGATAAGGAGCGAAAACTCCATTCAATCCATTCGATGCATTATCTTTGATCAGGTACATACCCGGATAACTCATCAGATCGGCTTCGGTGATACATACTTTTTTTCCATTAGGAGCATCTATAAGTATCGGCAAAAACGCCAATCGATCAGGTTCCCATTGGGAAAGCTTTTTAACTGCATATATATTTTCGAACGAGTTGAAAAATTGTTGTTCGATAGTACCTCTATCTCTCACATAAGGGATGTAAGCCATTTTATCATCTGCAAAATTAAAATTCGCATCTTCTTTCTCTACTACGAACGGAGCCTTTTCCGTTGCAATAAAACGATAGGCAACCCCCTCGTTGTAGGCACGGAATACGAGTTTAAAGTTTTCTTTAAAAGCTAAGGTCACTTCATTATAGTTGTCTGTTACCTGACTTTTCTTATACAAAGGAGAAGGTATCACTCCTTTATTGGAATTATTACTGACTTTTGACAATTTAGATTTAATACCAAAGCTTTTACCGCCAACCAAAGTCATCGAGATAGCAGACGGTTCGATAATCTTATCTCCATTGTGTGTAATGGAGTATTTGATTGCATCACCAACTTCAATATTTGTTTTCAACTTGCCGTCAGGAGAAGATAACGAAACATTCTTCTGGGCATTTACTGTCATTCCCAAAAGTAGAAATGCTGAAAAAATAACTGTTTTAAACTTCATCATGTTCAATTATTATTTTTGTATATCATTATTCATCAAAATGTTGGGCTTTGCTACAAATTCTCTGAAATCATTTGCCGCAGGATGTCCTTCGAATGGAATATAGAAATGATTCGGTTTATCTTTTTCCCAAGCATTACGCCAGAATAGCACCCACGATATTCTATACTTGCTGATTATCGGATATACTACCTGTGTAAAATAAGTAGAATCAGGAATACTTTCCATCCCTGTTTCTCCGATAGTTGCAATCTTATCGGCTTTCGCAGCGTAAGTAGTTACCGTATTCAGATTACGCTCCAAGGCTTCTTTATAGTATTGAATATCTTCAGCAGTTTTTCCCGGTACATAACTATCGAATGCCACGATATCGACATAGTCGTCACCCGGATAACGCTCCAGATATTCAACCTCATCTTTTGTCTCGGATGGGGAATAAGAGTATAGCAAGTTATGCACATTTTTTTTATTTCGCAAATGGTTTACTGTCATCACCCATAGTTGTTTATATTCATCGGGAGTACATTGTTTACTGCCCCACCAGAACCAAGCTCCTGTATGTTCATGATACATACGGAAAACAACAGGAATTTGTGTCCCATCACTTGCTTTCAGATCAAGGAAAAAATCTCCTACGCGATCTAACCATGTCATATATTTAACATGATTCGATCCTCCGGGAAGAATAGATTTCACAACCGAATCTTGTGCACAATCCCATGCTGTATTACCTGTTACAATATTATCACCATGCCAACTCACGGTTGTAATACCACCTCTGTCATGTGTTTCTTTTATATACCGCTTCATATCTGAGAAATAGATAGAATCGAGGTTAAACGCTGCTCCTATTTCTACATGTCCTAATTCCCAACCTATAACGGCAGGATAATCTCCTGTCACATCTTTTACATCCGAACGGCCATTCTCTTTGTACCAAGAATGCCCGTAAGCCAATGCATCCTGATGGGCTACCATAATACCTTTATCTAAGCGTTCGAAAAGGGTATTGTAAAGTTTTACTGTTCCTGCTGTAGCCTCTTTATCTATTGGTAACTTCTGAGGAGTCACATCCTCTGCCTTCGGGTTACAAGAAAGAAGGCTTGTAAATACGACAAACATCAATACTATGCTTTTTTTCATTTGGATTTATTTTAGGTTATTACTTACATTTATACATATTCGGAAGTTCTGATTGGAATAAGATATTCGGTTCTTCATAGAATTTTCTGAAATCGTCTGCCGCAGGATGCCCTATTGTCGGTGCATAATAATGAGTCGGCGAATCGCTTGCATTACGCCATACCAGTGCATAGGCTACTTTTACCCGTTGCAAAATAGGTAAGAGTGTTTGCGTAAACCATGTAGCATCGGGTATACTTTCCAATCCTGTTTCGGTAAGCGCCGCTATTTTATTCCTTTTGATTGCTACATCCGATACTATTTGCAATTTTGCCTCTGCCAACGCCGGATTATTCGCTCCATCGGGTCTGAAATCCCAATAGTTATCCATACCTACGATATCAACATAATCGTCGCCGGGATAATAATCCAAAAATTCGGCTTCCGTGGAAAACTTGCAGTCGGGAGAGAAAGCATATAGAAAATTGTGAACTTTTAGGTCGCCCTTCAGATAATCAACGGTAAATTTCCATAAAGAAACAAATTCATCTTTGGTACAATGCCCCTTTCCCCACCAGAACCAATCACCGTCAAATTCGTGATATGGACGGAAAATAACAGGGATAAGCTCTCCATTATCTCCTTTGAATTTTGACGATATATCTGCTATGGCTTTCAGATATTCTTTATATTTATCATGATATTTTCCTCCGGGTAATATATCGGATACAACTTTTATCGGATCTTTTTCCCAATAGAAACTACCATCGTTTGCCGGATTTCTTGCGTGCCATGCAAAAGTAATAATGCCTCCCTTACGATAAAAATCTTTTACTGCTGTGACTAACTTATTCTCTATTGCAGGATAATTAGGCGATGTGGTATTTGTTACAGCTTCGAAATCCAAACCTAAAAGTGCAGGATGATCACCAACTACATCTTTTATATCACTTCTGTCTTTATCGCCTACCCACGTACGACCATAGAGCGTAGCATCCTGATGACCAAAGGCAACTTTACCTTCAGTTTGTAGTTTCTTCAGATTACAAAACAATGCGTATGTTTCTGCTGTGGCTTGTTTGTCAACCAATACAATACCAGAAGCCTTGATCGATAAGATAGGTAAACAAAACAATAGTATAAAAAGGCAAACGTTTTTCATGGCGAATTATAATATGTTTATAAAACCGTAAATAAAACTTTCTCTTTTATATCGTTTGAAGACGATCCTACTTGCAATTCAAAATCGCCGGGTTCAACAACACGTTTATTTTCCATATTGATAAATGACAGGTCTTTTAACTTGATTTTGAAAGTTACCGTTTTAGTCTCTCCCGCTTTCAGCGATATTTTTTCGAATCGGCGTAATCTTTTGGTATCTGGGATTAATGAAGCAAAAAGATCACTCGAATAAAGCTGTACAACTTCTTTACCTTCTCTTTTTCCTGTATTTGTAATATCAATGGATAGGGTGATATCTTCCTGTGAATCTTTAGCCAATTGTTTCTTATCTATTTTCAGATTCGAATAAGAGAATGTTGTATAGCCAAGGCCATATCCAAAATGAAATTCGGGATTAAAGTCTCCTTCATAATTGTATACGCCTTCACTTTTCTTTTGCTCTTCGGAATGTTTATGGAAATAAGGAACTAGTGAGTTAGGAAATGCCGGATAAGTATAAGGCAGTTTTCCCGACGGGTTAACATTACCTATCAATATATCTGCCAGAGCATCTGCGCCATATAATCCGGGCAGGTATGTTTGAACAATAGCGTCTACTTTCGACGAAATTTTAGATATAACACGTGGACGACCTTCGCTTAACACAAGAATTACTTTTTTGCCGGTTTTAAGCATCTCTTTTGCCAGTTCGGTCTGCAAGTCATTGAGATAAAGATCATCCAAATCACCGGGTTTTTCGCAATATGAGTTTTCGCCTAAACATAATACTACATAATCTACGTCTTTTGCAGCAGCTATCGCTTCGTCAAATTGATTCTTGTATTCGGTGGCATATTCCACCGCATCTGTATAGCTTACACCGGGAATATATGCAACATTTTCTTTTCCGAATTTCAATTTCATCGCATCCAGAATATTATTATATTCGCTTGCAAATTCATCTATTTTCTCCCCTTGCCACGAGAATGTCCATCCACCGTTTAATGATCGTTTGCTTACAGCATTAGGACCTGTCACCAATATTTTAGCACCCTTCTTTAAAGGTAGGATATTATTATCATTCTTCAACAGCGTAATTGCATCTGCGGCAGCATCGTACGATGCTTTACGAAATGCCTGTGAACCGAATTCAGGATAATCTTTCGAGTATGTATTCGGCGTATTAAATAAATCCAGTTTCAATTTAAGAACAACAATACGTGTAGCGGCATCATCTATACGTGACATCGGAACTTCTCCTTCATTGACCAGTTCGGTCAATACGGTACAAAATTCTTTATAGTCGTAAGGAACCATCGACATATCTATACCTGCATTAATAGCAAGTTTTACCGATTCTTTGATGCTGGTAGCCAATCTGTCTCGGGTATAAAGCTTATTGATATCTTCCCAGTCAGTTACAATCATTCCTTTGAAGCCCATTTCGTCTCTGAGCAATGTTGTCAGCAAATCGTAACTGGCATGAACAGGCTCGTTATTAATAATACCTGAGTTTATCATTACAGTATGCACTCCTGCATCAATGGCTGCCTGAAAAGCAGGTACATGATATTCTAACAGCACCGATTTAGGGATGTATGCCGGTGTACGATCTTTTCCACTTATTGGAGCAGAGTAACCTATGAAATGCTTCATACAAGCGGCTAATTTGGTAGGATTAGCAATGTTGTTATCATCACCCTCATATCCTTTTATCAGCTCATATCCGAATACCGAACCGATATAAGGATCTTCTCCAAATCCTTCATATTGCCGTGGAAAACGTGGGTCTATACCCAAATCCAATACAGGAGAGAAATTCCATGGAACATTGCTTGCACGAGTTTCATAAGCCGTTACTTCCCCCATTTTACGAGCATGGGCAGGATTCCACGAAGCGGCCAAAGTTATCTCCTGAGGGAACATTGTCGAACCTGCGGTATATGTCGCTCCATGTATCTGATCCAATCCATAAATGATAGGAACTTTAACACGAGTTTCCTTCATTGCCACTTCTTGTATTTGAGCAATTATTTCAGTCCACCACTGAGCGGTACGTGCTCGTGTGTTGGGTGAATTCAAGATGGAACCCACATGATAATTGAGAACTGCATCACGCAATTTATCCATGTCTAATTGCAATGTGCTTGTCGGGGGTGTGTCCGCTCCTTTACATACTGCATCGATACTTACCTGCGTCATTTGCCCGATTTTTTCGGCCAGTGTCATTTGCGAAACTATTTGTGCGGCTTGCTTATCTATATCTTTATTGTTTTGGGCTTGTGCGACCGATACTATACCTAGGGTTGTTGCCATTATTATCAACGTTTTTTTCATGGTTATTTTATTTGATTTATTATCTACAATTAAAATGTTCGATCATCTCCATACACATACGCCCATTGTGATAAGGGCATTTCCAGAACCCTGCTTTGTCATCTTTACGATTGAGTGAGCTATCTGCCAATCGGCTCCAATACCACTCGCCCTGTTCATAATCAATCAGCTGATTTTTTATGTACTCCCATGCTTTAGCAGCTTTTTCCCGATAGGTTACATCGTTTGAATTTTTATATGCGTACATATACCCTACTACAGACTCAGCTTGTACCCACCAATGACGTTCACCATCGGTGTGAGAACCTTCTTTTTCGTAGACCATACTGCCATCGGCTTCCAGTCCTTCGGATGCAGCATCTGCTATTTTCAGAGATAACGTTTTTATCTTTTCTATTAATTCTTTATCGCCTAATACCTCCGCTACCTCGAACAAGAGCCACGACGCTTCAATGTCGTGCCCATAAGAAACTGCCGTAGATTTTACATTCCATTCCTCGTCGAAGAACAGATTGAGGTGATTTGATTTTTTATCTAATATTTTCTCTGTGAATATATCTATCAACCTGCGTTGAGCATCTTTCAATCGGAAATCGTCCCATACACGACAAAGATTGGTGTAAGGTTCTAATACATGTAAATGCGTATTCATTGTTTTCTTCTCATTCGCATCTTTATCGCTCAATCGCATGTCGTCTATCGGCTTCCAATCTTGGGTATACGCTTCAAAATAGCCACCCAGATTGGTATCACAGCATTTTTCGATAAGAAAAAAGAATTCTTTCGCCAATTCAAATGCTTCTGTATTACCCGTAGCTCTATAAAACTCGGAGAATCCGTACAAAGCGAACCCTTGAGCATAAACCTGTTTTTTTGTATTTACAGGACTCCCTTTATGATCCAGTTCCCAATAAACACCTCCGAAGGTTTTATCTATAAAATGTTCTTTTATATAATCGAAAGCTCGTTGAGCCATCTCCAAATATTCTTCTTTCTTAAGAATACGATAAGCGGCAGAAAATGTCCATAATATGCGTGTATTGAGAATAGCGCCTTTATTAGCTTCTGCATGTAGATTCTCATGACCATCTATACGACCATAAAAACCGCCACCTACTTCGTCTCTCATCTTCTCTATCCAAAAAGATAATATATTATCTATCAGTTCTTTTTGAAAACCTTCCATCATTGTTTCTCATTTCTTTTGGTTGCTAATTCTGACGTAATTTCACCTAGTTTACTTTCAGTAAGTGGATACATCGAGATAAATAATACAGACAGGACCGTTCCTATTGCAGGCAAGAAACTCAACATCATGCGTATTCCTTCTTGTGCCTCGGCTGACTGAACTACATTTGCCTTAAAACCGAAATAAGCCAACAGCCATCCTGTTAATGCTCCACCAATAGACCAACCAAATTTTTGAGACATGGATGATGACGAGAATATCAACCCTGTAGCTCGACGCCCCGTTTTCCATTCTGAGTAGTCAGCAATATCAGCATACATCGACCATAATAACGGGAATATACTTCCTGCGCAAGCACTAATCAATATTTGTAATGCAAGCATAAGAATGATATTGTCTTTCTCTACAAAGTAGAACAGAATACTGAATATAGTAGCGAAGACCATCGCAAAAAGATAGGTTTTCTTTTTTCCTATACGATTAGAGATAGGTGTTACAAAAAGAATTCCCAGTATATTTGCACCTTGCCCTAATACCAAATAAAGAGTCGTTAATGATAATGCAGAACCCAAGATACCCAAATCGAATGTATCAGAAACAGTAGCATAATATTTAAAATAATAGACTGCCGCACCATCACGAATCGAGTTGAAAATTAAAGCTGCAATACCAGCTCCAAGCAATATCCACCAAGGCTTATTCTTAAATAAATCGCCTACATCTTCTTTAAGTGAATTGCCTGTTTCTTTAATCGGACGAACCCGTTCCTTGGTCCAAAGGAAAGTACACAGAAAGAATCCTACGGCAATAACAGCAAATACAACCGCCGACATTGACCAACCAAAAGTCAAATTGACAGTATCGCCTTGGGTACTGAAAAATTGGACTAAGGGTTCGATCAACAACAGTGCTAAAATACTTCCTCCAAACGCAAAAATCATACGATAAGAAGATAATGCTGTCCGCTCTTTGGGGTCGGACGACATAACGCCTAATAAAGAGGCATACGGAACATTGATGAGTGAGTAAATCATCATCATCAACGAATATGTGATATAAGCATATACAATTTTACCAGATACAGACAGGTCGGGCGTCGTAAATGTAAGTACACCCAATACGCCAAAAGGGATAGCGACCCATAACAAATAAGGTCTGAATTTTCCCCATTTAGTTTCGGTACGATCACTAATAACACCTACCACAGGATCGAAAAGTGAATCCCAAATGCGCGTTACCAGAAACATGGTTCCAACTATGGCGGCATCTATACCAAATATATCGGTATAGAAAAACATCAGATACATACCGAACAACTTCCAAAACATGGAAGAAGCGGCATCACCCAAGCCATATCCGACTTTTTCTCTTAATGTTACTTTATCTGTATTATTCATGGTAAATCGTATACTTATTAACTTCGTATTATTTCGTTTTTCTTTATTAAAGATGTCAATGTCTGAACTGACGTAGCCGAACGATATCCATCAGGCTTCGTATTCAAACAATAATCTAATAATCTATCGATAGAGGAAACCGCAACGTGCATACGAGTATCGCATGATGCATAGTAAATGTAGACGGTCCCGTCATCGTCGGCAATCCACCCATTGGTAAACAACACATTGGAAACATCGCCAACACGCTCTTCGCCTAATGGAGCCATAAGATGCCCGGCCGGTTCGGCAATCAACCTGTCAGGTTGATCCAAATCGGTGAGATAAAGATATAAAACATATCTCAATCCGGCAGCACAAGCACGCACTCCATGTGCCAGATGTAGCCATCCTTTCGATGTTTTGATCGGATGAGGACCCTCTCCATTTTTCAATTCTTTAATAGTATGATAGTAGCGGAAGTTTATTATTTTTTCCTCTTTTACCTCCGCGTTTGTCATATCATCTACCAGCGCCCAGCCAATTCCGCCTCCGCTTCCGGCATCGATAAATCCATCCTGAGGACGCGTATATAAAGCATATTTACCATCTACAAACTCGGGATGTAAGACTACGTTTCTTTGTTGACTATTGGTCTTTAGGTCCGGCAAACGTTCCCAATTTTTCAAATCTTTGGTGCGCACGATACCTGCTGCGGCTACCGCTGACGATAAATCACCACTCGGGGCTTTAGGGTCTTTGCGTTCGGAGCAAAAAGTACCATAAATCCACCCGTCTTCGTGCGCAGTAAGACGCATATCATATACGTTAGTATCCAGATATGCAGTTTCAGGTATTACAATAGGATAGTCCCAAAATCGAAAGTTATCTATACCGTTAGAACTCTCGGCTATTGCAAAGAATGATTTCCGGTCGTTACCTTCCACACGCACAACCATGAGGTATTTGCCCTGCCATTTTATAGCTCCGGCATTGAATGTGCCGTTAATGCCAAAACGCTCCATAAAGTATGGATTCGTTTCTGGAGATAAATCATATCTCCAGAATACAGGGGCGTGCCCTGCGGTTAATACGGGATTTTTATATCGTTCATAGATCCCGTTTCCTGGTAATACAGGTGCATTTTTGAGTGTAACCAAACTCTCATATTCTGCAGTAACAGTCTCCAGACGTTTTTTAAATAATTCGTTCATTATTCTACTTTTTTATTTGTACTTTATACTACCTATTTTTATTTATCTGACTCGCATATTCCTTGATCACTTTAATCGTAGAATCGGTGTCAAATACTGAATTTAAACCTTGTTCTTCTTGCGACGGATCGCCTACATAATCGTCCCACGGCTGCCAATACGTATGTTGGGGACGACCGATACCGCCCCATGCCCAAAAATTGCAACCGGCTAGAATATCTTTATTTTCTGATGATTTATCTATTTGTGTAAATATGTTTGCATAATATTTATCGCGTGCTGTTGTAGGATCATCCAGTGAATATTTATGATTATCGCGTGGGAATCCAAATTCTTCAATTACTACAGGTTTATTTAATTTCCTAGCTACAACCAAGTGATCCTGAATGTATTTGTTTGTTTGAATAATAGCTGTATCCACCGATTGTGGAATCTGAGTAATATCAATCCAGCTCCAGTTTTTTGGCCAGATGTGTATTGTTATATAATCTACATTCGGATCAGCATGAATTTCTTCAAAGAGGTTCATATCTTCCTCAGTCCCTTTAGTTCCTTCGTTACCTATCGAAATAAGATGATTGTTATCTAAAGAGCGAATAAGTGCCGTAGTCTCTTTTAGCCATTTCGCAAATGCAGGTTTACCCGAATCACTGAAAGCACGGGGCTCGTTACCCACCTGCCACGACATGATGGCTGTGTCGTCTGTATATTTTTTGCCTGTATATCTATTTGTTCTCGTGATTACGTTTTTTACATGATTAAAGAATAATGTCTTACAACTGTCGCAATCGGCATACTGCGCTACATGGTTAACAAACACAGGCCAGTCTTGCACCCCGGCTTCGGGAACATCGCCTTTTCCTGCCCAATTGAGATACTGCCCATATCCTCCGCTCCATTCCCAACTATTGTTTAGATAAAGGACCGCATACATATTTCGCTTCTCCATTTCGGCAAGAAGAAAATCTAATCCATCAAAAATTGTATCATTATATACGCCCGGCTCAATTTGCAAAGTCGGCATAACCTTCACCGCCTGTCCGGCAGGGCCATCTGCCCCAACAAGGACACGAAGATTATTTATACCCTTTGCTTTCATGAAATCTAACTCCTCAAGCAAACGCTCGCGGTTACCGCCTTGCCCAGTAGAACCAAGGATAGCTCCATACCAATAATTGGTACCAATAAAATAATAAGCCGAGTCGCCGACAACAAAGTGGCCACTTTTTTGTTTTACAAATACATTCGGAAGCTCTTTCTCCTGACAAGAAAAGAGGGCGAAAGTTAAGGTTATAAATAAAAGGAGTTGTTTCATGGTTTATTTTATATTTAGTTTTAGGGTAAAGAGTCTTTCATTAAATAAACAAGATAAAAAAGCAATATGTTAATATTTATATAAATGTATGTACATATGTTTATTGGTGGATTCCTTACTGATTAAAATAGTAGAGACTAAACACATTGCAAATTTATCAATACTAACAATAATATGTTGATATTTTATTATCAGATAGTGATACTTTTTTATCATAATTAGAATAATCAGAATCGATAAGCTACATATAGCGATTAAATAATGATTAAGATTATCGCAATAATACAATACTATATAGATTTAAACCAACCCTCCAGTTAATTTTAATACATTTAAATATAGATATTTAGTTAAAAATACAAGGAAGCTTATACGACTTGATTCCTCTTTTATATTTTATCTTTATTTATTGGGGTTATTTTGGTTAAAATATCACAGATAAAATAATTAGATGCTTTTTTGCAAAGAAAATATTATTATTGGATAAAAAAGTATCTGTGTTTTCACATTTTACTCTAGTATATTTGCAATACTATAATACCATTGACAAAAGACAAAATTGTTTAACCATAAAATTTGAATCATAAATGAATAGAACAACTTATAAAATTTATTAATTTATTGTTACTGACCCCTTCTGCCTAATAAAAATGGCTACCACTTCAAAAAATGTACGAATTGTTTAAAAAATTCAACCTAGGCATATCCAATTACGTAGGATACTAGGTTTCACAAAAACATATTAGTAATATGAAAATCAGAAATTTAAACCATGTTAGATCACGCTCCAAGATTATAACCCTTTCCGGGCTGGTAATCGCACTCCTACTGATGGTTCTTCCTTGTGTTTCTGCCAGAAGTGCGGATCTGAGCACAAAAGAATCTACTCAAGCCGAAGGCCGGACCATAACCGGTGTTGTAAAAGATGTTACAGGCGAACCACTGATTGGTGTAAGTGTTTCCATAAAAGGAACAACCATTGGCACACTTACCGATATGGATGGAAATTATTCAATTAAGATACAGAACGAAAATAATGTACTCGTTTTTTCTTATATCGGATTTATACCTCACGAAATTACAGTTGGTAATAAAAAAGAAATCCCTGTTACACTTAAAGAAGACACTCAAAATCTTGATGAAGTTATAGTTGTCGGCTACGGTGTTCAGAAAAAGAAACTCGTAACTGGTGCAACCCTCCAGGTAAAAGGAGATGACCTTCAGAAATTGAGTACAACAAGTGCTTTGGAAGCATTACAAAGTCAGGCGCCAGGGGTTAATATAACCCAGACATCAGGCATGCCGGGCGAAGGTTTTAAAGTAAATATCCGTGGATTAGGAACTGTTGGCGATGCTGCTCCTTTGTATGTAATCGACAATATTCCCGGAGGTGACATAAACAACCTCAATCCTGCAGATATCGAATCAATAGATGTACTGAAAGATGCTGCATCATCTGCTATCTACGGTTCGCGTTCTGCTAATGGTATTATCCTTATAACAACTAAACAAGGGAAAGCAGGTAAAATACAAGTAACCTACGATGCATTTTTCGGCTGGCAAAATGCATACCGCATGCCATCGCTGCTTAATGCGAAAGAATACATGACCGTTATGAACGAAGTTCGTTTCAATGAAGGTAATGATCCTTATGATTTTGCGGCTCTGGTTCCCAATCAGTATAACGCAATTATGGACGGTACATGGAACGGAACAAACTGGTTGGAAGAAATTCGCAACAAGAATGCATTGACTCAGAATCATGCTTTCAATCTGACCGGAGGATCGGAATTATCCAAATTTTCTATGGGTTTCTCATACACATCTCAAGACGGAATATTTGGAAAACCTGTAGCTCCGAATTATAGCCGCTATACCTTCCGTATCAATTCAGATCATATCCTGCTAAAGGCAAGTGGTTTTGATGTAATAAAGATTGGAGAGAACGTTACTTATTCATACAATGAGAAATCAGGTATTGGTATTGGTAATCAATACTGGAATGATGTTCATAATATGGTGGTTGCAAATCCACTTATGCCTGTATACAATAGCGATGGCGGATACTATGACTACTATAGCAAACTAGCTGATGGATGGAATCTTGATGGAGCAACAGCTAATCCTATTGCCGATATGGAGTACCGCCGCGGTCACAATATATCTAAAACTCACAATCTACAGGCCAATGTATATGTAGAAATACAGCCGATAAAGAATTTGAAATTGAGAAGTAGCTATGGTTACAAAATGAGCTCTAACAGCTATCGCCAATACAGACCGGCATTCAAATTATCTACAACAAACGAAGCCGGCGATCAGGTAAACCAAACCCAAAGTCAGGGAAATAGCTGGACATGGGAGAATACACTAAGCTATTCATTCAAATTGAACGACGTTCATTCTTTTGAAGCATTAGCCGGACAGTCGTTAGAAAAATGGGGTATGGGCGAAAACCTGGGAATAACTAATATAAACTCTATATTCCCAGGATCTTGGAAACATGCCTATTTAATTAATACAGGAGGTGTAACATCCTCTGGCACCAGCATAACTGGATCTCCTTGGGACCAAGGGCGGCTGGCGTCTTTCTTCGGACGTGTTAATTACAACCTGAAAGAAACTTATATGGCGACAGCCATAATACGTGCTGACGGCTCATCCAATTTTGCTCCTAACAAGCGATGGGGCTATTTCCCTTCATTCTCTGCCGGATGGGTTGTAACAAACGAGCCTTTTATGGAGTCGACATCTAATTGGATGGAATTCTTCAAATTGCGTGCCAGCTGGGGTCAAAATGGGAATCAAAATATAATTCCTTTCCAATACTTATCAACAGTAGCTTTTGATAATTTCAATAATTATTATTTTGGAAATGACAAGATAACCCAGTCTATCGGAGGCTATCCTGATATAATAGCAAATAATAAGGTATCATGGGAGACATCCGAACAATTAAATCTAGGTTTTGATGCCCGTTTCATAGGCAGTCGTTTAGGTGTTGCTTTTGATTGGTATACTAAAAAGACCAAAGACTGGCTTGTACAAGCTCCCGTACTTGCTTCATATGGTGCAAATGCTCCATTTATAAATGGAGGAGACATTGAAAATAGAGGTTTAGAACTAGGGTTAAGCTGGAACGATAACGTATCGGACTTTACATACGGAGCCAATCTTAATCTTGGCTATAATAAGAATGAAGTAACCAAAATAGATAATACTGAAGGAATAATTCATGGTCCTGAGAATGTATTAAGTCAAGGTACTAAAGAAATGTATCGCGCACAAGTGGGCTTCCCTGTTGGATACTTCTATGGGTATAAAACCGCAGGAATATTCCAGAATGCTGATCAGGTTGCTAACACTACTGCTAAACTGGCAGGAGCTCAACCGGGAGATGTTATGTTTGTAGACACTAATAATGACGGATTTATCACAGATGACGACAAGGTGATGATCGGTAATCCGCATCCGGATGTAAGATTGGGATTTTCGCTGAATTTCGGATATAAAGGAGCTGATCTTTCCTTTACAGCTACAGGAGCATTCGGTCATCAAATAGCTAAATCTTACCGTTCGTTTGCAGATAGTCCGCTACAAAATTATACAACAGAAATATTTGACAGATGGCACGGAGAAGGTACATCGAACAGACTTCCACGCCTGACTAGTGGTAGTAATACCAATTGGCAATACATCTCAGATATTTATATCGAAGATGGAGACTATCTGAAAATGCAAAATATAACATTAGGTTACGATTTTAAAAGATTATTTCCTAAAATGCCTCTGGGACAAGCACGACTATATCTGACAGCACAAAATCTATTTACAATAACCAGCTATTCGGGAATGGATCCTGAGGTTGGATATGATTATGGCGACGGTTTCGCTTCAGGTATAGATTTAGGATTCTATCCTAGCCCAAGAACTTATTTGATTGGTGTAAATCTCAAATTTTAATTAGAAAACGATGAAAAAGATAATATATACATTAGCAGCAATCCTTTTACTTTCGGGCTGTAATGATTTTCTCGATACAGACAATCTAACAAAAAAGGATACCGGAAACTTTCCTGTGAATGTGACCGATGCTGAACAAATGCTTACGGGTATCTATGCTACTCTGAACAAAGCGATATCAAACCCTTCGCACACCCATTTCTATATGGCAGAACTCGCTTCTGATGACCGATTTGGCGGGGGTGGAGAAAATGACAAGGATATGCAAGGACTTGACCACTTTATGAATACTAAATCGAGCCGCTTCGGAACATTCTGGGCTGCACGCTACAAAGGCATCTTCCGTGCTAATACTGCTATCGAAACATTAGACAATATTAAAGGATGGGAAAGTGAAGACCAAAAAAACCAATTATATGGTGAGGTATATTTTTTGAGAGCACTTTTCTATTTCGAAATGGCTCAAATGTTTGGCGAAGTTCCTTTAGTTTTGAAAACAGAAGTTCAAAATTTACCAAAGGCTCCGGCTGATCAGATTTATGCTCAGATAGCTTCAGACTTAAAACAAGCTATAACTCTCATGCCTTCTAAACCATATACATCTGTAACTTCCGGACACGCAACCAAATGGTCGGCAGAAGCTTTGATGGCTCGCGTCTATCTTTTCTATACAGGATATTATCAAAAAGGCGAACTGCCTCTTGCCGAAGGCGGTAGTGTAGATAAAGCACAAGCTGCTGCATGGCTGGACGACTGTATTGCAAATAGTGGACATTCTTTAGCTTCTGATTTCCGTAACCTTTGGCCTTATTCGAACGAATATACTGCAAAAGACTATCCTTATGCTAAAAAGAATGGATTGAAATGGGAAGGTGATGGCAACAAAGAAACTGTATTTGCTGTTAAATTTTCTAATAAAGCGTCGTGGGATTCAGACGGTAGTGTGGATAACACAGGCTATTCAAATCAATATATTCAGCATTTTGGCCTTCGTAGCAATAACGGGGAAGAAGATACTTATCCTTTTGGACCGGGATGGGGTGCAGGACCGGTTAACTCCAACTTATGGAAAGAATGGCAAATAGCTGAACCCAATGACATTCGCCGCGTAGCTTCTATTCTGAATGTGAACAATAATTCCGAAGTTAAAAGCTTCATTTGGGGGGCTGACAAACAAATGGAAGAAACAGGCTATTGGCAAAAGAAATATACAACAATACGTGCGCATAAAGAAGATGGCAGCCTGGTTGGTTCATATACAATGTTGATGTTTGGATATCCTGAAGAGAATGCATCCATATCGCATAGTCAGGATTTAGTACTTATCCGTTTTGCCGATGTATTATTAATGCATTCTGAGTTGAAAGGAGATGCAACAAGTTTAAATAAAGTGCGTACTCGTGTAGGATTGCCATCTGTATCTTACTCTCTTGATGCTATCAAAAGAGAACGCCGCTGGGAATTGTCATTCGAAGGTTTACGTTATTTCGATTTGATGCGCTGGGGAGATGCTGCTGCAATGCTAGCCAAACAAGAAGGTGTGACTGTTTACAACAAAGGCTTAGAAACCACAATGAGAGCATTCGGTGGTGGCTATCGTGCCCGTTACGAAGCGACAGGCGGATTCTGGGCAATACCCGAAGATCAGATTGCACTATCTAATGGCGTATTAACGCAAAATAAAGGTTGGGGTGGAGCAGATGCTGAATTCCCGGGCTGGTAATTAGTATATTGTTCAGATAATTAAAGAATAAAACAATATGAAAAAAATAATTTTATATTTCATGCTCTTAGCACTTACCTCTCTTACAGCTTGTGATCCTGTTGAATCCAGAGAAACATTGGACGGTGCAATTACGGCAGAGCAATTAAATATTTCCGCGACACCAATTGTTGTAAATGGGAAAAATTCCAATAAGGTAATTCTAAAAAATAATAGTCCTGTACTATCATGGTGGAATTATGGAACGGGTACTACACAGATGCAAACCGATACCGTTTTACTTGTATTAAAAGGAGAAAACAGTATCACTTTTACAGGTCAGAATGGCGATGGATCTCAGATTTCTAAAACGATTACTGTAAACGTAGAAGAACTTTCATTTCCTGTACCTCCAGAATGGGGCTATCTATGTGGAAGCGGTAGCAAAACATGGGTTTGGGATGAAACTGCACCTTCGGTATGGGGTAATGGTGGATATAAAAATGACAAGGCTCCTGCATGGTGGACTCTCAAAATAGGAGATATAAACGGGCAAGCAGCAAATGAAGGAACCGGAGCCAGTATGGATTTTTCCATCAGCGGTGCTGCATTTACTAAATTGAAATCTGACGGATCATCCGAAAAAGGGTCATTTGCACTTCTCATGACGAGTGTAACTCTTGATGACAATGGAAATGTTTGGGCAAAAGGGAAACTTAAAACAAAAGGAACTACAGTTTTGTGTGGTAAATCGCCAAATGAAGGTGGAGCACCAGTCTACGAATATGATATACTAATATTGAACGATAATAAAATGATACTAAGCTATCCAGAACCGGGAGTTGGTTCGGGAGGCACAGCATGGTTCTGGGTATTCAGAGCAAAATAAGATTTTGAGTAGATTGTTTTGAGATTATTTATTAAGAGCCGAAGAACATATGTCCTTCGGCTCTTAATCTTTTTATATAAAATCAGATAAATAAATTGAATGCTATAAGAAAAACTTAGAGCCCTTATAGTTCTCTCTGAACTCGCGGGGAGTACAGCCTTTCTTCTTTTTGAATATCCGATTAAAATTGGATAAATTGTTGAAGCCACAATCCATCGCAATTTCTGCTACGCTTTGTGTAGAATCGACCAGCATGCGGGTTGCATGCCCAAGGCGGATTTCATTCAAAGAGTCTATAAAATTACGCCCGGTTCTTTTCTTCAGAAAACGACTAAATGCCACTTCCGTCATACCCACCAAGCCGGCAACATCAGACAATTTAATTTCTTCTCTGTAATTATTAAGCATATGATTATAAACCCTTTCAACCCTGCGGCTATCATATTTTTGATCATTCACATTAAATGCCCGGCTCGACAATTCCCGCATAGATTTCGAGAGGGATAAGTCACACAAAATTCCGATCAATTTCAAAACAGAATGTGCACCTTGGTGCTCAGAAGCCAAAGAATACAATCTATCCTTCATTTGGAGAATCGTTTCTTTAGAGAATGTCAGCCCGTAAGATGCTTTCTCAAACATCTCTTTTACAGATCGGAATTGATTTTTCTGCAGCAAGTGTTCATTAAATAAATCACCGTGAAACTGGATTGTTATCTCCTTAATTTCAGGACAATCGCATTTGTGATTTAGCCAGCCGTGTTCGAGGCTGGGACTTGCAATAAGAGTTAACTCCAAATCTTCTATCTCTTCAATACTATCACCTACAACGCGTTTAGCTCCTTTTCCGTACTCAATAAAATTGAGTTCATATTCTGCATGAATATGAATAGGGAAAGTAAACTCGCTCTTAACTCGTGAGAAAATCATAAAACAATCGCGATCTGACAACGGTGTAACCTCTCTGAATACCGACTCTTTCATCTTCTAGGCAATTATGTGTTTAGAAACACAAGATAGTTCAAATTACAAAAAAACAGTCGTTTTTTATGATAAAATTTTTTATGATTATAATTTACATCTATCAATCGGTAAATACCACTGTCTTACGGCATTGCACATCTTCGGCAGATTTGGCAAACATAAATTCAAATTCGCCCGGTTCTGTAACATATTGCATTTGCGAGTTCCATAATCCCAGGTCTTTATAAGACAATTTAAATGTTACATTTTTACTTTCTCCGGGTTTCAATTCTATTTTTTCAAATCTTTTCAGAGCCATCACCGGAGTCGTTACCGTTCCAATTTTATCATGGATATAAAACTGAACAACCTCTTTGCCTATCCTATTACCTGTATTGGTTATTTTGACCGAAACATTTAAATCTTCTTTTCCAAAAGACTCTTTAGATACCTGCATTTCCGAATACTCGAATGTTGTATACGATAATCCGAATCCAAATGAGAATAACGGGTCGGGAGAAGAGAATACATAATCTCTACCGGGTTTTTCGGGACTGCCCGGCTCTCTGTTGATTCCTTTTGCAGATGGTTTATAATCATAAAAAACAGGGATATGACCTACCGATTGAGGGAATGTAGCATTTAGTTTCCCTGATGGATTTACGTTCCCAAAAAGAATATCAGCAACAGCATTTCCACCTTGTTCGCCAGGATACCACGCCTCTAAAATAGCAGGGATATTCTCTTTTTCCCATTTGATACTCCATGGTCTTCCATGGACTAATACAAGAATAACAGGCTTTCCTGTGGCAGCTACAGCTTGAATCAAATCCCGTTGTACTCCTATTGGATTAATGTCAGTAAGGTCATATCCTTCGCCCGTTGTAAACGGATCTTCTATTTCGCCCTCACCAGGACCTTTTCCCCATCCTAAGCCCGATAGAATAACACTTGTTTCACCGAGAACAACTACAACAGCGTCACTTTCTTCGGCGGCTTTTATGGCTTCTGCAAAACCTTCTTTGCTTAAGTCTGTAATACCACAACCTTTAGCATAATTTATTTTCACATTATTACCTACCACATTTTTGATACCTTCGAGTATTGTTACACCCGATTTATTATCACGTGTATAACTATAATCGCCATACTGAACCTGATCGGCATTAGGGCCTATAACGGCAAGGCTGCGAAGTTTTTTCTTATCTAATGGTAACAGGTTATTATTATTCTGCAACAACACAACAGACTCCTCAGCTATTTCGCGAGCGAGTGCTATATGTGCAGGTGTATGTACTTTGCTCTTTATGTCATTCGGATTTGCATAGGGCTTTTCAAACAACCCGGCTTTGAACTTAACAGTCAAAATACGGCGAACCGCTCTATCCACTAATTCTTCAGATATTTTACCATCTTTCACTAGCTGCACCAATGAAGGGTATACATCGGGGCGCGCAGCCTCCAAATCGACGCCGGCACGAACAGCTCGAATTGCTGCTTCTGGTCTGTCTTTAGCTATATTATGGAAGTTATATAGGTGGGATACGCTACCGTAATCGGAAAAAACATATCCTTCAAATTTCCACTCGTTGCGCAGTACCTGATTCAACAAAAAATCACTTGCATGAGCCGGTACCCCATCCACCTCATTGTAAGAAGGCATGACAGAGTATACATTCGCATCTTTTACCACCATCTCGAAAGGAGTCAAATGTAAAGTCCTCAATTCGCGCTCGCCAAGCGATGCCGGAGCTAAATTTATCCCAGCCCACGGAACACTATATCCTGCGAAATGCTTTGCTGTACACATCACTTTCCCGGCAGGTATACCTATCTTTGTTTGTTCGGGTCGACCCTGCATACCTGTAACAAAGGCTGAACCCATTATCCCAACCAAATAAGGATCTTCTGCATAACATTCTTCGTTTCTACCGTATCGGGCATCTCTTATCAAGTCGAATAAGGGAGATAAAGCCTGATCGACACCGGCAGCCGAAGCTTCTGTTGCAATTGCCGAACCCATTCTTTCGATAAGTTGCGGATTCCATGTGCTACCTTGTGCAATAGCCTGCGGATAGATTGTTGCCCCATAAGCCAATACTCCATGCAAGCATTCTGCGATCTGAATAGGTGGAATACCTAGACGAGTATTCTCACGCCCATGTTTTTTAGCCTTAGCCGATAAATCGGCTACCTTATCCAAACCGACGAAAGGACTTTCACAGACACCATAGACTCCGGGTTTATTGACAAAATCATTTAAACTGGTCATACCCATCTGTTCTATTTTCTCTTCGAGGGTCATACGCTGCATTAAATCGTTTACACGATCTTCTACCGAAGCTTTGGGATTTTTATAAACTTGTGCTTGCAATGATAAAATAGCCATAAAAGCTATACATAGGTATATACTTCCAAATTTCATATATTATTATTTATTGGGTTAACAGTTAGTTATATAGGATATATTCTACTGAGGTTCAGAAAATATTATATCAAATATAATACATATCGTATTCATAAATAACCCTTCAGCAATATTTATTGTTAAAATAAACTATGATAATTTTTTCTATATACATAACATACATATTATTATATTTGTATAACAATAGTTTTCATGGAAAATAGAATAGATAAAGCATTGGAGTTATTTGATAATGGCTACAATTGCGCCCAGTCGGTTTTTGTCGCTTACGCTGATTTGTTCGATATAGAGAGAAATACAGCACTTAAATTATCTACCTCATTTGGTGGAGGAATGGGAGGCATGCGCAATGTTTGCGGAGCAGTATCGGGTATGTTTATGGTTGCAGGACTAAAGACCGGCACATCTATACCTCGCGACAGAGAAGGTAAAAAGAGGAACTACGACACAGTACAACTTCTTGCAGATAAGTTCACACAAGAAAACGGATCTATTATTTGTAGTCAATTGTTAGGTCTCGAAGCCTGCCCTACTCCTCTCAAGAAAAAACCATGCAGAGAATATATCCGCTTTTGTGCCGAATTGCTCGAAACAAATCTGAAAAAAGAAATATAAGATAATCATTCTAAACAGAAAAGCACCTGCAAGTATTTGCAGGTGCTTTTTTTATTTTAGTAATATCAATTATTTAATCGTATTGATAGCTGCTTGATAATTCGGTTCGTTCGTTGTCTCAGGAACTAATTCTGTATATACAACTTTTCCTTCGGGATTTACCACAACTACCGATCTGGCCAATAGACCTTTCAACGGACCATCGATAAGTAAAACACCATATGTTTTTGCAAAAGTATCATTTCTAAAAACGGAAGCCGGAATAACATTCTCAATTCCTTCAGTTGTACAGAAACGACCGGCAGCAAATGGTAGATCGGCAGAAATTGCAAGAATCACTGTATTGGGTAAACTCGCAGCTTCTTTATTAAACTTTCTTACCGAAGCAGCACATGTGCTAGTATCCAAACTTGGAAAGATATTAAGTATCACATTCTTTCCTTTTAGTTCTTTTAATGATAAATCTGACAAATCATTCTTTACAAGTGTAAAATCAGGAGCAACAGAACCTACTGCTGGTAATTGACCGATAGTATTTATTTCTCCTCCGTGTAGTGTTATTTTAGACATCTGTTTATAATTTAATTAATATTTTATGATTGTAATTCTTCGATTTTATGTTACATGAATCAGAACTTATGTATTCCGGAAACATGAATCATTAGAACAGCTAAAGAGGACAAAAGGTTTCGTAAGAAATGATCTTTTGTTAAAAAAAGAATCGCTATACCCTTCTAAAGTACACCGATTCTATATGTTGAAGTGGTCTAGACTTTTTGTTTTTCGTATTATTTTGTCATTCTGAGAAACGAAGAATCTCGGTTGTGAGATGCTTCTCTATCGTTCAGCATGACAGAGAGAGTAAAAAGAAAGACTTTTGAAAAGTCTAGACAACTTCGTTAATAAGAAATCAATCAGATTATTTTTTCCATATATTCTCCATATCTTCCAATGTCTTACCCTTTGTTTCGGGCAATCTTTTCCATACAAAAAGAGCGGCTACAACGGCTAATGCTCCGTATATCCAATATGCGAATCCATGATTAAATGTCTCTACCAAGAATTTGTTTTTATCCATAATAGGGAATGTCCACGACACCAAGAAATTAGATACCCATTGTGCAGCAACTGCTATCGACATCACACTCGACCGTACCGAGTTCGGAAATATCTCCGACAACATAACCCAGCAAACAGGACCCCATGACATTGCGAAGCCGGCCGTATAGGTGAGCATGAAAATAAGTTTCAACGTTCCGGGTAGATTCTGTGAGAAAGAAGTACCAAGCCCGAGCATCGAAACCGCCATAACCAAAGCACCTGTTATCAACAATGGCTTACGACCAAACCGATCGACAGTCATAATTGCCAATACGGTAAACGATAGGTTTATAATACCGACAATGATAGTTTGAAGCAAGGCAGAATCTGTGCCCGAACCCATGCTCTTGAATATCTCGGGAGCATAATATAGCACCACGTTTATACCGACAAATTGCTGAAATGCCGAGAGTAATACTCCTGTCATTATAATAAGGAATCCGTAAGAACGAATAGGTACGTAAAGGGCGATAAGGAAGCTGACAATCATCGAAACTTCGAAAGCACTCGAAACTCCACTTAATGATAATGATATAAGACCTATGGCAAACAAGATAAACCATGTTATCATAAACTTATAATATGGCCTGAGAGAGGCAATAGCATCGTTATCGAAACTATTTTCAATCTCTTTCATTTCTTTTTTAGCGGCAACACTTCCTACTAGTTTTGTAAGAATATTTTCAGCTTTCGCTGTTTTGCCTTTCATCACAAGCCACCTTGGCGTTTCCGGAGCAAAGAATAATAATATGAAGAAAATACTGGCAGGTATTGCCAACGATGCGAACATCCATCTCCAACCTATTGCGTGTAACCATTCGGTATCTCCTTGTTTAGCAATAGTATAGTTTACAAAATAGACTACCAACATACCGAAAATAATCGCAAATTGATTCCATGATACTAAGCTTCCACGTTTTTCGGGTGGAGCTATTTCGGCTATATACATAGGTGACACCATAGACGCAATACCGACTCCGATACCGCCTAAGACACGATATGCTACAAAATGATAAACAAATGTATAGTCTCCCGTTCCGGGCATACCATATCCAATTTCAGGCCAGGCCGACCCTACTGCTGCAAGAAGAAACAGGATAGCAGAAGCAAATAATGCTTTTTTTCGTCCGAACTGCTGACTAACCCATCCTGCAACTGCTGCTCCCAGAATACAGCCAATCAAGGCACTGCTTATCACAAAGCCTTCCATTGCATTTGCTTCGTTGAGAGGCAAGCCCATTGGTTCAATAAAAAAATGTCTGAGAGATTCTACCGTACCGGATATAACAGCTGTATCGTATCCGAATAGCAGGCCTCCGAGAGTGGCTATAATTGTTAGGCCAAAGGTGTATGATTTACTTGTTTCGTTTTTCATGAATAAAGATTTTAAGCCCCTCTTAGCCTCCCCGAGGGAAGGGGGAGGTTTCAGAATTGACTATTATTATAATCTCAAAGTACCCTTTGGGATATTAAGGGTTTCAAATATACATGTTAACAATCGCTTCGTAAAGCTCTTGTTTTCCACTTATTCTAGTCGGTTCGCCTGTTTTATGAGCGATAGTGCGTAAATCCTCAAGAGTCAGTTTACCGTCTTCGAATGCTTTACCATTTCCGGCATCGAATGAAGCATAACGTGTTTGGCGTAGATTTTTGTAGTCGGAATGCTCAAGCATATCCGCTGCAACTAACAATCCACGTGCAAATGTATCCATACCCGAAATGTGGGCAATAAACAAATCGTCTGCATCCGTAGAATTACGACGAATCTTCGCATCGAAGTTTACACCACCATTGCCAAGTCCACCGGCTGGAAGCAATACTAACCATGCTTGTGCCAAATCGTAAAGATCGATCGGGAACTGGTCGGTATCCCATCCATTTTGATAATCACCACGGTTAGCATCGATACTACCTAATAGACCTGCATCTACTGCCGCTTGCAATTCGTGTTCGAATGTATGACCAGCCAATGTAGCGTGGTTCACTTCGATATTTACTTTAAAATCTTTTTCTAAGCCATAGTTACGAATGAAACCGATAACAGTTTCAGTATCATAATCGTATTGATGTTTAGTAGGCTCCATCGGTTTAGGCTCGATAAGGAATGTTCCTTTGAATCCTTGTTTGCGGGCATAATCACGAGCCATTGTAAGCATTTGAGCAAGATGATCTTTTTCGCGTTTCATATCTGTATTCAACAGACTCATGTAACCTTCGCGACCTCCCCAAAATACATAATTGGATCCACCCAGAGCAATGGTAGCATCTATTGCATTTTTGATCTGAGTTCCGGCACAAGCCACTACATCGAAATTAGGGTTTGTAGCAGCACCGTTCATATAGCGTTCGTTGCTGAAAACATTAGCAGTACCCCAAAGCAATTTAATGCCCGAAGCCGCTTGTTTCTCTTTAGCATATTCTACTATTTTTTGCAGATTGCTTTCGTATTCTGCCCACGAATTACCCGGTTCAACTAAATCTACATCATGGAAACAGTAATAGTTGAATCCCATTTTAGTCATAAATTCAAAACCGGCATCCATTTTATATTTTGCACGGCTGATAGCATCATTTGCATTGTTCCATGGGTGATGGATGGTTGCGCCACCAAACGGATCGCCACCATCGGCACATAGTGTATGCCAGTATGCCATAGCAAAGCGCATCCAATCTTTCATCGGTTTGCCCATTACTACTTTATTTTCGTCATAAAAGCGAAATGCCAACGGATTTTTGCTTTCTTTTCCTTCAAATTTAATTTTTCCTATTCCTGAAAAAAATTCTTTACTTCCCTTTAAAATTTCCATGATTTTGATTTATGTATTAATAATTTAAGTAATATTTCTATTTTTCGTTTTAGTATTTGACTACTAGATTTTTCCAGCGTTGATACGCTTCTCTGTATTGTTCTTTTTTATCCGCTTCGGGTTCGAATACGGATAGTCTTTCCAGCGATCCAAAAGCCTCTTTGTGTGAAGCGTAAATACCGACACCCATGCCTGCTCCTTTAGCTGATCCTGCTGCCCCATCGGTATTATATAGTTCGATTGTTGCTCCACTAACACTAGCTAACGTTTGAGCAAACAACGGGCTAAGGAACATATTAGCATATCCGGCCTTGATTGTATGGATATCCATGCCCATTTCTTTCATCACCTCCATACCATATTCGTATGAGAAAACAATACCTTCCTGTGCAGCACGCAATACGTCCGACTTATTATGTATATTAAAATTGATACCGTGTATCGAACAATTTGTGTCTTTATTTTCGAGCACACGCTCCGCTCCATTGCCAAATGGAATGATAGATAGCCCTTTTGATCCTATCGGAGATTGGGCTGCAAGCTTATTCATATCAGCATACGATAATCCTTCGACTGCCAGATTACGTTTCAACCACGAGTTGAGAATGCCTGTACCATTGATACAGAGAAGTACACCCAGTCGGGTTAACTCTTCGGTATAGTTAACATGCGCGAATGTGTTTACCCGTGATAATTTATCATAGTTAACAGTATCCAGAACTCCATATACAACACCCGATGTACCTGCATTAGATGCTATTTCGCCGGGTTCGAATACGTTCAGCGACAAGGCGTTATTCGGCTGATCTCCTGCACGGTAAGAAATCGGAGTTCCTTCAGCCAATCCAAGTTCTTTAGCTGCGGCGGCTGATACCTGACCTTGCAGACCAAATATCGGTTTGATTTCAGGAATGAAGCTTTTAGGTATTCCGTAGTAATTCAAAACATCTTCCGACAAGCATTTATTCTTAAAGTCCCAGAACATACCTTCCGATAAACCTTCGATAGTCATCGATACTTCGCCCGAAAGTTTCATTGCTATATAGTCTCCGGGAAGCATCAGTTTGTCTATTTTATCAAATATGTGAGGTTCGTTTTCTTTCACCCAAGCCAATTTGGATGCAGTAAAATTACCGGGAGAGTTCAGCAAGTGAGATAAACATTTTTCTTTACCTATTGCCTCGAAAGCTTTTTCACCGTAGCTAACCGCACGGCTATCACACCAAATAATAGAAGGGCGCAGAACATGCTGGTCTTTATCTACAAGTACCAAACCATGCATCTGCCAGGTAATACCGATTGCTTTTACATCCTGTCCTTTTACATTTGCTTGCTTCATAATCGACTCGTGCGCCAGTTTGAGATTTGCCCACCAATCCTTAGGGTCTTGTTCTGCCCAACCCGGTTTAACGGCTATGATTTTCATTTCTTCTTTCGGATAAAAATCCGATGCTACGATTTTTCCTGTATTGGCATCTACCAAACAAGCTTTTACTGATGAACTACCAATATCATATCCTAGTAAATACATATTTATGCTGTGTTTTTATGGTTATTAAGTAAGGTTACATATTTGTTTTTCGTTTATTATATTCTTTTTTATCGAATTTATAATAGCGAGCTGCTCTGTGAGATACGTCTTTTTGCTTCTCTTCTAGGGCAACTACATATGGCATTAGTGCCACTTTTTTATGGAAATTACGGATATCTATTTTTTTATTGTAAATAGCCTCATATAGGCGATGTAATTGACTGATAGTGAATTTAACAGGAAGAAGTTCAAAAACAATTGCAGGATCATATTCGATCCATCTGCATATCTCGGTCAGCGATTCAGCAACAATTTTATTATGATCGAAAGGCATCTGCGGCAATTCGCTTAACGGACACCATTTCGAGAATTTGTATTTCGAGATGTTGTTCAGCTTTCTGTCTACCTTGCATAACGAGAGATATGCAACTGTAATCAACCGATTGATATTCGGTTGATAAGCAGTATCAAGCCATTTCATATCATCTGGATTCTGTGCCCTTTCGGGAGATGCAAAACATCGGAATTGCTTCAATGTCATCCTTTTGATCCCTGTTAGTTCGAACAATACCCGATTAGCAGCATCATCTACATCTTCTTCGTGATAAATAAGACTACCCGGAAGTTTCATATCCTTCGAGTTCTTTTTGTCTATATTACGTTGTACTAAAAGTATATTTAACTGATCGTTTTCGAAACCGAAAACAACGCAATCGACAGATACGTAGGTATGAATAAAATTTGTTTTCATGATATCCAATTATACTATTGAATGTGTTCGACACAAATATATGTATATTATTGTATTTAACAATACAATTGAAAATTAAAATCAACTTAAATATTTGTACAATAGATATTTACATACAGTATAATACACAATAAGATTATCAAAGTTATTGTATATGATACATTAACTATCCCTTGAAAATAAAAGGGTTTCAGACAAAAAAAATTAACACATAAACAAGGCGATTTATGTGTTAATTTATACAATAAGCAATAATTGAAAAAACTTCTATTTATCTGAATGTTTCTACCCTTACTGAAGCATCTTTCAATTTACTATTTAATTATTTTCATAGTTACTTTCTTTCCTGAATATGGAACTTCTGTCACGGTGTTTTTCTGTCCTTTGCTAATCCCTTCTATTTTGAATGTTCTTTCTTTAGCCATTCCGAGATATTCACCCTTCACATCGTCGATAGTCAATGTTTGAGATGCGTCATCATAGCTGAATTTGATAGCAGAATAAGCCCCTTTTTCATAATTGTAGTTTACACCTTCATCTTCATAAAGAGTAAATTCTCCATTTTTGCCGGTATATACCTTCAATGTAAGATCGACCTGAGCTTCTTTTGTCGTCTGGATATCTTTACCCATTGGCAATATCGATCCTTCTCTTACAAATAGGGGTATACGTTCGTATGGTGCATTTACTTTCAGCGTTTTACCTCCTATTATATATTCGTTACTTTCGAAATCATACCAGTTGGCATCAGCAGGGAAATACACATCGCGGGATGTAGCCTTATATGCGTAGACAGGACAAACCATCAAGTTTGGGCCAAACATGTACTGATCACCAATATTATGTGTTTTGATATCGGATGTGAAATCCATCACCAAAGCACGCATGATTGTATAATCGTTAAAGTATGTCATACCTGCAAGCGAATAAATATAAGGCATCATCTGATAGCGCAGTTTATTATAATATACCATACTCTTATAAGCAGGATGCCCCTCGGGAGCCAGATTATAAATCTCACGATACGGATACTGTCCGTGACTGCGGAACAATGGACAGAAAGCTCCGAATTGGAACCAACGAGTATTCAGTTCTCGCCATTCTTTCAAATCTTCCGAACCTTCTTTCGCTTGTTCGTAACGTTTTTCGACACAGAATCCACCAATATCCATAGTCCAATAAGGAATACCCGACATGGCAAAATTGAGGCCTGCCGAAATCTGAGCTTTCATATCTTCCCAACGTGTGCCTATATCACCACTCCAAGTAGCGGTAGAATAGCGCTGCAATCCTGCAAAACCCGAACGGGTAAGTAAAAATACACGATCGTCGGGCTTAACAGAACGTTGTCCTTCGTAGATAGCCTGTGCGTTAGCTAATGCATAGGCATTGAAATACTCTGTCGATGAACCTAAAGCAGTAGGTGTGCTCAATTCCTTACGGCGCTCTATACTTGCATTCGAAAGGATATCGGGTTCAGAGGCATCCATCCACCAGGCATCGATACCTTTCGAGTAAAGTTTCTCGTTCATCTGATCCCAGAACAGTTCACGTGCACCTTCGCTATAAGCATCGTAAAATCCGGCTATATATCCTGTGCCGATCCAGTCGCGTATGCTGTCTTTTACAGCACGGTCGTACATCCATCCGTTCTTTTCGAATGCCTTATAATTATCAGTTGTATGGTAGAATTTAGGCCAAACAGAGATCATAATACGGGCATCCATAGCGTGTACACTGTCTATCATTGCCGTTGCATCGGGAAAACGAGCTTTGTCGAAATCGTGACTTCCCCAAGCATCTTGAGGCCAATATGACCAATCAAGTACAATATTGTCTAGTGGAATATTTCTCTTACGATATTCTTTTACAGTTGTCAATAATTCGTCTTGATTATTGTAGCGTTCGCGGCTTTGCCAGTAGCCCATAGCCCATTTAGGCATTATTTGGGCTTTTCCTGTAATATTTCTGTATCCTTTGATTACCTCATCGGGATTGTTACCACGTATGAAATAGTAGTCTATCTCATCGCCCATTTCCGACCATAGAGAAAGTTTATTTTGCTCTTCTTTTTCTTTAGGACTTAATGCTTTCAGACTAATATAAGAAATACCGCCATCGGGTTTCCAATCTAGTTTGATTTTACGTTTTTCTCCGGCTTTCATCTCCACTGTGAATTTATAGCTATTCGGATTCCATGCCGTGCGCCATCTTTCGGGTACAATTGTCTGATCGTCCATATATACAGTCGTATAACCAGCATAATACAATATGAAGTGATATACTCCTGTTTCTTTAGCCTCTACCTCGCCTTCCCATGTGATTCTGGAATTGTAGAAAGGAAAGTTTTCAGGAAATTTCTTTACCGTTTCCAGGTTTTCATAATCGATCTGAGATTCTGCTCTCTCTGTAAATACTTGCTTAGGGTCTGCATTTACCATATAGGTAGCCGTGAGGCTGCCTTCTTTACCGTTTTTGTCGAATAGCTTAAACTGATCCAAATCGGCATATTCGCGAGCATCTCCGAATCTGGTTTCAGAATAATTGTCCCACAACAATCCGTAATTTTTGCTGGATAAAACAAATGGCACAGATACTTTTGTATTATATTGGAAAAGCACTTCGTTTTTTCCTTTGTAATTAAACTCGTCAGCCTGATGCTGCCCAAGTCCGTAGAATGCTTCATCGTCCGACGATTCAAATACCTGTTGCAGGGTGTAGGCTTTCTTTCCTTCTACTTCTATATCGGAAAAAGTTTTTCCGCCACCTTTGTTTTCAGCAAGGATTACATTTCCATTTATGTCGGAAAATGTAATTGCGCCTGTTGTCAACGATACGGTCGCCATCGTAGTTGCTGTTTTGAGAACCACATTTCCATTCTGTTCGGAAACATCCCAACCATCGGTCTGCGTTTTTTCGTAAACAGTGATTAAGCTTTTCTTTTCAGTAAATCTATCAGAAGGTGTGGCCGACACATGTATGACATCGTCATTTATTACCTCCAAACGAATGTTTTTAACGGCTTTTGGATCATCCGTTTTTAAAGTCACAATTATTCCATCTTTTGTCTTCTGATATGGAACGCTGCTGCAACTAAATAAAAAAAGAGGCAGCAAGAGTATTGCCAATATTTTACATTTCTTCATGGTATTGATATGTTTTTATGGAATTAGTATTTTTCGTATAAGCAAAAATACACTTTATCACCGAAATGAGACAGTTTAAATGTTCTTGAATAAAAGTATTTATTGCTAATTTAGATAAAAAACATTCATAGAGGGTATTAAATAGGTTTAAAAGACCATCCTTCCGTTGATAATAAAACATATTAATGAAGAATAGAAGACAACCAATTTGTAGTGCATTATGCAATATCGCCATGCTATATAAAAAGCTCAACAGCAGTTCAGATAAGTATAGTAGTGTTAAAATAATGTGAATTTGCTTAAAAGACCTGTAAGATTTTCATCTTGCAGGTTTTTGTGGCTAAATAAATTGCTCCCGAAACTTTTAATTAACTATATTTGTTCTATGAAACTCGGGGAGATATAATTTTTATCTATTAAGTTGTTTACTTAATAAGACTGTCAATTATTTTCCTAACTTAGACACTATAAAATGAATATATTACTTAATTATAAATTATATAACATATAATATGAGCAAATTAGCAGATATTGGGCTGATTGGATTAGCTGTTATGGGCGAAAATCTCGTTCTGAACATGGAGAGCAAAGGATATACAGTAGCTGTGTATAACCGTACAGTAGAAAAGGTAGATCATTTTATTAATGGTCGAGGAGCAGGAAAGAAATTCATCGGAACTCACTCTATCGAAGAGCTGGTAGCTTCACTCGAACGTCCCCGCAAAGTAATGATGCTTGTGAAAGCAGGAAAACCAGTAGACGATTTTATCGAACTTCTTCTTCCTCATCTCGACAAAGGAGATATTATTATCGACGGAGGAAACAGCCTTTTCACAGAAACCAATAGACGTGTAGAATATGTAGAAAGCAAAGGTTTATTATATGTAGGAACAGGAGTTTCGGGAGGAGAAGAAGGAGCACTAAACGGCCCGTCTATAATGCCCGGAGGATCGCCTGCTGCATGGCCTTATGTGAAAGAAATATTTCAATCGATATCAGCTAAGGTTGATGGAAGACCTTGCTGTGACTGGGTTGGAGAAGGTGGCGCCGGTCACTTTGTGAAAATGGTACATAATGGTATCGAATACGGAGATATGCAAATCATCAATGAGGCTTATCAGTTGATGAAAGACCTCCTTGGTATGAGTGCAGACGAGCAACACGAAGTATTCAAGAAATGGAATACAGAAGAGCTAGACTCATATCTTATTGAAATCACTGCCGATATCCTTGCATACAAAGACGAGAACGGCAAACCATTAGTAGACTCAATTCTTGATACTGCCGGACAAAAAGGTACAGGTAAATGGACTGTCGATTCAGCTCTGGAATTGGGTATCCCTCTTACACTTATCGCAGAATCGGTGTTCTCTCGCTGTCTTTCGGCACAAAAGGATTTGCGTGTAGTAGTGGCGAAAGAACTTACGGGTTCTAAACCAAAATTTGACGGAGACAAGAAGCAATTTATCGATGATATAAAGATGGCTCTATTCGGAGCGAAAATCATATCGTATGCTCAAGGCTACAACCTGATGATGGAAGCCGCTAAAGAATATAAATGGAATCTTAATTATGGCGATATTGCTTTGATGTGGCGCGGAGGATGTATCATCCGTTCAGCATTCTTGGGAGATATCAAAAAAGCATTTGAGAATAACCCTAAGTTGCCTAGTCTGATTCTTGACTCGTTCTTCAAAAAGCAAATAGAACGTACACAAGAAGGATGGAGACGTGTTTGCGCACAAGCTCTGCTGAATGGTATTCCTGCTCCTGCCCTAACATCGGCATTGAGCTATTTCGACGGACTTCGTTGCGAACGCTTACCTGCCAATTTGCTTCAGGCACAACGCGATTACTTCGGTGCACACATGTACGAACGCATCGACAAGCCTCGTGGCGAATTCTTTCATACCAATTGGACAGGTCATGGAGGTGATACAGCTTCTACTACTTATTCCGTATAAGTAACTATAACTATATATATAAAAATGGCTGCATAATTTATGCAGCCATTTTTGTTTTTAGGTCTTTTCGTTATTTTATTTCTAATTGATCTTTAAATCATTTCTTTACAATCAAAAAATCCATATCTTTGTAGTCTGAATATTAAAACTACTCCAATGAAAATGTCTAAGTAAGAAACGATGGTAAAAGCCATCTTGTAATTCCGAAACTCATCGGAACATTTTGGTTAAGCAAATTATCAATCTTGTCGAATATTATAACCTCTGTTAGTAATCGACTCTAACTTAGTAATCATGTAATTAAAACTCTATTAAAAACAGCATACATCATGCTCTTTTCAACTTGTTAAGTAACACACCTCTGTTTATTTAACCCTCTGCTATTTAGTTTTAAACCATCTAAAATACTATTCTATGAGTATCATAGTCAAACATATATCGTATATCCATCCGGATAGAGAGACTCTATTCCGTGACATCAACTTTTCCATATCCGACAATCAGAAGATTAATTTGATAGGTGATAACGGTTCGGGAAAGTCGACCCTATTACAAATAGTCGCAGAACGCTTGCGGGCTACCAGCGGAGAAATTGTGTCGTCAGAGAAGCCCTATTATATACCTCAACATTTCGGTCAATATGATGAATTAACCGTTTCGGAAGCTCTCTGCATAAATGTCAAAATAGAAGCATTACACGCCATTATAAACGGTGATGCTTCTATAGAAAACTTCACCCGATTGGATGAGGACTGGAACATCGAAGAAAGAGCGAATAAAGCTCTATCTCTTTGGCATTTAGATCATATAACTCTATCGCAACAGATAAGCACATTAAGCGGCGGTGAAAAAACAAAGGTATTTCTATCGGGTATAGCAATTCATTCTCCGTCTATTGTCTTGTTAGACGAACCATCGAATCATTTGGATGCAAAGAGCCGACAGCAATTGTATGACTTTATCAAATCGTATAAAGGAACGATCATAGTTGTTAGCCACGATCGGACTCTACTCAATCTCTTGAATATAACGTATGAGTTGAACAGAGATTCTATCGATATCTACGGTGGTAATTACGAATTCTACAAAGCTCAGAAAGCTGAAAAACTCAATGCTTTACAAGCTCAACTGAACGAGAAAGAAAAAGAATTGCGACAAGCACGACAAGTAGCACAATTAGCTTCTGAAAGAAAGCAACGGGAAGACAGCCGAGGCAAAAAAATTCAAAAACAAGGTGGTATCCCCCGCATTGCAATCAATAGGCTCAAAGATCAGGCAGAAGGAAGTGCATCGAAGCTGAAAGAGACACACTCCGAAAAGATTGGGGATATAGCCGATGACTTGAATCATATTCGCCAAAAATTACCTGATAGTAAAGATTTGAAAATATCTTTTGAGAATGCGAATCTCCATACAGGGAAAATATTAATAACAGCTAAAGACATCAACTTCGGATATTCATCTGATCTATTATGGAATAACGCTCTAAACTTTCAGATAAGAAGTGGAGACAGAGTAGCCATTAGCGGTAGTAATGGAATTGGAAAAACAACATTATTGAAGTTAGTGCTTGGAAAGCTGGAACCAACAACAGGAGCCTTAATAAGAGCTGATTTCAAATACCTCTATGTAGATCAGGAATACTCTATAATCGATAACCGACTCACTGTATTCGAGCAGGTGGAACAGTTCAATTCGCAAAACTTCGAGGAACATAAATTAAAAAGGTACTTACACCATTTTCTATTTTCTTATGATACATGGGATAAACCTTGTAGTAAACTGAGTGGAGGAGAAAAAATGAAACTGGTGTTTTGTTGCCTGATGGTTAGTAGCAACACCCCTGATATGTTTATATTAGATGAACCAACGAATAATCTCGATATTCAGAGTCTGGAGATTGTTACATCTACTATTAAAGAATACAAAGGGACAATATTAGTTATTTCACACGATCAATACTTTATAAAAGAGATCGGGGTCGATACATCTATAAATCTAGAATAAAGAAAGATTAAGCTCTAATAAATAAAAGAACTCCATCTGTTATTAAAGCAGATGGAGTTCTTCTATTTATTTGGAAACCTTGTTTTCTAGCATTTTCATAAAGTAGCCACCTACTACCGAACGCGCTTTGAAATTTGGTGGAATAGCTGTATGCGTGTCGTGCCAATCACTTAAAGGTACACGTGTCGGTGTCTCATTCGCATACTTATAAATAGGTGAAATTATTTTCTTGAAATCACCGTCATTGGAAGCCAGACAGGCAGACCACATTATCCAATCGGATTTTGTATAATCTTTGCGAGAGTCGAGTGGCAATCCATATTTATTTTGCTTAGTAAGATAAAATGGAACTTCTTTCGCAATCACAGTAGGAGGAAATATATTCATCTTGAAAACCTTATCCCACACCAGATTGTATTTCTGACTCCATGTTCCGGGTTTGTCGAAAGCTAATTTATAATGGTCACCATCATTAGCCATCTTTTCCCACTCGACAGCCATCGATTTTGCCATTGCAGTATATTTATCTGCAATATCGGTCTTGCCTAACATCCGTGCCAAATCACCATATCCTGCAATAGCCATAATTGCCTTAATAGATAGATTTGCATTATGTGCCAGATGCCCTGCAAAATCATCAGTGCATAATTGGTTGTCCGGATCGAGCCCCTTATCTGCAAGATAATTAGCCCAAATAGTCAATGTATTCCAGTGCTTTTGTGCATAACTTGCACTACCTTCTACTTTAGCGAGGGCAGTTACCAGCAGAATCATGTTTCCGGCTTCCTCAACAGGCATATCTTCGCCATACAATTGACCATTAGCAACAGGATACGTTCCTAAATCGTGCGCAGGATAAGGCTTCCTCCATCTGTTACTTTCACTGTAATAGAAAATAGGAGTCAACATTCCTTTCAGTAATTCGGAATTGTATAGCAAAAATAAAGGAGCTGACGGATAAGTTATATCGACCGTATTGATACAACCATTGCTATGATTTTCTTTCGATAAGAACAGCAGGTTACCTTCATCATCTTTAATCAGTTTGTGAGCAACTATTGCCTGACGGTATGCCAAAGCGCATAGCTCTGCATATTCTACTCCACCATCGCGCTGGGCATCTGTCATCAATTGATTATCAAAGGCACGTGTTTTTTGCATGATAGAATCGTAATTCTCTTTTGCTCTTTCGAATGCCTGATAGATATCTATTTTACCATCATGTTTCCAATACGCCTGTCTGCGCTTGTAGAAATATTCTATTGAATAGATATCGTCGTAACCAACCATCACATAACCTGCTTTGCCTGTCTTGTCCACAGCACCCAAGTTCTCGGTATATGCTAATACTGTCATCGACTTAGACATATCAATAGAGAGGTCTTTTGGATCTAAACTCGGTTTCAATTGTCCTCTATTCGCAAACTCGTCTTTCATCGAATAATAATCTCCGAGGCTTAACGATTTTCCATTTGCCTTGTCCGAAGCCAAATAAGCATATCCCCAATCGATTCTTACACCATCGCCCTTGCGGACAGTTACAGGCTGATCTATTGTTCCTGTTTTGAGATAAACCATTCCATTTTTCTCGATACGTTCCGATGTTACCGCTTGCGATATATCGTTAACGGCCAATTCGGGTGTAGTTTCGATATATATCTGAACATCGTGTTTTTTATTATCTAATGCCCTTACTCTATACGATATATAGTTAATAGGAGTAGACACTAGATCAAGATCATCTAATAGCAGAGGAGCTGTGAATACTAAATCCAGCTCTACCTTGCCACATGTAAATGTATAATATGTCTGAGTAGGAAGAACATCTACCGATTTCTGAATAGCTTCTTGTTCAAAACCATAAGAGTCTTTTGCTTTACGGAACAATCCGAAATCTACATAGGCATCGCCGGTCTGGTTATGGCAATGGGCTGCTATTACATTCTTTCCTTTTTTAAGATTCTTTTTTGCATTAGCATTTAGTTCGAACATCACATCGTTGTTCCATGAATAATCAGTCTCGACAAGTTTTACTCCATTCAGATATAACTCAAATATATCGTCGTGAGAATATTGAAGTATAATCGTTTCTTTCGATAAGTCTTCATTCAGGTCGAATGTTCTGCGAATCCATATATCTTTTGTTTCCCATAGGGTTTTTACTCTCTGCATTCCTTTCGAGCCAAATGCAGCTTTCCCTTTTTTCCAGTTCGCGTCATTGAAATCGATTGAAGTCCAATCATTCGCCGGTTGATCCATCGTATATAAGGCATCCCAATTTTCACTATGCGACATTGGTATTATTGCCGGAAGGTTTGGTTTGTCCTTACCCATGAAGCGATATGTTTTTCCATCGACTCTTACAGCTCCTATCAAAGGATGATCTTTTGCAGTCCAATGCTCTGTGTTTCCCTCATTTAATTTATTGTAAGGCGACCATATAGACAAATAGGTATCAGAGGTGATTAGTGGTACAGAAGGTGCTCTTAATGCTATCTTCCGACTGGTTTTGTATATATCTGCAGCTTGGATTCCTGCCATCAGACAGAGAGATACACACAACATAAGTAATTTTTTCATTCAATTTATTTTAAGTGTTAGACATTCGTATCAGAGCAATTCAAAGTTACAATTCAAGAGCCGTAGTCCCAATATATAAATAGAGAAAACTCCCTCTTAAATTTAAGTCGTTACAAAGGTACTCTTCCCTCATTCAATATTGAATAATTTAAGCTTTATTAAAAGACAGACCGATGAATGCCTACACCCAAGCATCGTAGAAAAATTAATATTTTTTATTACAATTATTGACTAGTCAATAATTGTTTATACCTTTACAAAAAAAATATTATGGATGAATTTTATTCTCTCGGATTTCTTTTGAACAGGGCGTCTGTATCAATGTCGAAACTATTGAATGCAAGGCTCGAAAGTGAAACTATAGACTTGCCTCATTCACAATTTATAGTTTTAAGATGCCTTCACTACAAAGATGGCTTGAGTCAACAAGAAATAGCGAGATTACTATGCAAAGATGCTGCGGCGATAAAGCGCACAATAGATAACCTTGAGAAAAAGGAATTAGTAGTACGCAGTCAAGTTTCACAGAGGGAAAATTGTATTAATATCACTTCAAAGGGGCAGAAACTCATCCCAACAGCACTTGAGTGCGGAGATAATGTACTGAAAGATTCATTGAAAGACATTGAAGATATCGATTACGAGAAGCTAAAAACATTGCTGGACAAAATATATATGAATATAGAAGAAATATCACAATAAATCGAACTATCTGAATTATGAAGAAATTAAACCCGAAAGGATTGAAAGTCTTAAAAACCTTGCATCTTATATTTGCAATGATATGGACTTGTGGAGCAATAGCCATGGTGTTGATCACATTTCTGACCGATACCAAATCTGCGGATGAACTTTACATGAAAAATATCATATTATTAGCCATAGACAATTGGTTAATAATAACCGGAGCAATGACTAGTTTAGCAATAGGGATAATATACGGTATATTTACCAATTGGCGATTCTTTAAGCACCGATGGATAATAGTAAAATGGATAATAACGGTTGTTGAAATATTATTCGGCACATTCGCTTATCACCCTTGGCTGACTGAAAATTTAGATATTATAGGCCGATTAGGAGAGGCTGCTCTGGAGAATGAAGACTATTTATTCAATTTGAAAATGATGGAGATCAGTGGATTTTTCCAAGCAGGATTATTGTTATTTTTAATTGTAATATCAGTATTTAAACCATGGAAACCTAAGAAGAATAACGATAAAAATTGATCTGAAAATGGGCTTTCTATCTGAAAGCCCATTTTTTATATAATTACATAGGCGTAGCTCCCCCACCTATTACCTGCCACCTATTATCACAGTTTTTCCATACACGTATATAGCGAATATTCGCTTCGATAGGTTGCTTCATGAATTGCCCTTTCAAACTGATAGAAACAGCGACAACAGCTGCATCGTCAAATAAGCTAATCATCTGATTGCTTGGCGTAATTTCATCAACAACCATATTGCGCGATTTATAAGCAGCAAGATCCATTGCTTTTGTTATCGTTTCGCCATTGGGACCATTAAATAAGAGATCTTCATTCAGCAATTCGTTCAATGCTCCCAAATCGGCATTTTTCATCGCCTCTAAGAGCTTAGCTTCACAAGCTATTATTTCATTCTTAGTAGTCATATACGCTATGTATTAAAAGATTATATTATTTTACTCCGACAAAAATATCTACTTCTCCATTATTTGGATCTTGACTTTTCTCTCCATAAATTTCAAAATCAGAAAGATAGGTACGATCCAAATCAGAATGCCAAATAGTAAGCCATTCATTAAATACAGCATCCTTAAATATGTTCCCTTTTGCTGTGAATTTTTGATACTGATTTGTTTCGATAGACAATCCAACCATCCCTTCAGGTATATTTTCGAGACTATTAGCTTTACACCCTAGGACTGTTGTGTATGGTTGGGTATAATCCCCCTCGTATTCCGTATAAACACAATAGATTTCACCACTTTCTTTGTGAGGTATTTTAGATGCAATATTTTCCTGCATAAATCTAGACCAAAGCAGAGGAATATCTACCTCAGCTTTTCCTTTTATATTTTGTGTTCTTACTGCAATACCAATAATATAGAATTTCCCGATTGTTGTTTTCATTTTATATATTTCAATTTGTTCGAAACAAAGATATGTCACAAGAGTGACAGCCTTATGTCAGCAGTAAATTATTTATTCAAGACCAACCCACCATTTCGAAAACGTCTGGGCTGTATCACTCAGATTGACAGGTTCACCGATCATCGGCGTAATCATCGATTGTTTAGTAACTTCGTTCAACTCTGTTATTTTCTTCAACGGTTCGTCCCAAGCATGATTTGCCAGAGTGAATTTAGACGAATGCACAGGGAAAAGGCGCTTTCCATTCAGTTCTTTTGCCGCTTGCAACACTTCGTGAGGCATCATATGTATGTTAGCCCATTTCTCATCATACTGCCCATTCTCCAAGATAACCAAATCGAAGCTTCCAAAGGTTTTACCTATTTCGCTAAAATGAGTATCATAGCCACTATCACCTCCAATAAACACCTGCATTGTGGGAGTACGTAACACAAAAGATGTCCAAACCGAAATATTTCGCCTCAATGTTCTTCCCGAAAAATGTCGTTCCGGAGTGAAATGGACAGAAAAACCATCACCAAGAGACGCGCTCTCATTCCAGTCCTTTTCTACTATAATATCTTTATCATAGCCCCAATATTCGAAGTGTTCACCGACACCCAATCCACAAATAACTGTCTTTACTTTCGATTTCAGCTTAACAACTGTTTCGTAATCCAGATGATCCCAATGGTCGTGAGAGATGAAAAGATAATCGATCTCGGGGATATCGTCTGTTGTATAAATATCAGTACCATTGAAAGATTTTACTGCAAAAGATACAGGCGAAGCTGCACCGCTAAAAACAGGATCGACCAATATCCTTTTTCCGTCTATTTGCATGAAATACGAAGAGTGCCCAAACCAAACCAGAACATTTTCATTGATATCGAGATGTAGCAGATCCGTCTTCACAGATGGAATACTATCTACCGGTCTAAGTCTTTCTTTCTTCACAAACAGAAACTCCCATAGAGCTTTTGCATAACTGCCATCCCCTGTTAAAGTGGATGTATAACTTAGGTTTTCAAAAGTACCATCTTTATAATGTGCAGATGCTTTTATTTTTTCTAACCGATCTCCGCTTGGTGCTTTTCCAAATTTAGATTGTTGCATAAAGAAGAATATAGCTACTCCAAGTATAATAATGATCGATAAGAGTATAATCATAATTCGTTTTATTGTATTGCGGGTACGTTTGTTCATATAGTGGATTTACCTTATTTATTATTCAAAGTAAAGAATATTTATTGGAAATGTGAAAAAGATAAACGCACAAAGGAAGTATTACTCGCTCTTACATTCTGAACGAAGAGAAGAATCCCAGCACTTCATTGAGGGATACTTCTCTTCGTTCAGGATAACAGAATCGTACGACAAATTATCCTATATACTCTTTATTCTATATTTTTCAGAAAAAATAGCCTGCAGATAATGTTATATTTCCGGCTTTCATTTTGCTACCTTCCGCTCCGTTAATATCAGCTAATCCAAATTGATTACCTAATGTCAGCACGAATTTATTAATCTCCAAACCAACTCCCACTCCTACACCATAATCCCAACGCTTCATGTCTGAACCTTTAGAGAATAATTCTACACTTTCGGTTTTTCCATCAATTTTACCTCTGGCCCTTCCATATATGTTATAACTTACATAGGGTCCTCCATAAGCAAAAACACGATTTTCGCCAAGTTTGAATGAAGCTTTCAGATTGACAGGCAACTGTATGCTGTTTAGTGTAATATGTCCGTCGGTCATGCCAAACGAGTTTGTTTTCTTCAGGTTTGCACCGTGATTTATATATGTTAGTTCGGGTTGGATTGCCAGCATATCGGTGAATGAATATTCGGCCAAACCTCCAAAGTGATAACTAAATCTGCCCTTGTATTGGTCAGCATTAATACCTTTGTTATCACCACTTGTATATAAATTAGAGAAGTTACCTCCGGCTTTCACTCCAAAACGGATTTGGGCACTTAAAGTTGCTACAAGATAAAGGGCGACTGTGATTGCAATTAGCTTTTTCATAATGATTGTTTTTTATGTTTAAATTATTTTTTGATTTATTTATAATGCAAAGATATGGCGCTCTGCGATGCTCTATTAATCAAATAGACAGACCATCGTTGTTTGTATACTAAATAGAATATTCGGTATACGAAGCATATAAAGCATAATCAGAAATATCAAAATATAATTACCTTTACTTTCTATATTTATGAATAACAGGTCTTAATTGAATAACGCAACAATGAAAAAATACCTAAATAATGATTTTGACCAAAATAAATTGATAGATGTATTTGATGAATTACCTCTATGGTCGGCTCCTTTTGGATTAAAACTACTTGATCACATTAATTACAAGTCTAATATTTCGGCATTAGACATAGGATTCGGAGCAGGGTTTCCTCTAACGGAGATAGCCATGAGGCTGGGCAATAACTCTACTGTATATGGAATAGACCCATGGAAAGAAGCGATTGAACGAACCCATAAGAAGCTGGACTATTATGGTATAACCAATGTGAAGATTATTGAAGGAGTTGCGGAGAACATTCCTTTAGATAGCAATTCTATTGACTTAATTACCAGCAATAACGGTATCAATAATGTTGAAGATATTGAACAGGTAATAGCAGAATGTTCGAGAATAATGAAACGAGGAGGACAGTTTATTCAAACTATGAATTTGGATAAAAGTATGTTTGAATTCTATACAGAACTAGAAAAAATCTTTTCCGAACTAGGTATGAACGACGAAATAAATCGACTGCATAAACACATAGCTCTCAAGCGTCCACCAATTGACAAATTTTTGAAAATACTTTCTAAAAACGGTTTTATTGTCAAAGATTTGGAGCATGATCAGTTCAACTATCAATTTACTGATGGTACAGCTATGTTGAATCATTATTTCATTCGTTTAGCATTTATTGATTCATGGATTAAACTTATACCAACAGATAGAGTGGAACTGGTTTTCGATATGATTGAATCGCGATTGAATGAGCAAGCTAAAATATTAGGAGGAATAAAGCTTAGTATTCCTTATGTAATGATAAACGCTATAAAACAATAAATACAATCAAGTGGAGAAAGGAACAATCTATGATCTGGATGAACTGGAAAATCTCTATAATGATCTGAATGATCATTTAGAAACGAACATAAACTATCCCGGCTGGATTAAAGGTGTTTATCCAACTAGAGAAACAGCCCTAAAAGGGATAGAGGAAAGTAATTTATTTGTTTTCAGAATAGATAATACAATAGCCGGAAGTATTATTCTGAACCATCATCCCGAGGAAGCATACAAGCAGGTTGAATGGGGAGTGGACGCAAAAGCCGAGAACATCATCGTTATACATACACTTGTTGTTCATCCTTCATTTATGAACAAAGGTATAGCTACAAAGCTGATCAATTTTGCAACAAAATATAGCAAAGAGCAAAAAATGAAAGCAATACGTTTAGATGTCTCGGTCAATAATATGGCAGCCATAAAATTGTACGAGAAGTTAGGATATAAATATATAGGGACTGTAGATTTAGGATTACCCTACGCTCACCTGAAATGGTTTAAGCTATACGAGATGATCTTGAATAATGATTAATCGTTATTCTTTTTTCAGATAAAAATTAATTTCAAATAAAAAACAAAGATAATGAGCCGAAAAAATTTAGATATAATCAACAATGACAGGAAAATAATAGAATTGAGGATGGAGTCGGAAGATTTGATCAATAGACGGGATTCACTCAATCAAGGCATTTTCGAAAAAGAAGCTGTTAGGATAAAATCCGAAATAGATAATCGTATTTCGGAATTGTACAGGGATATGGAGAAACAGCCCTGAGAGACTAAAACATCATAAGTATAAGAGTAATAGTATATTTTATAAAAAAGGCTTGGCATAAGTTCCAAGCCTTTTTTATCTATGAATTATGATTATTATCTCAGAAGTTCAGTATTTCTGACAGCACTCTTTTGATCCTTCAACTTTTGTTTTTCGGCTTTATAAGCAGCTTTTAAGTTGTTCTTCCTCGCTTTTCGCTCTTCTTTACTGAGAGATTTATTATTTTCTATAGCATCCTCGTCAGCCTTATATTTTCTCTCCAAGGCATCCAACTTAGCATCGATATTGTCAGTCATACTATCTTTAATACCTTGCCCATTGTGCATTTTGCCATACTTACTTTCCCATACAGCAATCTGGTTTTCCGTCAAGATCTTTTGAATTTCGGCCTTGTGCTGCAAAGATAACGCCCTTTTCTTCTGACCTTTTTCGTAACCCGAAAGCGATCTGTCTTTCCCTATTTCTGCGAATTTAGGACCAACCTCACGATTAAGCTTTTTGATTTTAGCTACCTGATCGGCCGACAAGTTTAGATCTTTTTTAGATTCAATACCATTGTAATAGTTTGTTTTGTCAGCAGATTGAGCATATACCGATAAAGTAAATACGGTAATAACTAGTAATAGTAAAGTCTTTTTCATAAATTTATGTGTTGAATTTTTGATTATGTGTATCGTTAAGACAAAGATACACCCTAAAAGTTTAGCCATTTAAATAATTTTAGCAATATTTTGCTTTTTTAATACGCCATAATGGAACAAATAAACAAAAACGGTATTGAGTTACTTCAATTCGGTTCTTTTCCCTCCGAAAATATCTGTCATTTCTCAACAACCATACATGGAGGGATAAGCAAGGATGCTTATTCAACTCTTAACCTCAGTCTTTATTCGGGAGACAATTGTGAAGATGTATATGAAAACAGAAGACGACTAGCCAAGGTTCTCAATGTTTTGCCAGAAAATGTGTTCATTCCTTATCAAACACATGGTGATAAAATACTGGATATAAATCAGAGCTTTCTCGATTTGTCCGATGAAGAAAAGCAACAAAAGCTCAATGGTGTTGACGCAATTATCACCAATAAGAAGCATATCGGTATCGGAATAACAACTGCAGACTGTGTTCCTCTTTTGATATTCGACCCCGATAAGGAAATCCTTGCAACTATTCATGCCGGATGGAAAGGAACTGTTGCGCGTATTGCTGCTAAAACCGGAGAAAAGATGATAGCAGACTATGGCTGTAGTCCGTGCGAACTGTTAGTTGGCATTGCTCCTTCTATTTCTCCCGATTGCTTCGAGGTGGGCGATGAAGTAGGAGAAGCGTTTATTCTAGGAGGCTTCAATCTGTCTGCAATATCGTACCGCAATGCGGAAACAAATAAATTGCACATCAATTTGTGGGAAGCCAACAAAATTCAATTGTTAGAAATAGGTATTCTTTCTCAAAATATAGAGGTCGCAGAATTATGTACACTCTCTAATCCGAATATGTTTTTCTCGGCTCGCCGTCAAACTATTAATTCAGGAAGAATGTTAACTGGTGGAGTAATAAAGTAATTAATTGTACCTTTGTTCTAGAAAAAAATAACAACCGGGTCTATGACCTTAATTCAGTAATATATGGCTCATTCTATACTTTTCCCTGCCGAATGGTATCCTCAGAGTGCTATTCAACTTACATGGCCTCATGGCAATACCGATTGGAGTTACATGATAGAAGAAGTAACTGCCTGCTATGTAAATATTGCATCCGAAATATTAAAAAGACAAAAGCTGATTGTTGTTTGCCACAATGCGGAGTTGGTGAAATTTGAGCTGCAAGGGGTAAAGGAACATTTCAACAATCTTATATTAGCTCAACTTGATACAAATGATACCTGGGCACGCGATCATGGCGGTATCTCTGTTATTAAGGACGGAGATAACAGTATATATGATTTTACATTTAACGGTTGGGGAATGAAATTTATCGCCAACTACGACAATCAGATCAATAGAGGTCTTTCTGCTCATAATATATTCAATCCTGAGGTTAAATTCATAAACAGGAAAGACTTTGTATTAGAAGGAGGAGCAATAGAATCGGATGGCGAGGGCACTTTGCTCACTACATCAGAATGTCTATTATCGCCAAACAGAAATGCTTATCTATCCAAAGACGAGGTAGAAAAATCTTTGAAAAAGTCTTTTGGACTCGATCGGGTTTTGTGGCTCGATCATGGCTTTTTAGAAGGTGATGATACGGATAGCCATATAGATACATTGGCTCGGTTTTGCGATGCGCATACTATCGCCTATGTAAAATGTGAAGATAAAGAAGATGTGCATTATGATGCTCTATCCAAAATGGAGAAACAAATAAAAACGTTTGTCGATTATAAAGGCAAACCGTATAAATTGATTCCTCTACCAATGGCCAAACCCGTATATGATGAGGATAGACAGCGGCTACCGGCAACTTATGCCAATTTCCTTATAATGAACGAAGTTATTCTTCTCCCCTTCTATAATAATAAAGAGAAAGACGAAGAAGCTCGTAAGCAATTGCAGCAGGCATTTCCGACAAGAGAGGTCGTAGGCATAGAGTGCACTTCATTAATACGCCAACACGGATCGTTACATTGCATAACAATGCAGTATCCGGAAGGTTTTATCTAATAAACAAAAGATTATCTCCATGAAAATAGGATTAGTACAACAGATCAATACATCTGATATAGAATTAAATAAGAAGAATCTAAAAGATAAGATACAACAAGCAGCTAAGCAAGGTGCTCAATTGATTGTCTTACAGGAATTACATAACTCTCTTTACTTCTGCCAGATAGAAGACCCTGATATATTCGATTTAGCAGAGACAATTCCCGGTCCTTCGACTGATGAATTTGGATTACTGGCTAAAGAATTAGGCGTTGTGATTGTTCTTTCTCTATTTGAACGACGTGCTCCGGGTTTATACCACAATACGGCAGTTGTAATAGAAAAAGATGGCTCAATTGCAGGGAAATATCGCAAAATGCATATTCCAGACGATCCTGCATACTATGAGAAATTTTATTTCACTCCCGGTGATATCGGATTTAAGCCTATCGAAACGTCTGTTGGCAAATTAGGCGTATTGGTATGTTGGGATCAATGGTATCCCGAAGCTGCCCGCCTCATGGCTATGGCCGGCGCCGATTTATTAATCTATCCGACTGCTATCGGTTGGGAATCGACAGACACAGAAGACGAAAAGAATCGTCAATTGGGGGCTTGGGTAATTTCACAACGTGGACATGCTGTTGCCAATGGCCTACACGTCGTATCGGTGAACCGCACAGGATATGAGCCTGATCCTTCGGGTCAAACAAATGGTATTACCTTTTGGGGCAATAGTTTCGTTGCAGGACCTCAGGGCGAAATCCTGTGGAATGGCTCTAATGATAAAGAAGAAGTACAGATTGTAGATATAGACATTAAGCGTTCCGAAGCTGTCCGTCGTATGTGGCCATTCTTTCGTGATAGACGGATAGATGCTTTTGGAGATATTACCAAACGATTCATTGACTAAAAAACATAAATGAGGTATTCTATTCCTTTATTATTCCTATTGTTGATTTTATCCTGCTCTTCCAAAATTCAAAAAGAGGAAGTTGAAGTTAAACCGAACTCTCTCCAAGAAGAGATAATTGAAGATGAAGTTTTAGTTTCGTATGACGATCTCAAAGCAGATTCCTCAAATAAACGGAATGATTTCCGAAAACTCTATAATAGTTGTAATGGGAATAAAGTCAACCAAGATAGTATCATTATAGATGCACAAGAATATTTGCTTAATATCTCCGATCAATATTTCAAAGCATGGTATGGTACTCCATGGGCTTTTCACGGTCACAGTAAGGTTCCGTCTGAACCCCTGATTGGCAGGAATCCATTAAATGACTCTAAGTACAGAGTTATTGGTAAGATAATGGATAAAGAAATGGTAAGGAATTGGATATTAAATACTCCTTATTCAGAATAAAACGAACTGATTATATTTATATGAATTCTCTATACGAATCTGGTAATCAACAACATTTATCGAGAACAACCCTCTGGCTGATGACAATCGGAGCAGGTCTGGTTGTAGCCAATAATTATTACAATCAGCCACTGTTGGGTATGATTGCAAAAGAACTTGGTGAATCGGAGGCTGCTACAAGTAGAGTTGCTATGTTTACACAGATTGGTTATGCTGCTGGTTTATTGCTTATCATACCACTAGGAGATATGTTTAAGCGCAAAAAGATTATTCTGATTGATTTTGTGTTCATCTTATTATCATTGATTGTATTTGCTTTCAGTCCGACTTTAAAAGTGATGCTGGTAGCCAGTTTTTTCATTGGCTTGACTTCCGTCGTACCTCAAATATTTGTCCCTATCGCAGCACAGTTATCCGCACCGAAAGACAGGGATAAGAATGTAGCTCAGGTTATGAGTGGTTTATTGATCGGTATCTTAGCTTCCCGTGTATTTAGCGGTGTACTTGGTGAATATCTTGGCTGGCGAGAGGTATTTCTTATTGCCGCAGGACTAACTGTTGTGCTAGGTGTACTTATCGCCATATTATTACCTAATATGCAATCAACATTCAGGGGTACATATAGCCAGCTAATGAGTTCTATTCTTTATTATGCAAAAACAATACCCAGCCTTCGTCTGGCTTCATTACGCGGAGCATTAGGCTTCGGCTCATTCTCTATCTTCTGGACTACGCTGACTTTCCACTTAGAACAAGAACCTTTTCATGTGGGGAGCGATGTTGCAGGACTTTTGGGTCTTGTTGGCATTGCAGGAGCATTAGCTGCTTCGCTGGTCGGATATTTCTCCGGTAAGATTAAGAAAAATTATCTGGTAGCCATCGGTTGCTCTCTTATGATTCTTTCGTGGTTGGTATTCGGTATTTTCGGAATGACATACACGGGACTAATACTTGGTATCGTCTTCCTCGACATGGGATTACAAGGAATGCATGTAACCAATCAGACAATCGTATTTTCGACTCATCCCGAAGCTACAAATCGGTTGAACACGGTCTACATGGTTTCTTATTTTGTCGGCGGTGCCTTCGGTACTTTTGTCGGCGGCAAGGCTTGGGAGTCTTACGGATGGAATGGAGTGGTGGTGGTTGGTTCGATATTTGTTACATTATGCTTATTAGTACATTTGTTGTTAGCTAACAAGGCAAAGTATAGGCCAAAAGAAAATTGAATAACGCACCTAAATGGAAGTTATTAGAAAAAATCATCAAATAATAGCCCATCTCTCTGCTTATTAGAGAGGTAAGATAGAAAAAGAAGCTCTCGCAATAAAGCTATTTTTTTTATTTTTTAAGGATTTAGTATCATTTATCTAACCCAATATCTTTATTAAATAGGTAAATTTGCATGTAATACCTTATTAATTCTAATAAATATAAAATCTAAATGAAACACGTTCCTATCTATGTATCATTAGCATGTCTAATTTTATTCTCTAGTTTTGAACTAAAAAAAGAAAAAACAAGCGCGAACATTAATCACGAAAGAGCACAAGTTGCGTTAGAATCCCTCTACGCTAAATATGCTGTTCAAGGTACAAATCTATTACGGGAAAATTACCCTTTTGATGATAAATATACGGCTACTTATCTCGCATCTGACGACCAAGCCGTTCCAAATCAATATTCTTATCTATGGCCCTATTCGGGAACATTCTCGGCAGTTAATGCAATATTGGAAGCTACTGATAATAATAAATATAAAGAAATACTGGATACTAAGGTATTGCCCGGATTGGAAGAATACTTTGACCAAAAAAGAGATCCTTCCGGATATGCTTCGTATATCAATTCTGCGCCTGAATCAGACCGCTTCTATGATGACAATGTTTGGCTGGGAATCGACTTCACAGATACATACATGATGAAAGGAGAGGAAAAATATCTGGATAAAGCCAAGCTTATCTGGGATTTTGTAGCAAGTGGCATGGACGACAAATTGGGCGGTGGCATTTACTGGTGCGAGCAAAAGAGAGAATCCAAAAATACTTGCTCTAATGCTCCGGGAGCTGTTTTTGCCCTTAAGTTATTTGCAGCGACTAAAGACCGTGCTTATTTATATTCGGGAAAAGATCTGTACGAATGGACGCAGAAAAATCTGCAAGATCCAACTGATAATTTATATTTTGACAACATCAGATTAGATGGAAAAATAGGCAAAGCGAAATTTGCATATAACAGTGGCCAAATGATGCAAGCAGCTGTACTACTATACAAAGCTACAGGCGAGGATAAGTATCTGACAGATGCCCAAAATCTGGCAACAGCATGTTATAATTACTTCTTTCATGACTTTAAAGGGGCTAAAGGTGAACAATTCTGTTTATTGAATAAAGGAAATATCTGGTTCACCGCAGTTATGCTTCGCGGCTTCATAGAGCTTTATAATGTAGATCACAATCCGATATATATAAACGCCTTCAAAAAAAATATGGATTATGCCTGGGAACATTCCCGTGACGAAAACGGTTTATTTAGTACCGACTGGAGCGGACAACAAAAAGATGCTTCAATATGGCTCTTGACTCAGGCAGCGATGGTAGAAATGTATGGCAGGCTTGCTACTGTGAAATGATATTAATTATATAATTACGACTATGTCTAAATCTTTTAAATTACGTTTTGGAATTGTTGGCTCTAACTACATTGTTGATAAAGTGTTGGCCGGAGCATGTCTCGATCCCCGTTTCGATCTTGTAGCTATCTATTCCCGTACACAGGAACGGGCAGATGAGTTTGCGGCAAAGCATAATGTGCCGCATACATTCACTTCGTTGGAAGAAATGGCAGCCAGTCCGTTGATCGATGCCGTATATATAGCTTCGCCGAATTCTCTTCACGCACCGCAAAGCATTATTTTTATGCAACACGGTAAACATGTGTTATGTGAGAAACCTTTTGCATCGAATGTGCGGGAAGTAAAAGCCATGATCGAAGCATCGGAGAAATATAACGTTACACTAATGGAAGCTATGAAGCCGACACTGACACCTAACTTCCTTTCTGTAAGGAAGCATGTAAAAGATGTAGGAGTTCTTCGTCGCTATTTTTCGTGCTATTGCCAGTATTCGACCCGGTACGACAGCCTAAAAGAAGGCGTGCTTATGAATGCTTTCGATCCTGCTTTATCGAATGGTGCAGTGATGGATTTAGGTGTATATACAATCTATCCGATGGTAGTCTTGTTTGGCCAACCAAGTAAAATAAGTGCCACAGGTCTTATGTTATCTACAGGTGCAGACGGACAAGGTGCAATAAATTTCGAATACGAAGGAATGAATGCAACCGTACTGTATTCAAAAATAGCAGACTCTGCTTTACCAACGGAAATACAAGGTGAGGATGGCACTATTATGCTAGATAGGGTAAATATTATCAGCCATGTTACTTTAAAGAGTCGAGACGGTAAAGAAGATGTTATCAGTCGTCCGATCGAAAAAAATGAATTCTATTATGAAATATCCGAATTCATAAATCTGGTGGAATCCGGTAAACGGGAATCAGAAATCAACAGCCACGAAAACTCCCTCATCACAATGGAGATAATAGACGAGATAAGAAAACAAATCGGGGTTGTATATCCTGCCGATAAGTCTTGAATACATCTCTATATAGAAAAAATGAAGAGAGTATATCATAAGTAAAAATACACTGTAAAAGTGTTACACTCTTTTGTCATTCTGAACGGAGAGAAGAATCCCAGCTTTCCATAAGAGATACTTCTCTCCGTTCAGGATGACAGAATCATACGAAAGATTACTTGTGACACACCCTCTTCAGTTTTGATTAAAATTATTCTATTACAGCAGCAAATCCGCCGTTACGCACCATCTTTATTTGTATTTTATCGCCATTACGCACCTGCGATTCTTTTCTCCTATAATCCATTGCCTGACGTCCGGCATTGATACCATCTTCGAAAGAAGTCATTTCGTAGGATTTTCCCTGATTCAGAAAGTCAAGGCTGATTTCTATATTTCTTTCTTTTTCCTTATTATTAGTCATACCGCCAATAAACCATTTATCGCCTTTACGTTTAGCCACGATTGCAATCTCCCCTGCTTCGGCAACTAAAGCCTTTGTTTCATCCCATGTGGTAGGCACTTGGGTGATAAATTTAGTACAATCTTCATTTCTGTAATAAAGAGTTGGGTTATCTGCCAGCATTTGCAATCCGCTTTCCAGAATCACAAATAAAGACAGCTGGTATGCGCGTGTACCTATACTTGCCGAGTTCGGTCTGTTACCACAATATACTTCGGGCTGCATGCTGATCATTGCTCCCGGAGTATAGTCTGCCGGACCAACAGCATTCCGCATGAATGGAAAATAAATACTATTATCAGGAGTAGCCCCACCCATTTGTTCCATGCCCCGTATGCCTTCATACGATAATATATTCGGATATTTATATTCCAATCCTGCCGGCTTGAATGACCCGTGGAAATCGACAAACAGTTCATATTTGGCTGCTTCTTTTGCGACACGTTCGTAGTAATTTACCATCCACTGATCGCTACGATCCATAAAATCGATTTTCAGTCCTTTGACTCCCCATTCCTGAAATGTCTTGAATAGTTCGAAATTATTTTCTACACATAGCCATGTCAGCCAAAGAACGATACCTACATTCTTTTCTTTTCCGTAACGGATAAGTTCATGTACATCCACTTTCGGATTCGGTGTATATGGATCGAATACCGTTTTTGCCCAACCTTCATCCATAATGATATAAGGGATACCAAATTTTGAAGCAAAATCGATATAATATTTATAGGTATCTAAGTTGTAACCGGAAACAAAATTTACATCCGGCCCATAAGGCGACGCATCGTTCCACCATTCCCAACTTACTTGTCCGGGTTTTATCCAAGCTGTATTCTGCAACACACTTTTACTTGCCAGTTTGTATGTCATAGTGTTTTCGATAATCTGTCTATCGTCTTTTGTGATAACAAAATACCTCCAAGGGTAGTTCCTAGCACCACTTGTTTTAGCGATATAGTCGGCCTCTTTCAATATCTTTAGGCTTCGGTCTCCGTCTTCTCCAAATTCGAGGGGAGTCTTGGGGAAAGTAGAATGCATACCATTCGAGCCTGTGCCCTTAAGGAACATACACGGATAATCGGATAGATCAGATTCTGAGATCAGTATTTTATATTGTTTCTTTGTATCAATTAGTATCGGTAGGGTAGACATTTTATCTGCCGGTTTCCATTCGGATGTCTGAACATGCGTATATGGCTCTTCATAAGCTGTTTTGAATCCTCCGGGTTGTTGTACATGTGCAAGGTAGTTACCGGGAAAATTGATTGCAAAATCTTCATTCAGCACTTCAACTTCCATTTTCTTATTCGTGATAAAACGATAGGCTATACCATCGTCGAAAGCTCGGAACTCTACCGAGTAGTTTCCTTTAAAATTAAGTAAGAGAGAATGATACTGATTTTTTACTGTAGAATACTTTAGCGGAACAATAGGCTTTAAATTTTCATTTACGCTACTGCGCTTTTGATTTGCCAACTTAGGATTGGCACCTAACGATTCCCCTTTCAGGTCGAGTTTCAGATAATTGTCATTAAGTAATTCTTCATTTTCATAAGAAATAGAATAGTAGATTTTGTCACTCAGTTTAACTGCTACTTTTATTTCTCCATTCGGAGATTTCAATTCATAGTTCTGAGCATTTATACTTGCTATCCCTGCCGAAAAACAGATGGCAAAGACGAGCAGAATACTTTTCCTCAAAGTAATTAAATGTTTCATGGTTTAGTATTTAGATTTAACATGTAGACAAACAAAGTTAAAAATAAAACGTTTAATATATTACATATTGAACGTTACTTTTACTGGCCACTTATTTTTTCTTAATTTGTTTTTTTGAAAAAATTATCATTCTGATAACACCACACTTCATAACCCTGCGACTTGAGAATATCTATTATAGGAATAGGCCTGAATGGTGCTTTAATTTGTAATATCTCCTCTCCGTTTAGTTCTGATGCTAATTTCAATATCGTCTGCATTGGACTTTTCCCTGCATCGATAATAGGACAGGCATCAAAGAATATTTTAATATTCTCTTTATTGAACCACAATGGAGGATTTGTCGAATATTCATTATTGTTATCCTCTAGCTCATCATATTCTTCCAGTAAGCCGGCAGCTTCTCTCAGGCTTTGTATCATAAGACCCGGAGAGATCTCCGCAATCTTGGCCGCTTGCTGCAACGAAGTCATTTTAGCAACAGTACGACGTAGAATCGGATTCTGAAGCTTGGCAAATCTCGGAGATAACTCCAGAAGTTTTCCTTCCAATTGAGGATATGCAAATAACAAATCTGCAACTTTTGTATGCAAGTTTATATCCATCTTTCAATTTTTTGCATAGGATAGTAATCGTTGGTCTCCCTCCAATTGCCTCAACTCAGTAATATCCTGAGTTACCTCAATTACTCCTAAATATTCGTCATCACGCCCTCTTAGGGCTGTGTATTCAATATATACAAAACGTCCTTTGAATGAGGATATCCAGAAAGCCGCCTTGTTTTCTTTTCCTTCTTTAAAGTCATTGATGATTTGCTCTACTATATGAACACTACCCGGAGGGTGGCACAAACGAACATCACGCCCTATGATAGACCGGTTACGATCGAATACGCGCTTGGGACTATGCGAAAAGAATTTCACTTTATCATCCTTATCCACAAATGTAATATCGATAGGCAAGGTGATGAACAATGCTTCGAGTTCTTTCATCGCAAAGCTTCCCGAAGATAAACGGATAGCATCTCCTTGCAAATATGTAGGTGAATCGTTCTCCACATTTTCGGGTTTCCATTCTGTTTGAGGATCATACAAACAAAATCCAAACTCGAGGGTCTCTTTATAAATTTGATACCAATCTTCATCCTGCAATGTATCCAAGCTCATAGGAAGGAGAATTTCCTCTTCCTTCATTATCATACCCTCAATAGCTTCGATGGCAGGTAACAGGATAAGCATTATTAAAGTCGGTATTTCATCAACAGAGGTATTCCCTTCGGCAGATAATACTTCGTGTGCAGATTTTAATAACTCTCGGGTTTGATCGTGTTTCCCCCACATCACTTTGGGAGGTCCTGTTATTCCTGCTTTTTCCAGAAATGGAAATAATAGGTACTCCTTACGCTTGTAATGCTTGTCTACATCCGATAGACTATTGAAGATACCCTTAAGCTGAAGAAGGTATTCTTTTACTTCATCTTCTTTTAGTTTATTCCCTTTATCAAATAGTATTTTAGCCTTGGCAATACACTCTTCCAACGCACGGTTTTCTTGTTTGAAGGTATCTACGGGGTGGCCTGCCGGCACACTTTTCGCTGCAGACACATCTATGCTGCCATCTAGTACAGCAGTATGTATATCGCAAAGACGCAGTATTTCTTCTTCGGGCAATCCCTCTGCTATCAATTCCTGTTCTACCTCTACCACTTCGTTATAAGGTATAGAGTGTAGTATTTCGATCAGACGTTTTTTTACAACCTCCGGAGCTTCATTATTATGCAGTTGAAGTATCAAGTGCTTAAGAAGCTCTTTTCTTTTTTGCGAATTGTTTATTATTTCACTCATGACAATTACCCTCTTATCATTGTTAATAGCATCTTAAACCTTTCTGTTGCAAACAGTGCATGTGAGATATTCGCCGGCATAATAATAGTTTCTCCCTTTTTCAGAACAAAAGGAGACCCTCCTATCTTTATTTCCACTTCACCATCCAGTACCTGTACCATTGCATCGAACGGGGCAGTATGTTCGCTCAATCCCTGTCCTTTATCAAAAGAAAACAGAGTGATGTTTCCCGCATTACTTTTCAATACTTGCTTGCTTATTATGCCACCTTCCGAATAGTCAACTAATTGAGCCATATCAAGAATAGCTCCTTTTTTAAATATATCGTTCATATCATTAATATTTTGAAATTAAAAAAGTAAGGTTAAGAGGTTGATAGCTAGATATTCGTAACCAATGTTACACTATAGAGTTAATTATCATAAATAAGCAGCGCAGCAATAAAAAAGGCTCAACACAAATGTGTTGAGCCTTTCCTTATATTAATTTGATCTTCTTACTTCTTTTTCAATTCATTTGTGAATGAATAAGGAGCATCGGCTTTACTTGTTCCTCTATTTTTGTTAGGAGTATCACTCATATTAAAATAGATATCCATTCCTTTTTTCATATCTGCTATTACAAAATAATTCTTAGAATATGGCTGTCCATTGACGTTGATCGCTTCTATGTAGAAATTCTTAGGACTGTTATTCGGAGCTTCTATATTTACTGTATTACCATTATCAAGGTGTAAAACCGTTTTCTTAAATAACGGAGTACCGATAATATATTCGCCACTACCCGGACAAACAGGGTAAAAACCTAAAGCAGAGAACACATACCAAGCCGAAGTCTGACCATTATCCTCATCGCCACAATAACCATCGGCTGTCGGCGAATAGAGTTTGTCCATTACCTTACGCACCCAATGTTGCGACTTCCACGGCTCACCTGCATAGTTGTACAAATAAGTCATGTGTTGTATCGGCTGGTTTCCGTGTGCATATTGCCCCATACCCATTATTTGCATTTCACGCATTTCATGAATCATTCGCTTATTGTTCTCACCAAAAGTAGGCGACATTTTGAAAATAGAATCCAGCATATTTACATATACCTTTTCTCCGCCCATCAGGTCTATATTTCCTTGAGGATCATGCAATGCAGCCCACGAGTAATGCCAGCTATTTCCTTCGGTAAACGAACGTCCCCATACCTTCGGATCAAAATCTTGATTGAATGTTCCATCTAATAATTTAGGGCGCATTAATTTAGTTTCGGCATCATATAGATTTCTATAATTCAGTGCTCTTTTCGCATAAATTTCAATCTCTTTTTTAGGACGACCTAGAGCCTCTCCTAATTTATAGATAGTCCAGTCATTGTATGCATATTCCAACGTACGCGAAGCATCTTGTCTGATATTTGTATCACAAGGTATATAACCTAGCTTATTGTAGAATTCATGTCCCAATCTGCCTGTCGATGATACCTTCGGATGAACATTATTAGTTCCGTGTACAATTCCTTCCCACAATGCTTTTGTATCTTTCACCTTTACACCTTGCAGATAAGCATCAGCTAATACCGAAGCCGAATTGTTTCCAATCATACAGCCACGATGTCCCGGACTAGCCCATTCGGGGTAGAAACCACTTTCTTTATATGTATTAACCAACCCCTCTTGTATCTCTGCATTCACAGTCGGATACATCAGGTTAAGGAACGGGAATAAGCAACGGAACGTATCCCAGAATCCTGTATCGGTATACATAAATCCGGGTAAAACTTGTCCGTTGTATGGACTATAATGAACAGTATTTCCCTTGGCGTCTATTTCATGAAACTTACGTGGGAACAACAGAGAACGGTATAGGCATGTATAGAAAGTACGATATTGATCGATACTTCCGCCCGAAACTTCTATTTTACCTAATTCTTTATTCCAAACCTCTTTGCCTTCCTGAGCAACTTGGTCTAATGATTTAGAGCCTAATTCTTTCAGGTTTAATTCGGCTTGTTCGGCACTGATAAATGAAGACGAAACGCGTGCATTGATCTGCTCACCGCCTTTTGTCTTAAAGCCTATGATTGCACCTACATGATTGCCTTGTTGTTCTGAAACCTTATCTAAAATATTTCCTTCGGAAACAATATCCGCTGATGTAAATTCTTTATCGAACTGAATTACAAAATAGTTTTTGAAATTATCGGGTACACCTCCCGAATTTTTAGTAGAATAACCTACTATCATTCTTTTTTCGGGTACAATCTTCACATAAGACCCCTTGTCGAAAGCATCTATTATAACATAAGAATTATCATTTTCGGGATAAGTAAATCTGAAAATACACGATCTGTCTGTTGGCGAAAACTCAGTATGCACATCATGATCGGCAAGATAAACACTATAATAATATGGTTTGGCTTCTTCTGTTTTGTGAGAGAACCAACTGGCACGCTCATTTTGATCAAAAACCTTTTTCCCTGTTATAGGCATAATCGAAAACTGACCATAGTCGTTTATCCACGGACTAGGCTGATGAGTTTGTTTAAAACCCCTTATCTTTTGTTCAAACTTGCCATCGGGATACACACCTCCATAAGTATATGTCCATCCATTACCCATTTGTCCCATTTGGGGAGTCCACGAGTTCATACCCCACGGTCTCGAAATGTAAGGATACAAATTACCGGTAGATAAGGCAAAATTAGATTGTGTCCCCATTCTGGGCAACACATATTCTACCGGGTCGTCTATTGACGCATATAAAGATGAAGCACTCAGCAGGAGTGTGGAAACGAAAAGTAATATTTTTCTCATTATTCGTTATATTAGATTTAAAGTAATATATAGATTGTAAAAATATGAAATCCGTAGTAAATACGAACGCTTTTGGGGATTATTAACTATATTTGCATTTATCAATTACACACTTTTGATAATTAAAACTAAACACAAATTTATGAACAAGTATTCTATTAAAGCATTCATCGAAGAAACTGCACAAGATGAATCCAAAAACGATTTTTTCCAATTAGAAAAAGCATACCTGCTGGAACTTAATTTAAATAATCAAACTGTTATGTTGAAAAAAGGAGCTATGGTAGCTTACGACGGTAACGTTAAGTTTGAACGGGAGGGTATGTTAAGCAAAGGTATTGGAAACCTTTTGAAGAAAGCAGTATCCGGTGAAGGTACATCTATGATGAAAACGGCAGGTACCGGACGCGTATATGTGGCAGACCTTGCCAAAAAGATAAGAATTCTGTATCTCGAAAATGAGGCAATCAATGTTAACGGAAACGATATATTAGCACACGAAGCTGCTATTCAATCGGATGTTAAGATGATGAAGAGTGTAGCAAGCATTATGGGTGGCGGTCTTTTTCAGGTACGCCTTAACGGAACAGGACATGTTGCCATCACTACACATGGCGACCCTTTAACTTTGTTGGTTAAACCCGGTAAGCCTGTGTTTACCGATCCTAATGCAACAGTAGCCTGGTCTGGCAATCTGACTCCAAAAATGAAAACAGATGTGTCTTTCAAAACATTTATTGGAAGAGGTAGCGGCGAAAGTTTCCAAATGCAATTCGAAGGCGATGGTTGGGTGATTGTACAGCCTTACGAAGAAACGTATCTGACCGAAAAATAATCAACGATTAACATCTTATAAAGAGGGTGTGTCATAAGTAATCTTTTCGTATGATTCTGTCATCCTGAACTAAGAGAAGGATCTATTATGGAATATCGGGATTCTTCACTTCGTTCAGAATGGCAAAAGAGTGTAACACTTTTACAGTGTATTTTTACTTATGACACGCCCTCCTTTTTTTGTAATTCACGATAATGTTGTATATTTAGCTCAATTTTAAATTTAACATCTAAAATCAACATTAATTAATCTATGAAATCTAAAAAAAATCGTGCCACAAAACACATCGGTTTGTGTGCTATGGCTGTGGCACTATTAGCAGGAGGAAATATACAAGCTTCTGACTACGTAATGGCAAAAGATAACACTACAGTATCTACCACATCAGCTTATACAACCAATCGTCCTGATTTATCGAAAAGATTATTCGAGTCGAAAGCGGTAGAAAGTGAAATAGTTCGTGTTAAGAAACTATTGACTAATCCTAAACTGGCTTGGATGTTTGAAAACTGTTTTCCGAATACATTAGACACTACGGTTCATTACCGTGTATTGGACGGTAAAGACGATACATTCGTTTATACAGGAGATATACATGCTATGTGGCTACGTGACTCGGGTGCCCAGGTATGGCCTTATGTTCAGCTTGCCAACAAAGACGAAAAATTGAAAAAAATGCTTGCCGGCGTTATCAACCGCCAGTTCAAGTGTATCAATATAGACTCGTATGCCAATGCATTCAATGATGGCCCTGTAGGTGGCGAATGGATGTCTGATATGACAGATATGATTCCTGAGCTTCACGAGCGTAAATGGGAAATCGATTCTTTGTGCTATCCTATCCGCCTTGCTTACCACTATTGGAAAACAACAGGCGATTCGAGCGTATTCGGTGAAGAGTGGATACAAGCAATCACTAAAGTATTGGAAACATTCAAAACTCAACAACGTAAAGATGGTGTAGGACCATATTCGTTTATGCGTGTGACATCCAGTGCATACGACACTCTTCCGAATAAAGGACTGGGAACACCTGTTAAACCTGTTGGATTGATCGTTTCGGCTTTCCGTCCTTCGGATGATGCTACTACGTTTCAATTCCTTGTACCTTCCAACTTTTTTGCTGTAACATCGTTACGCAAAGCTGCTGAAATATTGACAGAAGTTAATAAAAATACAGTTCTTGCTAAAGAATGTACCGATCTAGCTGCTGAGGTAGAAACTGCATTGAAAACTTATGCAGTGCACAATCACCCTAAATTTGGTAAAATCTATGCTTTCGAAGTAGATGGTTTTGGTAACCAATTATTGATGGATGACGCAAATGTACCTAGTTTATTAGCTCTTGCTTATTTGGGTGATGTAGATGTAAATGATCCTATCTATCAAAATACCCGTAATTTTGTTTGGAGTGACAGCAACCCTTATTTCTTTAAAGGAACAGCGGGCGAAGGTATCGGCGGACCACATATCGGTTATGATATGATCTGGCCAATGAGTATTATGATGAAAGCATTCACGAGCCAAGATGATAAAGAAATACAAAATTGTGTGAAGATGATATTGGCAACAGACAATAACACCGGATTCATTCATGAATCTTTCCACAAAAATGATCCTGCTAAATTTACACGCGAATGGTTCGCTTGGCAAAATACATTATTCGGAGAACTAATTTTAAAATTGGTTGACGAAGGAAAAGTAGATATGCTGAACGAGATCAAATAACAAGCATTTCGTATAATTATATAAAAAATAGCATCGGGATTTCCGATGCTATTTTTTTATATCGTGTCGCAGCATTTCTAATATGGCTATATCCATTCATTAAAAAATGATTTTGTAGCCGACAATTGAGTGATTTATACTACTTTTGCAGTTTGGAAATCTAAATTAAGATAACTCGCTCATGAAAAGTGTCAAGATTAAGGATAAAGAATTCGAACTATTCTTAACGCAGGAAACAATAGAAACAGCAATCGATAACATTGCGCAGAAGATTAGTGACGATCTGAAGGATAAAAATCCTTTATTTATATGTGTGCTCAATGGTTCTTTCATGTTTGCTTCGGAGCTTATGAAGCGAGTATCTATTCCATTGGAAGTATCGTTCGTGAAAATGTCTTCGTACGACGGAACTGAATCTACCGGAAAAATAAAGGAAATATGTGGTCTTGAGGAAGACATAACAGGTCGCACTGTGGTCATTGTGGAAGATATTGTAGACACCGGATATACAATGTCGCGTATGCTTGAGCAATTAACCGCTCAAAAGCCTGCTGAAATAAAAGTAGTGACTTTACTTCTTAAGCCAGATGCCTTGAAAACTAAGGTACAGCTCGACTATGTGGCATTAGAGATACCGAGTGATTTCATAGTAGGATATGGATTGGATTGCGATGGATATGGACGGAACTATCCCAATATTTATAAAATTAAAAGCTAAAATAAATATATCATGTTGAATATTATAATTTTTGGAGCTCCGGGTTCAGGAAAAGGAACTCAAAGCGAAAATCTGATTAAAAAGTACAATTTGGCACATATCTCTACGGGAGACGTTTTACGTGCAGAGATGAAGAACGGAACAGAACTAGGTAAATTAGCTGAAGGATATATTTCAAAAGGACAATTGGTTCCTGACGAAGTTGTTATCGGTATGCTAGCGAATGTTTTGGACAGCAAAAAAGATGCAGCAGGAGTTATTTTCGATGGCTTTCCTCGTACTTTACCTCAAGGAGAGGCATTAGAGCAAATGCTTAAAGACAGAGGACAAGAGATATCTGTAGTGGTTAGCTTAGAAGTTGAAGAACCCGAATTGATCGATCGTTTAATCAAACGCGGACAATTATCAGGACGTTCTGATGATAACTTAGAGACTATCAAGTCTCGTCTGGATGTTTACAAAAATCAAACATCTCCACTGAAAGATCATTATACAAAAACAGGTAAATTGGCTTCAATTAAAGGTATGGGAACTGTCGAAGAGATTTTCGCCCGTATTTCAGAAGCTGTAGACAAAGTAAAATAATACGAAATACGTATAGAACAGAGGAGGCTATAAGGAATATTTCTCTTATAACTTCCTTTTTTCGGCATAAGAATTTCATAAATAATTAGCTTCAAAATGGGAGAATCAAATTTTATTGATTACGTCAAAATATACTGTCGTTCGGGAAAAGGAGGTAGAGGTTCTACTCATTTCCGCCGCGAAAAATATATTCCAAAAGGAGGTCCCGATGGAGGTGACGGAGGTGATGGAGGTGATATAATCCTTCGAGGCAATCGTAATTTCTGGACATTATTACACCTTAAATATCAGCGTCATATCTTAGCAGGTCATGGCGAAAGTGGTAGCCGCCGAACAAGTTCGGGAAAAAGTGGCGACTCTAAAGTGATCGAAGTACCATGTGGTACAGTTGCTTATGATGCCGAAACCGGTGAGTACCTTTGTGATGTAACCGAAGATGGACAAGAAGTAATCTTGTTGAAAGGTGGCCGTGGAGGTCTTGGAAACAACCACTTCAAAACTCCTACAAATCAAGCACCTCGTTATGCACAACCGGGTGAGCCATTTCAGGAACGAAGAGTAATTTTCGAACTCAAAGTATTAGCCGACGTAGGTTTGGTTGGTTTCCCTAATGCCGGTAAATCGACACTACTGTCTGTTGTAACTTCAGCAAAACCTAAAATTGCAAATTATCCGTTTACTACACTCGTGCCTAATATCGGGATTGTAAGCTATCGTGATTACAAGTCTTTTGTAATGGCTGATATACCGGGTATTATAGAAGGTGCAAGTGAAGGAAAAGGACTTGGTCTACGCTTTTTACGTCATATCGAACGTAATTCATTGTTGTTATTTTTAGTTCCGGCTGATGCTGATGACATCCACAAGGAATACCGTATATTGCTAAATGAATTAGCACAGTTTAATCCTGAATTGTTGGATAAACGTCGAATATTAGCAATATCGAAATCGGATATGCTCGACGAAGAGTTGATGGAAGCAATGGCTCAGGATTTACCCGAGATTCCACACATTTTCATCTCTTCTATTATCGGTCAAGGACTTACAGAACTTAAAGATATGCTGTGGAATGCGCTTAATGCAGATGGCGAATACCGTAAGGACTTCAGCATAACACATCGTAACTTAGATATTAAAGCTGTCGAGTTTGAAGATGATGATGAGGGACTTCCTTTAGATGATTCTGATGACGATTGGGAGGATGACGAAGATGAGGATTTTGATCCTGACTTCTATTATGGAGAAGGATTGGAAGATATAAAAGAGTAAATAAAGAATACTTTATAATTTATATAAAAGGAAATTGCAGAATACGTATTCTGCAATTTCCTTTTTTTCGTTTAATAGTACACTATGTTTAGTTGAAAGAGAGACTACAATTCTCAACAATTAGTTATGGCGATGCAAATTATAGAGGAAAAACAATGATATTAAATATATTTAAATTAGATTTACAGCTCCATGACAAATAAGAACCTTATCTGGTAAAATAGTTGGGAATAATTATAATACTAACTTATTGAAAAGGCATATTTCTGCATGAGTAGGAATACCTGATTTTACTAGAAATGGTTGAATCGATTGAATAATCTTAAATCTGCATGATACAAACCAAATCGAATACTAAAATGAAAAAACTATTTGCAATTTCATTTCTCATCTCAATAACAGTTGCGCTTTCTGCGCAAGAAAGTATCCCATATTGGAAAGATTTAAAAATTCTCAGTGTTAATAAAGAAGCTCCGCGTAGTTCCTTCATGACGTATGACAATTGGGATGATGCTCTGAGCCGTAAGTATGAGAAGAGTAAATATTACCAATTATTGAACGGCACATGGAAATTCTATTATACTGATAATCATAATAAACTACCGGATACTATTACAGATCCGAATACTGATGTATCTACATGGAATGACATCAAGGTTCCCGGTAACTGGGAAGTACAAGGTTTCGGTACGCCGATTTATATCAATCATGGTTATGAATTCCAACCAAGAAATCCAACTCCTCCTCTCCTACCAGACAACAATGAAGTCGGAGTATATCGAAGAGATATAGATATACCTTCGGAATGGATGGGCAGAGATGTTTATATCCATTTAGCTGGTGCGAAATCGGGCGTTTACGTATATATCAATGGAAAGGAAGTAGGATATAGTGAAGACTCTAAAAATCCTGCTGAATTTTTAATAAACCCATATATTAAAGAAGGGAAAAATACACTCGTAGTTAAAATATTCAGATGGAGCACAGGCTCTTACCTCGAGTGTCAGGATTTTTTCCGTATAAGCGGAATAGAACGGGATGTTTATCTTTGGTCACAACCCAAAACATCTATACATGACTTTAAGATCGTATCGACACTGGACGATAGTTATAACGATGGTATATTTAAACTAGGGATCGATATTAAGAATACAAATACATCACCTTCGACGGCCAAGATTTCTTACAGCCTTCTTGATCAAACAGGTAAATCTGTCGCAAACTCATCCAACACATTAAGTATAGATGGAAATCAAATAAAGACAGTAAGCTTCGAAACAGTACTGAATAATGTAGCTACATGGACCTCAGAGCATCCAAATCTATACAAATTGATGATGACAATAGAGCAAGATGGAAAGGTGCAGGAAGTAGTACCATTCAATGTCGGTTTTCGCCGTATAGAGATTAAAGAGAGCGAATATATTATAAATGACAGAAAACAAAGACTATTCTATGTAAATGGTCAGCCAATTAAACTCAAGGGAGTTAATATCCACGAAGTAAGTCAACATACAGGGCACTATGTGACTCCCGAAGAAATGCGAAGAAATTTCGAACTGATGAAATTAAATAACGTAAATTCGGTTCGTTTATCCCATTATCCCCAAGACAGGAAATTTTACGAAATGTGTGATGAATATGGTTTATACGTATATGACGAGGCAAATATCGAATCGCACGGAATGTATTATACTATATATAAAGATGATATGCGCAAAGGCTCAGAAGGACATCTCGACGGCAACAAGAAAGGAACGTTAGGACAAAATCCCGATTGGCTGGAGAACCATTTGTATCGTATTAAAAATATGTTCGAGAGGAATAAAAATTTTCCAAGTGTTACTATCTGGTCGCTGGGGAACGAAGCCGGAAACGGTTATAACTTTTACAATGCGTATGTCTTACTTAAGGATCTTGACAAAAATCTGATGAACCGCCCTGTATGTTACGAGCGTGCTTTATGGGATTGGAACTCAGATATGTATGTTCCTCAATATCCTTCGGCTGCATGGCTCGAAGAAATAGGCAAAGAAGGGGCAGACAGACCAATCGTTCCTTCCGAATATGCACACGCAATGGGTAACTCGACAGGCGATCTGAACGGACAATGGAATGCTATATACAAATATCCACATCTGCAAGGAGGATATATCTGGGAGTGGATCGATCATGCCATAATAGCTAAAAACAAAGATGGGAAAGCTTTCTTCGCATATGGAGGAGATTTCGGGGTAGATAGGCCATCGGATGGCAATTTTGTTGCAGATGGTATTATCGGACCCGATCAGAATCCTCATCCTGCCATAGCCGAAGTAAAATATAATCATCAGAATATAGGCTTCAGGGCAATAGACTTGGATAAAGGAAAAATTGAAATCACAAATAGATTCTACTTTACGGATCTTTCTAAATATCAAATAAAGTATCAGATACTCAAAAATGGTATTCGTATGAAAGAGGCTATTCTACCACTGGAGCTGGCTCCACAAAAGTCGAAAGTAGTTACAATCCCAGTAGCAGATCTTAAAGCCGAAGCTGGAGTCGAATATTTTGTGAATTTTGAAGTAAAAACGAAAGAACGAGAACCACTTGTTCCTATTGGTCATATTATAGCTTACGACCAATTTGAATTGCCTGTAAAAGTTGATGCGAAAGCATATACTGCACAAAATGGACCTAAATTAAATATCTCTGAAAATGATGGTATAGTGTCTATCTCTTCATCAAAAATAAACTTTGTGCTCGACACAAAGAAAGGACTCGTTATATCATACAAAGTAGACGGTTATGAATATTTTAACGAAGAATTCGGTATTCAACCAAACTTTTGGAGAGGGCCTAACGATAACGATTATGGTAACGGAGCTCCAAAACGCCTGCAAGTATGGAAACAATCTAGCAAAAACTTCAATGTAGTAGATTATAAAGCATGGCAAGATGGTAATAATGTGAATATAAATGTAGATTATCTGCTTACCGCCGGAAATCACTATATTATAAACTATAAGATTTATCCTTCGGGCATAGTTAGAGTAGAAGCAAATTTCACAGCGTTACTAAAGGATGAGGAAAAAATTGCAAAATCAGAGGCTGAATTATTAGCTACCGCCTCACCTCAAGCCAAAATGGATAAAAAGAAAAAAGAAGTGATAGAAGTTCCCCGTATAGGAGTTCGTTTTCGTTTACCATTAGAATTAGATAATATTCAGTATTTCGGAAGAGGACCGGAAGAAAATTATATTGATAGAAACAAAGGAACATTAGTAGGTATATATAAATCCAAAGCCGAAGATATGTATTATCCGTATGTGCGCCCGCAAGAAAACGGTCACCATACAGATACACGCTGGCTGACAGCAACCACAAGCAATGGAAAAGGCCTTTTAATTAAGGCTGATGACCTGATCGGATTCAATACGCTAAGAAATACAGTTGAAGATTTTGATGCTCAGGAATCGAACGCACCGTATCAATGGAACAATTTCTCACCTCAAGAGATAGCACAAAGAAATGACGCTGATGCTAAGGATCGATTACCTAAACAAACTCATGCTATAGATATTACTCCCCGAAACTTTGTCGAAGTATGTCTCGATTGGAAACAGCAAGGAGTAGGCGGTTATGATAGTTGGGGGGCAAGGCCAATACCCGAAGCTACTATATATGCTGATGAAAATTACAAGTGGGGATTTACTCTTATTCCGATATCGGATGTGAAAGAAGCTGTGGATAAAACGAGAATGGTGTATTAGTTTTTTTTATAAGTAGGAACAAATAAAAGAATCCGAATAGTTATGTTAGCTTAACTATTCGGATTCTTTACATTGATAATAAAATAAATTTTCTTATTATCTGAAAAATGAATTTGAGACTTTTGCACTATCGTACCGCCAGCATTAGCCATCACTCGATTACTCCCTAAATAATCAGTTAAATAGAAAGATAGATATTACCTTCTATGCATCCCTATCCACCAATACACGTTTCAAAGAACCATTCACTTGCATAGTCAGTAGTCTTAGTACTAGTCAGCATACTCCCCGTTACAGCCGAACTGACAATCGGATTCGTAGAGTAGTTCGGATTCCATTTCTGAACCACTTTTAACTTCGCCCCTAATGTTTAGCCTTTCTCAATGTTATTTCTGAGGTATTTGCATCGCTTTATACTCATTAAGTCTGCTAACAATATTTTTCTTTCCAATCTCATTCGACAATGAAATTAATTTTTCCAAATATAAAGATGTTGAATCACCACTGGGCATTATAAATCTCAAAACTTCTAAGCCATCACCTACTAAAACAAGCAAAGAACCTCTTTGCCCTGTATTGACTCCATCTTTTGTCAAAGAGTATCTAGTTAGAATATTTTTCATCATTACAAAATCTTTGTAATCTAAGGTGTCAATATTTTCGGGATGATATCCAGCTGTATTTATAAAATAAGAAAAAGGGTATTCATTTTCCATTTTTTTATATTGCAAATGTGTAGTATCTCCATTACATATGATACTATATGGACTTACAGGACTATCCTGCTCTCCAGCATGTATAAATATTATGTATCCTTGATGTTCACTTTTTGTAGAACACGCTTGGAATAATAGTATAGAATAAAATATAAAAATGTATTTCATACTTTTTTATTTATTTGTTTGTTGTATCGCTTTTTTATGAAAATCTGATGGGACAACTACACGAACAGGGTCAGTTTTAATGGTTGACCCTAATCTGGAGAATCCCCATTGTAACGTTATTACAGGAGCATTTAATTGTTTCCCACCAACATCCTTTACTTTTATTAGAGTTGTTTCTGCACTCCATTTAAAATTGCCAACAGAAGAGGGACGTTGTGGTGCGTCATACAATTTAATATCGAAGCCACCATTCCAAACGGATAATAATGCGACTTTTGTACCACCGTACCATGCGCCTTCGTCACTACACAATTATTCCCCAAGTGATCCGTCAAGAAGAAGTAATAAACACCCCCTTCAACCCATTCTGTTATAATTGAAGTTATCTCTGTATCAAATTCTATTGATAAATAACTCAATCTAATTGTTGAATAGATCTTTCTATAAAATCATTTACTTTTTTATAATTAGGTAAACACCAACCTCTAAAGTACTTTTCTTTTAAAATAATATTGGTGTTACTATCTTTAATCCAGATAAAGACATCAACAAACGATAGAATATTAAATAAAAAACTCCTAATAGATAAATCGGTTATTAGAACATAATAGATACCAATCTTTTTATATATTTGATTTCCATCGGGATAAATTATATATTCTCCATTTTGGATTTCTTTTATATACTTTTTAATAAAAGGGGAATAATGTTTCATATTTTTCATTTAAATAAACTTTCAAAATTACCACCAGGATGTAAACCTCCAATATAAAAGATCATAGTTGGAGGCATTCCTTTATCCAAATTTTCTTGATGATTGTTAATTCCTGTATGCCAAATAGGTTTAATAACATCACCATATAACAATCCATAAACAACGCCTCCAACACCTGGAATGAATGCAGGAGATTTAAGAGCAGCATCATTAATATGATATAGTTGATTACCTACGTTAACTGAACTATATGCACTTGCTAAAGAATAAGAAACGTCTACCGTGTTCAAAATGCCTCCCGCTTTGCCCCATTTGGATCCATATCTATTTATGAATGGCATTTTATTCGTTAGTGACTTTTTTAACAAACCTGAATTTTCTGCATTCCTCCAAATTTTACCATATTTATCAATATGAGCTGATCCATGATAATTCGTAGATGAATAATAAGATTTAAAAACATTTGAGAACCTTTTATTATGAGTATATGCATCACTCTCTCCGAGTATACCAAAAAAAGTGGAACCTATCCCCCAATATGACGTCCCTGAATTAGACGATTCTACAACAACATCATTCGCTACCGGCATTGTTACATTCTCTCCTCCAGGAATAGCAACAATAGTTTCACCTTGAGGATTTACATAAGAAGTATCCATTCCAGTCGGATCAATATACTTGAGCGGATTGTTTAATACATACGCATACGGACTATAATCATAATGTAGTTCCGCCAGCGGATCCACACTCATAAACCTCCCCGTACCCGGTTCCATCTGCCTGGCATGATAATCATACATATTGAGCTGATGTTCCTGTTCCAGTTCCTTCCCATTATACTTATACGGCTGCTTTTCGAGATCCGTACTCTCCGCAAACGCCATTCCGAACGGATAATAATGCGACTTCTGTACCACCATACCATCCGCCTTCGCCACCACACGATTATTCCCCAGATGATCCGTCAAAAAGAAGTAATAAACACCCCCTTCAACATAGCCTCCATCGACCAACACACGTTTCAAAGAACCATTCTCGTATACCTTGTTACCAGCATAGTCAGTAGTCTTAGTACTGGTCAGCGTACTAACCGTTACAGCCGAACCGACAATCGGATTCGTAGAGTAGTTCGGGTTCCATTTCTGTACCACTTTCAACTTCGCTCCACTTGCCGAGTATGTATATTCATTACGAGCCTCACCCACAGGACTCTTTATATCCATGAGTTTTGGTAAATTTAGAGAATTATATTGGATATCTCTTTATTCAGATATTGGGTCATATTACTGGTCAATTTATTGAAAATAAAAGTCCAATTTTCTACCATCACTTTTTTTAATAGTGAAGAAAAGTTCATCCTGTTTTTTTATAATAGAATCTCCTCTTATAGCAAATTCCCACGATTTAGGATAAAATTCAGCTGGAATTGTAATTATTCCATCTTTGACTCTGACATCAAAACAAATAGTATTATGATTTTGGGTGTCTTTATATATATTTGTAATAACACCAATATAATTCGAAGATTTTACTTTTGATTCGTTTAGTGAAGAACAAGCATATAGAAAAATGCAGAATATTATTACTATATATTTCATTATTTATTAAACTTATTTATATATGTAGGAGAGAAAGTATATCCATGATTGTAGTGGAAGCCTGTAAAAGTCTTAGAACCATAACTATATCCAATAGATCCCATATTCCATTTCTTACCAACATAACCGTGAGTAATATCATGAGATGTACCTATACTAATAGTTCCCAATCCATAGCTTTGATTAATGGAATGCCCTTCAAGTGATTCAATAGTCGCTTTACCTGCCCCACTATAATATCCAAACTGCAAACTTGCTGTTCCAGAGAAATCAACTCCCAAACCATTGTTTACAGCAACGCTATGAAAAAAACCATCATCTCTTATATATCCAAGATTGTGGTCAAAACCTGAACCACCACCAAGATACCATGAGAACGATATGTTCAACCCAACATATTGAGGTTTATAGTCTCTTGCTGTATAATTTGTTTGTACTTCTCCATTGGGATAAGTTGTTTCTGTCTTAATAGCAAATAAATCCATCACATATTCACCAACTTTATCCATAAATCCACCAAAGCTTGCCATATCAGATAAACTGCTTAAGTTGCTTATTGCCTGCTGTTTTTGAGAGGGGACACCATCGTTTTTTGATTTTAGATTGTTCATAGCCTCTTCTATATCATCGGGATTACTCGTTGTCCATCCAGTGGATGTTATAGACCACATTCCCGTCGGATCAATATACTTCAGCGGATTATTTTTGACATAAGCATACGGCGATATATTATAATACTTTTCCGCCAGCGGATCGACACTCATAAACCTCCCAGTACCCGGTTCCATCTGCCTTGCATGATAATCATACATATTCAGCTGATGCATACGATCCAGCTCCTTCCCGTTATACTTATACGGTTGCCTCTCCAGGTCCGTACTCTCCGCAAAGGCCATTCCAAACGGATAATAATGCGACTTCTGTACCACCGGCATTCGCCGCGACACGATTATTCCCCATATGATCCGTCAGAAAGAAGTAATGAACACGCCCTTCAACATACCCCCCCCATCGACCAATACATGTTTCAAAGAACCATTCTCACATCTAGTTTTTATAATATTATTTCTGAATCGGCTTTAAAAAGTAGTAACACATCAAGTGGGAATTTATGTATATAAAAGTTTTATTAAATTACTATATGCATACAATACTTTAATTACAAAATAAAACAGTATAAACACTATTATTAAAACGACCAAAAAAGTGTAATATATATTTTTCTGTTTTACCCCACTATTTTTCTTACATGGAATAACTTTAGTGTTAAATAATAAATCACCAAACCTTCTCTCTGGATTTATTAGTATTATAATAAACTCAATAGGCCATATTAGAAAAAGAACATTTCTCAAAATTAATTTCAAAGAAGATGCTGAACTATTATCTACATTGACAATCTGTAATTTACATATACGCTTTCCTATACTTTGACCTCCAATTAGATCTTTGCTAAGTAAACAAGTATATAGTACTGATAATATGAAGGTTTGATAAAGGAGATTGTCATCGAATCTAAAAAACAATATCGTTACTACGAGTGGTACGCTTATAATAATAAGAAGAATTAGATCAAAAAAAATTGATTTAAATCTCTGTAATGAATTAGCTTTTTCAATATTCATTATTTATACTTTTTTTTTAATAATAAACTAACTGCTAGAAATAGTGTCCCTCCAACTATAAATTTCAAAGTGTATTCAAACTGACTTTCAATTAACGTAATAAAACCACATATGAAAAGTATAGAGCCAATTATAAAAAAGAGAATAATACGTATCTTAACACTAATCATAATTCATTAATCTTTCTTTAATAATCGATTTAAAGCTTCTGCTGATTTTTCTATATCTAAACTTATTTCAATTCCAACAATAGCTTTAATTTTTGCACCAAGATCAGGAACATTAAGCTTTGTTTCTGTTGTTCCATTTCCAACTTTTTCAAAATTAGCATTTATGCGAGTAGTTACTGTATTTTCTAATTCAATTAAAGAAGTACCTACATGCTGCTTTTCTTCTACAACCATTTTATTATCTACATTTTTTATTGTTTTTTCTATTCCACCTTGAATAGTGCCTACACCAACATTAAATCCTTGCTTTATTTCAGATTTATTAAAGTTATCTCCCGGGCTAAAAGTTGTGCCATCTTTTAATCCAACTATATCTACAGAAATCATATTAGCTTCTACTCCAACAGCAGTTGCCCCGAGCTTAGCTTCTCCTGCAATTTGTAAACCTACACTCACGGAAGCTTTAATATTATTAAAAATCTCCTTACCAAATTGTATCCAATGACTAAGTTTACCAGGGTCTTTTCCATCTAAATCTACATATAATAATGGGTTGTTTTTCACATACACATATGGAGACCAGCTATAATAATTTTCACTATGCGGATCGACACTCATAAACCTCCCCATAGTTGGTTCCATCTGCCTTGCATGATAATCATACATATTGAGCTGATGCTCCTGCTCCAGTTCCTTTCCATTATACTTATACGGCTGCTTCTCTAAGTCCGTACTCTCCGCAAACGCCATTCCGAACGGATAATAATGCGACTTCTGTACCACCGTACCACCGGCATTGGCCACCACACGATTATTCCCCAGATGATCCGTCAAAAAGAAGTAATAAACACCCCCTTCAACATAGCCTCCATCGACCAACACACGTTTCAAAGAACCATTCTCGTACACCTTGTTACCCACATAATCAACCGTCTTGGTTGCAGTCAGAGCAGCAGGGCTGATACTATATCCGATAATCGATTCGGTCATCATCCCTGACATGGGACTCATTGAACGACTCTTATCCGACAAATACTGCGTTTGCAACTTAGTGCCTGCCGCCGAATAAGTATATACTATACGAGCCTGTGTGCCGGATGAATTGACATCTATGAGTTTCGGTAAATTTAAAGAATTATATTGAATATCAGATATCCCCTTATTCAAATCTTTACTCATCGCCCCATTTTTGTTGTAGGAGTATTCAGCAGCCGTATTGGCGTTATTCTTAAAGTCAGCCGATTCGCTTATCGTAACATTTACACCCGCATCATTAACTGTCAGCAACTGGTTACCCGTATGAGTCATAGTCAGGTTGTCGACTATCCCGAAGGTTGTTCCGGCACTTGTCTTACCGTAACGTTTTATGGTTTTCATATTACCGTGCTTATCGTAGGTGACAGCATCTACTTTATAGTTTGAGTTAGCTGTTGCGTTTTCCAGGTAGTTGGCTGCAGTCAGGCGTGAGAGATTATCGTACGTAAAGGCATAACCCCTTGTCTTGTCACCTGTCACAGTCCAGTCCATAGCACCTATATTGCCGCTGTAGCTCTTTGTGCTGCCTGCATACTGATCGTTGTAGTACAATGTCTGTTTAAACAGCGGACCCACTATCGATTTAGTCCACGAACGCACGTTGTAGGCATAGGTGGTTGTCAGGTTGGCATTGGCGTTCTTGACATTAGTCTTTAACCTTCCCAGATCATCGTAGGTATTCTTTGCCAGTATAACAGTTGTTCCGTTATTAAGCTGGTGTCTGGTTTCAGTAGGACGGCCTGCATGATCGTAAGAGTAAGTATAAAGTTCTTCCTGTACAGGCTTCCCCTTAGCCTCATGCCTGTGGTATTTCTTTACCGGCTGCCCCGTAAAGTTATAAGCTATATATTCCCTCTCGTCCGCATCCATGTGATTGAGCGACTTGGTCTGTACCAGCCGCGCCCTGCTGTCGTAATACATGGATGTATAAAGGAATTTACCCGAACCGTCCATCAGGGCTGTTGCCGAGCCTGTAAGCTGTCCTTTTGGTGTGGCGTACATAGCAGGGAATCCGCTTTGGGTATTATAGCCTGTATTTACAAAACCGTGCTTGGTGAGATAGGTATAATTATCGTAATAGTTTACAGCCAGTAAAGTACTCCCTGAAGGTGTAAAATTGCTGATAGCATATCCCTTGTATGTCTCGCTTGCTCCGCTGTAGGTGGCTGTTACCACCACGCTATTCAGTACATTGAGGTTGGTTATGCTATTTGTGCAGATACCCGAGACCACCACCCTGCCGAACACATCAGGAATGGAGTATGCCCATTCTCCTTTTGTCCGTTGCTCACCGTCCTGAGAAAGGATCAGCCTGTCGGCTTTATCATATACATAGTGTACCCAGTCGGTACCGGGTATGCGCTTTTTGATACAGCGGTTACGCTCGTCGTATTTATAGAGATAGACAAGTTGTTTCATCAGGTCGGTATCGTCCCCGAAAGAGGTTATATCATCAGTGGCTCTTGGTGGTAATACATAGCACAGGTTACCGAAATCATCATACACATAATAGGTGTCATATTTTTCGGTTCCGTTTATCTGCCGAGTCAATACTATTTGACCTGACTTGTCTTTAAATTCATAAGAAATATATCCGTCCTCATCGGTCATTTTGGTAACATATAGCTGATTGGCTGCATAGAGAGCTCCTTTGCTGAGTGTTGTAGCGTCTTTACTGCCACTTACTTTGAAGATTGAGCAGCTCTGATCGCCTGTTGCTGTATTGGTCATGTAGTCGGTCTTGACGGCTTTAGAGTTGGTATGCCAGTCAGCTCCGGGGCCGTATTGCAGAACTACACGGTTCAGCGGCGAGGCTTCGTAAACAGGTTTGGAGAATGGGTTATCGTCTTTAGTCCCGTTGTTGGTATTTGTTGTTTTGGCATTGGCCTGTATAGTTGCCAGAGCAGCAAATGCTCCGTTGTTGCCGGGCATTGTTGCCGGCAGCCATGTGTTCGATTCCCGGCCAAAGCTATCGTATTCCTGTAAGGATACCAGGTCTGCTCCCGAGGGGGTGATTCCTCTTTGTACGGTTTGTACGGGACGTCCCAGTCCGTCGAAGTATTGTATGGATACCAAGCTTTGTACGTCGCCTTCGATGGTGCGGTCTACGACTATTTGTTTCTGGGCGTTATAGGTTACCGACTTGGTTTGTCCAAGGGGTGTAATGGTCATGATGTAGTTCTGGTCACCGGCTATGGCTGTAGTGGTAGCAGCGGGTGTACAGACGCTGGTATTGATGTTGAATACCAGAGCTCCGCCGGTTGTGGCTTTATAGGTGAAGCCGGGCTTGAGATTGATTCCTTTACAGGCGGTAACTGTCTCTGCTTTGGGATGGGTTACTGCAAATTCTCTGGTGTCCTGGGCCTGAAGGCTCAGGGTGCTTAAGAGGTATAGGGTGAACAATAAGCGTTTCATGGGCTGATTATTTGGGATTATTGTTTATGGTGGATTGAAGTTCTCTGATCATCAGGCCTTGTTCTTCGAGCTGTTTTTGCTGCTGGATGGTGTACAGGGTCAGCTCTTCGATCTTTTGGAGTAGCTTAATCTGAAGGTCGGTTACATTTACACCGTCTTTTATCATCTGTTTTTCGGATGGTATTTCGGGTAGGTGTTTGTTGGTCTTTACAAAGGATTCGACTTCGCTTAAGGGGGTGAGATTGTAGTCTTCATTGAATACAAAGTCAGCGCCGGTTACTGTTTTTACTACTATTTCTTTGACAGTTAATGTTCCGTCTATGGTATGGTTACCTTTGCTATGAACTACTTTTGCCCAGGTGCCTTCGCCTAAATTATTGGTGCTACGCACATACATTTTAACAGGATCAGAACTGTTTGCCATAACTATTTGCGCATTATAGTAGGTGAAATTGCCTTCATTTTTATTTCCTGCCGAAGGTGAACTGATACCCCACCACCAATTATTATCTACAACTGGAGTGTTTGAACCTTCAATGCCTGAACCATAATAGAATCCGGCTTTTTGAATGCTATTCCAATTTTTTGTATTAACTGTATTTAATTCTTGTGCTCTTGCAGACATGAAAAATATTATGGTTAATAGTGAGACAAGGAATATATGTTTTTTCATAATTGTATGTTTTATTTATTCTTATAATTATAGTTATACGACTGAACTATTTTTTTTACTCCGCCTTCTATGATATACGTTTCTGTTAATCTGCCAAAAGAGTCATAGTCATAATAGGTGGTAATGCCTGAAGGGTCGGTGGTTGCCGTTACTCCTACCAAGGGCTTATAAGTATAGGTACTAATAAGTGCATTCGGTATATTCTTCCTTATTGTAGCTTCGGTGGTCGCATTAGGAATTGTTATTCCTGTTGTATTATATCCACTGAATGATTTTACAGCGGTATCATATTTCTCATTCTGAACAACCGCAATGGGATATAAACTATTTGCATCCCAGATGTAAGAGGTGTGCGTATTGTCTGGATTATATGATTCGAGCAGTCGTCCTTTGGCATTGTATTTAGTGAACATATGATCTAATTTATAGTAATTTGCATATGAACTTAATGCTATCGGAGATAAGGACTTGAATGAGTATGTTTTTGTCGGTAAATATGTATTTAAGGTGTCTTTAAACTGAGTTTTCGATGCAACTACTACACTGTTATTAACTAATGATATGTTTTCGATAGGAATACCAACCATGTTTTTTGTTACCATACCTTTGCTGATAGCATCTGTATAATCGAATGGATATTTGATGACCTGCTGGACTATTTCTCCTTTCGAATTCGTTAGCTTATTTTCTCTTAAATAGTTCCCTGCAGTATCGTATATATATTCTTCCTTGGTATATACATTCCCATTAAGAAAATCAGAGGTTTCTTTACTTACAATGTAATATGGATAAAAATATTCCTTATTAACTTGTGAATAAAAGCCGAAATATGAGTTTTGTATATTTTGTGGTGTATTAATGTACACCGCAAAATCTTTATCACTATCATTTATGTAGCGATAATTGTAAGTGTGTGTTTTTACAGCTTTTCCCTCGTTTGTATAATATTCTTCGGTTAATATCTTGCCTCTTTCAATTGATCGGTCCTGAGGTAATTGACTATAACCCTTATATAATGAAATTTCATAATCATATGTAGGTCCTGAATATTCTCCCAGCCACTTTAATGTGTTATATATTTTACTATTATAGGTATCATCAGGATTATAACGATAGTCTGAAAATGTCGTTTTTTTATACATCCCTTCAAACGTTGAATAATTATATCCAGTATTGGGGTAGGTAATATATACTGAAGCACTTGCATACATGTCACAAGTGATTGTTATCAAATAATCTGTGTTTGAACTTAATTCAAGCCAGCTTGTTTGATGCTTTTTAGCTACAGGGTCCCCTTTGTATTTGGTTTGAGATGCTCCTGTAAACTCAAATGTTTGATAGATCCCAGGTGTAGCAGCTTTGGCAATACAAATTATTCCTTTTCCATTTGTTCCATAGTAGGTATCTCCCCCTCCCGATATAGTCCATATCTGGCTCAATGAACCTGTTTTTACAGTATAGGTTTTACTTCGTTCACTATCCATTGGAGATATGCTTGCAGAAAACCAATCATCACCTTTAGTGAAATTTTCACTTTTCGGATTCTCATATTCAAAAACAGAAGAATAGCGCACATGATCGGTATCATAAGGCGGAGAATTCAAACCATTACTAGATTTCACGAAAAGATTCCGAATGGGTTTACCTGTTGTTGCACTTATCACTTTTATCGCATATTGAGGATGGTATAATAATTCTCCACTACTGTTTTGGCTCGTATTTGCATCTGTTATAGGAATTGTAGAATAAGAATATTCTATTGTTTTTTTTTCTCCGAGATCATTATAATGCATTATCTTCCTTATTCTTGCTCCTCCAGCTTTCTTTAACGTACATGATACTAATTGAGGTAAATAATTTGAATATATTCTATCTAAAATTGCAGAATATGTATGTGGTTCGTATGAAAATGTTGTGTAGCCTCCTGTCGGATAATGCACTGAATATATCAAAGCCCTATCGCAGTAATCTTCATTTGGTTGTCTATCATCTGAAGTGTATTCGACATCCATAATGTTTTGATCTCCAGCATTATCTCCAGCTGTTGGTATAAGCAATTTATTACCTCCATTCCAATAATTCCAATGATCTATATCAAGTGTATACGAAGGTGGTAAAGAGAATGCCGAGTTATATTTGAAATTATATTTGCCACGCTTACTATTATTGAGGTTGTCTAAAAATAAACGTTCATCGGAATAGTTATATGAAAATTTTGTAGATTCTATATGTTCCTGTCCTTTTTGCCCATTATAATAAAGTGAAATTGAATCTAATTGAACACCTATATTTTTTATAAAATCAATTATTCCATCGCTTGGGTGCATTCCGGTTATCACTTTTCGTGGAGAGTAGTGTAAATTAATTGTTTTTTCATCTCCTATTTTTATCTCTTTTATCAAAGCAATTTTGTTTAATGTATACACTCTTTGTGGTAAAACACCACTCGCCGTGCTTGCCGCTCTTAATAAATAGCTTCTTTGCAAATCGCTTTTTTTCGGATTGCTTATAACTGTTTGAACTAGCTTCCACGGTTCTCCATGATAAAGTCCCAGATCAGTCTTGTCTACTGCATCATCATATTTTATTTCTAGAACTCGTCCATTAGGGGCAACTATTTTATATAAATGAAATGCTGAAATTTGATTCATCTTATTAATAGATTCGTCAATTTGTATTGAAGAGAGTGTGTTCATCCAATTTAGAGCTGTATATTCCATTGCACTGTAACTTCCCCCGAAATAATAAATATACCCATTGTCTGTCGTTATCTTTATTTCAGATTTATTTGCTTGGGCTTTTGCATATATTAAATTATAACCTGATATATCAATCTCTACTTTACCTCCTGAATAAGACATAGACTTTATCGTACCATCGTAATCGATAATAAATTTACCTGAATGACCTAAGAAATTAAATCGATAAAGATCAGAAGATACTTCAATATCAGTATTTGCAATTGTAGGAATACTGTATAGCGCATTTAGAGGAGCATTTTTTGCCGGATCGTTGAAAATATTATTTTTCATCTCACTAGACAACTTACTCCCTTTTGGTATATTCAAGAAGCCTTTTATTTTCATTTGTTGTCCTAGATTATCATAATTCTTTTCGTTAAAGTCATCAGCAATTCCTCTGACTTCGCGATAAATTACTCCGGCAGTGTTCAGATTCCAATTTTGACCAACGTAGTTATGTGGATCAGTGGGCTTAAATCCGCTTGAATTATAGCTAACTGATATCGGGAGACTAAAGTCAGGGTCACTGAAATCTAATAATGGTATTTGAAGATCTATTCGTCCTGAATTTAGTGAAACGGGAGTATGGTCATAGCGGACTATACTTGAAACCTGAGGGGATAAAAATTGAGGTGTTGTTGCTTTTATTACATCATCTGCATAGATATAACAATTTGTTATAAAGGCTATTATCAGCAGTATATTTAATTTTCTCATTCTCTTTATTTTTTAATAATCTTCTCATTCACAACTAAATTATTCACCGTAATCCTCAGTATGTAGTTTCTGGGATACAGGTTGCTGCAATCGATACTCTCATAATACCTTCCCGGTTTTCTATCTTGTGCCTTCACCCTTTTGACCGGCATACCATCCATAGAATAGATTTCAAATGCAATTTTAGCATCCAGCTTAACCTCATAGTCCAGCGTTAAAAGAGACTCCACCGGATTAGGATATATCTTACAAGAGACTATATCCTCGATGGAAACAGATTTGGTATTCTCATCCGTTTGTTCCCCATTCTCCCCTTGGCGATCCATATTCCAGTTCTCCTCGATCAAAGCCAGATTCTCAGGATCAGTTTCTAAATACAGATGATCCTGTAAGGGGAAGAAGAAAGCCGTAGAGAATACTTCCGAATTATCTTTTAGATTAGTATTACGTACTGTCTCGAAAACAGGATAACGATAACCCTTAGTATACCAGCGGTAAGTCTCCACCTGATTATTGGAGATCACAAGTGAGTCACCTTCCAGTTCGGCTATCGTCTGTATACTCTTTACCCTTAAAACGGGATTTAAAGAATCTCCTGTGGGCAGAATTATCTTTCCGAAAGCATCGGCAGAGGTAGTTACCGTACCACGGGTATAAATATCCACCGTATTTGAATACAAACCCTGTGACGAATAACTGGACTGAGCCGTTTGCCCATAATTCATAGGAAAAGGAAGAAAAAGAATAGGCTCCTTATATTTCAGACGTATAGCCGGATTCTCATGCCCTAATAAAAGTAGCGAATCATTTCTGAAGTGATAGTAGTACATCGTATTATGCTCCGTTCCCACGATAAGCTCATCAGGGCGAACCCCCTTAACATCATAGGTCTTCTTGGCCATAATATACAAACTGTCTCCGATCATAGGAGGAAGCGAATAACTCAGCTTATATTCACCATTGATGGTCTTAGAACCACTGAAATCCCAGATAATACCCTTTCCCCCATTCCCGGGAGATTGGTACTCGACCTGTTGTTTTATAAGCTCGTCCCCCGAACGGATACTATTATGAACAGAAGTCAACTGGCCAAAAGCAAATACACTCAAGCCCATAGAAAACATGAATATCGATATCTTTTTCATAGAAATACAATCGCTAATTTGACAATTTAAATAAATGCAAAATTAACTTAATTTATCGAAAGGGTCAATGTGTTTGTGGTAGTATTTTAAATGTATGAAATCTTATTTTATCTAAAATTCGGGATAGTAAAACATGTTCATCAAAACTTCCCCCTTTTCAAGGGATCACTTTCAGTAGGAATAGTGGGCAGTTCGAGTGAGGATTTCCATCAATCAATACGGCTTCCCTATACTCTCAGATTTTATTGCCTATTATTTTTAAAATAAGATCTCAGTTTGAAGTATTTGACTTAAGCTGATTTTATTAAAATCCCAATGCTCTAATTTGGCTAACACACCAATACTTTTATACTCCCTTTTTCTATTTTTTGCGACCCTATGAATCAAAGAATATTTATTGTATTTCAACACTTTATACTTAAATCATATGATATCAATGTTATATTCATGGTTTACACAACTCATATAAATCACTCTGTAAAATGAATTATTTTGCCACAAAAAAGCAGCTATATTTCCGTAACTACCTAATTATTTACCTCTTAAGAAGGTGTCCAACCAGGAATCGAACTAACTCCATATATACCTCATTCACTTAAAGTTATATTTTCAAAAAGTAGCAATGTCTCCTATTTGATCTCGCGGAATTTGCAGTATTTTTTAGTAATTTGCTTTGGGTAATTCCTATGGATATAAAAGTAAGAAATAATTTCAAGACTATAACCTCTTAGATTGTGCTAAAATTCTGATGAAATATTGTTCATGGTCATCAACAAGTTTTTCCCAAGAATATCCACAACGAATTCTATTCAAGTTATTCTCTATGAAAGTAGCTCTATAGCTGCTATTGTTAATATCTATATTATTGAGAAGTTGGGTTACACTATTTTCATCTTCAAAATATAATGCATCTGTCTTCAAAACGCTTCTATTAAATATATTATCATGAGCTAATATAAAACAGTTTGAAGCCATAGCTTCTAATAATGAAGGGTTTGTTCCACCCACGCTATGTCCATGAAAATATACGGAAGAAAAATAACGGATAGAATTTATTTTTTTAAAATCATAAACTCCTCCTATGAATTTAATTTTAATTTGATCTTTATATTGCTCAACTAAGTATTTCCCATGAGGAGTATCAGTTTTGCCCACCACAATCAAAGGTTTATCAATAATGTTAGAATCTATATAACCTTTAATCACCATTTCTACATTATTTTCTGGCTCAAGTCGAGCTATGACTAAACAATAAGAGTCAGCAATTAGATTAAACTCAGTGAGCAGACTCTCGTTATAATCATCATGAATATTTGCACCATAAGCTAAAAATTCACTTTCTTTTCCATACTTTTCCTTGTAGTAATCTTGGATTCCCATATTATCGGCAATCAAGTAGTGGCTGTGCTTAACTGTTGTCTTCTCCTCCCAGAATAAAAATTTCTGCACCCATTTATTGAACTTGGTGCGCTTGTACTCTAGCCCATCCATATTAGTAGTGAATATAGGATATTTGATTTTCTTTACATTAAACCAAATATACGCAGGAACAATACTTGTATAACCAGCTTCGTAAATTATATCAAAGCTTTCTCTTTTCAGAGCATCTTTTAAAGAACTAAAATCATAGAAAAAACTGCCTATAGAACTCCCCATCCATTGCTCAGGGCTATAGATATGTTTTATACGAACTCCTTTGTAAGATGACTCCTTGTATGGATGGAAGTGTGGAGAATAAATAACCACTTGATGACCTCTTTCAGCTAAACCTACAGATATATATTCTGCAAATTGTTCAAATCCCCCATAGTTATTAGGAATACCACGTGTACTAATGAATGCTATTTTCATATATTAAAAAATGTGAGTCTGTATCATATGTTGGAATCTTTCATGAAAACTATTTTCGCTGAAATGTTGAGTAAATCTAATCTTCCCACATTCCCCCATTAACTTTATTTGGTCTGGATTTTCTACAAAGACCTTTATTTTATCACTTAGTGCCTCTGCATCACCTCTTGTTGTTACATAACCTGTAACACCATCTTCTATCATTTCGGGAATACCTCCAACTTGAGTTCCAATAACTGGTTTTGAAAAAAACATCCCTTCCAGTACAGTTGTAGGAAAAGGATCATCAAAAATAGATGGAACTAAAACTACATCCATCTTTTCGTAAATAGATTCAATGTCTTTAACAAAGGGGATTATTGTAACAAATTCGACCAGACCTAGATCTTTTATCATCTTTTCTACGTCTGTTAACATATATTCTTGACCAACAACAGGACTACCGACAAGATAGAAATGTGTCTTTGCAATAGTGTTCATGTCAAGTTTTGATACTGCGTCTAGGAGTAACCCTTGTCCTTTATTATCAGGCTTTATTCTTCCTATAAGACCAAAGTTAATTTTATCAAAATCGACTTCGAAATTACTCTCTCTTGCTTTATTGAGTTTAAAATTTATTCCATTCTGAACCAATTGTAGCTTGTATTCATACTTAGGAGCTGCCAATTTCATATTGTTCTTCACAGCATTTGAAACACAGATTAAAACATCAGATTTGCGTAAAGCAAATTTATTGATTATGCGGTGTAAAAGACTATTGTTCTTCAATATTTCATGAATATGTACCACCTTCTTCGCCTTCGAAAACAGGTAATACATCAATACAGACGTCACAGCTAATGTATTGATATAAATAACATCAGGTTTCACTTCATCCATTCTTAGCTTGGAAGGAAATCTTAGAAAGGAATAAATAAAATTAAGTATTCCTGAAGGTTTCAAATTCTTCTTCGCAATAATAGGTAACTCTGGAATTATCTTGATTTCAACATCGGGTAATTCTTCATTTACTAATTTGCACAAGGGACCATCACAGGGTAATATCAGATACTTTTTATGTGAAGAGAAACCTCGCATAACATAGATAAGAATCTTATCTGCACCATAGAGATCGGATGAAGGATGAAAGAAAAATATTGTTTTAGGCATATTAATTATTGTCTTAATTTAATAGTTTTTGCAGGGATTCCACCTATAATAGAATTATTTTCAAAAGTCCCTTTAACTACAGCTCCTGCTGCTACAATACAACCATCGCCTAAATATGTACCATCTAGTATTGTCACTTTGGCTCCAATCCAACAATTTTTTCCAATAATAATTCCTTTATGATTTACACCTTGCAATCTTATGGGAATATCCAAAATTTCAAAATTGTGATTTTCAGGATGAAAACTTACATAATTCCCCATTATTGTATCGGATCCGATATATAGTCCTCCAGCACATCCATAATGCCCATGTGTCCCCAACCCAACATTATCTCCTACTACTAATCCTTTTCCCAAGGTCCTCAAACTCCCTGTACAATCAATAGTGGTATATCTACCAATTGATACATTTTTTCCTAATTTAATCCCTTCTTTTGATAATGCATCAATATAACAGTATCTATCTATCACCAAATTATTTCCAAACTGTAATAGTTTTTTGCATCTAATTTTACTAGTTGGATGGATCAGAATTCTGTTTTTTCTTAAGAAGTAGAGTTTTCCGTAGATTAATGCTACAGATTTTTGGAAAAAAAAAGAGAGCAAATATGATAAAGGAATTTGCTTATCTAATCTAAATTCTTCACCTTTAATCCGACTTACAAGATTGTCAATTTGGGTTCTTAAAAAAAAATCGTCTTTTTTATTCATAGTCTTTTTTTTAAACGTATAAGGAGAAAGGCAAAGTCAAAGTTAATATTTATAATCCAAGACATAATTTTATATTTCACTGGAAGTCTTTTAATGTAGAGCTTATTGGATTTAACTAACAACTTTAATGTTTTTTTTAAATGGCTTGTTTTACTTGAATATATTTCAGACAATGTATTAATTGTCATAATAATATTCAAACTTATAAATTCATTAAACCAATTTAATAAATTTATATTGTCAATGTTTTTTTTTGTGTAAACCAACTGTTCTATAATATAAATATAGTCTCCTAGCCTCTTTTTGATTTTATTATTATCTCTCATAATAGAATCAGGGGTTTGGACATAATTGTAAAAAGGAAAGCATAACATTGATATTCTCTCCGCCAATATCAAAATTTTCGGTATTCCTTCAGCATCTTCCATATAAACATTCTCCTTAAAATTAAACGCATGTTTCAAAAGGAACTCTCTTTTAAAAACAAATAGAACGGCATAACAGATGAAAGCGTAATATTGAGAAAAAAATGTTTCTGCATCTACAACCTGTGGTGCATATACGACCATCATTTCTTCCTTTATTTTCTGAATAGGATTACCTTCTGTATCTACCTTTGTAAAATCAGCATAAAGCACATCTGGATATTGATCTTTCACTATTTTATCTAGTAAAATAGATAATGAATTTGGCTCTAGGTAATCATCACTATCCACAAACATAACATACTCACCAGAGGCATTCCTCAACCCAGTATTTCTAGCACCTCCTAGTCCTTTATTCCCTTGATTTATTAATGATACATTACTGTTTTCAAGTGCCATATCTGATACAATATCCTGGGTTCTATCAGTTGAGCCATCATTCACCACAATTATCTCATAGTCGGTTAAATCCTGGCATAATAAGCTAGAAATACATTTCTCTATATATTTCTCCGCATTGTAGGCTGGTACAACAATCGTTAGTCTTTTGTCTTTATTATTCATAGTAATGATGCCCTTATTTTCGGTCAGAATCAGTAAGAGATTTTAATAGAAAATCCGATGATTGCTCCCTTAAAAGATCCATATTCTTTTGAATCACAGTGTAGTCCATACTCATATCAGAAAAGCTAGGGAAAGGTGAATTCTTAACTAATGCTCTATCCTCTGCTCCCACTAGTTTCAATATATTAAACATTCTATTATCTCCAGTATTTTCGTCATTCAATACTGCATAAAATGGTTTCGAATAATTGAGTGAAAAAGCAATGCCATGAAAGGATGTTGTAACAACAAAGGTTGCATCTCTAAATAACTTCAAGAAGTCATAAGGACCAGCATCTCTGATCCGAAGTATATGTTTAGCTCCTACTAGCTGTGTTTCGACCATATCAAGAACGACTACCTCCATATTCATTTCTATTTGTATAGCCTTTATTAGGTTCGTCACATATGGATATGGATTATATGCATAGTCTAAGACATAAACTAAAATATATGATTTAGGAAGAGGTAATTCCGATTTATTTGCCAAAATATTCCAATCTTGACTTTTCAACAAAAATGTAGGATCGAGCACGAGTTGTCCATCTAGTCCCATTGCATTCTTTAATATTTGAACGCCTTCCTTCTCGCGAACGGATAAATGATTATATTGAGCTAAATATTTTTTATATAGTTCTTTATATTTATCATCTACCGAAGATGATGCAAAACTTGATGCATACGATATTTTCATTTGCTCTTCTGGAGCAAATGAGAGAAGAAACGAAGTATCATCCCCTATATATTTTGTATTCCATACTTGATCGCTCCCTGTGATATAAACATCATATTGAGGGGGATTTTCATGAATCGATTTTTTTGAGTTATACTGCTCTGGCGATAGTTTGAAATGTGTCTCATAGAAATTTTCAAATCTCTTCGATTTGCGTTTCCGAGGATTTCCAAGAACTATTTCTAAGATTTTATTCTTCAATTTAGACAACAAAGAAGATTGTTTGTGAAACTGCTTATTATACTCATTAGGATACAAATAGTCTATTAGATCATTATCAAATCCATGAGTTTCCAGATACTTTTGAAGTGCATATGCCTGAAAAACAGAACCATAATTGAGCACTTTATGCATTGTTATTATGCCTATTGTCTTTTTATTCATTTTTTTAGTGTCTTTATTATCTTTTGAGGAAAATGTACAAATCGATCAACCCACACAGCGGATGATACAATTTGGGGTAGTGTCTTTTTACTCTTTAGTAATTTATTTAAGTGATTATAAAGTATTTTTCCAGGTCTAGGTGACTTACTCATTTGCCCTTCTGCTACTATTTCCACAGGATGAGCTATAAATACACAATTACGATTTAATTCTGAAATTAAACTCTCTCCTTTTTCGGTAAAAACAACAACTGAGCTAACTCCGTCATTATTGTTTGAATAGGTTTTACCCCAAAAGTCCCCTATACGAATATCGGCAGATGAATTGGCTAGTTTATACTTACAATGATCATAACATGCCTTTCCCAAACAAGCATTCCCTAAAAATAATTTATAGAATAAATCATTCTTTGATAAACGAGAATAAAATATTGGAGTATCGTCTTCCAAAAGGCTTGTTTTATGTTTGTCATACATTGATACGACCCACGAATCATGCCAACCATGTTTTTTGTCTCTCCAAGAAATAACACCAGCTCCCTTTGATTCAGCTTGACTAAATTTTAGGTATTTATCCCATAAGTTCATAGAAGGAACGCCATGGCAAAAGAAGTCTAACAGGACAAAATTATTCTCACACTTCAATCGTTTTATATACCTTCTCATCGAATCTATTTGGCATGGCGTTCCCGTAATAAAAAAACGATCCTTTCTATTAATTTCCTTAAATCCATCACATGTATAGCTAGGGATATATTTAGATCCTATACTAGGGATAAACTCCTCCACTGTTTGAGCCATGTAATGTTCTGCACGATCTAATTCCCTATTGTACCTTACGCCACACGCCTTATATCCATTTTCAATCAAATAGCGTCCTATTTCGAATCCAATACCTCCAGATGAACATTTTGAATGTATCTTATTGTCCAAGCTCCAGCCACCAAATCCTTTTAGTGTGTATTTTTCATCATTTGTTTCTACATCTGAATCCGAATAGGCACAAACATCTAAACAAAGCCCACAATCTGTACATTTATCCATTAACTCAATAGTAGGTGCATAAAACCCATCTGAGTTCAGTTTGATAGATATTATATTCCTAGGACAAATCGTAGAGCAGACTCCACATCCATAGCAGTCTTTTATATGTGATATATTATTCATCGCGGCGTTAATAGTTTGTTTTTCTTCCATATAAAATCTCCATATAAATAGCCATAGGGTATACTAAACCATACAGTACCAACAGTCATAGTTGTACCAGTGTAGAAATTAGACAAAAGGAACATAAAATAAAAGTACATGAAGATCCAAGCATGTTCATATTTCTTTTTCTTAGATATAATAGCCACCTTAATCATGGCGATATGCATTGATATAAATATAATAATACCCAAAAGTCCATAATCGAAAAAAATTTCTACCCAATCAGAGTGAGCATGCACAAAAACACCAATGAGCTTTTCAATATAATTTTGTGCTTCATAAAAACCAAATCCAAAGAAATTCAAACTTAAATCAGCTTCGCTCTGCAAGCCAAATAAATATGTCCAAAACTCAAACCGATAGGATGAAACATCTGAGTCTGAAGTATCAAAGCGGGCAAACAGAGTGTTAAAAAAATCAGGCATAACAAAGTAAGCCCCAATAACTCCTACTATGACAATCCAAATTGCAGCAATCCTTTTTATTACAGAAAACTTACTATTCAAAAGTAATGTTAAGAAACCGGCAAAAGCTGCTGCTACAAGTGGCCCTCTTTTCGCAGTAGACAAAATAACCAAAAAGGAAATAGCAAATATTAATACTCTAAATCGATACTTCGTTACCAACAGTAATGCAGACAACCACAAAATTAAATATGGATTTCTATTAATTAACTCTTGTGCGATTTCTATTGGCATTCCCTTTTCAGGATAAAGAGCTCTTAGGTATAGTGATCGTAGACAAACAAAAAGCAGTGTTATTAAAGCAATTTTAACTATAAACTGGAAGTTTTCGTTTCTTATATTCTGTTGATTTGAGTAGTATCCCCACTTTATGCAAGTATAGCCCACAATAGCCCACATGAAGACAGCTACAATAATTGAAAAAAAGCCAGGGAAGACACCTTTAAATATAAACATATAGAGAACATAAATTACATTCATTGAAACCCAAAGGGCAAATGCTTTTCCGATAGTATTCTCATTCGGAGCTTTTCTTCTTATAAAATTATATAAAAACATAAGTGATCCTGTTACGAAAAAAATAAAGTTGAAAATTTTGGTCGGTTCATTTCTTTCCGCCACAAATAAAGGAAAAAAAGACTCTATCACAATCCATAACATAGAAAAGATGACCATCAACTTGTATGTCGAATTCTCAATATTTTTTATATACATCTATTCTTTTTCATTAGTAACACTCTAAAATAAATTATTAATCTCTTTAGGAACATATCATTTCCTTTTATGTTTCTGAGGCAAGTTAAAGCTTCATCACGCTCTCCACTCTTGTAAGCCTTTAGAGATAACATCAATAACATGGATGTCGTATACTTCATTAATGCGGCCTTATTTTCATAAGAATAATCATACCACTCAGTATATGGGAATGACTCTTTTATTGAGCTAAATGAGAGATTTGCGCCATTCTCGGTTTCTAAGTTATAAACAACCTTCGGCACGTTACAATATGCTATTTTATTATTACAGGCTAATCTAAGCCAGCAATCTATATCCTCACCTCGTTTTACACCATCTCTGAATCCTCCGACTTCGACCAAAGAAGTTTTAAATGCACAAATCCCACTAGTCTGAAATGCACTTGCTGATGAACAATAATCATTTATCATAAAATAATCTTCGTCCCTATTATTACATTTATTGACCGTTTGACCATCATTACTTAATACAGTTTGTGCTGTCGCGAAGATTTGACAATTAGGGAACTTTAGAATAGTATTATAGACAGATTGAAGGTAATCCTCTTCCCAATAGTCATCTGCATCAAGAAATGCAATATACTTTCCTTGCGCCTTCTCTATACCAAAATTACGAGCACTCGACACTCCCCCATTTTCTTTGGAGTATACTTTTATTCGATCATCTTGGAAATTACTTAAAACACTCAAACTATTGTCAGTTGAACCATCATCTACAATTACAACTTCATAGTCTGTAAAGGTTTGACCTAGTACACTAGATATAGTTTTTTTTATATAATTCTCCTTGTTGTAGAGAGGTATTATTATACTAAACATTCTTTTTTCACTGAATTTATATTGATTACTATCTTTATCAGCGCTTAAAAAACAAGCCTTAAAATTTCTAAAATCTACTAAACATACAAATATCAGTGAATATTACCAAAATACCGAAGATCTAAAGCAATAATATTAGAGATCTTGAATATTAATATTGTTTATATCTATAAAACATCAGTAGTATACTACTTAAAATCAGCGCCCTAACGATTCCGACAAGAATTTTTCAGATTGCTCTTTATATTTTTTCAATAAAATATTTATTCCATCCCAGTTGATCGATGACTCCAAAATGGCATCAGTAACGTCTTTACTTGATGTCACCAAGCGATCTTCAAGCCCATATCGTTTCAGAAGCGAATAAAAACGTGCCATACCTCGTTTTTTGTTTCCATACACAACAAAAGGCTTATTAAAGAGAATAGAATATACACAGGCATGAAAAGAGTCTGTGATTACAAACTCGGCATCTCTAAAGCCCTCTAGCCAGTGTTCTATTGATGGTGCAATACGTTCTTCTGCTGGAAGAGACTCATTTTCAACATTTGTATTATTGATTGAAAAAGTCTTATATTCAAAATACGTAGAAACCCGGTTTACTACCTTTTGTCTGTCTTCTGACATATCTAATAAATATGTCAATAAGCCTTTGTTTTGTGGCTTAGTCGAATTTTTGCTATTTATCAATGTTGTATAGTCTGAAACCTCTAATAGCATTGTTGGATCAAGCACCCAAGTTGCATCTACATTAAAATGGTTCTTACACATATGTACACCTTCTTCTTCTCTCACTGATATACTTGTAAATTTTTGAATCAAAGATTTACATTGTTGAGTCTCTGCATCTGAATATGTCCAATTCTCCGAACCAAAAGATGCTGCATAGGAAATTCGTTTCCCTTTGAAATCATCTCCCAAAAAGTCGAAAAAATAGTTTTGAATTTTAGGCGTATAATTCGGTCTCCAAACTTGATCACTGCCAACAATATATGCATCGAAACCATCTTTCGCTGTAGCTGCCAATGCTTGTGTATTACCAAGGGGTTTTGTGCTAGGGGCTATATGTTTTTGAATAAATGGTTGAATATTTTTACTTACAATGGGGTATTCCTTGGCTCTCTTATTTTCTATAAACAGCACTGTACCTTTCTTCCCTAAGGCATATTTTAGAATCATTCGTTTTCCAATAGCCAAAGGATACCTCCATTTTGGCATTTCATTCATTCGTCTGTCAATCAACCATACATCATGCCCCATTCTTTTTAAAACAGTCATTAACGCATAAGCTTGCAGAACGCCACCATAGTTTGTGTGTAATGGAAGTGTTAGAATTCCTATTTTCATTATCATAGATTCTTAATTAGTACATCCATATCTAGGAGACAATGCAATTGAAGCCTCTTCGGGCATCATACCACAAGCTAGGATCGCAATAAATACCTCCGACTCTTTTATCTTACATAGATTTCTCATTACCTTATCCCTAGTAGGAGTGTGACTACAGTTTAGTGTACAAACTGCAATTTTATTGTAATGCAAAGTATATAATAGATTCATCAAGTACATACCACCATCAATATATGCTTGGTTTCTTTCCATGGCTTGAGAAAAGACACCTAATTCGGCCGTAACCACAATTATCTTATCAGCCAGGTGTCCAAAGCCTCTGTTACCATTTTGCTCTCCTAGTATCTTCTGCATGTCTTCTTTTTTGGTATATACGTGCACTCTAGCCGTTTGTCTATTGCAAGCCGATGGCGTATTATTTGCCATTTCAATTGATGAATTAATTAATTCGATTGGAATCTCAGATTCCGAATATGATCGGACACTTTTTCGCGAATTAGAAAAGGCTTTGAAATCACTTTTAACTTCTTTGAAATATTCTTCAGAAGTTATCATTATCTGCTTACCATCCATAATTTCAACATCTTTTACCATACCCTTTATAGTACCAATACGATCTACCAATGCTTTGTCTAGTTCATAGTTATTTCTTTCATGGAATCGTAAATACTCTTGCAGTACAGCTACTGCGTGTAATACTTGATGATTGGTTCTATTATATTTCGTAAAATATTCCTCACAATACCTACAAATAGTAAATATATTCTCTTGACCAAATCCCAGTCTTGGTATTGGCATCGTTAATCCTTTCTCTGCAATATGATATACCATCATTATGCGGGCTCTAAGCTTCTCCTCTGTATTATATCCAGTTGTTGCTGAATGATCTTTGTAGCGTCTATGATCATACAGAAATGCCTTCTTAGCTCTATATGTGTTTAAGAGTTTTCTAAGTTTTTCTTCCATAGGATACGGAAGTATTTTTATTAATCGCTTTTTCATTCCTTAAAATATTAGAATTATTTATTTTTCCCTCTAAAAGAGAAAGACCTTTCTATCAGTGTTATTTCTCTTGTTTTTAATATGACTTAGACCACCAAATTGTGTCCTTATTTGATCTTATTAAGTAAATCTCGACATGCATTTTTCACCATATTCCTTTCATTTGAAGCTAAACTTACCAAATAAAACAATAGTAAGAATATGACAATAGAAACAAATGTTGTTAATACAAATCTGTACTTAAAGTATTCAACATTATGCGTTATTGCTAAACAAGCAATAACGGAACAAATCGTAGGAGCCACTATTCGAAGCAAAACCTCCTTAATATATCTTCTTATAGAGAAACCTTTAACCATCTTTAGTAAGATTAATCGGCAAATGCATGCGCAGCTTTCTATTACTAAATAGCTGACAATAACGGAGTATGCCTCAAACCCAGCACTCAATAAAATATAAGCTATTGGGAGATTCAACAATAGAATTGACCCTACTATTAATTGATATTTTTTTATTCTTCCAGTTGCTTGAATAGCAGACTGCAATCCGATAGTAATTTGATTGATCATTATGCCAATCAAGGATAACTGACAGAATATAATCGTATTATCAGGAATGCTTTCTAGCCAAATCCCCAATATAGTATCTATCTCGAATATAATAGGGATAGCTAAAATCGCAAATAGACTGAATGCAAATTTACTTGCCATCATAGAAAGATTCAACATCCGTTTTCGATCACCCATCCCCTCGCTTTTCATTATTTGTGGATTTAAGGCTCTCAACATTGTTGCTGAAAAGAAATTCATCTGACCTGCAACCTGGTTTGATATCCCGTATGCTGCATTAACAACGGTACCAAAGAATATATTCAATATAATAGCCAATCCTTGAGAGCGTCCCATACCACAAACAGCTCCAAATAGATTCCAGCCAGCAAAAGATGTTAGTTCTTTTAATAATGATTTACGAATTGTAGACCTCATCCTTATGGAGCATTCTTCATATCTATACAGACAGAAAATCATATACAAAGCAAAAGAGATAAATCCTATTAATGCCATTGAAAAACCATAAAAGGCTAAATTATCAGAATATATCAATTCATGAAAAAGAGCTAATGCAACAAATAACTTCAAAAACACTTCGATTATATTGATGATTGCTATGCACAACATATTCTCATGTGAGTTGATCGACGCAACAAAAGGTACTGATATAACAGAGAAGAAAACAGACAAAGCCATGAAGTGATATATGGTTTTTGCTGTACTTAGTCTATCTTCTGGTATATTCAAGATTCCATCAAATAGAAATAATCCTATAATCTCGATAAAAAAAACGATGAAAAAAGCTAGACAAATATGAAGGAATAAACTATTTGTAAAAACAGCCTTTTGCACTTTTAACTCCTTTGTACCTTGATAAAACGATAGGTATCTTTGTGTTGAAGTGGTCATTGCTGCATTCAGAAATGAAAGCATGCCCACAATGCCAGCTACCAAATTATAGATACCAAAATCTTCAGCACCTAATGCACTCAAAACAATACGTGTAGTATACAAAGATATACCTATTGTAAGGATCATCTTTCCATACAATACACCAGTATTCACTACAACTTTCTTTGCTGCACTAGACATTATTTGATAATTATATCAAAACACTTTTTATAATTTACATGATGCTTAAACCTATTCAATCTTCGATTTTCCAATTTATCAGATAATTATTTCTTTGTAGAAATTCCTATCAAAATACAAATTACATCTCTATATTTTTCGCAAAATGCCCATCAAAACTTTACAAAGATAACATTTAATATTAAAAAAATATCTCTATTAATGCCTTATCTAGCCCGAAAAACTTACTTTTGTGTGCATCACTTATGCTTAAGTGTTTTGCATTTCAAACATAATTAAATTGATTCATATTTTTCGTTTTCAACACGCAATCATTTAAAGAGCTCACGACAAAACTAATCTTTAGAATAGACTAACTGTGTAGTAGTTTCTTGCCTATATCTCCATTTGCAGATTTTTCTTGTTTCTTCAATACTTTTCTGTATTGAGGTTCTTTATTCATAATATGATGAATAGTATCAATCACCAATTTCACTATATCAATATTTGTCTTTTCATTGTGACCTCCTACATTGTAGACTTCTTCAACTCTTCCAGCGTGTAAAACTTTATCAATCGCTTTACAATGATCTTGAACATACAGCCAATCGCGTACATTTTTGCCATCGCCATATACAGGGAGTTGTTTTCCCTCCAAAATGTTACGTATAATGAGTGGAATTAATTTTTCAGGAAAATGATAAGGTCCGTAATTATTTGAACAGCGGGTTATAGTTAGAGGCATGTTATAAGTTTCACCATAAGCTCTTACGATCAAATCGCCTCCTGTTTTTCCTGCACTATCTGGGGAACATGGATCAAGTGGAGTTTCTTCTGTGAAAAATCCTTCAGTACCTAATGACCCATAAACCTCATCCGTTGATACTTGCAGAAATTTCACTTCTTCTCTCCATGTTGGATAATTATTCTCATCAGTTCCTGTAGTCCAAAACTTCTTTGCTGTGTTTAACAAATTTTGAGCACCAAGCACATTTACTTCCAAAAACAGTTGTGGATTTTTGGTACTACGATCTACATGACTTTCTGCAGCAAAATTTACAACATAACTTACATTATGATCTTTGAACACTTGCTCTGTATCCTCTTTAGTGCAAATATCTCCTTTTACAAAAATTATTTGCTTATTTTTTAACTCCTCTTGTAATGTTCCCAGATTTCCTGCATAGGTCAATACATCAAAAATAACGAGTTTGGTATTAGGATATGCTTTTAGCATATGCTTTACAAAATTGGAGCCAATAAAACCTGCTTCCCCTGTGATTAAGTGGGTCATAGATATTTATTTAAGTTCTACTTGAACACAAAGATAATTAAATCACAAAGATAAAACAGAAAAACAACAAAGAATTATCGATCTCAAATATTCCTGTCCCCTTCCTACCTTTTTTCTCAAGACTCTATCTTCCGCGCAAACATCTTACCTTACCTTCCCTGTCCATCTTATGCCACTCAAAGAAAGCCCCTGAGCAATTGTTCACATTAAGAACTATCCACTTTTTCTTTCATATTAGCAGTCTTACATTCATTAAGCAAATCATTTATTACATTTGCTGTAAACACTTCCCTAGTTTTTAACCATTAGTCTTATTCTTATAATCAATAAAGCTAATCCCATAAAATCTATTTTGATTATTTACTTCAGAAGAACACCAATATTACTTGCTAATAGCAATTTTTAGTTGTTTAAAATTTTGAGATTCTTGTACTACTTTGCAGTTGGAAAATTCGATTGAAGATGTTCCCTTAAATCCCAATAAAAGTGATCACATATTCCAGTGTAAAGTGATCCTCTGAAAAAGGGATATAAGTACATATTGAGGTGTTTATTAAACTTAAGTAAAGAGTTGTATACCTGTTGAACGGAAGCTGCCTATCCGCATTTTCTTTGATTCCTTAAGCCTTCAATATATTGCTCAAAAGTTCGTTTACACTGATGTCCATGTTCGTTTAAAACTGACTATCAACAATATAATTATATGAAAATTCTTTATCATCAGCCTTTAGTTCAAAAATATTTATTCCGTACTCACTATTATCTTTTCAATATAATCTTTGTTTGGGCAAGGTGCTTATGTTTGTTCTTATCAAAGTCTAAAATAGATATAATTCACTCATATACTAATGTTTATATATTCCATTTTCTGTTTTTTGTAATCCACAGTTTTAGAAGGGGATCCTCCATCCTTTAAGGTTATGATTTTGTGTAACACATTTTAAAACACAAGTTCTGTTTTTCAGCTATTTTCAAACATAAAAAAAGCAGCTATATTTCTATAACTGCTTAATTATCTTATTTTTCTTCGTGGTGCCACCAGAGAAGGAAACGGAAATCGAACTGACTCGTCTTAACTCTTACTGACTCTACTCTCAACAGCCTAAAACCAACATTTAACTGCTATAGGGTTCATAAAAAATCATAAGGAATCGCAAAAATGGGCACTGGATTGAGCACTATCAATCAAAAAAAACATCAATATTAAAAGAGAAATCTATTCTTCACTTTTCGGGTGTATATAATTAAGGATTTTCTGCACTGAATTTATGTAACCTTTAGCATCCTTTACTGTTGGATCATAGTTATTCTGATGCACAACCATACCCCTCATCATCAATATATATTTAAATTCTTTTTCAATTTTTGCTTTTTCAATTCCATTATTTATAGCTGCATTTCTTATTGTAGCTTTTAGTAAAGGTCGTCCTTTAGAATTCAATTCTTGTGGTAGAATAGATACAGCCCTCTCTAATAATGTATAACAAGAAATAATTGTATTTACAGGATTATCCAATTGCAACTTAATCACCTCGAAATCTGACAATATCTCATTCATTCCATCCACTCTAACTTCTGGACCATCCATTAACGAACGATATTTGCTTGATAATATATCCTCTATAATCAGATTGAGCTCTACTGTTAAAAAATCTTTAAAAAATCATATGCTATTTCGACATAGAATTTTGTTGTTGCTTCATCGGGAAGCAGTCCTTTATGTTGAATTGTATTTCTTACATCGTGTAATTCTTCTAATCTTGGTTTCTGTGCTATATCACAAATACCCTTTAAAGAATTAAATGCTTCATGGAATGATAAAGTTGTTCCATCGGATTTATAGATTGATTTTCCAATTAAAATAATTTTTTCTTTTAGTAACAGCTCTATTGCTTGATCAATATGTAGAATTGCGAACTTGCGACTTTTTTCCGTTCCATCCAAATAATGTTCAAGACCATGTTCAAAGCTCTCAAGCCCATGTTTTAACATTGGAGATAATGCCATAATAGTTTTTTTCAAAAGTAAGGATATATATGACTATACACCTTATAAACAGTTATATATTTTCATAGAATAAGAAAAATATAATACATCAAAATGTAATGACTCATTTAAAATTTAACTATACTTTTGTATATCGTGTATTTTAAATCAATATCAAGAAGTGAAATCCTAATGCAACAAACAATCTTTAATATATCAACTTTCAAATATTCAACCAGTTATACTCAAGAAGACTTTGAGAAATGGGAGTTACCTAATGATTTTCATTGTGTTTACATACTAGAGAATGGAAAGGACGCTTATATTGGAGAAACTCTAGTTGCTGCAATTCGCGCTTATCAACATATAAGCAAATTTCAAGCATTAAGCTTTCAACGAATGCATATTATCACAAGTGATTTAATGGAGGAAACTCCTGCAAAACATTACGAAAGACTTCTGATAAGATTGATGAAAGTGGATGGGCTATTTAATGTTGTCAACAGAACTGATGGTAATAAAACTCATTATCAGAGAAAAAATGAATTCGAATTACATTTTGATAGATTATGGAATCAACTAATTGATAAAAAGCTGGTAAAACAAAAATCATTTCAGCTTATCATTAATTCTAATGCATATAAATATTCTCCATACATAACATTTACAGACGGACAAACAGATGCTCTAACTTACATTGTAAACGCGTTAAATTCAGGAGAAACAGCCCCATTTTCAAACAAATATAAAAGAAGACCTATCTTGATAAATGGAAATGCAGGAACGGGTAAAACAGTCATAGCAACATCTCTTTTTCACTATCTGAGAAATAACAGTAGCTATAAAAATAAAAAGATAGCTATGGTGGTTGCGAATGAACAAATGCGCAACATTCTGAAAAATGTTTTTCATGAAACAGCAGAAGGGCTAAAGAAGGAAGATATAATCAGTCCGATAGAATTGACGAAGCGAAAATATGATATTATAATTTGTGATGAGGTACATGCACTAAGACGTGGTGAAAATTTAGTGTTTTATAAAAAGCATTTTGAAGAAGGCAATAAACGATTGGGATTGGACAATACACATAATGAACTAGATTGGGTATTAGAACAATCCGAATATCAAATATTATTTTATGATGAAAAGCAAATAATTAAACGCTCTGACATTCGAGATGAATATATTAAAGAAAAGATTCTGAATAACAATCAAATAGGTTTTAGACCAATAGAGTTAAAAACCCAAATGAGGAATAATGCAGGGGATGCATATATTGATTACATCTACGACATTCTATATCAGAGAGCACCACAAAAGCGAACTTTTGAGAATTTCGATTTTAAGCTTTTCACCTCATTTACAAAAATGAAAGAAGAGATATTACACAAAGAAGATAAACATGGATTAAGCAAACTCTGCGGTGGATATGCATGGAAATGGGTTAGTAAAAATGATATTTCTAAGCCAGATATTATCATTGATGGCGAAGAGATTAGATGGAATCGAGATAAAAAGATGTGGATAGGGAATATGGACTCTAAACATGAGATGGGAAGTGTTTATACACTTAGAGGGCTTGACTTAAACTATGTTGGTTTAGTAATTGGCCCAGATCTTAATTTCGATAAAAAGGATAACCAAATAAAGGTCAATAAGAAGTCTCTATTCTCCAATGATGTAAAAAAAGGAGCGACAGAGGACGAGCTAAAAGAATATGTTCTAAACACGTATGCGCTTCTTCTTACAAGGTCTATTAAAGGAACTTATGTTTACGTCTGTGATGAAGCTTTAAGAGAATACCTGAAATCGTTCATCAGCTTAGTGTAGTAGCTTTAAAAAAGCCATTACAGTTTTTCTCGTCTGCCATAATTTTTCAATTTTTCATCCATTTGGTATTCCGTCAGGCTATATCTTTCATTAATAGAAATTTAGCCCATAAAATCAGCTTTATCTAAAAGTAATTCTCTATAAATATTCGCGGAGCCCGCCGCCATCTCTATTAATGTTCTGCATTCTCCATATTCGCGAATATGCGTTATACTTTTTACCCAAAAATATCCCCAATCTACTTTGCCAGCAATAAATGGGAAGTTAAATCGATCAAATCTATGTAGTTCAGTGGGCAACCAAATATTAAAATCATTATAGCAGTGATCTAAATGTCTGAAATAAAGAGAGTATTTATGCGGATGTCCTTCCTTGAATAGTTCTGGATTGTCATAGTTCAAAGCGAGTATATCTTCGTAAATCTGAGTTAGATATTTCTTGACATTGGTTAATTTTACTCCTGTAGCTTCTGAAATACCAGACGATTGATAGCTTTACGATCGTAATCATCCGAATCCAATCTATCTTCTTCTACTAACTTTTCCAAATAATCAAGAAGAGGATCATATTTCTTATTTTTGCCTTTGAGTAAAGATAACCATTAGTATTCCGAAATAAGACATTTTATAAGAAGTTCAGCTCTTGGTTTAAATTCTACAATCTTTCTCATTATTATAAAGATTCACAAAAGTAAATATCGATGATTAATGAATTACTTTTTTATCTATTTTACATATTTTCTAAATGCTGAAATTATTTGAAAAATACCATACGCAATAGCAATTTTACCTAACAAGAAGAATGATACACCAAGAGTTGACATCTTCCAGCTTAAATCCGAAGTAAACAACCTGTCATTTCCAGTAAGACTTTCTAACCCTTCAGGAAGCCATAAAAAGCTAATTGCCTCTTTCCAAAATGTTTTTTGAGATAATAGAAAAATATTATTATCATAGAATTGGAAACTATAACCATCTCGTATCATTACATACAAAGAAAAGAATACAATCCATAAAATAAGTGTAAATGCTATTGCTTTACCCCAATTAAGTCCATGTGTATTTGACCACAAATTTAGCTTCAATATTATAATGTCACCAATATTTTTAAACCAACCATCTTTAAGCAAGTAATTATTATAAGCCTTCATTTCAGAGGCTTTAAAATATAAAGCCTCTGGTCTATTCATATTATTTTCCGCGCTATACTTTAATTGCCTGAAAACTTCTCTAATACTATTCCAATACTCAGAATTTTTCCTGTTGATATTTTTATTGATTTGGTTGGATTTAAACCACTCTACTCTAGAATATTTAATCTGAGATAAGATAGAATCTTCTATTATTATGTTTTTAAAATCTTTAAATCGGCAATTAAGAAAAGTTGTATTTCCTAAATCGGAACCTTTTATTTCAAACAAAGAATTATTATCTTCGATGTCAGATAATTTCCAAAAAACAAGTGTTGCCAAATTTGTTAAATTATCAATCTTAATCTTTTTACAAGATATATCCCGAAAACTAATATTACTGTCGTAATTACTTCCCTCTATTGAAAGTTCTTCATGTATATTAAGCTTCTCAAAAACGATATCCCCTTTTTGTTCCTTTGTGGAACGAATTATAATCTTATCTAAATCGTATTTCGTCTCATAGTTTGACGTTACTGATAATTTATCTCCAAACTTCGAATTCTTAATATATACTTCTTTGGCGCATCCATTTACATGATTATCCTCCCTTGTTGAATCAATACAGCGAATTCGCATGTGTTTTCGAAAATCTCCATCATATATAGTCAAGGTTTTACATTCTGTTGCATATATTTCAACATCTTCATTGTATACACCATAATTAAAAGTAACTCCTTGTAAGAATTTATTCCCCCATATCTGAAATGATTTCTCAAAATTAGATTTAATAAATGCAAAAGAGGAACCACTAATATCCATTGCTCTAAAATAACCTTGAATATTAGAATCCCAAATATGCAATCCTGCTCCATTAATTTGGCTATGATTTAAATCAATTTTTTGTTTAATTATAGATTTATTTATAGTTATACCAACATTCTTTGTCTCCGAATAATTGAAAATTAATTCATTTATCTCTGTGTTATCCTTTATTAATAATCCTCGCTGAAATACTGTTGGGCTGCAATGCGTTTGGGCGTCATTCACCACTCCTGATATGAATAGTTGATTCTTTATAGTACATTTATCAAAAGTTATCGTTGCGCCAGAATCTCTTTGTATTACTATATTCTGACCTCCCTCAGATTTGCAGTTTGATATGAATACATTTTTTTCAAAGCTACAATCCTCAAAATATAGTCCACTATTGAGGTTGACATTTTTAAATATTAAATTTTCTTTGAAAATGCAATGCTTGAAAACCGCACCATTGGTTGGAAATTCGATTACTGTTTCTGTATTATTATACGTTTGATCTTCTATTATTGTATTATTCCCTCTTGTAAAGTTTATCATAATATAGCGTATAAAGGTTTATTCACTCCACCACTCAAAACACTCTTTCTGCAAATCACTCAGATAAGCATCTATATCCAGTGTGTCGCACATCTCAAAGAAGCCCTCGCTGGGTAAACCTGTCGATTTAAGAACAACGATAGATGCCAAGATAGGCTGTTTGTTCTCAAGATCGTATCGGGTAATATTTTCCAATATTGCCCCAAGACTACGTATAAGAGAAGCATCCTCTCCACCTACCAAATCCGAATAATACACCTTATTACCCTCAGATGCAGCCTTGATAAGCTTTTCTCTGATTGCAGTTTCTTTTTCTGTTAGAGTTGTTGCGGTCATAAGCTTGATATTTTCTGTAAATGTATGAAAAATATAGATTTGATTTAACTTACTTCGACCTCAAACAGTAATAATGTATCCCAGCAAATAAAGCATTGAGTTTATTTTTCACTATTTTTGTTAATTCAAAATTGAAATAATAATAAACCATTAATAATGAGCTTCAATAAGCAATCGTTGCAACCTATTATAAACTTCATCTGGACAGTAACCGATGATGTGTTGATAAACAAATTTTTAGAAAATCAGTATCAAGATGTGATACTACCCATGACCGTGCTTCGCCGTCTCGACTTGGCTCTTAAGCCAACTAAAGACAAAGTGCAGGCTACATTCGAACAGTACAAAGGCAAGCTCGACAATCTTGCACCCCTGCTTACCAGCCCACAGCATGGTAGCGGATTGGCATTTTACAACACATCGCAATACACGATGGGAAAGTTGCTCAACGATCCTAAAAACATTGATGCCAACTTCTTGGATTACCTCAACGGATTTTCCGACACGGTACAAGATATTATCCTCAAATTCAAGTTCCGCAACCAACTCGAAACATTTTCGAGTACGGGAATAACATATTCGTTGATACAAAAATTCTGCGACCCTAAGGTGGAACTAAGCCCCGACAAAATATCGCCCATGGCAATGGGTTATATGTTCGAAGACCTTATCCGCCGATTCAATGAGAAAACCAATGCTGCCGCAGGACGTCACTTCACTCCGCGCGAAATCATCAGCCTGATGACGCATTTGGTATATCTGCCCGTAAAAGATAAGATAAAAGAAGGCTCATTCCTTGTCTATGACCCATGTGTGGGATCGGGAGCCATGCTCACACAATCGAAACAATTTGCCACCGACCCCGATGGCGAGATACGTTCCAATGCCACATTCCACCTCTATGGGCAAGAAAATACGGGCGAAATATATGCTACTTGCAAATCGGATATGTTGCTGAAAGGGGAAGACCCCGACAAGATAAAGTTTGGTTCCACACTTAGCGAATATGGATTCGATCCCGATTTACGTTTCAATTTTATGCTCACCAATCCACCCTACGGAACCAGCTGGAAAGAAGATATAAACAATCTGAATGTAGGCACCGAGAAGAAAATAAGCATTGTAGACACTCGCTTCAACCTGCCTATTCGCGACTTCAAGGGCGAGCCACAACAAACTTGCCTCACATCGCGCAGCAACGATGGTTAGCTCATGTTTCTCCTTCACATGTTATCAAAGATGAAAGCCCCACGCGATGGCGGCAGCCGCATAGCATCCGTTCACAACGGGTCGGCACTCTTCACGGGTGATGCAGGAAGTGGCGAAAGTGGCATACGCCAGTATATTATAGAAAACGATCTCTCGGAATGTATCATCCAACTGCCCAACGACATATTCTACAACACGGGCATAGCCACCTATGTGTGGATAATAAGCAACGTGAAAGAAGAAAAACGAAAAGGGAAAATTCAGCTCATCAACGCGAGCTCGGACAAGTTTTACAGCAAGATGCGCAAATCGCTCGGGAGCAAGCGTAACGAACTGACCGAAGATCATATACGCGAAATAAAACGCCTCTATTTTGCATTCGAAGAAAGCGGATACAGCAAACTGTTCCGCAACGAAGACTTTGGCTACTACCAAATAACTGTAAACCAACCCGAACGAGACGAAAAGGGAAACATCGTCACCGACAGCAAACGCAAGCCCAAAGCCGATAGTGCCCTCAAAGACATCGAAAACGTACCCATGCAGCACGGCGTAGACCGCCAAACGCTGATAGACGATTACTTCGTGCGCGAGGTGTTGCCCTTTGCCCCCGATGCGTGGTACGACAAGGCGAAGATGAAAGTGGGCTACGAAATAGCGTTCAACAAATACTTTTACCAGTACGAAGGATTGCGCCCACTTGCCGAGATAGCTGCCGACATTATGCGCCTCGAAGCCGAAACCGATGGTCTACTTAAAGAAATTGTGGAACAATGAAACAATACAAACCATACGATAAATACAAGGACTCGGAGATTGTTTGGTTAGACAAAGTTCCAGAGCATTGGGAAGAAACTGCTTTGCGTAAACTGTTTATTGATAATAAAAACAAAAATACTGAGCTTTCAGAGAAAAATTTATTGACTCTTAGCTATGGAAAGATAAAGAATAAAGACATTAATACTGCAAGTGGGTTACTCCCTGCCTCTTTTGCTGGATACCAAGTAATGGATCAAGGCGACATAGTTATGAGACTTTTAGACTTGCAGAATGATAAAAACAGCCTTAGAGTTGGTTATGTAAAAGAAAAAGGAATTATTACAAGTGCATATATCGGATTAAAGCCCAAAAGTGATATCCATTCAAAGTACTACTTTGAATTATTGAATTATGTGGATTTAATAAAACACTTCTACAATGGAGGTGGAGGTGTTAGGCAGTCGATGGGATTTAATGAATTAGGAAAAGAAAGACTTGTTTTTCCTCCACTACCCGAGCAAACCGCCATTGCCAACTTCTTGGATTACAAAACACGGAAGATAGACCGCTTTGTGCGTAAAAAGAAGCAACTGATAAAGCTCTTGAACGAACAAAAAGCAGCCATTATCAACCATGTTGTTACCCGTGGCATCAATCCCGATGCTCCACTTCGTCCCAGCGGTATCGACTGGCTCGGCGATATTCCTGCGCATTGGGAAGTGAGGAAGTTGAAGTATCTTGTTGATAAAACAGGGAGTGGTATTACCCCTAGAGGTGGTTCAGAGATATATCGAAAAGATGGTATTCCATTTTTAAGAAGTCAGAATGTTCATTTTGATGGTCTAAAACTAGACAATGTTGTGTATATTGATAAGGCAGTACATGACTCAATGCTAAATACTGAATTGAAACCAAATGATGTTGTATTGAACATAACAGGGGCTTCTATTGGTAGATGCTGTATTATACCTTATACATTAGGTATTGGAAATGTTAACCAACATGTGTGCATTATTAGACCTAAAACAATTATCATAAGTGAATATTTGGCGAAGACTTTAAGTTCGTCATATATACAAAGACTTATACAATTTGAGCAAGTAGGAGCTTCAAGAGAAGGTTTAAATCAATTTGAAATAAGGAATATGCCTATTTTACACTCCCCTCTCCCTGAACAGCAAGCCATAGTAGAATATATAGAGCGCGAAACCGCGCAATTGGACAAAACCATTGCCGCCATTGAGCAAGAAATAGCCTTGGTACAAGAATATCGCACAGCCTTGATAGCCGAAGCCGTTACAGGCAAAATAGATGTGCGCCACTATGCAGTTCCCGCCACCGATGCGTCGGACGAGTGCGAAGAGGATGAAATATACACCGAGCTTGACGACATGGTAGACAGTGATACCGAACAAGTAAACGAAGAATAAAATATGATTGATTTGCCACTATTGTCTCTATTAGCTCCTATGCAAGAAAGCAATATTGAAGCTGGAGTATGTAATTGGTCGGATATCTTTTCATTTGACCAACAATACTCAATTTCGATACCAGACTATCAACGCCCTTTTGTTTGGGACGAAAGTAAAGTTAGTACATTAGTAAACGACTGGCAGCAATACCTAAAAGAAACAGACATTCCCTTTTATTACATGGGAGGTATTCTTTTTTACAATAAAAAAGATACTAATGGTAATACCCAATATGAAATAATTGACGGGCAGCAACGTCTTACAACTTTACTGATAATAGACTATTTGATAAATAGTAATTCAAGCGTTCTTCACAAAAATGAGATAAATCTTAAACTGGTATTCAATAATAGCATTTCCCAAAATCATATTATCAAAATTAAAGATTATATCAAAGGTGAATTTGAGACATTCAAACTGGCTTGGGATAAGATACGTGAAAAGCTTCTATTTTCTCTCATTATTACTTATAATCAGGATGACGCATTTTCATTTTTTGAGACCCAAAACAATCGTGGTGTAAAATTGAGTTCAGTAGATTATCTAAAATCATATCATTTGCGTGAGTTGAAAAACGATATGGATAAACAGCGTGTTCTTGCTAAAAAATGGGACTCGAGCAACAAGGAACAATTCTTGAAAGGTCTGTATGAAAATATACTTTACAGATCACGTTGTTGGAAGGGGAAAGACGTAGAATATGCAAACCAAAAAAATATATTAGAGGAGTTTCAGACAAAAACAATTACTTCAAATAAGGAGAACTCGATTTCTTTATTTCCTACACGGAATAATTGTTTAGCTCAATCTATGAGTTATAGCGTAACGAAAGGGATAAAATTAAACACACAAGACATCTCTTTACACTCCAACTCTATTGATCTACCCTTTGCCATGAGACAACCATTGGAAAAAGGGATAGGCTTTTTTTTGTACACAGATAAGTACTCTGAAATGTACAATTATCTTTTTGATGATCAGAATACAGATACAGATTTTGCGAATTTCAAGGATTTTTACAGAAAGATTTATTTGAACAATGGGTTATCCATCTATTTGGTTGAATTGTTCAAATTGTGTTGTATGTTTTATTTCGATAAATTCGGTGTAAACAGATTATTCGATTTTGCAAATTACCTTGACTATATGATTGGTTCATATAGGATTACACAATCTAGCATCGTAGCTCGAACCAGTGTGAAAATATTACGGGACAAACAACAGAATTTGCTTGATATCATAGCATATTCTTTTGTTCCACAAGAAGTTTTTGATTTTATCGTAGCCAACACGGATGAAAATATCTACAAAAATGATACTATTGAAATAAATGCCAATGTTCGCGGTCGATATAAAAAATCAATTGTTGATTATTTCAGATTGCCCAATTCTCTAAAAAATAGAAAACAGTTCTTAAATGATAAAAAGTAGCTCCAATCTTAATGTTGATTCATCAATAATAACTTTGTCTGAAATAGTTGATAAAGGATATAAATATCGGATACCTTTATATCAAAGATTATATGTATGGGGTGATGATCAAGTGCAAATGCTATTAGAAGATATTGAACGAGCTTGTATAGAAAAACAGGCATATTACTATATCGGAGGAGTTATGACAACTCCATCAGACTCTCATCTGTTTGATTTGATTGATGGACAACAACGCTTCACTACTTTGTGGCTAATTTGTAACGAACTGAAAGGTGAATTGTTGCAGTTTACTCATATCCAGGGCGACAATAACGAAAAGGTTCCTCGCTTATTATTTGCAATAAGAGATTTCGCAAATTCTTACTTTACTGACCCTGAAAAGTATTCAAGCTTGACAAAAGAAGAAAAAGCAGAGTTAAGTAAAATAGATCAGGCACAGCGAACTATAAAACATTTTTTTGAAGGAAAGGATGGCAATATACAATCTTTTAGAGACTTTGTTTACAATAAGGTTAAATTTATTCACACAAGAATGCCCTTTGGTATTGACGAGAATAGATTGTTCGAGGTGTTGAACAATAGAGGCATGCAATTACAACACCATGAAATATTAAAAGCACGGTTTCTGGAATTATTAACTGATGAGGAAAGATATAAATATGGAATTCTTTGGGAAGCTTGCTCCAATATGGACAGCTATATAGAAAAGAATATAAAGGAACTAACAGGTCTTACATGGAACCTATTAATGCTGTCTGATACAGATTCTGATATAGATAGAGAAGTAAACTTGCCTGATAATATTCTCGACAAAATAAGTAACACAATAAGAAGAAAAGAAATATCCCTTCTGAAAATTCTCAATGAAGGCGTGTGTGATGACAATAAACCTGCAAAGGATGAATATGAGTATGACTCAGGAAAGGTAAGAAGTATTATCAGCTTTCCCATGTTCCTTATTCACACTTTGAGAGTTTATCTATCCGATCTCAATATCAATGAAGAAAACGTACCAGAGGTTAATGAAAAGAAGCTATTGGAAATTTTTAAAAAGCACTTTTTTGATACTGACTACAAAAAAGATAGTGCAAAGTCTTTTATTGAATTATTATGGAAACTGAGAGTTAAATTTGATAAATTTGTTGTCAAATGGGTAGATGTGGGAAATAATGAAGAGCACCATCTTATAAAGAAGCTTTATTTAAATAAGAAAATCTTACAACGCAGATTGCCTGAAAGCAATTGTGGTTTTGCTTTATTACAAAGCATGCTCTACCATTCTCAGCAAATCGTAACCCTATATTGGCTCACTCCATTCCTAAAAAAAATGTTAGTCTGTAATGACACGAATGAATTGTACCTGTTTTTAAGGCAATTAGACAACCAGATGTTTAGTGGAGCCAATGATGCCTCTTTGAGCCTCAGAAGTTGGTATTTGAGTATCAACAAACAATTACCTTTTGAATCGGGAACATCAATATTATCTCAACCAAAGGGTACTAGATTTTGGAGTTATTGGTTTTATAAACTTGAATTTATTCTTTGGTTTTATAGAAATGACTTCCAAAATGAAAAGAATGATGAATTTAAGGAATGGGATAATTATCGAATGACGAAAAAAAATTCGGTAGAACACATATCCCCACAAACGCCTAAAGAATATGACACAAATAAGCTATGGTGTGATGATGAAGGGATAAACGGCGATATAAAAAAGGAACGTTTGGATAGCTATGGAAATTTAGTTTTACTATCTGTTGGTCTAAATTCTGAATATTCAAACAAAACATTTTCAGAAAAGAAAACAACATTTTCAGAAAAGAAGAGACTAGACTCTCTTAAGTCTGACTTAATTTTCAAATATGAACATTGGAATTGGCAAAATTGTAAAGAACATCAGGATAGAATGATTCAGTTGTTTAACAAATATTTAAGTGAACAATTATGAGTACCGATACTACCGAAAAAGGCTTTGAAGCCCACATAGCAGAATATCTCGTAGAAGAGAACGGATATTTGTTGAGGCAAAACACTCAATATGATAATGTAGCTTGCTTGGACAAAGAGATGTTGTTTCAGTTTCTCGAAACTACACAGCCCGACGCTGTGGACAAACTGAAAACCTACCATAAAGATCTTTATGAGCAAAAGATAGTAAAACGGCTTAACGATCAGATACAACAGAAAGGTGTAATAGAAGTATTACGCAAAGGTATTGTAGATGGGTTTACCAATACTAAACTCATGCTTTTCTACGACAAACCTGTGTCGGACTTTAACCCGATGGCGAATCAATTGTATAGCGAAAACCGTTTTTCGGTAATGCCTCAGGTGTTTTTCTCTCCGAAGAATAAGAAATCACTCGACATGGTGGTTTTCATCAACGGCATTCCCGTAGCTTCGTTTGAGCTGAAAAATGAACTGACCAAGCAAACAGTGGCTCATGCTATCAAACAGTATAAAGAGGATCGAGATCCCAACGAAGAATTATTCAGACTCGGACGGTTGATTGTAAATTTTGCAGTAGATACGGAAGAGGTGTTGATGTGTACACACTTGCGGGGCGACAAATCGTTCTTTCTGCCATTCAACAAAGGCGACAATAATGGAACGGGTAATCCGCTTTGCGATGGTATCAAAACATCGTATTTATGGAAAGAAATATTGACCAAAGATCGTTTAACCAACATCATCCAGAACTATTGCCAGCTGATTGAAGAAGAGAAGGAATACTTAGATGATAAAGGTGTTTTTCGCACAAAGAAAGAGAAACAGCTCATTTTTCCGCGCTATCACCAGCTCACAGCAGTAACCAACTTGCTTGCAGATGCCAAGGCAAAAGGTACAGGGCAAAAGTATCTGATACAACACTCGGCAGGTTCGGGTAAGTCCAACTCTATCGCATGGCTTGCCCATCAGTTGGTAGGTTTGCATGATACACAGGGCAAAGAAAATATATTCGATACAGTCATTGTTATTACAGACCGCCGTGTTTTAGATGCACAAATACGAGCAAATATCAAACAGTTTCAACAAGTAAGCGGAGTGGTGCAACCAATAACAGTAGGTAGTGCACAGTTGAAAGAATCGCTCGAAGCGGGCAAAAAGATAATTGTATCTACCATACAAAAAATTTCTGTTATTGCCGATCAGATGGGCGAATTGCCAAGCAACAAATTTGCTATTATTATTGACGAAGCACATAGCAGCCTAAGCGGACAAATGGCTTGTGACCTCAACAAAACAATATCGGGGCTAACTATGGTGGATGAAGATGATTTTGAAGATGAAAATCACGACACCGTCACAGGGGAGGATTTATTAACACACCTGATAGCTTCGCGCAAATTATTACCCAATGCAAGTTATTTTGCTTTCACAGCTACGCCCAAAAACAAAACCCTAGAACTATTTGGGATTCCATTTGATGAAGATGGCAAAACTAAATTTCGAGCATTTCATCTCTATTCAATGAAACAAGCTATAGAAGAGGGTTTTATCAAAGATGTGTTACAGAATTATACTACTTATCAGACTTACTATTCACTATTAAAGAAAATAGAGGATGATCCCGAATATGATAAGAAGAAAGCTCAAAAGAAGCTGCATGCTTATGTAGAAAGCCATGAACATGCTATCAAAAAGAAAAGTATCTTGATGATAGAGCATTTCATGGACGAAGTGATAAAAAAACGACGCATGGGAGGTTTGGCAAAAGCGATGTTGGTAACCAGTTCGCGAGCAAATGCTGTAAAATACAAAAAAGCCTTTGACGAGTATCTGCGTAATACAAACAGTCCATATAAAGCTATTGTTGCATTTTCGGGTGAGATTGAAGGGCAAACCGAATCTCAATTGAATGGATTTGCCAGTGCGAATATTCCAAAAGAGTTTGAAAGAAACGAATACCGATTTCTGATTGTAGCTAATAAGTTTCAAACAAGATCTGATCAACCGTTACTACATACTATGTATGTTGACAAAAAATTAGGAGGAGTAAGTGCGGTGCAAACACTATCACGTCTAAACCGTAGTCATCCACTAAAGAAAGACACTTTTGTATTGGACTTTGCTAATAGTGCCGAAGAAATAGAAAAAGCATTCGAACCTTATTTTGAGGCGACTATATTAGGTGAAGCTACAGACCCGAATAAATTGTTTGACTTGCAAGATGCATTGGATAATTTTCAAGTGTATAGCAAAGAACAAGTTGAAGAGTTTTCAGATAAAATATTGGCTGGTGTCAAAATAGATCAACTGCATACTATATTGGATGAAACCAGCAGTATTTTTAGGAATGATTTATCGGAAGATCAACAAGCTGATTTTAGAGCAAAAGTAAAAACTTATGTACGACTCTACATTTTCTTGTCGCAGATAGTTCCATTCGAAAATCCCTATCTTGAACGATTGTATATCTTCCTATCTCACCTTCAAAACAAACTTGGAGGAAATGATTCTCCTAATTTAACACAAGGGATATTGAATAATATAGACATGGATAGTTATCGTTTACAATTGGAAGCTACCGTGAATATTGCTCTAAATCAGGGTGATGATTTGAAACCAATCCCAACAGATATGCGAGGGGGTATCAATACTCCTGAAATAGATAAGCTATCAAATATCCTTCATTCTTTCAACGAACGTTATGGCACCCAATTTGAAGATATAGACAAGGTTAGGCAGATGGCAGAAAGTATTGCTAATAGATAAGGATTCTCATTACTATGGTATTTAGAAATAATTGCCATTGCTTTAGTTTGCAATGGTGTTTTAATTAATTTATTGGTCTTTTTACGAAAGTAAACCAAGCAGTTTTCAATTATATTAACACAAGTCAAATAAGCTATATCTACAAAGTTTATTCCTGCCATTAAATAGGAAAATGTAAATAAGTTGATAGACAATTTCTCATAGATATTTTCTTCATTATAAGGATAGCTAATAACGGAAAGAATATCATCTTTAGAAATTGAGCGTTTAACCGTTTCTTGTCTTAATTTAGAAACATTGTAATTCTCAAATGGGTAATATTCTGCTTTAACAATTTTCTCCTTAATAGCCACATTAAAAACGGCTCTCAATGTTCTAAAACGGACTCCAATCGTATTAGTAGATATATTATTACCTCTTAACCAAGTTTCATATTTCCTTAGCCAAGTAATGTCAATATCAGAAAAATAGTTATCAAGATGCTTATTAAAAGCTATCAGTGAATTTAAAAATTGTTTGTGAGATAAGGCATAACCTCTCCTTTTTTCGTCAAATAGACGCTGTATCTGTTCTTCAAATACTTCTTTTACTGTTTTTGCTTTGATCGGTTTATTTACTCTTTCAACTAATACACTAGTAGTATAGTCTTTATTGGATGTCTTAAACTCAAATATTTGATTGGTAAATTCGTTATATTTATGACTGATAATTTGTATAATAGCATCTCTATTTGGACAATTCCGTTTAGGTTGATTTTTATCGAAATCCCAATACTCTGGTTTAACAGACACACCTAGACTCTGATATTTCTTCTTTCCATCTTTACAAATGCGAATCATTAATGGATTTTCTCCGTTCGATAATTTCTTAGACCTGTAACACAAGATATTAACTGTTGCATTCATTGCATTTCTGGTTTAACTCTTGGTTTAACTTTGCCGTTAATTATAAGCTAAATCACTATAATTATAAACATAAAAAAAGCAGCTATATTTCTATAACTGCTTAATTATCTTCTTTTATTCGTGGTACCACCAGGAATCGACAGACTCAGGCAACACGCAATATATCAAGATTTTATATGCTCGTTTGCGTAAAAGTCCCACCCATTTCAATCGCCCACTTTGCACTGCTCTGCGGGACTCTACTTTGTTGGTTCGATTACTGTGTAAAGGTAGTAATTTTTTTATTTCAAAGTATGAAAATAAATTTATTTGGCATTAGCCAATAATTCCAAGAACCTTTTGCCTCGCTCAGTAAGTTTGAATTTCTGTGCAGGGTGGTTGGGGGTGCCGGGGATTGTGTGCCCAATCAATTCTTGTGAGAGTAGCTTTGTAAGAGTTCTATTCAGGTATCCCGATACTTTTTTGAGGTTGAAGGCTGTCATTAATTCTTGTCTTGACATTGGTTCATCTGACAATTTTTCAAGAATAAAACTATACATCGTCTTCTCTTTGGACTCTTGCCCTAACTCTTGCCCTAACTCTTGCCCTAACTCTGCCCCAAGCTCTTGCTTCGCCACATAGTCAAGCTTTACAAACTGAACCTGAAACGATAAGCCAACCTCTTTCCATTGAAACCCGATTTGCGGGTAATCTTTCAACTCATCGAATATCAACTTCAAGCCATTACCCCACTGGTCAATGATACCTAACCGTTTGAAGATAGGTGCAATAACTTTGTTTCGAGCATCGCTCTGGCGACTCTCCATTGCCGAATAGTCGATTGACGGAGGAAGAAGTCCAGGGCTCGTGATCTCAATCATATCATCATAAACCGCAACTTTAACGTCCTTTCCTGTGAGTGAATAATCACGATGCACAATCGCATTCCGAATAGCTTCACGGACGGCATTAATCGGATATTCCCAATGTGAAACGGTATATACGCCCTCAACAGTTGCCCCTTTGTTGATATGGCGAAGCACGAAATTGTATGCTTCTTCGGCTTGAGTTGCTATGTTTGTCGTAATGCTTTTTTGGTCGATAAACTCCTCCGAACCAGTTCCTTTGAAGCGTGCACACTCCACTTTTGCATAGTGAAACAAGGAGTTACGCAAATCATCATCCGAGAAAAGAACAAGCGCATTGGCAGGATACTCCTCGCCCTGAATCTCTTTAGTTAGCTCCAATTTCTTTATTACCTGCGGCGTGAGAGGTTCACCCGTTTTCTCTTTGAAGATATCTTTGAAACTTTGTATGTTTAGATGTCCAGCAGGTTTTTCCATAGCAATCTCGCTGTCAAACGAAATATTACGCTTCCTCCGTTCCAACTCAGCAATAATCGATTCATCTGCCTGCCTGTTGGTAGAGCCAACTCGAATATACGAGCCTTGTAGCTTACCCTTATCTTTCAGATAATAAGGCGGTGTACTGCCCCGATATACCAACACTTTAATCAGATGCTTGTCTTCATCGGTGAGAAACGAAATTTCGGGCAAAATAGCAGGATAGCAACGGTCATAGATAATGTTGCTAACCTTCTCCTCAATCGCCATAAGTTCATCTTCGGGAACTCCGACAACCTCCCGAGGATTATTCTTGACCCCGATATATAGTTCACCACCAGCATCATTGGCAAAAGCCACAATGGTCTTCGCCAAGTCCGCATTCTCGGGCAACTCGCTCTTAAACTCCAGCCTCCGCCCTTCGGGTTGTTTTATTAGTTCTTTGATGGTCATAATATTACTTTCATCAATTATAGTGTTGGCATTGCTTGATACACTTTGCCATTTATAAGTTTGCCGTTAGCCTTTTTGTTTCGTTTAATTCCATCGCTACCCCAAGTCCCCCATTGTTTGAAGAAAAATGCAGAACCTTGCTTTTCTGATTGCACTTTGATATTAGTCACCCACTCTTCCTTCATCGGGCGAGCTCTTACACCACTTTCACCGCCTACTATAACCCAATCTATTCCATCTAAATTCATATCACCTAAATCCTCCAAAAGAGGTTCGCATGAAAGAAATTTTATTGGAGCATTAAGATTACGTAGAAAATCAATCCTACTCTTCGAGCTAGCAATATCAACAGTAACTCCTAACCAAGCGTTTTCAGGAATGCTTTTATCAGAAAAATACTCTGCCATTCGGCTTGCCCGTTTAGTGAGAATCTGATAATTATGCTGAGGTGTAGATTTAATAGTTTCCATTACTTTGTCAATAAAAACAAATGGTACGTTTTCATGGAAAAGATCACTCATTGAGCAAACAAAAATGGTATGAGGCTTCTTCCATTTTATAGGCTCATCAAGAACATCATTGTGCATTGTCAATGTAAAGCCATTTTTGTATTTATCTTGCTTCATGGCTTGCAGTCGCTTGAACATTACTTCTGCATAACAATTCGCGCATCCGGCCGATATTTTGGTGCAACCAGTAATCGGATTCCACGTCTTATCTGTCCATTCTATCTTAGTTGTTTTCATATTCTTACAACAATTCTATTTTGTAATAATCTTTGCTGCCAACTTTTATTTTGTGAATATCAGTTGAAGTATAGCTTTTTGCGCCAATGCGCCTAACCTTATTTTTTGACTCCAGTTCTTTTATCACATCACTCAACACATTTGGCATACATTTTTGTTTTAAAGCATATTTAAAACCAGTGATATTGTCAATGATAAGACCAGATAGTACCATTTTCTTTATTTCCTCTTTTACAGCATCTTTTTTATTACTATTACCTGCTACATAAAACAACTCTCCTGGTTTATGGTTCCCATCAATATTCATATTTGCTTCTCCAGCAAGATTATCATACTTCCAACAGACTTTCAAAAATTTCTCCATCCCCAATGTATGTGCTGTTCCAAAAATAAGTCCATATCTATTAGCCCCATTTTCGATAGTGAAATGATGCAGGTAATATTCTTTATTCGCTGGAATCAATGATTGATAATAATTTGCAATTATTCTGTGGCACTCATGCGGTTTCGTTGAGTCAAATTCAATTTTGTTTGTATCTATATATTTTTTTGTATTATCATGTTCTTTGAAACGAGTTATAAATGATGTTGCAACAAAAAATATAAAATCTGTTTTAGGTGAATTAATCAATTTATTGAACACGTTATTATCAATTTGGCTGAATCCATATTGATCCAATAATAAGAATTTTGAAAATTTACTATTGCTTAGTATGTTTTGAAAATCCGTGCTATCATCATAGAACCCATCCTTAAAGCTTTTATTTGTGCAATGAGACTTATAAATGCGTCCTTGTTCACAACTATTCTCTTCCTTGCATTCAGAGAAAAAAGAGGTTACATTAGATTGAAGCAACTCGAATTTTTCTTGCTTCTTTGTCTTTTCTTTCTCATTGAAGATAAATGTTATTTGCTTGTTATCACTCTTCATGAAAGAGCAGTGTTTTGCATCTTCTCCTCTCGCTTCTTCTAAAAGTATTAGAGGGGATCCGTATTTACCCTCAACATCCGTCCCGCTTCCGGCAAACAAGTCATAAATATAAATATGTGAAACGTAGCGGTTGTGCAAAAACACAGGGAACCACTCACGGAACCACTCTCTGAAAATATCGAGTTTCAGTTGAGTTTCCCCGTTGAATGCTTTGCCATTGATATTCTTAGCCATAGATTATTATCTTTCAATTGGGATGAAATTATAGAATATCTACTTTTAAGTCCAAATTAAGAGATTCAGATATTTTTTCAATCTGTTGCCGTTTTTGCCCCGTTGAACTGTGAGTTATTAGATACCATCCATCTGCAATATCTACTTGAGCATTTCCATATACATTATCGATGGTATTTGATATTAACGGCACACCACATTGGACAATACCGAGAGCACGTACTCTTTCGACACCAACTTTTTGTATTACCTCCAATAGAGTATCTTTTGCAAAGCGATTCTCTATCAAAGTACCATCCTGAAATGTTACACGTAAATTTGTTTTAGCACTTTTAGTTGGTGAATTTCGCTTAATATTACCAACATTATGCTCAACTTTAGGATCGGGAACAATTTCAATTGTCTCCATCGATGCTGTAAAATTACGTTTCCGGGAAATTCGAACACTCAGAGGTTCATTAGGTATATAATCTACAACCAACACTAATTCTCGCTGAATTTGTCCAATTACCGGTTCTATCTTTTCGCTCAAAATTGGGAGAATCTCTTTTTTGATAATCTCTTCTTCTAATTCATTGGCTTGTTGTAAATACTCATCAGGCAAAGGTAAGTTTAACTCCTTTGAGTACTGAATCATATCGTATAATTTTTGCAGCTTGCTCATAAATATAAAAGTGTTACGTATTTATTCAACGTTTTTACTTGGTTATAGAGAGGATATAGTGAGGAGTTTAAACATTTAATTCGTTCTTTAATACCCGTAAAATATTAATTGTCCGCCCGATCTCACTGCTATGTTCGTTTTTATTGGTATCATTATGATTTAGCGGATTCAAAACCAATGGCAATAGATTGTCAATTTCGTCTTTTGTATGCTGAGTTAATCGGTTTGCCTGGTTATGACTTTTTGTTGCACTCCAAAAGTCATTAGCCTGTAGCTTACTTTGGTCAATTACAAATTTCACAGTCACTTTACCAAAGCAAAATTGTTTCAATATGGCTTCAAATGCTGAACGCAAATAAACACCCGCCGCCTTGTTATCTCCCGAATTATGATATCCCTCTGCGATCTGAATGAAGTAATCTAAATGGTCGTTGTTGCCTTGACCTTTGATTTCTTTTACTACCGGAATAGTAAACCCTTCCTTGGATCGTCCTGCATATATTTCAAAGCACTTCCAACTACTGTTGTTCTTAAGATAATTTGTCCTTACAAATTCATACCAAGGCTTGTCATAAGTAGTTATGAATACTTGATAATTAGCAAAATCCGATTTTAGTATTTCCAGAAGTGGTAAACGGTTGGAAATATCCAACCCAATAAAAATATCATCAAGAAAAAGCACTTTACACGGAATTCCTTGTATGTGTCTTTTTACCATTCCCAAATAAATAGAAATGGCAATGGCTGATAATCGGGCTTCGTTTAGAAATATATGCGGTTTGTCAATCTGTTTGCCCAGATATTTGATTTTTGCCCTTACGTGGTTTCTTTCTATGTCTTTGTAATCTGAAGTGGGCTTTGCCTGTGTATATTGTAATTTGAGCTCTATATTATGACCAAATTTGTCAAGAATAGGCTGAGTGTATTTTAGAATGTTTTCAATGCTGTTTTCTTCAAACAATTTTTTAAATGCAGTATCAAAAATATTGATGGCTTTGTCTACATCACTTTTCTTTTGCGTGATGTTGTAAACTTGCCCTTCTGTGGGTTTTGCAACCGCTTTTTCTGCATTTTCCCATAATTCACCCAACTCACTACTCCCAGTAATGGCTACACTCTTAAAATGTTTAAGTACCCCTTTCACCAACAAATCAAACAAGTCTATTTCGCTGTCTTTTTTGATATGATGAATACCCAACAAATGTTTGTATGTCAGGAAACTTTTTAATTTAATGGCATCTCTTATGCTGGTGTCACCAGGCGCATACGTATTTTTTGAAGTTTTCTTTACAGTATATTCTTTATCTGTGGCAGTACCGTCCTTGTCAGGATTAAAAGTTACTTTTATGTATCCTTTTCCTTTTTGAGCTTGAGTCAGAAAAATATTTTCAGTTTCGTCATAGCTCAACGTTTCTGTCGACGACTGAAAAAAATCCTTTAAAGCATAGTAGAACGAACTTTTACCACTCCCATTTTCCCCGTAGATAAACAGGTTTTTACCATCTACGTTGAACTCATTCTTTCCGTAGAAAGCTTTATAGTCTTTTATTTCAACTTTCTTAATCTTCATAGACACATATTTATTTCAACGCCTCCTTAATAATCCGCACCTCTTCCACACTATCCAGCGTTTCAATGGCAAAACGCACCGGATGGTTTGGGTCGTACAAACGTTCAAATTCACTTTGGATGATAGCAAGCCTTTCTTCTTCGCTCATCTCATCATTTATGGGCTTTAAATCTCCCACATGCTTTAGGATTTCTTTACCTGCCGATTTGATTTCTTCGGGAAAATAGAGCTCAAAGACGATGCCGTCTACTATTTCTTGAAAAAATCTGAATTGAATTTCATATTTTTGTTTATCAGCCAAGGCTTTTAAATAGGAGTATTTGACATTAAAAACATCTTTCGTCTTCATATCTGGAAGTAATACAGGGATTCTGTCAAAGTAATCGCCAAACCACTTAATCCCATCTTTCCCCCAAATAACCCCACCAAGCTTAAAATAAAAATATACTATTCTGGAGTTCAAAATAGAACAGTAATATTCTAAATTATAACCTGTAGCAAAAGAAGTTGAATCTATTGAATATTCTCCATTCTCTGAAATAGCAAAAGAATTTATATTCGAAAGTCTCGTCCAAATAATTTTTCGCTGTTCAAATGAATCGTAATAGCTGCATTTTCTGAGTTCATACCATTGTTTCTGTCCTTTTTTTGCTTCATAGACATTTTCCAATTCATTTTTATACTTTTCTAAGTAATCAAACACTTCTGGAAATTCTGTTATGTTTATTCCAGTATAAGTATGGAATATGTAATTTTTTGCGTCCTTGCATTTCCATCTTTTTATTTCCGCTCCTTTAAATACAGGTTTTAAAATCTCATAGCTTTTATCTTGCTTAAATAGACTATGTGCGTTTTCTATTGGTATAATAAAAACTTTGTTCAAACCAGTTGTGATTCCTCTGTTGATAATTAAATCTTTCACCTTAAACAATTCGACTCCTTTATCAATAATTTTCTTTCTAAGATTTAAGATGACGGCATCATAAAACCCCCATTGACCTGAGCTATAAAACTCCCTTTCAATTAAAGCTGTTTGATTAATAACTTGTTCTAAAAATGAAGCATTATTATTATAAGAATTAAACTCACCAGCTATCAGTTTCTGTCCTGTACGTGCCCTGTTTTCAACAATTGTTATTATTGTACCAACATTCGCTTCTTTAAATACTTCAATTTTATTTAGATTAATAATAGATTTTATATTATGCTTTGATAAATATTTTCTAGTTGATTCACCATAATTGGTAAAGCAAAATCGATTAGAAGTTATAAATGATAGAATACCCCAATTCTGTTTTGTTAACTTCACCCCTTTTTCATAAAATAAACTATAGATATCTCCTGATTTAATAAATGTTTCAAAATTTTGTAATTCATACTTCTTTAGCAAATCCGATGTAATTTTTTCTTTATCTTGAAGTTGCACATACGGCGGATTCCCTATCACGACATCAAAACCTCCTTTTTCTCGCCATACTTCCGAGAAAAATAGTTTAAAATCAAAGTCAATTTTGTATCCTGCAAATTCTTCAGCCGAATCTAAGAGTTCCCGTATTTTAGAGTTAATCTGTTTCCGCAGGGTTTTCTTTTGGGCATCATCCGTAATGTTGTAGAACTTCTCTTTCAGCTTTTCTAATTCTGTCTCTACAGTCAAATCTTTCATGGCTCCATCGGGCAAGCCAATCAATGAATTTCCACACACGATTTTATAATCTAGGTTGGGCAGGGTTTCTATCGGATCAAGATCGTCCTCATCCACTACCAGCGAGAGCCATAAACGCAATCGGGCAATATCTATGGCACTGGCATCTATATCTACTCCGTAAATACTTTCCTGAATGATATGGCGTTTTAGGCGATATATGTATCGGCTGTCGTTCACACTTTCTCTGTGCTCAAAACCAAAGTCCTTCAGTTTTTTCGTAAGGTAATCGTAGCTCAGGTGTGGTTTCAATACCAGCATTGCATTCACTAACTCGTGTAACAATCCCACAGGAAACGCCCCCGAGCCAATGGCTGGATCACAGATTCTAATATCAATCAATTTTTGGTCTATCAGGTCGGCATTTTGGCGTATGCTTTCAGGCAGTTGGTATTTGTAGGTTTTGGATTCGCCTTTGGCTGCTACCCGTTCGTCATTTTCCAATGCAAAATGGCCTTCACGAATGAAGGTTTCAATATCTTTCTTTTCTACACTTTCACCCAATGCATTGTCCAAATAATGAATCAAGCTTTCCTGACACATATAATGTACTATTTCTCTTGGGGTATAGAAAGCCCCTTTGCTTTTACGCTCGGTAATGTCGAGCATATTTTCGAATACCTTCCCCAACATTTCAGGGTCAACCGCCACCTCTTTATCCAGTGGTTCATCTTCTTTGATGGTAAAGTTGTAGCGATCAAATACATCCAATACACCAGTTCCAATATCTCCCGATTTGTTTTTCTCTTGATTGCGAAAAATGTCCTCAGGAATAGTGATATTTGCATTTTGCCAGTCATAATCAGCTTCGAACAAACCACCATTTAGGAAAGGAATGCGACAATCAAAACGCTTATAATAAGAGTTTACATTATCTCGTTCTTTAGCAAGAGCTTCATAAAACAGGTATTGTAATTTGTCTTTGAAAAAGTTCATCCCTTCGACTTGTGCCTGATCGAAAAGTTCTTGTACAAAACGTTTCTTGCCAGTACCCCAGCGTTCGTTTTGAGCTACACCCAGCCAGCCTTTTTTCTGTAAAAAGTATAAGAATACAATTTGTCCCAATAATTTTTTGGTAAAGCGGGCATTGTCAATCTTGGCAAGTTCAATGGCGGATTTTACATGATTGTCGTTTTCGAAATGCTCGTATAACTTGATGTACAAATCTTTGTATTGGCTGAAGAATTCGTCTGTAACTTTTTCAATGCTAAAGGCAGCTTCCAGTTCTTCAATGGTAGGGTTATTGGCAATGTTTTGCAAAAGTGGCAATAGCTGATTCTTGGCAGTATGTGCCTTTTCGTATTTGCCCACCAAAAACGAATAACGTTTGGCCGGGGTAAACTCTTTTTTAAGTTTCACTGTACCTTTTTCTTCATTCAATTCGGATCGGTATTCCAGTTTAATGAACGAAAAACGCCAATCTACACCTCCATCCTCTTTGCTGTAAAAAGCCACCAAAGCATAATCCTTTTCAAACTTGCTTAAGTGTTTGATTACAAAATTTCGCAGGGCAGTTCTTGCACGTTCCAACTTGGTCAAACTTTTAACTTCTACAATCAGTACATCTAATGCTTCACCTTCGGGGTCAACATATTTGCCGATACGTTTGTAGGCGTTGATATGCTCTTTGTAATCATCCCAAATCAGGTTGCCTGTATAAGAATTATTTTTCGGCTCAAGATCATTCAACAGGTTCTTGGCAAAAACCGTAAACTGCTCCTCGTTGAAAGCATTGTTGAATGTATCTTCTATGAGAAATTGTGCTGTTTTCTTGTCCATACGACTTATTTAATTAAATACCCCGAGAGGATGACTTCACGTTTTTGAAACTTCTTTGCATTCTGTACCCCTTCAATTGCTACAAATCGGATATGCTTTTCCAAAATATGAAGCATTTGAAGTGGATCGGTAGTTTTTTCCAACTCGTTTTTTATCAGTTGGGCTGTTTTTTTTGCAATCGTTCCCTGAGTCAGCATATCTTTCACTCCATACAAAAACTCATCATTGAAGTCTGTAAATCCTTTGAAGTTTTTGAAAGATTTGTCTTTCAAGCGGGTTTCAATGTATTTGGCATTGGAGCGACCTCCGCTTGCTTTAGTAGGCTCATCACCTACGATAGTGTCCAGTTCAAAACGGGTTTTATTGGTTTGCAATAAATGGTAATACTCGTTTGGAATTCGGGCTCGCTTGGTATCAGGATTACATTCCAATTCTTTCACCGTATCAAAAAAGGTTATCTCTCTGGATTCGCCGTTTTCGTTGATGTAGAATTTTTTAAGTTTACCTATTCGGAAAAAGGTCACCAATTGATCACTTGCGATGGTTGATTTTTGAAAGCCGGAACGAGCTTTCTTCGGCAGATTTTTGATTTTTTCAAACAATTCCGGTTGCTCATCTCTGATTTTTCGAATCATTTCAAGATACTTCAATTCAGAATCGCCTTCTCCTTCTTCGCCAGTATAAGCGGTTTTATTGTTCAATGTATTGAATAATTCCTGACTGCCAAATTCCTCACCATCACTCAAATATTTGGCATCTTCCCCCAATATATCGTGAAACATTTGGATTTTGTTGGTGATGTTCACTTCAAGCCCAAGATGTTCGTCTGATTGAGTAGTAGGAAAGAAATTGAAAATATGTACCTTTGAGAAAGTGCTACCTAAACGATTTACACGACCCGCCCGTTGCAATACTCGGGTTGGATTCCACGGTAAATCATAATTAATAAGCACATTGGAGCGGTGCAAGTTGACACCTTCCGCCAACACATCCGTTGCAATCAGGATTTTTATATCATCTCGCTTTTCTTTGTGTTTTGGGTCGAAGTTAGCGGTTATAATATCTCTTGAAACCGTATGGTTCGAGAGCAATTTTTTGTCAGTATGTCTCCCTCCCGTGCTTGAATAAAACATCACCTTTTCCGAAAACTCATTAAGAAGGGCCTCATACAGATAATCGCCTGTTTCTTTTGACTCAGTGAATATGACTAGCTTATTTTTCTTTAAGGCTGGAATTGTTTTAATATCGTGAATGAATTGCTCCAACTTAGGGTCGGAATTAACATTTGTCCACAGGCTCTTTACTTCATGCAAAATGTCTAAATCAAATGCCAGTTTGTCTATAAACTCTTTTCTAAAATCTTTAGAGTCATATTTGTGTGCCTGCTCGTCCTCTACAAATGCCTCTAAGCGTTCTACGTTGTCACTTTCGATCAAGTCGTACACATCCACTTTCTTGCTTATATAAACCGTGCCTGCTTGGTACATCTGAATAAATTTTTCATAAGAAGTAATGAACCGATCAACACTTTGACGGAATGCATGAAAACTACTCTCTAAGCGTTTTACTAAGATACCTTTCATAAATCCACCCACGTTACGTTGCTGTTGTCTCTCAAACTCGCTTAACGCCTTATTGCCAATGTAGTACAACAAGGGAGTATATCGGGCATAGGTGAATTCCTGAAGTTTATTAATTGTTTTGTTAAAAATAATTTCCAGTTCACCTTTATATTCGTACACAATTTTCTGAGGGTTATCCATTTCAGGAAAAGTCAATCCTTGCATCTGAATATCCTTTTTGAAATAGGTCATTACATCTGTTCGGGTTCGTCGAACCATTACATAACGTAAAATGCTGTTACGAATATCATCAGAAATCTCTTTGATGAGTTTTTTGTATTCAGGATCTGTCTTTACTAGTTTTGCCAGTTTAGTTCTAAAGCCTGCAAAATATTTTTCTAAATTTGGAATCCCCGGAATAGTAGGATTTTTAGGAGCTTGAAATAATTTTAATTGGGCAAAAATGTCGTCAACCGTATTGTTTAATGGAGTGGCTGTAACAAGTATTATCTTTTTGCCGCGGCAGATATCCAATAAGTCGGCATAAGACTGTGTGTTTTCATTTCTGAATCTGTGTGCTTCATCTACTACAATATAGTCATAGCGTTCCAGTCCCTTTTTTATGATGTGTTCCAGTTTTCCTAGTGATTCAACCTCAAAACTTCTGATACCGAAATCGAAAAGCGAATCTTTCCAGTAGTCTTTCAGTACAGGCGGGCAAACCACTAATGTTCGACCCTGAAGTTGTTGGAGCAATAAAGCAGTGATAAAAGTCTTCCCTAAACCCACTACGTCAGCCAAGAAAACGCCGTTGTATGTTTCTAATATTTTCTTAGCTTGAATAGCAGCCTGATTTTGGTATTTCAATTTCATAAAGCCTTCTGGAAGGAAAGGCTCAAATTCGTTTGCTAAGTTGATATCTTCTTCCAAGTACTCATAAATAAGTTTTAAATACAATTCATATGGCAGTATCTGGTCATTCAACCAAGTTTTATTCTGAATAGTATCTACAAAATCATCTGAAATATCAACTGATTCTCTCCAAAGTGCATTGAATTGGTCTTCAGCAAAAAGCACGTCCCTTTTGCCACGCAACTCAACATTAAATTCTCGATTTGCCACAAAGCCTGACTCAGAAAAATTACTGGAACCTGTAATTACAAAACCGTAATCCCGGTCTTCTGGTTTAAATTTTCCAATGTAAACTTTGGCATGAATATTTTTGGAAGGATATGCCCGTATTTCTAATTTCTTCCCATTACCGTTGTAACCTTTATCCATTTCTGGATCTTCGCAATCGGTTTTCAAAAATTCAATAAATTTGCTAATCCCTATTTCAAGCTTACTATCATTCTCTGCAGTATTTTCAATTTCTTCTTTTAGGTTTTCCTGATATATTTTTTTCGTTCGTTGATGAGATTCAAAATCAATTATACTATTTTGTTTATGGTACTGCATCACATCATAAGAATCTCTGTCAATACTCAATCCAACTAGAATTCTAATTTTTCCGACAGGCTCTAAAGCGTCATATAATTGATAAAATCCACTTGCCCTAAAATAGCCAACCAGCACATCAAAAAGTTGCGTATCTTTTAGTGTCGATTTAAATCTGCTTAACAAACTATGCCCCTCCTCATTAGTGAAGAAAGTCAAATCTGTTTGATCTATTTTTTTATCTACACTCATAATTTACTTATTGTTGTTAAGTATTTCTTCCAAACCGTTTTTTAAATATTTCAAATCTCCTATTTCTGACAAAATGAAGCCTTTGATATATTCAATCTCAATTTCTTTCTCTTGAATTTCCAGAGTTCTGGCCAGTATCGGCAACATTTCTTTTGTTGCCGTTCTTTCACTTCTCTCAATTTTGCTCAAGATAGAAGTATCTATATCAAGTTCTGCCGCAACCTTTCTAAGTGGAAGTCCGATCTGCTCTCGTCTATTTCGTAAATATTCACCAAAAGTATTCATCTTGTCTTATTCGTTTGGACTAATTTGACAAAGATACAATTAATTTCGATTTTGCTATCCGAACGTTGAGGGAAATTCAAGTTCTTATGTTTTCTCTTTTAGTAAAAACGATAACCCCAACTACATAGCCACCAACAATAATTGCTCCATCGGCTTTTTTTAAATCTTTCTCGTTTTTTCGCTCAGTAATAAGATTATAGTTGGGGGCTGGGTTTAATGTGTAACCCAAAATATTCACGAATAGTTCAAGTAAAAATCCCTCTTGAAACTGCTCTTCATTGCTTTCAAGAATATTTTCTTGTATTGCCGTATTGTCAAAATAGGCAGCAAATAGCTTGTATGCAGCTTTGATTTTATCGCCTTGAGAAGTAATGTGTTTTTTCGTGATAATGTTTTGAAACAGGCTCATATGTTGGCTCTTAACAGATCTGTTAACAAAAGTAATAAAAACCTGTAGAATAATCTCGTAACAATCAGATGATTTACAATATTTTCCAATCGAGATATTACGCCATCACTCTGCCTATCTTTTCCTGCCCTTTATTGGTTGTTGCTTAAGCGGGACAATTCTCCTGACGGAGTGTTCAAGCTTTTGGGCAAGATTTTTGAACCACTCGGCGATCGATATTCCGTTGATAGTGATGCGAAAGCGGTTTTTCCTTTCGGGGTCAGACTCGATACGTGCGGAAACATCATCTGCTTTAAAACTTCGTTTGTGCTCCTCGGAGTAGAGTTCGCCTATGAATTGGACAGTCTTTCCCTGTGTCATTTCTCTTGTTTGATCTTTAGAAAACCCGACTGAAATACACTCTTTCGACACCCGAATGGTCTCTTCCAGACTCGGAAATAGCTCGCAAGCCAGTTCATAATCGGTGCGAACAGCGTTAGGGTCGAGGTCGTTTTTCACCTTTCTAAGTTGCGATTCCACTGCCAGAATCTCCGCTTTTTTGTGCTCCAAATAGCTGTCCATAGCAAGAAATTTCTCTCGTGCTTCGTCCTTTCGGTCGTACAAATCCCACGTTTTCTCTCGCACTTCTTCCTGTTCTTGCTTCAGGCACTCCACTTTTTCAGCAATGGAGTCTTTCTGTGTGAATAGCTCACGGTAATACTCTTGCGTTGTAGTGTGGCGAGCTTCTGAGCCGTCAATGCCACGTTGCAAGCCGTATTTCTGCATCGCAAGGGCGTAAGTATCCTGATACTCTTTGAGCTTGACACGTGTCATCACGTCGTCGGCGCATAGGCGGGCGGTATCGGTTGATTTTGTGCGATATTTCTTCTTACCCAACTGCTTTTCCGCACTGGCTTTTCTTCTTTCGCCAACGACAATTGGCACGAGTGTAGCGTGGATATGGGGTGTAGTTTCGTCCAAATGGAGCACTGCCGAGACGATGTTTTCCTTGCCAAAAGTGTCGCCCAGCCACTTCATATTATCCTTGCACCACTCTTCCAACCTCCCTTCCGATTGGATAAACAGCATATCTTCGGGGCTACCAGAGAGGTTGATATGTATCGCCCGCACCTGATTCTTGCCGATTTTGCGTTTCAGCCCTGCCGTCTCCAAACGGTGCTGGATCGCCTGTGTGCGGTTCATGCCCTCGGGTCTTTCAACAAGCTCTTTATTGAGGTGCAGGCGAGCGGGGTCGGCATTTGGTGGCACGATTGTCCGCTCGATGTGTGCCGAGGTAGCAGAATCTGTGCCGTGTGCTTTTTGGAGGTGGAGTACAACGAAACCCATTGTCTTTAAATTTTAAGTTCTTAATGTCGCCTCAGCGACTGGGGTGTTCAGAGGGGCATGCCCCTTTGGCTCAGTGGGTATTTTTAGTGGAGTGCAACGAAGCGTTAAAAAAATACCCTAATAAGTTATGGTATTTCTGTCGAAATATCCGTTGGTCGCAGCCTGCCTGCCGTTTGGGTATCCACACCTTGAATAATCGGAACATTGAAAACGGTAGCAAGCTTAAAAGCTACTGGTGGGTTCCGATTCATTTTCCACATCGGGGGCATCGTCTTCGTATTCCTCTTGCTGCACTTCAGATTGCCACCATTCTTTAAACTCTTTCTCATCTTTTTGAGAAAGTTCTATAATCAACTCCTTGTACTGTTCGATGTGGTGCAGCAGGATAGCATCAACAAGCGACATAACGGTCACGTAGTCGTCTCGGAAAAGAAGGGCGATGTGTCTGATTTTTCGGTGCGTCTCAGCATTTACATAAAGCACCTTACGGTCTCGGATTCGTTTCTCGGAGCAAAAGCGTTTAGCATATTCCTCCCGTGTAATCTTTTTTGGTTTCATAATTGAATTTCTATTTGATTGATTATTCTAAATCTTTGCCGTTTTCATATTCTATTTCAACCTTGAAAACTGCCGATTCAATATGCAAATAAAAGTCTATTATTCTACATATCAACACACTGCGATTCGTTTGCGGTGCTCTGCTTTATCTTTCATCTTTGGAGTAAAAGGAACTATGATTTCAGGTGTGATTTTAGTATGGATTTCAGTTCTGATTTAAAAACTGAAACTTATAAAAAGGTAAATTTTTATATCGGTATTGATTTAAAAATTGAAGAGTTGGAAAGTTTAAAATCTTCACTATTATTTTCTAAAAGCCAATTTTTAGAATTTGGTAATTTTCAAACTTGAAAGCTTGTAAACAAGGTTACATCATTCCGACAATTTTTAATGAAAAACTGAGGGGGATTTTGCGAATTGCTAAAACCGCACAAGATTTTGTCTTTCAAACCCCAGACAATCGCAGCCACAAGCTACCACCACTTGATTACTTGCTCTTTAGCTGATTTTTTGTGTCTATATTTACATAATATTGGATGCGCATCGGCAATTTAAAGTAAACTTTATTGCTCTCGGCTTTCACAATATTTGAGACAGAAATAATATTAACCGCAAAAAATATGTGATATGGAAATCGTAAATGTAGAAGCCCGAACATGGGAAGCGATGATGGCGAGGTTCGAAGCCTTTGCACAAAGAGTCGCAACCCTGTGCGAGGTGCAGGATAAGAGCCTGCAAAAATGGCTCGACAATCAGGAGGTGTGCCAGATTCTGAACATCAGCAAGAGAACTTTACAAACTTATCGGGACAACGGCACGCTGGCATACACCCAAATCAACCACAAGATTTATTATAAGCCCCAAGAAGTGAAGCAGTTCATTAATAAACTTAAAAAATAGAAGCCATGAGCGAAATCATTACCAAAGACAATGAGAGGGTTAAGCGATTTTTTCACTCACTCGACCTAATGTTAGACAAAGTAGAGGTATTTACAGCATCCTATTGCCCGACCCTGAAAGGCGAGCGGTTTTTGACGGATGCCGAAGTGTCAGAGCGGCTCAAAGTGAGTCGTCGGACATTACAAGATTATAGGACAACAGGCAAAATCCCCTATTTTCAGTTAGGAGGTAAAGTGTTGTATCAGGAATCCGATATACAAAAATTACTGGACACCAACTATAATAAGGCTTTAGAATAGTTATGCGGATTTAGAGGCGAGGGAGTTGAGTTGCCAATTGACGCAAATAAAAACCGAGCACACCAAAATTAATTGGTGTGCTCGGTTTTTTGATGTTATGCGTTCTTTGTCGTGTCGGTCGTTTTCGTTGCAGGGGCAGTGTTGAGGCGGGTTTAGGCTGTGCAAGGTTTGTCAAAATAATACTACCCGAAGCGTAGTGGAGGCGTGGAGATTATTTTGAAAACCCGCAGGGCTCGACCTTGCTCAGCCGTCTCGAAACCCGAAGCTACCTTTGCCCCGAAAACGATAATGACCGACTCAGCATTAGTTTAAAATTTGCAAATCACTCACTTTCAAAACTATTACTGGGCTGGTGGTATTAGTGGTTGCATTTTTGACTATCCATTTCCTAAAAATCTTAGCCTGTGCCGTCTGCACCCGAAACGACACCGCCACGACCATATCCAAACCGTAGTAGTCGGGGTATACCGTCAGTCCATCGACCGTGCATGTCATTGAGTAGTCGCCATCGGCAACACCCGACTTTTCAATGGCGCGGATAATTCGCTTTGCAGATTGGTAATAAACCCCAAATAGGCTGGCAATTTCATTTATGGTCATTCTAACTTCGGACGGAACAGTGACCGACCCGTTATCATTAATTGATATTATCTCTCGTTTCATAGTTTTAATTATTAGACAATTACCATATCCGCAAAACAGTTATCAATCCCTGCCATATCTCGTTTGATGCTCGAATCCATCACTTTAGCATAGTGCTGGGTCATGCGAATATCGGAGTGTCCGAGCATTTTGGCGACATTTTCCATCGAAACGCCATTCGCCAGACAGACTACCGAGGCGTATGTATAACGGGCTGAATGTGTGGTCAGTGTCTTTTTTATGTTACACCTTGTGGCGATCTCTTTCAGGTAGCTATTCATCTTTTGGTTGCTCGTTACGGGTAGTAGTGCACCTGTTTTCTCACGAATAGGGTGATCTTTGTACTTTTCGAGAATCATCTGAGGAATTTTCAGCAATGGGATATTACACATATTCTCGGTCTTCTCCCGAGCCTTGCGAATCCAGACATCTCCGTTATTGTCGGTGGTGAGGTGTTCTGCACGGAGGTTGTTCACATCTGTATAAGCCAAGCCAGTGAAAATGCAGAACGTGAAAACGTCCCGAACGTATTCAAGGTGCTCCATCTCAAAATCCTTTATCATTATTCGTTCAATCTCCTCTTTGGTCAGAATCTCTTTGATGACCTCTTTCGCTTGAAACTTGATGCCAGCAAAAGGGTTACGTGTCATCCACTCGTTGGCAATGGCGAGATTGATAATCTTTTTGAAACATTTCATGTATCGTATAACGGTGTTTTGCTGACAGCCTCTGTCAACTTTGAGGTACATCTCAAAATCACGTACAAATTCCGCATCAATCTCGTTGAGATTGATGTCCTCCTTGCCGAACTTTCGCTGAATTAGCACGCCAAGATATTTACAACAGTTATCAAATCGGGTGATGGTGATTTTGACATAGTCGATGCCGATTAGCTTGCGGCAGTCGTCGTTGTGCTTGCGGAATACGCCCAGAAGAGTTCGCTTGTCATCATCTGCATTATACAGTGCATTCATAATGAGCCGAGCAGTAAATAGTTTTCCGCTCATCTCCAAGTCACGATGGATTGTCAACGCTTTGAGCTTCATCATACGGATATACTCGTTGAGCTCAGACGCTTTTCGATCTCTACCTTTTGATGATTCCGTTGCTTGATCCCACAGGTTTGGGGATATGCTCCGTTTGATTTGGGACTCTACGGCAACACCGTTTACTTTGATCCTCAGCCGAATAGGTGCTTCGCCATTGCTGAGTAGTTTAGTTTTCTTGATAAAGAAGAAAACGCTGAATGAATTTCGTTTCATAATCGTAATTTTTGTTGGTGAAATTATGAAATCGAACCGAAAGTATTGCTACGCAAAATGCAGTGTATCAGTGAATAAGAACAGTTTAGGTGGGACTTTTGCGGCAGGATCAAAAAGTCCCACCTATTTCACTTTTTTAGTTGCCCAAAACCGCTGTTTTTTGCCTATCAGGGGGAATGAAAAATCCCTGAATCTCATTGAAATTCAGGGATTTACGCAAATTTGCTTCTTGTTAAAGTGGTGCCACCAGGAATCGAACCGGGGACACAAGGATTTTCAGTCCTTTGCTCTACCAACTGAGCTATGGCACCATTGCTATTAGCGTGTGCAAAGATAGAACAATTTTCATTCACTCCAAATATCTGTGTAATAAATTTTGCTTCAAGCCTCTTTTTCTATCGAATCCCAGCCTTGAGCTTTCAACTCAATTTCTGTTCCATCACGGGTTTCGAGCATTAGTCCTAAGCTTTCTCTGGTGATATGCCCTACCACATGAACTCCTTTCATTTGAGATACTTTATCATGAAGATGTAAAGGTACGGTGAAAAGAAGCTCATAGTCCTCTCCCCCATTCAAAGCTACGGTAGTCACATTCATATTAAATTGTTCAGCCATCATGGCTGTTTGATAATCAATAGGTAAACGCTCTTCAAAAACACAGCACCCTACCCCACTTTGCTTACAAACATGCTTCAACTCAGAAGACAAACCATCCGAAATATCAATCATAGAAGTAGGAACAATACCATCTTTCGCTAAAAGATCAATGATGTCTTTACGAGCCTCCGGTTTCAATTGCCGTTCCAAAAGATATTCTTTACCCGAGAAATCCGGTTGAAAATCTTTCTCGCCACCGTAAACAGCTTTTTCACGCTCTAGTAATTGAAGCCCCATAAAAGCAGCTCCTAGATCTCCAGAGACACAGATCAAATCTGTTTCTTTGGCTCCGTTACGATAAACAATTTTCCCTTCATCACCTTCTCCCAAACAAGTAATGCTTATAGTTAATCCGGTCAATGATGATGAAGTATCCCCTCCTACTATATCGACACCATGATGATCGCAAGCTAGTTGCAGCCCATCATAGAATGCCTCCAGATCCTCAACCGAAAAACGCTTCGAGATACCTAAAGAAACCGTAATTTGCTTAGGTTGACCATTCATTGCATATATATCCGAGAAGTTGACAATAGCCGATTTATATCCCAAGTGTTTCATGGGTACGTAAGTCAGATCAAAGTGTATGCCTTCCAACAAAAGATCGGTCGTTACCAGAGTTTTTTTATCACCATACGATAAAACTGCAGCATCATCCCCTACCCCTTTTTGGCTACTACTATTTTTAAGTTCTATTGTTTTTGTCAAATGATCAATCAGACCAAATTCTCCTAAACTAGCTATTTCTGTTCGTTGCATTTGTATAAAGACTAAATTGTGAAATCCAAAGTTAATTATATTTTATCAGAATTGAGGAATGCTATATAGAAACCCTTAAGCCATTTCCCGAAAAATAAAAGGAGTGACTCTGCAGAGTCACTCCTTTTAAATATTTATAGCTATTGTATCAATAGGCTCTCTCCACTATATATTCCACTGCATGACCCAGAGCCTTACGAACATCCGGATTGGTTACTGTCGAGATTATATCTTCTGCTTTTTCTTTATATTCTTCAATCTTCTGATAAGCATATTCTATGCCACCATTTTCTTTGGCAAACGATATCAACCGTTCTATATTTTCTTCCGTATAATCATAAGATGAAATGATATCACGAAGTTCGCTTTTTTCATCTTCAGACGCTTTCTCAATTGCATACAATAAAGGAAGTGTTATTTTACCTTCTCGTATATCATTGCCAGTCGGTTTCCCTACATTTGTTTTAAAATAGTCGAATATGTCGTCTCTCAATTGAAAACAAACACCTAATATTTCTCCCAATAGAGTAAACTTATCAACTTCGCTTCGAGGGGCATTTACTGATATCGCACCAATCTTCATACAAGTAGAAAGAAGTGATGCTGTCTTTTTCTTTATTACTTCAAAATATTCAGTCTCATCAATAATCAATTCTCTTACTAAAGACAATTGATTCAATTCTCCCTCTGCAAGACTGCGACCCAGATTAGAAACATCTGAAATTATTTCCATATTTCCGGTCAGAACACTTTTTATCAATGCTGTAGAAAGGAAATAATCGCCCGCAAGAACTGCCATTTTATTATCATACACAGCATTAAGGGATGCTTTCCCTCTGCGAATCTTTGATTCATCCACTACATCGTCGTGAACAAGAGAAGCGGTATGAAGAAGCTCAACAGTAATCGCTGCATTATAGGTAGTATCATTAATCTCTCCACAAGCTCGGGCTGCAAGTAATAATAAAATCGGGCGAATTTTTTTTCCATCCGATTTCAGTATATAATCTATAATTTCTTGTATCCGAGAATTATTACAAAAGATCGAATCTTTGTAATAGAGATTAAATTTATCTAGTTCAGTGGCTACAGGTTGAGCTATTAAAAGCCTTTTATCCATATTTATGATTGAGTTGAAATGCAAATTTATAAATAATTCCGCTTTTAGCCTTATTTATTTATAACTTTGCATCTATGTCAAGAACATATTTAGCGTTGAAAAATAAAATTTCACATTTTTTATTTTTGTACGATGGTCTCTGCCTCAAAGATACGCAAACTTGTCATAATGCAGATAGTAATAATCAATTTTTAATTTCACTGATTTTTCTGTAATTTGGCAGCATATAACAACTCAAAATCATATTTAGATGAAATTATTTCTCTTAGACGCATACGCACTCATATATCGTTCATATTATGCTTTTATAAAAAGTCCCAGAGTAAATTCGAAGGGGCTTAATACATCAGCCATATTCGGATTTGTAAATACATTGGAAGAGTTATTAAGAAAGGAAAATCCAACGCATATAGCTGTTGCTTTCGACCCTCCCGGTGGAACATTCCGTCATGATGCCTACGAACTTTATAAAGCTCAACGACAAGAAACTCCTGAAGATATAAGACTTGCTGTACCAATCATCAAGCAAATAATAGAGGCATATAATATTAAAATGCTTGAAGTGCCGCGTTACGAAGCCGATGATGTTATCGGAACAATAGCGAAAAAAGCCGAAAAAGAATCGTTTGACGTATATATGATGACCCCTGATAAGGACTATGGTCAACTCACTAGCGATCATATATTCATGTATAAACCGAAATTTGCTGGAAATGGCTTCGATGTGCTCGATTCAAAAGCAATCATGGCCAAATATGAGGTAAGCTCACCCGATCAAATGATCGATCTATTAGGATTGATGGGTGATTCTGCCGACAATATTCCGGGCTGTCCGGGAGTAGGTCCCAAAACTGCTCAGAAACTGCTAGAAGAGTATGGCACTATCGAAAATCTACTTGAGAATACGAAGCATATTAAAGGAACTTTAAAGATAAGATTAGAGGAAAATAAAGAACAAATTATATTTTCTAAATTCTTAGCCACAATAAAGACTGATGTACCAATCGATTTTAAAAGGGAAGAATTTAAACGTAAAGGAATAGATGTAGAAAAACTGGAAACTCTGTTCGAAGAACTCGAGTTTAGAACCCTTATTAATCGTGTGTTGAAGAAAGAGAATGCCGCTGCACCTCCCAGCACCACACATGAAGCTATTCAAGGAGATTTATTTGCAGAATTAATGCCTACTGCAGCTGTTAATAACGATACTACAAGTTACTCAGGCTTACAAGAACTAAAAGATATCCCCCACTCTTATCACTTAATTGATACAGATGAAAAAATAGCCGATCTGATAACTAAAATCTGTGCTCATAACTTCTGTGCATTCGATACAGAAACAACAGGCTTAGATCCAACATCAAGCGAACTTGTAGGAATGTCGTTCTCATTTAAAGAAGGTGAAGCATACTATGTACCTGTAGATGAAAATTTTGACAAAGCTCAAAAACTTGTAGAAAAATTCAGATGTTTTTTCGAGAATGATACAATTCTGAAAATAGGACAAAATATAAAATATGATATTATAGTACTTAAGAAATATGATATCAATGTGAAAGGAAAGCTATTCGATACAATGATAGCTCACTACCTTATCAATCCCGAATTGAGACACAATATGGACTATATGGCAGAAACTTATCTGAAATACAGAACAATACATATTGAAGAACTGATCGGATCGAAAGGTAAAAACCAATTGAATATGCGCAGTCTTAAACCCGAACAGATTTGCGATTATGCATGTGAAGATGCCGACATAACTCTGAAGTTGAAAATGATTTTAGAGAAAGCAATCGAAAAACAAGATGTCGAGAAACTGCTCTATGAAATCGAATTTCCTCTTATATATGTTCTGGCCGATATGGAATATGCAGGTGTCAGACTAGATATAGAAGCACTAGCTGAATATTCTAAAACATTGACTATTGAGCTTCAAAATATTGAAAAAGAAATATTTGGACTTGCTGGTTCCGAATTCAATATAAATTCGGCAAAACAAGTTGGTGAAATCCTTTTCGAAAAACTTACAATTGTAGAAAAGCCTAAAAAAACAAAGACAGGTCAGTACGTAACCAGCGAAGAAGTGCTGGAGAGTCTGAAAGACTCCCACCCTATTGTCAATAAAATACTGGAATACAGAGGATTGAAAAAGTTATTAAGCACCTATATAGATGCTCTTCCACTACTTATCAATCCGAAGGATAACAAACTACACACATCATATAATCAGACAGTTACAGCTACGGGTCGCTTAAGTTCGAGCAATCCTAATCTGCAAAATATACCGATTCGCGATGCACAAGGCAAAGAAATAAGAAGAGCATTTATAGCTGACAAGGGATGTACTTTCTTTTCTGCCGACTATTCACAAATAGAATTGCGCATTATGGCGCATCTGAGTAAAGATCCGAACATGATAGACGCCTTTAACAGTGGCGAAGATATCCATGCCGCTACAGCTGCCAAAATATTCAAATTGCCGATCGATCAGGTAACAGGTGATATGCGCCGTAAAGCTAAAACAGCCAACTTCGGTATTATATATGGTATATCGGTATTTGGTCTTGCCGAGCGTTTATCTATTCCTCGCGGAGAAGCAAAAATACTGATTGATGGTTATTTCGAAACCTACCCTCAGGTAAAAGAATACATGGACAGATGTATTACCATTGCCCGTGAAAAAACATATGTCGAAACTATCTTCGGACGTAAACGTTATTTACCTGATATCAATTCACGCAATACAACTGTACGTGGATATGCTGAGCGAAATGCAATAAATGCCCCGATACAAGGGAGTGCCGCCGATATTATTAAGGTGGCTATGAACAAAATTTTTGAGCGATTCACTGTAGAAAATATAAAATCGAAAATGATTTTACAAGTACATGACGAATTAAACTTTAATGTTTTTGATAATGAGTTGGACAAAGTTCAGCAGATAGTTATTGAAGAAATGGAAAATGCGTATAAGTTAGTTGTGCCATTGAGAGCTGATTGCGGTAGTGGCGAAAATTGGTTACAAGCGCATTAAATATATAGTTAGTAACATACAATAATATATGAATTCTTTCAATAGAATATTAAATAAAATATCAGATAATAAGAAATCACATTTCTGGTTATTTCTTATGATTTTGACTTTATTGACCATATATATGATGTTGGCTAACAAACCTTTATTGCTTGGTCACGATATGCTTGTTCATTATGCCCGCATAGAGGGTCTGAAAAATGCTATTGAAGACGGAAGATTCCCTTGGTATATCAACTATAATGGATTAGATGGATATGGCTATTTTATAAAAGCGTTCTATTGTGATTTACTACTCGTTCCTTTTGCTGTAATTGCTATTTTTACAGATAATGTTACAGCTTATGAGTGCATGATTTTCATCATTACTCTTTTATGTGGCATATCTACTTATCTCGTGATTAAGCGAATCTATAATAGCTCAGTAGCTGCCATTCTGGGCGCATTACTCTATACCTTTTGCTGCTATCGCCTACTGGATTTATTCATTAGGGCAGCCATCGGAGAGTCATTCGCTTTCATTTTTTTACCAATAGTCTTATTAGGAGCATATGAAATTATAAGAGGAGACTATAAAAAATGGTATATACTAACTATTGGCTATAGCCTCCTTATTTTTTCTCATCTTATCTCTTCTGCACTTACCTTTATTACCCTAATAATATTTTTTGTAATCTATTATAAGTGTTTAATAAGAGAACCCAAACGTATTACTTATTTGTTTATAGCAGCTCTTGTAACATTGATTATTACCGCGTACTATCTATTTCCAATGATAGAGCAGATGATGTCCAACACATTTTATTATGAAGTTAAAGGCTCAATCCCCGATAATATGAATTCTGTGGCAGTTCGGATAACTCCAATCATAGAAGGAATGATACAAGGAGTTACTTCGCATTTGCAAACATTCCATGTAAAAATAGGCCTATTGCTCACCGCTTCGATATGTACGCGAGTATTTGTTTCAGGCAAATCGAAACTAGTGAGAAGTGCCGACATACTTGTAATTGTCGGTCTATTTTATGTTTTTATGTCTTCTACTATATTTCCATGGGCAATATTTCCTTTCAACAAACTAAGTTTTATGCAATTCCCATGGAGATTGTATCAATTCTCCAGTTTATTTTTTGCAATTGCAGGAGGATTTTATTTATCTGAGGCTACAAAGACAAATAAGAGAAAACTCATTGTTCTAATTGGCTTTATAATAGGAACCTGCATTGTTATTAACTCCGAAGGTAAAAATTTCACATACCAAATAGCTGAAATTCATGGAAATAATACTTTAAGGGAGATAGATGAAACAAAACGATCGAACTATAGTGGACTTGAATACATGCCAATAAAAGTACCTTCAAGTTCCTATATTTATGATAGAGGTAATAGAATAAGTACAAAATCCGAAGAGCCCAATATTACAGATTATAAAAAAGAAAAAGGTATCACAAGCTTCAATGTTAATACGAACAAAAAAGATATTCTCGAACTACCTTTGATATATTACAAAGGATATAGCGCAACCCTTAATGGAAAAGAAATAACGGCAGAACAAAGCCCGAACGGATTAATAGAAATACCAGTCGAACAGTCGGGAGAGGTAATTGTTTATTATAAAGGTACATTGATACAGAAAATTAGTTTCTATATTACAATCATCAGTATATTAGGTCTTTGTATCTACATATTCTCGCAAAAAAGAAAAAAATCTCATTTAAAATATAAGTACGATGACACAACTGTCTGATATTGATTACATATACGCTGCAATAGGGGTGATTGTAGGTATCATAATGATATTCAGTCCTCGTACATTTATGCGAGGGGCAAAATATGATGAAGATAGTTTGAAAACAGAATCTTTTCTTAAAAAAATCGGAATAGCTGTAATCATACTTGGTATTGTATTTGCTATAATTATCTATACCCGATAACGATGCTTGACGGATTTATCGAATATGGATATATAGGATTATTCCTTGCTTCATTTCTAGCTGCCACTATACTACCTTTCGGATCTGAATTTGTATTCGTCGGATTACTTGCTGCCGGTCTTAATGGATGGGGTTGTGTAGCAGTAGCATCTGTTGGAAATTGGATGGGAGGTATGACCAACTACTATCTGGGAAGCATGGGCAAAATAGAGTGGATAGAAAAATATCTGAAAGTAAAGAAAGAGAAAATAGAAAAAATGCAACATTGGCTCGAAGGAAAAGGTGCCATAATGGGTTTTTTTAGCTTCATGCCTGTAGTAGGAGATCTTATCGCATTGGCTCTGGGTTACATGCGTGCCAACGTTTATATTGTAAGTGGCAGTATGTTTGCAGGCAAACTTATTCGTTATATACTAATTATGTATGGTGTAAGTTGGATTATTTAAATATTAAGATTTACTTATAATTATGTCAACTATATTATTTCACGAAATAGTTTTCGGACCTATTCACAGTCGTAGATTAGGCACCTCATTGGGTATGAATTTACTGCCTTATGACGGCAAATTATGTTCTTTCGACTGCATTTATTGCGAATGCGGGTATAATAAGGATTTCAAAACAAAAACAAAACTTCCTTCACGCGAAAATGTAAAGGCTGCTCTTGAGGATAAACTTATTCGATTGAAAGAAGAGAATATAATTCCCGATGTTATCACTTTTGCTGGAAATGGCGAACCTACAATGCACCCACAATTCTCGGAGATAATAGATGATACAATCGAACTTCGCGACAAGTACATCCCACAGACCAAAATAAGCGTATTGTCGAACGCCATGCATATCTCTAATCAAAAAGTATTCGAAGCATTAAAAAAAGTTGATAACAATATACTCAAGCTAGATTCGGCCATACTGGAAACAGCAAAATTTATAGATCGTCCTAATGCACCTTCGTATAGTATAGAAAAGCAAATAGAACTTTTTAAGCGATTTGAAGGGAATTTTATCATGCAAACTATGTTTTTAAGGGGTAGCCACGAGGGTAGGGTGGTTGACAACACTACGGAAGAAGAGGTTTCAGCATGGATAGAAGCCATCAAGGCCACTAAGCCGCGCGAAGTGATGATCTACACCATAGACAGAGAAACACCTTCTAAGATGCTTGAAAAAGTACCTGCCGAAGACTTAAGAAAAATAGGGAAGAAAGTTGAAGATTTGGGAATAAAAGTTAACATAGCGGGATAATATACAAAATATAAGTAATTTTGCAGCCTTAATTTATTATACTAATCACATATTATGGTAACAATAGTACTTGCCCATCCATGGCACGGAAGCTTCAATAAAGCAATATTAGATACAGTAACTGCCAAGTTCGATAAAGAGAATAAGGCATATCAGGTAATAGATCTTCACAAAGATAATTTCGACCCTGCATTTACAGAAAAAGAACTAGCTGTTTTCAATCAGGGAAAAGCCCTTGACCCATTGGTTATTCAATATCAGGCAGTACTAAAAAATGCCGATGAAATAATTTTTATATTTCCTATCTGGTGGGGTACAATGCCGGCTATACTAAAAGGCTTCTTTGATAAAGTATTGCTTGTCAATTTTGCTTATTCTTACGAAGGGGGATGGACTCCACTCTTGAAGATAAATAAGGGCACTGTAATCACAACATCGCAAAGTCCGACAGAAAATTTCAGAAGCTCTATTGAAGATAATTTTATACCATCTATGCTAAATTCTATTGGAATTAATAATGCGACATGGCTCAACAATGAAGAAACATCTAGCGGAACAGATGAACAACGTAAAGATTTCTTGAAAAAAGTAGAGAATCAAATTTAAACTGATCCTCTATTCACTTAAATAGGTCAAACAGCCGATGATTATAAACTCATCGGCTGTTCTTTTTAGCATTTTATTCTCATACCTCATAAATATAGAAACAATTGTCAAAAAATATTTGAGAGTAGATCATTTATATATCTCAAAATAATCAAAATGAAAGTATTTAAACGACATATATATTCCTTTGCAATAGTTACACATAGAGCACTTTTTTTTAACGCGGATTAACTACCATTTTTTTCAAACTAGCTATACATTTGGTATGTAATTAATGACATGTTTAACCCTTTTACAATAAGGAAAATTTTATGAAAAAATTTATTATTTCAGGTGTTATGACCATCGCTCTTATTGCTTCTGCTAATGTAATGGCTCAGGATGTACATAAAAAAACAGTATCAGAAAAAGCTAAGACAGAAGTTAAATCGGAAGTTAAAGCAGGTAAAGCTGAAGCAAAGAAAGATGCTCAGGCAGTGAAAACAGATGCGAAAAAAGTAGAAAAGGCAACAAAAGACAAACTAAAGTAAAACAATAAAAAGATAATAGTAAATTAAGTTTTGAAAAGAAAAGATCGATACGTCTAACGTACCGACCTTTTTTGTTTATTGAATAGGCAGATAAATCTCTGTCTTCAGTTTCTCAGGAGCTACTTTTGACGAATCATTCACGTATTTTTCAAACCCGCATTCCATACGAAGTTCGTATCCACTTTCAGGCAGCCATTTCCCGTAAATAGTATCAAATACATTGATTAGTTTATCATAAGGTCCGATGTAAGTAAACACAGCAAATTTACCTCCGGGAATATCTCTTATTCCTATTTCACCTTTAGGCAATACTTCCTTGTGAACAGCTAAGCAGACATCTGTACGAAGCTTATCTGTATCTGTAACCTTAGGATCGTCATGGCTTATTGTAATCGCTTCGATACCTGCTGTAAACAGTTTATTTTCTTTTATAAAAGCCCATAATTTATTATATGCTCCACAGTAATCCATAGTCCTGTAATCGCCTTGTAGCCGTACATAAATCGCTTTTCGAGGCGATAACTCAACTATTTTAGGATCTTTCAATTTTACATCTTCACTTATTTGTAATGGTCTCATAATTGTGTGATTTTTATTGTTACGATAATCTATTGGCGAAATAGCATAGAACTGCTTAAAAACCTTTGTCAACGAAGAGGGAACATTATAACCGACACTATAAGCAATATCCTGAACTGGTACTGCTGTATATCTCAGCAATCGAGCTGCAGTCTCGATACGCATCCTCACTATAAATGCCCCTAATGATTCACCTACAATAGCTTTGAATATACGATGAAAATGAAATGGAGAGAAACCTGATACTCCGGCAAGTTTTTGCAAATCTATCTCCCCATCCAGATTATTAGCTATATAATCTATGATGATATTTATTCGTTTCGCATATTCTTCTCTTGTAATTACTTTTCGTTGCATATTCTATAATATTTCATCACAAAATTAGAGATCTCATGGCACAAGTACTTTTCCGAACTTGCTAACTTAATAAAAAAAGAGCACCGATAAACGGTACTCTTTCACGATGTATATGATAGTATCAGATTTTATACTAAAAGTGCTTTCACTTTTTCCAAATCTTTGAAGTCTTCTATAACTCCATAAGAATAATCCTTCAAAAAGTCTGCCGATAGGGTAGTGGATATACCTATTACACGCATAAAAGCATATGTAGCAGCTTTAATTCCTGTAAATGAATCTTCGAAAACAGCACATTCGCTAGGATGAACTCCCAAATTTGTGCTAGCCAATACATAACCCATAGGATCAGGTTTACCTCTTTTTATAGAATCGGAAGTGATAATGGTATCGAATACACCACCGTTCAACGATAGTTCATTCAATACAGCACCTACTTTACTTGTGGGTGAGCTTGTAACTAGGCCAAGCTTATAATTTGATTTTTTGATATATTTAATAAAATCGATAAGACCCGGAGTCATTATGTCTTTGTATGGGATAGATTGCTCCATTTCGGAAGATGCTTTTCTGATAGCTTGCTTTTCTTCGGGTGTAGAAATAGCGAAATAAAGTTCTATAATAGAATTTATTGTCATCCCCTTTATTACAGCAGAGAAATTATCTATTTTTAATCCGTTGTCAAGTGCAATCTGATTCCAAAATTTATCGTAGTAGCTTTCTGTATCTACAACAACACCATCCAAACCAAGCAATATGGTTGTAATTTTACTTTCCGCCATTATATTTATTTTAGTTATTTATGTTCCCCGGTATAATTTCTATGCAAAGTAATACATTTTTATTTTACAAGAACAAAAAAGAGAGACTTTTGTTAGTCTCTCTTTCCAAAAATAAGACAATTACCTTATTTTTTCTCTTTTCCGTATTTTTGATCTAATTTCTCAGCTCTCTTCGCACTGTCCGGATGGCTGGAAAATAATTGATTCACTTTACTTTTGTCCGCACCTGCATCATCTTGCAATTTTTGGATCACACGCAAAGCCGAAGCCATACTTTGAGGATCTTTTCCCGATCTTTTCAAAAACTCATACCCATAATCATCAGCTGCATATTCTTGCTTTTGAGAATAGGTAGCCCCTGCTAATGATTCTCCTAATGCACCTAATTGAGAGTCGGTAAGAGCCGCCGCTGTTCCACTTGTAGAACCTACTGCATCTTTAAGAGCCGAAGTAAGCAGGGCGTTTTTAAATGCGTCTTTAGAGTCTTTATTTACGATATGTCCTACTTCATGACCGATAATACCTAATATCTCATCGTCTGTCATTAGTTCCATTAGTCCTGCAAAGACACGGATACTACCATTTGCACAAGCAAAAGCATTTTGATCTACTACATAAAATGCCTGTATATCAAGATTTAATTCTTTCACATCAGGGGCAGTCGATATTATTTTTTCAAGACGTTCGGCACATGCCTTTTTACCGGGATCAGTATCAGTTACTTTACATAAAGGATTATGAGCATCTACCCAGTCGATATATTCTTGGCAGTATGCTGCCATTTCTGCATCTGTAAGTGTAAGTGCCTTAGCCGTTTTGGTAGCTGCTTCAATCTGTTTGCTGTTAATTTTCACTTTGCCGAATTGAGCATTCGCAACAAAACAACACGACATAACAAGTGTTAGGGTAAGAAGAATCTTTTTCATAAGTTTTATTTGTTTAGTATCAAAGTATAATTATAATATTAAGTGTATCAAGGGATAATTTTTACCTTCAGAATCGTGTGCCGATCTATTTATTTGTTTAAAACCAAAATAAGTATAGAATTCTAAAGCTTGTTTATTTTCTTCATTTACATCTACTTTACGCAGATTCAAATTTTCAGTTGCAAAAGTAAGTAATTTTTTTCCTATTCCCAATCCTCTGAAGCAGTTATGAACAAAAAGCATTTCTATATTATCGTCCGATACGCCTAGAAATCCCTTTATATCTGAATTTTCATCTCTGAAAACAAATAAAGATACCTGTGTGAAATAAAAAGGCAGGCGCGATTTGTAATACTCAAAATCTTCTTTACTCAGAAAATCGTGAGTTGCCGAAACTGCACTTGCCCAAATATCTATAAGTATGGGATAATCTTTTTCAGAAGCCGAAAAAATCATTTATACATTAAATCTGAAATGCATTATATCACCATCCTGAGCTACATATTCCTTACCTTCTACATTCATTTTACCGGCTTCTTTTACAGCAGCCTCCGAACCTAATGTAATAAAGTCTTCGTATTTAATAACCTCGGCACGGATAAATCCTTTTTCGAAATCGGTATGTATTACAGCAGCACATTGAGGAGCTTTCGATCCGCGAAGGAATGTCCATGCACGCACTTCCTGCACACCACATGTAAAGTAAGTCTGTAAATCAAGTAATTTATAAGCGGATTTGATAAGTCGAGCTACACCCGACTCTTGAAGTCCTATTTCAGATAGGAACATTTCGCGCTCTTCGTAAGTTTCAAATTCGGCTATTTCCGATTCTATCTTAGCAGCTACTATTATTATTTCAGCATTTTCGTCTTTTATAGCTTCGCGTACCTCTTCTACATATTTATTACCTGTAACAGCATTTGATTCGTCTACGTTACAAACGTATAGCACAGGCTTGTAAGTAAGCAAATAAAGCTCCTTAGCTGCCTTCTCGTCTTCTTTATTATCGAATGTCACAGTACGTGCCGATTTACCTTGTAACAATACTTCTTTGAATTGTAGAAGTATGTCATACATGCGTTTAGCATCCTTGTCGCCACCTGTTTTAGCTTGCTTCTCTACTTTCTGAATGCGTGCTTGTACTGTTTCAAGGTCTTTAAGTTGAAGTTCGGTATCAATAATTTCTTTGTCACGAACCGGGTTTATACTACCATCTACGTGTGTAATATTATCGTCGTCGAAACAACGTAATACATGCAGAATCGCATCCGTTTCACGTATGTTGGCAAGAAATTTATTCCCAAGTCCTTCACCTTTGCTGGCACCTTTTACAAGTCCGGCTATATCTACTATTTCTACTGTGGTAGGTACAATACGGTTTGGTTTTACTATTTCCGCCAATTTGTTCAAACGCTCGTCGGGAACAGTAATCACACCAACATTGGGTTCTATTGTGCAGAAAGGGAAGTTTGCCGATTGTGCTTTAGCGTTCGATAAACAGTTGAAAAGTGTAGATTTTCCTACATTTGGAAGCCCTACTATACCACATTGTAATGCCATTATATTATTCTAGTTATTTATTTTGAGGTGCAAAGATAGGACTTTTTTAGTTATGTGGTATAACTAATAAGTGGTCAATCATTTATTATTTGTACTTCCCAGTCTGCAAAAATATGTTAAAAGGTAACAAAAGTAACACTTTTTACCCTATTTATGAATGTAACTTTTCTACTAAGAATTAATACTGATTCGCATAACTAATAAATTTTATTCTACTTCAACAAACATCTCATCAAAACTGATGGTCACCTTGTCAAAAGCGTTAATAAATGCCATACCCAGCGCACCAAATCCAAACTGCTGACTAGTTGCCTCAGGGTTACTGCCTACAATCATATGTTTAATTTCAAATTGTTTATTTCCTATTTTTAGAGAAAAAGAAGGAAGACTGTAAAATTCTGTTTGTTTAGTTCCTTCGAATCCTCCGCTTATTTTGCTTTCCTTCAATCCATTGATATTTACATATTCTTTGTGCACATTGTAATATTTTTCGTTGAAGTGAGAATAAACATCGCCTGTATCGAATAGCATAGTTAATCTTTCATCACCGGAATAGGCTTTCAAAAAGAAGGCATCCCCGCCAAGCATCCGCATCATATTTTTTCCTGTAGCCGGCAGGGAAGTTTTATTTATGGGAAAGACTATCTTCTTTTCGTTTGGAAATATCTGTACTTCGCCTGCATAATCCATAATATCAACACCCAGTACCGCATCTACTTTATACAAAGTATCCACTTGAAGATTAGGCATCATAATAGTTGCTGTCACGTTTTTGAATATCATATTACCCACTTGTATACTGTCGATAATTGCCATTTGTCCGGAGCTATGCCCTCCTGAACCCGATATTGATAACGAATCCATCTTAATTCTGGCTCCTAAACGGTTCGCGTACTCCTGAGATAAAAAAATACCTCCGCCACATCCCGTATCGAAAATAAAACGTTCTTGTTGACCGTTAACAACGACCGGCACAAACATGAGTGTAGAATACCTGAGTGTATCATCTTCATTTCCCTTTATTCTTATAGTATCTATCTCCATCGGGATCACACAATCCACGTTAGGACGATCAAGCCGAGGCTTGCTTTCATCTAAGAATGCTTTATATAGCCTTAGATTTGCTTTAGAACCGGCAAGAAATTCAACCGGCATATGAGGCTCAAGTTGTTCGATAAAACTTTTCAGACGATTATATCCATCCTGATATTCACCTTTACGAAAAAGCATCCAACATTGGTTAATAAGCATATTTCTTACATTTTCGAGCCCTATTTCTCCCTGATACTTAGCTATCAGAGAGTCTATAGCCGACACTGCTTGTTCAGGGTTATTGAACGCAGCATAAAGCAGAGACTCTGCAAAAGTATTCAGTACTGGAATCTGTACATCATTTTTAATTGTCGGATAAATTTCTTCCAAAAGAAAAAAATCTGACGTGTTCAGACAATTGCCAATCTGCTCGTCCGGAGACTGAGCAAATCCAAATGTGCTAAAAAATGCAACCAAAAACGTAAGTGCTATTTTGTTCATATTTGTACACATATTATTTTATTCTTTAAAGATAAAATAAATTACTTAATTCAGTAAATGTGTAGTGTCTGATATAACGTGAATTAATTATCCATATATTATTTTCATTACATATACATAAAACAGAGAGGAGCAAGAGAATAATTCATTGTCATCAATTTCAAGAAGAAGTGCCCTCTCTGTTTTAGTTTGTTTCTGCCTTGTTTTACAAACTATGCTTTACGCAATGGTTGCCACTTAAGATAAGTACCGGATCGCCACAACCACTCCAATGGTCCATAACGAAACTTTTTCAACCAATAATGGCTTATTATAATTTGTATAGCGTATACTACCAATCCCAGTGCAAATACTTCTGTTGTACCCCAAGTACCAAAGATTGCACCAAATCCCCACGCCGAAAATATAAAAGCACCCAATATACCTTGCATCTCATAGTTTGTCAGCCCCATACGTCCATAAGGAGTTAGCACATTCAAATATTTTCCAATGCTTTTGATCTGATAAAGGACAATAAATCCAAGGGCTAAGGCTCCTGAAAATATCACAATCTGAATATCGTTTAGAGCTGTAACTGCAAGCAGCGCAAAAGATATATCAAAGCCAGGCGTCATAAGCATTCTGAAATTAAGTGGCTCCTGCGGAATTAAATTGAGTATCAAACTAATTACTGCGGATGAAAGCGCAAATCCGAAAAAGAGGATTATATTTCTTTTCTGCTTGGTCTGAACATCTTCGAAGAAGCGCAAACGACCTATAACTAAACCCAGTATAAAAAGTGCCAATGTGATATATCCACGTCCATACATCCCGAACTGGTAGTTTAGCTTTCCTTGTAGTTTGAAAGTTAAGTTTTCTTTAGCCGAATTAATAAACGAAGGCTTTGCTGTGTTAGACATTGCAGGTCGTCGTGCAGGTTGGCTCGTTTCCGATACTTGTTCTGTTTTTACAATACGGTCGTAACCTGTCATTAATGCTCGGGGAGCACCCAATAGTAGTAAACTGGCAATAAGTATCAATATCCAATTTTTTAATGGGAAAAGGAAGACCATTATAATTCCGAATACTGCATATATAGATAAAATATCAGCAGTAAAAAAACAGTTTCCAATCACACCTATAACAAAAAGTATAGCCATCCGCCATAAGAAGCGTTTACGAAAATCAATTCCTTTTTTTGCAGCGCTATCCATCTGTATAAAGAAGCTCAATCCAAACAGACAGGCGAAAATATTAATAAACCTCCCCATTATAACGTTTTGTGAAAGCCATTGAATAGCTTCGTCCAACATAGGAAACAAAGACTCGTCAGGTCTCACACCAGAAAATATACCGAAGCGCTGCAACATGTGCATAAGTATAACACCAAGCAGAGCGAATCCCCTTAGTGCATCTATTACTGTAATCCTTCTAGTTTTAGTTGCCTCGTTACTCAAGTTTATTGTTTGCATAAAGAATATACTTAATATTTATAATTCTTGATTTTCACAAAGATTTAATAAATATCTAGTATTTGTATTAAAGGGCAGATTAACACGAAAAGATTAATACTTAACACGAAAAAGGACTCTTATTTTATGAGGATGTGACACACTTATTTATTCATTTACTATCCATACTTTAAAATCTGCAGCTTTATTTTTACTGACATAAATGCGTTCCGGAACATCAATATCGAGTGTAACAAGCAAGCGATTGTCAAACCAAATAGTTATATCCTTAATACTCTCACGAGCTATGATATACTGTTTGTTGGCACGATAAAAATCTGCAGGATTCAACGATAAAAATATTTGTTCCAATGTTTTAGCGTAAGGATAGGATTGACCGTTTTTTAGGTAAATATGGGTACTCTTATCTGTTGTATAAAAATAGGAAACCTCCCGTAAATTTATTGGGAGCAACTTATCTTTTATTGGAATCAAAAACTTGTCTTTATATCGTGATGTTGGCGCTAGTTGTGTTAATCTGGATAAATATTCAACGACTTCGGATTGAGTCCATTTCTTAAATTTATTAAGAGCACGCTCCAGTTCTTCCGACTTGATAGGCTTTAGCAAATAATCTACACTATTAAGTTTAAAGGCTTCAATTGCGTATTCATCATAAGCCGTTGTGAAAATAATGGGGGTTTCTACTTCTATAACATCAAATATGAGAAACGAAGAACCGTCTGACAAATGAATAGTTTGACTAACACTTTCTGTATTGCCTATGACTTCTATAGAAGAATCAATATCCTTTAGTATTTCCACTAAGCTTTCGTAAGCAGCTGTTTCATCTTCTACTATCAATACTTTCATAATACTGCTATTTTAGTGGTAAATATACACTGAAAATCATACTATCATTTTCAACTCTTATTCGTTTATCCATCAGCAATGAAAATCGCTTTTCCAAATTCTTTAGTCCTGTACCGTTAGTTATGGGCGATGACAGTTTAGAATATATAGGATTAGATATAACCAGCTCTTGTTCTTCATTCAGACGTATAGTAACTTCCATCTTATGATCGCTATCAATCATATTATGAACAACTATATTGTCAAGAAGAGGAAGAATGGATAGAACAGGTATTTTATACGACAATTTTTCCTTATCTATCTCTATATGATATACCAGTTTATTTGCAAAACGAACTTCCATCATATAGCGAAACGCATCTACAAATTCCAGTTCTTCGCCCAAGGTCACAAGTCCTTTTTTATCACTTTGCAAAATATAGCGGAAAACGTCTGAGAGCTTATTCACATAGGTAAGTGTTACTTCATTGTCCTTTTTGCGGATCAGTGAAGTCAAGCCATTTAATGAATTAAAGAAAAAATGCGGATTTATTTGATTTGTAAGTGCATCATAGCGGCTTTGCAAATTTTCAATTTTAAGTTGTTCTATTTCTTGTTCTTTGTTCCTTTGTTCTTTATATAACAAAAAAATGTGTCCTATAAAAGTACCTAAAAGGCACATTATAAAAAATTGAAATAATATTAAACTACCAAAATGCCTAACCATCGAATAGATTAAGAATGACGTCACGCCGTAAATAGCATAAGCAGCAATACTAATCAGGGCATTATACCCAAAACGCACCTTAAAAGAAGAAGTCTTTATTTTTTGTAAATTGATTTTTATCAATAAGAAGATCAAGGCTGTGTAAAAAGCATAGCGAAAAACAAAAAAAGCTATATAACTCACTCATCTAGCCTCTTCCAGTTTACTCAACTCCCAAGGTATCCAGGTTATTTCGGGATATATGACAAATAATGCACATATCATACTTATAAGAACAAACTTATAAGGACTATATATATTTGATAAATTTTTCATTCTTGATTTAGAGGATTAATAATTATTTCTTCCTCAATGTACGAAAATAGATATTTTCATTCTCAAATGAATAACTAATCCTGCTAAAACGAAAAAAGAAAACATTAAGACGAAAATATTCTCGTTAATGATTACATACTTTACTTATATCCACAGTAAACCCTTCTTCCTCTGTTGATTTAAATTTACCTTTATTTTTTAAGAATATAATGAGTTGATCCACATCCATATCTTTGGCCGAACAAGCATAAAAATGCTGCTCTTTTCCAAACTTTTTAATAATAGCTTCTTTTAATGAAGACTCTGTATAGCTGTTTCCTTCCATCATATGAAGTACTTCGTGTGCGTGTAACTGTTCCATAAGAATTTGTATTTGTAAATTATTAAGTACAAAAATACAAATTAGGGTAAGATAAAATCTGTAACAATTGTTACTCAAAAAGAGATAGTTGAAAGAAAAATACTATTTGAATAGTTTTACAAGAAAAGAAAAAATAATAACAGTGGGTTTCAAATGGAATAGGGTAGATAAATTCTCTTTTTTGTATAGATAATTTATACATTTCATCATCAGTTCACTTTCCCTTATACATCGTATTTCAGCAATCGCTTTTTGTAATGGAAACAAGAGTAGAGCTTGCCTCGAAGCACTATATAAGGAACATACAATATTTTTAGACAAATAGTATTGACATTTATCTTCACTAATTCCATTTTGATTCAGAAATAAATATAATTCTGTAAAATATGAAATTCTATTCTTTACCGATCGGTAGTCATATATTTTCCCCGTATTATTTGAATGAAAAACATGATGGTACAAATAATCTGAAACTATGCCTAAATTATTAAGTTTACGATAAACTTCAATAAAAAATATCCCATCTTCGGAGCATATCTTTCTCGAATCTAAGAATTGTATATTATTCTCTGTCAGAAAATCTGCTTTATAGATATGATTCCATATAACACACGAAATATTACCGTTACTAACATTCTCATATATCCATTCTTTGTTTGAAGCATCTGTCGAAATATCGGGATATTTGTATTGTTCGTCGATATTTTCAGATCCCGAAGCCTTCACATAAACACAAGTGAAATTACATCTAACAACATCAAGTTCTTCTTGTTCAGCCTTTTTATACAATAATTCGTACATCGTAGGTTCACTATAATCATCATGATCATGAAAACCTATGTACTTTCCCCGAGCCATTTTCATTCCTTTATTTCGGCTCAATCCTGTATGTAAATTTTCCTCGTTATATATTAGCTTTATGCGATTATCCTTTGCAGCAAACGTTTCAGCAACTTTATCGCTACCGTCTGAAGGACAATCGAGAACAAGAATAATTTCAATTTCTTCGATTGTCTGATTAACCAAAGAAGCCAAACATTTTTCAAAATAATGCCCGGCATTATGAACAGGAACAATAATACTTACTTTAGGTTGATTCATTATTTGTTATAAATTACAAAACTGATCAGTCAAATAAAATTAATATCTTATTTCACACAATTTACATATCAGAAAACAGGAGCATATAAATATATGGGTTAGTATCAATCATTCAATTACCTTATCTATTACTTTCTTAGCTATCACTTCCATTACTTCATATCCTCGTATTGTAGGATGTACACCATCCGAACCGTAACCTTCTATCATAGCCCCATTAGCATCACGCATCTCTATGTTATAATCTATATAATCGAAACCATTAGCTTCGGCATATGCCTTAATATTAGCATTCAGTGCATCTATTGTTTGAGGTACATTTTTAATCTCGGTTCTCCATGGGTATTCTCCTACAGGAAGAACAGACGATAAAATTACTTTTATACCATTAGCTTTAGCAATTTCAGCCATTGACTTAATATTGTCGAAAGTATATACAGGATTATATTTACCTGTATTTTCAGCTATATCGTTTGTTCCTATGTTAATAATAACTGCTGTAGGCTGAAGATCTACTACATCCTGACGAAAACGAAGCAATAATTGAGGACTAGTCTGTCCACCGATCCCTCTTCCTATATAGTTATTAGCGGTAAAGAAATCAGGTCGCATATTTACCCAACCTTCAGTAATAGAATTACCTATAAACACAACTCTTTTCTCACCCTGTTGAGGCGAAGCTAATTCACTGTTAGCCTTGGCATATTTATCAAAATTAGGTGCTTCACTAAGACTTTGGGCATTAAGATAGATATTCATAGCAAATAAGAAAGACAAAATAAATACTGATTTTTTCATGTGTATTGAATTTAAATATTTGATAATCAACAGCTATATAGTTTACATATAACCACTTTTATAAGAGAGAATAAAAATAACACTTTTCTATTTGAATTTTATGACAAAGTGAATTAATTCTGAAACTTAAATCTGATTTCAAATCAATGTTATTAAAACATATATATAATAAGGTTTTTATTTAATTCCTTTTCAAAAAAATCATACTTGTATTTATAGGCTGTTAATTGTGTTTATCCTTTTTTTGTATATTACTTGTATATATCGTTCTTAAATGTCTGTTTACATACAAATCTTAGTTATTAACAATGATAAAAGCAGCCAATTTATTTATATAAAGGAGATTGTGAACTTTATTAAAATACTGTTAATAACTATTTTTGTTAATAACTATTTTTTGTAATTATTCACTATTGATGTTAATAACCCTTTCAAATACGAATGATAAATAGCTGTGATTTTTTAGTTATCATCTGCGACTAATTTCATATATGTTCTTTAGTTTGGAAAAGCAATGGTTATTGTTTGAAAAATATATCAACACTTATTAACAGGTTATCAACACTGTTTTGTTGATTGTGAAAAGTAGAGTTTAAAGGGGCTTATAACCTAAAGATACAAACTTTATCAGCTATTTTGTAAAAAACTGTTATATATAGGTAACCAATGTGATTATGTACTCTATTAAATAGCATATTGTTAGATAAATATATATTTTTGTTAAATATAATTGAAAATCGAATTATGAAAGGATTTTTTAAAAATGTGTTAGCATCTATGTTGGGATGCTTTGTAGTCTTAGGACTTTTCTTTTTTATGCTTTTTGCAGGACTTGCTGCTATGATACTCAGTTCGGATCAGCAGTATAATTTGAAAGATAATACAGTCTTAACTATTAGACTTGAGGGAACTTTATCCGATAGATCGAATCCGAATCCTCTTTATGAGTTGTTTGGTATAAGTCAAAACGATCAGATGGGACTTGATGATATTCTTTCGTCTATTAAAAAAGCAAAGGAGAACGATAAAATTAAAGGTATTTATATCAATGCCGGAGCTTTTGCAGCATCGGGTGCTTCGCTTAAGGAAATAAGAGATCAGTTGGTCGATTATAAAGAAAGCGGAAAATTCCTAGTTGCTTATGCTGATGTGTATACACAAGGTTGTTACTATCTATCTACAGCAGCCGATAAAGTAATCCTCAATCCTCAGGGAAATCTGGATTTACATGGTTATTCTTCTTCACCTATGTTCTACAAAGGACTATTGGAAAAATTAGGTATAGAAATGCAGATTTTCAAAGTAGGTACTTTCAAATCGGCAGTAGAACCGTTTATTCTTGACAAGATGAGTGATGCTAACAGAGAACAAGTATCTTCTTTTATGGGTGATTCATGGTCGACCATTCTTTCTGAAATATCCGTATCAAGAAATATATCGGTAGATAAATTGAATATTCTTACTGATTCGATGCCATTATTTCGCGATCCTGTGGTTAATGTACAAGATCGTTTGATAGATACTTTAATGTATGAAACTGAGGCAAGACAATATATTCAAACACTTGCCGGTGTAGAAAAGAAAGAAGATTTACGATTGGCTTCTGTTAAGAATATGTCGTCTGTATCGTTTCTTAAGAAAGATAAATCGGATGATATAATTGCTGTATTATATGCAGAAGGTACTATCAATGTAGGCACGTCGAGAGATGGTATTACCGATAGAAGATATGTAAGAGAAATAGAAAAATTAAAAGATAACGATAAAGTAAAAGCCGTTGTTTTACGTGTCAACTCTCCGGGAGGTAGTGCTTACGCATCGGAACAAATATGGAAAGCTATTACCGATCTTAAAGCAAAGAAACCGGTAGTAGTTTCTATGGGAGATCTTGCTGCATCGGGCGGATACTATATCTCTTGTAATGCTTCTAAAATTATAGCTCAACCAAATACATTAACAGGGTCGATAGGTATATTCGGTATGTTTCCGAATGCAGAAGGGCTGACAAAGAAAGTAGGTCTTACATTTGATAATGTGAAAACAAATAAATTCTCGGATTTTGGTGATATCACTCGCCCAATGAGAGACGATGAAAAGGTAATGCTTCAAAATTTCGTAGAAAAAGGGTATGATTTATTTCTTACTCGTTGTTCTGAAGGTCGTGGTATTCCGAAAGATTCTTTAGATAATATAGCTCAGGGGCGTGTATGGACAGGAAATCAAGCTCTTAAAATTGGACTTGTGGATGCTCTTGGTGGAATAGATGTTGCTATAAAAGAAGCTGCAAAATTGGCTGAATTAGAAGATTATGCGCTGTCAGGTTTCCCTGTAAAAGTAGATTTCTTTGAGGCTTTATTTTCCGATCAGAAAGAAGAAATGACCACTCGTGCCATGAAGGAATATTTAGGTGTCGATTACGAGCTATTTAAACTAATGAAAGAAATTAAAGAACAGGATTTTATACAAGCCCGTTTACCTTACGACTTTCAAATAAAATAAATATATAATGATTACAAATCCACCCGTACGCATTAATAAATGGTTATTGCCGTTTTCATGGTTGTACGGGCTTATTGTGTTTTTTCGGAATAAGTTATTCGATTGGAAAATACTGAAGTACGAAGAATTTGATATTCCTGTTATTTGTATAGGAAATATTACGGCGGGTGGTACAGGAAAAACGCCACACACCGAATATTTGATAGAAATACTTCAGGATAAATATCGTGTAGCAGTATTGAGTCGTGGTTATAAGCGAAAAACAAAGGGATTTGTATTAGCTACAAGTGAGTCTACCAGTTTGGAAATAGGTGATGAGTCTTTCCAGATCAAACAGAAATATCCGAATGCTATTATAGCTGTGGATGGAAATAGGAGAAGGGGTATTAATGAATTGCTTGCACTAGAAAAACCTCCGCAGGTTATCTTGTTAGACGATGCTTTTCAACATCGTTATGTGAAGCCGTCTTACACTATTATCCTTTCCGATTATAACAGACCCATTTATGAAGATAAATTGCTTCCTGCCGGCAGATTACGGGAATCAGCAATGCATGTTCGTAAGGCCAGTATGGTGATTGTAACAAAATGCCCTCAGAAATTGCAACCCATAGAATACCGCATTATATCGCATAATATAAATACATTCCCTTATCAGAGCCTTTTCTTTACCAGCTTTAATTATCAGAACCTTAAGCCGGTATTTAGTGAGAACGAACAGGAGATTGATTTGGATTATCTGGATGATAAAGATATATTATTGGTTACAGGAATAGCCTCGCCTAAAATGATAATTGAAAAACTATCGGAGTATACCAATAAAGTAGAAGCAATGATCTATCCCGATCATCATGCTTTCAAGGCAAGAGATATTAAGGATATAGCAAATAAATTCGAGGCTATACAATCGGTAAATAAGATTATATTAGTAACAGAAAAAGATGCTGCTCGACTAGTATTGCGAGATGATATTGACGAGCAATTAAAATCTTCGTTTTACTATCTTCCTATCGAAGTTGTTTTTTCGGATGAGGAGAGTAAACAACAATTTAAAGACAAAATATATAAGCATGTTAAAGAAAATACAGGAAACCGCGCATTTTATAAAAGATAAAGTAGAAGTTATTCCTAATATAGCTATCATTTTAGGCACCGGATTGGGTGAGCTTGCACATGAAATAAGTGATAAAAAAGAAATCCCATACGAACAGATACCAAACTTTCCTCTATCGACAGTAGAGGGGCATAGTGGTAAGTTGATTTTCGGAAAACTGGGTGGTAAAGACGTTATTGCAATGCAAGGACGCTTTCATTTTTACGAAGGTTATAATATGAAAGAAGTTACTTTTCCTATCCGCGTATTTCAGGCATTGGGTATAGAATATCTATTTGTTTCGAATGCAGCTGGTGGAATGAATGGTAGTTTCGATATAGGTGATATTATGCTTATCGACGATCATATAAATCTGTTTCCGGAACACCCGCTCCATGGCAAAAATTATAAAGAATTAGGAGTCCGCTTTCCCGATATGAGTGAGGCTTACAATAAAGAACTTCGTTTGATGGCAATGCAAGTTGCCAAGGATAATAATATAAAATTGCAGCATGGAGTTTATATAGGTACGCAAGGTCCTACATTCGAAACACCTTCCGAATACAATTATTTCCGTATAATAGGAGGGGATGCAGTCGGTATGTCTACAGTACCGGAAGTTATCGTAGCTAATCATGCTAAAATGAAGGTGCTGGCATTCTCTATAATCACCGATTTGGGTGTAATAGGTAAGATAGTCGAATGTACACACGAAGATGTCCAGGAGGCAGCTAAAATAGCTCAGCCGAAGATGGCATTTATTATGCAGGAGATCATAAAGAAGATCTAAATTTGAAAATAAAAATGGAGAACAGATAGCTGTTCTCCATTTTCTTTATTAATAATAGTTGGTGATAATTATTTTATACTATTGATCAGGTTACCGGCCAAACGGCTTGCACCGATACGGAAATATTCATTAGACAAATACTCGTCGCCTAGCACCTCTTTTACTATTGTATAATACTTTACGGCCTCTTCTGTCGTAGAAATACCACCGGAAGCTTTAAAACCCGATTTTATGCCTGTTTTAGTTTCGTATTCTTTAATAGCTGTACACATTACATAAGCTGCTTCTAGTGAAGCTCCTTCATATCCTTTGCCTGTAGAAGTCTTTATAAAATCTGCTCCCGAATAAAGCGATAGGATAGAGGCTTTCATTATATTCGAGGCCGATTTGAGAGCTCCTGTTTCGAGGATTACTTTCAGTTTAGCATCGCGGCATGTATCTTTTATTTCACTTATTTCCTCCGAAAGTTCTTCGTAATTTTCCTCAAGAAAGTATCCTAAATTAAGCACTATATCTATTTCGTCGGCTCCTGCTGCTACTGCAAGAGCAGCTTCGGCTACCTTTATTTCGGTAAAGGTCTGAGATGAAGGGAAGCCTCCAGCAACAGCAGCGATTTTCACATCGGCTATCAATGCTTCTTTTACCACTTCGGCAAAGTTAGGGTATACGCATATTGCTGCTACATTCGGTGTATCGGATGAACCATCGAAATCGTTTACTTTTTCGGTAAAGTTCCATATATCTTCACGTGTATCGGTAGCATTCAGCGATGTGAGATCAATGCATGAATAGATACGTTTATATGCTTCTTTTGTATTATTAGCTGCAAATTTTTTGCTGATTATCTCGTTCACAGTAGCTGTTATGTCTTCATCTTTGATGTCAGTTTTATACTTATTCAGCGCGTCGAGATATTTATTTGTTTCGGCCATTTTATTTTAGTTTTTCGTTATTTATATGTCTGTCTTTATCCCTGTTTGTTTTTTTCTCCATATTCTTTTTGAAGGCTTCTGTGAGGTTTATTCCTGTCTGATTGGCTATGCAGATCAGTACCCAGAGTACATCGGCCATCTCGTCCCCTAAATCTTTTGCCAAGTCTGATTTTTTGAATGACTGGTCACCATAAGTTCGGGCCATTATGCGAGCTAGTTCTCCTACTTCTTCGGTAAGGATAGCCATATTGGTCAATTCATTAAAGTAGCGGACACCAATAGTTTGTATCCAGTTGTCTACTTCTTGTTGAGCTTCTTCTATTGTCATTTATTCTTTGTTTTTAGAATCGATCCAGATAGTTACCGGACCATCGTTTATTAACTCCACTTGCATGTCTGCACCGAAAATACCTGTCTGTACCTGTTTGTTCAATAGCTTTTGGAGGTTGTCGCAAAACTCGTTGTAAAGAGGAATCGCAATATCAGGTTTAGATGCACGAATATAAGATGGGCGGTTGCCCTTCTTGGTCGAAGCATGCAGTGTAAATTGCGATATGACCAATATTTCGCCATCTATATCAGTTATTGGCAAATTCATAATTCCCTTTTCATCATCAAAGATACGAAGATTAATTGCTTTGTTGCAAAGCCATTCTATATCTTCCTGATTATCACTATCTTCTATTCCAACAAAGATTAATAATCCTTTTCCTATCTCTCCTTTTATCGTATTATCTATTGTTACCGATGCTTTTTTAACCCGTTGTATAAGTATTCTCATTACGTATATCTTAAAAATAAAGGTCGCATATCAAAGTTGATATGCGACCTTAAAATTAGGTATTTATTTGTAAACAATTTCCTCCTAACTTTTAATTATGGAGTTTATTTATCTTCTAATATTTTTTCTACTTCCTCTATTTCTCCTCCCAATGCTTTTAATTTGAATGCATAGAATATTCTGAGGAGTCCGTAGCATATAAAGGTTATAGCTGTTAAGCCAACTATAAATCCGCTTGCAAATATGGGATTTACAATCAATACGAATGATAGCAACAGCCCTATTATTGCTAATACAAGCGCCCATCCCCAATTTTTAGCTCCGTGGCGTTGTAGTTCTATAGCGGCGCCGATTCCCCATACGGATTGGAACATTATCCAGAATCCGATAAAGAATATCAGAACGGCAATACTTTGTACGGGAAGTGCAATTAGTAAAAACCCGAAGAGCAGGTCTATAAATCCGCTTGCCAGTGTCCAACCCCATCCATTCAGGCTGTTTCTGTTTGATATTGCAAAAGAAATTTCAAATATACCACTGACGATGAAGCCGGCAACAAATACTGCGGATAAAGCAATAAGAGTTGTGTTAGGTGCTGCTATACACCATATACCTAGTATTACAGCTAATGCGCCTATTAGGAGTGATACCCACCAGTATTTAACTGCTTGTTTTACTGAACTTAATAAGCCATTTTTCATAATTTGAACAATTTAATTAGTGTTTTAGTCTTTTATATTTTAGGAAAGCACACTAAATAGTATGTGTACTTACTATCTATTATATAACAGACTATAGCTTATTTTTGTTCAAAATAATCTTTTAAAAGTTTGGCTCTGAAAACGCCCACAATTGCTTCTACTTCTGCCTGTGGAGCCATTTTTATTCGTTTTACACTTTTGAAATGTTTTAGGAGTATCCGTTTGGTTTCGTCACCGATACCTTTAATATTGTCTAGTTCCGATTTTACCTGAGCTTTACTTCTTTTGTTTCTATGGAAGGTAATTCCGAACCTATGTGCTTCATCCCTAAGGTATTGAATTACCTTTAGAGATTCTGAATTTTTGTCGAGATACAAAGGAACAGAGTCTTCGGGATAATATATTTCTTCGAGTCGTTTAGCAATACCCACAATCGCAACTTTTCCATATATACCAAGAGCTTTGAGAGATTCGCATGCTGCACTTAGTTGCCCCTTTCCTCCATCTATTACAATGAGTTGGGGTAGGGGAGTTTTCTCTTCTAGTAGCCTGTGATAGCGTCTGTATATAACTTCGCGCATTGTCGAAAAATCGTCAGGACCTTCTACTGTCTTTACATTAAAATGGCGGTAATCTCTCTTGGACGGTTTTCCCATTTTGAAAACAACACATGCCGATACTGGATTTGTTCCCTGTATATTCGAGTTATCGAAACATTCTATATGTGTCGGTAATTCTTTTAGGTTGAGATCTTTTTGTATATTTTTGAGAATGCGTGTATTTCGCTGTTCAGGATTTAGTGTTTCTGCTTTCTTTAGTTTATCAAGTTTATATTGTTTCACATTTTTAATTGAGAGGCCGAGTAGCTTGGCTTTATCACCTCGTTGAGGAATCGTAAATTCCACACCGCTAAGAATGAGATCGGGATAGAAGGGTACTACAATTTCTTTTGCTTTTGCACCGAATCGATTTTGCATTTCAAGAATACCCAATCCGAGCAATTCTTCTTTAGCTTCTTCCATTCTTTTTCTGTATTCGAACGTATATGCCTGTATGATAGCACCGTTATGTACACTTAAGTAGTTGATATATGCAGAGTTATCATCTTCGTCGTAGCTGTAAACATCTATATTATATTTAATGCTGCTAACTACGGTCGATTTACTTTTGAAGCTCTCTATGAGCATGTATTTTTCCTTTAGCTTGTGTGCCTCTTCAAAGTTTTGATTATCAGATAGTTTGATCATTTCATTGTAGATACCTTCGCTAACAGAATTGGTATCTCCACGCAAGATGCCTTTTATTGCTTCTATACTTTTATGATAATCCTCTAAAGATTGTAGTCCTTCACAAGGGCCCATACATCTTTTTATATGATACTCAAGACAAACTTTATATTTTCCGGAGGCTATATTTTCGGGTGTCAGACTTAGCGAGCATGTACGGATCGGATATATTTTGTGAATTGTTTCGAGTAATACTTTTATTGCATTTCCACTAGGGTAGGGGCCAAAATATAATGAATTGTCTTTTACAAGATTTCTTGTTTGTTCTACTCTTGGAAAATATTCGTTTCGGATAACAATAGATGCATACGTTTTGTCATCCTTCAGTAAGACATTATACCTTGGTTGTAATTCTTTTATTAAATTATTCTCGAGAAGAAAAGTATCTTCTTCAGTATCTACAATGATGTATTTTATATCCCTGATCTTACTTACTAAGACTCTGGTCTTTGTGCTATTATCGTGACTCTTAGTGAAATAGGATGATACTCTCTTCTTGAGATTTTTTGCTTTACCTACATATATAATAGTCCCTTTGTCATCAAAATATTGATAGCAACCAGGCTTTTCGGGAATATTTTGTATTATATTTTTTAGGTATTCTTTCATCCGAAATAATTTTATGCTAAGAAATTTCTATTAAATAAATATACTATTTTGATTTAAATAACCAAAATTATTTAAATAGAATATTTTAGCAATGCTTTTACTTCTATCTCTTCGGGAAATACTTCTCTGCCTGCTAATTCCTCGAGCTCTATAATAAAATTAACATATATCTTTTTTACGCCCATTCTTTTTACAAGCCTATATGCTGCAAGCATTGTTCCGCCGGTAGCAAGGAGATCATCGTGAAGAAGTATTACATCTTCACTGGTCAATGCATCTTTGTGAATTTGTATGCTATCCTCACCATATTCTTTTTCGTACAGTTCTTCGAAGACTTCAGCAGGTAATTTTCCGGGTTTGCGAATTGGTACAAATCCGGCTCCTAATTCGAGTGCCATAATGGGACCCATTATAAAACCTCTGGATTCTATCCCGACTACTTTAGTTATTCCTTTGTTTCTATATTCATCAAGTAATACCTCTGTAAGATCGAATAAAGATTCTTTGGTTTTAAATAGGGGAGTCACATCTTTAAATTGAATTCCTTCGATTGGAAAGTCTGGAATGTTTCTTACTGTTCTTCTCAGTTTTTCAATTTTAGACTCTTTTTCTTCTACTGTCATTTCTGCTTTTTAGTTTATGTTCCACGTGAAACATCATTTTTATTTTGTGCGTTTTCGATTCTTTTTCTGAATTTTTATTTTCTTTGTTTCACGCTGTTTCACGTGGAACATTTATTTTATCGCCCTAAAAGAATAAGTAAAATAGAGATATCATTTGGCGAAACTCCGGGTATTCTGCTTGCTTGTGCAATAGTTTCCGGATCTATATTTTTGAGCTTTTGTCTAGCCTCCGTAGATAAAGATAATATGTTTTCGTAATTTAATTTGCCTTTTATTTTTATGTTTTCAAGGCGGCTTATCTTATCTGCTATTATTTGCTCTCTCTTTATATAACCGTCATACTTTATAATAATCTCCGTAGCTTCTATTATCTCTTCTTTTCTATTCGGAATTTTATCAAGCTCTTCTTTGAAAGCCGGCACATATTCTGCTATATTGTTAATGGATATTTGTGGTCTTGTTATTACATCTTTTAGTTTAAGCCCATGTTTGAGAGGGGAGGTTCCTAATGCAATTAAGCCTTCATTTATATATCCGGGTTTCAAAGAATAGTTAGTAGCAAATTCTACAAGTCTGTTTATCTCTCCTTTTTTCTCTTTGAGCAGATCCATACGTTCTCTTTTTGCCAGACCTATATTGTAGGCTTTCTCAGTTAGGCGTGCATCTGCATCATCTTGCCTAAGTAGTATTCTATATTCAGCCCTAGAGGTAAACATACGATATGGTTCATCAACTCCTTTTGTAACAAGATCGTCAATTAATACACCTATATAAGCTTCGTCTCTTTGTAATGTATACTCGTTTCCACCGTGTGTGTTGATGTGTGCATTTATACCTGCGATTAGTCCTTGCCCTCCGGCTTCCTCATATCCTGTAGTTCCATTTATTTGTCCTGCGAAAAATAGATTTTTTACAAGCTTAGTTTCCAATGTATGTTTCAATTGTCTTGGATCGAAGAAATCATATTCGATTGCATACCCTGGTCTATATATGTGTATGTTTCTAAATGCAGGTACTTTTTGCAGAGCTTCGATTTGTATGTGGAGTGGGAGAGAGGATGAAAACCCATTTAAATAATATTCTTGAGTGTTTTCACCTTCTGGTTCCAGAAACAATTGGTGTGCTGTTTTTTCGGCAAAAGTTACAATCTTAGTTTCTATACTAGGGCAGTATCTTGGTCCGATACTTTTTATCTGTCCGTTATATAAAGGAGACTCATCTAAACCATTGCGTAATTCTGCATGCGTTTCTTCATTAGTGTAGGTAATCCAGCAACTTAATTGTTTTAATGTGCGGGGAGCAAAATCAAGATAAGAGAACTTATGAAAATCTTCTTCTCCTTTTTGTTCTTCCATTAAACTAAAATCGACGCTTCTACCGTCTATTCTGGCAGGTGTTCCGGTTTTCATTCTGTCGGTGGTAAAGCCTAATTCTTTCAGTTGTTCTGTGATACCGAATGATGCTGGTTCGGAAACCCGACCGCCTCCAAGTTGTACACTACCTATATGTATCAATCCATTCAGGAATGTCCCATTCGTGAGAACGACCGATTTGGCCGTGAAAGTAACTCCCATTGCAGTCTTTACTCCTTTTACTTCATTGTCTTCTATGACTAACGAATTCACCGTGTCTTGCCAGATAAATAGGTTATCCGTATTTTCAACTATTTCCCTCCATTTCAGTATGAATTGTGCACGGTCGCTTTGTGCTCGTGGACTCCACATGGCTGGTCCTTTCGATCGGTTAAGCATTCTGAATTGGATAGCTGTCTTATCGGTAACTATCCCCATTTGACCTCCAATAGCATCTATTTCTCTTACTATTTGTCCTTTGGCAATTCCACCGACTGCCGGATTGCAACTCATTTGTGCAATCTTATTCATATCCATAGTTATAAGGAGAGTTCTTGATCCCATGTTGGCGGCGGCTGTTGCTGCCTCACATCCGGCATGACCTGCTCCAACTACAATAACATCGTATTTAAAGTTCATCTTTTTATTCTATATCTTTGGTTTATTGGAGGTGCAAAGTTACTATTTTATATATTTTTACTTGTAGTATTTTAATTAATAAATATGTTGACCGAGAGGCTTTAAGTTAATTTATTTATTTTTCAAATATCTCTATTTGCATTTTCAATAGCTTGTTCTACTTTTTTGTAATCAGTAAGTAAGATAGAATACTCTTCATCTGGTGTCCCTAAACCTTCAGTTACGAATTCCATTCCTCCTTTATACTTGCTTCTGAACGAGCCATGAAATTCGGTTAAGCCTGTGGCCTCTACCAATTCTGAAATATTATTTTCTGTAATACCTGAACCCGGCATAATTATAATGCGATCACCGGCTTTTTCTATGAGTTGCTTAATTATTTCTTTCCCTTCTAAAGCCGTCTTTTTACCGCCGGAAGTGAGGATTCTGTCGCAGCCTAAATCGATGATATCTTCGAGCGATTGGAATAAATCGGCACATCGGTCGAATGCCCGATGAAAGGTAACACTCATCCTGTACTTTCTTGCGATTTGTATTAATTCCGCATTTCTGTTTTTGTCGATGGAACCGTCAGCATTTAACATACCGATAACTACTCCGTCACATTTTGATAAACCACAATGATGTACATCTCTTTTCATTATTTCGAACTCAAGATCATTGTACAGAAAGTCTCCACCACGTGGTCTTATTATCACATTTAACTGTATATCAATGTATTGTCTTGATAATTCTATTTGAGATAGGGCAGGTGTTGTACCTCCTTCAGCCAAATTATCGCATAATTCGACTCTTACGGCTCCTCCTCGTTGGGCTTCTATCGATGACTGCACCGAATTTGAACAAATTTCTAATGTTACCATGTGATTTTATTTTATAAGTGGACGACAAATATAGTGAATACAAAGTTATTACTTTATCTAATCGGATAGTACTGCTCTCATTACATTAATTATTTTTATGCGTAGAGAGGTACTATCTATTCTAAAAAAGATAAGTTTTTATGTATATTTGCACTGTTTAGAAATATAAATTTTATGTCAAGATGAAAATAGCACTTATTGGGTACGGAAAGATGGGTCACGAGATTGAAAAAATTGCAATCGAAAGAGGTCATACAATTGTTTCGATAATAGATATGGGTAATGTAGCGGACTTCGATTCTCCTGCTTTCAAAAGTGCGGATGTAGCGATCGAATTTTCTACGCCTGATACAGCTGTAGATAATTATAGAAAATGTTTTGCGGCTAATGTTCCTGTAGTAGCAGGTACGACCGGCTGGCTCGAGCATCTTGAGGAAATGAAAAAAGCTTGTGCAGAAGATGGTAAAACATTTTTCTACGCATCGAATTATAGTTTGGGTGTAAATATATTTTTTGCTGTGAATAAATATCTGGCTAAAATAATGAACCGATATCCTGATTATGATGTTAGAATGGAGGAAACGCATCACATTCATAAACTGGATGCACCTAGTGGTACTGCTATTACTTTGGCTGAAGGAATAATCGAAAACTTCGATAGAAAAGACAGATGGAATCTTGAGGTGGAAGAAAAACCAACGGATATATCTATTCATTGTATGAGAGAGGGTGAAGTTCCTGGTATACATACCGTTATATATGAATCGGAGGCTGATGTAATAACTATTGAGCACGATTCTAAAAACCGTAAGGGGCTTGCTTTGGGAGCAGTTTTAGCAGCCGAATTTACAAATGGTAAGAAAGGATTTCTTGGTATGAAAGATATGTTTAATTTCTAAAATATTAGATATCTTAATATTATATTGTTAATCAGATGTATAGTGTTAATATATTCTTTACTTAATATAAAATATGGAAAATAAACTGCCTAATAAAGACGAAAAAAGAGATAAACAGAAACCGGGTATGCGACAATGGGTATATGGTATTCTGGCAAGTGTACTTTGTATACTATTTGTTATCTGGACGGGCTATTATATTGTACTACTTCTGATACCGGTTTTTATCGATATTTACATTACTAAATTTATCCCTTGGGCTAGTTGGAAGAATGTGAAGAATCCGAGGTTACGAAGCATACTTGAGTGGGTAGATGCTATTGTGTTCGCTTTGGTAGGTGTTTATTTTATCAATACGTTCTTTTTTCAAAACTATCAGATTCCCTCTTCATCACTGGAGAAATCGTTGTTAGTTGGAGATTTTCTTTGTGTAAGTAAACTTAGCTACGGATCGCGTTCTCCGATGACTCCGTTCTCTTTACCTTTGATGCAGCATACAATCCCTTTCTTCGATGTTAAATCTTACTTGGAAAAACCTCAGGTCGATTATCAACGTTTTTCGGGAGGTAGGGCTATAGAGCATGACGATATTGTAGTATTCAACTACCCGTCGGGTGATACTGTTGCTTTGAACAGGCAGAACGAAGATTATTATACGATCTGTAAGGAAGAAGGACGTGCTAATATTTGGGCTAATAAAGCAAAGAATGGAAATATTGTTTATCGTCCTATAGACAGACGCGAAAACTATGTGAAACGCGCTATTGGTCTACCGGGAGAAACATTCGAATTGCGTAATGATACAGTATTTATTGATGGCAAAGTACAAAAAGAGCCTGAAAATATGCAGTTATTGTATTGTGTGCAAACTGATGGGACAATGATTGCACCTGCTATTTTTGACGAATTAGGTATTAGCAATGAAGATCGGGCAATGATAATTCCCGAAAATATAGCTACGCTTGATAGTACATATGCTGTTAAATTAGGATTGAAAAGAGAGAACGGTAATTCAGGGCTTCTTTATCCGAATGTACCTTTGACTAAAGAAATGATTGATAAACTGAAAACTCGTTCTTTTATCTGGTCTGTAGTTAAACGTAACGAATATCTTAAGCGTAGAGGTGCTATCGAAGGACATATATATACTCAGCCGCCATTATATCCTGTATCGTACGATCGGGATATCGAATATGGAGACTACCCTTCGACATGGATTCCTAAACGCGGCGAAACTATCAAGTTCGACAAAGATGTAGATTACAAAGTTGCGCTTTATGAGCGTTGTATCAAAAATTACGAGCTTAATGATTTTGACTATCGCGATGGAAAAGTATATATCAATGGCAAGCAAGCCGATTCTTATACTTTCAAGTTCGATTATTATTTCATGATGGGCGATAATCGTGATAAATCGGCAGATTCACGTATGTGGGGATTTGTTCCTGAAGATCATATTGTGGGTAAACCTTTGTTTATATGGCTTTCATTAGATAAAGATAAAGGTTGGTTTAGTGGTAAGATACGTTGGAGCAGGCTATTCACATCGGGAAATAAGAAATAATGTCTTCTAATAAGAAAAAGAACATACTCATCTATTTGAGCAAAGCAATATTGATTGCTTTGCTCATTGTTTTTGTGGTACGTTCTTTTTTTGTTGAGTCATACACTATCTCATCGACTCAAATGGAGACTGCCCTATTGAAAGGAGACGAAGTTCTGGTCAATAAAACTGCTTATGGCATACGCCTTCCCATGACCATTTTTAGCGTTCCTTTTACGTTCGACAGCCTGTTTGGTCTAAAATCTTATTCAACGGCGCTAGAGGCTCCGTACTACCGAATTTTCGATGCTTATCTTAAGCCCAATGATATCATTCTATTTAATAATCCGTTGGAATCGGATAAACCGATCGATAAGCGAGCATTATTAGTTAGTCGTTGTGTGGCTCTGCCGGGCGATACGTTGGAAATGAAAAATGGAGTATTGTTTATTAATAACATGAGCTATATTCTTTCGCCCGATGTCGTGAATGAGTATATATTCAATATTTCGATTCAGAAAGATATAGAAGAGGTCTTACAAGAGCAGAATATTTCTATCCGTAATTATAAATTGTCGGGTGATACTGCCTCGATTGAATTAAATAAGTACGAAGCATTCATTGTCAATCAGAATTTACGTGACTCTCTCAATATAGCTGTTTCGGGTGTTCATTACAACGAGAGCTATAAAATGGCTGTTCCGGCTAAGGGCATGGAAATAGATTTAACAGCATTCAATCTGTCCGCATATAAACAAACTATATTGCAGGAGCAGGGTAGCAAGGCCCGTTTCAACAATGATAAACTGATTATTGATGGTAAAGAACAGGCGCGCTACATATTCGAGGATGATTATTATTGGATGTTATCTGACAATAGCTCACATTCAATAGATTCCCGTTCACTCGGGTTTATTCCTTTTAGTCATGTAATAGGCGAAGTAACTTATGTATGGTATCATTCCGATAATGCGAATATATCGGAAGACCGCCGTTTTTCGGCAGTTAAATAATGAATCGATAATGGACATTTACTTATCATCAGCCTATCTGGCTCCGGTGCAATATTATGCTAAGTTTGTAAATAGCAACCGCATTTTTATCGAGCAAAACGATAATTATGTAAAACAAACTTATCGTAATCGCTGCATCATTATGGCAGCAAACGGACCTATGCCATTGTCTGTACCTGTGGTACATTCCTCTCTCGATAAGATAGCAATGAAAGATATTCGAATCGCCGAGCATGGGAATTGGCAGCATATACATTGGAATGCAATAATCTCGGCATATAATTCGACTCCATTCTTCGAATATTATCAGGATGATTTCTATCCGTTTTATCATAAAAAATATTCATTTCTATTCGATTTTAACGAAGAATTGCGAATAATGATTCTTAAATTACTGAATATAGATTCTCCTATAGTAGCTTATACAAGTGAGTATAAAATGGATTTTGCTGCAAGTGAGATAGACTTGCGTGAAGTAATTCACCCTAAGAAAGATTGGAAGATTGTAGATTCGGCTTTCAAGCCAGAGCCTTATTATCAGGTATTTGATCAGAAGTTTGGCTTTAAGGACAATATGAGTATTATTGACTTGTTGTTTAATATGGGCAATGATAGTTTAATTGTATTGAATAAATCAGGCAGATGTACAGAGAGTTAACCTATTTTATAGGCTATACAGTTTATTTGTATATAAAACATTGTATTTTTGCGTAAATTAAAATCAGCGAATGAAACATTCTGTGAAAAAATATGCAAGTTTATTGATCGTGTCGGGCCTATTAGCCGGATTAGTAACTGCATGTGCCAATATGGCTTCACCATCAGGTGGTGCATACGATTTCGATCCACCCAAAGTGGTAAGAACATCACCGGCTATCAATGCTATTAATGTAAAAGATGGGAAAGTTGTTATTGAGTTTGACGAGAATGTCGTTTTAGTAAAACCATCAGAGAAAATTATTATAACTCCTCCGCAAAAAGCATTTCCTATTATTCAGGCAGTGAACAGGAGAGTCAGTGTAACCCTGAAGGATACATTGACGGAGAATACAACTTATACAATTGATTTTACAGATGCCATCACGGATAATAATGAAGGCAATGCATTCGAGAATTTTTCATTTTCATTCTCGACGGGCGATTATGTAGATACACTGGCTGTTTCGGGTAAGGTACTTACCGCTGATAATCTAGAACCGGTGAAAGGTATGTATGTAGGTCTGCACTCTAATTTGTCAGATACAGCATTTACTCATACAAAGTTTTTACGTATATCGCGTACCAATGATTTTGGATTATTCACTATACGGGGTGTTGCTCCCGGTACTTATAATATATATGCTTTAGATGATGCCAATAGAGATTATATGTATGATAATCCGGGCGAAGCTATTGCATTTATGGATGCTACTTTAGAGCCTTCTGTCACTCGTGCTACCCGTACAGATACGACTTCGTTTGTAATCGGAGATCATGAGATCGATTCCATAAAAACAATAGAATACACGCGTTTTTTACCGGATGATATTGTTTTAAGATCATTTAATTCGGGTTTTAAACGTCAGTATTTGCAAAAATATGAGCGCACAGCAAAGCACATAGCTCTTTATTTTGGTGCCCCGACTCCTATGCCGAAGATAGAATTCTTGAATTTTGATGCGGATAACGATTGGGCAATCCTTGAAAAAACGGCAGCTAACGATACACTGATTTATTGGCTGAAAGATCCTAAAATGACGGTTATTGATACACTTTCGGCTAAAATTTCCTATATGAAGACCGATTCATTAAATCAGTCTGTTCCGACAACCGATACGTTGAAACTTATAGATAGAACTCGTCCTAAGGAGAAGAAAAAAGATAATAAGAAAAAAGAAGAGGAGGAAGAAATTCCTATCACATTTATCGATTTGAAGAGTGATGCTGCATCTTCGTGGGATGTTTATAAGAATATAACATTCGAATTTAACGAACCGATTATTGGTAAATTGGAAGATAAAATAAAATTTGAGCATCTTATAGATACTACATTCGTTGTTTCGGATTTCCAAATATTGGAAGATTCCCTCAATCCGCGGAAATTCACATTAAAACGCAAATGGGAATATGGCCACGAGTATCGGATTTCGATCGATTCAGCCTCTATTTACAGTATATACGGAATATGGAACAATAAGTATGAGCAGAAACTTAAAATAAAAGACGCCGACCAATATGGCAGTCTAGCCGTAACTCTTCATGGATTACAGGATAGTGTACCAGCTTTTGTTCAACTCCTCGACAAATCGGATAAACCTTTACGTCAGGCTCGTGTTATAGACAATATAGCTGTGTTTAAGAATCTCAATCCGGATAAGTATTATGCGCGTGTCGTGGTTGATACAAATGGTAACGGTAAATGGGATACAGGTGATTATTTCAAAAACTTACAGCCTGAGATGGTTTATTATTTTGATAAATATTGGGATGTGAAGGCTAACTGGGAAGTAGAAGAAGACTGGACGATAAATGATCTTCCGTTGGATAAACAAAAACCGTTAGAAATAACGAAGAATAAGCCTCAGGAGAAAGCTTCGAAACAAAAAGAAATGGAGCAAAAAGATCAAAAAGCTCAGCAGCAGCGTCAAAGGGTGAATAGCACGAATAATACACAGAATACGCAAACGGGAGTGAATAGGAACAGGTAGATTTTATTTACTATAAATGTTGACTAATTATGATAAAAAAAACGATAAAAGTAATATTTACGCTATTTATACTCTTTAGTAGTATACAAGCAAATGGACAATGTAAGATCGAAAATAAATACTTCCAGGCAGGGGAAGATCTGAATTATGATCTTTATTTCAAGTATGGGATTATTTATACGAAAGCAGGGAAATCTTCTTTGAGGACTGTCTCCGAAAAGTATAATGGCAAGGATGCATATAAAATGTCTTTATTGGCCGAATCTACTGGTGCAGCGAAATCTGTTTTCACTCTGAATGATACGTTATCATCCTACATGACGAAAGATCTGATTCCTCTGGCTTTCACCAAAGATGCGCATGAAGGTAAGGAATACACAAAAGAAAACATTACTTATACGTATGGCAAGGGAGGTAATGTAACGATCCGTACCAAGCGTGTGAAAAATGGAGAGCCACGTTTTGACGAAACTCTATCTAGTCCCAACTGTGTGTACGATATGATTAGTGTAGTCTTTTATGCACGTACGCTTGACTATTCGAAGATGAAACAAGGGGACGAGGCTGCTGTTGAATTTATGGCAGGGAAAAAGAAGGTTTATATGGTTATTGAGCATCAGGGAACAGAAATAATAAAGGGAAATGATGATAAGAAGTATGATTGCATCAAGTTGGTGCTGAGCATGAGTAATGGTAACAAGCTGGCTTTCGAGGATAAGGAAGAGGCAATGAGGGTATACATTACGAACGATAATAACAGAATGCCTGTAAGATTGGATTCGAAATTGAAAGTCGGTTCTACCCGGGCAATATTAAAAAGCTATTCGGGAAACAGGCATGCAGTAAATACGAAGTAAGTAAGGTTACAGAATACACGCATAATAAAAAAGAGCAGGGTGAAAATCCTGCTCTTTTTTATTATTTAAACTTCAAATATGTCCAGATAGGGTAGTGGTCGGAGTATCCGACTTTGCCTACCGCAGAATTGTATGACTCTATACCCATAGAATGCATTATATAGTCTATTCTAAACCAGAACTTGTTCTCATTGTAGGTTATCCCCTGTCCTAATCCGGTATGGGCAAAAGAGTCGATTAAATCGCCTTTAATCGTGTGGTAGGCATAAGATATAGGAGTGTCATTGAAGTCTCCGCAAACAATGGTTGCGTCGGTTTCCTGCTTATCCATATAAGTACGTATAATATTTGCCTGCTTTTCTCTGATAAGATAGGCTACACCTAGTCTATTCTTAATATTTCGGGTTATTTCGTCAAGCATATCTTTATCTTTCGATCTGAAAAATTTACTGTATAGCTTCTTATCCTCGGCTGTTATTCGATTAGATTCCAGATGATTATTGACAAGGGTAACCATTCTTCCCTTTATCTTTATCTCGTGTATGGCCGACCCGTTATATGTGCTTTCGATAGGAAGTTGTGCCGATTTTTCTATTGGGAATTTCGAATAGCAAGCAATTCCATATTTATAAGAACTATGTGCATTGCCGAGTCTTATGATAGAATGATATGGATAGTCTTTCATTATTTTGTTGAATTCAGCCTCCGATATAATCCCATTTTTTGTTTTCTTCTGTGCTACCACAAATTCTTGTAAACAAATAATGTCGGCATTACTGTTTGTAATATAATCGAATATAGGGTTATTTCGTGCACTGTCGCCAGTTATCCAATTGAAGCCTCGAACATTGTATGAAAGAACTTTAAAACTGCTTTCGGGTATTTCTTTTGTTTTAGAATTAACAGGGAAGTAGGTTGATATGGAATCCCAGCAAAATAATAAAGCAATGAGTTGTACCAATGCCAGCTTCCAACGAAGTAGCACGCTCCATAAAATAAGGTAAGAAACATTGAGTGCTAAAATAAAAGGAAATCCGAGTCCGAGATATGCTATAAAGGTAACCTTAGAGGGTAGCACTGTCCAAGCAAGAGTGGACAGAATTAATAAGAGTATGGCTAAAATATTAGTCGTGAATATTATATATCTCAGATACTTCCTTATTACTTCTTTATTAAATTTATTTTTTGCTGGCATCGAATAATCGTTTTTTCTCGTCTTTATTTAAACTGCTATATCCTGACGACTTTATTTTGTCCAAAATATGATCTATTTCTTCCGATTGACTCTTGCGGCGTTGATTGTAATTGTAGTCTTCTTCACGAGCTTTGAACTTTACTTTCATTTTTTTAGGAGAGCGTTTTTTGAATAGATTGGCAATCGAATCTATAATACGGCTTATCCAACGGGTAATATCTTTTCCTTTCAGATACTGTTTAGCAAATATATAGCCTAAAATGGCTCCTCCGATATGCGCAACGTGCCCTCCCGGATTCGATTCGTCGCCAAGCAATACGAAATCTATAATCAATATAAAGATAGCGATATATACTATTTTTATTCGCCCAAACAGAAGTAAGCCTACTTCTAGGTTTGGCTTATAGAAAGCTGCTGCGAATATAATGGCTGTAACCGAAGCCGATGCACCTATCATAAATGGATGATTCATCCCTATATAATAAGGGATTGTATTGAATGCTATCATATAAAGTGCAGCTCCTGCTAATCCGCCTAGTATGTAAAGACTTCCCAGGTTCTTGGCATTGAAATAAGTCAGAAATATCTGTCCGAAAGAGAATAGTAATAACATATTAAACAGAATATGCCAAAGTCCTTCGTGTACAAACATATAGGTCAATATAGTCCACGGATGACTTAGAAGCATTCCAGTATCAGACGATACTGCTATGTATTCGAATAATGAGATACTATCGATCTGAAATAGTTTAGTAATCAGATTAACACATGTAAGCACGAGGAATATGAATATATTGATAACTATCAATTGTATCAATATATCTTTTTGCTTGAATCTCAATTTTATGCTATCAATAAAAACGCCCATCTACTTTTGCTTTTTTTCTCCAATACAATAATATAAGAAGTCCCGCTATCAACCCACCTAAGTGGGCAAAGTGTGCCACATTATCTCCCGATCTGTTCGCTACACCAAGTCCCAGTTCTATGAGTCCGTATCCTATTACAAAATATTTTGCTTTGATAGGGAAAGGGAATGGGATAATAAATAATTCGGCATTGGGGAATAACATTCCAAAGGCTAATAGTATTCCAAATACTGCACCGGATGCACCAACTGTCGAGGTATTGATGAGCTTATTTAGACTGGCCATTGCTGGATCTGTATAGTTTTTGCCTATTTCCAAAGCACTTGCACCATTAGCATAAACTTCTGCAATCATTTCGCTCGAAAGTCCCGATTCGATAAAATGAGCTCTCAGGTAGATAACAAATAATTGCGAAAGTCCGGCAAAAATACCTGTCAGCATGTAATAGGTGAAAAACTTTTTAGGCCCCCAAACTGTTTCTAATGTACGACCGAACATAAAGACAGCAAACATATTAAACAGGACATGCGAAAAGTCTGTAGGACTGTGCATGAACATGTAAGTAATAATTTGGTGGGGCATGAAATGGTCGGATGTGACATAATGCAATCCGAGGTATTCAGTTATATCAATACTATTCTTTAATAGTAAGAATTGTGCTAGCCACAAAAGTGCATTAATGATAATGAGATTTCGAGTAACAACGGGTATCGAACTCAAGAATCCGGAGCTGTTTTGATTCATATATTTCTTTGAATTGCTTTGAATGCTACAAAATTAGGTATATTTTTCGTTTTCTTACGCAATAAAGAGTTTGTTTTACATATTTTCTGATTTTCAGTTAGTTTTTCTATTTTTTTTTTATGATTATTAAATAAAACACTTATATTTGAATCCTAGAACTAGATCTAGTTTAGATAAGAACAAAAAAGTATTTAGTTATATATAATGTTTAATTAATTTCATTCCGTTTAATTATGAACAAGACAGAACTTATAAATGCGATCGCTGACAAATCAGGATTAAGCAAAGTAGATTCTAAGAAAGCTCTAGAAGCTTTTATTGAATCAGTAACAGAAGAAGTAAAAAAAGGTGGTAAAATCGCGCTAGTTGGATTTGGTACATTCTCTGTAACAGAAAAAGCTGCAAGAAAAGGTATCAACCCAAGAACTAAGGAAGTTATTAACATTCCTGCAAAGAAAACAGTTAAGTTTAAAGCTGGCTCTGATTTGGCTGCGCTATAATTTAGCATATAAGACTCAAAAGAGGCAGGAAAGATTTTTATCTTTTCTGCTTTTCTTTTTTATTCCGATCTATTTTTATTTTAAGTATGAAGAACTTATAGGTTCTTTTTTATAATTTTGCGGACTCAAAATATAACTATCAAATAATCTACTAACGAGATATGAAGATTGAAAACAATTTGCAGGCGGTAGTCATCAAGGCTATAGACACGCTTTATGGGCAAACCGTTTCGGCAGACCAAGTACAATTACAGAAAACGAAGAAAGAATTTGAAGGGCATCTTACTCTTGTTGTTTTTCCTTTTTTGAAAATGTCAAAAAAAGGACCTGAACAAACTGCACAGGAAATAGGAGAGTGGCTTGTTGCCAATGCAAGCGAGATTGCATCTTTCAATGTAATAAAAGGTTTCCTTAACCTGACTGTTACAACTGCTTGTTGGATCGACTTGCTTAATGATATAAATTCTACTGTTAATTATGGTATTAAGGCTGTTACTGCCGATGCACCGTTGGTAATGATAGAATATTCTTCACCAAATACGAATAAGCCTTTGCATTTGGGGCATGTGCGTAATAACCTCTTAGGATTTTCATTAGCTGAGGTTCTGACTGCAAATGGTTTCAATGTAGTGAAAACTAATATTGTGAACGATAGGGGTATTCATATCTGTAAATCGATGCTTGCCTGGAAGAAGTGGGGAAATGGGGAAACTCCAGAATCTACCGGTAAAAAGGGCGATCATTTGGTGGGCGATTATTACGTATTATTCGATAAACACTATAAGGCAGAACTTGCAGAGCTGAAAGCTAAAGGCTTATCAGAAAAAGAAGCTGAAGCCAAATCTACGTTGATGGAAGAAGCTCGCGAAATGCTTCGCTCGTGGGAGGCTGGAGATATTGATACCGTTGGTTTATGGGAAACGATGAACTCGTGGGTATATGCAGGTTTTGACGAAACATATAAAAAACTAGGAGTCGATTTTGATAAGATATATTACGAATCACAAACCTATCTTGAAGGTAAAGATACTGTATTGGATGGCTTGAAAAAAGGTGTCTTTTATCAAAAAGAAGACGGATCGGTTTGGGCTGATCTTACTTCCGATGGACTGGATCAAAAACTGCTATTACGTGGTGATGGGACATCCGTTTATATGACTCAGGATATTGGGACAGCTAAACTGCGTTTCGATGATTATCCTATCAAGAAGATGGTATATGTAGTAGGAAATGAGCAGAATTATCACTTCCAGGTTCTATCTATTTTACTTGATAAGTTGGGATTTGAGTTTGGAAAAGGTCTTATTCATTTCTCTTATGGGATGGTTGAATTACCCGAAGGTAAAATGAAATCGCGTGAAGGTACGGTTGTTGATGCAGACGATTTAGTTGATGAAATGGTTAGTACTGCTAAAGAAACCTCAAAAGAACTCGGTAAACTGGACGGATGTACCGAAGAAGAAGCGGACAATATATCTCGTATAGTGGGTCTAGGAGCTTTGAAATATTTTATATTGAAAGTTGATCCTAAGAAAAATATGACGTTCAATCCGAAAGAATCAATCGATTTCAACGGAAATACAGGGCCATTTATCCAATATACACATGCACGTATTAAATCAGTATTACGTAAGGCGGAAGAGCAAGGTATAACTATTCCTCAAGCGCTGCCTATGGATATTGCACTTACAACCAAAGAAGAAAGCTTAGTTCAATTGCTTGCTGATTTTGCTGTTGTTGTAAAACAGGCAGGCGATGAGCATAATCCTGCTTTGATCGCTAATTACATATACGATCTGGTAAAAGAATATAACCAGTTTTATCATGATTACTCTATATTGAAAGAAGAGAATACAGATTTAAAAGCTTTCAGATTGATACTTTCTGATAATGTATCGAGAATCATTAAAAAAGGTATGTCTCTACTTGGCATAGAAGTGCCGGATAGAATGTAAATTCTTATACAATTATAATTTAGAACAGCCATTGAGACAATCAGTGGCTGTTTTTGTTTGTGCTAAGTAAATCACTACATATAGTGATTGTTCAGATTTTCAGAAAAGAGTTCCTTTACAGATGTAATTAAAAAACATCAATAAATCCTATTATTCTGAAAAATGAAGAAATCTATACTTACCTTATTAATTCTTTTCTCTTTTACTGTAGCTCATGCGAATGACCACTTGAGAAAAGATACATTATACACAGAATTAAAAAACGATATTGTAATTCTGTCATCAGCTAAAGAAACTAATAGTCTAAAATCATTACCGGCAGCGGTATCCGTTTTTTCTCCGAAAAATCTGGAAGCTTTGCAAGTTCATTCATTGAAAGACTTAAGCTCATTTGTTCCTAACTATTTTGTTGCCGATTATGGTTCTCGGATGACTGCCCCCGTTTATATCAGAGGAATCGGCGCACGTTCGGGTGCTCAGACTGTGAGTATGTATGTCGATAATATTGCATATTTCAATACTACGTCTTTCGATATTGAATTATTTGATATCCAACGTATCGAAGTGTTGAGGGGTACGCAAGGCACACTTTATGGGCGTAATGCTATGGGTGGTATACTAAACGTGTATACACTATCTCCCCTTAGTTATGAGGGTACAATGCTTAGAGTAGGTGGCGGTAGTTATGGACAACTATCTGCTCATGTATCTAATTACAAGCGTTTGAATAATGATATGGGTATTTCTGTATCAGGTTACTATAAGCAAGACAACGGCTTCTTCAAGAATCTTTATACCGGAAATAAAGTAGATGATATAAAGAATGGCGGAGGTCGTGCCAAATTTGTATGGAATATAACCCCAAGATTATTAGCAAATTATTCACTAAGCCTCGACTTTGTTGATCAAGGAGCTTTCCCTTATGAAGATGTAGACACTCGTGAAATAAATTATAATTCGGAAGGATATTATAAAAGAAATCTAATAACCAATGGTTTGTCGCTAAAATACTCAGGGATTGGCTATGAAGTTAACTCAACAACAGGTTATCAATTTCTGAAAGATGAGATGAATATGGATCAGGATTATACTCCTCTGTCTATATTCCAGATCAATCAACGTCAGAATCAAAATTCATGGAGTCAGGAAATAACGATAAAATCGAATAATCAGTCAAAATATCAGTGGTCGAATGGGGTTTACGGTTTCCATGATAATCTGCGCACGACACCACCTGTATATATGATGGAAGACGGAATACAAATGATATTGCAGTCGCAAATGGATGCTTTGAAAATTCAATTTCCTAATATGCCGGCTATTACATTTACAGACTCTCAAATTGATTTAAAGGGTGTTTACAAGAGTCCGACCTATGGTGCGGCCGTTTTCCATCAATCTACATTTAATGATTTAGGTGTGAAGGGTCTTTCGATGACTTTGGGGCTTCGTCTCGATTATGAAAAAACGAAACTTGATTACAATGCAAGTACTAAAGCTAATTTTACTGTAGGAAACTATCCGGGTTCATTTCTAGCGGATACAGCGATTATTGGTAATGTATCCGACGATTTTCTTGAATTATTACCAAAAGCTCTCTTGAAATATCAGATTAACCCGCAATCGTTTATATATGCATCGGCTTCTCGTGGTTACAAAACAGGAGGACATAATATCCAGATATTCGCAGACTTGCTGCAAGAAGCTTTAGAGGCAAAAATGATGAGCTATATACCCGGTATGGGTGGAAGACCTAATGATGGACCGTCATTAGAAGATCGTATTTCTTTTAAACCCGAATATAGCTGGAATTATGAATTGGGCGGACAAATAGACATTATAGATAATACCCTTTCTACCAATTTTGCCGCTTACTATATTGATGTACAGAATGTGCAAATCACCAAATTCATAAGAAGTGGTGGCGGTCGTATGGTTGCCAACGCAGGAGAGGCAACAAGCAAAGGTTTTGAGTTGGGATTGAAGGCCCGCCCTTGCGATGGTTTCTATTTATATGCTAATTATGGCTTCTCGGATGCTCGTTTCAAAGATTATGAAAATGGAGCGGGGGAAGACTTTTCTAATAATTATATTCCATTTGCCCCACGTTCTACATTTAGTGTAGGAGGGACTATTACTCGAAATGTAAAAAATAGTTCATTGCTAGACAGAGTAACGCTTGATTCTAACTTCGCCGGTATCGGTCGTATTTATTGGAATGAGGCGAACGATATGTCGCAAGGTTTTTATGGAACATTGGATGCACGTGTTGCCTTTGAGAAAAATATCTTGACTCTTGAATTCTGGGGAAAGAACCTTTTGGATCGCGATTATCACACATTTTTGTTTGAGTCGATGAATAATTTTTTCGGACAAAGAGGTAAACCGATGCGATGGGGAGCATCTTTGAAAATAAAGTTGTAATTTTGTTGCTTAAAGTCAATACCTTTTAGGCAAATGAATTATAAGAAAATAATACTTAAACCGAAGAAAGAAGAATCCTTGTTACGTTTTCATCCATGGATCTTCTCGGGTGCGGTACAACGAAAAGACGATAATCTGACCGAAGGTGAGGTTGTCGCTGTATATACGAATAGCAATGAATTCATTGCAGTAGGTCATTATCAGATAGGAAGTATCGAGGTACGTATTCTGTCTTTCGAAGAAGAGGAGATAGATTCCAGATTCTGGCAAAAACGTTTATCCGCTGCCCTTGAGTTGCGTAAATCTATCGGTTTGATTTCACCAACAAACAACTCGTATCGTCTTATTCATGGTGAAGGGGATAGTCTTCCGGGATTAATTGTCGATGTATATGCCGGAACGGCTGTTATTCAGTCACATTCGGTAGGTATGCACGAATCACGTATGGCTATTTGCGATGCTATGCGGGAGGTGATGGGCGATAGTCTGCAAAATATATATTATAAGTCGGAAACTACATTGCCGTTTAAAGCTGATTTAGGAGCCGAAAATGGCTATTTATTCGGTGGAACTAATGTAGAGGAGGTCGCAGAAGAAAATGGTCTTAAATTCTATCCTGATTGGGTGAAAGGGCAAAAGACCGGATTTTTTGTCGATCAACGCGACAATCGTTCATTGTTAGAGAAATATGCGACTGGTCGTTCGGTTCTCAATATGTTTTGCTATACCGGTGGGTTTTCATTCTATGCCTTGCGAGGTGATGCAAAGCTTGTACACTCAGTGGATAGTTCGTCGAAAGCGATTATGCTGACTGATAAAAATGTAGAACTTAATTTCCCCGGAGATAAACGCCATGAGGCGTTTGCTGAAGATGCATTCAAGTATCTGGCAAATATAAATAAGGGCGATTATGATCTGATTATACTTGATCCTCCTGCTTTTGCAAAACACCGTGGAGCGATAAGAAACGCACTGCAAGGTTATAAGCGACTGAATGCCGTGGCTTTTGATAAGGTTGCAAAAGGTGGAATCGTATTTACTTTCTCTTGTTCGCAGGTGATAAGCAAGGATGCTTTCCGTTTAGCAGTATTTAGTGCAGCAGCGCAATCGGGTAGGAGTGTACGTATTCTTCACCAGTTGACTCAGCCGGCAGATCATCCTATTAATATATATCATCCCGAAGGAGAGTATCTGAAAGGATTGGTATTATATGTGGAGTAAGGGTTAGGAATATAATATTCGCCGATAAAATATAAAATCTCGTAACAAGGTTATTTGTTGCGAGATTTGTTTTTCTATACTCTATTTAGTTTAGCAGATAATATGTGGATTTACCCATAATATAGCTAAGGCAAATAAGCGTAATGCACGCCCATGATATAACGTTCAATAATGCGTAATCTTTTTTTGTAAATGATAAATTCATAAGGTTTTAATTATTTAATATTTTCTACTATTTTTCTGTTTTTGTGGCATCTCTATCTATGAAATTGCTGATTACAACTACTATTTTATTAAATTCTCAATAGATGCTGATGAGCGAGCATATTCTCTACCTAATTTAAAAGACCATCAGAATAATAATAAAGAAAAGAAAATTCCGATTAGAAGGAAATAGGATATTTTATTACTATAAGACACCTTAATCTGTCTGTTTTGTTGTTTCATAATTTTGAGGATTTTGATTTATTGCACCTAAACTAATACAATCATTTAAAACATACAATTATTTATTGTGCGAAATTCTATATATAAGTAAAAAAATGGCTATCCACAAAATAAAATTAAGTCTATGATAATTAAATTATTTGAAGATGTGTTTAAATGTAGATATAAGGAAAGTAATAAAAAGGAGCTGCCCAAAAAGTTTGGACAGCTCCTTTTTACTTGTATATCTTCTATTAATTTACCATCCTGGATTCTGTACCATGTTAAAATTTAGCATTATTTCTTGACTAGGAATCGGAAGTAATTTATAATGAGACCAAGATGATGTTTCATCCCAGCGTACCTTATTCAAGAACTTCATTCCTTTATTGTTATTTGAATAAAGACTTTTTATATGATCCAGAATTTGTGATTTAGTTGCTTGTCCTGAAAGGTCATTTTTACCGTAAATTTTATTTATGGCTTGAATAGCTTCTGACACTTTTCCATTATTTACTAGGGCTTCAGCATAAAGCAAATGATTTTCAATCGTATAAGTTTGGCTCTTTACAACCTTCTCAATTATGCTTAAAGCTTTTGCATATTGCCCTTTTTGGAGATAGAATTTTGCTAGACCCGTTTGGAAATATATTTTTCTGTCAGCCGTAGTATTCTCTATTGCAGCGATTAAATCAGACTCTATGACCTTGTCTATATCAGATATCTTTGTACGCGATGGATAAAAATTATCATCTGAAATACTTGTTATGGATTCTAGCATTAACGGTACATCACCAAATAGAGTTATTAATTGGAAATAAGTTAATGCTCTATATCCTTTTACTTGATTTACTTTGCTCGCACCCGATATAGACGGTGTTTGATCAACAGTATTTATGAGATAATTGTTCACCCTCATAGACTTATAGGCTAAATTCCAGTGATTTAATATCCTAGGTTCTGATGAATTAATATTTTTTCGTTTATCAAGATCAGACAAGTTTGTGTCAATATAAACAAATTCATTATATACTTCTTCGTATTTTTTCGCTGAGGCGTTGATATCCTCATCTGTGATTTGTTTAGGTTCCGGATTAAGTATACTCACTTCTTCTGGTACTAAGTATATGTCTATTATACTACTTTCGCTTGATAGTGGACAATAGTCTATTTCATCATCATTGTTAATAATTCCATCACCATTAATATCTGCAAATTTCCATCCGCCAAGTGCCTTTTTTTCTTTGAATAATTTATATTCGGGCGCATTATCCAATTCGGTCTGAGTTGTAAATAAACCTAATACAAGCAAGCCATTATATATATTATTCAGTGTGTCATTTTTTGCTTTAAAAGATAATTGTTTGCCTTTTTCCCAACTAAAACTAGCTAGACCATCTTTATCGGTAGTCAACGTTTGAATTACTGTTCCGTTGTCAAAGATACGGATAGATACACCTTTTATTAAAGTTCCTTGTGCAGAATTCTCCGTAGACCATTTTCTGTTGGTTTCGAATACCCTAAAGGTAACAATCTCTTTTGTCGGGTCAATTGCTACGGCAGGAATTAATTTATCAATGGTAAATAGAATACTTTTAGACACGTTTTTTGAATCTTTAAGAGGAATCCCATTAATATAGACTGTTTCTTCATAGACAATTACGGTTAAAGTTTCGCCACCTAATGTTGTCAGCGTTTTGGTCTCTTTTAGCTTATCCAGCGTGTAAATCCCTTTCACTATATGTCTTTTCAGAACCTCTTGTGTAATGTCTAAACTAGCTTTTAGCTGACTTTTCAGAGCTTCATTTTTGAATGCAAAAATTGTAACTTGATCTGTACCGATTGCATCACTATCGATTGTTTTTAATGCGGTCGTAAAGTCGCTAAGGCTTTTATCGGATTCAAGTGCAGATACAATCTGTTCAACTTCTTTTTTCGGCTCGCTGCCTCCTTTATCCTCAGAGTCGTCATCCGAACAGGATACTAAGAATAGTGAGCACACAAAAAGGGTATAAAATAAACTTCTTAATTTTCTCATAGTTTTCAATATTTGTTTTCAGGTGTTTATATTAGAATTGTTGTAGTTTATAAAATAACGATAAAGTATTTTTTAGTATAAAAATAAGGATTAATAAAAAAGGTTTTTTTTTGTAAAACAAGCGACAAATATATTATAAAAAAGTATACCTTGTTGTATTTAATAGTTACATTAACTATATTTTATCCAATAGTTTAACCCTTACTTGTAACGCAAGTAAAAATAAAAATTGCTAGTTGATAAAGAAAATATGATTGAAGTGAAAAAAAGAGTACACTTTTCTTAGGGTTTTTACTATTTAAATGATCATACTTATTAACGATAAACTATTAATCTTATGAAAAAAACAATTTTAAATTCTTTCATGTTCCTGATGCTTGTACTTGCATCCGTATATGCACAAGGGCAAACCACGCTATCGCATGAAGGTCATATTCACACTAAGGCTTATGCTGTAAAAGAAGAAAAAGGAAAACTTGTACCTTATAATTTCGACCGTCGTGCAGTCGGTGATGATGATATTCTTATTGATATTTTATATTCGGGTATTTGTCATTCAGATATCCACACCGTAAAGGGTGATTGGGGATCTATATCATATCCATGTGTTCCGGGACATGAAATTGTAGGGCGGGTGAGCAAAATAGGAAAAAATGTAAGTAAATTTAAAATTGGCGATATAGCAGGAGTTGGATGTATGGTTAATTCATGTGGTAAATGCCATTATTGTGAATCAGGAGAGGAGCAATACTGTACCGGCGGTGCTACATATACTTACAACAGTCGTGAGGGAGACGGATATACTCAAGGTGGGTATTCGACAAATATTGTTGTTAAAGAAACGTTTGCTCTTAAGGTTCCCCAAAATGTGCCATTAGCAAAAGTTGCACCGCTTCTTTGTGCGGGAATTACTACTTACTCTCCTCTTCGTTACAACCATGTAAAGAAAGGAGATAAAGTAGCTGTTGCCGGTTTTGGAGGTTTGGGGCATATGGCTTTAAAATATGCCTTAGCGATGGGAGCTGAGGTAACCGTTTTCGATATTACCGAAGACAAACGCCAAGCCGCATTGGATATGGGAGCTCGTAAGTATGTAAATACTACTAACCCGAAAGAGATGGAAGGTTTTAACAGTTCGTTCAATTTGATTTTGAGCACTATTCCTTTTAATTTTCAGGTAGAATCTTATCTGAGTATGCTCGAAGTAGATGGCACGATGGTACTGATCGGTGTGCAACCAATGGATCAAATTCCATCGGTGAATACAATGGCGTTGTGGGGCAGGAGAAAAATATACCACTCGCTCATTGGAGGAATAAACGAAACACAGGAAATGCTTGATTACTCGATCAAAAATAATATTTATCCTCAAATAGAAATAATCCCTATGCAGCAGGTAAATGAAGCATACGAAAACGTACTTGGCGGCAAGGTACAGTTTAGGTACGTGATAGATATGCAGTCCATCAAATAATTGTTTTAGCCAAGTGTGTTCCTAATATATAAATTATACATTAGAAATGTATACTGCTTGAAGATGCAGAATGTGTTCTTGTCAGTTTATTTTTAAACATGTAACTGGCTGTTTGGAACATTGCGGCAGAGTATATCTTCATATTATCAGCCTCTACCCGATGCTGTTCTATGAGATTTTCGGGGCTGTTGGTTCGATAGTCATATAATCCTTCTATTTTGGCTTTGAAGTTGTAAGTATAAAACTTTTCATCACTCACACATCCCAATGCATCATCGGACGAGAAAAACATATATGGTCGTGTAGTTTTAAACAAGTCTACACCGAACGTATTATTCTCGTAAGAATGGTTTAAGAGACCCATTATGGTAGGGAAAGCATCTACTTGTCCACCCAGCTGCATAAAACGCTGAGGTGCGTCTTTAAATGCCGGAGAATACATTATAAAGGGTACATGATTGTATGATAATGGCATCTCATAAGTCGGAGACCCTACAATTTTACCGTGATCGCCTAAAAGTACAAAGATTGTATTTTTGTACCAGTCTTGCTTTTCGGCTTCTGTCATAAACTGGCGTATAGCATCGTCAGCAAAGGCTACAATCTGATATTGTGGGTCATTGCTTACCGATTTAAATCTATCGGGCACAACATAGGGTGGATGATTACTAACAGTAAGCAAAGTTGCAAAGAATGGCCTGTTATCCTTTGACTCCTCATTGAATTTATCAAGAGCATATTCCAATAGAAAGTCATCTTGCACACCAAAACTATTTACACGCTTTGCTTTGGGATAATTTTCTTCTGAATAAACTTCTTCAATGCCATTTTCTAAGAGGAAAGCATTCATATTATCATATTGCGCTTCGTGGGTCATAAAGAACATTGTTCTATATCCCTGTTGATGTAATATATACGGAATTCCCTGACAAAGAGGAATATCGACGTTTTTCATCATATTGCGATCGAACAAGGCTGGTAATCCATATAGACTAGCAAGTATGCCATGATTTGTATGTGTACCTGCCGAATAGAAATTCTCGAAATAATATGACTTGTTAATTAACTCATTTAAGAAAGGAGTAATCTCTTTTCCATTTTCTTTAACTGTCAGTAAGTCAGCTGACATTGATTCCATGAGAATGAATATTACATTCATATTTTTTGCTTCCCCTTCAGCTATAACTTCACGTGCAATAGGGGATAAGGAGAGTTCCATAGAATCTTTATCTATTCCCAATGCTTTTTGGACAACTACAATAGCCTCTTCTTCTGAGATGATATTATCCACATTGTGATGTGATTTAGAAGATTCAATGACATCACGCATGAAATAGAACGAAGGGTTTATTCCTAATTGATTTAAAAACGAATTATCACAGAAATAGGCTTGACTAGTTTTAATCGGATTATATCCTAATCGCCCTCTTATACCCAGTAAACTAAGGCCTATTAATAAAATACAGATGGGAATATAGATGAGGTATTCTTTGGAAACTAGATTTTCTTGGTATTTGGATAAAAGTTTCTTTACTAATCTTGATAATGAGAAAGAGAATAGAATAATTACAATTATAAAAAACAGGAAATAAATATAATATGATGTTTCTTGTAATATCATTCCTGCTGTGGTTGCTCCTTCTTCATTCCAATTGAAAATAGAAGCATTGAGGTGTTTGAAAAAATAGTTGAAGTACGGTATGTCTGCCATTCCAATGGCAAAAACGATAGAGTAGATAGCAATATAGAATATATTGAACGTTTTGAGAATCGTTTTATTTATCTTATTACATAATCCTAAAATCGATATAATAACCAGTGGTAGGATGGTGATGTAAGAGGCGATAACATTATCGAACCAAATACCACGCAGTAATGCTGAAGATACCCAGCTTAGCTTCGTTTCTACTTCACTTATATTTTGCAGATTGGTAAGTAGAAGGGCAATACGTTGCAGGGTCATTACGCTGAGAGCCAAAATATGTACAGAAAGTATGTAGTATAAGGCAGTTTTTATTTTTTTCATCCTGATATTTTATTGCTTGGAATTTGGACCTGTTAGTTTGTTTTTAACCAGATAGTCGGCGGTTAGTATCATCGATATAGAATAATTTTTCATGCTATTTGCCACATTCGGATATTGTTGAATGAGATTTTCTTCTTCTATATTTCTATATTTATGCAATGCATCTGTTTTATTTGCAGGATTATAAATATAGAAAAAATTATTATCAACGCAACCTAGATGACTGTCAGATACAAAATACATATATGGGCGTTCTGTTTTAAATAAGTCGACCCCTAAGGAATTGTTTATGTAAGAGCGATTTAGTAGGCCCATAACTGTTGGGAAAATATCTATCTGACCTCCCAATTGTTGGAATCGCTTCGGCATATCATCGAATAGAGGAGAATATATAATCAATGGCACATGATTATATCCCATACACATTTCGTAAGGTTGCTTATCTGATGGTTTACCATGATCGCCTAATATTACAAATATTGTATTATCGTACCACTCTTGTTTTGCTGCATTTTTCATGAAATCCTGCAAACTATGGTCTGCAAATCTAAGAATACTTTCAGCATCGTTTTTTCCTGCATCCACAAACTGCTTGGGGATTACGTATGGAGGATGGTTACTTACGGTCATAAATGTAGCCAAAAAAGGTTTTTTCTGTTCAGCTATATTGCTTAATTTATTCAATCCATATTCGAACAAATAATCATCCTGCACTCCAAAATTATTAACTACTTTTTCTTTAGGATAGTCATACTGAGAAAAAATCCGGTCAAATCCATTTTCCAATAAAAAAGAATTCATATTATCGTATTGAGGATTACTTGTCAGAAAGAAAAGTGTTTGATAGCCTTGCTCCTTGAGATTGATAGGCAAACCTGTATAAAAGTCGACATCGGCACTCATCATTGTTTGATCAAATATAGGTGGAAAACCGTATAGGGTGGATGCGATCCCATTGTTTGTATGTATGCCCGAAGAATAGAAATTCTCGAAATAATATGATTTGTCTATCAAGTCGTTGAGGTAAGGCATGAGTTTATTCCCTTGGTATTCGGTGTCTAAATTTTCACTAGACATAGATTCCATTAAAATAATTATGATATTAGCATCTTTTGGTGCCCCTTCAGTCTTCACTAATCGGCTAATGGGGTTAGAATCTATTTTAGTATCTATATTAAACTCTTTTTGTACAAATAGTATAGCATCTTTCTGGTCTATTGTTCCTGCCAATTTATTATTTTTTTTGAAAAAGGCACTGCTGCTTTTCACAAAATAAAATGCAGGATTTACTCCCAGTTGATTGAAAAATGAATTGTTGCAAAAATATGCATCACCTACTCTGAGGGGGTATCGTTCGAAAGTCCCTCGTATACCAAGAAAGCAGAGTCCCCAGACTAATATCACTACGGGAATATAAAACTTGTAGTCTTTTTTAGTCAGATTGGCTGCCTGTTTTTTTAGTAGTCTTTTCCCTATGGACATTACCATAGCAGAGAACAAAAAGGTTAGAATAATAAAAACTGCAAAATAAATATAGTAAGATGACTCCTGAAATATCATTCCTGCTGTTCCTTCAAATCCTATCCAATTGAAGATGGATGCACCCATGTGCATGAAGTAATATTTAAAGTAGGGAATATCTGCAGCCGAGAACGCAAACACAATAGTATAGAGGATAATAAAATAAATATTGAAACCTTTAACAGCAGTAGCGGGTACTTTATTAAAGAGGGACATTATTGTTAGCACAGCCAGAGGTAGCGCAACTATATAGCATGCCATAACATTGTCGAACTGTACTCCTTTTAGTATAGCTCCCCCAAAGAGTGATAATTTATCATCTACATCATTTACATAATGCATATTTGCTATATATAAAATACAGCGGAAAACCGTTAAAATGATAAGGGCTGAAATATGTACAGATAGTAGGTATTGTAGTGTCAGTAAGGGTTTCTTCATTTTCATTCATTTGCGAAGCTGCAAAGATACGATTTTTTTGCTTCTAAAGTATTGAGGACAAATAAAAAAGGGTTGTATTACCAACCCTTTTTATTAATCTTACTATCTTATTTTCACCATGCAAAAAGTGGATAATCTTTCATTGTGCTATTTACTTTTTCGCGAACGGCTTTAATAATTTGTTCACTCTCAGGATTAGAAAGTACTGTATCTATCAGCTCTACAATCTCTCCCATAAGTGGTTCTTTAGCACCGCGGGTCGTAATAGCAGGTGTTCCGAAACGAAGCCCTGATGTCTGGAACGGACTACGGCTATCGAATGGAACCATATTTTTATTTGTTGTAATATCGGCTTCTACCAGTATCTTTTCTGCCACTTTACCTGTAAGTTCAGGGAATTTGGTGCGAAGATCAACCAGAATACAGTGATTATCTGTTCCGCCTGATACAACTTTATAACCTTTGTCCATAAATGCTTTAGCCATAGCTTGTGCATTATCTTTCACCTGAGTTTGATATACTTTATATGATGGATCGAGCACCTCTGCGAAAGAAACCGCTTTAGCTGCGATTACATGTTCTAGCGGACCACCTTGAATTCCCGGAAATACAGCAGAGTCGAGCAATGCAGACATCATGCGTGTTTCACCTTTAGGTGTTTTTTTACTCCAAGGGTTTTCGAAGTCTTTGCCTAGCAAAATAGCTCCTCCACGAGGACCACGTAATGTCTTGTGAGTTGTTGTAGTAACAATATGTGCGTGAGGAAGCGGGTTTTCCAACAATCCTGCTGCAATAAGTCCTGCCGGATGTGCCATATCTACCATAAAGATTGCTCCTACTTCATCCGCAATTTTACGGATACGTGCATAATCCCATTCGCGAGAATAGGCCGATGCTCCGGCAATTATTACTTTGGGTTTTTCCTGACGGGCAACTTGTTCCATTTGCTCGTAATCTACTTGCTCAGTATCTTGTTTTACGTTGTATTCTAATGCGTGGAACATTAATCCCGAAAAATTAACGGGTGAACCATGTGAAAGGTGACCACCATGCGAAAGATTCAGTCCTAAAAACTTATCTCCGGCTTGCATACATGCAAGGAATACAGCAGCATTAGCCTGTGCTCCCGAATGCGGTTGTACATTAGCCCATTCAGCACCGAAGATTTCTTTCAAACGGTCTATTGCCAATTGTTCGCTTAGATCTACTATTTCGCAGCCGCCATAATATCTTTTACCGGGATAACCTTCAGCGTACTTGTTAGTAAGGCATGAGCCCATTGCTTCCATTACTTGCCCGCTCACAAAGTTCTCGGAAGCAATAAGTTCGATTCCTTTGAGTTGGCGTTGATGCTCTCTTTCAATAATGTCAAAAATAGCAGTATCTCTTTTCATACGTTTAAAATTGTTATGAGTTGAAAATGTATCGCACAAATTTAGTGATTATAATTGTTAATAGTATCTTGTACTTCTTTTAAATTTTGGAAAGTAACGATATCCACAGCAAGTATTTACATTAAATGATTTTCTGCCACATACTTCCAAAGTGGGGCGGCATGTAATGCTTGTTTAATCTCGTCGTTTTGTAGTAATGCTTTTACTTCATCTATAGATAGTAGGTGAACAGTCAGATCTTCGGTCGATTCTAAATTTTGTTTAGCGACCGGTTCAACATCAGTGGCAAGAAAGCAGTGTGTTAAATTTGTATGGGTACTCGGGTTAGCCGATATTACAGCATATTCTTCCCAATTGCCATTGCCGTAGCCTGTCTCTTCCAATAGTTCGCGTTGAGCAGAAACCATATAAGATGGATCTTCTTTTTCTGAGACTCCAGCGCATAATTCGAAGCAGGTCTTTCCTAATCCATGGCGATACTGACGTACAAAAATGAATTTCTTTTCCTTTGTTATTGCAATAACATTTACCCAATCCGGATATTCTAATACATAATAATTGGGTATCTCGTTTCCGTTAGGTAACTCTACGCGTTCTTTCCTTACTGTGAACCATGGCTCGCGACTTAAATATTCGCTATGCAATACTTTCCACTTTCTATCTTCCATTCTGTTGGTATTATAAAAAATAGACGAATATTTATTCGTCTATTTTTTGAGGATTATATTTTAGTATCTATAATGATCGGCTTTAAATGGTCCGTCAACCGGAACACCTAAATAATCGGCCTGTTCCTTGGATAGTTTCGTTAGTTTGACACCTATTTGTTCGAGATGCAAACGAGCAACTTCTTCATCCAATTCTTTAGGCAAACGATATACATTCACTTTGTAATCTTTCTGCCACAATTCTATCTGAGCCAGTGTTTGATTAGTAAATGAATTACTCATTACAAATGATGGGTGACCTGTGGCACAGCCAAGATTAACCAAACGTCCTTCCGCTAATAAGAATATAGAGTTTCCTGTTGCAAAGGTATATTTATCTACTTGCGGTTTGATATTCGTATGTTTGATCCCTGAATAGCTTACCAGTTTTTCCACTTGTATCTCATTGTCGAAGTGACCGATATTACAAACAATTGCCTGATCTTTCATCGCTGCCATATGCTCGATAGTGATGATGTCTTTGTTTCCGGTAGTGGTAACATAGATATTTCCTTCTTTTACGGCTTCTTCCATAGTTGTTACTTCAAAGCCTTCCATCGCTGCTTGTAATGCACAGATAGGATCTATCTCGGTAACTATAACACGAGCTCCATACGAACGCATAGAGTGTGCACAGCCTTTACCTACATCGCCATAACCTGCTATAACTGCAACTTTGCCGGCAATCATAACATCTGTTGCACGTTTGATTCCATCGGCTAGGGATTCACGGCATCCGTACAGGTTGTCAAATTTAGATTTAGTAACCGAATCATTTACATTGATAGCCGGAATAAGTAATTCACCACGTTCCATCATTTGATATAAGCGATGAACTCCTGTTGTAGTTTCTTCCGATACACCTTTCCAGTCGGCGACTGCACGATTCCAACGTTGATTGTCTTCTTTTAGAATACGATTAAGTGTATCGAGTATTACTTGTTCTTCGTGATTTGCTCCTTTTCTATCTATGAAGCTAGCATCTTTTTCGGCTTTGTATCCCCAATGGATGAGAAGCGTTGCATCTCCTCCGTCATCGACGATGAGGTTAGGTCCTTTTCCTCCGGGGAAGAGAAGTGCCTGTTCGGTACACCACCAATATTCTTCAAGGGTTTCGCCTTTCCATGCGAATACAGGAATTCCCGATTCGGCAATGGCTGCTGCTGCATGATCTTGCGTAGAGAATATGTTGCAACTGCACCAACGTAAATCAGCACCCAGCTCTTTGAGTGTCTCTATTAAAACTGCAGTTTGGATAGTCATATGTAACGACCCCATTATGCGGGCTCCTTTTAGTGGTTTGGAGGCTCCGTATTTTTTACGAAGTGCCATTAATCCGGGCATTTCATGCTCTGCAATCTCTATTTCTTTTCTACCAAAGTCAGCCAGGCTGATATCAGCGACTAAGTATGGCAAATTTGGTAAAAGTTCTTTTGACATATTATGTTTTATTAATTCTATATATATTCTTCTCCGTATTTCAACTTAACATCAGTTACAAACTGTTTGATTCGTTGTTCGTCATCTTTCTTGCAGATAAGTAGTACATTATTCGCTTCTGCTACTATGTAACCTTCGAGTCCTTGTATTACAGCTAATTTCCCGTCAGGAAGTGTAACGATATTTTCCGCACTATCGTAAAATAGTGTTTCGGAAACTAGCGCTGCATTAGCATTTTCGTCCTTCTCAGTAATGTCATAAAGCGATCCCCATGTACCAAGGTCAGACCATCCGAAATCGGCAGCTTGTACGCATACGTTCGATGCCTTCTCCATTATACCGTAATCGATCGATATATTGGGACAGAAAGGGAAATTTTCGTCAATGAAAGCTTTTTCTTTATCGGTTCCAAAGAGATCTTTACCTTGATCGAAGCGGTTGCTGATCTCCGGAAGATGTTGGCGAAAAGATTCTGTTATAGTTCTCGAATTCCAAATAAAGATTCCCGAGTTCCAAAGGAACTCACCACTTTCGTAAAATACTTTAGCCAGGTCAATATTCGGTTTTTCAGTAAATACTTTTACTTTAGTCACTCCATCTACATGTTCGTCACTCATCTGGATATAGCCATATCCTGTCTCGGGACGGCTAGGGCGAATCCCTAAGGTAAGGAGTGTATCATTCTTTTCAACGAACTCGTACGCTTTATTTACTACAGTAAGAAATTCGTCTTCTTTCATGATCAGGTGATCTGAAGGTGCAACTACAATATTTGCATTCGGATTGATGGCATTGATACGATAGCTGGCAAATGCGATACAGGGAGCTGTATTTCTGCGCATAGGTTCTAGTAGTATCTGATCGGGATTCAATTCGGGCAATTCGTCGGCCGTCATTTGTTGATACCCTTCATTGGTGACAATGAATATATTTTCGATAGGTACAATTTTTTTAAATCTATCGAAAGTCATTTGTAAGAGTGAGCGACCTGTTCCGAAAAAGTCAAGAAACTGTTTAGGACGAGCTTCGCGGCTGAATGGCCAAAAACGGCTACCGATTCCGCCGCTCATAATTACGCAATAATTATTTTTATTCATATTGTTTTCCGAGTTTATACAAAGGTAAATTATACAAGGTTACAAACAAAGTAAAAGCATGTGATATATAGCAAAAAATCTATAACTCTTTTTCAAAAAAAGTTGGGCAAGATGCTTGATATGTCAAAAATATATGTACTTTTGCATCTGCTTACGCCCAGATGGCGGAATTGGTAGACGCGCTGGTCTCAAACACCAGTGGATTCACTTCCATGCCGGTTCGATCCCGGCTCTGGGTACTCAGAAAGCCTGATTTTCGATTGAAAATCAGGCTTTTATGTTTTCATAGGGTGTAAAAAAGGTGTAAAAACTGACTGAGTAATTCTTTTCCTACATTTCCACCCAAGTAATTTTTTTGTTCCCCAATTATTCCCTGCAATTTTGTTTAAATAAAGATAACTATGTAGAATTGGAAAATCCATTTAAAACTCTCGCCTAAAGTTCCAAAAGAAAATGATCCCTTTAAAAAAGGGTAAAAAGTATTGATCGGTTCAAAAACTTACTTAATTCAATAAACTCAATAAATATATTTCAGTTTTTCTTTCCATGAGTCGATTTCATTTCTGAATTCTACTATATTATAGTATTGTTGAGATCTTACCGTTTTTTCAATCTTTACTTCACTTTCAATCTCTTCATCATCAAAATCCATTATTTTCATACGCCTTATGAATTCAGGTTTAAAGTCGTCTGTGATTGAATTTTCCCAACCTCTTTTTAATATATGCTCTTCTATAGGTTTATAATAGACGATTCCGGTAAAAACATCTTCGTAACGATATTTATCTAGTGTCCATCCTTCGGGAGTCCAGTCGAATGTCTCTTTCCCAAAAGGTGTATTTTTAAAATTAAAGCCCATACTTGTTTTGCCTGTTTTGCCTGTTAACTCAAAAATAGCATCCCACTTCCCGGTTTTAATTAGCTCATATTTATCCCATCCGTTTGGATGCCCCGGACTCATTATGAAAACAGATGCAATCCTGTTTTTATATTTATCATAAAGGTAGCGCCCAGTATTTTTACGTATTTCTGTTTCTGAACGATGTGTGTCTTTTAAATATCCATGTCTGGAATTCATTATTACAAGTGCTTTCTTTTTTCCATTTCTGTATTTCTGAATATTTGTATATTGTTCTATAAAGTTTTGTGCCATTAACGAGTCTCTTACTGCTAAAATCGGATCGATAGTGGCATATTCTTCCGGAGTCTTATAATTAGCCCAATCAAATTCTATTTCACAGCCATATAAGTGTATCTTATTTTCGTTTGATAAATTTTGATTTAAATTATACAGGTTATATATCAGCCAAGGATAGCTGTAGCAATTCCATAGGTGCATGGTATTTCCTAATTGATATAGTTTAGTGGTTTCTTTATATGCTTGAATAGTGTCATATCCTTCGTGGACAAGGAAGTCGTTTATTTTGGAAGAATTATTCACACAGCAGACTTCCAAGTAAATTGCTCCTACATTTTTGATAAAGTAAGGATCTTTAATAACATCTAACAATAGGTTGTATTGTTCAACTTCCGCATGATTCCTTTCACTGAATACTACAATATCTTTTTCTTTGAAAAGTTCTATGATATAATCCTTGGCTGACGTCTTTTGCTCTGTTATAAACTTAAAATATTCATTGTCATTTTGACCTTGTAATTGAACAACATATATAACACAGAATAGAGTTAAATAGTATTTTCTAATCATATTTATTTTAATTTTAGACTTTAATTTATATTATCTCCCCATACACCCCAATCCTCTCCTCACAAATCCGTTTAGTAATATCTCGCAATAGCTCCACTTTTGGAACAAGCGCATCAATATCCTCTTTAGTAACTACAAAATCAGGATCGTAGCGACCATTTACATAAGCAGCTTTGATAAGTTCAAATAAACGTTTTTCCTCTGGGGTATCCTGTGGAAAGACTTTTACGAAATCAGTAGAATATTTCTTTACCGAGTTTAGTAACTTTGTTAAGTTATGCTGTTTACTATTCTGCTGAGTATAAACCAAACGTATCGCATAAAAATAGTTTTCACAGGCTTGATGAAGATAAAAAGAAGATTGAGCATATTCACCATCTGTTAAATTGTTTTTTGCATCTTTCAAAAATACATTTGCTCTATGAAATTTCTCCTTATAGTATTCCTGTGCCTGTAGTTTTATTTCTTCAAAATTTAGCTTACGTCTGCGAGCTAACTTATGGTTTCCACTATCATATAGAATTACACCTTCCTGTTTTATCTGCGTATAGAAATACCTGCCCTCTTTCAGTTCCTTGTTCAATTTCTTCATATCGATAGTGATAAATTGAACAGGAGGCTGCCTGTCAGGATCTTTTGCCCGATTGTAGTACTGAACTTCTATATTATCCAGTGCTTTACCTGCAATACCATCTGATATACCACTTGTAACAACCAATATATCGTAATCACTTACATAAAACTGAATCTTGCCGAATTCATATTTTTCATCATATACTACAAAATCGTTACGGGCATAGCTACCAAATAGAATTATCATTTCGGTTTGCTTAACACGACTTAAAATAGATTCTACAAGATAATGTAAATCCCTTTGGTTGGTTGACGGTAAATGTGATATAGACTTTTTCATCGGAATCCTATTAATAAGTAATACAAAATATTTAATGCAATACTTTAAAGTTATAACTAGCTATACTTGTTTTACTTGCCAAAGTAATAAAAAGGTCTGAGACCTTAACTATAAAGTTAGGAGTATAAAGGTATGTAAAAAAGAGAAATAGAAATTAACTTTTCAAGTAAAATCATATCTTTGTAATAACATCCTGCCATTGTTGGTTTATCACTCCATACGAACTGACAAATAAAGACCGCAGTGATATAAACTATTCATTTTAGTATTTATATCGGCTTGATTACCTAATCAGGCTTAAAATTGGATGTTTATGAATCAGAAAAATAACGATTTCACGCACCTGGTCGGACACGCATGTTCAGCCCTTCCCCTGTCTCACCTGGCAGTAAAAGAGAAGTACAACAACTACCCTGTATGTCTGATAAGATATACGGAAAAAGGCAATCTATTGGATTATGTGGAAGTCAGTTTTGACAAAGAGAACGCCTCCCTGACCTTTATTATGGACAAAGAAGATAAGTGCTATTCAGCATCGATCCATTTTTACGACCCGAAAGATGAGACCTTGTTTATCATCTTTCTGCGTCAGTTCTCAAAATATTACAGTTACAGAAAAAAGTGCTGGATATTAAAAGACGCTGTTTACTGTAAAATAGAAGAGAATGAAGGCACGCACTTCTATTTTTATAAAATGCCGACTCCATAAAAATTGGAACAGAATCTTAAACCAAAGGCAGTGTTTTCTGCCTTTGGCTTACTTACCTACTCATTGCCCTTTAAGCATTTTAATCTCACTATCCAGTTTCTCATTCTCCTTCATATTCCTCTCCATCTGCACCTGCTTCTCCATCCGCTCCCTCAGCTTCATTTCATGGTCAAGTATCTGACCCTTCAAACCCTTTACCTTCTTTACACTGTCGGGAGAACCAAACATACGCTCCAGCAGAAACACATCATCCCTGTAAATACCACCGTTCATCCTAACAAAACGGTATTTCCAGTCGGCATCCGTCAGCTCATTATTACTTTTATACTGATTATAATTACCCAATAGAGAACACAATAAACCGAGTGAAATAAGAACAATAGCAGTAAACGTCCTGCTTGATTTAAAATCAATCGAATATCTTCTTTCAATGATAGTCGGTTGTTTTGCAAGCTCTTTGAGTTCCGCTATTTTCTGATTCAGAAACTCGGCAGATGCTTTATTGGCTTCTTCCTGCAATTGGGTTGTAACGCTAATTACAACATTAATAAACTTTTTTAAGTCTTCTTCATCTATTGCTTTCTTAGCCTGCCCAATCGTATCGGATATCCTGTTCAGCAGATCGATGTTCAGAGCAGATTCGATATTACTCTGATTACCCTGTTCATTTTTCTTGTTGAACTTTACACACTCTTCTTTTATTTCGGATAGCGTCTGAGAAAAGCTATCTAGCATAATTTCCAAATCCTGATTTTCTGTTTTCATACTTATCTGCTCCTTCCTCTTTTACGTTTATTCTTATTATTAATTTTCTCCTGCTCATACCTCATCCGTCTGGCGAACTCATCTTCCTCAGGATCGTAGTTGTGTGTTATAAAGCCGGTTCCCCATGAATCAGACTCAGACAATAAAGCAGCGTTGTTTTTATCTGCTTCTTGTGAGGACTGGTTACTTATCTGATTGGATCGCTCGTTACTCGGTTTATCACCTGACTGGTTACTCGGTCTGCTACTTGGTTGGTTTGTTGGTCTTTGCTGTTCTTTCTGCTTCAGTTGTCTTTCCTGCAAGAGTTTATCTATCTTGGAATAGCTGAAACTACGATCCAGATCAGAACCTTTAAAACTGACAGTGCCTGCCGTAAAAGATATACCCTGCACCTCACTCGTCTGCCCCTTGTATTTAAAGACAATCTCGATTCCTTTTTCTTTCAACAGCCTGTTAAAGTCATTCCAGTTGGCTGACTTGTCCAAAGCTCCTTTAACGGCATGATATAGCTGATACTTGGTTTTATCCTTCCCTCGTAATTTATGCTGTTTGACTTTCTCTTTGCCTTTGCCGTAGGTTAAGCCGTATTTATCCTTTAATTTTTTACATACGGCTTCATTTCGGTAACGGTCATTCTTATCGCTTATCACTTTACCGTTATTGTCAATACGGTTATAGACTAAATGAACATGGGGAATCCCATTGTCGAAATGACGGACTAGTATATACTGCGTATCTTTTATATTCATACCTTCCATATACTCTTTAACGAGTTTTATCATAGCTCCATCACTTAAGCGGTCTTTATCCTCTATGGAATAGCTTAAAGAAATATGTCCTACAGGATGCTTTATCTTGGGTTTCATTAACCGTTGGGTATGGAAACTTTGTACAATGCTTTCAACACTGCCGAGCAATACACCGTCAAAAGAAAGAAGCTTGGCTTCTTCTTTATTCATTACATAGCGGACGCATCCGTTAAAAGCTGCTCTTTTCATAACTTTTCCAATCATGTGACAGTTGGTTAATGATATTTACAATTACTGCTTTAAGATTTACCAGATCTTTAGCGACATGGGTAAAGCCCTCCTTGTTGGCAGCACGTGCCAGCTGGTTCAGGTTATTGGCTTCTCCCGAGAGCTTGCGGAGGGTTTCCGCATCGCTTTTACTGATCCGCTGAACAATCTTCCCCGAGAGCAAGACGGCTCGTGTAAACTTGCTTAAAGTCACTCCTGCGTCTTTGGCTCTTTTCTTTAATGCCTGATATTCTATTTCAAGAAAGCGGGCACTCAGCACTTTCTTTTTGGTCTTCTTTCCGACCAGAGATTTATTAGATTCAATAATATTTTTACTCATAAATGATTCAATAATAAATTAAAAAATATACTTACCAGATAGACCCTCCGAATAAAATTGCCGACCAGCGGGAGCAATTTTCCTCTTTGGCGATAGCCAAAGCAAGGTGGGAAATGTATACATTTCCATAACCTTGCCATGAGTGGTCTTTAAGGGGGATAGCTGCTGCCCGAATCAGCAGATGGGGATAAATATACAGCCTTATAGCTGCTGTTCGGACAGAGGCAAAGGATCAGGATTCAGGAAACCCGGTACACTGAACAGGATGTTTTAACTGAGGTCGGTGCAATGAGTATTTCCTTTCAAGGGACACCACAATAATTCATCGGTCGGGGAGCGCCCAACGGCTAGGGGGGAGACCACTCCTCCCGACGAGTGGAAAAACATTACTTCTTCCGTTTTTTATTCGGAGAAGTCACATAGGTTGCTGCCTCCTGTTCCAGTTGTTCGGTCGTTTTAATTGGATTTTTCAATAACCAATTGTCTATTTCCGATTTACTGAAATAAATGGTCTTGCCATGAGGCTTAAAGTGGGGAACTCTGTTTGAGCATGTCAGTTTATACATATAAGTCTTTGAGATACCTGTATACTGACAACATTCGTCAAACGTAAATACATCTTTTTGTCCGATAAGAAGACTTTCTATCTTATCCAGACGTTTTTCAATAATTTCATTACTCATATAAACGATATTTAAATAGTGATACATCAGGTGTCGCGACTACCTTTTCGATCACGAAATAATATCATCTAAACATTGGCAACCTTATCAATCAATGTATTGGCATTAACTACCAATGGTGGGATATTGATAGATGCAAAAAAGCCCAAGATGAGATATCTCAGGCTTTTTGGGATAGTATGAATATAGAATTTTAAACTTTTATTTTTAGAATCTCTTCAATACATTCTTCTATTAAATCTTCAACTTTAGGCTCAATAGTAGATGATGTAGCATTTGCAGTTGAAAGATCTTTATAATTTAGAGGTTTGCCATTTCTTGAAGCAAAGCATTCGTATCTTTCGGCAACACCCATCCATGTGGAGCAAATCAATTTTTTCCCTGCGAGTTTGGAAAATAAAAGGGCAATATGCTTGTTAACCCTTACTTGTATAGGTTTTTCATTCGTGCAAGACAATAGATTCTTTATATCTTCTTTGGTAACATCGATATCGAATATCGGTATCTGATTGCAATATTCAATCAATGTATCGATTTGCTTATCTGACAACTTACTTACAAAAGACCCTAAATTACGTCCTCTTGCCCGATCATAGTCTGCTACTATTTTGTTTTGTTGTTCCTGTCGCTTATTCTCTAATATAATTTTCTTCTGCTCTTCTTCCTTCAGCTTCTTATCGGCATAAGTGGAAATAGGCTCTATATTCAGAGAAACGGTTTTAATATGTGTATTGGTTTTATCTACAGATTCCTGTATGTTTGATATCCCTGAAATAACATCTTGGATATTAGATTCCGTCAATTTATATTTATTATATAGGGTTTCAAATGTTGCGTCAACACTATTCTTTTCTTTTACCGATATATTGCCATAGGATAATCGCTTTTTGTATTCAAAGAGGTGGGAATCAAGATATGCGTTCGCTTCTTGATCTGTCATTTTGTTGTAATCAATTACGGTCTGCATATAGTGCGGAGTGAATCGAATATCTTTAAAGAAAAGAGATAAAGACGAAAGCCAACTGAATACAGCGATAAAGCCAAAGAGAACACAGGTTAGAGGAAACCATACATATGCTATTGCAGAGTTTTTCTTTTTCAATAGCTCATATTTACTCATCAAAGAATTCCATATCTTACGATTGGCTTCTTTTTGGGAGTAGGTTATATAAGCTAGCTTGTTCATTGAGTATTGTTGATAAAATTAAAGTTATGTAATATATAGAAATTTAATTACACCAACCTAATAATGTTGAGATTGGTATGTTTTTTCCTTTTAGGGCTATGGAAATATGTCATTTAGCGAAGGGGCTTCCTTCTGTTTGAATACCAAGTCGGTATCCCCTACCTTTAATGGTTTCGATAGTAATTTCTGTTCTCTCAAGTTTTTTACGTAACGAGCTGATAGTGTTACGAAGCGATTCTTCTTTGTCGTCTGTACCCCATACCGAAAGTAATATATCTATGGTTTCTATAATCATGTTGAGATTTTCCGCCAGTGATTGAAGTACCTGTGTTTCTTTTTCCGTTAACGTTTCATTAATCCCATTTCCTGATAAAAGCCGTTCTTTAACATTAAAAACTATTTTCCCCAGATTGTAGTGATTATTTACTTGTTTTTGCTTTAAAGCGGAATCAATATGAGCCTCTATCTCTTCCAGTGTAACAGGCTTTTTAAGAAAGAAATTCCCACCGATACCAAAGGTTTCAACAACATCAGGAGGAGAATTATTTTCGCCACTCATAAAGATTATAGGAGTTTTACGGTCTTTAAAACGAATTCTGCGGGCAACTTCTTTACCATCGATATTTCCATCCAAACCGATATCCAATAAAATAATATCAGGTGTATTTTCATTATACAGCTTAAGTATTTCTTCTCCGTCGCCCGACGAGAAAACAGTGTACCCTTTGTTTTTGAAAAACCAATGAATCACATATACAAAGTCTTTATTGTTTTCAGCTATAAGAATCGTATTCATAGTATATTATTTTAGAGTAATTACGATAATAAAGTCAGAACCTATACCTTCTTTGCTTTCGACACGGATACTACCACCATGAGCCTCTATGACCCATTTTACATAACTTAATCCTAAACCAAATCCATTTGTTTGTTTTAATGGAGATACACGGTAATATTGATCAAAGATATATGGCAGGTATTCTTCAAGAATTCCTATTCCATTGTCTTTTATACTTATCCGCAATTGGTCTTTAGTTTTTAAAACAGTTATGTTTATATTTACTTCACTACCCGAATATTTAAGAGCATTATCGATTAAGTTCTTTATGGCATTGGAGAAGTGAATAGTATCATAATCAAAAATACAAGGGTCGGGTTCTGTTATTAACGAAAAATGTACAGGTTTATTTGCTGCTATCGTGTAAGTGCTTGCGATGTCTTGTAGCATTTCGGTCAGATTCCCTTCCTGTAAGTTCATCTTTTCCTGCTTCTTTTCACTCAGTGATAGTATCAGAAGTGTATCTATCTGAGTGTTCAGATCGATTAGGTTTTTACGTATACGTCCACTTATATTGTTATACATTGTTTCATTGCTTTGAACTGATTTATCGTTCAGCATTTCGAACAAAGACATAGCTCCTTGCAGCGGATTACGCAATTCGTGTGTCATGCTATGCACAAAATCTTCCCTGACCGATTCAATTCGTTTTTGTTTAGAAATAATACGCAGATAATAAAGCAAACAACAAACTGTAAGAATAAGCATTAATGCGGTAATCAGAATTGTACCTGCCATTTGTTTCAACACCAGTGAATCGGTATTCAAGAATAAGATACGTATATTCTCGTTTACTGTAAGAGGGTAAGACGAACTAACCTCTAATGACTTATGATTTCGCACCAAAGACGAATCAGTTTGTGTAATAACCTGCTTTGTTTCCACATCTGTCAATTGCATGGTGTGATTTATAGTCAACCCCTTTTCGTAGAGGCTATGCTTATATATACTGTCCAGTTTTATCAGATCGACAGTGGATAATCGATTGTTTCTGGTCACTAAAAGCATAAACGATTGAAGCAAAGCTGTTACATTATTATGTTGATTTGCCGACCATGTGAAATCAAATTGTTTTTTGCTTTTCTGTTCTAAAGTATCTTTCAACACAGTTTGTGTACTACCTGTTTTTCCAAAAGTAAACGAGAATTTAAAGTTTTCACTTATGTCAGAACCTTCAGATAATTCATTCATTTGATACTTATTTATGGAGAGATACAACGATTCGTCCAATATAGAATGTACCAATTTGTTGGTTTTATCGAATTGCTGTATCAAAAAATAGACCTGCAGGCCTGCAACTAATAGGGTGATAAGGAAAGCTCCTAAAAAAAGATACTTTATGCGGAATTTTCTTTTATCATTTTGCATGAGGTGGATATTGGAGTTTAAATTGTATAATATAATTGAAAAGTAGTCCACTTAGTAATTGAAAAGTATACCACTAAGTGTCTCGGATGAGATTGGCTAAAGATATTTATTCTTCATCAGGTTGTAACATTTTTTTAGTTTCTTTAACTC
>NZ_JAAKEL010000031.1 GCF_011039205.1 Dysgonomonas sp. ZJ279
ATTTTACCCTCTGTGTTAGTGTTTCATACACAAAGGAATTTATAATGTTAATATTTGTTAGTAAAATGCAGGGCTTTATTAGAAGCTCTAGCGGATTTTACTTAACCGGTGGTATACTTTTCAATTATTTTAGTGGACTACTTTTCAATTATATTATACAAATACTGAGATGTTTAGGCTGATTAGTGTAGAACGTCGATGTGCAGTATAACGCAGACAAACCATTTGTTTGCCTTCACGAGTTACATAGTCTTTTCGTAACTCAATTTGAATAGTCGCTTTTCTCATGCTATTTGTTTGTTTTACTGTAAAACATTTGTAAAACAAATAGCTAAAAACTATGAAATTAAACCTTTTTATCCTTCCACCACAGAGGACGTAAGTCTTTGAAAAACAGAAGGAATAGAGTTTTAATTTCTATTCCTTCAATGCTTCTAGAGGTTCCTGGCGGAGCTTTTAATTATTGATTAAATAGCTATGTATCAAAGGAATAACCAGTATTTTTCTTTTCTTTAGTCTAACAATTGTACAACTATAATTTTAATTTATCTAACTCATTATTAATTAATTACATAGGTTTGGTTCGAATCCTAAAGAACCTCTCCCTTCACATACGATTCATACAGATAATCAGGGCTTTCGTAGTATAAGCTACTATTAAAGTCCTCTATTTTTCGGGAAATCCACGAATTATATACTTCTATCAAAGTCTCAACAGGCTTTTTATCCTGCTTATTGCAAACATCTACAATAAGGCGTTTATATACCTTTCCGATATCCCAATGGCTTGGAATCGAATATTGAGCGTCTGCAACATTATCAAATCTCCCTTGTTCAATATGATAATCTCTGATTAGTTCGTCTGTTATTTTGTCAATATTATCGCTATGGTATACATCTGCTAAATTGTAAATATGTTGTAGTTTTTCTTTACCTACGGCATTAACCACAACATTACGATGATTTTTTGTCTTTCTGCCTATATACTCAATAAGACTGCAAACAAAAAACATGTCATTATATTCTTTCTTCTCAACATTATCTGCCTGCTGAATTACTTTAGCGACATCTTTTATTCCTTCATAAAGTCCCATAATCTGTAATTGTATTTTAGTATTGAGCTTACTACATAAAGACAAGCGAAATATACTATCCTATATAGCAGGATAACCTAATCTTTATTTCAACAGCTTTCTATTTTCCATGTCCTGCAATACACCCATTTGATGTCTGGCTATTTGGTTGAGCTTGATTAGCCTGTCCGATTGCGGTAAGGCATCATTTATAAAAACAGCATTTAGATTTTCCATATTTGCCAAACATATCAATTCGTTGATAGAAGCATAATCACGCATATTCCCTTTTAATGCAGGATTGGCTTCTTTCCACTCTTTAGCTGTAATACCAAACAATGCGATATTCAGCACATCCGCTTCATTAGCATATACGATAGATATCTGTTTTATTGTCAGTTCTTCGGGTACTAAATTTCGCTTTATAGCATCTGTATGGATATGGTAGTTGATTTTTGCTAATTCACGTTTGGCAGACCAACCGATTTGCTGTTGCTCATGCTCTTTCAGACGTTGGAATTCCTTTATAATATACAATTCGAATTCGGTAGAAATCCAACTGGCAAATTTGAAGGCAATGTCTTTATGGGCAAATGTTCCCCCATACCTTCCCGATTTTGAAACGATTCCTATTGCTTTGGTAGAATCTATCCATTTTTGAGGGGAGAGAGTAAAGGCGTTTAAGCCTGCTTCTCTTTTAAACCCCTCGAATTCGAGGGGTTTAAAATTAGGATTATATAAACTCTCCCATATTCCTAAATACTCGATTGTATTCCTGTTACGCATCCAATTGCCAATAACAACATTTGGTTCGTTGGTTTTGTATTTTCCAATATCCGTAAGGGAAATATAATCGGAATCAACAACCTGAATAACTGTTATTGCGGTATCTTTAACATTAATCTTTGCCATATTTTGAATTTTACAAAAACAAATATAATAAATCTATTTAGTAGTACCTATAATACTTTTAGACTCATAATATTTAATCTGGTCTTTTAATTCCTGCATATCTTTCTTTATGGAATCAGTCATCGGAATATTATGTTTGCTGATGAAAGAAGAAAACTTCTGTAATTCCTCCTGTACTTCCATCTTGCGTGTACTGTAATAATAAGTCGATGTAAAGTCAAACTCGTCTTTTGTCATTAACAGCTTGGATATATCCTTAGGAGTTGTTTCGTCCGTAATATCGATTCTAGTCTCCAGTAGTGAAGAGATATATTCCAAATCTTTCTCATCAGGGCTATATTGTTTATTCAGCACATCAAAGTATGAATTGAATTTCTTCTCCTTTGCATCCCATTCCAGTTTTACCATTCCGAAGCCATGAATCGAATAGGCTAGTACCTTTTTTATCAAGCCGTATAATTCCTCTTTACCTACCTTGATATATTCTATAGCATCATCCGAGTAAGAATCAAAGAAATAAGCAGGCTCAACTTTAAAGTAGTCGGCTATGGCTATGAGTGTATCTATTTTTGTCGAATTGGCTTTGATGAGTTTATGAAGGCTTTGTTCGGTCATTCCCAAGTCTGATGCTGCCTGTTTCATAGACACACCCCTCTTATCACACAATTCACGTATTTTAAATAAATAGACCATTATAGTTTAATAATTAATAAATACTAAACTAATAGTTTAGTATTTGGTTTTTATTAGTAACTTAGCAATTCAAATGTAGTAAATATAATTTAGTATATATGGTTATTCTATTTTTTAACTTTTTATTTTTTTATTGCTCATGGAAACAATTATTGTAACAACGGAATCTTCAATTGAGAAGATTATTGAAAGGGTTATCGATAAAAAGATGCCCAAGTCTGTGGAAACGGCTATAGAGAAAACCTATAGCATTAATCAGGTAGCCAAGATGCTCAGGCGGTCACACAAAAAGATATCGGATCTGGTAGCATCGGGTATTTTGAAGAAAACCCCTGATAACAGGATTCATGAGAGTTCTATCAGGGAGTACAATCAAAAGTAATAGGTACAACAAAAGTTGAAATCTATGAAGTCCTTTTTCATCCACCACATGGGAAAGACCCTTAACGCCATCCGCTCAGGGTGGCGTTATTTTTTCGCTCGTCGGGAGGAGTGGTCTCCCCCCTTGCCGCTGGGCGATCCCCGACCGATGATGTTTTGTTTTTTGGGGTAGTGGTATTTGTCGGGCTTGGCTCGTTTAATCGACTTGGCAGGGTACGTCGTTTTTGCTCAGTTGACTCTGTGGGTTCTGCTCGCTTCTCTTTCTTTTCTGATGTATGGGAATGGGTGTATTTGGGCTTGGTATAGTAACGATTTTTCGCTGACAGTGGGACGTTTGTATAAACGCCGTAGCTCATTAGGGCGTTTTCTTAACGCTCCGTTACACTACACTAAAAACACCCTCCTGAGTCAAGGGGTTGCACCCCTTTGAAATCCCCCTGAGCGGTCTGTTGACCGCAGTCGCTTTAGCGACTTTTGAGAGGAACAAAGGTAAAAATATAGATTCAAAAGAGGGTATATTATGAAATGAAAAATTAAAACCGATGAAAAAAATATTTATGTTATATGGGATATGCAGTACTTCATTTGGATAAGGCAAAGGGAAATGAAGCTCGAACATCGTCACACATAGAGCGGACAGTCGAGCCTAAAAATGCGGACAAGAACAGGACGCATCTAAACAGGGAGTTTATAGAGTTTCCCGAAGGAGTAAAAGGGCGGACACAGGCAATACAGCACAGGATAAAAACGGCAGGTATTAAACGTAAGGTAACAGGCGATCAGGTGCGTGTCATACGCATTAATTTATCGGGTTCGCCCGAGGATATGAAACGCATAGAAAAGGAAGGAAGGCTCAACCACTGGTGCAATGATTCTCTGGAATGGCTTAAGGAGACTTTCGGTGATAAAAATGTTGTATCGGCTGTTTTACACATGGACGAAAAAACACCGCATATTCATGCTTCGGTTGTTCCTATTGTCACAGGTCAAAGACGAAAGGCTAAGGAAAATTCTAAAAAGAAAAATGCACCTCGTTTATGTGCCGATGATGTGATGACAAGATCAAAAATGGTAGAATATCAGGACTCGTATGCTGAGAAGATGCAAAAATATGGTTTAGAAAGAGGTATCAGGGGTTCGGAAGCAAGGCATGTTACAACAGGAGAGTATTACAGGAATATTTTTGAGCATGCTGAAACTATAAAAGAGGAAGTCTCCTTACTTCAACAGCAGAAAACGGAGGAGGAACAGGCTGTAAAGGAATTGCAGCACAAAGAACGGCAGGAGCAGCAGCGGTTAGCCGCTTTACAGATGGAAGCGGACAAGAAGCAGAAGGAGGTTGAGGAAAAGCAACGGCTAGTTCAAAAAGCTAAAAATGAAATTTCCGTGCTAGGGGTTGAGAGTTCGTTAAAGAAAACAGCTAAAAATGTTTCGGAGGGTATCGGGGCATTAATGGGAAATCCCAAAGCGAAAAAGCTTCAGGAAGAAGTCAATATCTTAAAGCAGGAAATTGAAACCCTACAAACAGAAAAAGAAACTATAGGTAAGGAAAGCCAAAAGTCGATTATCCAAAAAGACAGGCTGATATTTGAGAAAGACAGTATTATCAACACACAACAAACTAAATTGGATAAGTTGTTTGACGGTATACCTATATTAAAGGATTATGATTTTATAATACGTCTTTGTGAGCATATAGGCTTAGCCTTCGATTCAATCAAACAGATATTAAAGGGTAAGGAAATATCGTATACTGGTAAACTGTATTCCCCGGAACATAAGCAATCATTTGAAACAACTGGTACAAAAATCAGAATTGCCAAAGACCCAGATAATTCAAATAAGCTTTGTCTGGCGATTGGGGAGCTTAATTATGCTGATTGGTTCAGAGAACAGAAAAAGAAACTCTTTGAAAATATGGGGATAAATATTCCTCAACCTAAAAATAGACAAGGGTTTAGTCGCTAGATAAGAATATATATATAGTTACAGTTTTTTCAATATTCAGGCAAGACCCTAAAATCTTGCCTGAAATATAGTCGAAAACCACATTTTTAGTAGAAAGACACAAAGTAAATATCGTCTTTCGTCCTTTTTATGGATATGAAAGAATTTGGTAATACCCAACAACTGAGAGTGTAGTCATAATCGTACTGATCGTGGAGATAAGTAATATAGTTGTCCATCTCGTCAAGATTGTCAAGAAAGATATAGGAGGTATTACAGTTATTGCTTTCATCAAAGGTGCAGGATAAGATGGCTTTTTCGTCATCGAAGAGAAGCTCTATTAAATTCTCCTTTATTCCTTTTTCAATGTATTCGCCTACATACATGGGATTGTCTGAATAACCTTCTTTGATTTCGTTGTGGGATAGCTTTAATACTAAGTGTGCACAGTTTATGAGTCTTGCACAGTATTCGGTTGAGCTTGTTTGTTGTGTTGTCATATATATTCCGTTTTTAAGCCTGATAAATACTATCAGACTGATTATTTAAATAAAAAACAGATATATTTACGACTGTAAGCTTGACTTATGAAACTGCAAAAGTATCAGACCCATAAAAATAGCAGTACGAAATATCCAGTAAACAAATATACAATTTTATGTAATAAAGTATTTTTCTTTTTCCTTATCTTTGGTAATCTTAATTTTATAGTTTCTAAATAATTCCGATGAAAAAGTCAATAGCCTATCTGCCTAAACCAAAACAAGAAGACTTAATACGCCTTGTTATGGAGATTAATAAACGGCTTCCAGAAGCCGAAATGATTATCTTATTTGGCAGCTATGCCAGAAATGAATACGTGGACTATGACGAAAGGGTAGAATTTGGTATTCCTACCTCTTTTCGTTCTGATTATGACATCTATGTAATCACAAGCAAGATATCGGACAATAAAGCAGGAATCATATTAGATAACATTGATGCACTATATTATAAAGAACCCGATTATCAAACGCCTGTCAATTTCATCAATGACGACATTAAAACGATAAATAAAGCTCTTGAAGAAGGCAGGTATTTTCACACGCAGATCAAACAGGAAGGAGTTATTCTTTACGATAGAGGTAAGTTTAAATTAGCCCGAAGACGGAAGTTAAAGTTTGATGAGATACAAAAACAGGCTCAGGAGTATTTTGATGAGAAGTTTCATCGAGCAAATAATTTTTTAAAATATGCAGGAATAGCGAATAGTGAAGCTGATTATAAAGAAGCATCTTTTTTTCTTCACCAAGCCTGTGAGAACTATTACTATTCTATCCGTTTAGCTTTTACGCTGAGAAGTAACAAGCAGCATAACCTGACTAAACTGTCTGCGTCTGTCAAAGGTCATTCGCCTGACTTGGCTCATGTTTTTCCTAATAATTCGGTAGAGGAAAAACGGCTTTTTAATTTGGTAAAGGATGCTTATATAGAGGCAAGGTATAATCCAAAATTCTTAGTTACTAAAGAGGATATTGATGCTTTAATTCCAAAAGTGGAATTGTTGAGGGATATAACCAAACGGATTTGTGAGGTAAAGATTGGGGAGTATGGATTAGTGAATGTATTATAATTTTATATATTTGTACTCATAGTAAATATTTGTGTTATTTTGAAAAAAGACGATTTTTATAAGTATTTTCAATTATACTATAAACAAAAATGGCTACGTAATAGAAAAGATGAGCTAACTTTGCTTATTGATCTATGTAGGAATAAAGATGAAAAAAATATTATATTTTCTTTATTGGAACGTTTTTATTATCTAGACTCTAGGACTTATAATGATTTATTAAATAATGTAGCAGATTATATAATAAAAGCTTCAGGGTTTATGTGTGACAATACTCAAATTGCGGCTATTACATATGATGATGAAGCAGATAGTAGCCAAAGTATTCTGCAGGCACTAAAAGTACCTATACAAAAAAGAGGTTGGAGAAATGTAAAAACAGTTAATCGATATGGGAGAATTGCAAAAAATGTTGATCTTGGTAAGACACAAATAATATTTGTAGATGAGTTCATCGGGAGTGGAAAAACCTTACGAGGTAGAATAAAGCAATTAAGGAACGATATAAAAACTCCATTTGAACTTAAGTGCTGCTACATATCTGGTATAGAAAGTGTTATTAATGAAATATCTCAGGAGTATGGTGTCGAAATATTTTGTCCGTTATTAATAAAAAGAGGGATATCAGATTTTTATACTGGTACAGATCTTAAAACAGCTGAAGATATGATGCTTGATCTAGAATTAGAATTGGCTCATAAGATAAATCAAAAAGAGTTGTATGATTATTCTTTTGGATACGGAGGTGCAGAAGCTCTTTATTCATTAGAGGGTTGTGCAGGAAACACCCCAAATTCAGTCTTTCCTATTTTTTGGTGGCCTCAGAATAAAGAAATGAAAGAGCGAAAAACAATATTGTTTAGAGCAGAAACAGGATTTTAGATGAATATTAAATTAGGAAAGAGAATTTTGAAGGACTTATTTGAAAGTGTAGAGGGTTTGTATGCCTATACATTTTATTCTCGTTATAAAATAAGTCCAGATGTACTTGTTCAATTTATTGATAAATTTGAAGAAAAAGAGTTTATAGAATATACAGATGGAAAGATAACAATAACAGAAAAAGGAAAAGAGTATGTTTTAAAAACTTTTCAAATAATAGAAGAAGATGAAAAATTCTCGAAAATCTCAGATAAATTTATTAGTGATCAGATAGAAATTAATTCATTATATTTGCCTGACATTATGAGTTTGCCGACAGAATTAAAAAATAAAATAGAAGGTGGAAGAAACTAGCAAATAAGAAGATGTAGTCGTCTTCGTTGATAAGGTTTATTTTAGCCTCAGTGCATCAATGACCCTTCAGCTCATTGATGCACAGCTCACAAGACAAGCATGTCTTGATTCGCTCCAATAACTAAGTAGTTTATTGGAGTGTCCAATAAACTACTTAGTTATTGGAACGAGCTACGAGAAGAAAGTAGTAAATCCACCTTCTATTTTTATAAATTACTTTATATGGCTAAGGACTTAATTAAAGAGTGGTATGATTTTTTCACGGTTAAAGGCATAGAGCCTCAATTAAGGGATATATATATAGATTATATTTCTCTATTGTCAGAAAATAATGTTCCAATTATATTTGAATTTAATCATCTAGCTTTATTACTTGGTCGAAAACAACATTATCTAGCATCTGTTGTTAATTCCCCAGAAAACCATTATAGAGAATTCAAATTACCTAAAAGGAAAGGTGGTTATAGAGAAATTAGTGCACCTTATCCAGCTTTAATGGAAATGCAATATTGGATATATCAAAATATCCTTAAATCTATCAGAATACATTCTTCAGCACATGGCTTTATCAACAGCAAATCTATAATAACAAATGCAAAAATTCATACAGGTCAAACAGAACTTCTAAAATTAGACTTAAAAGATTTTTTTCCTTCAATTTCTTTAAACCGAATTATTTCAGTTTTCAAAAATGTCGGATATCCGAATCAAATAGCATTTTATCTAGCTAAAATTTGTACCTACGAAGAATGTTTACCACAGGGAGCACCGACTAGTCCATGCTTGAGTAATATTATAGCAAAAAATCTTGATAAGAGATTGATGAAATTGGCTAAATCATTAAATTTACGTTATACTAGATACGCTGATGATTTAACTTTTTCAGGAAATAAAATCCCTGCAAAAGTTATTGAATATATCTCAACAATAATAGTGGATGAAGGATTTGTTATTAATCAAGACAAAACAAGACTTTATAAAAATAAAGGACAAAGAATAGTCACAGGAATATCAGTCTTGGAAAAAGAACTAAAGTTGCCAAGAGAGTATAAGCGAGTTTTAAGGCAAGAATTATTCTTTATTGAAAAGTATGGGCTAAAATCTCATTTAGCAAAAAAAAAGCAGAGAAAAGCAAATTATATATTCTCATTAATTGGGAAACTCAACTTTTGGTTATCTATAGAACCTGAAAACCAGTTTGCCCTAAAAAATATTGAAAAATTAAAACTAATACTTAATTAATAGAGTTTATATTGAATAAGAGTTTGTTTTAAATGATTATGAGCTACTTATTAATTTATTTATTTTATAACATATTGAAAATAAGCAATTTAGAAAATGCGATTAATAACTATTTGATAATCATTAATCTAAAAGCTTATTGCATATAATGTCTAATGAATTAGATAAAAGTATATGAAATGGAATTGGTTATAAAACCTACACAACCCATTTATCTGCCATCTCCATAATAATATCTTCATCGTGCAGATGGGTGTAGATATCCTTTATATCGTTGCCTTCAGCGTGCCCCATTATACGTTCTGCAATACCATCACGAATACCCCTTCGGGCAGCAATAGTTCGGAATGTATGTCTGGCTCGATGGAAGGTTATGTTCTTATTTATTTTCAGGTCGGTCATAATATCTTTGAGATAACGGTTTGTCGGCTGATTTGAAAGAGGTTGGAATATCTTTTGAAATGTTTCCCCATCACCTAACAATTGGACAACAACAGGAGATACAATAGGTATTTTATAAGCTACGCTTGTTTTGGTTCGTTCATTGCATAATAGAGGATAGGTTTCCCCTGTTTTAACTTTGATAGGCTTTAAATCAGCGTATGTAAGGACAGAGAACTCAGCATATGACAAACTAGTATAGCTACTAAACAGAAACTCTCTTAAAACCTCTTGTTTGCCTTCATTGTACTTGTTCTCATCATAGGTTTTTTGAAGTTTTTTCAGCTCATCTTCTGTTAGAACATCATTATTTTGTGCCTTGATGTTTTTCTTAATCTCAAATTTCTCATACGGATTTTTTTCTATTATTTCTTTATCTACTGCCAGACCCACAAGAAATTTGAAATTAGCGTGTTTTTTATAGATGGTAGAAAGTTGATTGCCTACCTCTAGTTCATGATTGTGAAAACGTTGAATATAGCCCAGTGTAATTTCATCAAAAGGCAGAGTGGGTTTCCATTCCTTCATCGTATTGATTAATTTGTAGTAGTTCAAAATAGTACCACTGGCACGAGAAGCCTTTAATAACTCAATTTCATTATCAATAAAAACATAGAAATCCGTATTGCCGTAAGTCCGATCTTTGATCTTGTCTATAAATTCAAATACAGGCAATGGTTTCAAATAATTGTCCATAATAATGCCGTTGGCTTTATGGTACATCTCACTGATTAATTTATTGTAAAAAAGATAATGATGGTCGCCCGATAACACAGCGGATTTCTTTTCACTCCAGTGTTGGGGTAAAACAGAAATATTCAGTCCGATGAATGTACATTGGCGATAAGCGGTGTAACGAAGACAAACTTGACGCTTGCCGTCTTTGGTAACGTAGTTGTTACGCAAGAGAGTTTTTAGGGATGCTTTCATTGTTCAAATTGTTTTTTTAGTCTAACAATTGTACAACAAAAGCGAAAAAACTATGAAATTTAACCTTTTTATCCTTCCACCACAGAGGACGTAAGTCTTTGAAAAACAGAAGGAATAGAGTTTTAATTTCTATTCCTTCAATGCTTCTAGAGGTTCCTGGCGGATTCGAACCGCCGTAAACGGTTTTGCAGACCGGCGCCTAGCCACTCGGCCAAGGAACCATTATTGAGTTAGCGAGTGCAAAGATAAAGCATTTTATTGATGAAACAAGTTTTAGAGAAAATTTTATTTAACTATTTATTGTTGATGTATCAAAATCCATTCATTTACTTACAGTTACTGAATCCGATAAAGGTATCATATACAAGCTATCCTGATATACACTGACTTCAACAGAAACAACACCATGGCGAACCATATCCAATTCTTTAGCGGCCGCGTACGAAATATCAATTATCCGCTTTTTCGCAAAAGGACCCCTATCTATAACTTTCACCACCACCTCTTTGTCATTCTTCATATTTTTCACTTTAAGTAATGTACCAAAAGGATAAGTACGATGGGCACAGACTAGACTATCTTTTTTATAAATAATACCACTTGCGGTTTTTCTATTATTCAGCCGCTTACCATAGTAAGTTGCTAGCCCTATATCCTGAGCTTTCAGGCATAATACAAAGAAGAAAAGGAATATAACAAAGAAAAGTATCTTCATACAATATAGTTTATTCAGGTTTCAATACAACACCAATCTTTTTCTTCCCGTCTATTTTTATTACAGTCGGCTGCGAAAAACGAATATGACGAATATATTCAGTTTCATAGACGCTTGGTTGTGAATTCAGGAAATCTTCATCAAATATACAATCATCTTTTAAATAATTATTAATTGAGAAATACCCCACTCCAAATGATGTTAGATTCTGAAAAAAGTGTGTACCCTGACTTGGTTCAATATTATAGTTATTCAGCCCTATTTCGACCAACACCCTGGCATTACTTATCTGAGACCATTTGACCGGAATACCTAGCCATGGATCACTACTACCCCATCGTCCGGGACCAACCAAAATATACGTTTTATCTTCATTCAAAAATCGTCTGTTTATCTCATCGATCTCCACCGCAATCTTCGGGTTATTTCCCGCATTAAAATCTTTGGTTTTTACATATACGATATCATATACATCGTTAGATATACCATGACCTAATACATTGCTGGAATACAATATTGATTTGTCTAAACTTATCTTTGAGAAATCTTCGCTCGATAACTCCTTATTCTGCACTATTGGTCGTATTTGCAATAAGTAGAAACAACCGCTACCATCTTTATTCAGATCGGCAGCAAATTCTATTTCGACGGCTCGTCCCATTCCTTCCTGACCTATTTTCAACGTTTGCTTCAATATTTCGGTTAAGGGGAATATATCGTTCTGCAATATGTTGGTAAACGATATTATCTTACGGCCCGTTTCATAATAACCATCATATATAATCTGATCGACAGGCTCATAAGTAGATGCAATATAACGTATGGAATTATCCTTTTCAGCATCTTTGATAGATAGCTTTAATAGGTTAAACCCATCATTTGTGGAAAACTCTTTCTTCGTATCATGCAAATCCAAAGCATAGAAAAAGCGTTGAGTATCACGAAGTGCAAAGTCTAATGTACTTAATTGCACTATATTATTAGGATGATAGGGAGAAAAGCGCAGACTAACTCCACCATCGACAATGTATTTCCCCAGACCTAAAACAATATTAGCGATCCCTTCTTCGGCTTTTTCGTTTCCTAATGGGTAAAAGTTCAACGATCGAGCTACACCCGATAACGTAGGATAGAAATGATTATCATAACGTGTGCCAACAGTTTCCTGCAATACCACAGCCATTTTTTCCTGATCTATGAGATTCTGAGTAGCTACCATATAGGTTTTACTATCTTTATAGAAAACCGAAGCGTAAACAGCTTTAATAGCCTTAGTCATAAAACGCAACGTCTCATATTTATCATCCAAAGAAGGAATCATATACGTAGAGTACACACCTGCGAATGGCTGATAGTGAGAATCCTCAAGCAAACTGGAAGAACGAACAGCAATAGGTGCTTTTACAACATCAAGAAAAGCCATAAAATCCTCGATAAGTCGCTCAGGTAAGCTAGCCTTCAAAAAATAACGAAGAATTTCATCATCCGATTTATCCGATAAAGCAATTGGATATAAATCGTTGGTTTCCATAAATTCGTCAAAAATATCCGTACACAAAACAACTGTGCGCGGTATTCGAACAAGCGTATTCGCATATTCGTTCAACTCCACATGATCTTTCACGATATTGTCCATAAAAGCAATACTGCGCCCCTTACCTCCTATAGATCCTTCACCGATACGAACAAAGTTAGAAAACTCATCAAACCGATCCTTATCAAAAACAGCTACTATACCCGAATTTTTAATGCGTCTATATTTTATAATAGCATCGTAAATAACTTGTCGGGCATCCTCTACATTATGAAAATCGGAAGTATCGAGCTTTTTCAACCATTCGGCAATCGGGAAAATGGCACGGGAATAGAAAAAGCGTGAAAAATGGTTACGAGACATATGATAAACCAAAGACTCTGTTGGTATCTCGAATATTTTTTTCTGTAGTTCCTTCAAATTACGAATATGGCATATTTCCTCATTTGTTGCCGGATCAATTATCACAAAATCACCAAATCCGAAATTATTGATGATTTGCTTCCTTAAGTCCAATGGAAAGCTTTTCGAATTTTTATCAATAAAACTGCAATCCAGTTCATCAGCATATACTTTGTTCGATATTTCAGAAGAAGTAAAAACGACAGGAACAAATCGGTCCTGCTGCTTTATCCATTTGGCCAGATTATATCCGGCAAGCATATCTTTCTCTCCATCGTGCAGATAACTCATATCAGAAACAATTCCTAATATATTATTGCCATATTTCTTATATATGTCGACTGCCTCTTCGTATGTACGGGCAAGCATAACTTTCGGTCGACCACGCATGCGGAGCATCTGCTGGTGATCGTTTAGAGCCTCTTTCGAGAAGTTTTTAGACTCCTCGAGCACGATCTTGAACAGAGTAGGCAATGCCGAAGAATAGAACCTTACAGAGTCCTCTACCAATAGTATGGTTTGAACCCCAACACTCTCCGTATCATGCTCGGCATTCATTGCATCTTCTATCAGTTTTATAATAGCTAATAGCAAATCAGGATTCCCCAGCCAACTGAAAACGTAATCGACCGACGATAAATCTTCCTGAGACAATCGTTTCGAAACCTCTCTCGAAAAAGGAGTCAAAACCACAAAAGGAATATCTGCATGCTTGGCTTTTGCGAGACGAGCCGTAGAGAATATATCCAGATCGTCCATGTTCGGCATCTGGATTATCAACTCATAATGATTTGTCTCTAATTCGACCAATGCTTCCGCTTCAGTTACTACTTGTGTAAAACGAGGCGGATAGCGCAAATTGAGCGACATATATTCATTGAATATCTGCTCATCTATACGCCCATCATCTTCTAAGATAAAAGAGTCATATTTAGTTGCAACCAACAAAACATTATAGATACGTTTGTTCATCAGGTTGGCGAATGATGTGTCTTTAAAGCGGAATTCTTTTATATCAGGTATATTCATCTTATTGAGATTATGAGACAAATATAATGATAAAAAAAGAAGCTGAATGCGCAATATGCATTCAGCTTCCATATAAATTTATTTTGTGGTCGTTTTATCGTATTCTGTCTAGCGACTTAATCAGCTTTTCATCAGCCTTTATCTTCACTGTAGCCAGAATATTAAATATTAAAGCTATTATCGGTAAAATAATGCCATGACTTATTTTCAAAAAAGTAGCCTGCAAAGCACTCATACCTGTATATAAGTAGATTGCAAAAGTTATGTAAAAGAAAATGATAAGTAATGTATTGAGATTACATAGTTTTATCTGCATCTTTCTTTTCTTAAATAAAAATATACTGATACAAGCCAGCAAAGTACTTAGAGCAGCAAATGTTATTACTCCCCATGTAGGATATACAGCACTTCCTGCCTCATATATTCCGCAAGAGAGAAACACCAACACTCCCTCTGCGTCAGTATTTAGAACTACCAAAGAGCTAAACACAGTTACAGCCATCAAAATGGCTGTAAGCAGTAAGTATATAGATTGGATACGTTGTATCATTTATTCAAAAGTTATCTTTATCCTTATTAGGATTCCTGTAATAAAGTTTTCCCTCTGTATATTCTTGTGCAGCGATCAAAGTTGCTTTTGGCAATTTCTCATAATAACGAGAAATTTCAATTTGTTCTCTGTTCTCAAATACCTCTTCCAAATTATCGTTGTAAGATGCAAATTCCTGTAGCTTCTTGTCCAAATCCTGTTTCATCTCAACAGCTATTTGGTTCGCACGCTTAGAAATAATTCTTACAGTTTCGTACACATTACCAGTATCAGCCGATAGTTCCATCATATCTCTGGTAATAGTATTATTAGCTGCATTTGATTTTCTGTAATCCATAACTATTTATTATTTATATTGAAGTCCTTTAATATACTTGTTTTCTTATTTTTTGTCTGCCGGAGCAACTTGCTCCACCTCTACTGCTTCGCTAGTCGCTTCATCAATATCTTGTCCTAATGCTCTCAACGCCTGACGATAGAACCGTTCCGATTCTTTCAAGTATTTTCCTGTCGGGAACATGTTCTTATAGTTAAAATGTTCATCCATAAGATTTCTGTAACGTACAGGCTTTTTCTCTTCGATACTTTGAGATGCCAATTCAAATCGAGCTCTAACAATCAAGAATTGCAATTCTTCTGCATATACAGAGAAAGGGTAATTCTTCAATGCTTCACGAGCTGTAACTACACACGACTCATAGTTATTCCCCAAGTAAAGACCTAAATTAAAATAAAGGCGAGAGGCTAAAAATTCTTTATATGCCAATTTTTCCTGAAGTTCAAACATATAATTCTGAGCAGCAGGAGCTTTATCACTTTGAGGGTAATATTCTAAGAAGTTTTGAAATTCCTGAATCGATTTCAATGTACTGGTCTGATCCAGTCGGGCATCGGGCGAATCGAGATATAGCCCATATGCCGCATTATATCGGGCTAACTGGGTATATTCTCCTTTAGGGAATTTATTATAATAACGCGTATAGTACTGAGTAGATGTTATATAATCTTTATTGTAAAAATATGCCTGAGCCAACAGGAATAAGATCTCTTGTTCTTTAGACGAACCTGTATAAGTCGGTAGAATTTCCTCTAACAAGGAGGTCGTTCTTCCAAACTTCTGTTCATCAAAATACTTTTTAGCATAGGTGTATTTGAGCTCCGGGTCTCTACTTTTGAGAATCTTATTGTATTCCCCGCAAGAAGCCAATATTAACACCAATAAAAAAGCGCACAGGATCCTAGTTTTCATTCTATATCGAAATTAGTTTGCAAATGTACGTAAAGCTTTTATAATTTGAAAAAAAACTTTTACAATTATCTATTTTCTAGTATATATTTGTTAATTGGCAAACATCGTAACTACACGTTTTATGCCGGCAACAAGTATATCTATTTCTTCTTTTGTATTGTAGAATGCAAACGAGGCTCTCACTGTACCCTCTACACCAAGCTCTTCCATCAAAGGTTGCGCACAATGGTGTCCGGTACGAACGGCTATTCCCATTTTATCTAAAAGCATTCCCATATCATAATGATGTATATTATTAACTAAAAAAGATATTACACTACTCTTATGAACAGATGTGCCATATATCCGTAATCCGTCTATTTTAGTCAATTCATCAGTACAATATTGTAATAACTCATCTTCATATGCTTTTATTGAGTCAAGCCCTATATTTTTTATGTATTTAATTGCCGTAGCTGTTGCTATCACATCAACATAGTTGGGTGTTCCTGCTTCAAACTTAAATGGTAACTCATTGAAAGTAGTCCCTTTAAACGAAACAGTACCGATCATTTCTCCCCCACCCTGATAAGGAGGCATTTTATTTAATAATTCTTCTTTTCCATAAAGAACACCTACACCCGTAGGCCCGTAGAGCTTATGTGCAGAGAAAACGAGAAAATCACAATCAAGTTTCTGCACATCTACTTCAAGGTGTTGCACAGCCTGAGCAGCGTCTATCAATACAGGGATATTCCGTTTATGAGCAATTTCGATAATCTCGTCAACAGGATTTATGGTCCCTAACACATTCGATACATAAGTAACGGAAATAAGTCGGGTTTTGGGTGAAATGAGTTTCTTTAGTTCATCCAACTTCAACTCTCCCTTCTCATTTATCGGAACAACACGCAATTTTATCCCCCTGATAGACTCTTGTAGCTGCCAAGGCACAATATTGGCATGATGCTCCATTGCCGATATAATTATTTCATCGCCTTCGCTACAAAATTGTTGACAGAAGCTATGAGCAACCAAATTGATAGATTCGGTCGTTCCTTTAGTAAATATGACTTCGTGATTATGCTTTGCATTAACGAATGATTGTACCACATTACGGGCATCTTCAGCCAGATCGGTAGCCTGCTGACTTAAATGATGTACACCACGATGCACATTGGCATTCGTGGTGTAATATACATTTTCTATTTCTTCTACTACGCACTTGGGTTTTTGAGTGGTAGCTCCGTTATCTAAATAGATAAGTGGCTTACCATATATCCGAGTAGAAAGAATAGGGAAATCTTCTCTTATCTTTTTAATATCTAATTTCATAACATCAGTTATTTACATACTGCACAATTACCACATCGAGCCGATTCTCCTCTGAATCGTTTTTCGACAAGATCCAGTAATCTCTCCTTTAGACTAGGAATACGCACATGCTCCAAAACATCCGCTGTAAACGCTTGCATAAGTAACAAGCGGGCCGCCTCTTTCGATATTCCGCGCGAGCGCAAATAAAACAGTGCTTCTTCGTCTAATTGACCCGTAGTCAGTCCATGCGAACATTTTACATCGTCAGCATATATCTCAAGTTGTGGTTTAGAGTACATATGAGCATTAGGCGACGAACACAAATTATTATTCGTCTGATAAGCCAATGTTTTTTGTGCATCTTTTTCTACTAGAATACGACCACAAAACGAACCAACAGATTCGTCCTGAAGAACATATTTAAACAACTGTGTACTCTGACAATGAGGTACCGCATGATCTAAGAATGCAAAATTATCTACATATTGTTTTCTGTCGGCAATGACCATTCCACAGATATAAACATCAGCATGTTGACCAGCCAATTTCACATGGTAATTGTTGCGAGTCACGCCACAATTTAATGTTATATTATTGACTAATACATTCGACGATTCTTCCTGATATACAAATGTGGAAGCGAGACGCGTCACTTTATCCGAATTCTCTTCCAATTCGTAAAAATCAACAATCGCATTTCTCCCCGCAAATATCTCTGTAACTTGCGTAGTCAAGAAATGAGATTCATCGACCGTATGATCACAACCTAAAAGTTTTACTTGTGCATCATCTTCTGCAATAATAAGTATGCGGCGATTAACCAGATAATTATGTTCACTCTTTAATATATTGATTAACTGAATTGGTTTTTCAAGTATAACCCCCTTGGGTACATATACAACGAAACCATCCTGTGCAAACATTGTATTAAATGCAGCGACACTATTAGCATCTATATTAGCAGCCTGTCCGTAATATTTCGCAAAAACAATGGGCTGTTCTTCGGCAAACTGTTTCAAACTACCAACAAAAACTCCCTTCGGATAATTCATAACCGGCAGATGCTCTTTATGGAACAAGTCGTTTAATACGAAGTATAAATTTGTAGACATATTGGGCACTTCGCACATCAAATTCACATAAGGATTACCTGTAAATGGCACACGGTTAAGATTTAACCCAAAATCGGGCATAAACTCTGCTGATATATCTATATACTTGTAATCTTCTTGTTTTTTTGTCGGAAATCCTTGTTTTTTAAAAGCCTCAAAAGCTTTATCTCGGAGATTATTCATTCCCGGTGCCGATTTGGCATCTATCACTTTTCGATGTTGGGTGAATAAATCTATATATTGAGTTTCTATCATTACTGAAATTCTTTAATAATAAAATCGTAACCTTTTTCTTCTAGTTCCAATGCTAGTTCTGGACCTGCACTACGTACTATACGTCCTTTGTAAAGCACATGTACAAAATCTGGCTTGATATACTCTAATAAGCGTTGATAATGGGTAATAACTACCGTGGCATTATCTTTACTTCTGAGCTTATTTACACCCGCAGCAACAATACGGAGAGCATCGATATCCAGACCAGAGTCTGTCTCATCCAGAATTGCTAATTTAGGCTCAAGCATAGCCATTTGGAATATCTCGTTACGTTTTTTCTCTCCACCCGAAAATCCCTCGTTAACCGAACGTCCTGCTAAGTCTTTATCCAGTTCTACTAATTCTCTCTTCTCTTTAAGAAGCTTTAGAAAATCGGAAGCCGATACCGGATCTAATCCTTTATGCTTACGTATCTCATTTAGTGCTGCACGCATAAAGTTAGTCATGCTAACACCTGGTATTTCAACCGGATACTGAAAGCTAAGAAACAGGCCTTCGCGAGCTCTTTCTTCAGGATCCATATTTAGTAAGTCGTGACCTCTAAAAATCACGTCTCCTTCTGTTACTTCATAATTAGGATTTCCGACAAGAACCGAAGCCAATGTGCTTTTTCCGGCACCATTGGGTCCCATTATAGCATGTATTTCGCCTTCGTTCACTTCAAAGTCTAATCCATTCAATATTTCTTTGCCTTCAATACTAGCACGTAAATTTTTTATACTTAATAAATTCGCCATTATAACTAATAATTTAATTGAACCCTCTAACTTTCAAGTCAGTACATAAAAGAGGGCATGTAATACACTATTCAGATAATTCAAAATCTTGATTCAAGACTCAAATACACTACAATTTTAACAAATAAATAGGACAAAAGTTCTATTTATGAGAGACTATCTATGATATATAAAATCGATAAGAACTAAATATCCATTTCAACCACAACGGGGCAATGATCAGAATAATAAATTTCATTCAATATTCTCGCACTTTTAAGACGCTCCCTGGCTGCTTCGGTTATTATATGGTAATCTATACGCCAACCCAGATTTTTACCTCTTGCGCCAGCTCTGTAACTCCACCAACTATATTTTTCAGCACTTTGGTCATACACACGAAATGTGTCGATCATCCCAGTCTCAATAAATTCATCAAACCACTGACGTTCTTCAGGCAAGAATCCCGAACTTTTAGTATGGCGCTCCGGGTGATTGATATCTATGGGCTTGTGACAAATATTATAATCGCCACAAATTAACAAATTGGGTCTTTCTTTTCGCAATTCATTTATAAAATCGGTGAAATGCCTAAGGAATTCCATTTTGAAATCCTGACGAATGTCTCCCATTGTTCCCGAAGGGATATAGACACAAACAACTGTCATGTCACCATAATCGGCTCTTAAAACACGACCTTCGCAATCATAACAGTCCATATCCATACCTATCTTTACAAAATCGGGTTTCCGCTTTGTCAAAATAGCAACGCCACTATAACCTTTTTTTTGTGCAGGGTGGAAATAAGAGTGATATCCCATCGATTGTATGGTAAGAAGATCTATCTGATCTTCTTGTGCTTTAATTTCCTGCAAACAAAGGATATCAGGAGACTCCTGCTCCATCCATTCGAAAAGGCCTTTGCTAACAGCAGCACGTATTCCATTTACATTATATGAAATTATCTTCATATTAATAAAATATATAAATAAAAAAATGCAACAACTTATGTCAACTTGATACCAGTATTCTCGGCAGCTTTGACTTTCTTAAATAAATCGGAAGCAAATACAAAGTCATTAAAGTCCTCGTTGGTAGAAGACATTACATCGTCACTAGTTCCTTGCCATTCGAGATTTCCTTCTTTTATAAAATTAATCTTCTCCCCAATATTCATTACCGAGTTCATATCATGGGTATTGATTATGGTAGTTATATTATATTCCTTCGTTATATCATGTATCAATTCGTCGATAACCAAAGATGTTTGAGGATCGAGTCCTGAATTTGGCTCATCACAAAATAGATATTTCGGATTCAATGATATAGCACGAGCTATTGCAGCACGTTTCATCATTCCCCCACTTATTTCGGATGGATATAGATGGCCAGCATCACTTAGATTCACTCTTTCGAGACAAAATTGAGTACGTTTAGCTTGTTCACTTTTCGATAAGCCCGAAAACATCATCAAAGGAAAGTTTACATTCTCAGATACAGTCATAGAATCAAACAAAGCCGATCCTTGAAAAATCATTCCCATTTCTTGACGAAGTTGTTTTACATCCGATGATGACATCTTTGGTAAATCCCTCCCATCGTATAATATCTGACCTGAAGTTGGACGCATTAATCCAACCAAATTTTTCACAAGAACCGTTTTACCCGAACCGCTTTGACCTATAATCAAGTTCGTTTTGCCCGCTTCAAAAACGATGCTTATTCCTTTCAAAACCATTCTACCATCGAATGATTTTTCTAAATCTTTTACTTCTATCATGACATCATCAATTGAGTAATTAGTAAGTCGGCTATTAAGATAAGGATACTACTCATCACTACCGAATCGGTACTAGCTTTACCTACATCCAAAGAGCCTCCTTTTGCATGATAACCATAGTATGAAGAGACAGAGGATATTATAAAAGCGAAAACAACCGTCTTTGCCAGCGCATACCAAATATAGAATTGTTTAAAGAAAGACTGTAATCCATATTGAAATGTATCAGCTGGCATTATCTGTCCGATTATACATACTGCAAAACCACCGACGACACCAAAGAACATACTCAGAACAACCAAGACAGGAATAAAAGTCATTAAGCCTGTAATCTTAGGTAGAATAATATAATTAGCTGAATTAACACCCATTATTTCGAGAGCATCAATCTGCTCTGTTACCTGCATTGTCCCAATCTCGGATGCAATATTAGATCCGACTTTTCCGGCCAGAATAAGACACATAATCGTAGAAGAAAACTCGAGGATCAAAATCTCACGAGATACATAACCAACTGTGTAGCGAGGCATAAAAGGGGAATCAATGTTCAATTTTATTTGCACAACAATTACTGCACCGATAAAAAATGAAATAATGACTACAATCCAAATAGAATTAACACCCAACTTACTTATTTCATCAAGATATTGACGAAAGAATACACTCCATCGTTGGGGTTTTGTAAAGACTTTTCGTAAAAGGAGAGCGTACTTTCCTAGCTTTTCTAACAGAGAAATTAAAAACATATTTCAAATATTTCTTTTTTCAAAACTCATAAATCTACACAAATATACAACAAAAAAAGAGTAGTTGAGTTCACAAATGAACCATTTACTATAATCTATTAGTTAACAATTAATTAAATTTAGAAAAATATCTGCAAGTCGGTTTTTCTCATCTCTTACCGAA
>NZ_JAAKEL010000032.1 GCF_011039205.1 Dysgonomonas sp. ZJ279
ATTTTACCCTCTGTGTTAGTGTTTCATACACAAAGGAATTTATAATGTTAATATTTGTTAGTAAAATGCAGGGCTTTATTAGAAGCTCTAGCGGATTTTACTTAACCGGTGGTATACTTTTCAATTATTTTAGTGGACTACTTTTCAATTATATTATACAACATCTTACTCAAAAAATATCTTTAATGGGAATTGAACTATTATTACCCAAAATAGAATGATGACGGTACTATTGAAGAAGTTCATGAAGTTTTAAGAGGTAAACTCAGCAACCGAGAGAGCAAACAAGAATCTCCATCATTAGCAATAATAGATTCACGATCACATAAAACAATCCAAAGCGTTGGGATTGAAAAGAATTGATGGAGGAAAAAATGTAAAAGGCAGAAAGCGTTATATTGTGGTTGATTTGATCGATTTACTATTAGTAGTCATTGTGTATGCTGCCATTCATGACGATTCTAAGGTTGCTTTTAAAGTAATAGATGCACTAAGGTATTGTTTCCCAGAATTAATCAAAATAATAGAGGATGCTGAGTATAGAGGAAAATTAGCGGATAATGTCAAACGCCCCCTTTTGGATGGATTCTGGAAGTTACAATGAGAAAAGATTCAAATAAATTTGAAGTTCTACCCAAACGTTGGATAGTGGAAAGTGCTTTTTCTTAGCTTGAATCATATAGTAAAAATAAATAATTATTTGATTATTAAAACAATACATTATATATCATGGTGGCATTGAAGATGATTAAAATTACGTTGAACAGAATATGAAATGAAATTTAAATACTGATTCGCATAATTAATAAGATATTAGACATTATAGAATGTCAACGGAAATTTCGATCTGCCATTGCTATCCACTTCAATAGGAATACAGATAAAATAACGTACTTTCCTCTCTAAACGATGACTCCACATATATACATGGATAAAATTTCTCCAATCACTGTATCTAGAATCAAGAACTTCGAATGAATTGAATGGTATCTTAAAAAGGCAGTTTTCAAATTCCACATCAAGAAAACTATTTTCAGCTGAGTTAGGGCAAATAATACCGTTTCTAAAAACAATGTCTGAATTTTTAATATTGTAAACCCAAAGATCTATAAAAGGAAATGTATAATCATATCCATCAATATATTCTCCATCTTTTCTCCAAATCTTATAGTACATTTTTGATGTTCTAAGTTCAAGAAACTCGCCATAGGCATATTGATCGTTTTTGCACAATTCTGAAAAGAAAAGTTCCACATTTCTTTCTTCAACACCAATATCAATATCATCATCCCAAGGCATTATACCACCATGTCTTATGTACCCTAAATGCGATCCACCTTGCAATATTAAGTCGATTTCTTTATTAACTCCTATATCACTCATGACTTTAAGAATATCCCTAGCTTTATTTAGAGAGGCACTATTCCAAGATGAGGTTTTCGATACTTTTTTAAGAATCAATTCACATCTTTCAGTCCAATCATAGTTATTTATCTGTGAAAAATCAAACCAATCAACATTATCTTGATAAATGTTTAATCTCTCATCAGATACTAGAGAAAGTATTGTATCATCTAGACGTTGTTCTATTGTATTTATGCTAAATAACTTCTCCGCTCCTTTTTTACTAATAGCATAGATCGAATTTCCCCACTTAAAATTCATAAAGTAGGGGTGAAATTTATAAAACTCTTGCGAATTAATATTTAGTAAATTTTTACCATTTTTTTTGTTTGCAATCTTTTTTTGAATCTCTATCGGGTCATAAGGAAAAAATAAATCCCAATCATTCTCTAAATCATTAATTGTTTCGATTAACAAATCATAAGAAATATTCAGATCAACATTACTTTCTACTACAAGGCACCATGCTATATCTTTATCTAAAAAATAACCCCATGCATTTCGATGAGTCAAGAAGTTAAGAATTTCGTCTTCAGAAAGTTCAAAGTCATACTTATTTTTGTGATAATTCTGATCTATACGCAATTTACTATTATTATTAATACTTATACTATGTTCAATATAATTAACTTGTGGTTTAGCGGAACCTTTAATGCTTATACTTTGTCTATCGCCTATTTTAAGAGGAAGTAAAATCTGATATATTACCATGATATTTATATTTAGAAAATTTATTACTTAAAAATAAAACTATATATAGAGAGAATCATATTATTTTCGTAATTATGAAATATTTATAATAGAGTTTATATTCAATTAAAAACATATCGTGTTAATATACTAGAATATAGGGGCTATTTAAATTTTTCACAAAAATTTCATTACAATATATTTTAAATCTGTTTTCGCCACAAATTAAGATTTTTTTATAAAATTAAAATTTGCTTTTAGCCCAAATAGACCATTATTATCGCCAAATCAATTTCCAATTTTTACAGAAAAATAGTTATAATTATAGGGCAAGAAAAGTTTAAACAGGCTCTTAAAGAGACTCTAAATATTTTGATATAAATTTAGCATCTTATCTTTAAAAACAGATAGCTCATATTTTTCCAAAAACCTTTGTCTTGCATTCAAGCCTAGTTCTTGAGCATAATTTTGATTCTTTAATAATGTCGTAATTTTTTCAGCCAAAACGCTTACATTGATAGTACGTTTACCTTTAATTGTTTTAATTGGAACTTTTAATCCTGATATATTATCTTCAATAATTTCAGATAGTCCACCTGTATTTGACACGATAATAGGTAACTTATGCATCATCATCTCAACGGCAACAAATCCAAATTCTTCATGTATCGAGCTAACAATTCCAATATTTGACATATTATAAAACTCGTATAATTGTTTTTTATTTAATCTACCTGTAAACGTAATTTTTGTCCAACAATTTTTAGCTTCCGCCAAATATTGATTAAAATTGCCTTCTCCAACAATAATGAGGTGTATTTTAGAGTCTGTTTTTAATACCTTTTTAAATGCTTTTATTAAATATGATATACCCTTTACCTCGTCTAGCCTGCCAACAAATATGATAATTTGTAAATCATCTGAAATACAATATTTTCTCCTTATCTCTCTTTTCTGCTTCTGATTTATGTCAGTATAGGAATCTTTCAATGCATTATTAATTAAAGATGTTTTAGAAATGTCTATATTACCGATATTAATGAACGAATTTAAAGTGTGTTTTGCTACACAAACGAACCAGTCAGACTTATTAATCATCTTGATATCAGCTTTTACTCCTTTTGAAATTTTTTCTTCAATTTTTGTTAATTGAGATTTTTTCTTCAATAAAATTTTCTTCAATTTTTCATAATCACCTAATAAAGAGAAACTCCAATTCGTATAATGGGCTACTAAAATTATTTTACATTTGAATATTTTCCTCAAATTGATTACTAAATCAGGCTTTGTCATAAAATTCAGATGAAAAATATATTGTGTATTCTTCTCTTTCGGAATAAACTCAGCTAGCAAATAAGCTATACTTTTTGAATAATATTCGGAACCCTTTTTATCAAAATAATAAATAGCTGGTATTAAAATCTCTTCATACCCATCCTTTTCAATTATAGAGACCTCTTCATTTTCAGATAAAATTTGAATAATGCTAAACTCAACATTTATTATCTTCAAACATTTAATTAGCTGCTCCGTATATGTACCAATTCCATATTTAGCAGCTCTACTCATTTCATTAAATATATATATTTTTTTTTTCATGCTTCTTGAATCATTTTAATCCCAATTCCCGCAAAGCCATTATTAATGATGCCTAATGGTCTTTTTGAATCAAATAATGTTTCTTTTTTATACTTTGTATTTTTCACATATTCATACACAATGTTATTATTATTTATATTCTTTTTATCTATAATATCATAGAGATTCTGAACTAGATAATTTATTATAGTACTCTTGGGTTCATCATTTTTGAGAGCATTAATCAAATCATAGATATAATCTGTGGGTATAATTTTATTGTTATGGTTTCGATTACAAGTACGGCTGATTACATAGCGAGCAATTCCTTCCAGGCCTGTTTCTAGTGATTTATCTTTAATACGCCTAACGTCATGCTCCAATATTTGATAATCAATATCTATTAATATTTGATCAGCATCTGCCTCAACAAATTTTTTCTGGATGAGATATTCTATCCCCCAGACTATTCCGCATAAACCGTCGATAAAATTGTAGGGATAATGTTTGTGAATTTCATCATATATTTGATCTATTAGCTCACCTGCAAAATCATCATATAATTTTTTATTCGCATATTGGGCATAATGGAAAAAGAAAATAGCTAACCCTATTTTTCCATTTAATAGCCCAAGATTATCCATAAAACTTCCATGAAGCACTAAATGTCTTACTATGCGAGATAAATCATCTTGTCTTTCCTTTATCATAAACTTTCTATTATAGCTTTCTTAATTGGTAAAAAGAAACGCTCCAATAAAGACATATCTTCAATTATTATATCAGCTTGGGCTTCCATTTCGGGTAGATAAGGTAGTTCCTTTTTATAGGAGGTTTTGAGTCCGTTGGGCAAGTCTATTTCAATTATGTAATTATTCTTATTTTCACTATTTTGAGAAGGAACAACCGATATGTTCTTGACCAATCCTCCGACCATACCAAACTCATTATCAGGAAAACTGGCAAAACGTATATTCACTTTCTGACCCACTTTTACCTTTCCCGAACGACTCATCCCCATGGAAGCTTTGCCTATTAATTGCCCTGCTTTTTCAGGAATGATATTAAAAACATTTGCACCGGTTGTTACATTTTGATTTTCAGTCCAATAATTGGTAAAAGTAACTTTTCCGTCAATGGGGGCCACAAATACATAATTCTGTTCCCATGTCTGGATTTCAGTCAATAACTGACCCATATGTGTTTTTAGCTGCGACTCGAGTGTATTCTTTCTTTCGATATACTGATATTCGATATCCAACAGGCTTTCTTGCATTCGTGCAATTTCTATTTCGGTATTCTGCAAAGTACCATTCATGTTTTCAAGGGATAAATATCCTTGTAAGTACTTATTCTTGGTTACTTCCATATCTTCCTGAGAAATAACTCCTCTTTTATTCAGTATTGAATCTCTCGAAAACTGACTCCTCGAAAGTTTCATCTGTTCGTCAACAATCTGCTTTTGATGAAGCAATTGCGTATAATACTCCTGATACTTAACTATACGTTCCCGCATGAAATCAATCTTCTGAATATAATAATCTAAACGATTAAATTCCTGATAATCAAATAAATTAATATAAAAGGAAGAATATAAAGGTTGCATACTGCCCAGATTCATATCTTTGGGAGGTATAGGTGTTATTACACTGTCAATATTGATGTTTAAGCGAGATAAATAGTCCTTAAGTTTTAATATATCTTCTGTTTTTGCCGGATTTTCTATAATTGCTAAATAATCTCCTGTTTTTACAGTTTGCTCGTCTGTTATGTTTAATTCTTTCAAGCTACCCGAAGTTTTAGCTACTATCGCCGCCTGAGGAGTTGTTCCTGTAAGAACCATAGAAGTCACAATGGTATCAGGATATTTGAATAAAGCACTGCCTATGAGAATAATCACAACAATAGAAGCTATTGCAGTTATACCCCTGCGTAATATCCAAGAGGGGACACTACCTAATACCTCCTGAAACTCTTCACTTCTTAGCTCTATTTCTTTATCTTCTTCTAGCATATACATAATTATTAGGAACCCAATTCTAGTTGATTCTTAACTAAGGTATAATAGGTACCTTTTTTTGCGGTTAATTCTTTGTGTGTTCCCTCTTCAATAATCTTTCCTTTATCCATCACTACAATGTTATGGGCATGCTGAACCGTACTTAAACGATGTGCTACTATAATTACTGTTTTCCCTTTATAAAATTCGGTAAGATTATCTAATATTTGCCTTTCGTTATTGGCATCCAAAGCATTGGTTGCTTCATCAAAAAATAGAAAATCGGGATTCTTATATACGGCACGGGCTATCAGAAGACGTTGTCTTTGCCCCTGACTGACTCCATTACCTTCCATTCCGATTTTGGTATTGTATTTTAAGGGAAGCGATTCTATAAACTCCTTTATATTGGCAATCTTAACAGCTTCCAAAAGTCGCTTTTTATCGACAATATCTTCTCCTACAGCTATATTGTTGGCTATTGTATCGGAGAATATAAAGCCATCCTGCATAACCGCTCCTGATTTTTGACGCCATAGATGTGGGTTGATGTCATCAATGGAAATATTATCGACTTTTATTTCTCCTTTATTCGGTTTATAAAAAGCGAGTAATAGTTTTACGAGAGTCGTTTTGCCGCTTCCGCTGGCTCCTACTATAGCTGTTATCTTATTTTCGTTAATTACTAAATTAATTCCATCCAGCACATAGTCCCTATCGGCCCCATCGTAACTAAAATAGATATCCTCAACACGTAAAGTTTTAGAAGAAGGTATCTCATTAACCTTAGGGCCTATAGTTTGTTCTTCATCTTCTTTGCTGTGTATTTCATTCAATCGCTCTAAACTGATTTTGGCATCTTGAGCTGCCTGCACAAAACCGATGACTTGCCCGATGGGTCCTGATAACTGCCCTAGAATATAACTAATCGACATCATCATACCAAGTGTTATATCTCCTTCGATAACAGCCCTTGCGGCAATAAACGATATAAACAAAGAAGTTGTCTGGCTAAAAAATACTGATCCCAGTTGTTGATACTGACCTAATGCCAATCCTTTGATACTTATTTTAAAAAGTTTTACCTGTATACACTCCCACTTCCAGCGTTCCTGTTTTTCGCAATTATTGAGTTTGATTTCCTGCATGCCGGTTACAATCTGTACCAGATTGCTCTGTACGGCGGAGGCTTGTGTGAACCGGCTCATATCTAATTTACGGCGATATTTGAGAAACAGTAATATCCATAATATATATAGAGTATTTCCGAGAACGAATACGCCAAGAATAGTCAGGTTATAGTAAGCCAGAATAATGGCGAAAATTATAAAATTGGCAAATGAAAACAGCGTTGTTAAAGTCGATCCTGTCAGAAATGATTTGATACGTTCGTTATCGTCAATACGTTGTATAATATCTCCGATGTTTTTCGAATCGAAGAAACGCAAGGGTAACTTCATCAGTTTGGATAAGAAATCGGAAATAAGAGCTATACTAATTCGGGTATTAACATGAAGCGTTATCCAGTTGCGGATAAATTCGACTGTAAGTTGTGTTACAAATAATACCAACTGGGCGATAAGAATCAAGGTTATAAAATTAAGGTTACTATTTCCTATCCCCTGATCAACAACGGCCTGTGTAAGGAACGGAAATATCAAAGCCAAAAGACTACCTATAAACAAACCTATAACTAATTGTATAAGCTGCGATCGGTATGGTCTAAGATAACGAAAAAAATACCTTAAACTCTTTTTGGATTCGTTGTCTTCTACATCCGATGTATAGAAATCGGGAGTAGGTTTGAGGAGTAAAGCAGTTCCCATATCTTCGTCTTCCACTCTGCTACTAACCCAACATCTGAGAAACTGCTCTTGGCTTAAGGTATACTTTTCTCCTGCCGGATCGGATATTTTCACTTCATAAGTGCCTTTTTTTTTCTTTTTTATCCCGTAACAAATTACAAAGTGGTCTTGATTCCAATGAAGAATACAAGGAAGCAAAGCTTCCTGAACCAATTGCTCAAAAGTTATCTTAACGCCATTGGTATGAAATCCTATACTTTCGGCAGCATCGCTTATTCCGAGCATGGATACACCTTCATGAGTAATAAAAGCCTTTTCCCGAAGGTTTTGGATACTATAATTCCGTCCATAGTATTTAGCTATCATCCGCAGACACGTAGGACCGCAATCCACAGCATCTAATTGCGTATAGTTGGGAAAAAGTTTCATTTATTAGTTGGTATTATGTATATTTTTGTATTTGTTTCTTGCTATTTCGCTTGTATAATATCTATACATAAAGTCGTATAAAATTAATTCATGTAAGCGATTCTTTGATCTGAAGAGCCTGTTAATTGTCATATGTATATAGCTAGATAATAATGAACTAACAGGGATATCTATTTTATTTCTTTCCAATTTTATGTTTAACTGCTTAATTACAGGAGCTAATTCTTTTGATCTTTTCTTTATAGGAATATTGAGCTTCAGAAAATTTTCATCTGTTATTGTATTTCTTAATACTCCTTCAATAATATTTTTATTGCTTCTGAATTTTAAGTTAAACTGTTTCGAGTTATATTCGTTAAATCCAAACTCAGTCTTAAATGAGTTGTTTAAATCACTAATGATAGATAATTTACTTTCATTATTCAATGAGAAGTCAGATAAAAAGCAATCGATCATTTTCAAAGCTATCATCCAACGGTAATCTTCATTACTGTTGTTATTTAAGATTTTAATGATAGATAATATGCACACACTATCTAGATAGAAAATTGATTCCGATTCTTCCATTAATATATTACCATATCGCTCCAATTCTCGATTATATGTATCTAATTGGACTTTCCATATTAAATTATTTTCGATATAAGAACCTAATCGTATCTGAAATAGATTAATTACTTCTCTAATATGGAATTCATTTTTCACCCAAATTCGGATTCTTAAATGAAAATCAGGGTCTGCATAACGTATGAAGAACCATTTTCCAATAAGATGTTTTCTTTGAAGTCTATTTATAATAAAACAAATATCTTGAATTAATATATCTTCGGCAGTCTTAATCCCAGTGTATAGTTTTATATAAACCCATTTGTTCCCCAATGTGAATGTTCGCTGAATTGATGTCATTCTTTTACTTTTTATAGAAGGCTACAATACATTCATTTAAATATACACCATTTTGATTTTTAACTATAGCATTCTCCTTTTCAAACAGAAACTCCGTAAATATTACTATTTCTCTTTTTTTTATTAAAGAAAAAAGGGCATGTATGCTCAACGGATTCTCCCAATCTACCAATAATTTATTATCACCATCAGGCATTAATACATACTGGGGTAGAGATCTTATTTTTCTCCAAATACTAATTTCTGAAATTATCTTTTCATCTTCTTTTATTACAAAGAGATGTTCTATCTCTCTTACCCTTACTACCCAAGTAGCTAAAGAGAGTATTGTATTTTTATATTTTACTCTTGGTCGAAACTGTAGCTCCTTTTCTAACTGCCCCCAACTAAAATATAAAGAGTTTCGTCCTGTTTGATTCTGCATATCACATAGAAATCGATAAACTGGCATATTGCTATTATGATAATTATGGGCAGTTGTTAATCGAGGAAGGATCTCTTTATTCAACTTCTTAGAGCGAATCATTAATCTGCCTTGTTTAATGGAAAGTGTTAAATCCGATAAATATAATATTCGATCATGTGGTAGATCTGAATGTGATATATATAATAATTCATATTTTCGTAAATGTGGACGAGAAAGGATGTTCCCTGTTCTGGCTTCTGGTAAATGTACTATCTCTGCTAGGACAATATCGGGCATTAATTCTTGTTCTTTTGATGTAATATTTTGTACTAATTCTGCAATTTCACTATCTGTATGGGCAAAACGGGCTAGAAGATTTGCACCAGAACTACCTCCACAGGATACTAATCTGATTAAAGGTCCACTTGGCTTAGTTCGGATAATCTCAAACATAGTATATAACGTTGAAGGTAAATCGCTCCAACTTATGTTGATATTTTCTACATCTTCATCTGTAAGAATAATCTCTTCTTCATTTTGGGATAAGCATTTTATTGTTTTTTTTAACAAAACAGACTGAATTGGAGTTAAGCTACCACCATTTTGCTCTATATTGTGGGGTAAGTACAAATCATCGACAAGCGGAGAAATATCTCCATTGTTTTTTTTAGAGGGATACCCTATTCCCATTTCAGTATCTAAAACCTCCATAAGTGGAACTTCTCTACTTTCGTAACGATTATAGAAATCCTCTTGAAATTGGTTCAATAATTCATTCTTTCCAGATGGTGTTATCTTATTCAAAAAACACATGACTGACTTCAATTCATCTATAATTTCAAAACCAAGATTAACAACTGAAGCATTTCTAATCATATCTACTTGAAATAAAAAATTTTCCTCATATGGAACCCCAATTTCAACTATCTTCATTATGATTTTCTCATATAAATCAACGTCATGCTTATTAAGATCTAATGTAATCAGCATATTTTGAATATCCTTTAATTTTGGTAATAATGGATCTTGATAATCTATTCTTTCTAATAATTTGATTATACAACTAAAAAAATCATCTCCTGTTACAGACTGGCTTAGTTCTGCAACTATAATTTGAGAATCAATTAATTCATTTATAAAACCAATAGCTTCCTTTTCGGATATTTCATTGTTAATCAAAGAATTTACTAAAATATTTATATCAGCTCCTTTCGATGCTATTTTTAATATTTTCTTTAAGTAACTAGTTTGTTCAATTTCTGTAATATGATACTTTTTTCTTGATTCAATGTATTGCCACTCTACATAACGATATTTTTTATTAACTGGGTATAAGCTTGTATTGGGATAGTATGCTATTTTTTCTTTGATGCCAGGTTTCTTTACTAAAATATCATATAATGTACACAGATAGTACATATCTAAGCGAGTTTTTCTATTGATAGAATCTTCCAATATAATATCTGTCTCTTCAGCTATTACACCAACTGTACAACCGGCAAATAATCCAAAAGGAGTACTTCTTGTTGACATACGGCTAATATATCTATATAATCCACTAAACAAGTGCTTTCTATCGTTCTTATAGGTGGATTGATCCTGTAAGTATTTAGAAAGTTCTTTATATAAGACAGGCGACCCTATATAGATTGATTCCTTGAAGTTAGAAGAAGATATCTGATCACTTATATTTTGATTATTACCTAAAAGATTGAAAGGGAATAATGGAGTACGTAGAATGAAATTATTAAATGCTTTATACATTATTTTATAAATATTTTAAATTAAAAGTAGACATTCATCCCAAGAAATATTTGAATCAAAAAAATCTGAAATTATAGAAACCCCAATACCAGATATCCCCGTTAAAAAACCTCTTAGCGGGACCGCTGTGTCTATAAGATGAAATTTGTATCCAGCAATTCCATCTTTATGAATATTCATTTCTAAAGTTTTTCGGTACCAATAGAGAGAAGTATCCAAGAACTGTTTATTGTTTGTTTTCTTGTATAGTTTATTAAATATATGGGCAATCCCTGCAGAACCATGACACACTCCGGCATCCAAGACTAAGTTGGAAACTAGATCAGTTCTTCTGGCTGAGTGAGTCAATATGTTATTAGAGATAGTTCCCATATTTCTGTCTTTTAATATGTAAGATGCTTCAAGTAAAATATAGGCTGAACTTAAATCACCATAACACCATGCAAGCCGAGAGGGACCAGTTCTCTCTGTGGAATATGAAAAATATGTTTTATTGGTCTGCACATCTTGCAAATTTTCAAGCATAAACTTTGCTAACCCCTTTATTAAATAAAGACACAATTGGGGTTCAATTTTTTTTCTGAACGCTTTGATTAAAAATGATATAATACTAGGAATACCATGAGATAATCCAAAGTTACAGGAATTAACTAGTTCTGATTGATATATGAAATATGAGTCATTGTTGTTACTTCTCTTTATGGCATCAATCGCTTCAATATAATGTTTAATATATGCCTCAGGTATAATGTCTTTATTGATAAAGTAAATAGCTGCACCTAAACCTCCCGCCAAATAATCATAGTTACCTGACAATAAATCTTTCATTGAGTCATTAAATATAACCTGATCTAAATCTACCAGAATTTCATTGCTACCTGTTTCAATTATATCATTCTTTTTCATTATATCTATAGTCCAACCAATACCAGACAAACCATAAGCAAAAGAATAGCCTTCCTTCTCATAATCATAATTTACAATAATACGATTGAGTTCGGATATTATATATTGAGGTATTCCAGATTCTTTGACTATTTCATAATAAAGAAGAAAAAATAACAGTTCGCCAGCTCTTCCACCCATTAATCCTTTGGATGTTGTTTGATTTCCTTTCATCAGAAGTTCTTTCTTTATGGATAATGCTAATGTTAATACCTCAATTTTTTCTGTGTTTTCATTTATGTCTTTCATGAATTCATTTTATTGTTTATTCAGAATATATGCCAAATAAGAGTTTTGTATTTAAGAGTGTTACTCTAAGGATGATGTAACACTCTTAATTCAGAGTTAAAGAGTATTCACTCCCGAACCATAGCAGTCATTTGTACAATTTGTGTTCGTACAGTTCCAATATGACTGACCAATGACAGATGTTGTACAACCATCGGTGCAACCAGATGTAAATCCACCTCCTTTTAGTTGGTTTAACTCATCATTACCTAAATTAGCAACGATACTCTTGTTTAGAGTTAACTTTTTTAACTTTTTCATAATCCGAAAATTTAATTATTCCTCAAATTATTAACAGCTGAGGTTTACTGTTTTTTCTATATTTTCATCTTAACAAAGTATTTAAAAGATAAAAGACCAAAAATAATCGAATAGCTAATGTTGATATATACACCTTGATTTAATGATATTGCCATTGCACCAAAAGTGAAATCATTATATGATTGAAGAATAGAAGAATAAGGGATAAAATGTACATATTCCCAACCATTAGCTAATAAAGAAAAAGTAATTCCTAAGCAACAAATAGCAATAGGCAGAACAAAACTCTTGAAGAGCATGCTGAATAAATATTGAATTATTGAAATCGTAATTACGCTTAAGAAAAGCTTTAAGAAAAACACTCCAGCAAGAATTCTTATATCATAATCTTGAAAGCAGTATCTTGGAAAAAAGAAACTTAGTGAGTAACCAGAAACCATAAATGCTAAATATGCAAAGGAAACTGAGAAAAAAACAACTTCAAGGATTAATACAATTTTTGCTAGAAAAATAGTTCTCTTTTTTATAGGAAGAGTAAATAATTGTTTCAGACTATTATTCTTATACTCCATATCACAGAACGAGTGACAGAATACAGCTATAATTAAAGGGTAAAAGAATGAATAAAATAAAAATATATATCTACCTAATAGAAGAGTCCAAGGATTATAAGCAAAAGTTTCATTACCGAGGTTGTTGAAATAATTATAGGCAATATACAAACTTACCCCGACAGTAATAGTAATCGGAAATAGCAATACTAAAAATAACCCTTTATCACGCTTTATTTTAAAATGTTCAGCTTGTAGTATGGATAATATTTTCATAACAATTAATTTGAAGTTAAATGTAAAAAAACAGATTCTAAATTATTTTCCTTCAATTCTACTGAATATATATCAATTTTGTTAGATACAAAAAGCTGGATCAAACGATTATGATCTATATCACTTTCTAATTTTACTAATAACTCTTCATCTGAAAGAATAAATGATACTATAGAATGTGCGTTACATATTAAATGTGCGTATTGGGCTTTATTTGTCTTTATGAATATCTTTCGCTCAACACAACATAGCAGTTTTTTAATATCTCCTTGATAAAGGAGATTTCCTTTATCCAAAAGGCTAATATGTGTACATGTCTTTTCAATCTCTGCTAAAATATGGCTCGAAAATAAAATAGTCTTACCTTCACCTTTGAGTTTTATCATCAACTCTCTCACTTCATGAATTCCTTCCGGATCAAGGCCATTTAATGGTTCATCTAAGATTAGAAAGTCTGGATCGTGAAATAATGCCATTGCAATACCCAAACGTTGCTTCATGCCTGTAGAGTATTTTTTTACTTTCTTGTTTCGATCGCCGGTTAAACCAACAAGGTTTAGTACTTTTTCGATTTGCTTAATTCCACATTTATATATAATATCTAAATATGCTAAATTTTCCAAACCTGTAAGATTTTCATAATAACAAGGAGACTCTACCAAGTTTCCGACCTTTTTTAATATTTTTTCTCTATTCTTTTTAAATTCTTGTCCATAAAAATAAACAGTATTAGGTGGAGCATCAAGTATGCCTAATATAAGTTTCATCGTTGTCGTTTTTCCAGATCCATTCTTGCCTAAATATCCATAAATACTACCTTTTGGAATTCCTAAAGTAAGATTATCTAATATTTTTTGTTGCCTGTATCCAAATGAGAGCTGCCTTAATTCAAGTATATTATTCATCATTCTCTATTTAATTAACTTCATTTTTTCAATATAAAATAACCCATCAATCATTTGCGACCAATTCATTGCCATATTCATTTTTTGGTTTATTGTCGAACTATTATTTATTCTCAAGAAAGAAGTTGAACCTATATCACAGATATTAAGATAAGCATATTCATGACCTAAAATATGCAACAAGTATTCAAGCGATTTATTACTCGCAATATTATATAAATTACTTCCTTCTGGATTTATATTCGCATAAGAGGTGAATGCCATCATATACGACTTTTCTTTATATTTTTCTTTTAGATATTTACCCATCGGAGTGAAATTCTCTGAACCCAAATCCTGAGAATTTTGTTTGTAATCGAAGAATAAATGAAGGTTTGCAGACCATACTATTATTTTTTTATCTTTATAAACACTATCAACCATCCATATAAGATTGTCTGCCATTAAAGAATCTCGCATATTCATCCGCGAAATGTCTCCAACATTATATTCCCACATTAGCTCATTATACTGCTTTATACCCAATAAATAACGTCGATATATTTCGTCTTCAATAGTCGTATTATTGGTGTTGAGTTTTTCCAATATTAAATTTAGATCATTTTGAACGGAATCATATTGAGAATATGAAAAATGTTTATACTCCCATAGATAAGACTTCGACAGTTTTTCTTTCACAGAATTAAGCCCCTTATATTGAGATAGTTTTATTTGTTTCCTTTCTAGATAACTTTCTAACATTATGGAACGATCCTTAGGTTCCAGACTTCCTGTCAGCTGTATATCAAAGCCACCAAGAGATATTGGATTGGATGATTTAAGAATCGAATTATAATAAGTCCACAAATCGTAACATGCTGTATTATCCCACCAAAATTTATATAGACCTACAGAAGGTGAGAAATACACATTATTTGAGCTAACATTCTGGTTTATAGATTTGTTCATGCACCACATGTCGTATAAACTAGCTTCGTATAAAACAACATCAAATCCCATTTTTTCGTGGAGGTAACGAATAAGTCTTCCCTTTGCTTGAAAAGTGCTTCCATCCATATGAGTTTGTTCTCCAAGCAAAATAATTTGTTTATTCTTCAATATAGTATCTAAAAAATAGAAATCGCTAAAGTTTGTATCATTTAAATCAATACTTTTTGGGAAATTAAGATATTTTTGGGTCTCAAATAATTTCTCATTTAAATTGTCTTGAGAAGTATAGTTATATAAATAATTGGCTAAAAATATCGACAAAATAACAGAGACTGCTAAAATCCTTCTTTTGGAACTATACATTTGTATTTTTTTGAAAAAATATCTCATTCTGCTTATAGTTAATTATATTTTAAAATAGAATGTTTTTTTAGTTAAAAGATAAATGTGTAATCCAATAGAACAGTATGATTTACGGCACTTATTTCAAGCTTATATAGACTTGCTGAATTAACTATTGCATTAAATTCTTTTAGTTTTTGTTCTGTTTGCCTCGATTAGTATCATTTGAAAGTTTGAGAAATTATATTATTTTCATTTTAGTAAAAACTAGATTGACAAAAATTAAAATTTCTTTTACTATTAATAGACATCGCAAATGTGAAAAAAAATCTTTTGTAATTAACCAAATAAATATTAAGTTGGTGTTAAGTTTAAATGGTTAATTCAATAATCTATTGATTAGGTGTTAATTATAAGAACCAGTTAAAATAATGAAGGTTTTTATTTTAAACTGTTTTTTTAGTATATTACCAAAATATTTTTTATTTAATCTATTCACAATTAACATTTTAAAACAAAATAGAATCTTGTAGTTTCAAATACAGATTCGCATATACAATAATTTTTCAATACGGTAATATCTTGTTGGATACCAAAACTTATTTCCAATGTTTGTATTTTAAAATAGAAGTGGTCTTTACTTTTTAGCAATTATATAAGAAAATACGGAAGCGTTAATTTTGTAATCGCTAAGCAACAAATCAATAACGCTTCCTATGTACAAAGTACTTGTAAAAGATACTATTGAAAATGAGATATTGCCACATCTATTAGTAGCAAAACGAGGGGTTAAGACAAAGAGTTACCTTACAGAAACCTGTAGTGCATTTAGGTAATACAAGATTTTAAATTGTTCAGATTCTTGTTATTTAGTTTATTAATCAGTTGTATAACAGTATAAGTTTGATGTTATTTTATTTTATTTTTTCTATCATTACATCACATGCAAGATATTGAATCTACATTTAAACTTTGCTGTTCATTATTGAAAAAGAATGGATTATTAATTATTGGAGAATTCTATGCGGAAAATTCATCTTTTCATGTTTATGAAAAGGTGCCTCATAGTGGGTTTTCTGTAAAGCAATTACTGATGAAATTAAACTCACATGAATTCAGGATGAAAAAAGTTTCAACCTTTCATTCGTTAAAGAAAAATGGGCAGACCTATCCGTTATTTCTTTTGGTTACGGAACTTTCATGTATCTACGATTATTCCAAATAAAAGTATTATCTTTGTAGTCGTGAGTCGTTCTTTGTTGTGAAAAATGACGTAAAAAGACGAGAATCGCTCGTTTCTAAACTCAGCACCCAAAAAGCAAGAAACGGAAAAACGGCGTAAGTATCTAATCCATTGGCGATAACTTCATTATTCTTCTCTCCGCTGCAAGCAGTAAAAAAGCAAGATATTGTGTATTTAGGAAAGCTTTCCGTTACGAATACGTTACCTGTTTTAAACTGTGGCAACCCATTCAAATAACGGATTTTCCTCTAACAGAAAACGATTTGGAACGATTCCGACAAACAAAACTATGTTATGTTGGTTTCGCACTCAAAATCAGTTCTTTATTCACTAGTTCACAATAGTTTGCGTAACGTTGATTAGCTCTATAACAGTTAATTTTGTAACCTGTAAAAGAGTTAATTATGCAAGAAGTAAAAGTAAGTTTCTACCTCAAACGAGGTGAGGAGAAAGCCGACGGAACAACTCCCCTTTTGGGACGTATCCGCATCGGAAAATCAATGGTACAGTTCAGTGCCAAAGTTTATGTTCCAGTATCCCTTTGGGATATTAAATCGGGCAGAGCAATCGGAAAAAGCAAAACTGCCCTTTCTGTCAACGCATCCCTGAACAAAATCTGTGTTGCCATCCATTCTGCCTATCGAGAACTTTCGCTAAAGAAAAACCATGTCTCAGCTTTAGAAGTCAAAAATGCTTTTCAAGGTATCGCCTCCGAGCAAGATACCCTTGTCAAATACTTTGAGATACAGAATGATAAATTTTTACAAAATGTAGGTGTAAATCGTGCAGAAGGAACTTACAAGCGTTTTCTGACCTCCCTTGGTCATCTGAAACGTTTTATGCGAAAGAAATACAATATTTCCGACATACCATTTCAATCGTTGACACCTTCATTCGTTGCCGATTATGACTATTACCTACGGATCGAACTCGGTCTTGCTTGCGGAACAATAATCAATACAATCGTTCATCTACGCAGAATCATCAAGATAGCGATAAACAACGGATTGGTTCGCTCCGACCCGTTTATTGACTACAAGTATATTACGGAAGACCCTATTCCCAAGTCATTGACTTCGGATGAATTACAAACCTTGATAAAAGCAAAACTCTCCCGCCCGAATCTGAATTTCATTCGGGATATGTTTCTATTTTCCTCGTTTACTGGCATCGCATTCAGCGATATGCGTAATTTAACAGCGAAGAATCTTTCCACAGCCGAAGATGGTGTAAAATGGGTACACCTAAAAAGAAAAAAGACAGGCACACCCTGCCATATCCCACTGCTGGAAATTCCTTTACAACTAATCGAAAAATATAAAGGAATAGCAAAAGAAGGCAAACTGTTTCCCATGATTAGTTGCAGTAAAACCAATATTTACCTGAAACGAATTGCTATAGAATGCGGTATAAATAAGCGAATTACCTTCCACATGGCACGTCACTGCTATGCTTCGGTAGTAACTCTCTCACAGGGAGTTCCACTCGAAACAGTAGGCGAATTGCTCGGACACAGCGACTGGCGAGCTACCCGAATCTATGCACAAGTCAGCAATGAGAAAATCGGAGACGATATGATTTTGTTAAACAAACGCTTGTCGGGCAGATATGATTTTGAGAAAGCTAATTCAACAGATGTTGCATTCTAATTTGTGGAGGAAAGAGAAATGGATACAACGAAAAGCAATAAGAATCATCCGAAAAGTACCGCTTACAGCACTTTTGCCGTTTTGTTCTATATCAATCGGCAGAAGATAAAGAAAAACGGAATGTGTCCGCTGATGGGCAGAATATCCATCAATGCCGAAATCGCACAGTTCTCGGCAGGAATAGATGTTGATCCATCCCTTTGGGATGCTAAAACCTATCGCTTGACAGGCAGAAGCCGTCATGCAGCAGAAGCAAATTTTCAGATAAAACAGTTAAGCGAGAAGATCCACCGTTATTACAAACAGATACTTGACGAACAAGGCTATATCACGGCTGAACTGGTCAAAAATGCCATAGGTGGTATCGGACGGAAGAAAGAAAATTTATTGGAACTCTTTCGGGAACATAACGATGAATATGCCAAACAGGTAGGTGTTACCCGCTCGGCAGAAACTATGCGCAACTATATCTCGGTATATAACCAAACTGAGAACTTCTTACGCACTCACTACAATGTGGAGGATATCCCGATGAGGCAATTGGAATTATCCTTTATCGAAAAGTTCGATTCTTTTATGCGTATCGAACAGGGATTTACAGCACATACGGTGTCTTCCTATACCATCATTCTACGAAAGATAATTCGCAGAGCGATCAGTCAAGGGATATTACACAAAAATCCTTTTGCCAGCTACATTCCCGAACAACCACCTCGTAAACGCAGGCACATGACACAGGAAGAACTGGACAAATTCATAAATATTTCGATAGCTTCCAAAAGTGTATGCCACACACGAGATATGTTCATCTTTGCGACCTTCACAGGTTTATCGTATGCGGATATGTGTAATCTATCGGAGGAGCATATCCATAAGGAGCAGAACGGCAGCTTTTGGATAAAGATAAAACGACAAAAGACAGGTAGCCAATGTAATATACCGTTGCTGGACATTCCCCTGCAAATCATGGAGAAATATAAATCGGAGCGAAAAGGCAACACGATTTTCAATATGATAAACCTTTCCTGTATGAATGTTAATCTGAAGAAAATTGCCAAGTTGTGCGGCATAGAGAAACCGATTACCTACCATCAAAGCCGTCATAATTTTGGAACCCTTATCACGCTCTCACAAGGAGTTCCGATGGAAACCGTCAGTCAGATGATGGGGCATAAATGTATAAAGACGACTCAAATTTATGCCAAACTTACACGACAGAAGCTTAATGAGGATATGAAAAAACTAAGTAGGCGTATGGGTCAAAAATATAGACTATCGGATTATGCAGAAAATGAAAATGAAGCAAATCAATGCAAAACAGTGCAATTAAAACCAAACAATTATGGAAAATAGAAAAATCATAATATCAGATAATGGAACAGTAACCGTTCCGGGTGAAACAAAAATGAGCATTGCCGAAATCGCCGACTTGTTTGGTATCTACTATCAAAGGGCAAAAAGGCTTATTCGGGATATTGAGAAATCTGGCGTTATGGGTGGAGACTATTCGGGGGGTTGTACTTGCGAGGGTTCAAAAATCTATCCCGATTATTACGGCTTGGAGATGATTATTGCTGTTGCCTTTCGAGTGCAGTCGGCTAAGGCGGAGATATTTCGGAAGCGGTTGCTCAGAAGAGAAAAAGCAGGGGATTCGGGTATATGCGTTTTTGTGTGGCAAGATTGGAATCGTATCTCACTTAATTAGGGTTATCTGTATTTTGAATTGCATTATATCCCAAATATTTGGTAATTTTGTTGACTATATGAAACTCATTAAGTTGTCTGATAATTTTAGCACAATGGAAAAGCCTGATATTATACTAACAAAAGAAGATATTGTTTACTCAAAAATAGGAGCAGCACTTATATCTGCACAGCGTGTTGAATTTGTAGCAGGACAACTTCTCGAATTATTAGAGGAACATGGACAAATCTATGGCATTATGACCGAAGATTTCACAAACAGTTCCGAGAAGTCAAAGAAATTAAGAAAAAAGACACTTGGGCAGATTTTTAGATTCCTGAAATTAAATCCTAAATTGGTAATCGCTGATGAACTTGATGAATACGCAAGGTTAAGAAATATATTAGCTCACAAATTTTTTCAAACTCATTTAAATACAAAGTCAGACGAACAGATGTGGAGGGTTATGGAGTTTTGCTATGCCTTTGGACGTTTCTCAAACAGAATGGAAAAATTCTTTAAAGGATTTTTGTATTTTCTAGCACTAAGACACGTAAAAGATATGTATCATTTACCTAGTGAGATGCAAAGTCTAAGAAGTTCGTTTGAGTATTTCATGGAATCCTTAAATCATAATAGATTGCAAGAGATTCAGGATGAAAGTATAGATTCTTTTGATGTGTAATTAACCTATTTATTTTATTCCCCACGGCAGGCTATCCAAACCAATGCCTGCCATTTTTTGTGTTTTTATCCCCCTTATTTCATCTGAACACAAATATAAAAGCAGGGAATAAAACACCAAGACTAAACGAAGTATTTTGCCAAATCTTCCTTTCTCGTACCTCAAAAGAGTATTTACCAAAATAGTCTTGCCTAATTTATTCCCTTGCTGTTTTAGGATGCTTATCAGTCGAAAAAAGGAAAAAATAATCATGGGTGGTCTGGTGGAACAGCTACTTTCTGAAACTCTCCTTATACCCATCTTCCAATAATTTTTCAATATCTGACGAACGATACAAAATTTTACCGCCCAGCTTGATATAAGGAATACGCCCCTCGTTGCGGTAGTCCTGCAAGCTCCTGCGACTGATTTTCAACTTCTTCGACAACTCTTCATCCGTGTAAAAACTCTCTCCGTGCAGTGTGCGTTTTCGGACAGGGAAGAATCGCTCCATTAGTGAAGCCAAGTGATCCAATGAAAGAAAAAATGATTTTACACGTTCATTGTTCTCCGGTGTAATTAATTGGTTACTCATAACTTTGTTTTTTTTATTGATTTATACTCTGTTTTAGCTAGCACTTCATATAGCTCCCCCAGCCGGCAATACGCAAGCCAAAAGGAGATTCTTCGGGTGTCAATCGACTACATCTTATTCCCATTTGGATATACCAGCCATCTTTATCCAAGTTTATGTCATAGCACGAAAAGCTACCTCGCTCCGATTCCTTATCGTAACTGTAGATAAGCAGATAACAATTGCCACCATATCCCTGAAAGATATACATATCAGGATTGCCGTTTACACTCTCCCACGCTCCCAGCCATACGCTGGGAAAATTATGATAGATTTTATATTCTTCTTTCATAACTATAGCTCCTTTCCTTTATAAGCCGCTTGTTTACGTCTCTCTTCGACCAAAGGAAGAATCTTTTCCACATCTTCGGGTGTATAATATAATTGAAAAGTAGTCCACTTAGTAATTGAAAAGTATACCACTAAGTGTCTCGGATGAGATTGGCTAAAGATATTTATTCTTCATCAGGTTGTAACATTTTTTTAGTTTCTTTAACTC
>NZ_JAAKEL010000033.1 GCF_011039205.1 Dysgonomonas sp. ZJ279
ATTTTACCCTCTGTGTTAGTGTTTCATACACAAAGGAATTTATAATGTTAATATTTGTTAGTAAAATGCAGGGCTTTATTAGAAGCTCTAGCGGATTTTACTTAACCGGTGGTATACTTTTCAATTATTTTAGTGGACTACTTTTCAATTATATTATACACATATGGATGAGAAAACACCTCATATTCATGCAACGGTTGTACCTATTGTTACCGGTGAAAGAAGAAAAGAAAAAACTCAGAAACAAGATAAGCCTGATAAACCAGATAAAAAGCAATATCGAAAGAAAGATAGAAACACATCCAGATTGTGTGCCGATGATGTGATGGCAAGAAACAAACTAAAGGAATATCAGAATTCTTATGCCGAATGGATGAAGCCTTACGGATTGGAACGAGGCATTGATGGTTCGAAGGCGAAGCATACCGAGACTTATGAATATTACAGGAATATATTTCTACAAACCGAAACCATCAAAGAGGAAATAGGTTCGTTGCAGCAGGAGAAAGAACAGGAACGGCAAGCCGTCAAGCTTTTACAGCAAAAAGAAGCACAAGAGCAACTTCGCTTGTCTGCCCTGCAAGAACAGGCTGACAAAAAGCAGAGTGAACTGAAGGAAAACCAAAAGCTAGTTCAAGAAGCTAAAACCGAAGTAAAAATGTTAGGTGTGGAAAAATCTTTGAAGAAAACAGCTAAAAATATTTCGGATGGTATAGAATCATTGATGGGAAACCCCAAAGCCAAAAAGCTCGAAGCTCAAAACGATGAGCTAAGACAGGAAATTGAAACCTTACAGGAAGAGAAAGAAGCTATCAGCAAACAGGCAAAAAAAGACATTGCCGAAAAAGACAGGTCTATTCTTGAAAAGGACAGTACCATCAATATTCTAAAAAGTAAACTGGATAAGCTGTTCGACTGTATACCTTCACTAAAGGAATATGACTTTATATTAAGGCTGTGCGAGACCATCAAATTGCCTTATCATATAGCTAAACAGGCATTCTCCGGTAAAGATGCCTTTTATACAGGCAAATTGTTTTCTCCCGAACACAGCCAGCACTTTGAGGCAGATAATGCCAAAATAACGATTGATAAAAGCTCAAAAGACAATACACCATTTCTTGCTATTGAAGGAAAAGAGTATAGCGGTTGGTTCAGGGAGCAGAAACAGAAATTCTTTGAGTATTTAGGCATAAAGGTGAATCAACCGAAAAATCAGCAGGGACAGAGAAGGTAAATAAGGATATGGTATAAAGTTACCATTTTTTCAATATTCAGGCAAGACTCTAAAATCTTGCCTGAATTATCATGGAAAACCCGATTATCAATAGAAGGACACAAAATAGATATCGTCTTTCGTCCTTTTTATGGAGATGAAAGAATTTGGTAATACCCAACAACTGAGGGTATAATCATAATCGTACTGATCATGTAGATAAGCAATATAATTATCCATCTCGTCTAAGTTATCAAGGAAGATATAGGAGGTATTACAGTTATTGCTTTCATCAAAGGTACAGGAGAGGGTTGCTTTTTCGTCATCGAACAAAAGCTCGATTACATTCTCCTTTATTCCTTTTTCAATGTATTCGGCTACATACATGGGATTATCTGAGTAGCTTTCTTTGATTTCGTCATGGGATAGCTTTAATACTAAGTGTGCACAGTTTATTAGTCTTGCACAGTATTCTGTTGAGCTTGTTTGTTGTGTTGCCATACATACGTCCGTTTTTAAGCCTGATAGAATATCAAGCTGATAAATGAATAATAAAAACGTTTGGTTCTACGCCTGTATGCTTTGGCTATATACTTAATATCGAACAATAAGCATATAATATAACAGCACGGAGTTTATAATTAACAAATATACACTTTATGTAATAAAATATTTCCTTTTTACTTATCTTTATAATCTTAATTTTTAAGTTTCTAAATTCATCCGATGAAAAAGTCTATAAGCTATTTACCTAAACGTAAGCAAGAAGATTTATATTTCCTTGTCAAAGAAATCAAAAAGCGGATTCCACAAACCGAAATGATTATCTTATATGGTAGCTACGCCACAGGTAAATATGTAGAATATGACGAACGGATAGAATTTGGAATACCCACTTCTTTTATGTCTGATTACGATATTCTAGTCGTAACAAATGGTATATCGGATAAGAAGGTAGGCAATGTATTGGATAATATAGATGACCTGTATTACAAAGACCCCGACCATCAAACCCCTGTACAATTTATCAATGATGATATCAAGACTTTAAACAGACAACTCGAAGAAGGCAGGTATTTTTATACCCAGATCAAAGAGGAAGGAGTCATTCTCTACGATAGTGGAAATGTAAAGCTTGCCAGAAGAAGAAAACTGAAGTTTGATGAGATAAAGCAACAGGCTCAGGAGTATTTTGATGAAAAGTTTCATAGTGCGTGTGTATTTTTGAAAAATGCAATATTCAATTATGAAGATAAGGAGTATAGGATGGCTTCTTTTATGCTTCACCAAGCTTGTGAGAATTTCTACTATGCTATACGCTTATCTTTTACCCTCAGGAGCAATAAACAACACAACTTATCAAAACTATCTTCGTCTGTTAAACGTCATTCTGATGAACTGTTGCAAATCTTTCCTCGCCATACTGCGGAGGAAAAACGGCTATTTACTTTATTAAAGGATGCTTATATAGAAGCACGCTACAACCCAAAATTCATTGTAACAAAAGAGGATATTGATGCCTTGATTCCGAGAATGGAATTGTTGAGGGATGTTACTAAACGGATTTGTGAGGTGAAGATTGGGGAGTATGGGAAGATGGGGTAAGTAAAAGGATATTAAAATTAAAGACGGAAATTATGGCTAAAAAGAAGCCCGATACTAACCTTATCCAATCGGTTAAAGACTATATGGATAAGGTTTCTATTTATATAAAATCAGTCACGGTAGATGGATATAAGCCACGTCTCCTTTTTCGTGGACAAGAGAATAAAGACTGGGAGGTAGAGTCTGGTTTTTATCGTGTTAAAAAAGACGAACTGATTTCAAAAAGTGATTCTCAAATTAATCGGATAATGATTGATTACCACAAACAATACCTAAGCGAAATCCATAAAAGAGAAACTACTCATTTACCTCTTAAAAATATGAGTAAGCTAAGTATCATTGCAGAAGCTCAACATTTAGGTGGGAAGACAGCAATAATAGATTTCACTGAAAATCCATTGGTCGCTCTTTACTTTGCCTGCAAACAAACAACAAAAAAAGGCTCTATTGCAAGAATATTCGTATTAGACACAGAGACAGAATGGATTAACTATAAAATGATTTCGGGTAAGGACTCGGAAGATAAAGGTGTTGAGCAGTTTAAGCTAAATCAAAATAGTTTCTCGAAAAACACACAAAGTCCTAAAGAACTAAAAGACGATACTATTTACCAATGGATGCCACCAATTGAAAACACACGTATACTTAAACAAGATAGCGTTTTTATTTTGCTCTCGACAGGAAAATTGGACAAGTCATTCATAAATAAGACTTTTGATATTGATAAGAAAAGAAAACAGTCAATCTTGAAAGAGCTTGATGTTCTTTATAATATCTCAGAAAGAACATTATTTCCGGATTTTTTTGGATATATTGGTAATAATGATTTATATAAGCCTACAACATCGGATGATATAAAGGCATATTATCGGGAGGCATTACAATTGTACCGCATGGAAGCATATAGTGATGCCGAAGAACAGATAAGTGCAGCTATAGCTTTGATTGCCAACAATAAAATCAAAGGGATTTTTGATTCCAAAATTTATAATCTGTATGGGAATATTTTATCTGCAAATAAAAAGCCAATAGATGCTATATTCAAATATATTCAGGCAATAGAAATTAACGGCAAGAATGCCTATTTTCATTCTAATCTCGCAGAAAGGTACGAGGTATTAATGAATTTTGATGAGGCTATTAAACATTACAAGGAAGCAGAAAAAATTATCTTATCGAATAAGGATTCTACGTCCACCCAACATCAATACTTACTTAATATTTTAAGGAGTATTGCAGATTTGAGTTCAATAAATGGCAATATAATTGAGGCGAGTGAATATTATTTAAAGATTTCAAATTTAGCGCCTGACGATATTGTAGTAGAAATAACAAAATTATGGATAGATATTTTAATTAATCCAGATAAAGACATTTCAAGAGAATTAGATGTTATTGAACAAAAATTAGGCGATAATGCAGATGCTTACAATGCTTTTGGTATCCTATTTATTGCAAAGAAAGAGTATGACAAAGCGTTACAATTCATAAATAAGTCAATAGAGTTAAATGATTCAAATTATGGATATTGGATAAATAAAGGTGTTGCTTATCAGAAGCTAGAGAAGGGTATTGATGCTTTAAACTGTTATCAAAAAGCCTATGAACTTAATCCTCATGTATTAATAACTATTATTTTAGTTACACAACAATATTTCAACTTAAATATGCCTCATAATGCGGAAGTAGTGTACCGCAATGGATTAAAGGATTTTCCGAATAATCCTAATATATTGCTTGGTTTGGGAAAAAGTTTGGGGTGGCAGAATAAATACAACGAAGAAGCAATACAAGTATTTGAAGAAGCATATAGATACAGTGAGCTAGTACCTCATATTCGGAGAGATATAAATTTTGAGAGAGTATATTTGTACATTGCGTTAGAGAATACTCAAAAGGCTACTATGTATTTAAATGAAATCGAACAAAGAGGTGACAACGATGAACAGATTAAAGAAGAAATAACAAAATTACGAACTGATATTTCAAAAATTGAAAATGTGAAGAGCATTTTTCCTCCCAATAGAGATATACAGGCATCATTGACAGAGAAAGAAACAACCTTAATAGCAAAAGCATTTGAAGAAGAGAAAATTGGAAATCTTTCTGGGGCTATTTATATTTATAGTGAAATAATATCAGAAAATGGATCACTACCAATAGTATATTATAATCGCGGTTGTTTACTATTCAAATTCAATAATTATGTGGAATCTATCAAAGATTACGATAAAGCAATAGAACTACAGTACGATTATCCTGAAGCTCATTGCAATAGAGCTGTAGCGTATACTACCTTTATCACAAATGACAATACGCTAACTTATAAAGAAAAAATCAAATTTCTTACTAAAGTCTATGGACAGATTATTGAGACAATTCAAATTGCTGAAAAGATGAGATCCGCAGAGGCTCTTCAAAAATCAAATAATCTATCTAGAATAGTTTCGCAAGAGATTGAAAGATTGAAATTATTAGAAAAATTGTCGGAATAAGTTCAAGTTATATTTCTAGATTACAGAATCTTATACAGATATTATCCTATAAAATTGCACTCAGATTCCACGCCTGAATATGCTTTATGCCCTCATTAGAAGGCAGAGAAATATCATCTAAAGAAACGACAAACTTTTCGTAATTATCCTGTATAGCTTCCAATGGTGCATATTCACGTTTGGTGGTTTGTTCGTCAGCCATTAAATACGTACTTTGAAGATAAATAACACGGTCTCCTTTTTTAGCAACAAAATCAACCTCTTTATCTCTCATTGCACCAACATATACCTCATACCCTGCTCTGCGAAGTTCCAGGTAAACAAGATTCTCTAATTTATAGCCTATACCATAGCCAAATCCGGGATACAGATAATTCTTGAAAGACAAGTCATTAATGTAATATTTGCAGTTCCCCGAAATGGTATCCTTTCCTCTAATGTCATATCGTTCGACCTTATGAACCAGAAATGTATCTTCTATGAAACCGATGTAATTAGAAAGTGTATCATAAGTCGTCTTTCGTTTATTACTTTTAAAGAAATTAACGATATTGGTTATTGATACCAGATTAGCGGCATTGTTTACCAAATAGACAAAAATATCTTCCAACAATTTGGGATCTTTGATATTATGGCGTTGTATAATGTCTCGTAAAAGTACAGTGTCTTTGATTGCGGATATGTAATTGCGTTTTGTCTCCGCATTCGGCAAAACGAATAATTCTGGCAAAGCTCCACTTTCCATATAATCAATATAGCTTTGCTTTGAAACAGTTGCATTCGTTATCCCTACGTACTCATTGAAGCTGAACGGCAATATTTCAAAATTCACATATCGCCCAGATAATAATGTTGCCAGTTCTCCCGATAACATCTTAGAGTTAGACCCACTTATAAATATTTCATAGCTATCTACATAATCCTGAGAATGAGAATTGACAAAATGTTCCCATCCCTCTACATTTTGAATCTCGTCAATGAAAAGATATACCTTCCCCGAAGGTTGTAACTTATCTTTATATAGATTGAGTAAAGTCCCGAGATCTTTATAATTTCCAATAAAATCAAAATCCGTGAACTCTTTATTGATATAGAATATATTTTTTGGATTAACCCCCTCACTAATCAGTCTGTGTGCTATTTGGCGAAGGATATAGCTTTTTCCTGCACGACGTTGCCCAACCAATACCTTGATTAACTTATTTCCGGTATAATCAAAAATTTTATCGGTGTAATCCTTACGGGTAAATCCCAATTCAGGAACATTTCCGTTCCAGAAGTTATATTTCTCTAAAGATGCAAATTTATCGTCCATAACTGAATTTATTTATTCAAATGTACAAATATTCTTTTATACTCGAATATATTACAACGTATTAAAATAAAATTATATTCTATATAATAGATTATTTTACCTTATTCAAGCCATTTCTCAACGCTTTAAGCCTATTGGCAGCCTGAAAATTATCGACCTTGATATATCGCATAAATGCAGCAGGACTTTTATGTCCTGATATTTTCATTAGCTCTTCGGCAGGAAATCCGGAGAGGTACATATTTGTACAAAACGAACGTCGACACGTATGAGAAGATATTAATTGCCATTTTTCATAAATATTACTTACACGAGTATTCCCTTTTTTACGGACGATTTCTACTTTTTGCTTCAACTTAGCTTTCTGCCCTATTTCTTTGACCCGTTCATTAAATTTATAACTGCTTATCTGAGGGAGTTCATAATTGTATTTTTTGAGAATATCGGGTACATAGTCAATCATTGGAATAATAACGGCTTTATGCACCTTGCGTTGCTTAAGGCTGATTACTTCCATATTCAAATCAATATGATCAGATGTGAGAGTGGAAAGATCACTATATCGAAGCCCTGTGTAGCATCCAACAATAAATACATCCCGTATTTCTTCCAATTCTTTATCTTCTCTTAAATCTAAATTATAGATGGTTCCTAGTTCTTTTTCATTTAAAGCGATAGCATCCGTTTCTTCCTCTACGACTTTGAACACTTTTAGATCGACTGGTGGAATCACTTTTTTTGCAACTTGATAGTTCACAAAGCCTTTTAATAATCGAATAACCTTTCCTGCCGAGTTGGTTAATAATCCGACTGTTCCATCACGTTTTACGGCTTTATTAGAAAGATAGTCCATAAACTCATTATAGAACTTCATATTCAGGTTACGAAATGTAACGGGTTGCGAGGAGTATTCTTTAAAGTTAGTCAAATGTTTCCTTAGGGTCTTGTAGTCTTTCACTTGATCGACAGATACCATAGGTGTTTTTTCTACAATATACTTTTCAAGTAAGTCAAACAGGTTTATTCTAGCTTGTTTTTGTTCGTACTCTCGCTCTACAGCCAATTCCTTAAGTATAAAATCTATAGTGGGATCTAAATCATTCTCATTAGCAAATGCTAAAATATTTGAAAGACGCATATATATCTTATTCAAGACTACTTCTATTTCGTCATACTCGGGACAAGCCCTTTTCACACACTTCTTTTTATCATCCCAATGCTCATATTTTATAGAGAATCCAGTTGATATTAAAGTCCGCTTTGTCCTATCATAGTTATAACGAACATAAAGTGGAGTCAAACCTGATTTTGAATCATAGTCTTTCTTAATGTATACAAAGTATTTAGCCATAAAAAAGTTGTGTTGCATTTGTGTTGCAAATTTATAAAAACTATTGAAAAACACAATAAATTAGGGAAAATAATATTTTGTAAATATTTGATAATCAATAATTATTAGAAAATAAAGAAAAGTATAGGAAATATGTATTAGTCCCGTCCATACCGCCAAAGCAAGATGCAAAACATCGCAAAGTCCTGAAAGTTAATACTTTTGGGACTTTTTCTTTTATCCCACATAAGCAAAAAGATGCCGTTTCAGGTATCTTTCACAGGCTTATTCGTGGGACTTTTTATTTCCCGGATTTAGCCCCACGGATAAGAATATATACCATTGATAATCAATGGTATTATTGTCCTGAGATTGGCTTAAACTTACTTCCTTTTTTTAAGGACTGTAAACCTAAATCGTGGGGCTAAAATATCTCAGAAATATCCTTGCGAATTTAGTTCCATAGCAAATTATCTTTTTGCTGTCGGATTTTGTCATCCAATTGTCAGATTTTGTCATTGTCTCAACTGAACTCTAATTAATAATTTTATAAAAATTCTTATTATGAGTACAGACAAAAGAAACACATTCAGTTTATTGTTTATTATCAAGAAGGCTAAACTGTTGAAAAACGGAGAGGCACCCATCTATCTGCGTGTAACTATAAACAAACAGATTGCCGAAATCGGAATAAAGAGAAGTGTTCCTGTAGCGTATTGGAATCAGGCCAAAGAATCCTGTAATAGCAAAGGACGCATCGCACTCGAGTTAAATCATTACCTGGAAACAGTCAAAGCACGGATATTGCAAATTCACAGGGAACTGGAAATCGATGGAAAGCATATAACCTCCGATCTTATAAGGGATATATATCATGGACGCGATGAAGACCATAAAAGCATTCTGGAGGTATATAAGGAACATAATGATAAATGCCATGCACTTATAGGTAAAGACTACACCGAATCAACGGTTGAAAAATTTGAAACATCCATCAAGTGCTTAAAAGAATATATCATTCATCAATATCACAAAGACGATATATTACTATCCGATATTAACCACCAGTTTGTAACAACCTATGAGTTTTACCTGAAGACACAACGAAACTTGCAGCATAATTCAACAATAAAACATCTGAAAAACCTGAAGAAAGTCATCCGTATTGCACTAGCCAATGACTGGATAAAGAAAGACCCCTTTGCCAATATCCAATTCAGGCACGAAGAATCAAATGTGGAGTTTCTTTCCTATGAAGAACTAGAGACGATCAGAAACAAAACATTTTCAATACCGAGGCTGGAAATAGTCAGGGATGTATTTGTATTTTGCTGCATGACCGGACTTTCATTTATAGATGTACAGCAATTAACTCCAGACCATTTGATCAAAGACAGCAACGAAGTACTCTGGATTCGTAAGAGCCGCCAGAAGACAGGAAATATGTGCAATATACCTGTTATTAAACCGGCTCAGGGATTAATAGATAAATATGCCGGTCATCCCGAGTGTATACGTAAGAATGTCTTATTACCGGTTATGAGTAACCAAAAACTAAATTCTTACCTGAAGGAAACAGCAGACATTCAGGAGAGGCAAAGCAAAAGGAGGTAACAAGAACTTAATCAGTGGATTATAAAGACAGTTCTTTTTGACATCGGAGGGATAAAAGCATCAAAAAGCAAAGTTGACGGTGATTTCAGTTACCAACTCGTTACCTGAGTAACTTTTTCTATTTGATTGCAAGTGTCTATTATGTAGTTTTTTGCGTAAATTTACATAGCACCGGATAACTCTAAACAAACTAAATTTGTAATTAAAAATTAGAGTTATGAGAAGTACATTTAAAGTTTTGTTCTATCTGAAAAAGAACAGTTTGAAACCTGACGGCAAAGCCCCAATTATGGGAAGAATCACAGTCAACAGCACCATCGCCCAGTTTAGCTGTAAGCTAAACATCAAGCCCGACCTCTGGGACACCAAAGCAAACCGGGCAGCTGGCAAAAGCCTTGAAGCACAAAAGATCAATCAGAAGTTAGACAACATCAAAACCCAAATCGGCAAGCAATACCAAAGCATTTGCGATAAAGATGCTTTTGTTTCAGCCGAGAAAGTCAAAAACGCTTATCTAGGTTTTGGGGATGAGTTTCGCACTCTGTTTTCTATCGCTGACGAGTTTTACGAAAGCTATAGTAAACGTGTAGGTAAAGACCGTACGGAAGGTTCTTATGAACAACTGCTGATTAACCGCAGGCGTGTAGAAATGTTTCTGCGTGACAGGTATTCTCTTTCTGATATCCCAATCAAGGAAATCGAACCACAGTTTATCGAAGACTATTACGCTTACTTATTAGAAGATCGTAAACTGGCAGGCAGTACTTTACTTACTGCCGTAACCAAGCTCAAGCAAATTATGTTGATTGCTCAACGTAAGGGATATGTACATATTAATCCTTTTGCCAGCTTTCGTTTCAAAGCCAAAACCCGAGACCGAGGCTATCTGACCGAAGACGAACTCAAACGCTTTATGACTGTGGAACTCAGAAGATACAAGCAACGGCAAATACGGGATATTTTTGTTTTTCAGTCATTCACCGGGCTTGCTTATTCCGATGTAAAGAAACTGACCTTCGATGATATACAAACTTCATTTGACGGAGAATTGTGGCTAATAGCCAAACGTAAAAAGACCAATACTACTTTTTATGTGAAGTTATTGCCGGTAGCCAAACAACTGATTGAGCAATACCGTCTTGTAGCTAAGAATAATTTTGTATTTCCTGTACCAAGCCATAGCGATAATATGAACCGTTGTTTACAACGTATTGCTAAACTGTGTGGTATTACTAAGCGAATTACCTCGCACATTGCGCGCCACACAATGGCTACGACAGTCTGCCTGTCACAGGGTGTACCTATTGAAACCGTTTCTCAAATGTTAGGTCATTCCAGTATTTTGACAACACAAATCTATGCCAAAATCACGAATGATAAGATCAGTAAGGATATGGCAGCTTTGACCGATAAGATTGGCAATACCTATCAACTTGAAACCGATAGACCTCAATCTGATTTTCGGAATATCGGAAAGGTAGGTAAGAAACAAACTTCTATGCTGTAGGTCCTTGTATTTTACTCTAAGGCTTATCTGTTCTTTTTATAGATAAAATCTTAAAATCAAGGAATTATAAAGAAAACACCCAATTTTACATTTTTAAATATAAAGTTGGGTGTTCTTGATTTTAAAAGAAGATCGAACCATTCTCATAATGCGTAGTATTCATAATTACTTTTTACAAAAGCATCCCTCAATACAATAAACAGACAACTTGCCTATAGAATCATCTTTCTCGCAACATTTCTGCATATCGCAAGCTCTGCACAACTCCTTTACGCTGCTTACATCAAGTGTACCACGTTTTTCATGCAACGAGTATAAGTACTTCAGATATTTACCCTCTGCGATTCGGTGGTGCTTATCTTTAGCTTTAAATCCCAGCCATTCATACAAACGTTTGCCCCCTTTGGACGAATTACAGCTTTTGCAAACCATAACGACGTTATCCGTTATGTCCTCGCCTCCACAACAGCGTGGCAAAATATGTTCGATAGTTAAATCTTTTTCTTCTCCACAATAGATACAAGCTGAAGGATTCTCTTTCTCCCGAAGCCACTCCCGAACGTTAGATGACCAATGAATTTCGCCCGAACAGAGTTTTTTCCAACGGTCGGTAATCATTGCGTAATTTGTCTTACCGAAGCCTGAAGATTCGGAAATGATTTTAGCATACTGATAAAAAATCTGCTGCTTAACTGTTTTTACATAGGACGGAGGCATAAGAGTTTATGTTTAATTTTGACTACGTTTTTATGAGGCTCATATAATGATTATTTTAACAAGGAAATAAAATCAGTTGTACGTTTATTGAAATTCTGCCAATTAGGAGTTAGTTTATAAAAATCAATTACTTCCTGATAAAACTCATCCAATTTTTCTCGTTCATTGATTTTTGCACCTTGCTTTACATTACACATAAATCCCATCTGGTTGAATGCAATATCTGGAAAAACAAATGGTAGTACTCTTTTATTATCTAAAGCCCAAGCAGCTCCCATTTCATTAATACATACCTCACTCTCTTGATAGTTTTTTGAAATCATTAGTAATATATAGTCACAATCCTTCATATTTCTAATAATTTCATTTCTAAAATCCTCGCCTGTCTGAATCGCTGATTTATTTAATGTGCAAAAAATATCAGTTTCTTTTATCCCGCAACCTAGCATGAGTATCTCTTTTTGAAAGTTAGATATAATGATAGTATCTTCTGAAGAGTGGCTAATGAATATTTTTTTGTTAGACCTTTCATTGTTAGCTTCATCTACTAGCATTTCTAAAAGGGACATTAGGACATCAAATGAAAATCTTTCAACACAGTGACTATTTGGTAGATTTATTTGCGATAATCGTCTTTGTAATTGTTTTGAATAGTGAGGTCTAGATGAATTTAATAAGCCTATAAGAGAATTTAATTCAGTGATAAATGAATTTTTACCTTTGCATTCTCTATTACATTGACCAGTTGAAATATAATTAGGTAAAGATTGACCAATTGAATTTCCTATTTCAATACACTTGTCAAGTTGGGTGGTTATTTTTTTATTCATTGAGAATATTTATTTGAGTGTATTTAAAATGAACGTAATTACTTTCGATCCACACAATCGTAAATTTTGGTAAGCTATTTTTGAGCAATAAGTTTTTGAGCAAAATGACTTAACGCATCTACTATCTCTCGGGCTCTTTGATTTTTGGTATTATCCAACTCCGATACTATGTGATAAATCGCACTAATTTTATTATTAAGGTTATCAATTTCTTCTTGAAATATTGGCAATCCATATAATTGTCGTGCATTAATATATCCGATTATTTGATTTGCTTCATATATTAATCGCTCAAATTCATAGTTAAGAGAATCAACCCGACTATTGAGTTGACCAATTGAGTATCCTCTAAAAAAGCCATCAATGGCACTGATAATAATGTTTTCAAGGTTTAGTTCTGATGAATTTTTGTCTTTCATAATCAATTAAATATTTGATGTTCAAATTCGGTTAGGACAGTAGAGCGGTTAGTTTCGGCTTTGGCTTTTAGGGCTTTATTTGTTCTTTTAGCTCTGTAATATGGGCTACTATTTCGTTTTGGACTTCAATAGGTGCGATTGGGGTAATAATATTTTTAAATACCTCTCGTTAATGCAGGCATTCGTGCATCACTTGTTAACTCGCCAATTTATTTTTGAGCCATTTTGGATCTGATAACATATTTAAAGAATAACTCATTGGTTAATTCTTTGATTTTAAAAACCTTACTTCTTCTCCTTCAGTACATCATGCAATAAAGAAATCGCTTGCTCTTTTTCCTTTAGCATCCGTTCATATAAAGCAATTTTTTCATCGTAAAGCTCAACTATTTTATCAATAGGATTGAAGTTCTGAGTATGTATATAACCATTTGCAGAAGAATTATCTTGCCATGTTCCAGAAAATATATTTATGGATGCACCGTCATTCAGTTCCGTAATCGCCTCGACGGGAATATCCAACGCCTTCGCAATCTTCTCCAATATCTCCTGCTCTATCTTATCCTTCTTTTCATAACCCGATAAAGTCGCCTGCGACACACCTATCTGTTCGGCAAGAACATCCTGATTGATGTTACGCCATTCTCTCCAACGTCTCACGTTAGCACCATGATTGCTTTTCTTAACCGCTGCCTCCATATGTTTATTTCTTTGTATATGATTCTATTAAGTAAATGAAAGTATTTAATGATATACTTTCGAATTTTAACACGCTATTGCTGTTGTGCGTAACAAAGCAATAAAAAGGTCTGAGACCTTAATACAAAAATAGAAATTAAATCCGAGTAATTTTTTATTTTGCAACATAATATTTTAACACAAAAAGATAAATAATATCATATTCATTTTCAATATCATATTATCCTATTTAATAGATTATAGCCTGTCAGTAAACTTCCTTTGTCCATCGGATAAATATAAAATACTATGGAAAACATACATCAAGGCAAATACAAAACCTATTCCGAACAGATTACTTTAGGGCGTTTGGCTATAAATGCGTCTTTACAAACCGTTAAATCCGTATTCCTCAGTCGGGAACAATACGAGATTCTCTATTCCTATAAAGACAAAAAAGAGACCAGTCTCGAAATTAGGTTTGACTCGTCCACATTAGTCTGTCTGTTCGACTACAATAATATGTGCGAAGGTGTATACCTGTTCTTGGACGATGTAGTGGATATCACCTATTGCATAGAGTATTGCAATAGGACATACCCCAGCGATGCGGTTCTTCAAGGCTGGGTAGTAAACAACTGTCTTATCCGGCTCAATACGGACAATAAGGAATGCGGTTTATTGATTCTGCCAATCAAAAAAGGAAATGAATAACAAAATAATTGTATTAAGGATAAATAATTCACAGATACTAAAACAAAGCCGTGCCAGTCATTTCCATTGCAGGGAAGGTAGCCTCTTCTCGTGTGAACATTCAAGCCCGAAGCCCTAAAGGGTCGGAAACGAAAATCTCCACCCTGAAGGGTCGTATTTTCGTCCCGAGGCTTGCCTTTTCCCCCTCCAAGAAGCAAAGATTAATCCCCCTGCAACGAAAACGACCGACCCGACGATGACGCATAGCATCAACATAAAAACAGGCATCCCCTGATTACATCAGGAATGCCTGTTTTTTAATATAGGGGCAACTTCAACTCCCTTACCTCAGAATCTGCATATACACTTTACCTTTCCTTTAAAAAGGCAACTCCGGCGACCTGTAGTTATCATACAACACTTGTTGCAGTTCTTTTTCGGGATAAAGAATCTTACCACCGATAGACGTATAACAAATCATCCGCTTATCACGCAGGGTTTGCAGCGTCCGGGGCGAGACATGGAGGTATTCCATTACTTCCTCCCCATTCAGGTAACGTTCATCTGCCAATGCCGGACGGTATTTATCACGAACATCCTGCACATCATTCAGAGCTTGCTCTATCTGTCCTGTAAGTTCCTTAAACTCTTCGGACTCATAATTGATAAACTTATCCATAGATTACCTTCGCTTTGTGCCCTCTTGGAGCAGTTCGTTAATATCCGACTCTTTGAAATAAACCTTACCACCGAGCATCGAATAAGGTATTTTACCCTTATTCCTCCATGTCTGTAAAGTCCGTTTCGATATCCCCAGTACATGGCAGACATCTGCCGAATCTATTCATCCGTCACGGGGATTGGAACAATACAAAGCCCTTAAGGCAGCCATCTCCGAGGTCAGTCTGACTACCTCCCTTTTCAGCAATTCCCATGCTGACAGATCTACACATACAATTTCCATCATGTTAAGTTTTAAATTTGTTCTTTATCACTGTTAAACGTGCTTGCCAGAGAACGTTTCAACCCCTCACTGGCAGCACGGGTAATTAATTCACGGTTTACCGACAAATGGTCGGCAAGGATATTCGACAGCAGGATGGTCGGGGTTATCTCCGGTACGATATGTTGCAGCGATGAAACAAGCGTCTGCAACTTCTCTTTCATGCGTACATTGATATATACCGGCGTGTAATCCTTTATTTTCCGTGTTGCCAAAAACCGCCGGGCATAGTCCTCCTCATCTTTCTTGCGGGCAGGCTTTGCCTTAGGAGGCACTCATCCGCTATCCTCTAAAAATTCGGATACATCCTTTTTGTCCGGTTCCAACTTATCCTTTTCTATAGTATCACTCATCTTACAATTGTTTTATATATTAATAAATATGTTAACTAACACCGACAGCTATTTCTGTAGGCTTCAATACTAAATGCTGAGAAGCACTCAGTGCATATACACTCATGTATCTCTTATCCGGTTGGCTTTACCCATAATCCCAATCTTCCGGAAGGATAATCAATATGCGACGTTACATATCGGGGCTTCCGAAATCGGGTGCAAGATAAAACAAGTTCTATCCCTGCCCTGTGAGCATAACAGCATTACCTAACAGGTTGGGCTTGTATAATATTGATTATCAGGTATATTTACATGGATAGTGTATTGAGATATAAGAGGATTGGTAGTAGTAACAAGTCTATACTTTGGGGATAATCATCTGATATACAGTATGTAATATTTTATAGACGAAAATGATAATATTTTATAGAAAATACAGGGAATATGTATGTATTATATTTTATTAACTAATTATCCCTGTTTTCTTCCATCAGCTCGATCATATCCTCTACACTATCCATTCCACGGATAGCTTCCCGTTTACTGCGACTTCGGTTATTGAGGAACTGTTGCATGGTAATATAGTGTGGTGTATCTCCGTATCTGAGTTCATTGCCTTTACTGCGGAATGACATAAAGTCTTTGTTACCATCGGCAACAGATATCCATGTCTTTTTGATATAGCCTTTGTCGGCAAGCTCTTCCAAAAGGTAAACCAGCGTCTTTTGGTTGTTAACCTGTAAAGAGCCTAAAAGTTTTCCTTGTAATAACTTCTTAATATCGGCTATACTCACCGGGGAACGGAATAGTTTTATAACCTCCACACATTCACCCAGCAGGGAGTACTGTTTGCTATTCAATTTGGGTTTGTAAGAACGTTTTCCCGATACACGTTTGGATTTAGCTACAGGCTTAGGTTCTGTCTTTACCTCTATTTCTTCGACCTCCTCGACTTCTTCCACCAACTGTTCTTTATCCGGCAACTCTTCTGTAGCTACTTCAATCTCAGGTTCCGGCTCGGGTTCTTTTTCCTTGTCAATCTCCTTTTGTGTGCGGCGTTCATAATACATACACAGCTGTTCGAGGCTGACGAGGTTTACCAGTTCTTTGAAGTAGGGTAAATCGATTTTTGCCAGTTCCCCTGCATAGTTGGCAGGAGTTATTTCGGAGGTAGGTATATGAAATCTATTGTAGCGGTGGAACACCTCTTTGGTAGCTTCATCGTAAAAATCACTGTACCACAGGTAGTCCTCTCGACCGTCACGATAGTATCGGGGAATACTCTCCAGCGGAGGGTTGTTACGGATAATATCGAATATCTTTCCCCTGTAAAGGGTAATATCTTCCCTTGTAAGCTTTGTGCCTGCTAGTATACCCAAAGCCGTCTCATAGTTTACCTTTACAAAACTGTCTAGGCTTTGCTGTACTGCCCGGAAAGTCTCGGGAACATCCGGATATTCTGTATGTGAATCAAATTCATCCATATTACCACATTATAAGTAAAAGTAAAAATAGGTATTTATATCAAAAATCAAAACTATAGCTTATACATACAATTAATACACAACTATTTATTATTATGGAAGCCTCCCCAAGCCTTCAAACGAGGGAGCAGTTTTTCCCCTTTGGGGAGATTAAGAGGGGCTATAAACTTGTCTGACCTTAAAGATAAATAAACTCTTGGTAATATTGGTAATGTAATACAGGTAATATTACTAACAAGAGTAGTTAGAGTAACCCGAACAACCGTGCATAGATAGTAAATAAAAGCATCCCACGGCAAAGGTGTCAACAGGTATATAAGTATCAGGATTACAGACTACATTTGTGGTATACAGCCATGTCGGATGTATACTAAACAGTATAAAAATGAGAACATTATTCAGAATTATGGTAGTGGACTACTTTTCAAGTATTGCTTACAAAAGTGTATTATCAAACTGCTCTGCCTACCCATGAAGAGCAAGAGGCAATACACTGACCGCATTGCTAAACCCGGGCTTTTTAGCCCTATGCCCAAACTTGTGTGCAAATGTTGCCGTCGAATCAAAAAATAAAGAGACTACCGCCTCTTTATTTTTCTTTCGTCGTCAAAGGAGCAAGGTAATCGCACGGGTAACCCAAAAATCTCTCCGAGGCTTTTTGAGTTCCCTTCGTGCATACCTTGCCCTGCGGGGCTGTGACCACGCTAAAGATAAATCCGGCGTCCCTTGAATTTATCCTTTGCTTCATCTATTGCTCTCGTTGGTCGCAATAAATGAGGTCACCGGGCAGCCGACGGTTTTCGCTCCCGATGGTCGCAAAAGAACCGGGCTGCAAAGCAAGCCTGCACTTTATCTCCCGGTGGTCACTTTTGTTCCGGATCGCCCGAGTACAAATATGTACCCGATATTATTCCATAACCTTAAACACAAATGTTATGGAAAATAAGAAAGGAAGTAGTAAAAAGAGCACCAAAAGGGGGCGTCCAATAAAAGAAAAGAGCAAACTTACGACTTCGATTAACTTAAAGCTTACGGAAGAAGATTTTAATTCGGTGAAAGAAAAAGCAGGAAAGTTCGGAATGAAGGCGACTCAGTATGCCCGGGAGATGACACTGAAGGGGAGTATAAAATCACACTTTACACTGGAGGAGTTAGACCTGATGCGTAAGGTTTCGGGTATGGCAAATAACCTGAACCAGATTGCTAAACAGGCTAACAAATCGGGGTTCTCCAACTCAGCTATGGAGGTAATCATGATAACCGAACAAATAAGGAGGCTACTGAATGATCGCTAAGAATATCAAAGGGAAATCGTTCAAGGGTTGTGTGCGTTATGTGTTGAACGATTCACACGAGTTACTGGAAGCAGAGGGAGTGTTTGCGGATAGTGCCAAAAGCATTATCCGCAGCTTCGCCATGCAACGCTCGGGCAGGAAGGAGATAAAGCAGCCTGTCGGACATATCCCCATTTCGTTTTCGCCTGAAGACAAAGCAAGAATGACCAATGATTTTATGCTTCAACTGGCAAAGGAGTATATGGAGGAAATTGGTATTAAGAATACGCAGTATATTATTGTCAGGCATCATAATACGGAGAATGAGCATATGCATATTGTTTATAACCGTATCGATAATAACTTAAAACTCATCTCGGTCAACAACGATTATAAGCGGAATATTAAGGTCTGTAAGAAGCTGAAAGATAAGCATGGTCTTACTTATGGGGAAGGAAAGGAGAAGGTTAAGCGGGAGAAGTTAGACAATCCGGATAAGGTGAAGTATTATATTCATGATGCGATAAAAGAGGTTTTGCCAACTTGTAAGAATCCTGCTGATTTAAGATTCAGTCTTCAGAAATTCGGAATTGAGATTGATTATAAGTACAAACGAACAACGAATGAGATTGAGGGTGTATCGTTCCGGTATGAGAATATTGCTTTTAAGGGTTCACAAATCGATCGAAAATTTAGCTTTGGAAATTTACAAAAAGAGTTTCTGAATAACATTGAGGTACAGAAAAAGCAAGTTGAACAGGTACAAATACAAGAACCAAAACAAGTCCAAAAGCAACCGAAGATACCTGCTATTGGCGGTCTCGAATTAACTCGGGATCAGTGGCGAGTTTTGAAAGAGGGTGGCTTTATATATCTGGAGAACATGAACAAAAGGGATGGGAGTGGTCAGTTTTCTTCGTATGTTTTCCTGAATGATGAAAGCAATAAAGCTTTTTTCAGTTATAAAAAGCCGGATGAGTTTGTTAAATATGGGCAGTATAAGATGAGGATCAGGGATAAGATGTTGATAGAGCATGGGTATGTTACCAAAGCTAAGGTTAAGTGGTGGGGAGGAGTAAATTACCAATATCCATATCTATGGAAAGAGAATAAGGCGGATGCTGAGTATAAAGAATCGTGGGGTGATCCGAGATTGCCGAAAGCAGAGAAAGAAAAGGAAAGCCAAAGGCAATTACAACAACCCATAATAAAGAAAAATGAGGGAAGAAAGTTGTAAAATAATATGTATGGAGGTATGTAGTTGTATCAACAGTAGATTGTTTTCTATTTTACCGAAGAAAAACAACGTAGTTGGATTTTTCGTGTTTGAGGATAATTTCGTGCTACATGGTTACGTTTATGGAGAAAAGGTGACATTAGCTATTTTATATGTATTTTGATATACAAATAAATTTTAGTTTATGGCGTTATCCCAATACTTCATTGGTAACAAATTGGGTACACGTAAATGAAATAGCTATTAAGTTTTTTTGTATTGATCAGATTAATCTGGTAAATTATTTGATTTCAAGAAATCAGTAGGGCTTGTTTTATAGAACTCTTTAAAACATTTTGTAAAATAAGATGCCGATGAAAATCCTGATCTGTATGCAATATCGGATATAGGAACACCTGCCGAAATCATTAGCATAGCAT
>NZ_JAAKEL010000034.1 GCF_011039205.1 Dysgonomonas sp. ZJ279
ATTTTACCCTCTGTGTTAGTGTTTCATACACAAAGGAATTTATAATGTTAATATTTGTTAGTAAAATGCAGGGCTTTATTAGAAGCTCTAGCGGATTTTACTTAACCGGTGGTATACTTTTCAATTATTTTAGTGGACTACTTTTCAATTATATTATACACTTTACAAAACAGTTGTTTCGCATATTGAATCCGTTGTTCCCTTTCTGCTTTAGTCCATTGTGCCATACTTTCTATAATTAATTATATATGCAAAGGTTTGAAATGTAGCAGCCAGTTGCAAATTGGCTTTTAAATAAAAGTCCATATAACTGATTAGTTAGTAGTATTTTACTAATGATTAAAACCCAATTTGACAGGCTGACTTAGTCTCTTTTACTTTGTCAAAAAATAAGTGCGTAATGGCTAAGAAAGAAAGAGAATTACCAGAAGTCCTGGAGTATGATTTTATTATTACAGATGAGTCTGTAAACCGCTACAAATGGCGTTTATTGGTCGCGGGTATTGATTTATCCGGTTTTATTAAAAACCCGGTTTGTTGTGTACAGCACGCAATGGATATGATTCCTGTAGGTAAATGGAAGAATATACGTGTAGAAGGTCAGGAATTGAAAGGTACAGTTGAGTTTGATCCGAATGATCCGGATGCTGTGAAATTGTTTTGGAAGTATAAAGACGGCTTTATGAATGCAGTTAGTCTCCATGTCCTTCCTATTGAAGTTAGCAGTAATACCAAATTATTGTTACCTGATCAAAAGTACCCTACTCTTATTAAAAGTGAATTGCTGGAGATCAGCATTGTTACAGTACCAGGACAAAAAAACGCCGTTAAACTTTCTACACCTGAAGGCACTGAATATAAATTGAATTTATTAACTCAAAACAAAGAGATGGCACAAGAAAAAACAGTTGAAGAAATTCAAAAAGAATTGGATGATCAACGAAAATTAACTGCTGAAAATTTGGTCGATCGCCATGTGGATCGTGGTGTAGTAGAAGATGGTGAAGTAGCATCATTGAAAAAATTGGCTTTTGTAGATTATACTGAAGTTAAAACGATGCTAGAGGCTCGTAAAACACCTTCACCATCAAGCGAAACAAACTCAGCAGAAGTAAATGCAGATGCATTGATTAAACTTCATTTTGACAGAGCTGCAATTACTGAAGCTGAAAAGTCGATCTATCGTCCAGCAGCTATATTGGATTACGATGGTACAAAAAAGGTTCTTGAAATGAAAACCGGTAAAGATGGTGTACAATCTTTTGTAGTCGGCTTATCAAATGGCAATAACAATAGTGGTGGTAATGCCGATGAACGTGCCAACTGGACTTATTACGATTATTTCAGAAAGGATCAACACGCTTTGTCAATGATGGAGAAGAATGAACCGGATAAGTTTAAAAAGCTTGAAGCCGATTTTCAAGCATCCAGCGCACCCAATGGTGTATTTGTATAACGAGTAGATAAAAAACGCGTGCGAAGCGTGCGAAGTGCTTCACGAAGCCATTTAAAAGTATAATTAATTAAAGAAAATTCAATATGAAACGATTTTTAAAAGTAATGACATGTCTTTTGTTCCTGATGGGATGTGTTTTCATGGTATTGGGACAACCTATTTCAGCAGCCGGATTGCTTATTGCTGCACCACCGGTGGTGCTGGATACACAAACAATCGTATTCCTTACTTCATTGAAAGAGGAGTACCAGGCTATCGATACCTGGTTAAAAGAAGCTGAAGACTTAAGTTCTTTTGTAGAGGACGGTCAAACATTAGTGTTTCCTGAAGGTGGAGAAGATCCTCTTGTGTATAAAAATAGGGTAACAGATATCGATAGCGTTGAGCCTGAAGAAACCGTACATAAAGTTGCATTGGATGTATATGACAGCCAAAACTATAAACTACGTAATATCTTCTTACATGCACTACCATTCGAAAAGGTTCAATTTTATACAAGAAAGTCTGCTAATGCAATTGTAAGACAAGAAATTGAAGACTCCGCGCATAATTTGACGCCCGAATCAGTCGGTAACAAACGTATCGTGATAGGTTCTACAGGGATATCCCGTAATACAGACGGTACCACCACCATAATTACTCGTGAGGGACTAAAAGTGCTGTGTTTAGATGACATTGTAACATTGGCTCGTGCCTGTGATAATCAGGAGTTCCCGGACGAAGGGCGTAACCTGGTGTTACCTTCGGATATGTGGTGGGATCTGGTCAACAATAATAGCATTCTAAAAGGGCAAATGGAACGATTGGGACATGACGGTACAATAAAACCTCTTATTGTTGAATACTATGGTTTTAAAATTCATAAATCAACCCAAAAACTCAAAATCGGTTATGATATAGTTAATAGGATAAAAGCTCCGCAAGGAACTATTATAACCAATGATATCGTGCCAGCTGGATTTGTATTTATCAGAGCCTCCGTGTTCAGAGCCAGTGGTATGTTTGAATTGTTTCGTAAGGTAAAATCTCAAAATACATCAGGTCGTGCTGAAGAATTTGGTTTCCAACATCGGTTTAAATCCGACTTCCAAATGAGCGCTCAACGCTATTCGGCAATGATCTATATGGATAAAGCATAAGTTTAGTTTTTTATTTTGTTTCCGGAACGTGCCATAGCGTTCCGGTTATTTCAAAGAGATTATGAAACGAAGCCAGATATATAAGCCGTTACGTGATCAGGCAATAAAAGGAATGCCTTATCTCAAGTTCCGAGATTTGCAAAAGAATCAAATGCACGCGCCTGTACAGAATTATCCTATACCATTGCCGGCAATTTTTATAGAGATAGGTGATATCCGTTTCAGCAATTTACTTGAACATGACCAAAAAGGAGATAGCGTAATCAGCATATATCTATATCTCGATCTGGTGACAGATAGCTTTGATGGCGCTGAAGGTGAAAACGAAACGATTAATCTTTTGGATCGGATGGATGATGTATTTCAAACCTTTGAAGGTTTTGCAGTACCGGGAATGACTCCACTTGTAAGATTGACAGAATTTAAGCCACAATACGGTACCCGGTTTATACTGTACAGGGTTGATTTCACAACAACAGTCGATAGCCACAAAGAACAGGGAGGTATGTTTATACCAACACCGGATCCGGATATAAGGAGTAAAGTAGTAAACGATTTTAAATTTTCATAAATGAGCAAATTAGAATATTTAGTCATCCATTGTACAGACACACCAGCTGGTCGCGAAGTGTCTGCGAATGATATCAGGCAATGGCACACATCGCCGGTATCTAAAGGTGGTAATGGGTGGAAACAAGTAGGATATACTGACTTGATACATTTAGATGGTCGGGTAGAAAGGCTAGTAAATAACAATGAGGATGCAAATGTAGATCCTTGGGAAATAACCAACGGTGCTGTAGGCTATAACTCAAAAGCAAGGCACATTGTATATGCCGGTGGTAAAGGTGGTGACACTAGAACACCATCACAAAAGAAGGCTCTTGAAGTTTATGTTAAGGATTTTCATTCTCGGTTCCCTGATGTGAAAATAATAGGACATAATGAAGTGTCGAACAAAGCTTGTCCTTCTTTCAATGTTCAGCTTTGGAAAAAAGAAATAGGACTTAAATAACCTGGTAGTATGGATCAATATGTAGGCGAATTGTTTTCAGCAGTTGTAGCTGCTTTAATAACGTACTTTTCAACCCGAAAAAGACAGAAGGTAGATACTAAGCAAATTGAGGTTGATGTATTGGAAAAAGCGTTACAAGTCATTCAAAAGGATGTCGTTGAGCCATTAACAAAACGCCTGGCATTGCTCCAAAAAGAGAATGAGACTACTAACAAATACTTAAATAAGCTTCAAAATGCAATTAACAAAATGTATAACTGTCGTAGCCTTTCTAATTGCCCTATCCGCATTGAGTTGCAGAAGCCAGAAGGAAACAACAGAAAAGGAAACGTTATTAAGTCACGAGCTAACCGACCGCGAGATTCAACGCATAGAGAAGACAACGAAGGTGTTGACAACTCCAAAGACAACGGCGACAATGACACTGAGTCAGGAGCAGATAGATAACCTTCCTGTAGGGGCTTCATATCAAGCACAAGATGGAAATGCTACAGGAACGGTCAAAAAAACAGATAAAGGAATAGAATTTACTGCCAACTGTGATAGCCTCAATATTCTGATAAAGCAATTAACAAAAGAGGTGTATCGTTTTCAGTCTGAAAACACGGCACTTGTAACCAAATCGAAAGAGCAGAAAACAGTAGGTCTTACAGTTTGGCAGTCTATTCAAATCAAAGGATTCAGAATCCTTGTTCCTATAACAATCGTATTATTAATAGTAATTTTTTACAAATTCAATATATGGCAAAACTTAAGAAAGTTGCTGAAAATGTTACTCAAGTAGAACAATCAGTACCGGGTGATCAGGAAAAAGAAAACTTTATCCCGGATCCAGCAGAAACCGGAACCGAACCTGAAGAGGTTGTAGCTGAAAAGTTACCATCTATACTTGATCAGTTACTCGATAATCAGGAAGAAACAGCTAGCAAAAAGGTCACAAATGATGAATCGTTATCTAAAGAAATTGATCTTAAGGCTCAAGCTAAAGAACACATGGAGGCTCAAAGTCTAAAAGAAATCTGGCGTTGTCCTAATACTGGCTATTGGTTTAGCCGTAAAGATTATGCTGAAGATTACGAACGCAAAAATAAGTGTTCACTGGAACATTATAAAAAATAATTACAATGGGACTACCTAATGTAGAAATAGAATTAGTACGTAATGGTTTAGGGCTGGTAGCTGAAACAAACGACAATACTTGTGGAATTATTCTACCAGGAATTGCCATTGCGGGTAAGCTTGAATTAAACAAAGCCTATTCAATCTTCAGTACGAATGGTGCCAATGCACTTGGAATAGATTCCACCGGCGTAAATAAAGATGCCTTCAGGCACATATCAGAATTTTACGCTGGAGCTGGTACCGGTGCAAAGTTATGGATACTAGTAACAGCAACAACAGCAAAGCTTTCTGACCTTGTTGATACTGATCTTCCTTTATGCCCGGCTAGAGTTATTTTAAATACCGCCGGTGGTGAAATTGTTGCTCTAGGGCTAACCAGTGTCACCGATGGTGAAACTACTCTCGATGGGTTAGATAGTGAAGTTTATTCAGCAATGATTAAAGCTCAAGTATTAGCTACAGAGTATCAGAAGCGAATAATGCCATTTGTCTCTGTTATTGAAGGTCGCAAATTTACCGGTGATGCTGATTCATTGCGAGACTTAAGTACAGAAAGTAATTACAGAGCAGCTATTACACTGGCTTCAACCAAATCCGATGGTTCTGCTTCTGTAGGTTTGGTACTAGGAAGTATCGCAAATCAACCGGTTCAAAGAAAGATATCACGAGTTAAAAATGGTGCATTGCCTATTGAATCGGGTTATCTGAGTGATGGTGTTGAAGTTGGTATGCGTGAAGATCTTGAGACAATACATGGTAAAAAGTTTATCATTTTACGTAAGTTTCCAACTAAATCAGGATACTTCTTTAACGGTGATTTTACTGCTACTGCTCCTGAAGATGACTTAAATATCATAGCTCGGATAAGAGTGATTGACAAGGCTACAAAAATAGCCTACAACACTTATATTGAAGAGTTGGATGATGATGTAGAGGTTAATGATGACGGTACCCTCAACCACTCTGTAGCTGCATACCTGAAAGATAGAATAGAGAATCAGGTTAACTCTTCTATGGCTGGCGAAATATCGCGTTTTACTGCAACTGTAGACACTACAGTAGATATTTTAGCCGGTAATCCTCAAAAGATATATTTGGATATAGTACCTAAAGGCTATCTAAGTACTATTCGTGTCGTTCTTGGATTTAAGAACGAATAATTATAAACGAAACTAAAAGTAAAAGAATATGGCATTTAGTTGGTCAGAATATAGATTGTTTATGGGTGGTCGTTTCGTCACCGGTGTTCGTGGATTCAAATATAAGAAGTCACGAGAAATAGAAGCTATTTATGCTGAAGGTGATGAGCCGGCTGATGAAGGCTTTGGTAATAAAGCATACGAAGGTGAAATAACAATTCTCCAGAATGAACTGGAAGCTATTATAGCCTCCTCGCCGGGTAATGATCCTTTCAGTTTACCGGCAATAACTATTGTGCATTCCTATACCCCTAAAAATAAACCTGGTGGAAAGATTGTAGTAGATGTATGTCAAAGGGTCTATTTCAAGGAGATTGAAAAAGCAATGGAACAGGGTAAAACCTTTATGGAAATAACTACACCTATGTATGTAGGAAGTATAAGATACAATACAGTAAGTCCTTTTTAAAAATTAAAGAATATGGCTAAAGAAAAATTAATCGGAGAAGTAGATCAGGCACAAATTGATAAATGGAAAGCCGATCCAAAAAATAAAGGTGTTCATGGTATTGTAGTTGGTGGACATATAGGGTATGTGAGAACACCTGATCTTAATGTTATCAGTTATGCCTTGCGACACACATCATTTAAAATGTCGATGGATGGCGGGTCAACAGATGGTGTTGAGATGAATATGGGTGATATGTATAAAAAAGGTGAAGCTGTGTTAGTTAATTGTTGGATTGGTGGATCAGAAGATATCCGTTCAAATAATAAACTATATGTGGGTGCCTGTATGTCAGCCGGGAACTTGATCGAGTACGAAACTGCTGAACTAAAAAACTTCTAAGCGAGGCATTTGAGAATGTAGGTAATGACTGGGTTGGCTTGCATACAACCCAGATGGAATATTACTTAGGTATTGATACCTCGCTATTGACAAATGAACAATGGGCTGCAAAGTACGCTCAATTACATTATATCCGGGAAAAAGAGAAGGAGCAAAACAATAAAGCTAACAGATGAATGATGTTGAATATATATTAAGAGCCAGGGACATGTTGTCTCCTGTGTTTGCTCAGGCAAGCCGGGCTGCTCATAGTATGCAACAAACTGTATCTCAAGTTAGCAATTCTACTGCCAAAGGGATGAATAAGGTGGGTATGCAAGCTCACCAAACCCTTAACAGGGTGAAGCCTGTAACTTCTGATCTGGCAAAGCATAATAAAGTATTAGGGCAAAGTTATGATCAGTTACAAAATCGTATAAGAGAGGTTGAGAATACGATTAGAACCAGCCGGATCCCAGGTGAAATAAGAAAGGCGCGTCGGGAACTTGAAGCACTGCAACGCCAATCTAATAGCCACATGGGGCGCATGGGTGGCGGTGGTATGTTGAGCAAAGGCAAAAGTGACAGCGGTGGTGGCATGATGGGTATGCTGGGTGGTAGCATGAAGGGTATGATCGGTATTGCCGGTGTAACAGCCCTACTATCTGCTGCTACAGCTTTCGCTTCTGATTCGATCAGTAAGGGGCTTGAGCGTCAACAAATACAAACATCATTCAACGTATTAGCCGGCAATGAAGAGGCTGGAGGAGCATTAACCAAGCAACTTGTATCACTACAAAAAGATACAATACTAGGTAGCGAGGTTTTTAAGAATGCTCAAACAATGATGGGATTCGGATTTCAAAGTACAGAGGTACTTGATAATCTTAAAATGCTCGGTGATGTATCTATGGGTGATACCGATAAGTTACAAAGCCTTACACTGGCATTCTCACAAATTAAAGCAGCCGGGAAATTAACCGGTCAGGATTTACTCCAGTTAGTTAATGCCGGCTTTAATCCACTTGAACAAATATCCAAGACAACCGGTAAAAGCATCGGTCAGCTGAAGGAACAAATGGAAAAAGGTTTAATACCTTTTGCAGCCGTACAACAGGCATTTAAACAAGCAACTTCTGAAGGTGGTCGATTTGATAATATGCTGGGTAAAATAGCTGAAACACCAGCCGGCAAAGTTCAGCAATTATCTGGTGCATGGGATGAATTTAAGATAAGTGCCGGGGCTGCATTAATGCCTTTGGTATCGATGGCTCTGGATTTTGCATCCAGTATCTTACCTATTATTGAAGGTGTAATACCACCACTGACAACAGGCGTACAAAATATTGTCGGTTGGATACACCAGGCATCAGGTAGTACAGGAGTCTGGATGTCTTATCTAACACCCATAGTGGATTTGTTTAGAAACCACTATTTACCCTTACTAACAACAACCTGGAATGTAATAAAAAACATAGGCATGAAACTCGGTGAATTTGTGTCCAGGTCAGAACTATTAAAAGATATATTTAGTGCTGTAGCTACTTTTGCCGGTATGCTCTATGATGTAGTTAGTTTCTTAGTGGAAAGCTTGGGTTGGTTATTTGACAATGTTGTAATGCCTATTCTTAATGGCATTGAAAGTGCTTACCGGTTTCTGAAAGGTAGTGACAATAAGGGTAAAGCATTAACCCCGGACAAACCAGATAAACCACTCCCAACTAGACCGGACAAACCGGATAAACCTTCAGGCATTACACCGACAACAGTTTTGCAACAGCCGGTTACACCTGTAGTACCAACGTCTACTTATGATCCAAGCGATAAAATTAAAGGTGTTGCCGGGGGTGGATCTAGACCTACTAACATAACGGTGATCTTAAATAAAGAAATGGTAGGGCAAATAACGATCAATCCGGTTACAATGTCTCAAGGTGCCGATGAAGTAAAGACTTTGATGATGCAAGCATTAGCTCAAGTATTAAATAGTGCCAATAGATTAGCTTTTGAATAATGGAAAACGGATATCGATTTAATGAACATGATTTAGCAGATATATTTAGACGTGTCTGGGGATATACGGCACCTCCGTTCTTATTCTCTTTACAGTCGATGATCGAGAATGCCATATTCAAGAAGCATACTTCATCTGATGAATATAGTTTTGATCCGGTACCTGAAAGACGTGAGTACAGTCGATTATCAGTTCCATATTATGCCAATAATAACAATGGTAATGAAATGTTTCTACCTATCTGGCTGATCCGACCAGATCGTAGCCAAATGCTACTTCAAAATACAGTTTCATCATTTACTAATAAAAAAACAATTGTAGAAACACCATTGGTAAACAGACAGGGAACTGTAAAAGAGGAAATATCGGTTAATGATTGGGATATAAATATAAAAGGGCTGATAGTATCTATTGATATGGATTATCCTGAAGACGATGTAACAGCACTAAAAGAGTTATATGATTTAGGCGTTGTTCTAGGTATTCAGAATGTACGATCAGCCATAGTGTTGAAAGATACTTCTGAACAAGTAGTTATTCGTTCTTTAAGATTTCCTGAAATAAAAGGCATGCGAAACGTACAAGCGTTTGAAATGGATTTATCGAGCGACATACCATTTGCACTGAAAATCGAATAGGCAATGTATTTGAAATTAGAAGGACATATAGAGATAGTAAGGGCTGATGGAAAGAAACTGACATTCGGGGCTTTTAACTCAGTGGAGATCGAGATTGATATGTTTAAGATCAATTCTTCCTGTAAAATAAAGTTACCTACATCATCCCGGTTGCAGTTCAACAACGGCAAATATGGTCAGATAGTCCAAACGGCAAAGCATTTTGCTAGAGGAGACAAGATTGTAGTTAAGCTTGGTTACAATGGTGAGCTTGAAAAAGAATTTACCGGATTTATTTCCAGGTTAAACTATACTACTCCTTTAGAAGTAGAGTGCGAAGGGTACGAATTTTTATTGCGAAGTCCATGTGAAACTAAAACATGGACTAAAACGACAATGAAAGAAGTTGTCCAGTATATTATCAAAGATACCGGTATTGTGCTGAATGATAAGATTCCTGAAGTGAATTTTACAAGATATATTATCCCGGCTAATATGACACGGCTCGAAGCATTGCAGATGGTCAAAGAAAAGTATGGTATGACTATTTTCTTTACTGATAATACCTTGTATGCCGGATTAGCATATACCATCGATCACGGTGTTGTAAAGTACCGGCTAGGATGGAATACAATAAAGGATGATGATCTCAAATACAGAAACGCTGATGATGTAAGGCTTCGTATTAAAGCGGTTTGGATTAAACCGGATAATACAAAAATTGAAGCTGAAGTGGGTGATCCTAAAGGAAGTTTGAGAACCTTGTTTTTCTATAATGTATCCAGTAAAAGCGAACTGGAGAAGCTGGCAAAAGAAGAAATAAAGAAATACCGGTATTCAGGATATGAAGGTAAGATAACGACTTTTTTACAGCCATTTGCTAAACCAGGTATGAAAGGTGAGTTGAGTGACCCTAAATATGCTGAACGTGATGGTACGTATTATATAACCTCGACAAAAGTAAAAGCCGACAAGAGTGGTGGACGTCGAACCGTTGAATTTACTATAAAGATATGACAATCGAACAACAAGTATTAAGAGGTTTAAAGAACCTTAGTGATAAAGGTGAAAGTACATTCATCGCTAACGTTGTAAACAACTATCCTGATAAGGATTTTGTAGATGTCAAAGATTTGAACGGTACGCTTTATCCCGGTGTTCGTAAACGCGCTTCACTCTCTGAAGCTAAAGCCGGGATAATTATTACACCAGCGTCCGGATCATCGGTTATTGTAAGTCGAATTGGTAACTCTGATGAGTTATTTATTGAGATGTGGTCAGATCTGGAAAGTGTTATTATCGATGGTGGTAAAAATGGTGGTCTATCGATCACACCGGAACTTGTTACCCAGTTGGCAAAACTAACAGCGCGTGTTGATGGGATAATAACAGCTATTAAGAGTGGTGTGCCAGGTGCGAGCGATGGAGGTGCTGCACTGCAAACAACAATAGTAGCAAACCTGGAGAAGTTGACTGATAAAGAAAATTTTTCCGGCATTGAAAATAAAAAGATTAAACACTGATGGCAAACAGGAGTACAGGCATATTATTAAATGATACCGGCGACATTGCAATCGATGTCAGACGTGATTCAAATGGATTGATAACAGGTGGTTTGGTAATAGGTGATGTGACAAATCAAAACCAACGTACTATTCTAACATCCGAAAAAGGAGAAATTAAACCCTCTCTTTTACTTGGTGTTGGTATTGCTTCATTCCTGGATGATGATGAGCCTTCTCTACTACTTCGCGAAGTTCGTGTAAATCTTCGCGATGATGGTCAAACAGTTAATTTATGTGGATTTAACCCTGAAGGTAAACTTGTAATAATTGGCGGGTATGATTAAAGTAAAGGATAATCAGACATTAATAGATGTCGCTATTCAGGCATCCGGATCCATAGAAGGGATTTTCGATCTGGCTGTAAAAAACGACTTGAGTATTACCGATTATTTGGAACCGGGACAGGAGCTTGTGGATCCGGACATAATAGAACGACAAATAACTGATTTCTTTTATGTAAAAGGTCTTATCCCAGCTACAGAAGATAAAGGATTACTCCAGGAAGGTATAGAGTATTGGTACATTGAATATGATTTTATAGTTAGTTAATATGGCTAGAACAATAAACGAAATATATAATGAGATTACAGATAGTTTTATTTCTATCAGTATAATTAAAGTGTTTTATGGACTTGAAGATAATAAAACCTTTAGCGATCAGTTCTCACCTTCATCACTTGAGGCTACTCTGTTTTATCATGTGGCATCTGCTATATGGACGCTTGAAAAGCTTTTTGACCTTCACCGGATAGAAGTAAATAATATAATTGGAAATCTTAAACCAGGTACAACCCGATGGTACGCTAATATGGTTAGGTCTTTTCAATTTGGATTTAATTTATTGCCCGATTCTGATCTGTTTGATAATACCGGGCGTACAGATCAAGAAATAACACAGAGTAAGATCGTGGCACATTCAGCGGTTGTAGAACGTGATAAAAAGCTGATTATTAAAACTGCTAAATCGAATGGTAACGACCTGGAGCCACTTAGCAAAGACGAGAAAACAGCACTGGACGAGTTTATAGAACGGTTTCGATATGCCGGTGTCGATGTAGAAAGCATAAGTGAAAAAGCCGATCAGCTAAAGCTGGCACTGGATATATATTACAACCCATTGGTTCTAAACTCACAAGGTCACCGCCTAGACGGTACTTCCATGACTCCTGTAGGAGATGCTGTTCGCGCCTATCTAAGAATTTTACCCTTTAATGGTGAGTTGGTTCTTGCTTTTTTAACTGACGCTTTACAGCAAGTAGATGGCGTGGTTATTCCTCATGTTGTATCAGCCTGGTATAAATATGGAGCGTTGGACTGGTTGAATATCAGTGTAAAATATCAACCTTATTCCGGTTATCTGCGTATAGATGATGCCAATCTAATAATAAATTATATACCTCAAAGTGAAATATTACAATGAAATACTTTAATATAAATTATATAAGGCTGATACAGCAGCTACTGCCTGTAGTTTTCCGAAAGGACTTGATAATGGCTTTTTTAAGGGTATTAACATCTCCAATAAGCCGGCTACATAATCTCTTTATGCAAAATAGGTCTGCTAATATTTATCACCTAGGTATAACAGGACAAATATGTTATCTGGAGAAAGTTCTGAATGATCGGTTTGATTCAAGTCAACGGCGTATATATATAAGTAATGGTAATTTTTTCGACCAGGTATATATATTCACTCAAGATGAAGAACTAGACCTTTTTATAGATGGTGAAGGTGGAGAAGACCTTTATCTTTTTACAGAACAGGAATCCGGATCCGAAAGTGTAGACTTTATTGTAAATGTACCTCTCGATCTACAATATAATGATGCTGAAATGAAAGCAATAATAGACATGTACAAGTTAGCTAGTAAAACATATAAAATAGATAAAAAATGATACATAAAGGTTTTGATTTTAGTCAACTGGCTGGATTTCCTTTTAATCAAGCCAGACTCCAGTATATGCAAGAAGCATATACCGATATTGTTAAAGGTTTAGTCTCCCATGCCGGTGGTAATGTTATCTTATCTGGATGTGTTGTTTCCGGCACGAATGTTACTGATGGGTGGGTCATTGTTAATGGTGAATTATTACCATTCTTATCATCATCGACCGGAACACAGACTACTTTTATGATTCGTCAAACGACAACACCTCTAAAATTCAAAGATGGTGAAAACAGAAATGTACAGTTTAGCCGTTTTTGTCAATTCGGGTCGGGAACTGGCGCGATTGCATGGTCGAGCCTTACGCGCTTAAATTCGTTGCTGGCAATCTCTAATCACGTTAATAGGGTTGATAATCCGC
>NZ_JAAKEL010000035.1 GCF_011039205.1 Dysgonomonas sp. ZJ279
CGTTGGGTAAAAGCAGACCATGCCAGTGAATAGATGTTTCGTGCATCATATTGTTATGCACATCCACTACTGCCGTATCTCCTTCGGTGAAATAAAGTGTCGGCATCGGGATTTGACCGTTAGCAGCAATTGCTTTTTTATTTTTCCCCGTATAATTTACAATGGTGTCATTGATATATAAATTATATTCCTTGATGTTTTGTGACTTTACCGTGGGAATTGTAACCGACAGCACAAAAATCGAAAATAGTATTTTACTAATCTTTTTCATATACAGTGAGTATATATTTTTTGTTTACTTATCTCCAAATTCTTTCAGCTTTCGCTTCATAAATTCTATTTCTTCTGCTTGGGTTTTGAGTATGTTTTTTTGCAGCTGTATCAGTTCGGGGTCGGTAAGGTTTGCTTTTTCCGACATCAATACTGCGGCTGCGTGATGGGGTATCATACCTTTTACAAATTGTTTATCGCCAACATTTATTTGCTCCCGAATACCAAACCATGAAAAAATACCTATTGCAGCAGAAATTATTATAATGCCCCAATTGATCTTCTTGTTTTCATACATACCCTTCATTATCCATATTTCAATAATCAACATTGCAGAAACCATCAGCAAGGTCATATACAAATTATTAATGTTGTGGATAAGATTATTTAAACCGTCAATCATAGCATACATTATAAAATACATTGCTGCGAACATTACAACCGCCATAATTGCAAAGCGTTTGTACATTGCTAAAGAATGGTTGCCGCTATGCCCTTCATTTTTAGGGCTATGTTGCATTTCCTGTTTGTTTTCCATATTTTCCATAATAAAGGGGGTTTTATTTGTTGTTAATTGTTTCTTGTACGCTACCGCAGGTAAGCATTTTGGCACCGTAATAAGGATTCTTAATAGCCTTATCCAGACTCAACCAATTTGCTCCACCCTTTTTCTTGTTATACATCGGGCAATGTTGATAATATACAGTTTTCCCGTATTTAACGACTTTCATCAGTTCAAACATATTTTTCGACAGTGATATGAAATACTCTCTGTGATGACCAATATCATTTGTACCTTTCATATGTTCGGCATCGAAATTGAGTTTGGATTTAAGATTCATCCAGATAGTGTGGCTGTTTCCCAGTTTATCCATAGGTACGCCTGCTATGTTTTTGTATAAAGATTCGGCGGCACTTTGCACCGCTTTGCCATCACTTGCAACTAAAGCATCCTTGAGTGTAAAATATGCTTGATAAACAGGTTGTAATGCCACATTGGTATCCTGATTCTGGGCACTGGCGGGCTGATTGTATGATACAATTGCTAAAAGTGTGACTACTATTGCTAAAATTAACTTTTTCATTTTGATTCAATTTAGAATTTGTAATTACTTTCTGTATTTACAGCAATTAGGTAAGGCGGCATAAGTTGCTATGTCTGCTTCATATTTATTTGTGTCATGACCGGCTTTGGCTATTGCCTTACTAATCCTCTCTACTGATGTATCGGATTCATCGAAACTCAAGTGTAATTGCTTTGTCTTTTGATCCCAGTTTGCAGATGATACACCGCTGATCTCTTTAGCTGCATTTTCGATACGTGCCTTGCACATTGAGCAATTTCCCTGAACTTGAATTATAACTGTTTTTTGTTCTTTCGCTTCCATGTTTTCTTATTTTAATGGTTATGCTACAATTATAGAATAAGAGGGCTTCTTGTCTCTAGTTGTAAATAATGAGATAAGGGGTTAGATTTTTAATTCTTATTGGGTATTATAAGTGAAGTATTTCCGATCGCATCTTTTGTGACCGCATTATAGACTATAAAGTACACCTAATTCTGCGAAAGGAGATGTTATTCGGAAAGGATAAAGAAGTATATTATATATAACAAGCCTAAGGAGGTATTGTTATCCGAAAAAATGAATCTTAACTTATCTGAAAAATAAATCCATAATAATTACCGTACCCTTTTTCGATTGGAATTTATCAATTGCCGGAACAAGCCTTCTAAAGTGTTCTATACGGCAATGTGTAGCTAATGCTTCCCTATCGGACCATTCTTCGATAAAAATGATGAGATGTTCTTGGGCTTCAATGCCAATTGTGAAGCCGGAACAGCTACATATTCAGCATGGACTTTTGCGTGTCCGATAAAGTTTATCATACCGAAGACTTCGTCTCCCATTTATTCATGACAATCTGTTGGCGGGACTAAGAGAGTTAATTAAATCAGGCATGTAGATATTTGCTAAATCTTTTGAGTGTCATTTTCCAAAAGAATAACCTAGATTATTTTTTTAGTGATGATTTGTCTGGCGATATAACCTATTCTGACAAATTCCCTTGACATAGTTATACAATTTGAAAATTCATCGCCTTTTAAGGTATGCTAAAAATTATATAATCTTAATTCTTATTTTTATATAAAAAATATTAGGATATAACACTTACATAGATATGTTCAGGTAAAATTTACTTTACATAATAAACACGGATAAATTTCATACCTATATAGTTAGCGTCAAAACCAATAAAGAATCTAAAAATTACCATTCGGCATATTACGAATTGAATATAATTCGTATATTTGCGAACTGTAAATAATATATATCCTATGTCGAAAAAAGAATTAACCAAAGAACAAGAGCAGATAGCACGCTTTGCCAAAGCAATGGGTCATCCTGTGCGTATAGCCATACTACAATTATTGGCAAGCCAGACCTGTTGTTATCACGGCGATATGTCTGAAATACTACCCGTAGCAAAAAGTACCCTTTCACAACATCTGAATGAACTGAAAGATGCCGAACTGATACAGGGAACAATTACACCTCCCACAGTGAAATACTGCATCAATAGGAAAAACTGGGAAACAGCACAAAAACTATTTTCTACATTTTTCAAAGATGTTCAATTTGATGCAGAATGCAGCATTTAAAAAATTTGTCTTTTCTATTCGTAGTTCCTCGAACAGCGAATAGAAAGTGTGTAAAATTAATCCCTACGATATGAATACAATCAGATTAGCAAAGCAAGAAGATATAGAGCAAATAAAGAAACTCTACCGGGAAACAATCATATCCGTAAATATCAAAGATTATACATTTGAACAAGTTGATCTGTGGGCAAAACGTGGAGAAGATAATGACACTTGGGTACAACGTATCAACGAAGAATATTTTATTGTCTGTGAAATTGAAAACAAAGTAGTCGGCTTCTGTTCTCTCAAACCCGATGGATATTTAAATACTCTCTTTATTCATAAGGATTTTCAAGGACAGGGCATCGCAAAAGCTCTGTTGTCAAATATTGAGCAATATGCCAAAGAAGTCGGGATAAAAGAGTTAACTGCGGATGTATCTCTTACAGCTAATGGCTTCTTTTTAAAGAATAGCTTTACCGACTTAGGACAACAAACCGTCTGCATAGGCATACCTATGAGTAATAACAAGATGATTAAACAACTAAATAATAATACAACAATGAAAGTACTTATTCTTTGCACAGGCAATAGCTGCCGCAGCCAGATGGCTCATGGTTTCCTTCAATCGTTCGATGCGTCACTCGAAGTTTATTCCGCAGGAACAAATGCAAGCGGAAAACTAAATCCTAAAGCGGTTGAAGTAATGAAAGAAGCGGGAGTCGATATTTCACATCACACTTCCGATAGTGTTGACAAATACCTTGGTATCGAATGGGATTATGTAATTACCGTTTGTGGAGGAGCTAAAGAAAGCTGTCCCGCCTTTATCGGCAAGGTAAAGCACCGTTTACACATTGGTTTTGACGATCCGTCCGATGCTGTTGGCACACCTGAGTTTGTACAATCCGAGTATATCCGTGTACGTGATGAAATCAAAAAAGGGTTTTATGAGTTTTATTTAAAAGAGATAAAAGGAAATGAGTAAAAAAAAGATGAGCTTCTTGGATAAGAACTTAACTCTTTGGATATTTATTGCGATGGCTATCGGGGTGGGAATAGGTTACTTCTTTCCCTCGGTAGCCGGCACAATAGATTCCATGTCGAGTGGAACAACCAATATCCCTTTGGCTATCGGGCTTATCCTGATGATGTATCCGCCACTGGCTAAAGTTGATTATAAGCTGCTACCTAAAGTCTTTACCAATGTAAAGATTCTTAGTACCTCTTTGATTCTGAACTGGATTATAGGACCATTTCTAATGTTCTTGCTGGCAATAACCTTTTTACATGATTATCCCGAATACATGGTGGGTGTTATCCTTATAGGATTAGCCCGTTGTATTGCAATGGTTTTAGTATGGAACGATCTGGCAGAAGGAAATACCGAGTACGGTGCAGGCTTGGTTGCTCTTAACAGCATCTTTCAAGTGTTCTTTTACAGTTTTTATGCTTGGCTGTTTGTTACCAAACTACCTCCTTTATTCGGCTTCGAGGGTGCTATCGTAGATATATCTATCGGTACGATTGCCGAAACGGTAGCCATCTATCTTGGTATTCCTTTCCTGATGGGTATTCTAAGCCGTCTGATATTGGTAAAAATGAAAGGGGAACAATGGTATAAAGAGAAATTTATTCCTGCCATATCACCCATTACATTAATCGCCCTGCTTTTTACCATCGTATTAATGTTTAGCCTAAAAGGAGATCTTATCGTTCAAATTCCAATGGATGTAGTACGTATTGCCATACCTCTACTAATCTACTTTGTCCTGATGTTCCTTATCAGTTTCTTTGTTACAAAAGCAATGGGAGCGAGCTATGACAAGAATGCCTCTGTATCGTTTACTGCCACAGGCAATAATTTTGAACTGGCTATTGCAGTTGCTATCGGTGTATTCGGAATACATAGCGGACAAGCCTTTGCAGGAGTAGTCGGTCCATTGGTCGAAGTACCTGTATTGATTGCCTTAGTAAACATAGCCTTCTGGCTGAGAAAGAAGTATTATAAAACAGAACAACTATAAACCAATAAAAATAAATCGTATGAAGAAAACACTTTTACTTTCACTATTTACCCTGTTGCTAATCTCATGCACAGGCGGAAAAACAGAAAACAAACAAGAAACAGCAGAAGCAACGACATCTGAACAGACTGTTGCAACTGCCGATGCTTCGACCGTAAACGTTTATTATTTTCACGGAAAACAACGTTGTAAAACCTGTATTACAGTCGGCGATCTGACCGCAAAGACCATTAAAGAAGCCTATCAGGGAAATGAGAACGTAAAATTTATAGAAGTAGATACAAGCGATAAACAATTCGAGGATTTGGTGGAAAAATACGAGGTTTCGTGGAACGCCTTGATTATAGCCAAAGGAGATCAGTCGGTTAACTTAACCGAACAGGCTTTTGCGAACGCAATTAATACACCTGATGTACTTGTCAAGCTGATTAAAGAAGAAGTAAATAAAAATCTAAATTAATAAAACGATGAAAAAAGTAATCCTATTTCTTGTCCTTAGCTTAATAACCACTGGTGTATTCGCTCAGAAGAATAAAGCGGAGGTTCTCTATTTTAAAGCTCAACTTCCTTGTTGTCAGGCTACAGCCTGCAATAGTCTTGAACAGGAAGTGAAACTAATTATTGAAAAGAACTTCACAAAAGGCGAAATCTCTTTCAAACAGGTGGCTCTTGGAGATGCCGGCAATAAGGCACTTGTTGACAAATACAGTGCAAAATCCCAAACAGTAGTTATTGTTAATACTAAAAAGAAAACGAATAATTCGGTAGATGTATCTGACATTGTCCGCCGTTATGCAAGAACAGATGATAAAGCGGTATTTGAGAAAGAACTGGTTGCCAAAATCAAGGAAAGTTTAAGCTAATATGGAGTTTTTACAACAGTTGGTTGACAATTCGGATATTCCATTACTGACGGCATTTATCCTGGGATTAATGACAGCTATCAGTCCTTGCCCATTGGCTACAAATATTACAGCGACAGCCTATCTAAGCAAGGATATTACCGAAAAAAGAAGAGTGCTTCTTAGCGGTATATTCTATACGCTCGGACGTACTTTCAGCTATACCACTTTAGGGCTGATATTTTACTTTGGAGCCAGTAAATTTCAGGTTGCAAAACTACTCCAAAACGTCAGCGGATTGTATTTGGGTATTGCATTGGTGATAATCGGTATATTGATGCTTGACTTAATAAAGCTGAATATTCCGGGATTGAATAAGATCAGTCAGAAGGTCAGCCAGAAGAATATGAAAAAGAGCTACCTGAATGCATTCCTACTTGGCGTTCTCTTTGCATTGGCTTTCTGTCCGTATAGTGGAGTTCTATACTTTGGAGTGCTTATACCAATGACTATCAGCAGTGCATCGGGATTATTACTACCTCTTGTTTTTGCGGTAGCAACAGGATTGCCTGTCATAATCATAGCTTATCTACTGGCTTACAGTATGTCGAATGTGGGTAAGTTCTACAACCGGATGAAAAGTTTTGAGGTATGGTTCAGACGTATCGTATCAGCCATATTCATCTTAGTAGGTATTTATTACATAATCATCAGTGTATAAACAGCAAAAAACAAGCTATGGAAATTATCATATTAGGCACAGGCTGTGCCAAGTGTAAAACAACTTTTGAGGCAGTGCAAAAAGTAGTAGATGAGTCGGGAATTGATGCAACTGTTTACAAAGAAGAGGATATTCTCGAAATTGTCAAATACAATATTATGTCTCTGCCTGCTGTAGTAGTGGACGGCGAAGTGAAAATAAAAGGCTATGTGCCTACAAAAGAAGAAATACTAAAAGCAATAACAATTTAAGGTATCAGACCTATTTGTTGCTTTGGTAAACATAATAGCAAGAGATTGTTATAGTTATAAAAGCACCAATTATCAGTCAAAATTATTCAAAATAAATTATTATGATAGATTTAAAATTAGATACACGAAAAGTGATGAAGATATACGATCCTACGCTTTGTTGTCCGACAGGATTGTGTGGCGTTGATATTGATCCCGAACTAATGCGTATAGCAGTAGTTTTGGAAACACTCAAGAAAAAAGGTATTCCCGTTGAGCGTTTCAATTTGCGTGACCATCCGCAAGTCTATGTTTCCACCAAAGTTATTAATAATTGCCTTATGGCAGAAGGAGCAGATGTTTTTCCGATTACCACACTCGATGGGGAAATTGTACTCAAAAAAGCTTATCCTACCAATAAGCAGATATCTGAATGGCTCAATGTTCCCGAAGAAGAGCTTATCATAAAAAAGTGAAATAACAATTTAAGTCTCCTAATAATAATTATTCTATCCTTAAAAATGGCTAGAACAGAAATTCTCATCCCTAAAAAAGAAAAAAGATATGAAATTATATAATCCATCCACCGAAAGTTTCACCAAGTATATATTCTTTACCGGAAAAGGCGGAGTAGGTAAAACATCCATTGCCTGTGCTACTGCGGTAAACCTTGCCGATTCGGGCAAAAAAGTATTACTGGTTAGTACCGATCCTGCATCCAACTTACAGGATGTGTTCGATATGCCATTAAATAACAAAGGTACAGTCATCAAAGAAGTACCTAACCTGACTGTTATTAATCTTGATCCCGAACAGGCCGCACGGGAATACAAAGAATCCGTGATCGGACCATACAGGGGCAAGTTGCCTGAAAGCGTTATTATCAATATGGAAGAACAGTTATCAGGCTCATGCACGGTTGAGATTGCTGCCTTCAATGAGTTTTCGGATGTGATAACCAATGAAGAGAAACGTAAAGGTTACAGCCACATTATCTTTGATACAGCACCAACAGGTCATACTTTGCGTATGTTGCAACTGCCATCGGCTTGGAATACCTTTATCGATGAGAATACAACGGGAGCATCTTGTTTGGGTCAACTATCGGGGTTGGAAGATAAGAAAGGGATATACAAAGAAGCAGTAAGAACCCTGTCGGATGCCTCCCAAACTACTCTTTTTCTGGTAAGCCGTCCCGATGAAACGCCATTAAGAGAAGTGGAACGTTCTTCTAATGAATTATTAGAACTGAATATAAAAGCTCAAAATCTCATCATAAACGGCATACTGGAGAATTATGATGAAAATGATACCATTTCCAAACAACTATACGAACGTCAGCAAAAAGCATTAAATAATCGCTCGCAAGCATTGCTGAACCTGCCCACCTATTTTGTGCCTCTGCGTTCATACAATATGACAGGCGTTGACAATATCCGCAATATGTTGAACAGAGATGTGACAGTAACAATTCAGGTAGATGAAGTCGCAACAACTGATTTTAAGACGATTGAAAATCTGATCGAAGACCTGTACATCTCAGGCAAGCGTGTTATATTCACAATGGGTAAGGGCGGCGTAGGAAAGACAACCATTGCTGCAACTATTGCCCGTGGACTGGCAGCCAAAGGAGTGAAAGTGCATTTGAGTACTACCGATCCGGCAAACCATCTGGCGTATGTAAATACCAAAATCGAAGGAATAACAGTCAGCCATATCGATGAGAAAGCAGTACTTGCCGCCTATCAGGAAAATGTATTGGATAAGGCTCGTGAAACGATGGGAGACGCAGACTTAAGCTACATCGAAGAAGATTTACGTTCTCCGTGTACACAGGAGATTGCTGTTTTCAATGCCTTTGCCGAGATTGTAGCCAAAGCCGACGATCAAGTGGTTGTAATCGACACTGCACCCACAGGTCATACCTTATTGCTTTTGGATTCTACACAAAGTTATCACAAAGAAGTAGAACGTACACAAGGTAATATATCTCCTGCCGTTCAGCATCTACTACCAAGATTGCGTAATGAAAAAGAAACAGAAGTGGTAATTGTTACTTTGCCCGAAACGACTCCTGTTTTTGAAGCTCAACGTTTACAGGAAGATTTATCACGAGCAGGCATTAAAAATAAATGGTGGGTGGTTAATTCGAGTATGCTGCTTACACCGACCCAAAGCCCTTTCTTAAAAGCAAAGGCTCAGAGCGAGATACAATGGATAGAAAAAGTGAGGGAGCTATCCAATGGTAACTTTGCTGTAATCCCTTGGACAGAGATTGTAGAGTAAAATGATTCATTATTTACATAGAGCTATTTAATTATGAGTACCTGTTGCAATATAAACGAAACGATACAGGATTTCTATGATGCTTTATTCGCTTATGCTTTAACTAAAGTAGAAGATAAAGAGCAGGCAGAAGACATTGTACAGGAAGTGATGTACCGTTTTGCAAAAGCATATCAGAATAATACCGAGATTCAGCACCTCAGAGGCTGGCTGTATCAGACCACCCGTCATGTAATTGCAGATCATTTCCGAAGCCTGTCACCGTCTTCGGAATTGACAGAACAAATGGAGATGACTCCGGACGAGCCTGCTGAATTTGAACTGGAAGATGAACTGATCGCTCAGATGGTAAAACTGTTACCCGAAGAATACAGCATCCCCCTTTTATGGAGTGATATCGACAATGTTCCTCAAAAAGAGATAGCGGAGAAACTGGGACTTAAACTTTCGGCAACAAAGATGCGTATCCAACGGGCAAGAAAGATGCTTCATGAAATGTTTCTTGAGCGTTGTGAAATAGTATATGATAAGAATGGAAACTTTGTACATTGTGATATTAAAATCACATGCACACCTCTTCTTGAAATAGAGAAGAATTTGACTGATAATCAAAAATAAAACCATACTTAACTTACTGTTTATAAACGATTCATAATTTATGGATCGTTTTTTTTATTTCCAAATGTGTCTTTTTATAGTTTTTTCCGACTTCTTATATGAAAACAATAAAACAGAAATGATATGACACGTAAAATTACAATTTTTGAAATGGGTGGTTGTTGCTCCACAAGCTTAACAAGCCCCGAAACCTATTCAGAGCTACAACGTCTTGACCGTGATGCCGATATTTTAAGAAATAACGGAGTTGAACTAATCCGCATCAATGTTGCCATGAAACCCGACTTGCTGGCTCAGATACCAAATATAGACGATTATCTGAGTGATAAGGGGATTGACATTTTCCCTTTGACCATCATGGAGAATAAAGTAATAAAAGAAAAAGAGTATCCGACACAAGCTGAACTAACGGCTTGGACAGGAATTGAAATCAAAGAATAACAATCAATAAATAATTAAATAAATATGAAAAGGAATCAATTAATCGAATACAATCCCGAATCAATAAACCTGACCAAGTATATGTTTTTCACAGGTAAGGGAGGTGTCGGCAAGACTTCGCTGGCGTGTGCGACAGCCGTTACACTGGCAGACCTTCAAAAAAAGGTCTTGCTTATCAGTACCGACCCTGCATCTAATTTACAGGATGTTTTCAGTACACAGCTCAACAATAAAGGCAGTCTTATAAGCGAAGTTCCCAATCTGACTGTAATTAATCTGAACCCCGAAGATGCGGCACATGATTATAAAGAATCTATTATAGCACCTTATCGGGGAAAGCTGCCCGAAGCTATGATTAAGAATATTGAAGAACAGTTGTCGGGATCATGTACCGTGGAAATTGCAGCCTTCAATGAATTTTCGGAAATTATTACCAGTAAAGATAAATCGGCATTGTACGATTACATTATTTTTGATACTGCTCCCACAGGACATACCCTGCGAATGTTGGAACTGCCATCGGCATGGGGTAACTTTATCAGTAACGAAACGCCATCGGCTAATTATGTGGGTCAGCTATCGGGTATGCGTGAGAAACAGGAAATGTATATGGAAGCGGTAGAAAAACTATCCGATCCAAAGCTGACAACCCTTGTTCTTGTATCCCGACCCGACTATACCCCCTTGCAGGAAGTATCCCGTTCATCCAACGAATTATGGGATATGAATATTAAGAATCAATGGATGGTGGTAAACGGATTGTTGAGTGACGGGGATAAGAACGATATTATTTCTACCGAACTTTATAATAAGCAAACCAATGCGTTGGAGCAGTTACCCGAAAATCTTGATTCATTAAAGAGTTTCTATGTTCCGCTCCGATCCTATAATCTGACAGGAATAGAAAACCTACGCCGTTTCTTTAAACAAGACATTATTCCCGATACTCAGGATGCTGGTTCTTTTGACGAATATAAAACTCTGAAAGAATTGGGTCAATACCTTAGCACGACAAACAAACGTGTAATTTTCACGATGGGTAAAGGCGGTGTAGGTAAAACAACACTGGCAGCCTCGCTCGCTCTTGAACTGGCATCAAAAGGACAAAAGGTACACCTGACGACAACCGATCCGGCTGACCATCTGAAGTTCATTATTCAGGAGGAAAATAATATTACGGTAAGTAGTATTAACCCTGAAGCCGAATTAACTGCATATAAAAATGAGGTTATTCAAAAAGCGAAAGACGCAGGGAAAAACAAAGAGGAAATAGCCTATGTGGAAGAAGACCTTCGTTCGCCTTGTACAAAAGAGATTGCTGTTTTCAGAGCCTTTGCCGAAATTGTCAGGAAAGCCGATACAGAAGTGGTAATTATCGACACAGCTCCGACAGGACATACATTGCTTTTGTTGGATACGACTCAAAGTTATCACAAGGAGGTGGAAAGAACACAGGGAGATATACTCGAATCGGTTCGTAATCTGCTACCCCGACTACGGGATAAGAATGAGACAGAGGTTATCATCGTTACCCTGCCCGAAGCTACGCCTGTTCTCGAAGCAGAACGCTTGAGAGAAGATCTCAAACGTGCAGGTATCGAAAATAAATGGTGGATTGTAAATAACAGCATGATAAATACACCCACTCAAAATCCTCTTTTAAAAGCAAGGGCTGTTTCGGAAAAGAAATGGATTAACGAAGTCAATCGTATCTCGTCAGGTAATATGGTGCTTGTCCCTTGGTATAATCAGGAGTTGAAAGGTGAGAATCTGAGACTGTTGCTTCAGGAAAAATAAGTATCTAATTGACAATATAATTAAGGTCGCAGACCTTTTTATTACTTTGTCAGGGTATAATAACCAGAGGTAGTTATAACTATAAAACAGAGCAATAAATACTTACTGTTGCTTACAATCAAAAAATGGAAAAGAATAAATCAAAAAACTTCTGGGATTCTCTCACTGCTGCCACTCAGGAAAACAGTTGCTGTTCATTACCGACAAAAGAAGTAAAAATAGAAGATACAGCAGGCACAAAACAGGAGGCATCCGAAAACAATTCGGATGAAAATAAATCACCCCAATCCGGCTGCTGTGGCTAAGATAAATTAACCGGATAAAAGATATAGGTTCTATAGTGTATGATACATTATGGAACTTGTTTATTTGTGTTTAGTATTCAATAATTAATAGTCTTCAAATCAATCAAAATATGAATAAATTAAAAACAATCGGCTCAACAGTAGTAGGTGTATTCTCATCTGTTCTGGCTTTTCTGGGCTTAGTTACTTGCTGTGGTTTACCCATTTTAGCAGGGATTCTTGCCTCAATCGGTATTGGTGCATCACAGCTTAGTTTTTTTGCCGAATATAGAATATACTTCATTGCTCTGGCTATTGTATCCTTGCTGTTCGGTTACTACCAACTGTACTTTAAAAGGCAGAAAGCCTGCTGTGATTCAACAGGCGATGACCTAAGTGAAAAGCGAAACAGTTGCTGTACGGATCAGGTAGAGGAAAAACAGAACAGTCCGAAACCTCAGAAATTTCAAAAGATATTTCTTTGGATAGGTACAATCATTGTTGCTGTCACTCTTATTGGGGGGAATAATATGGATAACTCAACTGTGGAACTAACTCCATCAGATGAATGTTGTAGCGATGTACAAACAACTGAAGCTGGAGAAGGAACTTCTTGTTATTCAGATTCAACTATAAATAAAGTTTGAGACCTCAATAATATCATTATGAA
>NZ_JAAKEL010000036.1 GCF_011039205.1 Dysgonomonas sp. ZJ279
GAGTTAAAGAAACTAAAAAAATGTTACAACCTGATGAAGAATAAATATCTTTAGCCAATCTCATCCGAGACACTTAGTGGTATACTTTTCAATTACTAAGTGGACTACTTTTCAATTATATTATACAGGAAAGTGAAGATAAAAAGGGTAAAAAACGAATATTTGATATAGCTTCATTATATGATTCTGTTGATACAGCAAAAAGAAGCTTGAAAAATAGAACCCTTAATTTTAAACAAGAAATAGCAGAAGAAACGAGGCTTGCTTACGGACAGAAATATCCAATAAAAGGAAAACCTCAAGAGACCCCAGATAGAGTGTTATTTACATTACAGCAAAATGATTTAGTTTATTTACCAATAAACGAAGAAGATCCAATATGGGATTTCTCAAAAGATGAGTTTAAAAATTGGATAACAATAAAGGAGAATAAAATGAGTTTTGCAAAACGTCTATATAAAGTTGTAAAATTCACAGGTAAAGATTGCTCTTTTATACCTCATAATTATGCTAATTCCATTTCTTGTGCCAAAGAATTATCAGATGAAGATAAAGAAAGAATAAAAAATATGTATAAAGACAAAGCTGTTCCTAAAAAAGAGCTTCACTTTGTGGAGTATGGCTCGTATCGAGACTGCTCCCCCTTTGAACATGGCGAAATTTTTATAAAGGAACAAACGAAACTAAAGTCAAAAGAAAAACCTTTGAAAATACAAAATACTTGTATTAAAATAAATGTAGATTGGTTAGGTAATCTCTCAATTTAACCTATTATGATAAAAAAGACACTTTACTTTGGAAACCCTGCATACCTCAGTATGCGTAACAATCAGCTTGTAATAAAACTACCCGAAGTTGAGAAAAACGATACATTGCCTGAAAACTTCAAAAAAGCAAGCGAAACCCTCTTCCCGATTGAAGATTTAGGAGTAGTTGTACTCGACCATAAACAAATAACCCTAACACATGGGCTTATTGAAAAACTATTGGATAACAATACGGCTCTCTTGACTTGCGATAGTAGCCGTATGCCTGTAGGGCTGATGCTTCCATTATGCGGAAACAAAACACAAAGTGAAAGATTTAACTCACAGATTAATGCTTCTGACCCTTTAAAGAAAAACTTATGGCAACAGACCATCAAAGCCAAAATAACCAATCAGGCAGAAGTATTAAAGAAATTTAGGTCTTGTAATATTCGCAATATGATGCACTGGGCAGGAGAAGTAAAAAGTGGCGATCCAGATAACTTTGAAGCACGTGCAGCTGCATATTATTGGAAAGAAGCTTTTCCTCAGATTGATAATTTCACAAGAGGCAGAGAAGAGAATCCACCTAATAACCTGCTAAATTACGGATATGCTATTCTTCGTGCGGTTATTGCCCGCTCGTTAGTTGCAAGTGGTTTATTACCTACATTGGGCATACACCACCACAATCGATACAATGCTTATTGCTTGGCAGACGATATAATGGAACCATATCGTCCATTTGTCGATGAATTAGTTTTGTCGATAGTTGATAGTGGCGAGGATTATACCGAATTAACGACTTCGTTAAAAAGCAAACTGCTACAAATACCAACCATAGATGTGATGATGGGGAAACAAAAAAGTCCCTTGATGATTGCCGCAGGTCAGACAACTGCCTCTTTAAATCAATGTTTCGAAGGGAAACTACGTAAAATTAAATATCCCGAATTATTGTAACCTGTCGGTATTATGGAGCAAGACCGATTAAATCAATACCGTATTATGTGGGTTCTAGTATTATTTGATCTACCTACCGAGACAAAGAAAGATAGAAAAGTATACGCTGATTTTAGAAAAAACTTACAGCGAGACGGGTTTACCATGTTCCAGTTTTCGACTTATTTACGACATTGTATGAGTGTCGAGAATGCAAATGTACATATCAAACGAGTGAAAAACTTTCTTCCGGCAAAAGGGCATGTCGGAATACTCTGTATTACAGATAAACAGTTTGGAATGATGGAATTATTTTATGGTAAAAGTCCCGAATCAAAGAAAACAGGAGCTCAACAACTTGAATTGTTCTAGAAAATAAAAATCCCGACATTTATCGGGATTTTTATTTGAAATACATTGATTTTCCAAATGCTAATGGTGTTTGCAATGTGTTGAAATACATATACTTGTTATGTGGTATGATGTATTTCAATGAACTAAGATACAATTTTGAAAGCAAATCACAACCGGTGGTATCAGACTATGAACTGCTATTCGGATGTATTTCAATGAACTAAGATACAATTTTGAAAGCAAATCACAACTCTTGGCGACGGTCTTCTTTCCGATGAAGGATGTATTTCAATGAACTAAGATACAATTTTGAAAGCAAATCACAACTGATCCTAAACTCTTGGCGCGTGCTATACGGATGTATTTCAATGAACTAAGATACAATTTTGAAAGCAAATCACAACCTCACAAATGATCAACGCGCTGCCCTTGCTGATGTATTTCAATGAACTAAGATACAATTTTGAAAGCAAATCACAACACAAAGGCTTGAGAAAGGACAGGCTTATTAGATGTATTTCAATGAACTAAGATACAATTTTGAAAGCAAATCACAACTGGTATCCGCATGCTTTGTTCGCACAACATGATGTATTTCAATGAACTAAGATACAATTTTGAAAGCAAATCACAACTGGTATCCGCATGCTTTGTTCGCACAACATGATGTATTTCAATGAACTAAGATACAATTTTGAAAGCAAATCACAACGGTCCTATCCCAGAAACTAAAACGACCGAAGATGTATTTCAATGAACTAAGATACAATTTTGAAAGCAAATCACAACATCGTATAAACGTTGGGCTTCCTTTTGTTGGATGTATTTCAATGAACTAAGATACAATTTTGAAAGCAAATCACAACAGCATTCTGCATGTAAGGTTTCACAGGATTGATGTATTTCAATGAACTAAGATACAATTTTGAAAGCAAATCACAACATCAATGATCGCAACGCTACTACTAATCAGATGTATTTCAATGAACTAAGATACAATTTTGAAAGCAAATCACAACGGGCGTTCAGTAGCTTGCTAGACCAATTTGGATGTATTTCAATGAACTAAGATACAATTTTGAAAGCAAATCACAACAAACATCGGTAAGAACGACGACACGCAAGGGATGTATTTCAATGAACTAAGATACAATTTTGAAAGCAAATCACAACTAGGTCTGCACCGCTTAGGACTGCATTTCTGATGTATTTCAATGAACTAAGATACAATTTTGAAAGCAAATCACAACAAGACGGGGCGTCTCTCATGCCATTATACGATGTATTTCAATGAACTAAGATACAATTTTGAAAGCAAATCACAACCCCCGCGTATGCGCGGACTATTGAGACATTGATGTATTTCAATGAACTAAGATACAATTTTGAAAGCAAATCACAACCGTTATGCTGATTACAAGTATATCAACTCGATGTATTTCAATGAACTAAGATACAATTTTGAAAGCAAATCACAACGTACGCCGTTATGTTCTTGCCTAGACGCTGATGTATTTCAATGAACTAAGATACAATTTTGAAAGCAAATCACAACACTATGACACATTCTATCAATTAGCGCTAAGATGTATTTCAATGAACTAAGATACAATTTTGAAAGCAAATCACAACGCGCTATGGCTTCGTATTCACTGCTTGTAAGATGTATTTCAATGAACTAAGATACAATTTTGAAAGCAAATCACAACCTACTTTCTTGTCGGCGAACGCGGTGACCTGATGTATTTCAATGAACTAAGATACAATTTTGAAAGCAAATCACAACCTGGTTGCCTTCCATTCCTACAACGTGGTCGATGTATTTCAATGAACTAAGATACAATTTTGAAAGCAAATCACAACCACGGTCGGAGACTCTAACGTAGGCAGTAAGATGTATTTCAATGAACTAAGATACAATTTTGAAAGCAAATCACAACAAAAGGTGCGGAAACTCTAATATAAAGGCTGATGTATTTCAATGAACTAAGATACAATTTTGAAAGCAAATCACAACACCCGCTAGACGCACTAACACACAGACACGATGTATTTCAATGAACTAAGATACAATTTTGAAAGCAAATCACAACCGCTCATGTTATAGCGCTTTTACGTTATCAGATGTATTTCAATGAACTAAGATACAATTTTGAAAGCAAATCACAACGCGCGTTCATGTCTCCCTGTAACACGGCTAGATGTATTTCAATGAACTAAGATACAATTTTGAAAGCAAATCACAACGATTCAATAGACGCGGCGGCTTCTTTTTGCGATGTATTTCAATGAACTAAGATACAATTTTGAAAGCAAATCACAACACGACTACGTATACTTAGATGGCGGTTTCGGATGTATTTCAATGAACTAAGATACAATTTTGAAAGCAAATCACAACTAAGACACTTTGCAAATAAACCAATTGTGCGATATATTTCAATGAACCAAGGTATGATTTTTTCGAATATCAAGAATGTTTTTTTCATCTTTTATACAAAAAAATATACAAAGAATAAACCATCAAGACCAAGCCCTACGGTTTTCTAATAAATCTTCCTTTTCGTACCTCAAAGCGTATTTATTAGAAAAGTCTTGCTTTGTTTATTCTTTCTTTATGAAAGGTGTATATCAGATGTAAAAAGAAGAAATAATATGAAAACTGATAGTGTAAATATTTGCGTTTAGAGTTCTTATAGGTGGCAAGTCCTTTCTTTGTATTTCAATAGTTGTGTGCAAATTGTGTGTACGTATAAAAAGAAAAGAGAGCTAGATTTTCATCTAACTCTCTGATTTTGAATTGTCGGGATAGCGGGATTCGAACCCACGACCCCTTGCTCCCAAAGCAGGTGCGCTAACCGGACTGCGCTACATCCCGTTCTTTTCGTTTATGCGGTGCAAAGATATGACAATTTTTTATAATCCAAAATAAAAATGAGAGAAAAATTTTCCATTTGACGAAAAGTTTGATTGTAGAGGTTATTTATATGCTTTGATACAATATGTTACAGCAAAGTAAATAATTGTGTCTGTTAAAAAAGGATTTGTCTGGTATACACTCCTTTTTTTGACTATTTTTGTGAAAAATTTAAAAAACTATGATAAAAAAACTCATCTTTACCATTAGTCTATTAGCTTTAACAGTCTTTGTTTCAGCACAGAATCTGCAGTTGCACTTCGATCCTAGACATTCTTTGCATGGAGATTCATTTGACAGGAACTATTTTACAGTAACATTCGAAATGTTTAAACCCGACAAATGGGGGTCTACATTTATGTTTGTCGATTTGGATTTTAATCAGAGCAGAGGCAATATAGGTCTTGCTTACATGGAGATTGCACGCGATATAAAATTGGGGAAGTCACCTATTATGGCTCATGCGGAGTTTAATGGCGGAGTTGGAAAAACAGGTAAGTCGGCAGCCAATAATTCAGGTTTTACTATTGAGAATGCATATCTGGTAGGACCATCTTATGCTGTAAACATAAAAGGAGTAAATTTGAGTACTTATCTGGTTTATAAATATCACTCGTTTGAAAAAGTAAGTAATGATATTCAATGGACAGGTATTTGGAATGCGAATCTATTTAAGAATAAAGTATCCCTATCTGGCTTTCTAGATGTGTGGACAGAAAATAAGGTTCGTACGCATGCCGGTTTTGAAAGTGGAAAGAAAATCATCTTACTGACCGAGCCTCAATTCTGGTATAATGTAACTCCTAATTTATCTTTCGGTACCGAAATTGAAATTAGTAACAACTTTTACCGCTATAACAAAAATGTAGTATATGTAAACCCGACCATTGCCGCTAAATGGAACTTTTAAGACGAAATTAAAATGAATAACATTCTGGAAAAATTCTTCAAACTTACTGAAAATAAGACGACTATTCGTCGAGAGTTTGTAGCAGGTATTATAACCTTCCTTACAATGTCTTATATTCTGGTAGTGAATCCGAATATATTGTCAGCCACAGGGATGGATAGGGAGGCGTTGTTTACAACTACAGCCTTGGCAACAATAATAGCAACTCTGCTGATGGCCTTTCTGGCTAAATTACCTATCGCACAGGCGCCGGGAATGGGTCTAAACAGCTTTTTTGCTTTTACGGTTGTATTAACAATGAACTACACATGGCAATTTGCTTTGACAGCAGTATTTATAGAAGGTATTATATTTATCCTTCTTACATTTTTTAATGTCCGTGAATTAATCGTAAAAAGTATACCCAAAGTTTTAAAAGATGCTATACCTGTTGGTATCGGTCTGTTTATTACTTTGATCGGCTTGAAGGGAGCCGGTATAGTTGTTACCGATCCCAATACATTAGTTACATTGGGAGATTTCTCCCAACATAGTGTTTGGATTGCATTTTTAGGATTGCTGGTGACAGGAGTATTGTTTGCAAGAAATGTAAATGGAGCTATACTGATAGGTATTGTTGTAGCTACAGTATTTGGTTTTGCGCTTGGTGATATAGCGTTGCCCGAAAAATCGATAGTTGCTCTGCCTCCATCTATTGCACCTATATTTGCTCAGTTCGAATGGGATCATATCCTTTCATTGGATATGCTGATCGTAGTATTTACTTTCCTTTTTGTGAATCTTTTCGACACGGTTGGTACACTTATCGGTGTTGTGTCTAAAGCCGGATTTGCAGATGAAGAAGGTAATTTTCCCCAAATGAAGAAAGCCCTTTTTGCTGATGCTTTGGGTACAACTATCGGCGCAGTATTGGGGACAAGTACTATCACATCGTATGTTGAGAGTGCATCGGGTGTCGCTTCAGGAGGGCGTACGGGTTTAACGGCCGTTAGCACAGCTTTAATGTTTGCGCTGGCACTATTCCTTGCTCCGTTGTTTTTGATGGTTCCTGCGGCAGCTACGGCTCCGGCACTGGTCATAGTCGGATTGTTTATGATATCGTCAGTGGCTAAGATCAATTTTAATGATATTACAGAAGGATTACCTGCATTTATTACCATCGTGTTTATGCCATTTACATATAGCATTGCCGAAGGTATAGTATTCGGTATGCTAAGCTTTACTTTCATTAAAGTATTTGCCGGTAAATCTAAAGATGTGTCAGCAACGGTATATATCATCGCTGCATTGTTTTTACTAAAGATTGTTTTAGATGCAATGCATGTGATAGGTTAGACTAAGCTTAATTAAAATACGAAAGGATGCTTCTACGTAAATGAAAGCATCCTTTTTTTGTGAGTGTTATTTTGTAATGTTTTTAAAACGAGTGATCTCGTCATCATTACGCATAGTTATAAAAAGAAAAAGGATTGATTCATAAAGAACCAATCCCTTCTCTTATCCTTTTCGGATACTTTATTCTTATCAGAATTTCGCCCTTATTTTTTGAGCTATTTCGTCAAACTCAGCTTGTTCCAGTTTCACTCTGGGATGAGATAGTATCATGTCCGATTCTTTATTGATCGGAATCAGATGTATATGCGCATGAGGTACCTCCAATCCAATTACCATTAATCCGATACGCTCGCAAGGAATAGCATTTTCGATGGCCTTAGCCACACGCTTCGCAAATACGGACATTTCGGCAAGGATTGTATCTTCAATGTCGAATATATAATCGACCTCTTCCTTCAGTATAACCAAAGTGTGTCCTTTCGCCATCGGATTGATGTCAAGAAAAGCATAGAACTTTTCGTCTTCTGCTATTTTGTACGATGGAATATCACCTGTAACTATTTTACTGAAAATACTGGGCATCCTTCTATTTACAGGGTTATATTCATAACTTCGAAACTCATCATACCCGAAGGTACTTTGATCTCAGCCACATCACCCACCTTTTTGCCCATCAATCCTTTTGCAATAGGGGTATTGATAGCAAGTTTGTTTTCTTTCAGGTTAGCTTCGCTCTCAGCTACAAGAGTGTAAGTCATTTCCTGATTATTTTTGGTGTTGCGGATTGTCACTTTATTAAGTATTTGCACAAAATCGGTGCCTATTGCATCTTCATTGATCAAACGGGCACTGGCAATCAAGTTCTTTAGTTGAGCGATTTTTGCTTCCAATATTCCTTGTGCCTCTTTTGCTGCGTCGTATTCTGCATTTTCCGACAAATCGCCTTTATCTCTAGCTTCGCCGATCTGTTTTGAAATAGCAGGTCTATCCACAGTCTCAAGTACATTAATCTCTTCTTTCAACTTTTTGTAACCTTCTTCGGTCATGTAGGTAGCAGCCATAATAATTTAAATTTAAGTTCGTCATTTACTACTGTTTAACGCGCCAAAAAGAAAAAGAATCCTTGCCGATTTAGGCCAGAACTCCTTTTCCTTTTATGCTTGTATGTTTCGCAAATATAAGCTTTAATATTTGTATTATCCAAATCTTTTCACAAAATTCAGATATTCTTTTAGCTATTTCACAATATTCGCTGTATTTCGGTGGCTAAGTTGTCACTCGGTGATAATCTTTTTACTATACTTCCGTTTTTATCAACTAGATAGGTGGTAGGTAAACCTTGTATATTAAACTTTGCCAATAGCTCAGAATTCAGAGATCTGCTATCTCTCACACATATCCAAGGCAAATTTGTTGCTGTGTTTTGCCATACATGTAGATCCGAGTCGAAAGACACTTGATATACCTCTATCGCTGATTTGTGCTTGCTATATACATTATTGATTAAAATGTTATGCGCCGGAGAGTATTCTGTCTGATAAGCGGTGAAGTCGAGAATTACAACTTTCCCTTTCAGAGACGAAAGGCTAATCTCTTCATTCTTTATATTGGGTAACGATATGTTGAAGAATGTACTGGATTCGGCCTCTGTAGCTTCTATTTCATTAAGAGCCTTTTCCTGATTGGCTAATCTTTTTACTTCCGCCAGAGCTGTTAAGGTAAACTCCCGAATTTGCTCTGTTCTCGGAGATTCAGGTCTGTATTGATCCCATGCCGTAGCTACAGCTTGGAACAATATTCTGTCTTTCTTATTCATTGGATCGAAAATCAGATAACTATCTACTTTCTGAAAGAGAGCAAAGTAAGCAGCGAGACTTTTATAATCGGAATTAATAACAGATCTTGCCAAATTCTTATAGTCCTCGATAGCTTGTTGTACCTGACTTACATATTCGCTTTGAGATAATTCTTTGTTCGTGAACTTTGTGCTCAAATCTTTGAATGCTTGGCTCAATTTATATTGTGCCAGTGTCACTTCTTTAATTTGGTTTGTTTGCTCAGAACCTTCTACTGTATATTCGGTTGCAAAATTAGATTTTGATGTATTGATGGTAATGGTCTCAGTTGAGTCTACAGCTATATTAACCACTTGGCCGTTCAATTTCAACAAATAGAACTCGGCATATCCCAAAGCAGCCTCTTCGAATTTGAAATTGCCATCGCTACTTATTTTCACCGAATCGATTGTTTTTACTTCCGTCAGCGATCGTCTTTCCAGATATAATACAGTTGAATCAGCACCGTCTATTTTTCCCTCAATAACAAATTGAGGTTGCTTCTCCTTGCAAGAAGCGAAACAAATAATGCCTGCAATTATAATTGCCAATTTGGTAGCGAGGTGTGTTTTCATATATAATCTATATTTATACTGTTATTTATTATTCATTTAATGGCACAAAGATATTTAAATAAAAAGAGAAAATTGCCAACTCTACCTTTATATATAGGTGCTAAATATCCACATTTTTATATTTGAACCTTCTTCGATAGTTTCCCTATACTTAAACCTTGTACTATTATGGAGAAAACGACTACGAAATAAGTTGCGGCTATTATAATAGGTTTATGTTCACCTTCCGCTATAGAAAGAGCCAGTGCGATTGAAACCCCGCCACGTAAACCACCCCAGACAAGAATAGTGATCGTTCCGTTCGAAAACTTCTTTTTGAAAGGAATAATATGTGTCGGTATCCGGATAGAAACATATCTGGCGAATAGTACGACCACAATGCTGATTATGCCTACCAGCCAATAATCTCCAAGATCTGGAATCAGTAATAGTTCGAAGCCAATAAATAAGAATAAAATAGCATTCATAACTTCATCTATCAATTCCCAAAATACATTTAAGTAATTAGATGTTGCCTGATTCATCTTCGAAAGGCCTTTTCTACGGGAGTCACCGATTATCAAACCGGCAGCAACCATAGTTAATGGACCCGATATGTGCATTGCTGTTGCAATCAAATAACCACCCATTACCACCGAGAGAGTTATGAGAACAGATATTTTATAGTCATTAGCAGTTCTCATACCATGCCATGCCAGGTATCCGAGTCCAAAGCCAACAAGCAATCCGCCTGCAACTTCTTTTACAAGCAGCCACGATACACTCCCGAATGATATATCGGCAGAGTTTTCACCACCTTGCGCAATACTAAGGATAAGTGTAAACACGACAACAGCAACTCCATCATTAAATAATGATTCTCCAGCAACCTTCGTTTCTAAAGATTTTGAAACTTTAGCCTTTTTCAATATAGCCAGTACAGCTATAGGATCGGTTGGCGAAATTAATGCTCCAAATAATAGACAGTATATAAGAGGTATCTCAAAATGTATATCAAGTAGAGGTAGGAGGTCGTTTACTATATAGTACATAGCGAAGCCAACCACGAATGTAGAAATTACAACGCTAAGCGATGAAAATACTACGATAGGAAACTTCTGCTCTTTCAAATCCTGCAAGTTAATATGTATAGCTCCTGCAAATAAAAGGAAATTCAGCATACAGCCCATTAATACCTTGGTGAAGTCGATGTGCTTTATTAAGGTTGAAAAATTATGCAGTGGTTCCGTAGTGGTTGTACTGCCAATTACCACAAGTCCTAATGATACGCACATGGCGATTACCATAATGCCAATAGTTGAAGGCAGTTTTAGAAAGCGGATATTTATATAAGAGAAGATGGTCGCAATGACTATAAGTATAGAAAAGGAATAATATAGCTCCATATTGTGTGGGTTGGTTTTCTTTTTTTCAGTGTCGTAAAAATATAAAAAATGGTGAAAACTGTTATTATAAGAATAACCAAAAATAAAAATAAAAATATTTTCATAGTCTAAAGTCTTTGTTTTTAAAGCCTTGTTTATTTCCCATTAATTATTTTCAAAATAAGTTCATAAAACATTTGGAGTATAATTAAAAGTTTTCTACTTTTGCACCCGCTTCACCGCTGAACGCAGCGCCTGAAGTTGATAAAAAAAGAAGCGATCTTTGACTAAATG
>NZ_JAAKEL010000037.1 GCF_011039205.1 Dysgonomonas sp. ZJ279
ATCTTTTATTCAAAAGTTGATGGTAAACTTGGTGCCTTATTTTCAAGTCTCAGAATTCTAGCTGTAGCTCTATATTTTAAAATATTGGAGCAAGTAGAAATATCACTCAGAATCCCTTATTTAAAAACTCTTGAAACTTCTCTTTATACTGCTCACCGCTGGGACGGGTCTTATATCTTCAACTTGGCTATACAAACCAGTTTCAATGATGTCTAAAAAGTAGTCCTTGACTCAGGCTACGATTGTATTTCACTATTTTTCTGCTTACTTCACAACTTCTTGTGGCGGTATTGTAAAGGTAGTAATTTTTTTGATAGAACAAACTGAAAGTAAACATATTTGTTTATCTTTGTAGAAAGCATTGTTATGAATAATCTCATTGAAATAATAAAAGGCATTCATCCTGGAAAGTTTATCGAAAGAGAACTGAATAAGAAGAACCTCACTCAACGTGTGTTGGCTGAGGAAACGGCTATTCCATTTCAAACAATTAATGCAATTATAGCAGGTAGGCGTAACTTAACGACTGAGCAGGCTCTTAAAATAGATCAGGCATTAGGGTTTGAGGACGGCTTTTTTGCTATTCTTCAAACTCACTATGATATAAAGCAATGCAAGGATAGAGAATTAGCAAACCTTTATACAGAAGCTCCTCGCATTCGCAAGTCTTTATTTTGGGATGTTGATTTTAGTAAAATTAATTGGGGAAAATATAAAGATGCTATTGTAAAGCGAGTTTTTGAGAGGGGAAGTAAAGATGAGATTGAGGAAATTACTCGATATTATAATCTATCAACTAAATAAAAATCTGGATAATGGCGATTAAACTGCATTATGAAACGGTCACACCCTTGTTAAGAAAGGTTCTCAATGATATAATGGTTAATTCTATATTTGAGCCGTTCTATTTGGTTGGTGGCACTTCCCTAAGTTTACGCTTAGGGCATAGAATTTCGGTTGATATAGATTTGTTTACCAATGCTCCTTATGGTAGTTTGGATTTCTCTGTTTATGAGAATTTCTTTCAAAAGAACTACAAATATTATTACTGTACTGATACATCAAATATTGTCGGTTTTGGTCGTTCATACTATGTCGGAGAATCGGAAGATGAAAATATAAAGGTCGATCTATATTATCATGATGAGATAATTGATCCTTGCGATATGATAGATAATATTCGGATAGCAAGCCTTGACGATGTTGTCGCCATGAAAGTAGATGTTGTTTCTCGTAGTGGTCGCAAAAAGGACTTTTGGGACTTACACGAACTTTTGAATACTTACTCTATCCCTCAAATGTTAGAACTACATCAACAACGGCATGAATACACTCATGATCGGGATCAGATTATTGCTAATTTTACAGATTTTACCTATGCTGATAAGGATATTGATCCTATTTGTTTGATGGGTAAGGAATGGGAGTTAGTGAAATTGGATTTTGTGGAGATGATAGGGCATAATTAATTTTCTATCACTTAATTGTCCAAGTATCATTTTCTTTATTGTAAATTAATTTATCTCTATAGTAATTTAATAAAATAAAAGCAGAATCTATTTTAGGACTTATAACCTCATATGTAGTTTTATTTCCCTTCTTAGTCACTTGAATATTAGAAGAGGTATATCTTTTTAATAAACTTAATTCTGTCGTTAAGCTATCAATCTTTGACTGATATCGATTATCTTGACGTTTCATTCGGATATTTAAATCTAGAACTAAATTATCTAAAGAGTCATTCTCATTACACAAATCATTATATTTCAATTTGATGCCACTCCTTGATCTATAATGTACGGACTCATAGTTACCAATAGAATCTACAGTAACTTCCATAAATTCCTCAAGCTTATGCTTATACCATTTTAATTGTTGATTACTATCATAAGTAATAAATGTAAATATAAATAATCCAATAAAAATTGCTCCTAATAATATAAACCCGATTGAAGCTCCTTTCAGTTCTTGTTTTCTGAGTTTAAATAACTCATCTAATTCTGAAATTTTCTCTTTGTAATTATGTTGATAATGACTTTCAGAAATACTTCTGTCAGAAACTAATGACTCTCGCAGATCCTGATATTTTTCAAAAATGAGACCTGTATCTTTTTTTTTATTGTTTTTCTGCTTCATAGAATATTACTGAAATTTATCCTTTAAATCTACATTTTCTAACTCTAGTAATCTATATCTTTCCTGTAAATGCTTATAGTCAATAGATATTAGTTGTATCTCGCTTTTTAGACTCCTAGTTTCAGAATTTAACCCATTATATTTTTCTATAAATTCGAGAGTCTTCTCATTAATCTCTCTATCATTTTTAAAATCTGAATAATATTTTCCAAGAGTAAACCCTAAAGTAATGAGAGCCAAGATTGATGTAATAATTCCTGCAGTTGTGGACAGCTTTCTAAGAAACAGTCTAAAAAAGTCAGAAAAATTCCATTGATTTTGATCAACGGACTTATTTCTCCTATTAGTTCTATTTCTCCTCTTTGTTCGAGCCATCCAACTATGAAATTCTACAGAATATTATAAAAAATATCTCAGCAAAGATAGTAATTAGATTAATACTACACTTCTAATTATCTCTACAATAATGATTATGAAAAATGATACACTAATTATCAATAAATTAAATAATCCACGTTTTTCTTTTCTATTCAGTTTCATCTTTTTTTGTATAGATAATCTAAAATATATTTATTGACTAACTAACATCAGAATAATCTATCTTTTCAACCCCTTCTGTTTTATTCCCATTTTCCGTGTATCTGCTTCCATGTCTTGTTGTAAATTTTCTTGCTTTCCGACCTGCTTATCTGTATCTATTCTCTCCTGTATTTTTAATTGTTCTCCTATAGTCCCATTCTTGATGGTATTATAATATCTAAAAGTTTCTGCCAGTGGTCGATCATAGTTGAACAAGCTATCAAAACCCTGTTCCACTTGCTGAAAAAGATTTGTCCTATCAAAACCTCCTTTAACTGTTCCTTTCTTCGTATTTTTGTGATTCGTTAATGGCGAGAGTTTAATTTTGTTAGCTTGGTCTTTTCGACTGACAATCAAATGGCAATGCATATTATTCTCGTTATTCTCCGACCTATCTCTATCAAAATGTATCTTGCCGTAAAACTTAATATCCTTTGCGGATAATCCTTTGTTGAAATTCTTAGCGTATTCAGGAATAACCACTTCACGAATATATCTTCTCATTGCTTCGGTTTGTTCCTGTTCGGTATTACCCATTGTCCGAAGTTCTTTCTCCGATGGGCTGATATGGATAGCGTAAAACTTTGCATCGGTTTTGAGAAGTTGAGCTTTGTTATTATCAATATCCTTAACCACTTGTGATTTATACAAATTTTCTTCAGTCAGACTGAAGAAGCCTTCGGTATAGATTCCTTTTTCCATTCGCTCCAAATCTTCGTGCTCCAAATACGATGCCAATCTTCGGCTACTTCCTGCATTGTTGTATGTTCCTTTGGATGGTGGCGGAAAATCTATATTCATAGCTTTGCTATTTAGTTTCGTTTATCAGGTCGATAATTTCGCTTTTTAGGTTCTCTTTTCGTTTACCATCCATCACTCCACAGGCTGATAGTTCCGAATAAAGAGAAATCAGCTTTAACAGCCTCTTACTATCCCTTTGCTGTACTTGGGAGAGACTATTGATAACTTTGGAATGGTTTGTTACAACATCCGCTACTTTGCCAAATTGTTCATCTAACTTTCTCAATACGTTAACAAGCGTATCTTTTGAGTTTGCTATCTCTGAATCCAACTTCTCAGATATAGTTTTGGCAATGACATCAAATTTTACGGCTATTGAATTGCTTGTGCGTATCATAGGATTGAGTTGTTCTTCTTCGTAGTGGCGAATAAAACGAATTAGGTCGTCTTGTCGTTTGTTAATCTTCCTCAGTTCTGCTTTTGTTGATTCGGGAGCTTCGCTCGGATTGATATTTGCCTTATCCAAATACTGAAAAGCGAGTTTCGTTATTTCTCCTTTTTTCAGTGAATAGCGTTTACAGAGTTTCTCTATTATTTTGTCCGTTTCCTTATCTATCGCTATGGTGGTAAATATGGTTTTTCTATTCTGTTTTTCCATTGTTATAACTATTTTATAGTTATTCATATATCTAACTTGCTCAAATAGAATTGTATATCAATTCGAATTATAGCAAGTGTTATAACAGTGCTTATTCTTAAAGCACTAAAGCCGAAGGCTTTGCCCCGCAGGGCAAGAGGAGAACAGGACGATAGTCCAGTTCCCTCTTGCTCAATTTAGCTAAACAATCCGAAGTGTTTCTGCTAAATACGGAGTCTTTTGGGAGGGTAATGAGCCAAACACAGCCCTCACCCTTTTGCTCTATTCTGCTTAAAGGGTAAATTGCAGAATCATTTCAAGATCTTGCCATCTTCTATGCCCTTGTTGAACATCACAATCTCTTTTTTAGAGGCATAGGATTGAATAAAATCTTTTACATCAGCCATGCGATAGAAAGTCTTTCGCCTGACGAGGAAATAACGAAGTTGACCACTATCCCGATATCTTTGGAGAGTTCTATATGAAACCTTCAAAAGGAATGCCATATCCTGATTGTCGAGTAGCTTATCTTCATTGGCAAATGCTTCTCCTGTTGCCATCATTGCTTTTAGGTCACTCCCTATAATTGTAAGCTTTTTTGATAGCTTTTCCATCCATGAGATAAAATTTTCATTGTCTAAATACATAATTATTCTTTTTTGAAATTAATAATTTGATTAATTCCAATCGATTGGTAAGGCAAAGGACGGACAATAGATGACATAAGAATAGAGGAGTAGTTAACTACTCCCCCTAAAGTTTCTCGCAACACACTTGTATTTAATATGTTGCAAAACGGTTATTTTTCATCTTGTTATTTCTTACCCTCTTTATCCTTTTGGATTATGAGATTTCGCAGGAAGTCGAGGGCTTTCGTCCGATTGAACGGTTTACGGTCGAATACCTTTTCCTGTTGGTCGTAGATACTACCAAAACTGCAATTGAATAGCTTTTCAAAAACATCTGCAATTTGATTCAGGTAGGCGGGTTTTCCGTTCCGTTGAAATACTTTTTTTGAAAGGAAAAGAGCGATTACAATCTCTCCCAAAGCAACAATCCCCAAGTCTTTCGACTTAGGGAGGATATAAAGCTCAGATTGAAATGTTTGTTGCTCGGATTGGTGGAACAGTTCGGGATGCTTAATCCTAAGATGGATAAGCGATAGTTCAGAATCAAGATAAGACAATGCTTTGTCTATATAGCGAAGTTTATGCGCATTTTTTCCCCTGCTCGTACTGATTTTGTGTCGATAGGAATAGTAACTCAATACGAGTATAACTCAAGTTCCGATAGATCGCTGTGTAATCATTTTCAGAACTAACTACCTCTACATGTTGAATAAAACTTCCATAGGCACTTTGCATTTCTTCGTTTGTAATTTCTTGCGAACTTTCAGTTATTAAAACGAAAAACTCTGTTTTAATCAAATCATTCATAAGCATAAATTTTTAATGGTAATATTAATAATCAGACTGAAGTCCTGTTTCTATGCTGGATGATTTTTTATTTACAACTGCTATAGTTCTATATATAAATAAATTAAATGCTGGCAATTCATGAAATCTTATCATTCGATTTCTTTGGTAATGAAATCTCTTTTCTTTGCTTTTTTATTAAGACGAACAATAAATTCTTGAATTTTTCACAACCTATATTCTTAATTGCCATATTCCATATTACCAATTGTTCTTGTATGGGAATATCAAGTTTGCTTAATAAATTGAATATATCATCACAAATGTTCTGATTCTCTTGAATATGTATAGTGCATTTAATACAGCTCATTATTTGTTTTATTAAAGAGATTTTTGATATTCCGTCTGTTTCCGACTTACTAATTCTAAAGCATTGAATTTGCATATTGCAATACAATCTCTGCAAGCAGTACATTTCTCGGAATATTTCAAGACTATACACTTCCCGTTATCGCTATCTTCTACACCTAATGCCTTAGAACGGCATCTCTTTACACAAAGCTGACATTTTACACAGTTGTCAGCAATAATACTGATAACCTTGTTTTTGGCACGTTTGCTTCTTTGGTAATAACCGAAAGCAATGAGCAAGCTAAAACTGGCTAAAATTAAAAGTACACTCATTTTTACAGATAATTATTTATGATTTCACATGATGTAATAAACATTGATTATTACACTTGTAAAATTACAGACATATTACCCGTAGGAAAATAGACAATGTGAGGAATGAGTTGGATTATTCGTGGAATTTGCGTCGAAATTTGCTGGGCGGTACTCCGACGACCTTAGAAAATAGACGAGAAAAATAAGTATGGTCTTCATAGCCCAGCGAAAAGGCTACTTCTTTCACATCCATATCTGTAAAATAGAGCAAGCGTTTAGCTTCCAAAACAATCTGCTGATGCACCCAATAACTGACCGAAAAACCGGTAATGCCTTTTACCGATTCATTCAGGTGAGAAAGTGAGTAGTTTAATATTTTAGCATATTCTATTGGCCTTTTTATTGCTTTATAATTTTCCGACAACACCTCCTTAAATTGATGAGCTATTTGTGCCGAGCGTGATTTGTGTTGCAGCAATATACCCTTGTGATTGATATATTGTTCCGCAATAATACCAATAAAAATATTTGCTAAGCCTAAAATGATTCCATTACTGAAAAGAGTTGCATCTGCTTGCATGGAAGTATATAGTAGATTAGCCGTTTCACTCATTCTTACCGAAACAGATGCATCCAAAGTGATTGGTCGTTGTGTAAAGAATTGTTCTTCAAACATATTTTTATAATTCTTCTCCACCAATACAGAATCAATAGAAAGATACCAGCCCTTTGTCTTTAGCTTTGAGACAGCATAATGCACTTGTCCCGGACGAACATATAACACTGTATTTTCCGTTAGTTTGATTTCTTCAAAATCAATAGTCAGCATACCTTCTGCCATCTCCAGAAACAAAAACATATAATAATCATCCCTGTGTATTATGTTCACATGAACTTCTCCTGCCATTTCATCGTGTTCCTCTATTTCTCTATGACTAAACTCAATGCCTAGTGGAGTTTGTGCGTCCATTCGACGGACAGGGATAATTTGTTGTTGATTTTGTTTCATATGCAAAGATATTCATTTCAAAAAATGTATGTAAGCATTAGAGTAATTTGTTTTTTAAAATTTATTATTTCTCTAATGTGTATTATCAAAAAACACTATTTTTGTTATCAGAAAAGTTATTTGAAACAATGGAAAACCGAAACAGACCAAAGAACTTCACTCGTTACCAAATTATTACCTATTCTACTTTTTCGGCTGTTTAAATTCCTGTTAAATAGCGAAATAACAAACAAACGCATTTTATTGATAAATGCTTCTACCAATGATCTAAATATTATTTTTTCTTTTCAACTGATAAACACTCCATTTTAAAAGAGAATAATAAAAGCAAGGTTTTACCAAAGAATACACTTTTGAAAAAAGGAAGATTCTTTGAGTAAACCCGAAGGGCTTGACCTTGCTGTATTATTCTCTGATTATACATTTGTGTTCAGATGAAAGAAAAGAAGCCTAGAGCGAAAATTGTTTATCCACCTCTTGAATATCCCTCATAATAGAACTATCCAATACTTTGGCATAATGTTGAGTTGTGCGAACGTTGGAATGCCCTAATATTTTAGCTACATTTTCCAATGATACTTTATTTGCTAAAAACACAATGGTAGCTGCCGTATGGCGAGCAACATGCGTGCTTAATTTCTTTGTAATTCCGCACACATCGGCAATTTCCTTCAAATAACTATTCATGCGTTGATTGCTTGGAACTGGAAATAGAACTCCGTTTTTTATGCAAGCTGGATGATCTGCATATTTATCAATCAAGGCTTTTGCTACCGTGATTAAAGGAATATTACACATATTGTTGGTCTTCTGCCTATTCTTACGAATCCACAATGAGCCATTGTTATCCTTAACCAAATGCTTTGGTTTTAATTGTTCAATATCCGAAAATGCTAATCCACTGAAACATTGGAAGAGGAAGATATCCTTTACAGTACTTAATCTTTCGACAGTAAACTCCTTTTGAATTATAGAATTTAGTTCTTCTTGTGTAAGAAACTCTACATTCGTTTCCTCAAATTTGAATCGGTATGTTGTGAATGGGTCTTTCTGTATCCAATCATTAGAATACGCTATACGCATAATCTTCTTTACTTGTTTCAGTCGGGTGATAGCTGTATTTTGAGCACAGTTTTTTTCTGTCTTTAGAAAGATATCGAATTTTTGAATGAAAGGCAAGTCGATATCTTTTATGTTTATATCCGACTTCTTATACTCTTTCTTTAAGAATTCTTGTAGATATCGGACTGTACCTTCAAAACGAACGATTGTTTTTTGAGCATAACCTTTTCCTTGCAGTTGTTTGATTTCCTTGTTGTGTTCTTCAAAAACTTCTATAAGAGTTTTCGGCTTTTCCTCTACTCCACAAAAACGTTTACAAATCTCTTTTGCTGATATTTCGAGATTATCGGCTTCTAATTGCCTATGAATATTCTGAATCTTGGCTCTGACCGTATCGATATACATATTGATCTCGGTTGATAGCTTGTCTTTGGTTTTAAGCTTCCCTTTGGTCTGATCCCAGTTCTCGACAAGTGTACTTCTTCGGATAAACATTTCACAGAACCGCTTGTCTACAGTGATTCTCATTGAGATTGGAGCTTCTCCGTTTGCTTTGATTTTATTCTTTTTGAGAAAGAATAAAACATGGAAAGATTTTTGTTTCATTTTACTACTTTTTTGGTGGTTAAAATTACGTTTAAACCATCAAGTAGCCATGATGTAAATTGCTGACAAATAGCGACTAATACTCATAATCGTGGACCATTTTTCATTCTCTTGCTTGTCCACGATTTAGGCATGATTATACTGCCTTAAATTGCCCTTTTTTGCCTATTTGGACAAAAGAAAAAACCTTGATTTTCTGCTGAAAATCAAGGTTTTACTTCTTTTTGCATCATTTGTTTGTGATCCCGCTGGGATTCGTACATTATTATCGTAAACGATCGTGTTTCTTTCCACTACTTCAACTTTCTCCTTATTAACTATAAATGAACGATGCACCCTTAGAAATTGGGAGGGGAGCATTGCCTCTATGTTTTTAAGGCTCTTCAGAGTCAAAATATCGTTGCCGCTTGTCTGATGTATTTTGATGTACTCGTGTTGGCTCTCTATATATTTGATGTTATTGAAATTGATCCGGACTAATCTGTACTCTGATTTTACAAACAAATATTCACTGTTAGTTTTAACTTCCTCAATATGCGAAAGCTCCAGTTCTTTCATCCTTAAAGCCTTATTAGCAGCTTTCAAAAAAACGGAGTATGAAATGGGCTTTAGCAGATAATCGAGAGCATCTACCTTAAATCCGTCAATGGCATATTCGCTGTACGCTGTTGTGAAAACGATGTACGGTTTTCTAATCAGAGATTTTACAAGGTCGATTCCATTAATACCGGGCATATCTATATCCACAAATACCAACCCTACATCTTGTTTTTCGATAGGTTCAACAGCATCTAAACCGTTCTCGAAATCGCCAACGAACTCCAGATTAGGAGTTTTCTTTATATATTCGGATATCTGAGCCAAAGCCAAAGGCTCATCATCGATTGCTACGCATTTAATAATCATAGTGGTATTATTAGTTCGACCTCAAATTTGTCGCTCTCATTAACGGTCAGTTTATAATTATTACCATATAATAAGTCCAGGGTTTGTCTGGTATTTACAATCCCCAGTCCGCCATAATCGGAGAGGCGGTTTGTCTTATTTATACCATTAATTCCCTTGAATATCAGTAAGTCATTATCTATTTTTATTTCAAAATAGAATGCGGAATCTTCCTTGTAACTCACTCCATACTTAAATGCGTTTTCGATAAATGAAGCGAATAGCATAGGCGGGATTTTTATCTCCCCAGCATTGTCAGGGAAATTCAGTTCAACCCTCACTTTTTCGTTATGCCTGAGTTTCATCAGGGCGATATAACTTTCGATAAATTCGATCTCTTTGCTCAGACTGATTTTATCATGTGAAGAGTCATAAAGCAGATACCTCATCATTGTAGAGAGAAGTATAATAGAATCTTTAGCTCTCTCTGAATCAATGTCAATAAGTGCGTGGATATTATTGAGGGTATTCATAAAAAAGTGAGGGCTAACCTGATTCTTCAACAGATTGAGGTTCGTTTTAAGCTGTTCTTTCTCAAGCTCAGACCTGATGGATTGCTCGTTTATCCAACTTTTTATCAATTTGGCGGCGGCTCCTAATCCTACAATTAAGATTCCAATGAGGGAATTGTCAAAAAAATCTTTCGTAAATCGTGCCACATTGTAAATCGGCGGAATATGCAGCGGCGAGAAACTGTTAATCCTTCGCAGATACATATACAGTTCTTTTTCTATAAACATGTTAACCTGCTTTTGATAATACCGGGTTAATTAAATGAAAGTATTTAATGCTATGCTTCCGAGGTTTAACAGTCTATTGCTGTTATGCTTACCAAAACAATAAAAGAAACCTTATTTGTGATTACCGAGCAAATAGTTTTTCCCGAAATCATCGAGTGTCTGAGGATCACATTTTATAATACTGCCATTCAAGTAGCGTTCCATTTCTGAGAGTTTGTACAAACATCAACCCCGTAGCATGATGTAACTGAAAAGATAAACAAATAAGGCTTCAAAGATTTGTGTAATTAAAAAAAAGAGACTATTTTTGAACCCGAAAAGAAAAACAGGTTCGGCGGACATCTGTTTGACAATTCACGACAAATAAAAGATACTAAATCGGTACCCGGTCTTTTTTCTAATTTGGAAAAGATTTATTTTCAAATATATAGCGACCGGGGTTCAAACCCCGTCTTTCGCTC
>NZ_JAAKEL010000038.1 GCF_011039205.1 Dysgonomonas sp. ZJ279
AAAAAAAACGACGACATATAAAGAGGAAATTAAAACAAAATTACGTTAGTCAAATACTATTTACTTAAATGATCTATAAACTTATCTTTTGAGGCGATAATCTCGTCTTGCGATTTTATTGTCTTATTTAAAGACATTATTAAATCATCTTTTAACTCGATCTCTCTTTTTGCGGCACTTAGTTTGTGCGTGAGGTCGTCGATTATCCGTTGTGCTTCAACGCTTACGGCGTTTTGTCGTATAATTTCGATTTCGTCCTCTTTTATTATTTTTCGGGTCTTGTCGTCTGCCACATATACAATATTTCCTTTAACATGTTGGGCTTGATTACCATGTATGCCCGACGTTATCGTTTGCACATTGTTGTCGCCCGTGATAACATTTGAATTTTTATACTTCTCACCTTTGCCAGTTACCAACCATTCGGCGTTAACATCTTGAAAAAACGCTAATAAATTTTCGATAGCATTAGAGTTTAAAGGCGTTTCTTTGGCTTTTCCTCTGAAACTACCCGCAGTCATACCGATTTTAGGAAAAAATTCTTCTTTTATAACTCCCTTATCTTCTGCTATTTCTATAACTCTATCTTTTATGTTTGGCATTATATTATCGTTTAATCGTTATTTTATTGCTGTTTTATTTGCGTATAGCGAATATATTATCAATATTTGCAAAGTGTTTCACTATGAAATATGAGGCTTAAGGCTATAAAAATAGAAATAATTATTAACAATTAACTAAATATGAACGAAATAATTGTACCGCACACAAAGAAAAAGGAATTGCGGGAAACATTTAACACTAGCCATGTGACGGTACGAAAAGCACTAAAAGGAAAGAGTAAGAGTGTTTTAGCTAAACAAATAAGAGAAAGAGCACTACATACAAATATCGGCGGTTATGAAATAACATTGATAGAAAGCGAAAGCGCCACCCCGAATAGATAATTTATTCGCTTCTAAACCGTTAAACCCCGACAATATAATATCAATAACTAATTTTTTAAAAAAAAGAATGATGAAAAAAGAACAAGAGTTAACGTTACATGAAAGCGCAAGTGTATTAATGGCACTAACGGCGCAGCTAAGACGCAAAAACAATTATTTAACCAACCTAAAACAGCAGATAAACGGACAAAAGGCACAGGGCGGTAAGTTGACACGGGATAACGAAATACAACTTTATGCTTTTGCACACAACACGGCTGTCGACTGTCAGATTTTAGAAAAAGCGATCGAAAAACTTAAAGGTCAACATGTTAAGATTGCTATTAACAATTTGCCACCTATTTGCACTCTTATAGAGTCACTTTTTAGAAAGTAAGGGCGAAAAACGGGGTGTGTAGCTTAGTAGGTAAAGCATTGTATCAGCATACAAAGATCGGCGGTTCGAGCCCGCCCACACTATCAAATAAATAATAACTAAACTTTTATTCAACTATGGAGTATTTTAATAATATTTTATGCTTTGCGGCTGGCTGGTTAATAGAAAATGATATTTTGACTAAAGACGCTTACCGAAATATGGCGAGGCGTGACAAATTGCAAATTGTACGCCGCGCGTGCCGCAACACACCCGCGCTAATTTCTTACGACAGTATGCCCGACGCATTGAAAGAAACGATACAAACGATCATTAAGGGCGACCCCTATACAAAAGTAAAATACAGTGTATTAGAGGGCTTAATCGTTGCCAATACAGAGGCGAGCGTCTTTTTTGAAAGTTTTAGACTACCTAACGGGCGATTTATTCCTAAAAAAACACGCCTTACTTACTACAATAACGCGATTATCTTAGATGCTATTCATACGCTTATTATAAGCAAGCAAGCGAAACGCCGAGCAATGGGCGGCAAAACAACACGTTCGTGGGATAAGATAAGTGAGGCGGTGCAAAGCCTCGACCCCGTGCGATACCCGCACGATTTACCGACCAACGCGCGAAGCCTAGAACGTAAATATAAGGCTTATAAATCGAAAGATGAAAACGGCGGCTTTGTCTCGCTGATACATCAAAATTATCTAAAAGAGGTTACTAACAATACTAAGATTAATGACTCATACAAAGCGAGTGTTTTGTCTGAATTGCTGGGCGACCCGCGTAACCTAGATAATGCGCAAGTGGCGGCAAATTTCAACGAAATAGCTAAAAAATTGGGCTGGCAAGAGATCAGCACGCAAACGGCGGGTGTATGGCGTAAGAAACTAGATTTAATAGATTTTGCGGGGCGTCGCGGTACTGGCGAGTTATACAATAGCAAGCTAATGCAGGTTAAGCGATCGGCGCCCACAAACCCGCTTTATTATTGGACTTTGGACGGCTGGGATGTTGAGTTAATGTATAAAAGTGTGCAAGTACAAAAGTATAAAGACAAAAAAACGGGTATGACTAAAGAGCGCAATGTTACAACTTACTGGAATAGGTTAACGGTTGTCGTTGTTTTAGACCCGTTCAATAAATACCCCGTCGGGTATGCTATCGGCACGCACGAAACGCCCGAACTAATTAAGGCGGCTTTGCGTAATGCAGCACAGCACACCGCCGAACTTTTCGGCAACATGTACAGGACGCACCAAATACAAAGCGATAAGTACGCAAAAGACGCTATGCGCCCTATTTACGACGCAATGGGTGCACACTATACAATGACGAGTAAAAAGTTTAGCAATGCGAAAGCAAAGATTATTGAGCCTTATTTTAAATACTTAAATAAAACTTATTGCCAATCACAAATTAACTGGTCGGGCTTTGGCATCACGGCGAAAAAAGACAAGCAACCAAACAGCGAGTTTTTAAACAAGTATCACAATAATTTCCCCGACAAAAACGGGTGTGCGCAACAGATCGCCCGCTTTATTGAACATGAGCGCAATATCAAAAGAGATGCTTATCTCGAAGCGTGGGCGAAAATGCCAGCCGCCGACAAAATCAAATTATCGTATGAGTCTTATTTGCGCACATTCGGCGAAAGAACAGGACATAAAAACTACTTACATGGGTCGGGTGTACATGCTACAATTAACGGTATTAAGCGTTCATACGATTGTTTCGACCTTAATTTCAGAAAGCACGCGGCGACACAATGGTCGATCTTATTCGACCCCGACAACACAAGCCGAGTTTTAGCGATAAACGACGACGAGACGTTGCGCTTTGTACTGGAAGAAAAATATTTACAGCCTATGGCATTACACGACCGCAAAGAGGGCGACGCCGCCGCGCTTGCCCGTATTGGTGCATTTAACGAGGGTGCGATCGCGTACATAACGGAACAACGGGCAATAACAGGCGATAAGGTGCGCGAATTGTTCGACGGCAACCCGCAACTAAACGAAACAGCCGCAAAATTAATGTTAGTCGACAGTATGGGGCGTAATAAGATTTACAAACAGCCTCGCGAGTTGCCAGCGCAACCAGCCGACGAGAAACCGAGAACAAAATCAATTTACGAAAAATATTAATATCAATCTGAAATACATAAAATTATGACAACACTAGAAATTAAAGCAATCGTTGAATCATTACGTGTTTATTGCAAACGTTACCCAAGCCAAAATAAAGCGGCTACAAGTTTAGGAGTATCAAAGGCGACAATTTCGCAAATACTTTCGGGTAATCACGAACTTATCAGCGCCGAAATGTGGCGGGGTATAGCGGCAAAGATCGGCTACAAAGGCGGGCGCGAATGGAATATCGTACAAACGTCGGTTTACAGTGAGTTGTATAAGCTTCTTTATGATGCTCAACAAGATAGCGGTGTTTCGGCTATTACTGGTGATGCTGGTTGCGGTAAGAGTGAGACGTCGAAACGTTACGCCGCCGAAAATAAACGGGTTTACCGCCTCGAATGTTCCGAGTACTGGAATCGTAAAACTTTTATGCTGGAACTGCTCGAAATAATGGGTATCAATGCGGCAAATCTTACGGTTAACGAAATGATGAACCAAGTTGTCGAAAACCTTAAGAGCGAGCAAAGCCCGCTTATAATCTTAGACGAAGCCGACAAGTTGAGCGATCAAGTGCTTTACTTCTTTATCACTCTTTACAATAAGTTAGAGGATTGTTGCGGTATTGTGTTACTGGCAACCAACTTTTTAGATAAGCGCCTAAAACGTGGTGTTGCTAACAAAATAAAAGGGTACAACGAAATATACAGCCGTGTAGGTCGTAAGACTATACCACTAGACGGCAACACCGCCGAAAACTTCGCCGACATTTGCCAAGCAAACGGGTTGACCGACGATAATACGATAAAAGAAATAATAGACGACAGCGAGGGCGATTTGAGGCGCATAAAGAAAACAACCCGTGCAAGTATTAAGAGGACGCGGGAAAATGGAAAAGAAAGCGCCTAAAACACTATTTAAACAGTATGTAATAATTAAATGATTAACCCTAAAAAACAGAAAAAAGAAAAAACAGAACTAAAAACCGTAAAACCCCAAAAAACAAAACGCGCTCTTTCATTCAATGAAATAAAAACATTTAAGCCTCACTTATTACCTTTTACGGGAAAGTGGCTTGAGTCGATAGGACAACCCGAACTTACGGGCGCGTGGCTTATTTGGGGTAATACAGGAAGCGGCAAAACTCGCTTTTCGTGGCAACTGGTAAAGTATCTTACACAATTCGGCAAAGTGCTTTACAACTCTATGGAGGAGGGGCTCACGGGAACAATGCAACGTGCAATTTTTGATGTCGGTATGGCTGACGTGGCGACTAAATGGCAATTGTTGAACCGTGAGCCGATTAACGAATTAAAAGAAAGGTTACGCAAAAGGCGATCGGCTGATATTGTATTTATAGACTCGGTACAATATACAGGAATGAATAAAAAGCAATATTTCGACCTCGTAAACGAGTTTAGAAATAAGCTTTTTATTTTCTTGTCTCATGCCGACGGGGTGCACCCTCGCGGGGCGTTAGCCGAAACAATTTATTACGACTCGAATGTGCATATACGAGTCGAGGGTTTTAAAGGAATAATAACAAAAAGCCGTTACGGGGGGGGCGATGATTATATAATTTGGGATAAGGGATATAGAGACTACTGGAACGTATAAGGATAAGATTTTAACGTATTAAGAAAATAAGGACGGCAACGGCTTTATAACTGAAAATTTCGCAACTGGCTAATTTTAGCCAACGGGAAATTTTTTCTGTTTTTAGGTGTGCCGAAAGTAGAATATTAAAACATGAATAAAACGGCAACTAAAAAGCCGCGAAACCCTCACGGGTGGCTTTTCCTCTATTTACAATCAGTTTGCGACATTGACGATACAGAAGCGGCGCGCAAGGTATTAGTTAACCAATATTCGGGCGGTAAGACAGAAAGTTTAACAACGCTATTCAAAGAGTACCCCAACATATATAATAAAATGCGCACCGACTTATCGCCAGCCAAACCGAAAGAATCAGACAACATACTCGACAAGCCCCGAAAGCGATTAATGGCGGCTTTGTTTGAAATGCTGGAAAATAAGGAAAAGGAAAAGCCGAAAGACAAACAACGAAAGATCACAACCGAATATGTAAAAGCGGTTGCGTGTAGGGCTGCAAAGGTAGATCGGTTTAATAATATACAGTTACCAACGCTTAAAGCGCTTTATCGCTCAATCGGTGAAAAGAATATGAAAGAATGGGATAATTTAATAAAAGACTTATTAAACGGCATTATATAGTTATGAATTTAAAGGAGTTAGAAAGCGAAATAGAGCAAGCGGAACGCGCCCTATTTGAGACAACGAACCCGACCGACTGGGATAAGGCGGTACACCGTTATAATGAGTTAAAAATCAAATGGTTTCAATATACGGGCGAAAGCATCACGCTAGAGACTGTAAATATTGCAGAATATAACAATCATAAATTAAACACGCTATGACAGCAAAACGAGAAAAGCATAAAGTACAAGTAAATATAAGCATTGAAGTAATGCAAGAGGCGTTAAATTCTTATGCGATCAGTGACGCACAAATAGTTAAGTTAAACGCCGACCTCGATCTTAAAATTGCAAAATTGAGAGAGGCACGCGCCGACGAACTGGCACGGTTCGAAAAGGAAAAAACCGAGTCTTTCGGCATTGTACAAGCCTATGCACTGGAAAACAAAGCGACTCAATTTTCAAAGAAAAAAAGTATTGAATATGCGCACGGTGTTATCGGCTTTCGGAACGGTACGCCAAAGCTAAAGACAAAAAAGGGCTTCACGTGGGCGGCGGTTACAAAGTTGCTCGCCGAGTTTTTGCCGAACTATGTACGCAAAACCGAAGAACCCGCAAAAGATATGTTACTCGCTGACAT
>NZ_JAAKEL010000039.1 GCF_011039205.1 Dysgonomonas sp. ZJ279
CTAAGTGGACTACTTTTCAATTATATTATACACTCGCTGACAGGAATAACACAGAGGTTGCCGCCCTGTTCGATAAAATCGGGGTCGAGGTTGCACAAGACGAGTCGTTTTATATCGAACTGAAAAAGGAAACTAACGAATGACCCGCGAAAAGATCATTAAGCTACTCAACAGCCCAAAGGCGAGCCGCGAGCAATTACGCGAAGCGCTCGCCGCTTATGCTGGCGTGGAATACAGCCCGCAAAAGGAAAAGAAAGAGAGCCTATTTAATCAGTGCAAAACGATATTTTTAGAAGCGTACAAACAGCACGTAAAAGTCGATTATACTTTCGACCGACGCGACGGGGTGGCACTGGCTAGTCTGATAGAGAAAGTACAGGCATTAGACGATAACGACGTGCTAGTTACTTTCGGGGCGTTAATGTCTAATTTGCCCGACTGGTATAAGATAAACGGCTTTTCTCTCACGGTTATAAACGGTAAGTTCAACGAGATAGTGGCAAGTATAAGGAATGAGCGAAAACAGGGAATTACAGACAACTACAAAGCCCGTATTATTAACGACCTTACAACCTGACGCGCTGGGGCGCGAATTGCGAGGGGTAAGGACAATAAACGACGCTTTGACAATCGCAGCAAACCGCGACAAATACCCGTCGCTTGCCCGCTTACGTGCCGAGTACGGAACGCAAAAGATAGAGGCTATAATCAAACTGCATTTAATTGATTTATGCGAAAATGTCAATTTAAAGCGCCCTTTGCGCGATACACAAGTTGACAATATCGCCCGCGAGATCGTCGCCGAGTTTTACAGTTTGACAATAGCAGATATACACGTTATTTTCAGAAAAGCGAAAACGGGCGAGTATGGCGAATTTTACGAGTCGTTGGATATGCCGAAAGTGTTATCGTGGTTTCGCGGGTATTTCTCGGATAGGTGCACGGCGGCGGCTCAACAAAGCGTCAACGAGTCGGGTATATACCGAACATACGACACACGACGCGAGGGCGAGCGCTGGCGGGCTTATTTTGATCGTATGGAAAAGAAAAACAAACAAGACAAATGAGTGAACTAAAAATCTGTATAGAGATAGCCCAGCCCGACGGCATGAGGGGCAACGACAAAGGCGAGGTTATAAAGTGCCCGCCGCAACGGTGTATCGTGTGCAACGGCGCGGGTGGCTGGCATATAGATAGCCGATCTTTTAGTTACGACCCCGACGTCGGCGAACATTACCAAACGTGTAGAGTGTGTAAGGGGTCGGGCTCGGTGGCGGCTCAAATACTAATCGGGTGGCAAACAATCGGCGAGATCAAAAAACAATATTTAAACACTGAAAAACAATGACAAGAAAAAAACCTTTGATAATTATTGCATTGCTGGCACGGCTTGTTTTCGTCTTGTATGTGCCTTTATTGATAGTCGGCTATATACTTTATTTATTCTCGAAGTTATTGCGAGCCTTTGCGCTTATATTGATGTTTAAGCGGCACAGTGCCCGCGACGAGCTGGTCGGTTTTTGGCGGGTGTGGTCGTCAATCGCCGATATACTTTAACAACTTAAATTTTAAACAATATGCTAATACAGGATAAAGAGAGATTATACAATGAACTTATGCGAAAAATCGACGAGATCGCACACGAACCGAGTTTTTTTAAACAGACCCAAAAAGCCGCCGAACTCGGCGACTTTCTCGGCTCAATATATGATAGTGGATATAGCGACGGTTATAATACTGGCTATGAAATAGGACTAAAGCACAGTATTGACGAACTGACAAAAAAATAAAGCCCCTCGCGCCGAAACGCTTAAGGCTTTGTAATTGGTTAATACAAAGTTAAATAAAATTCGGTGTTATGCAAAGAGAGACAAAGAGAAATATTAATGTACTTAAGCGCGTTGCACTTATACAAGACATTGTAAGGGAACGGCATGAGGTAGGCAATCAAAGTAAATCTAAGCGGCAAGTGTGGCGGTACTATGTAAA
>NZ_JAAKEL010000040.1 GCF_011039205.1 Dysgonomonas sp. ZJ279
TAACGTTTCAACTTCAACTACTTCAAAGTAATTCAACAACCCTTCGGGTAATAATAATTCATAGCCTGTTTGCATGATGCGAAATTAGAAAAAAAAATGCCTAGTCCACAAGAATTCGGGTTGATCCATAAGTACCACTTAATCCCGAAGTAGCATTAATAAAAGAAAGCGTGGGATTACAGTCTCATTTACCAATAGGAGGCTCTGGTAAGCCCTTGTAGGATAAACAAGAAAGAAGCCCACGCCAAATAGCATGAGCATCAACTTCTCATTCTTACCTACAATTTGAAATTTACCAGATTTCCTATTGGCAGAATAAAAGCTAACGCTTTATAAATTTTCGTATGTCGTTACAAAAATAACAATAATTACTAACTAAATAATAAAAGATTATGCAAAAAAGAAAAAACAAAGACGAACTCATTCTTAAAAATAAAGACGAGATACATTCCTTAATAATGGAACTAGGTGTACAAATTCCTGATAGTTATATTTGGTCTAATGAATTAAGACGAAAGTTTGAAAGGATTACTTCTTGGCTTTCTTCTTAGCATTAGCAACTTTTCGGTCATAGGGAGGTTTATTTACAGGTTTTAAAGAGACACCTTCTTTGGATGCTTTTGCTTGGATAGCATCTCTGCTTCTTCCAAGTTTAAGTCCAATTACACCTGTAGGAGTATTACCTTCTACTAACTCTTTTAGTTTTTCTATATCTTCTTCACTCCAAGATTTGTTTTGATTTTTAGGTGGCATAATATAAAGTTTTAAAGGTTAAAGTCTAAAGGTAAAAATAATTCAAAATATACTATAAAAAATATACTATATTTTGAATTATAAATTTGCAGATAAGACTGTTTTTTGTTATCTTTAAGTACATGATAAACATAAACTTATGATAGGAAAAGACTTTAAATCAATATTCGAATTACTTGAAATGTTCCCAGATGAACAATCATGCATAGACTATTTAGAAGAGAAAAGATGGGGTGGAGATGTTGTTTCACCATTTGATGATTCGTCAAGGGTCTATAAATGCAAAAACAACCGCTACAGATGTAAAAATACAGGAAAGTATTTCAATGTCAGAACAAACACTTTGTTTGACAATACAAAAGTAGGTTTAAGAAAATGGTTTTTAGCGATCTATCTTGTTACAAGCCATAAAAAAGGAATTTCATCATGTCAATTGGCAAAAGATTTAAGAGTAACTCAAAAAACGGCTTGGTTTATACTACAGCGTATAAGAACCTGCTTTGAAATTGAAGAAGATATAGAATTAGACGGAGTTGTAGAAATTGACGAAACATTCGTAGGAGGGAAAAATAAGAATAGACATTGGAATAAAAAAGTACCTAAAAGTCAAGGTCGGAGTTTCAAGGACAAAACCCCTGTATTTGGTATGCTACAACGAAATGGAATAGTAATAGCTAGAGTCGTTCCCGACACCTCTGTGAAAAGTCTGTTGCCTCATATACTAAAACACATTCGAAAAGGCAGTACAATTTATACAGATGAGTGGAACTATGGAAACCTAAGTGAAAAGTACAACCATGACTATATACATCATGGAGCAAGAATTTACGCACAAGGAGAAGTATACACCAATACATTAGAAGGCTTTTGGAGTATATTTAAAAGAGGAATTATGGGTATTTATCACATAACATCACGAAAGCATTTGCAGAAATATGTAAACGAATTTGTTTTTAGATACAATACCAGAAAAATTTCCGAGAAAGGAAGATTTGATTTACTTTTACAAAATACTGAAAGAAGATTGAAGTATAAAGATTTAACGACTAACTAATGTATTATGCCACAAAATAAACCAAAAAAAGATAAACCCAAAGCAAAAAAGCCAGCGAAGAAAGCCGTGCCAAAATCCTTTGACGAGAAAATAGAAAAAGCATTGAAATTCAATCCCAATGCTAGTAAAAAGAAAAAATAAATTAGTGTAAAATGGTATATAAGTACCATAAATTAAATTTACCTTTCTAAACTTGTGTTCTTGTCTTTTGCCTTATACGTCAAAGGCGAAAAAAGCACTTTTTATTTTATTTCTACCTCAATGATCGTGTCAATATCATCAAGATTTCCATTAAAACTGAAAATTACATTATTACTTTTTTTATCTTTTTTCCAGACAAGCTTAGCATCGGTATTAAGTAATTTCGCTGATTTAATATTGGGGATATTAATAATAATCTTATCAAGATCTTTGTCCAAAACATGGATATATGTTATTTTACCTTTTGCAGTAGAAACACCCCATTTTTCAGGTTTTAAGAAGCCGGCTGTTGTTCCGTATATTGTATGACCATATTTACTAAGCCAATCACCCATCACTTGTAGACGATCTACACATTCAGTCTGTATTTTTCCATTGGGCATAGGACCAACATTGAGCAAAAGGTTTGCACCATAGCCCGAAGCTTTGATTAAATAGTGGATAAGTTCTTTCTCAGATTTGAAATTGTTGTCAGTAATATTATATCCCCAAGTAGCATTCATTGTTTCGCAAGTTTCTAAAGATAGGTGCCCAGCAGCCACTTGCCCATCACTATATCCACTCTTATTTTCTCCTGGTAGGTCACGCTCAAAAGCCTGATAATCCTCTCCATCTATGGGTTCTTTATGATGGTTATTCGATATCATACAGTTTGGTTGCAACTTATGTATTAAGCCATAGATTTCGTCATAATGCCAGTCGACACGGGAATTTACATGCGATTTACTATCGCTTGGATGTTGATCCCAATCACCATCGAACCATATACCTGCAATATCTCCATAATTAGTCAATAATTCTGTGAGTTGTGCTTTCATAAAATTAATGTAGTCCGCCCATTCCCCACGTTCGGTACGTCCGCATCCGCTGCCGGTTTGTCCTGTCCAGTACTGATAGTCTGTTCTCGACCAATCTATGAGAGAGTAATATAGTATTAGCTTGATATTTTCTTTGTGACACTCATCAGCAAGCTCTTTCATTATATCTCGACCAAAATGGGGTGTATTCATTATATTCCAATCGGACTGTTTGGTGTTCCAATTGCTAAAACCATCGTGATGTCGGGAAGTGAATGTTATATATTTCATTCCGGCATCTTTTGCTATTTTGACCCATTCTTTTGCATCAAAATCCTGCGGATTGAAAAATTGTTGGAGATTTTTGTAGTTTTTTACTTTTATAGGTCTATTCTGCATAACCCATTCACCATCACCTAGTACACTGTAAGGACCAAAGTGTACAAACAGGCCGAAGCGTGCTTCATCGAACCAGCGGGTATCGGGTTTTGACGATTGGCTGTATGTGCTGATAGAGATAAATAAGATTAGGAAGAGGCTTAAAAATCGTTGTTTCATGGTAATGTAGAATTGGTTAACAGATTACCAAAGATAGTAAAATAAAAAAACTACCTGACAAAATCAGATAGTTTTTTGAGCCTCTTGTCGGATTCGAACCAACGACCCCGAGATTACAAATCACGTGCTCTGGCCAACTGAGCTAAAGAGGCAGGTGGGTAAGCTACCTATATCGCGTCGCTCAACCGACGGCCCTTGCTGCGATCAAACCCTGGGGGATTAATCAGGAGCTGACCGTATAGGACTTACCCGGGCACAAAAGTATGGTATTTTTTTCGATTTGCAAAATGTTGCATCATATTTTTCCTTTGCTTATATTTGTATGAAAGTCGCATTAGCAAAAAACAATTTAGTTATCAGCGACTTATATTTTTAATTATTATCATAAAAAAAACAAATAATGACAGTTGTTGATCGTTTTCTTAAATATGTGAAGTACGATACTGAATCGAGTACTGAAACGGGAGTAACTCCAAGTACACCGGGACAGTTGATTTTAGCTCGTGAAATAGAAAAAGAACTCCGTCAAATGGGATTAGAAGACATCTCACTTGACGAAAAAGGATATATAATGGCTACATTGCCTGCAAATACAGATAAGAAAGTACCTACTATTGGGTTTGTAGCACATATGGATACGAGTCCTGATCTGACAGGTAAGAATGTTAATCCACGCATAGTAACCAAGTACAATGGTGGAGATATTGTTTTGAATGAAAAAGCGAATGTTGTGCTGTCTCCAAGAGATTTTCCTGAAATGCTTGATTACGAAGGGCAGGATTTGATTGTAACTGATGGAACTACATTGCTTGGAGCTGATGATAAAGCTGGTATCGCAGAGATATTGACAGCTATTCAATATCTGAAAGACCATCCTGAGATTAAGCATGGTAAAATACGCATAGGCTTTACTCCGGATGAGGAAATAGGCGCAGGTGCAGATCACTTTGATGTAGCAAAATTTGGTTGTGAATGGGCTTATACTATCGATGGTGGACCAATAGGTGAGTTAGAATATGAGAATTTTAATGCTGCCGGGGCTAAAATTTCGATACAAGGGCGTAGTGTGCATCCCGGATCAGCAAAGAATAAAATGAAAAATGCCTTGGTGATTGCCAATAAGCTAATATCATTATTACCCGCAGACGAAAGACCTGAACATACTACCGAATATGAAGGTTTTTTCCATCTGATGAATATCACAGGAACGGTTGATAGTGCTTCTTTGAGCTATATAATACGCGATCATGACAGAATTTTATATAAGAAACGTAAGCAATTGCTAATAGATGCAGTTGATTTTATTAATAAGCTGTATCCCGATAGTACAACTTTAGAAATAAAAGATCAATATTTTAATATGCGCGAAAAAGTAGAGCCTGTGATGCATATTGTAGATCTTGCCTTCGAAGCAATGACCTCTGTAGGTGTTACTCCACTCGTGAAACCGATAAGAGGTGGAACAGACGGCGCTCGTCTCTCGTATATGGGGTTACCTTGTCCTAATATCTTTGCAGGTGGTCATAATTTCCATGGAAGATATGAATTTGTGCCTATCCAATCGATGCAAAAAGCAGTAGAGGTGATTGTGAGGATAGCCGAACTTGTTGCTTCTAAGTAGTTGCTGATGTAAACAGGACGGAGAAAGAGATATTTTTCTCATTAATATAGTAAAATAATAAGATCAGAGTAGCACTAGTGGCTACTCTATCTTTGCTTATAAACAAGATTATTTTAAAGAATCCAAACATAAAGTAGATGTTGAAGTATTATTATTTAGGTACTTATATACCATTTTACACTAATTTATTTTTTCTTTTTACTAGCATTGGGATTGAATTTCAATGCTTTTTCTATTTTCTCGTCAAAGGATTTTGGCACGGCTTTCTTCGCTGGCTTTTTTGCTTTGGGTTTATCTTTTTTTGGTTTATTTTGTGGCATAATACATTAGTTAGTCGTTAAATCTTTATACTTCAATCTTCTTTCAGTATTTTGTAAAAGTAAATCAAATCTTCCTTTCTCGGAAATTTTTCTGGTATTGTATCTAAAAACAAATTCGTTTACATATTTCTGCAAATGCTTTCGTGATGTTATGTGATAAATACCCATAATTCCTCTTTTAAATATACTCCAAAAGCCTTCTAATGTATTGGTGTATACTTCTCCTTGTGCGTAAATTCTTGCTCCATGATGTATATAGTCATGGTTGTACTTTTCACTTAGGTTTCCATAGTTCCACTCATCTGTATAAATTGTACTGCCTTTTCGAATGTGTTTTAGTATATGAGGCAACAGACTTTTCACAGAGGTGTCGGGAACGACTCTAGCTATTACTATTCCATTTCGTTGTAGCATACCAAATACAGGGGTTTTGTCCTTGAAACTCCGACCTTGACTTTTAGGTACTTTTTTATTCCAATGTCTATTCTTATTTTTCCCTCCTACGAATGTTTCGTCAATTTCTACAACTCCGTCTAATTCTATATCTTCTTCAATTTCAAAGCAGGTTCTTATACGCTGTAGTATAAACCAAGCCGTTTTTTGAGTTACTCTTAAATCTTTTGCCAATTGACATGATGAAATTCCTTTTTTATGGCTTGTAACAAGATAGATCGCTAAAAACCATTTTCTTAAACCTACTTTTGTATTGTCAAACAAAGTGTTTGTTCTGACATTGAAATACTTTCCTGTATTTTTACATCTGTAGCGGTTGTTTTTGCATTTATAGACCCTTGACGAATCATCAAATGGTGAAACAACATCTCCACCCCATCTTTTCTCTTCTAAATAGTCTATGCATGATTGTTCATCTGGGAACATTTCAAGTAATTCGAATATTGATTTAAAGTCTTTTCCTATCATAAGTTTATGTTTATCATGTACTTAAAGATAACAAAAAACAGTCTTATCTGCAAATTTATAATTCAAAATATAGTATATTTTTTATAGTATATTTTGAATTATTTTTACCTTTAGACTTTAACCTTTAAAACTTTATATTATGCCACCTAAAAATCAAAACAAATCTTGGAGTGAAGAAGATATAGAAAAACTAAAAGAGTTAGTAGAAGGTAATACTCCTACAGGTGTAATTGGACTTAAACTTGGAAGAAGCAGAGATGCTATCCAAGCAAAAGCATCCAAAGAAGGTGTCTCTTTAAAACCTGTAAATAAACCTCCCTATGACCGAAAAGTTGCTAATGCTAAGAAGAAAGCCAAGAAGTAATCCTTTCAAACTTTCGTCTTAATTCATTAGACCAAATATAACTATCAGGAATTTGTACACCTAGTTCCATTATTAAGGAATGTATCTCGTCTTTATTTTTAAGAATGAGTTCGTCTTTGTTTTTTCTTTTTTGCATAATCTTTTATTATTTAGTTAGTAATTATTGTTATTTTTGTAACGACATACGAAAATTTATAAAGCGTTAGCTTTTATTCTGCCAATAGGAAATCTGGTAAATTTCAAATTGTAGGTAAGAATGAGAAGTTGATGCTCATGCTATTTGGCGTGGGCTTCTTTCTTGTTTATCCTACAAGGGCTTACCAGAGCCTCCTATTGGTAAATGAGACTGTAATCCCACGCTTTCTTTTATTAATGCTACTTCGGGATTAAGTGGTACTTATGGATCAACCCGAATTCTTGTGGACTAGGCATTTTTTTTTCTAATTTCGCATCATGCAAACAGGCTATGAATTATTATTACCCGAAGGGTTGTTGAATTACTTTGAAGTAGTTGAAGTTGAAACGTTA
>NZ_JAAKEL010000041.1 GCF_011039205.1 Dysgonomonas sp. ZJ279
AATGAGTTCTCAGAAATCAGATTTATATTCTTTTCCTAAAGTTATTATTGATAGAAAGGAGCTTGTTATACCAGATAAGGTTGGTCTAAAAACAAATCGTTTCCAAGGATTATTAACTGTGGGATATAGGTTTTAAAAGACAAGTTTTCTTTCTCCTTTTCTTATCTCCCAAACACCACATACTCGCGAGCTCGTTTGGTGTTTTCGGTCGAAGCGAAGCGGAGTAGAAAACAGCAAGATGAAACAGCACTATCGTACTGTTCCTATCTTGCCACTTCGTGGGGCGATTGATTCTCAATCGATTAACAGACTACAGATGAGTAGTATTCAATTGAAATACAATTGAAGTAAAACTTAGACTATTAATAATTAGGTCTATAACCTAAGAAATCCAATTGGATTTACAATTGAATAGAAAATAATTATGGATACAACAGTAACAATTAGTATCGCAACAGCGAAAAAGATAGATCGGATTTGCAAAGCAAACCAATGCACCAAAAAAGACTTTTTAAGTGCAGCTGTTACTTATTTCGAATGGTACGGGATTAATCCCTTATCGCATGAAAGTCCTGCGCAGGAAATGGAACGATTGATAAAAAGGGTTGATCAGGTAATAGCCTTTATCCGTACTCAAGAAAAAGAAATACTTCGCCCTGCGTGTGAAGCTATATTCTCAACTGATGAAAGAATAAAATTGAATTTAGAAAACCTTGCATCAAAACAGGATATAAAAAATATATCCGAACGATTTCAATTAGTTACATCGAATCTAAAAGATAACCAAAGTCTGATTAATCAAACTAAGTCCTCACAAGAACAGGGTTTCAAATTGTTATCTAAACTAATTGATGCAAAAGAAAAGACAGGTGTATTTGGGGATTTGTCAAAAATATACAATCAACAATGAATATTAAAATCCAAGGTGGAGGAGGTAGAATGTATAGCAATAAAGGTAGTTGCACGGCTATTGTCTCCTACCTGCAACATGAAGATATGGATAGAGGCATAGACGGAAAACCCATAGAGCCATTTTTCAATAATGAATATGATAAAGTGAGTAGCAAGGAAGTTACGTTTATGATTGATCACAACAAAGCTCAATTACACCGAAATGACAGCAAATTCTTTGTTGTTACTGTAAGCCCATCACAAGAAGAGCTAAAAGCTATGGGGAAAACACCAATGGAGAAATCCGAAGCATTACGTAACTATGTTCGTGATAATGTAATGGAACAATATGCAGGAAATTTCAATAAGAATCTAAAGAAAGAAAATATTATGTACTACGCAAAAATACACCATGATAGAGGCGATAAAGCAGGCGATAATATGCACTGCCATATCATTGTTAGTAGAAAGGACAGGAGCAATTCAATCAAAATAAGTCCTCAAACAAATCATAAGAACACAAAGAAAGGAGTTGTCAAAGGTGGATTTAATCGGGAAAACTTTATTCAGAATTGCGAAAAATCATTTGATAAATCTTTTAGTTATGATCGAGCACCTGAAAATAGTTTTGAATACCTAAATGTAATGAAGAACGGAGGTATAGACGATATGAAAATGCAGACCGAAAAAGCCATTGCCATAAGTCAGCAAAAGGAGAAGCCAAAAGAGATAGGTAAATCATTAAACAACGAAAAAGATATAGAATTATGAGCGCACTATTGAGCATCATTAAATATTTAATCCTGATTATAATTTTGCAATCTATCATGGTTGCTTACGGTACTATGATTTATAATCTGGCTTATCCGATACTACCTGAAACGATAACAGGCAAAATAGAAAGCTCTGTTATCTTAAATTCATTATTTAAGACTGGTAAACCATGGTATAGTTCATTAATTGGACTTGCATTTTACACCTCATTTTATATTATTGCCTTCAAATTATTTAGGGATAGAAATTTCCTAACCAAATTATTATTCGGTTCGCTAATGATCATGTTAATTGGTGGAGGAATGACATTAATAAAAAATCAACTGATTGCTACAATTTGTGGATTTATACCTTTGCTTGTGGCTTTACTACTTTTAATATTTAATCGAAAGGGAAAAAATAAAAACCCATCTACCCATAATACGAAGTTTGAAAAGAAGAATAAACAAGCTGAAAGCTTCATTTTTAAAACGAGTTACGGAAATATACAACTTGAAAATCCTTTCCGAGGTATTTATATACAAGGTGGTGCGGGTAGTGGTAAAAGTGTGAGTGTATTTGAGCCTATTATAGCCCAGATTTCAGAACAGGGATACACCGGACTGCTTTATGACTTCAAAAGTCCGGAATTGACAAATAAGGTCTTGGAAGCATACCAGAGAAACACAAATATAAGATCATTTGTTGTTGATTTTAAAAATCCCTATGCCAGTGATCGAGTAAACCCCATTGAGCCGTTATATTTAGTGAAATCAGCTTATGCACTCGAATATGCCACTACGCTAATAAATAATCTTTTACCTCAAACCATAAAAGAGCGTGATTTCTTTTCGGATAATGCAAGAATGGTTTTGAGTGGGGTGATTTGGTTTCTTCGTAATAGTTACTCACATTACTGTACACTACCTCATGTTATTAGCTTATTGTTACATACGGATATTGATAAGTTGATAAATATCATAAGTGAAGACTATGAGGCAGGGGGATTTGTATCCAGTTTGAAACAGGCTATTGATCGGGGAGCCGAACGACAAGCTGCGGGAGTTGCTTCGACTCTCCAAAATGCCCTCTCTCAATTAAACACCAAAGATATATTTTGGATATTGTCCGGCAATAATTTTGATTTGCATTTGAATAATCCAAATAATCCTAAATTTCTTTGTTTAGGTAACGACAGTACACTATCTTCTACCTATGCGCCTGTCATATCACTAATTATAAGTGTCGCACTTCGTTTAATGAATCAACCACTACAAGAAAAAAGCATTGTTTTACTGGATGAAGCGCCGACTATTTACATTCCTAATATTGAGCAATTACCCGCTACAGCTAGAAGCAATAAAGTTGCCACTATATTTGGGGTTCAAGATTATAGCCAGTTAGTTGATAAATACGGACAAGAAAAAGCTCAGGTCATTTTATCAAATCTCGGAAATCAGTTTTATGGAAGAACGGTCAATGCCAAAACAGCAGATATGATTAAGAACTTATTCGGTAAACATGATCGAACTTATCAAACAGCCAGTCGGGGAAGTGGAACAAGCGGGGAGTTTATCCATCTCTCAAGCAATACGAATAAAGGGATGAATGAAAGCATCCAAGAGCGAGACAGAGTAAAGGTATCAGATATCACGAATCTAGGACCGGGACAATTTTACGGTATAATAGCAGAAGGTTCTCCTAAGGAATTTCTTAATGCACAACTAATGCCTAGTGAGATAAAGTCAAGTTATCAACGAGAAAATAAAGCTACCGATCAAGAAATGGCTGAAAATTATGAACGAATTGTATTGGAAGCAAAGAGTATAATAAATTAGAAAATCATTTAAATTTTTAACTATGAAACTAATGAAAATAGAGGTGAATCCTTTACAAGAGTTCAGTAATTCGCTTAACGATTTATTTATAGCCACAGTTAAATGGTCTGTTTTACTTATTGTTATAGTTATAATGTATCATGTTGTAAAAAAGGCAATTAAAGATAAATGGTTCTGATTTTTATTATTTGAGGTCACAAAGGTAGCTTTGTTTCAAGCGATATCAAGGATATACAAGCATTACCTATTTTATAACAAATTTTTAACTATAGTAATAGATTAAAAATCCGATTAAAAATAGCCAATGTCCTTGACATCGCTTTTCACGTCACTTTAGGTTTGTTATTCAAAAAAAGAAAAAATATTGTTGAGAGATAGTGTAACTAAGCTATCTTAAGAAATACAAATAAAATTAAAGATTATATCGGTGTAGCGAAACGACCGTAAATGTAAATAATAAGATTTGAATTCCATGATACCACTAAGCTACAGAAGTGTTTTTTATAATCGGTGTAGCGAAGCGACTGAAATAGTTTAAGAGTAGGCCTCAATGGTGGTATTATAGCAAAGCGGTGTAGCGAAACGACTGATATTCTCTAACATCCTATTATAGACTATTTCATAGAAAAACAAGAACCCTATAGTTTGTTATGGATAACAGGGACTGTAGGGTTTTACGACTCAAAGATAGTTTTTATATTTATACGTTTATATAATTAATGCTATTTTTATTAAACTGGAAAAACGAAATAAATTAATCAATATTACCCCTGTATAATATATAAATAATTAACTCATCTTGATATAAATACAATAACACATAGTATCTAACTGAAATTTATTAATATATTAATGAATAATATTGTATATCTAAAAAATGATACGTTTATTTGTGAATAATCAATCTAATATGAAAAATTACAATAAAAAAAACTGCAATTTTTACTATAAAATATCTTCGGAAGACAATAAAGATAATGTAGAAATATACATCGGTCAAAGTTGCGGAAAGCAACTGCAAAATGAAATATTATCAGCTCAAAAAGAAGTACTTATCATTTCTCCTTATGTTGACATGTGCAAATTATATGATTTAATCAATTTGCACGATAAAGGAATTAATGTTCATATCGCCTTTAGCAAACCATATAATAGAGGTCATGAAGAGGAAATTCTCAGAAAACTAATAATCCAGGAGAAGCATATTGATGAAATTAAATATAATCAAAAACTCAATAAATTGAAGAAGAACAGGAATATGGCTTTTTGTTCTTTGATTTTAGGAATCGCTATCATTATCCTGTCCGTAGTTGCAATGTTTAATACGTATAGTCTTAATCTTTATTTTCTAGCATCTCTTCCTTTTTTTATTGGATTACGCTATCTAATCAAGAAAAAAGAAAGCTTAAATAAACTACCTATCTATTACTATACATATAAAGAAAGGATAAAGTTTAAATATTTCTGGGAGTATAATAACAATCGCTTTATTCATTCTAAAATTTATATCATAGATAGACGTGTTGCCTATCTTGGCTCAATTAATTTCACTTACAACGGCTTCAATTCAAACTTCGAAACCCGAGTAAGAATAACACATCAAGATCAAATCGAAAATTTAGTTGATTTCGTTAATAATATTTTTAATGACCACTCCAATTTCAATGGACATCAGATTGATTATTTAGGAAAAGATGTGCATGGGGAGGTATTATACTGAATTATCTTTTGTCATGCATAAGTGCGAAGCAATTCTTTTGTAGCGCATAATTCAATGATAAGTAATAGCAAAATAGAAGAAAAAGGTACAATGATTAATGTATTTGCAGTTCTGATAAATAACTAAAGTAATAATTATATACTAGACTCCATTACCATAAATTAGGTCAATCTAATTTATGTAGGGGCTGAGAGATATTAAAGATTTTCTAGTATCACTTTTTGTTAATACATGAGAGAGAATTGATAGATCGAGATTTGTTTCGGTTTGCCGTTGAAAAAGTTTAATTTTTAAATTATATAGTATGATTTTGCAGATAAAAGCCCAATCTTTAGAGCAACTAGAAACGATAGTGGTTAATAGTACATTAGTTGTGACTACTATTTTCGTATTAGCTATAGTAATTGGATTTATTATAAAGAAATACATGAACAAAAGATAATACAAAACCCAAAACTCTTTAAAGTAAATATTAACTTTATTGATTAATTAGTATTTTAAGCGGTGTAGCTAAGCCTCCCCAATAATGTTGAGTACGTAAAATATTTTCTATATTCTAGGGCATTGAAGCAAAGATAACTTTTTGTAGATTTGTCTAATAAGAAATATATTATGGAGCAAAGTATAAATAATACTCAAAAAGAATTCAAAGAGATACAAAATATAATTGTAACTCATAGAAATAGAGCATATCAATTAGTTAACTATGAAGGCATAGTCACAAATTGGGAAGTGGGTAAATATGTTTCGGATAAGTTAAAGAACTCTCATTGGGGAACTAGTGTTGTAGACAATCTAGTTAACTTTCTTAAACAAGAACAACCTGATCTAAAAGGATTTGATAGGAGAGCAATTTATAGAATGATCCAATTTTATGAAACATATAGTACCCCTGAATTTGTGGCGATAGCAACACCACAAATAGAATACATTGATAAACAACAAAATACAATTGTGGCGATCGAGTCCCCACAATTTGATAATAAGTATAAAGTTCTTACTTTACTAACCCTTATAAACTGGTCTTCTCATATAGAAATTCTTTCGGGATGTAAACTGGATGAAGAACGCATTTTTTATATACTCCTTTCTCATAATGTATAATATAATTGAAAAGTAGTCCACTTAGTAATTGAAAAGTATACCACTAAGTGTCTCGGATGAGATTGGCTAAAGATATTTATTCTTCATCAGGTTGTAACATTTTTTTAGTTTCTTTAACTC
>NZ_JAAKEL010000003.1 GCF_011039205.1 Dysgonomonas sp. ZJ279
AACTACAGTTTTATGTAAGCGATTACGATATATTGGTTGTCACAAGCGGAGTATCGGATGGAGGAGCAATCAGGTCACTCAGTAATGTAGAAGATTTGTATTATGACAGGGCAAAAGACCCTGACAGGCAGCCTCCCGTTCAGTTTATCAGCGAAGATATGAAAAAGCTGAACAAGTACCTGAATGAAGGCAGGTATTTCTATACACAAATAAAACAAGAGGGTATTATATTATATGATAGTGGCAAACACAAATTAGCACGAAGACGCAAACTCAGCTTTGAAGAAATAAAGCAACAAGCACAAGAATATTTTGATGATAAGTTTAATTACGCAAACGATTTCTTAGAAGGAGCTAAATTTTATTATGAAAAAGAGAAATATAAATTAGCATCATTCAACTTACATCAAACTTGTGAAAATCTTATCTATGCTATTCGTTTAGTTTTTACATTAGAAAACCCCAAACAACATAATCTCACTAAATTACTGAACTCCGTTAAGAAATATTCTAACGAGTTTATCAAAGTCTTTCCACAGGATACAGCAGAAGAGAAACGTCTTTTTGAACTTATCAAAGCGGCTTATGTAAACGGACGCTACGACCCTGATTTTGTTGTAACAAAAGAGGATATTGATGCGTTGATTCCGAAAGTGGAATTATTGAGGGATATTACGAAGAGGATATGTGAGGAGAAGATCGGGGAATATGGGGAGAGGGAGTGATTAAAAAGATAATACTATGATAAAAATCAGTAAAATAGGGCGTGCTTTAATAGATATAAATGATGCTGTATTTCAAGAACTTTGTAATAAGTTCTTATTTTATAAATATGATTATAAAAATATTAATCAGAAAGGCTCAGTTATTGGAAAAGAGAAAACAAGAAAAGGTACACCAGATACTATTTTCATTGACAAAGAAGACAAATATATTTTTGCTGAATATACTACCAAAGAAAGAATTGGAAAATCGAAATCTTTTTTTGAAAAAATAGAAAGCGATATTAAGGATTGCTTTAACATAGAAAAGGCTAAAATAAGTAATGATAGAGTTTCAAAAGTAATTAGTTGTCACACAGAAAAGCTTGAATTGTCAGAAATTGAGAAGCTCACGCAATTATGTAAATCCTATAATGAAAATTGCGTTTTTGAGCAGTATGGGATTGATGATTTATCAATACAACTAGAAGTATATCCTTCTCTTTTGGAAACATATTTAGATATAAAGGTTGGGACTGGACAAATAATGAAACTTCCTGAATATATTAATTATTATGAAAAACCAGATTTACGTATTGCAACACCTCTTAGCAATACATTTTATGGAAGAGAAAAGGAGTTTGAAGAAGGATTGTCTTTTTTGAATGATAAGAATTTATTGCTTGTGACAGGGGCTTCTGGTATCGGGAAAACAAAATTTGCGATAGAGCTATGTAGAAAGTTTATTTCAAATAATCTTCCATACAGTTTGTTATGTTTTGCCAATAAAAATATAGAGGCTTATGAGGATATACAAACTCATTTATCAGTAGACAAAGACTATATTATTTTAGTAGATGATGCCAATAGAGCGATGGGTAATTATAACTTCATATTGCTTTTATTGAGGTCAGACAGAACAGGTAGAATAAAAATAGTCACAACAGTTAGAGACTATGCAAAAGACATGATTGAAAGGGTATCAGGGGAGTATAATTTCAACACTTTAGCTTTAGATATTGTTTCTAATGAAGATATAACAACGATATTGAAATCTAAAGACTTCAATATACAGAACCAAAATTACTTAGACAAAATCATATTGATTGCAAGAGGAAACTTGAGATTGGCGATTATGTGTGCGATTATTGCTAAAAAAGAAAACACCCTATCTTCATTGGATGATGTTAGTCAGTTATATGAACATTATTTCAATGATATCTACCAAAAGATTATAGCAAAGGATAAATACAATTCATTGAAAGTATTAGGTATTATTTCTTTTTTTAGAATCATATCAAAAGAAAGAACTGAACTAAATAATCGAATATTTGCTACTTTCTCTATTAATGAAGATTTGTTTTGGGAACAATGTCAAGAACTAAACCAACTAGAGATAGTTGATTTGTATGAAAATGAAATAGTCAAAATATCAGACCAAATACTATCTACTTATTTATGTTATAAGATATTTTTTGACGAAAAAATACTAGATTTTGGACTTCTGATTAGAGATTTCATAGATAATGAGACTAAATTTTATGAAGCTATCAATCCTTTGATAGTTGCATTTAACCACAAAAACATAACTGATAGACTAACCTTTATTTTAGAAAGAGACTGGGATATAATTACTAAAGAGAGTAATCACAACCATATAATCAAAATAGGGAAAATATTTTGGTTCTGTTTAGGTAATAGGCTATTATCGCATTTTTATGATTATATAACTCTTATACCAGAACCTGAAAATAGTGAATTTATAGTGGACTATAAGCATAATGATATGGCTTTAAACAGTAGTTCTGATATACTGTCTATTTTATCCAACTTTAAATGTTTTTACGATGATAGAGCTAAGTCCGCACTCGAATTGATGTTTTTCTTTGTAGAAAAGAAGCCTGAACAGTCTCAAAGATTATCTTACTTGTTGAAAGAATATTGGATGATTACTAGATATGATTATGATATTGAATTGTATGCCCAACATCAACTAATAGATTTTCTAATAAGTAAAATAAATGAGAAAAAAGATATTGACCTTTATACTAGATTTTTCTTTAAAATAGCATCAGACTTGTTGGAAACGACATTCCATGAAAATGCTTCTAGAGGAAATCAAATAACAATGTACACAATCAATATATCCTTAACTGATGATATTAAAAGATTAAGAGAAAAGATATGGGAGTTTTTATGGTCTCTTTATCCAAATGAAAAAGAAGCATTTCATAAATTGCTCTATAATTTGGGAAGAGCGAGTCATGGAGAAGCAAATGATGTCTGGGCTTTTGACTATGAGATATTAAGTTCTTATTTGAGTAAGCTAGACTATACTGATTACAGAGCATGTGAAGCTACAGCTTGGCTCTTAAAAGAACTTACATGGAATAACATTGAATATGATAAATCGATTGAAGAAATAGCTACTAATAAGCTGTTTGAATTAAACAAACTACTAACTGAAAGACAGGAAAGGGAAGATTGGCGAGAAGAAGAAGGTATAAAAAGAAAAGAGTTATTAGATTATTTAAAAGACTATAAATACGAAGATTATATTCGCTTGTTTGAGGATGTTGAGATATTAAAATCATTGGATAAGGAGAAGAACAATGATTACTTTTTTCCTTTATCTATCATCTTTTCTGGTATAATAACTAAGGATAATAATTTGTTTGTTGAAGTATTAATCTATTATATAGAGCATTATTCAACAGGTCTGTGGAGTAATAGTTTATTGGAAAATTATTTCGCATCAAAGCCAACAAATAATGATATATTATTTACTTATTTAGCGAGAAGTGATAATGAAAGAGCAAAGATTTGGTTATTAGAATATCATTATGCGATACCTAAAGACTCTTTGAGTAAAACTAGTAATGAATTGCTGATAAACTTGTATACAGTCCTATCTACAGTAAAATCTACAATATCAAATATTGATAAACTTGTTGAAAAATATCAGCTATATGAGCCTAAGAATATGATATGTAATAAAATATTGAATATTCTTATTGATAATCCCTTTCTACAGATAAGAAGAGAAGAATCACTTATTTATTTACTTGATGAAACAAGCGATTATTCAAATTGTCAAACTATCTATATAAGAAATAAAAATGATGATAGATATTTTGATTTCAAACAAGAATTATTTTTAAGACTATTAAAGCAAGATTCAAATTTCTTCATTAAATATTTAGACTCCATATACCATAAAAGTAAAACACGTTATGACTATGCGTCTGAGAGTTTTGAAAAATTATGGCAGTTAGATAATCATGAAGAAATAATTTTACTCGGAATTAATTATTTCAAAACAAAAAATATAGGCTTATTCTCAAGAGATATCCCAACAATGTTTTTTAAACAGTTGGGAGAGTATAATAGTCGTGCAATATCTCTTATTGAAGGAATGATTAATGATTACTATACTGATATTGATTACATGGAAATCATATTTAATATTATATCTCATTCTTTTACTCAATATCGGAATCAATTTTTGAAGCAACTGCTTCAATTAACTCAAGATTATGGGACTTTTAAAGCAATAGACTTATTTCCTCGTAGTATGACTGCTACCGGTAGTTGGATTCCAATATATGAAAGAAGAATGAAAGATTGGGAGGGTATTTTAGTGGCTGTAAAATCATTAGATATGGGTATTAAACTAATAAAGCATATTAAGGATGTTGAAGATGAAATATCTTCTTGTAAGAAGATAATAAAATATGAAGCAAAAAGAGATTTCATGGAACAATTTGACTCTTAAAAGAGATTTTATATATACATAAATACTTTGAAGGATAATAATGTAAAAATCAATTAAGGAAACTCTCTCTATTTTCAATTTGCAACCAAAGTCGAATTGAATACATTGATTTCCTTTTCCCATCCGATATACAAAATAATAATCAACAATAAACCATAAGGCTTATAAGAGAAATCTTCCTTTGTTTATTCTTTCTTTATAAAGGGCGTATATCAGATGTAAAACGAAGAAAATATGAAAGTTTGGCTTATCCTTAATTTAAGTGATAAAAATACAACTATCTTTGATGCTATCAAATGATATTATCAACATGAAGCCACCGTATAAAATAACAGCTTATATTCTGGAGAAGATAGCTTCTATTTCGTAGAAAATAGGAGAAGTAAAAATCGCATCTCTATAATAACACCTCCCGAGCTGAGAAAACTTAACCGTATCAAGGCTATCCAATTTTCTTTAGAAATAGAGGGTAATGCTCTCACGGTTGAACAGGTAACTGCTATAATTCATAATAAAATAGTTGTACCACCAGAAAAAGTTATATCAGAGGTTAAAAAATGCAGTTCACGCATATCAATAGCTGAATATATACAAACCTTATAGTTTGACTTCTCTATGCGAGGTTGGCAACAATATCAAGTATTTGATTGTCTGGCAATCGACACCTTGGTTAAAAATCATAAAACCAGATATTTAAAGCAAGTGACAGAAGGAATATATTAGAGAATATGGGTGAAGGGAGAATGATACAATTTTATTTTAGAACATCTTTAAAACAATAATAATCTCTATATTGATCGGAAGTTTCTTTAAAAAAATTACGTAGATTATACTCTACTTGTGCCCATGTATAATGGGTTTCTCCTTTAATAATGTGATTGAAGAATTGTTCTGTAACTATTTTATTGAAATGTTTAGGATCTCTATCAGGGTTAAATGTAGCATCAAATGTTCGTTCAGCACTAAAGCACCAAAATGTTTTGCTTCCTGAATTTTCCCCATCTATCTCAATATCTAAAGCCTTCATTCCTTCTACAATATCAAGCATATTTGTATAGCTTGAATAAAAAGCACTAAACCCTCTTGCAACCTCATCCTCTGTAATATCTCTATGGGCACCGATGAAAGCTCTGTATGGAGCTCTCTTTTCAGGTTCAATACAACTTAGAATAGCAACGCCTTTACACATTGCCATAACAATAATTAAAAGATGACTCATCTTTATATTAATAGGGCGTATACTATTGAAGAATTGTGTCCATTTTAGACATTCTCCTGAGGCAAGATGGATTCCATCCTCAGAACCATGTGTTTCTAAATGAAGAGTGAATATCTCCCCTTTAGACATTTGTTTTTGTATAAGATTCAGAGTATTTGTAAATTCTCGAATTGTTTTAACATTGTAAAATTTCACAAAAGAATCTGCATGCATATATTTATTATATTGTAAGATATCATTATTCAACTCATCTCCAGTTTTTCTTTCACTATCCTTAAGAGATTGAATAACAATAATTCCTTTAAGAGTTATTTCTGTATCTGGTGCATTCATTTTAAATTATATTTCTTTGTTTTGATGAACATTCTTATCTAATAGCTCTTCTCTTATAAAACCTTCATTCTTTTTCCTCCAACGATGCCTCACATAGTTTTCGAATGAATACCCATCATCTAACGTTAGCTTATCTGCATGATCAGATATAATGATTTGTGGCTTAAAACCGTAATCCTTGTATACTCCTTCGATAAAATAAATTATTTGCTGGAATAAATTGGTTACTGACTGTAAATCAATATCAAGTTTTTCGACTTCCCCTTTCATTTCTTTTAAGGTTTTAGGATCAAATCTTTCTTCACTAATATCAACAATTGAAGGAAAATAAACTTGCGTTGGTTGATCTAGGAATAAAATCGTTGGGACTAAAGCATTATCTCCTAACGAAGAAAAATATTTCAATAAACTCAAGAATAAGCAAATATGCGAATACAACCAATTAGCACCGCTCCCCATCGACCTTAAATAGATTTTCTTTTTCTCTTTTCCTCTTATTCTTAAATGATATAATTCAAAAGTATTTATGTCAAAATGTAAATTAATACGCTGATAGGCTTCTTCAAAGTCTAACTCTAATCCTATTGTATTCATAGAATCATTAATAAATCTTTCAGCCTCTTTTAATTTCTCTTCTACATCATAATCTTTGGTCAACCTATCTTCCAACTCCTGAATATCATTTTTTATTTGTGCAATATTCAGATCAGAGAAAGTAGTCTTTTTGCCTAGAGACCACTTTAATTCATTTTCTATAGCTAATAAAACTCTAAGAGACTGTTCTTCTAGAGATTTATTTTGTTCTAATTCTTTATTGACTTCTAGTATCTTTGCTATTTCCTGTGATACCATTTTTAGCTCTTGGTTCTTTTCTTTTATTTCCTCTTCTAATTTTCTTTTTTCAGGTAAGAAAGAAGCTAACATTTGAGGAGTCTTTCTTAATTCTGTATTTAACCACTCAATAGCATCTGATAGTTTATTAATTTCATTTCCTATTTGAATGTTACTTTGTTGGCAAAAAGGACATAGTGAATCATCTTCAATAGCATCAGACACAGGTTTTAAATTATCTATAGTATGAGTATATCTATTAACATATTCAATCGAAGAGTTTACTTGTTCTAATTTTAAACTAATTTGTCTTCTTTCTGCAATAAGTACATTTTTTCTCTTATCTAGTTTATTAAACTGTCTTTTATACTCTTCGGAGGCTTCATCTACATTGAGGTTACGGTCTTGTAGTTGGTCTAGATAATTTCTAGGAGCATTTAGCATATTTGATGCCGATACGCCTTGGAAAAGTTTAATTCCACTTATCATATGATACTCCTCCAAGAGTTTTTGAAGTTCAGAAGATTTTATACGTTTATCCTCTTCAAATTGACTCAATTGCCTATTTATACGCTCTTCTTCTAATTTCTTTTTTTCTAATTCTTGTTTTAAAATATAGTATTCTTGATCGACAAATCCTGCGAAAATTTTAAATTCATCAATAGTCCTTTCTCGTTTTTCTTTTTCATCAAATCTATAAAATAATGAATGCTTATTAGCAATAAGATTTTGATGTTGAAGCATAAAAGAAACCATATTTCGAAAAGAAGGTCTTCCTTTTCTTGACCTATACTTCAAAGCTTCTTCACTTTCGTCTGTTTCAGAAATATCTATTCCCCAAAAATGTCCAAGAGTTTCTTTAAAGGTATCTTGATGCAAAAAATAGTCATTGCTAAAATACTCTAAAGTGAGTTCTTCTATTTTTGGAAAGTTCGGATCAACTCTATAAAATAGAGATGTACTTTTATCTTCTTGTCTACGAGCTAGTACTAATCCTGTATCTTTTGCCTCAAATACAATAAAATATAATTCTGCATTATCTGTAATTATACCTTCAGGAATTGTATTATCTGAATTTCCTGTACAGTAATCGAATATTTCAATAATAGCACTTTTACCTGTAGAAGAACGACCTGTTATAATATTCAATCCTTCGTCTAGACTAATACTATGACAATTGTTGAATTTGTCTAAAATTCCAATATATTTAATATATCCTTTCATAAGTATTTAATTCCAAATTGTATATAGATATTTAGTACATCTAAAGTGAAAATTTTATGAAGTCTTGATGCCAATCTCATACTATTATTTAAAGATGGATCAATGATATTTGTAGTTTCATTATTTGCGACTTTTACCTTAACACTTAAATCATCATCTATTTCTATAAAATTACAATCTATAGCATATTGTAGACAGTTGTTTGTTATATGCTTATAATATTCAAAGTTTTCTTGAAACCCTGCCATAATTTTTTTGTTCGTTGTAATTCTTGTTAATCTTGAGTTAGAATTGAATTCTAATAACTCCTTTAGGCATTCTTGATTAAAAACGATGGGGAAAATAAGATAAGCCAGAAGTATATTCTTCTCTCTCTTTTTTAGGTTTGTATAAAACGAAAGCAATATTGGAGTTAAGGAAAATACATTATTATGAATAGTTGAAATGCTATCAATAAATTTAATCATACTTCATTCTTTTTTAATAACCAAACAAATTCATCTTCTTCATCTGCAATCATATGTATAACTCCTGTATAAAAGTCTTGTGGAACGGTATTAAAGATGTGAAATTTACCGCTATCTAAAGATGTAATTTCATCATAAAAATCCTTGGACGCTTCTATTTGATTTTCCAATGCAACTTTACGAGATGCTTGCCTATATTTAGTTCCATGCTTTCTTTTAATATCTTCCCCATAATTTTTTAAGGAGTTGCTAATAGTAGGAGAAAAACGAAACTCTTTCAAAACCAACTCTCTTGTTTCTGCAAAATCTGTTATCGCTTCAATCAAGATATCATCATAATTAATTTTTCTTATCTTTTCCACGAAAGGATTTTCTAAATATTCCTCATATTTGATATTATTGAGTTTGACTTTCTCAGGGAATACTTTAGTTGTTTCGGTAAGCACTGACGTAAGATTGATACATTCTTCACGAAAACCTTCATAGCTTATTTCCCATTTATTATCAATAATTTCAGGGCTTAGAATATAGCCAAATAGAGTATGTATATATTGGTCTGCTCTTATTGGTCGAAGATGAGTTGTATTTCTATTTTTTATTTGCTTATAATATTCTTTATCATCAATTGCATTATGATCAATATAAAATCTTTCCAGTATTTTAATAAGCTTTTTACGCCTTGAGTTATCAAATATGAAGTCTAGAAAAGCTTTGGTTTCTTTGGATCGCGTGCTTGTCTTCGAATATTCATTATTAATTTTCAATAATATTGCGAGTTTGTCTGCTCCCTTTTTATTATTCCAAGCGTACCAAACAGAATCAGCCCTAACTTTCTGTGTTGTAAGCAAAATGAGAGATTTAAACTTGTCAATATCAAAATCATCATTGATCCAATTATTTAGAGTTTTCCATATATTATGATCTAACTTGGTTAGGTAACTATTATAAAATTTTGATTCAATTTGCTCAGAACCTTCCCCTAATACTGAAACATCACCATATGTCTCAATATAAACAGATTGTCCTTCTTGAAGCTCAAAGCATTTATCTAGAGCTACGAGAAATTGATATATAATCCCTTTTACTGTTGAGGTTGAATCATTGCTCTGTTTTGCCATAGTTCAAAATACTTATGACTATTTTTGTTAAAATCTGTATAAACAAAGATAATATATTTTTAATCAAATATTTATGAGTTTATTAAAAAAAAATATTGAGTTGGTGGTATTTTGATAAATTCTAGGTACATTTGCATTAATAAGGAATTGAACTTTCGTCCAAAAGGAACTTGAACCTAGCAAGGTGGACAATAGTTGTTAAATGTGTTGACAAGTGCTTAAACGCATTGACATATAAGGGGTTTACTAATCCCTCCAGCTCCACTGAAAGACAATATAAAATGTATCTTACTCCTGTAAACTAGACGTTTACAGGAATATTTTTTTTATATGGTGTTAAAAAAAACATGATTTCAGGCATGTTTAACGTACATAATCGCTGACAAAAATTTCTAGAAGCATCTGTCAGCGATTTGTCAGTCACGATAAATGTATCTTATTGAATATAAGGTAAATGCTGCATGTGTTTTTATATTAATCATTGCGCATTGTTTTACCTTCCCAAAAATGGAGTAAACAAATCAGAAAAGGAGTGGATTTATAATTTTGTTGCTATTGGAGGACAATTCGGGCTTAATAAAGTTATCCATATTTTAATTATAGGCCTCGGTATTCTAAAGGTGTCATTCCTGTTACTTTTTTAAAGAAGCGCCCAAAATAAGTTGGGCTTGCAAAGTTCAACTCTTCAGAAAGTTCCAAAACAGTTAAGCTGGTAGATCTCAATAACATCTTGGCATTAAGGATAAATACTTCTTCAATCCAAGAATTGGCTGTCCGTCCTGTTACCTTTCTCACAACGTCGGACAAGTATTTTGGTGTAATGCACATTTCATTAGCATAAAATGACACGAATCGTTCTTTGCTTTGCCCCCTTAATAGCAGCAGCATGAATTGCTCAGTAACTTCCTCTGCTCTCGATTTCTTACTCCTTGTAGATATATTTTCATCCTCCATATACATAGATGCGAGCTCTACGAGCAGAGCATAAAGAAGCCCTTGTATGGTTTCTTTTAAATAAAGAAGGTTTTGATTGCTGAAAGTCTCAGCTATAAATGAGTGATATCTCAATAAGTTTTGAATATTACTTTCTGATGTATGTAAAACAGGATTTAAAGCAACTTTACGGAGCATATCCATATTTTTCGGAAAAGGGAAATCTGAAATAAAATCAAAAGAAAAGGAAAATACTTCTAATAGTAAGTCGTCGGTATTACTTAAACTTTCAATAATTTGTTTAGGTAGTATCGTCAGAATTGAGTTTTCGTCAACCGTATACTCCTTATAATTAACTCTAACCTGTGTTGTCCCGCGTTTACAAATACAGAAAGTGATTCCATCAATAACAAAAGGTACATTAAATGAAATCATATCATCCATGGGACCTTTTTGGGTGTTAGAAATGATGAAGTCATTAATAATATAAGGAGATTTTAATCTCACATTTTCAATTTCTAATAAGGTTGGTTTCTTATTCATCTTCTCATAATTTAAACTGAATAGTACACTCTGATTTTCGCATAAGCCTCCTCCTTATGCAAAAATAGGAAAAAATGAACATATCTCTAGCTTATAAGATACTATAAGATCGGTTATAATCCAAGATATTTGTGCCGTTAATTGAAAACTGGAATATGAAAAGCCACGAATTTTTATTAACAACTAAAATGTTTAAACTCATGAAAAGAGAATTCATGATCAGCTTATACTTTATTTTAAGCATAAATTTAATGCAGGCTCAAGTAACAATAGGCTCTGGAATCGCTCCGAATAGAGGTGTACTTCTTGACTTAAAAGAAAATGACACAGCAAATGGGGGGACTTCGGCTAGTAAAGGTTTATTATTGCCACGTGTAAGTATAATAAACTTAACCCCGACCAATGATTCTGAATTGGCTAAGTCAATAGGGAATACAACCGATGAGGGCTATGAAATGAATACTCATACTGGGTTAGTAGTGTATAATACCAATACAATAGAAACTACAACAAGACGAATTTGCCCAGGTGTCCATTATTGGAATGGAGAAAAATGGATATCAATTAAAGTATATCCGGAGATGGAAACTAAAAAAGAACTTGAAGGTAAAATAAAAAAGGTTTATAATAAATTCAACGGACCTACTGATCCAATGTGGACTCAACTGGGGAAAAATCCACAAGACTACCCAATAGGAGCTACATCTAGCATAACAATGAAAGATGCCGATCTAAATATCTATAATACACAGCGCTACTATGTAGGATATGTAACAGAAGTTGGTATGTTTAAGACCTCAACCAATGTGTCTTGTACAGATGTTCCCAAATGGATTCTTGTTTCTAAGAAAGAAGAAATTATTAATCCTTCTTTTTTAGATGGTGTGTGGACTGTAAACAACGTATATTCTACCCAAAAAGCCACAGGAGGAGCTTTTTCTTCGGGGCGATTAGCACGGTTGAATCCGGCTTATTACAATAGCACTAATGGAGCTATTGAAGTAAGTCCTAATGCTATGCCATCAGGTACAATTAAGTATGGTGCAAATGTATCAGGAGTAAGTAAGAACATGACATCATCGCCTATTACATTTGCCAAAGAGTTTGGACTAATGTATTCTTGGGCGGATGCGATGGAAGTGTGCTCTTCAGGTTGGCATCTACCAAGTAATTACGAATGGGATGGAGTTGTCTTGGCTCATGGGGGAAATCTAGTTGCCAGTAGTGGTATGCGTAAAAATAGTAAATATTGGTACACATCTACTGATAGTTCTACAATCCAGTGGGGAGCAAATGATTTAGCAGCAGCAAATTTAGGATTTTTGGCTGTACCTTCTGGTTTCATTGATAGTACGGGAAAAGCAGCCAAAGGATTTGGTTATGCAGGGCATTGGTGGGCATCGTCAGATACAGGGAGCACTTGGTATATGCTTTCTGATGAAACTCAAATATTTGGATCTATCAATTCAGGGTACTATCAATCTGTCCGCTGTGTGAAAGACTAATTTTTCAAACAACATTCTTCTACATGATGAAAATTCAAATAATATGCCTCGCATTTTTTCTTATGTTATTCTCTAATATGATTTATGGACAAGTGACCATCGGTTCGGGCGAACCTCCTGCTAGTGGATCACTGCTAGATTTGAAGCAAGAGGGTGAAACAACAAAAGGATTAGGGCTACCTCGTGTAGTATTGACAGAATTGGAACCAGAGCAAGGAAAGCTTTCAGAATCTATAAATGGAGGCACAGGCGATTGGGATGAAGCTGGGCATATAGGCTTATTAGTATATCATGTAACTTCCACAGTTGACATATGTGAAAGTATACCCGCTGGTATATATGTATGGAATGGCAAAAAATGGCAAAAACTAGGTTTGAAAAAAGAAATATTGAGACCAGTAAAAGAGTTGCCTATTACCTCAAAAAAAGGCTTAGATCAGCCTAACTCTTATATTGTAACAGAGCCTAGTATCTTGAGAATACCTATTGATAAAGCGGTAAAGGTTTGGGATGGTTCTTCTTGGAAAACAGCAGGGACTGACAGCCCAGCAAATACACCATTGCTTCCTACAAGGAATTTCTCTTCAAATCTTAGTGCAGAATTGATCTGGACTGATAACCAATGTGGAAGGGTGATTCTCAATGCTCCAAAGCTAGAAGTAAAAGATAATCTGATAGAAGTATGGATAGGAGACGAAAAAGGAAATGCTTTAATAGCATTAAAAGATGGCAACGATATTGTTTGGAGTTGGCATATTTGGGCTACTGATATGCCTACATCTACCGACTATGTACACAACACGGGAAAGCAAACAAATCGATGGATGGATAGAAATCTAGGGGCTACTTCGGCTATGTCACAAGACATCAATAGTCTTGGACTGCTCTATCAATGGGGACGCAAAGACCCTTTTGTAAGTGGTAGAGCTTACGAAGGGAATCAATGGAGGAGTGTTAAAAAGACAATTTATGCAGTTGATGGATCAGTCAAAAATGAAGATACACCACAAGCAGTAGTAAGTTCTGAAACCACAAATTTGACAAGTAGTATCAGCAATCCACTAAGGTTTATAACTGGAGGGTCAATCTCTGGTGACTGGTACTCTACAACAAACCTAAGATGGGATACGCGCTGGGGCAATAAGTCTACAGTTCTCACTACTCAAAAATCGGTGACTGACCCATGTCCTGACGGTTGGCGTGTACCTAGCTTCAACGGATTGAGCGACAGTGACTCTCCATGGACAAAAATTAATATTAATACGACTAAACCAACTGACTATATAGCTACAACCCTTGATAAAGGATATTATTTTATAGAGTCTTCCTACTTTCTTGGTTGGTATCCTATTTCAGGTTATCGAGGGGATAGTGCAGGTTCTTTGCACAATGTGGGTTATGGTGGTTATCATTGGTCTGCTTCTCCTTCCAATAATGGGGCTCGTAGTCTAGGTTTCAATAAAGACAATATTACCCCATGGAATAATAACACTCGTGCCAACGGATTCTCTGTTCGTTGTGTGCAAGAGTAAAAGAAGATTTCTTTGGCCCATTTTGGGTGCTATATTGTTCTACCTACTTTTGTGTGTTTTTTTTAAGATAATATAATAATGACGAATTATAACGATAAGATAATTAGGATAATCAAAGAGATTATTCCAGAAGGTACTAGCATACCTTGCGTTTTGACAGATACTTTATTATTAGGAAAAGAAAGCGTCTATAGGAGAATTAGGGGTGAGGTGTGTTTTACTTTGGAAGAAGTTGTTAAGCTTGCGAATAAATTTCAGTTTTCTCTAGACAAAGCATTAGATATTACTCGGAAAGAAACTTCTTATTTTAGTTTAACTCTACCCAATTCTACTGTCAAAATAGAAGGTTATGGAGATCGATTATCTTCATTTATAAGTTTTTTCAAGAAAATGAAAAAAGACCCTAACTCAATGGCTAGATATGCATCTAACACTTTGCCATATTCTTTCTATTTTACGCATGAGAATTTGGCTAGATTTTTATATTTTAAATGGTTATATCAGTCAGGAGAGGATTTATCACATATGACTGTAAAAGATATTGTTATCCCTAAACATGTACTAGATCTTCAAACACAGTTTGTTGTGGAAACCAAGTGTTTGAGTAATTCTGTTTTCATTCTTGATCGTAATGTTTTTTCTTCCATAAAGTACGATATAGAGTGTTTTTATGGTTTACATTTAATTGACTCGGAAGATATAAAGCTAATTCAGAATGAATTATTTTCAATTTTGGATGATTTGGAATTGATGGCAAATAATGGCGCATATAATACGGGAGCCAAAGTAGAAATATATCTATCAAATATAGACTTAGAAGCAACGTATAGCCATTTTGAATATGTAGATGAACAATGTGCACATTTGATATTGTATGGCATAAGTGGCGTAGATACTGAATCGACTGATGTTTGTGAAAAACAGAAGATTTGGATAGACTCTTTAAAAAAGAATTCAACCTTGATTTCAGAGAGTGGAAAGATGCAAAGATATGGTTATCTCCATAGCCAAAGAAATGAGGTCCATTCTCTCAGCGATTATTTCGTTAAATGTACATCTTCAAACTGAGGTTCGCTAGCTATATGTTTCCAAAAAGAGTTCTCGTATCGACTGCTTTTGTTTTTCTTTATGTCTTTCTCTAATTTTAGTAATATTTTCTGCTGATCTGCCATGTCTGTATCTCTTTTGATGAAATTACAACCCGCAAAGGTAGATACATAGCTGTGCTAAAAAACTGTATTCTTTCTGTTATCAGCTACCGCAATTAATAGCTTCTCTACATCGTTAGCCTTGCAATAGAATGAACCTATAATCATGGAAAAAGACAGCTTTCCGGTATCACGATAGGTTTGTAAAGTACGCTCAGTAATATTCAGATATGATACACAAAACTCTACAAAATTGATATAAGTAAAAATGAAGCCACACTCTGCACCGGAAATATTGCTAATGATTATATTTATGTCGTATTATCATAAAAATGGTACAAAGTTAAGATAATTTTGTGGCATTTGTTAATTAAGATTTACTCATTAATTACCCCCAGATACCGATCTTTCAATTCCTTTATCTTTCCTAAATCATAGAGTTTGATCAACTCTACTGATATACGATCCATTAAGTCGCTATGTTTTTTGTTTGCAGCAAAAGCATATTTGTCGGGATGAAAAAGATTCCCTGCTACTTTTATATTTTTCCCGCCATTTGTATGCACCCAATATTCCAATACAGGGGCATCGCCTACAACAGCATGCACTTTGTCATTGACTAAGCCTTCGGCCGCATCCATAATATTATCATAGGGAAGAGTGCGAATGCTCATGGTTGCCAGATATTGTTCTTCGACTCCTCCAACTTCAACACCAACTAATTTTCCCGGTAAGTCATATAAGGTACTGATTTCGGAGGTGAGAGTTATTTTTGTCATGCTGCTAGTTATAGTAGAAGTAACATAGGCTACTAATCCTATCCCAAAAAGCATCCATATCACAGACATCACATGGCCTATCCAGCCTAACTCTTTGGCTTCTAATGCCCCGGTCTTTACCGCAACCATCAAGGTATAAAGGCTTAAGGCGATTCCATCACTCCATTTTTTCGGATAACTCGGATCCTTGTAACGAAAAAAAACTGTCAGCAAAAAAGTAATAATCACAATTATTAGAATTATCCACAGATAAGAATGCAATTGCCCGTTTCTTTTCATTTCATCCCACAATGTCCCTTTTTGATCATCTTTCACCATAATACGAAGACCGGCGTCGTACCAGGGGAAAGAAAATTTTATGATCTGAGCTCTATCATAAGTAACAGTCAAATTAGTAACAGCAATTTCAATTTCTCCTGATTGTAGCGCTTTGATAAGACTTTCTAACGAATTATACACTACATATTCTGTTGATAAATGCAGTTGATTTTCAACCATTTCCCATAAATCGATAGCCATACCCGAATACCAGCCATCTTCTTCGACCATAACAAAAGGAGGACTTATGAAAATACCCACCCTGACTCGTTGTAAAGTAACTTCATTCAAAACCTGACCTTTAGCTTGTATACCAATAAACAAGAAAATCGTTAGTAGAAATCTTCGGCTGAATCTTCTACATTTTAAATTCCAATACTTATCCATAGCTATTGCATACGTGTTAAATTTTAGTACTAAACCATTTACACGACAGATACGAGATTAAAAATATAAATCAGAGATATACTTTTGACAACACTTTATGACGAAAGATGATCGCTTCACTTTTCATCGATTATCGTACCATACTCTCTTATTTTCCTATTATAAATCTGCTTCGTTATATCTTGTAGTAATTCCACTTTCGGAACCAACGCATCAATATCCTCTTTGGTAACTAGAAAATCGGGATTGTGGCGAGTTTCGACATAAGCCACTTTAATGAGATTGAATAAGCGTTTTTCTTCGGCTTGAGGTAAGCGTTTTTGAATCAGCTTTCCAATGCAATTCAGGTCTGCTTGTTTCTCTTTGGTAAATATGCAATAGACTTTCTCATCGAATATATTTTATCTCACGAAGATATAAAGATAAGTAAAATATAAATTCATTTTTCGTGTTTAATTTTTGCTTTTTATTTTCGTAAATGATTAGGTATAAATAATCTATATGTTATTAATTAATGTTGTTACATCACTCTATTTGTAATAAATCTTATGATTTATTTTAGAGAACCCAAACTGGCCAAAGTGCCGACAGGTTTCCAAGATCCGTGGTGTGATATTTAAAAACAGGCAGTTGTTAGATTATTCTCAGAGGAAATTAAAGATCATAATATTAAATATTGGGGCTGTATATTGTTATGCTTTTTAAATTTTTTTTGTAATAATCTATTAATGATTACAAATACTATTGCTTTTTGATATAATTTTATTAGCTATATTGATACAGATATATTTTGTAAAAATCTCATCATTTACGTAGCGCTATTCTTTACAGAACATATTCTTTTATTAGAACCTGGAAGATTAAATTAATTTCAAAAATAATAAAGATATGCCTCAGAATAAATTCGCTTTAGCTCGTTATTGTATGATTGACAGCCTGCTTAATAAACATGAGTATGTAAAGACTATATATATAGTAGAGATTTGTCGGCGAAAATTGAAGTGTGGTGTCACACAACGTACGATCCAGAAGGATATAGATGCGATGAAAAATGATCCTTTTCTTGGATATTTTGCACCAATAGAATATTGCAGTCGGAGGAAGGCTTACTATTACAAGGAAGCCGATTTTCGACTTTCTCCGCACAGCTTTTCTAATAAAGAAATTTATCTGATGCAAAATCTATTGATATTGATGCAAAATTTTATTTTGGACGATGACTATGAATCGCTTAAAAATATTGTTGCTAAAATAAAAATGTTTAATTGCTAGATTTTATCCGATGGCGAAATAAAATTTCGCTATACCTCTCTATATTTGATTTTTAATAGGGGAAGCTTATACTTTCTTCTATTGCCCTTCTATTGTATCAGGATATAAAATGAAAAACAATACCGGCTTATGATAGCTAGAACATTATCAGCTTTATCTTCTTTCTCGTCAGATTACCTAAAGAGAACTTTCGGCATAGATGAAGATATTGTTTGTTTACAACCATTAGTCAATTTATCCCAATCATCACCGGATAATAGAATTCATCTGTCACTAGTCAATGTCGAGAGAGAGACTGCTGCAGGAATTCAATTTAACAAAACTTCGGTTTCCGGTTCATATACTCAGAAGGGAGCCCCGTCGTGGATGTTGAATCTTTATATAATGTTTGCTGCGGTATTTTCTGAAAAACAATATGAAGAATCATTGCAATTACTATCCGGGTTATTTACTTTTTTGCAGACTAACAGCAAATTCGCTATCCCTCAGACAAATGTTACTTTTAATATAGAACCTGTTAATTTGTCTTTTAACGAATTATCTAATTTATGGAGTATCAATGGCAGCAACTATTTTCCTTCCGTATTGTGTAAAGTGAGAGTATTGGATATCGACTCGGAAGAAATAAAACACTTACAACGCGTTATAAGTCAAAAAGAAGTTAATACATGAATAGCATTGAAAGATATTACATATGGTTCACTATTCATATAACCCATGAATATTATGATAACGAGAATTGTCCGATAGTGTTGGCACCATCTCGGGAAACCATACTTTTTTTCAGACGAAACAGAATAATCTATAAGATGACGGAGCAAAACAAATGGATATTGTTGGCACAATCTGAGGATTTTATTATGGATACTACTGATACATTGTGCTTTGAAATGATCCCTCAGGACAATATATTTTACTATGTAACCGAATTGCCACAGCAAGCAGGAACTGAAAATTATATATTGGAGAAAAATTCAGTTGTGGGGAAATGGATGAATGTACTGATACCATCTGGCAGTATAAACGAAGAAATAGATATAAAGCTGGAATCCAAATTGAAATATTGGGAGTTTATAATCATTCCCCGATATACCGCTAATAATGCAAACCTCAGAATAGAAGAAAAACGTGATAGGATTAAATTTGGAGATATAGAGGAAACTCAGTTCCCTCGTGTGGGAAAGGCTTTCAGAGTATCTACTGTTGAGAAAAATAAGGCAAAGGAGACACAGGATTATGTTATCCGGCTCTATGAAATCAGGAGCAATGGGGAACGCCTCTTAAGCGGAAATATACCCCGACCTCGCCCTGATGAACCCTCCATAACGCAGCCTAGAGACACCGTGACGACATATTTTTATATATAAACCAATAAACTTCAATTTATGAGTGCAATGAAAACACCGGGGGTATATATCGTTGAAAAAAACGCATTCCCCAATTCTGTCGTGGAAGTGGCAACCGCCGTACCTGCTTTTATCGGCTATACCGAAAAAGCAGCCAATGGTAACAAATCTTTGTTGAATAAGCCTTGGAGAGTAACATCCATGGCCGAGTTCAGATCTTATTTCGGAGAGGCTCCCAAACCTAAGTTTGAGCTAGCCGAAGGGATAGGTTCTTCTGTCATTAATTTTAATAGCAAGAGTTACTTGCTGAAAAGAACAGATAGCTATATACTCTATTACAGTATGTTGCTGTTCTACGCAAATGGAGGAGGCCCTTGTTATATCGTGTCGGTTGGTGATTATTCTTCCGACATAGAAAAAGACAAACTTGAACAAGGTATAAATCCGTTGATCAAGGAGCAGGAACCCACGATGGTGGTCATACCTGAAGCCATAGTTTTGCAAGCAGACGATTGCTACGCACTCCAAACTGCAATATTAAGGCATTGCGGATATGAAATGAGAAACCGCTTTGCGGTATTAGATGTACATAATGGATATAAGGACAGGAAAGATCCCGATGGAGATGTAGTTGCAAAATTCAGGGAAAATATAGGAAGTGAGTTTCTTGATTTCGGTGCCGCCTATTACCCGTGGCTGAACACTTCCATAGTACAGGAAAATGAACTTAACTATGAAAACCTCGATATAGCAAATCTGCAAACTTTACTGACTGAAGAACTTGATAATTCGGCTTTCGATGAAGAAAAGAAGAAGCAGATAAAAGAGTATATCGATGGACTGAAAGACGGTCTTACCGATGTGGAACGCAGCACCTTACATAAGATATTGTCGCAGCTAAGTTTCTTATACAGAGATATTATGAAGGAAATGCGAATCTCGTTGAATCTTCTCCCTGTATCAGCAGCCATGGCCGGAACTTATACGATGGTAGACAATACTAAGGGTGTTTGGAAAGCACCTGCCAATGTCGGAATAGCCACAGCAATAAGCCCTACTGTGAATATTTCACACGAAGAACAGGAAGACCTTAATGTTCCTTTGAGCGGTAAGTCTGTAAATGCTATCCGCACCTTCATCGGAGAGGGAATTAAAGTATGGGGCGCAAGGACGCTGGACGGAAATTCTCTCGACTGGAGATATATCAATGTACGCCGTACAATGATAATGTTGCAGGAATCTGTTAAGAATGCCGCGCGTGCGTATGTATTCGACCCCAATGAAGCAAATACATGGATCAATGTGAAAAGCATGATATCAAACTTCCTCAATGGAATATGGAAGCGTGGAGGATTGGCCGGGGCGGTGCCCGATGATGCTTATAGTGTACATATCGGTCTCGGTGATACAATGACTCCGGAAGACATATTGGAAGGCATTATGCGGATTACCGTTCTCGTGGCTATCACACGTCCTGCGGAATTCATAGAAATCACATTCCAACAACAAATGCAAAAAAGTTAATCAGTAAAAACAATTAAAATCAGAATATTATGGCAGGAGAAGCACAAGATAATGTATGGCCTTTACCCAAGTTTTACTTTGCAGTAGAAGTGGCCGATCTACCGGAAGCCTCGTTTCAGGAAGTTTCAGGGTTAGATATAGAAGCACAGATAATCGAATACCGTCATGGAAACAGTCCCGAATTTTCTACAATAAAAATGCCCGGCATTAAAAAATATGGAAATGTGACATTGAAGAAAGGAATATTCAAAGGCGATAATAAGTTCTGGGCTTGGTTCAACAAAATTAAGATGAACACGATAGAACGTCAGCCTGTAACAATAAAACTATTGGATGAAGGCGGTAATCCCACAATGGTCTGGACACTGAAAAATGCCTGGCCAACCAAGATCACGGGAACCGATATGAAATCTGACGGTAACGAAGTAGCAGTAGAAACTTTGGAAATCGCCCATGAAGGCTTAGAAATAGCAAATGGCTGATGCAATTGATGTAAACTGGGCCATTCCGACATCTTTTTATTTTCAGATTACTATCGGCGAAGATGAAATAGCATTTAAGGAAGTATCAGGATTGTCGACGGAAATGGAACTGGAAACTATACAGGAAGGCGGCGTGAATGAATATGAGCACCGCCTTCCGAAACAAATCAAACATGGAAATCTTATTTTGAAAAGAGCCCTTATGCCGATTTCAAATAACACGACAGTAGAATGGATAGGTAAAATTCTGAACGAAGGCTCTTTTTTTGATATTACAGGTAGGACTATTCCTCTGACCAGAACGATTCATGTTAGCTTGTTGTCGGTTGAAAGAGAAGAGGTCAAGAAAGATGGGAAAGTAATTGGGATAAAAGATAAAGCTATCCCTATTTACAAATGGGAATGTGCAAATGCATATCCGATAAAATGGGAAGTGGACGCTCTGGATGCGGAAAAGAATTCTGTCTTGATCGAATCGCTTGAATTTGCATACTCGACTCTTAAACGACTAGATAAATAGATACTATGGCGATTGTAATAAAAGAAATAAATGTGAAAACTACCATAGAACGTAGTCCGAACATAAATAAAGGTGTGGATACGAAGGATATCTACCAGTTGAAACGGGAAATATTGAGGGAAGTAAAAGACATTGTTAAACGGGAAGTAAAACGTAATAATGAACGCTGATGGCTGGACTCGAAAAAATGGTTCTAACAGGCTATGAAAAGTCTGATTATAAGGGAGGTTATAAAGAATTTACCGCTCAGATCAATCCCGCTTCTATCTCTTGGTCAAAAGAGATCGCTTACGAAAAGGATGAAGTCATAGGTTCGGGTAGCAACGAGATTAAGTATAAAGGACATCAGGAAGATAAACTATCATTTAAAATTGTACTTGATAATACCGGTGCTTTGTTTAATCCTAAACAGACGACAGTACAAACAATATTGGGCTCTCTGAAAACAATACCTTTTATGATTAATCAGCTAGAGCACGCCTTGTATACCATCGATTCGGAGAGCCATGAACCCAGATATGTAATAATAATTTGGGGAGCTTTCTGTTTTGAAGGGCGTGCTACCTCATTGAGTTATGATTATACACTTTTCTCTCCCGAAGGAATGCCTTTAAGAGTAACTGCTTCACTTTCCTTCTCGAGCCACCTGAACAAGTCGATCTCGAATAAGAAAGAGAATAAGAAATCTCCGGATCTGACAAGGGTGATAACGCTCAAAGCCGGAGAAAGTATTGCCGGCTGGTGCAATAAAATATACAACGACCCTTCTTTTTGCAGCGATGTAGCAAGATGTAACGGATTAAGTAGTTTCAGAAATATAGAACCCGGGATATCATTGATATTCCCACCACTTAACAGGAATGGCAGAATCACCGATAAAAGATAGTCAAGGACCGGTTTCATTTACCATATACAGTGAAGGTAATAAGATCAGCGATAATTTTGGACTCATATCTATCTGGGTACGGAAAGAAGTTAATAGGATAGGCAAAGCTACACTGGTTTTTGAAGCCGGAAATGTGGCAACCCAGACTATGGAAGAAAGCGAAGACGATACATTTGCTCCGGGAAGTGTTATCCGCATCGAAACGGGATATCAGGGAACAGAGAATATAATATTTGAAGGAATAGTGACCTCACATAATGTTGTGGTAACAAGAAACGAAAGCGCCGTGTTGGAGATAGAATGTCGTGATTTTGCTTTTCCCGCTACACTTGGCAGAAAGAACAGATTGTTCGAGAAGTTGAAAGACAATCAGGTTATTTCTAATATTTTGGCAGAATACTCCACGCTTTCTATGAGCGTAGATTCCACAAATACAAAGCATAACGAGCTTGTACAGTATTATTGTACCGATTGGGATTTTATTTTGTCCCGAGCAGATGCCAATGGCCTTGTCGTTATAACAGAGGGTAAAGATATTTCAGTGAAAAAGCCCAATGTAAGTGGTTCTGCTGTCTTGAAAATTACATACGGTACAGACCTGATTGAGTTTAATGGTCGTTTGCAGACTGTATCTCAAATGACTGGGTTAGCTGCTATGGCATGGGATAGTACAACACAGAAAATAATAAAGGTGAGTGGTACAAGTCCTTCTTTGAATCAGCAGGGAGATAGTACACCCAAAAAACTTGCGGAAGCGGTAGGCATAGAGGATTGGAATTTGCAGACAGGAGGTTGTACGGATGAAAGTGAACTGCAATCGTGGGCTGATGCCCTTTTGCTCAGAACAGGGCTGGCTCGTATACAAGGAGACTTTAAATTTCAGGGAAGTGCGAAAGCTGTCCCGGGATGTATAATAGATATTGACGGATTAGGCAACCGTTTTAATGGTAGTGTCTATGTTGGTTCTGTCGAACATGAAATAAAAGATGGCAATTGGTTTACAAGTGCAGGTATCGGCATTTCTCCCGTGAATATCACTGAAGAAAGTAATGTGGTATCGCCCCTTGTTTCAGGCTTGATGCCGGGAATTAATGGGCTGCATATAGGAAAGGTAACAAAGCTGGATGAAGATCCGACCACGGAAAATAAAATACAGATAGAATTTCCATTATTGAATGGAGAAAAAAACACTATCTGGGCACGTTTATCGAACGTTTGGGCAAGTAATCAGTATGGAACATTCTTTATTCCTGAAATAGGGGATGAGGTAATTCTGGGATTTCTTAACAATGACCCACGTTATCCTGTCGTATTGGGAAGCCTTTACAGTAGCAAACAGCCTCCTCCATATAAGATAGAAGCAGATAATAAAATAAAGGCAATCGTTACCAAGTCTAAATTGAAAATCACATTCGAAGAAGAAAAGAAAATAATTACGATAGAGACACCCGGACAAAATATTATTGAAATCAATGATGATGCGAAAACGATAAAACTGACCGATCAGAACAAGAACAAGATAGAAATGACATCCGATGGTATTTTAATTGATTCGGCAAAAGAGATACAATTGAAGGCCAAAACGAATATAAATATCGAAGCTGGGGGCAATTTGAGTCTGAAAGCAAAATCAAATGCTACAATGGAAGGACTCAAAATAGAAGTTAAGGCGCAGACAGAATTTACAGCTAAAGGAAACGCCAAGGCAGAGTTGTCAGCCTCAGGGCAGACTGTGGTAAAAGGAGCTATGGTGATGATTAATTAACTATAAAAACAAAAAAGATATGCCTCTAGCAGCAAGAATAACAGATATGCACACATGTCCGATGCAAACTCCGGCTTTTCCATCTCCTATTCCTCATGTAGGAGGACCTGTTATCGGTCCGGGTGCGCCGACAGTATTGATAGGAAAACTACCTGCCGCAGTAGTTGGGGATAGTTGTGTTTGCGTGGGACCGCCCGATTCTATAGTAAAAGGATCGTCAACAGTGATGATATGCGGAAAACCCGCTGTGCGTATGGGGGATACTACTGCCCATGGTGGCAGTATAGTTTTAGGTTGTCCTACTGTAATGATAGGTGGATAATGATGAAAGATAAACCATATTTAGGCATAGGGTGGTCTTTTCCTGTTTCTTTCAATAAAAGGGAAGGTGTGTCGATGTCATATGGTGACAGTGACATCAGGGAGAGCCTCAAGATATTGCTGTCAACTATACCCGGCGAACTTATTTTCCGACCCGAATATGGATGCAATATCAGGCAATGGACATTTTCGAGAATGAACCTTTCGGAGAAGACCCGTATTGTTAATACGATCGAAATGGCTATACTAGAGGGCGAACCGAGAATAATGCTAGAGTCAGTAGATGTGAGCATAAAAGACGAACGTGAAGGTATATTGTGGATAAGCATCGATTATCTGGTCAGTCAGACAAACAGCCGAAGCAATATGGTCTACCCCTTCTATATAAAGGAAGGAACCAACTTATAGAATAATATGAGCAGCAGAGACGGTTTGAGTAGAGACGAGAGGATGAGAAGGATAACTTCGGTCAACCCTTTTGCTGTTATTGACAACAGCAAAGATTCTTTGTTGAACCAAACCTTAGAAATAGCCCGTTTTATCAGATACTACGATCCTCAAAATGTACATGCCGGCTATTTTGATGAATTGCTGAATGAAATAAAGATGCTGGCAGAATCGGATAGCAAGCCATACTTCGATGGTAGCATGGAACCGTCACAAGCTTTGCTTTATACTTTTCTCGAACAGCTTCATGGAACGACTGAGCTATTCAATGAAAGGTGGAGCAATCTTGCCCGATGGTATCTGAATGATTTTTTAGGCGTTTTGCCTTTATCTACAACGCCGGATAATGTATGGCTCTCCTTTCTTAAGGACAGTTCTACATCCGTGATTCTGAAAAAAGGTACGGGGTTTAGTTTCAAAAGCAATGATAAGAACTTGTTTACTTATCGGCTAACAGAAGATTTGGAAGTACACGATATCGAACTTGTTAATGCCTATTCATTATTCTTCGAGAGGAATAAGAATATTTTGCCTGCGGCACATCTCGGTTTCATAACCTCACTAAAGATTAAAGACTTGTTGAATGATAAGTCGTCGCGTGAAATGATGTTCGGAGATGATAAAAATCCCGTGTATGCTAAAGCGTTAGGCTTAATAATATCAAGCTCTTCATTATTGCTTAGAGAAGGTAAAAGGTATGTGACCATAACATTCAGTCCTGAGGATGAGAAATGGTTAGAACAACAGGAAAAGATACTAAAGAATCTACAACCTAATCTCGGAGACTGGACAGAAGAAAAAATATTATTTGAGTTATTCAATAATGTCTTTTATGTGACTATCAGCACCGCCGATCGTTGGTTAGAGATAGCAAATTATACAGTGAAGAAAGATGGCAAAAATATAGTATTTAAATTTATTCTGTCGGAAGATTTTCCTGCAACAAAAGGGTGTGAACAGGGCATTCATCACTTTCAATCAAAATATCCCGCGCTAAGGATATATCCAAATTTCGACGCATGGCTTTACCCTTATTCATGGCTCGAGAATTTTTTATTAGACAAGATTATAATAGATACTTCGGTAGAGGGTGCGAGCAATGTTTTGGTTTATAATGAACTAGGACGTGTGGATAACTCCAAGCCTTTTATACCGTTTGGGGTGAATACCGAGCGGGGGGCATGGTTTGTTATAGGGAATTATGAAATGAGTCTGAAAGATGTACAGGCTGTAGATTTACATATAAACTGGCTGCAACTGCCCGAAGATGAGAGAGGGTTGTATGGTTATTACAGAGCTTATGATGATGAGATTGACAATCGTTCTTTCAGATTGAAGGCTGATTATCTTGCCGATTATAAGTGGTATGAAATTCCGGCAACAAGACCATTTTATCTTTTTTCGAGTGTAAAAAGGGATGTGGTTGGTGATCCTTTACCCGATGTTAAGTTATCACTAGAGAATGTGTTGTCCGGGATCGACGTTCAACGAATGCCCATGTCTGTTTATGAAGAAGAAACATATGATTATGATATAAAATCACGGTCGGGTTTTATTCGTTTCGTAATGGATGAGCCTTCAATTGGTTTTGGCGAAAAGCGTTACAGGCACTTGTTTACAGAGCAGATGATAAAAAACGCTCTTCGTAAAAAAAAGGAAGAAACGATAAATCCGCCACTAAATCCATTGATAGAAAAAATAAAACTGGATTATCGTTCTCGGGATGTTATCGATCTCAAGAAGCATAATGCTACCAATAATACTGATGTTTTTCAGCTCTATCCTCTAGGATATATATCTGCATTATCGGATGGCAAGTACCGTTCTGTCCCTTTTGTTTATAATCTGGATACCGATGCGAGTGTATTGCTATCTTTCCGGAATGTAAAGGGAGGAGAGGTTGTCACCATCTTTCTTGACTTCTTGCCTGTCAGTAAAGAATGCACAAGGGAAAATATCCCTCAGATTGTATGGTATTGGGGTAACGGATATAATTGGTACGAAGTTTCTCCCAATACGATATTATCAGACCAGACACAAAATATGTTTACTACCGGACATATAAAGATACGGATGCCGGTTGATGTGGATGACTTTTTGCTTGATAGTAATGACCTTTTGTGGCTAAGAGCGGGTGTAAGAAAATACGAAGAAAATATATCAGAGCTTAGAACGATTCATATTAATGTAGTCAAACTGGAGTTAGATACCAGTCTTGAGGATAAATCAGAAGTAAATGACTACGAGAATGAGGGATATGAATTGGTTCCCGAGGCAAAACTACCGGGAATAAAATCCTTTCAGCAAATCTCTCCCTTTTATAGTGGCAGAGATAAAGAGAATGAAACGGATATGCAGATCCGTATATCGGAATACGTTACCCATCGGGGAAAGGCCGTTACCGCAAGAGATTATGAGCGAATTGTATTACAGGCCTTTCCTGATATAGTGAAAGTCAAATGTCTACCCAACTTTGACTGCAAACATAACCGTAAAGGGGTGGTTACATTAGTTGTCATCCCAAAACTCGAAAAATCCGACAACAGAATATACAAGCCGTTAACTTCATCATATTTTATGCTCGAAATAGAAGAATATATATTAAATCATGTTTCCTCATATGTAAAAGATATTGATGTTGTAAACCCTGTCTATGAGGAACTGATGGTGAGATGCGACATCTCATTTTATGAAGATTACTCGTTGGCTATTTGTCAGACACGGCTGAATGAGATTTTAAACCTTATGATAGCACCGTGGCAGGCGAATAAGGAATTACCAGTGTTCGGATATTCTATCAATATGAAGAAAATGTATGACGATATCAAAGTGCAGGACTTTGTGAAAGATATAAACAGATTGTCAATTTTAAGAATAGTAAACGAAAATGATTCTTATAGTTTATATGAATATGGTAAAGGTAATGATATGGTTGTACCTCAGTTCCCTCATGTAATATTCATTCCTGCGGAGAATCATATAATAGGATCGGGCATGTTACCCGAGTTTGGCATAAACGATATGTCCATAGACAAAACATTTATAATCGGAGTATAAAACAATATATGGCCAGAAGAAACAGACAGACTCTCAAGAAGAGTTTCAGTAACGGACAAAAACCTACAGAAAAGGATTTTGAAAATCTGATAGACTCTACCCTGAATATTCTTGATGACGGATTTTCCAAAAGTCCGGAGTCAGGGATCGAGCTGGCTCCTTTAGTCGGGGAGAAGAGGGTTATCATGTCTGTATTCCGCGAGTCAGGCGATCCTAAGCCTGAGTGGGAATTTTCTGTTGGGATATCGGGTGAGTTGAAAATATGTCGTTATGGAGAAGATTCATCTGTACCTCTTATCATACTCAATACAAACGGGAGTGTAGAGATCGGTCATAAGGAAGATATACACCTGAATGGAATGATTAATATTCCCGGACGGAAGGGTACTTTTGCTCAGGGACATGTTCCTGCTGATGGCAAGTGGCACGACATCACAGAAGATATAGAAGGCGTATGTGCTTTGGAAGTCGTTGCTGCCAGTGGGAGGAGGCATACCGGTAAGCATGCCATACTTGTGGCAATGGCGACCCATTGTTTTGGAAATAAGCCGAAAATTAAAAAGATCAGATCTCATTATGGCATATTCGGTAATAAACTTAATCTGAGATGGGTGAGGAACGAACTGAAAAGTAAATTACAGGTGAAAAGTATATTCTATTATGGGGACGACATTCAGATTTATTATCAGATAAGTAATCTTTGGGATAATCCTTTAATGGAAAACATATAAGTGATGTTTATAGAAAGACGGGATAAGAATACTAATTATTACAAGGTGTTGCAAAGTCGGACATTGGATTTGCTTCAGCACCTGAGTGGTAATGTCTGGACTGATTTCAATGTCCATGATCCCGGTGTTACTATTGCCGACATATTCAATTATGGATTGTATGAGTTGCATTATATGTTTCAATTCCCTTTCGAAACTTATCTGAGTATAGAAGAGAGGAAAGAATTGGCATATCACAGAAAAGGATTTTTTTCCTCCGGATATATTTTTAGCCATAGTATTGTAACAGTTTCAGATTATGAAAGGCTCATAACCGATAGTATAACAGAAGTAGAAGCATGTAGAATTTCTCTGAATGATGATATGTTTTACCATATAGAGGTACAATTGACAGTAGATGCCGATAAGGAGCAAGTCAGTAATAGTATAGAGAGGTTATACCATAGCAACAGAAATTTATGTGAAAATTTGGGTGAAATATTAATTGTTAGCCATATTGGAAGCCCCGAAGCTGATAAATTTGAGAATCATCCTCAAACGTTAGGACTAAGACGACCAGACTCTCATCATCCGAAAATGCCCCAAAACTATTATTCTATTCAGAATCATTTTCCTGAATGTTATGGTATCAGTGAGAGGGGTTTTCCCAGTGGAGTAACAGAGGAGTATAAGGCAAAGGTGTCACAGCTGAAAGCTTACCTGTTGATATTCGATTATCTGTTAGCCGATACAGAAAATCAGGCGAAGAATATCGGTGTATTACTCGATTTGTCAAAGAAAATTCCCGATAAAGAGACTTTGTCAATCAATATAAGGAATGTAGAAGAGCTTGTGGATAAGAAACGTATGGAAGCGAGTAATATACATTCCGATGTATTCTGGCATATTCAGAAATCACGTTTTCTGGATGCTCTTGATTCGATCTACGGAGAAGATACAAGGAAGATTTACAACGACATGGATTTGCCATGTCAAAATGAGAAACGTGCCGATATTATATCTGCTTTTCCCGAACTGAACAAGAACCGCTTCCGGTCATTCAATATATTTGATGGGTCTGATAAGATTACTGGTATAAGACAGACCATTGCGGCAATGTTAGGATATGATGCAAAGGAGGAAATCCCCTTATCCAACTTCTTTGCACATTATCGCCTAAGGTTGCTTGAAGACAGCATATTCTTTACAAAGTATAAATACAAACTAAGTGTAGATATTGTTGAAGAAACTTCTGTAGACGAAATAGAAAAGGTTCAGGAACGAGATATGCTATACAAAGAAGAGGACTATAAAGAACTGTCTATGCGGATAAGTATCTTGTGGCATAATCTTCTTTATGAAGCATTTCTGGTATATGGCTCCAATATAGATAATTACAGATTAGTACATCAGCGAGAAAAAGGCTATCTGTTGATTTTTAAGGTTCCAAAAAAGAATGACTGGTTTGTTATCAGCCCCTTTTATGAAAAAGAGGCCCTTATAAAAACAGCAAATCTTTTTTGTCAGTTTATAAGACATTTGAATGTAAAAAGCCAAACTTTCTACCTGATTGAACATATTCTGTTAAATGATGACATAAAGGGAACTCCTGATTATAACAAGTTGACTATTGTGATCCCTCGTTGGGCGAAAGCCATTTACAGTAAGGCGAAGTACGAAGAACTGTTGAGAAACCGTCTTCCTGCACATATTCAGGTTGAGTTCGGGTGGTTTGCAGTCGGTAAGATGTACAGGTTCGAAGAAGTGTATTATAAATGGCGAAAAGCTATATCCGATAAAAACCAATCGGATATAGTGAGGTTTTCCAAAGTTATAAAGAGTATTCTCGATAAAAAGTAAAATATGAATACCATTGGTACAATAGCATTTGATTTCAGAATGGAGAATGAAGAATTCGCCCGTTCCCTATATGCCAGATGGGATAGTTTTTTTGCTATCAATTTTGAGCAGATTGCCGATAGGTTGCTAATGAAATATGATATGGATGCTACCATAGTTCATATAAATAAACTTGATATAGACTTAGGATGTATAGCGGAAGATGAATTTGAAGAATACTTTCCCCGCATATTGGAAGAAAGGTTAGAGGAAACTTTGATTCAAATGCTGCATGATCCACACCATACGAAAATTTCATCTCTGGCGGAAAAGGATTATCTGTTCGAAATATTGTGTAAGTTTCTGCTTCATGGTTCATTACCGTGGAATGTGGAAAATGAATACAGAGATATAAATCATCTGTTTCTGACCGTATTGCAAAATGAGAGTAAGCGACTGAAAGCCTTTTTGCAGACATATGGACATTATACGAGCTTGCAGGAGCGTTTGGTTTACCAATTGAATGATCCCGGGCTGGAACACGGAGTGAGGTTGTTGGCTCCAGGTGATAGTGTATTTATATGTTCCTATATAAATCTGCTCAAAATCAAATATCGGACATTGGATAATTCTGTCTTGCGTGAATCCGACCACAGAAATGCGACATGGTTAGTTGTTTATGCTTATCTACTTACAAACCGCAGCTCCTATTTCAATAAGAAAAGTTTTATAGTTGCCACAATAGAGCAATTAGCTGCTCGCTTTATCCTGTCGTATGATTATCTTCTTACAGTCGTCGTATCTGAATTGGATATGTGGGCGACAAAGCAATCTATGCCTTCGGGATTGTTTCTGATTTTAGATCAGTTGAGGAAAGAACTTTCAGAAAAGAATTTGGAAAAGTCGCTGATGGATGCCGGCAAACTATATCGGTTGTTATCACTGGAGTTAAGCAATAATAAGAATATCTTGACAGAAGATACCCTGAATATGTTGTTGACGACATTAGCCAATCCGGAGACCTGCCGTCGGTTTTTGCAACAGATGAGAGAAGATCAGATTCTCGGTTTAGTTCCGGTAGTCATACCTGATAACAGTCGATTTGTTATAGAGTATGCGCAATCCTTAGACAGACAACATGAACATGGGGCACTGCAAGGGAGAGCCGGAAGTGAATTTCGTTTGTTGAAATGGCAGATAATCTTCCCTGTATTATTTGAGAACAGGGGAGTTTCGTTTAACCAAAAGTATTTTGTGCGGGGGGTATTAACCCGTGTTGCAGCTCATTACAATATTGAAGTATCAGATATATTAAAATATATATGTTCACATCTTAGCGAATTGGTTTTCAGTACTAACCTCAACACGATTTTTCAAAACCTATTGGCTGAACATCTCATTGGAGAAAATAATAATGAAGTATCTTCTTCTATGGATTCGGTTGTTCGGTCGATAAATGATATTATAAGAAACAGAGTATTAACCAGTGTTATGGCTGTGGCAAATCTGATGTCTCAATTATCAGACTCTAGTAACCGTCGGAAAGTTGTAGAAATATTGTCAGAAGAAGAGCACCATTATCTAGTCTCTCTGATCATTCCTTCCGAAAGTCATTTTATTATACTATATACAATAATATTGGACAGACAGCGGAATAATAATGTGTTGGAAGGTAAGGCGGGTAGCGGATTCAGTAAAATAAAATGGAAATTTATTTATGATGTGCTGATTGCCTCCCGTAATCAGGTTTTTAACAAAAAGTACTTTGTTGACAGGACATTGAATAAGATTGCGGCACATTATAATGTCACTATACGAGATCTGCTAGATTATTTCTATAAGGAGAAAGTGTTGGAAAATATTTCTCTCCCTTTCGATTTAGTCAGGGTTTTTAAAGAGTTGGCGATTGATTATAAGTTAAATGGTTCAGACAATAGAAAAAAGGAGATAAAAGAGAAAGAGAAGAGGAATGCTGAATTTCTGGAAGGCAGAAAGATACTAGAATTATATTTTGGTAGCGACATTTCATATAAAGAAGAGTTGAATGAATTGGCTAAGCAATATGATTTTGTCTTATTCATTCGCAGAGCTTTGCATAGTATTCAAATCTTGCAGCATTATCTGGAATCGGAATTAAATATTTCTGTTGATAGGAGAGACATAATCAGCTATCTAACCGATATATCTAAAAAAAAGGCATCATTGAGTTTAAAAGATATTGTTGCTTATGTTATCAATATTATAATCTGCAAATTGGCTAACAGCCAGCAAGTCTTGCTTATACAAAAAATAGAAAGTTTGGCGAAATCAGATGATTTATTAGCCGGACAATCCGAACTCATTAATTATAAAAATGACATTATGGAAAAGAATGATTTAATCGACGTTAATAATGCGGGTATAGTTATACTGTATCCATACTTGCCCCGTCTTTTTTCAATGCTGTCGCTTACAGAGCAGGGTAATTTTAAAGATAAAAATACCCGTATAAAGGCCATATTCCTCCTGCACTATGCTGTTTGGGAAAGAGAAGAGGCCAGTGAACTAGAACTCGCAATGAATAAGTTATTTGTGGGAATGGAAATCAGTGACCCAGTACCTCAGAAGGTTGAACTGACCGCTCAGGAAAAAGAAACTGTGACATCGATGCTGAACGGAGTATTACAAAATTGGCGGAAACTGCAACATTCATCTATCATGGCATTACGCGAAACCTTTTTAAGGAGAAATGGACGACTGGAAGAAAAAGATGATGTGTTCCATCTTACCGTGGAGGAAAAAGCATACGATATACTTATGGACAGTATACCGTGGAATTTCAGAATGGTTAAAATGCCTTGGATGAAGAAGCCTGTTATAGTAAAATGGAGATAGGTAATGAATGGGGAAAACGATAATATTAAAATCCGATTGACATGAAAACATATTCCAGACAACCAGAAACAAAATCCGATATTGCACAGCCGAAAGCCTCACAACAGGCTTCGGCACATGACGTCTTGCAAGCCTATAAAGGTAAGATCGTGCAACGGCAGGAGATAGATGAAGATGAACTTCTGCAAGGAAAGTTCGGTGATGCCATACAACGAGAAGAGTTTGGCGAAGACGAACTGCTGCAAGGTAAATTCGATACTGCTCAACGTGAAGGAATAGACGAAGACGAGTTGTTGCAGGGAAAGTTTGATGCCTCCTCTACCGTACAGAAGGAGGAGGCTACTCAATCCTCAACTGAAAACAGGACAGGTATGCCCGACAATTTGAAGTCAGGTATCGAATCCCTTTCGGGCTTCAGTATGGATGATGTGCGAGTACATTACAATTCCTCAAAGCCTGCGCAATTGCAAGCTCTCGCCTATGCACAGGGTACGGACATTCACGTAGCACCCGGACAGGAACAACACTTGCCCCATGAGGCATGGCATGTAGTGCAGCAAAAGCAAGGACGTGTAGAGCCTACTATGCAATTGCAAGGGGTGAATGTGAATGATAATGAGGGACTGGAGAAGGAGGCAGATGTGATGGGGGGAAAGGCTGGAGAAAGGAGTGTAGTAGATTCCCAGAGTCATGTATTAAAGAAAGTAACCTCTCATATTGTACAATGTATATCAGAAGAAGAGATAAGAGGGCGTGCATATTATTTGTGGGAAAAAAGGAAAAGAATTAATCCAGATTATAATAATCCTCAAAAAGATTATTATGATGCTAAATATGAACTAGAAACAAAAGATAAATTTAAAGAACTAGTAGACGGAAAAGATTATTTAAAAGCTATCGAGTTATTAAACAACACATATTTTAATGGAGACAAAGATTATAAATTGGAGGTAGAAAATCATATCAAACGAAGTAGGCATGCTGCAACTAGTGGAAAAGGTAATAACGTAAAGATTAAATTTAATATTCCCTATATAGAGCAAATGGCTGATGGTTCACATGAGAAGTTTACTAAAATTATAGGGACTCTTAGGCATGAGCGAGAACATTTTAAACAAAGACAAGATGAAGATTATACTACAAATACGACAAAAGAAGAAAGAGAATTTTTAGCTTATTCCGAGGAGTTATTATTTTCTACTGAATTGCCGGAATTGCATGGAGAGTTACGAAAGAAAACATATAAGAAAGCGAAAAATCAATATGAAAAATTAACTCCAGATTTACAAGCAAAATATACTCTTCGAAAAAATGAAATAGATAGCCTACCTCATTAATTATAGTACAACTTTTTTAATGTAAGTTTTAGTTTGTCAGTAATTTATAAAGAAAAGTATAATGGGCGTAAATTACAGATCTACATAAGAATTAGCGATAATAACAAAAACAAATATGTAAGAAAATGTTTATATATTTCTCCTACCTCCTCCATACCACCCTTTCCCACTTTCTAGGGCAGGAGAGCAACTATACCCATATTCAAGATATACCATTACCGGAAAGCGATTGGTTATCTTCCCTTATCGGTGAGCAGGAGATGTCATTCGATGAGCAAGTAGTGTTATTACTGGCTTTGATGCCGCATACCAGTCCGCAAACGCTTGACCCGCTTTTCTTACAAAATAAAAAGCTGGATCGTCCATATACCGAATTCGGCGGATGGAGAGGCACATCGCATCAGGGATTTTTACCTACAGGCGAAACCGCAGCCTTTATCCTTTCGGTGGATAATACTGATAAACGACAGGATGTTATCAGACTGTTCGAAAGAGATCATTGGTTTCATACAAAGAGCATTCTTCATCTTGAAGGACAAGGCAGAGGTGAACCATTCCTAAGCGGGCGTTTGATAGTATCCGATGAGTTTCTGGCAAAGGTATTACATGACAACAAGTATTGTCCTGATTATAGTTCCGATTTTCCTGCAAAACGGGTAACAACAACATTGGAACGGGGCGATTTGGTCTTGCCTTATAATTTGCAGGAGGATTTGAACGATATATCACTTTGGCTACAAAACGAACAGAAAATCCGTTCACTTTGGCAACTCGATAAGATAATTAAGCAAGGTTATCGCTGTCTATTTTATGGCCCTCCGGGTACAGGAAAGACTCTGACAGCATCGCTCTTAGGTAAACAACATGGTATGGAGGTGTACCGTATCGACTTATCGCAGGTCGTATCTAAATATATAGGCGAAACCGAAAAGAACCTTGCCAATATATTCGACAGGGCGGAACATCAAAACTGGATACTATTCTTCGATGAGGCCGATGCCCTTTTCGGTAAGCGAACCGATACCAATACGTCGAACGATCGTCATGCCAATCAGGAAGTTGCCTATCTGTTGCAGCGGGTAGAGGATTTTCCGGGAATGGTAATACTTGCCACCAATCTGAAAGAAAATATAGATGAGGCCTTCTTCCGACGGTTTCAATCCGTACTGTATTTTCCTATGCCTGACGAAAGATTGCGCTATCAGCTTTGGAAACAAATGATACCTGTTGAATGGCTTAGTGATGATGAGTTGTTGCATGTAGCTGCCGAATATAAATTGTCGGGAGGAAGTATGGTGAATGTAATACAAAATTGTGCCATAAGATTATATAGCATGTTATCGCCACTTTTGACAAAAGAAATTCTGGAACAGGCTATTGCTAAAGAAGAGTCGAAAGACGGTAAAATGATTAACAAATGAGTGAAACTATCAACTGAAATCAAATGTGTAGGAATATTATACTTTTTTCGATAACATTCTTCTTTGTTGTGCAAATACAGTTATTAGCACAGGATTCCTCATATGTAGCTTATGAAGATGATCTCTATAAATTAGAAGTTATTATTCAACACGATACTGTTATCGTTCAGGATACTTTATTCATTTCACACTTAAATGATATTACGCACATCTTCGGTATGTCGTTCGAAGAATATTCTAAACGTTTACTTGAATCGGTGGAACAAAAGGATTCAACCGGCAGATTATCGCTCGAAAGAATTTACCTCAATTATCTTCTCCCGATGTATTACCCAAGCTATATAAAACATAGATATATAGCACGTAATTATTCTGTTGAGATGACAGATAATTATTTGAAAATGGATATAGAGAATTTGTCTAAGCCTTTATTTCCTTTACAAGATTCATTGGAAATGGATGTTATGCTGATGTGCAGAGGGGATGTGAATACCGATAATTTTCTCAAATCACCATATTATAGTTCTTCATGTCTTGAGCAACTGTTTTTGTCCATAAATGAAACAAGATTAACTAACATAAAAGGAGTAACTCTTTATTTCCCCGATTTTTCATTTAAGGAGAAAAGGGCAATGGCTCAATTTATTAAATCGGCAAGCCTCATTATAGATAGTTGTAATGTAAAGTCTATTCGCAACCTTAAGTTATATGCCACATTTGATAAAGATAACGGTAAAGATAATTATACTTATTTATTGGGACTGACTCAAATGGTAGATACTGTATTACTTGTAAATACCAAATCCGTAAATTGGACAAGAGATTCTGTGTTGACTATTAGTAAGATAAATGCAGAAAACGCGTCATGGTGGTCTAAAGTTGAAAACCAGTTTTATTTAGCCCGGTTTAAACTAAAATCGTTTCCTCAAATTAATAAAGATGAAGAGTTAACATCAGAAAATCTTCGTAAGCTTATAAATGCGGATTATCCTCATAATGATTGGGAAAACTATTTTTTTGCGCTCATTGCTATTCTCTTAGTCGTCATTATTGTTTTCATCCTATATCGATTTAATATACGTTTCTCTTATTTTCTGAATAATAACATGACATATTTCTTTTCATTGATAATTATGTTGATTTTAGAAATTTATCTGTTATTTGTATGTATGGTCGAGGCTATGTCGAATGAGAATGTATTTACATTTGGAGGGGACGACAAGAATACATTCCTGCTGCTACCCTTTTTATTTATTTTTATAGTCCCAATGCTAAATATCTTAAGCAAGAGACGGGAGAAACCATAGAGTGATCGCATATTTTTTTTATTGTAAATTAAAAAGGAGAATTACTTAGTATAAAAATAACCGAATGCTGCCGAATCAATTGACAAAGCTACTAGGCTCATTTGATATGTAGGAACCTGATTTTAACGATAAACTTGTATTTTGTTCTGTAAGCTAGATATTTATGATTGACTGCTTGGGGATTTGTCCAAATAAAAGAATTTTAGTCTTATAAATTATATCGATTTCTTTTGTTTTTTAATAAATGAAAAAGTAGTTCTTCCAGTAACTATTCATATATTTGGAGTTCACCATTTATAAAAAAATCAATATGATTTATGCAATAATTTTAATCGTGTTAGGGCTTATAGCTATTATATTCAACAAAAGGCCAATAACTAAAAAGGCAGCCATTGCTAAAGCGTGGTTAGCTCCATTGTTTATCATCTGGGGAACTGTAGGAATTGTAATTCTGAGTACCATACGATATAGTGTAATTTATGAGAATGCCACCTATTGGTATTTCCTTATTTTAGGTAGTTCGATAGAAATACTTATAGCCATGTTCTTTATTTACAGGTATATTAAACTGAAAAAGAATCCTCTACCAGACGATAGATTGTTTTTACTTCAAAGTATCTTAGGTATTGCTGCAATTCTAGTTGGAGTCGCAACTATTCTAGTTAAATAATTATATAGCTAAGTGTTGATTAAAACCAATGCAGCAATGAAAAAATGTCATATTTGATAAGAAAAATTGACAGTGTTTTTTTGCTGATTGGTGTGGCACATTCTTTGAAGTAATGACAGTGTAAGTTTAACTGTTTAATCATTTAATTAATGGAGGATTAGATTATGAATATTATTAGAAGAAACCCAAATTGGTTACCTGATGTGTTCAATGACTTATTCAATAACGATTGGATGCCAAGAACAAATGCTACTGCACCTGCTATTAATATTAGTGAATCGAAAGATGATTACAAAATAGAGGTAGCAGCACCCGGAATGACTAAAGATGATTTCTGTATTCGCTTTGATGAAGAAAATAATCTGGTTATTTCAATGGAGAAGAAAGTAGAACACACAGAAGACAACAAAGAATCTCGTTACCTAAGGCGTGAGTTTTCATATAGTAAGTTTGAACAACGAATGGTTCTTCCAAACAATGTAGAGAAAGATAAGATACACGCTAAAATGGAAAATGGTGTACTGGGCATTTCTATTCCTAAGATTAAGGAAGATAAGATTAAAGACAGTATGAAATTGATTGAAATAGAATAACAGTATTGCCACAGACGAATAATATTAAAATAGAAAAAGCTATCCATTGGATAGCTTTTTCTATTTTAATTAAAAATGTGTATTATCTCTCCTATATTGATTCTCGCTTATCAAGAAGGGTGAGGTTCGTTATCGTTTATCTCTGACAAATGTATATTTCTGCCCTGCCTGAGTCGGCACATCATATTCATATACTTTATTCAAATATGGATGTTGAGGCTTTATTTCTTTAGAGATTAAAGGTTCTTTTATATTCGCTATTGCATATAGGGGATTTGGATTCACTTCTTTTGCATCGATGAGTCCTGCACCTGTTAAAGGTACATATGAACGTAATCGCATATTGCCACCTAACTTGGATAATATACTCACCTTGTCTATTTCTCCGTTATTCCATTCCATAGATATTTCAAAACCTCCGCGTGCCATTATTCCTTTTACACTACCTTGTTTCCATATTTTGGGTAAAGACGGTAACAAGTGAATAGCTCCATCGTGACTTTGTAACAACATTTCGGCTATTCCTGCTGTGAATCCGAAATTTCCATCAATTTGGAAGGGTGGATGTGCATCGAACAGATTAGGATAGGTTCGCCCATTGTCATTTCCGGTTTCCACAAGCGAAAGCATGTTAGCGATTATTTTGTAAGAATGGTTACCATCTAGTAAACGTGCCCAGAAGTTTATTTTCCAACCTATCGACCATCCTGTTGCCATATCACCGCGGTATAGCAACGAGTTCTTAGCTGCCTGAAAGAGTTCGGGGTGCGAGTATGGCGAGATCTGATTGCTCGGATATAAACCATATAAATGTGATACATGGCGATGATCGTTTTTCGGATCGTCCAGATCAGCAAGCCACTCTTGTAATTGGTTGTGTTTCCCTATTTGCATAGGGGCGAGGCGGGCAATCATATCTTCGAGTCGTTTATTGTATGCATCATCATTTGTTTGTAATGCTATGGATGCGTTCAGCGCATTATTCAGCACATCGAATACAATTTGATTATCCATCGTAGAACCTGCCGTTATACTGGTTTCTTTTCCCGGAGGTCCTTGTTCGGGCGATGTAGAAGGAGCTGATACCATCCACCCGTATATAGGGTGTTCTACTAAAAAATCGAGAAAGAAGTCGGCCGAACCTTTCAATACAGGATAGACTTCTTGTAAGAATACTTTATCTCCTGTATATAAATAGTGTTGCCACATATGTTGGCTGAGCCATGCTCCGCCATTAGGCCACATTCCATAGAACGGTCCGTCGACAGGAGCCGTGATACGCCATATATCGGTATTATGATGTGTTACCCATCCATTAGCATTGTACATTGTTTTGGCTGTTTCTTTTCCTGTTTCGGATAATTCTTTCAGCATTTCGAATAAAGGGTAATGTGTTTCGCTGAGGTTGGTTACTTCTGCAGGCCAGTAGTTCATTTCAGTGTTGATATTGATCGTGTATTTGCTATCCCATGGTGGAATAAGCTGATCGTTCCAGATACCTTGCAGAGTAGCGGGCTGACCACCGGGTTGTGATGAACTGATGAGCAGGTAGCGTCCAAATTGAAACAACAGCGTTACAAGGCTCTGATCTTTTCCATCTTTGAAATTCCTGACGCGTACATCAGTTTCTTCGTTCTCTCTTGTAGATGTACCCAGATTAAGTTCTACACGGTTGAATTGCTTTTGATAATAGCTGATGTGTTCAGCCAAGGCCGTTTCGTAACTTTTGGATAATGCTGATTTTAAAATACTTTCGGCTTTCACTGTCTCATTACCACTTACATTGTTATAATTGATAAAGTTAGATGCGATAGATATATAGATTGTAACAGAATTGGCATTCTCTACTGTAAGTGCATCTTCACTTGCTTTGATAGTTCCTCCATCAGCTTTTATACTGGTCTGATTCTCGAAGCGGACAACTCCTTTTATTCCCTCGTGATCACTTCCCATACCTTTTAATATCAGCATATTTTCTTTTGCCGTGAGTGTGTGGTTGGGCATAATTGATTCGTAGGTAGCCGTGAAATTGATACTGTTAGCCTTGTCTGCTGTGATACGCATAATAATCACGTCGTCGGTAAAAGAAGTAAATGTTTCCCTGACGAAGGTGATACCATCTACTATATATGAAGTATTAGCTACAGCTGTTTTCAGATCGAGGCTACGATTGTAGTTCGAATAATTATCATGTCCTTTGAAATCTAAGAAAAGGTTCCCTACAAGCTGATAAGGCATACCATTATGAGGTGTGCGTATATTCTTTTCGAGTATATCTTCGGCTTCTTTTTCTTTTCCGTCGAATATCAGTTTTCGTACCTGAGGAAGGACTTTTAACATGCTGGGACTATCATTGCGATGAGGACCTCCGGCCCATACTGTTTCTTCGTTTAGTTGTATCTGTTCTCTCGACGGATTACCGTAGACCATTGCCCCCAGCCGGGAATTTCCTAGTGGTAATGCTTCTACCCATTCTTTGGCAGGACGCTTGTACCATAATTTCAGATCATCGGCTTTGCATGTGAATATGCTCAGTAAGAGAATAGCAAAGAGTAAAATATATTTTTTCATAGTATATAGTGTATAATGTGTATTTCCTTTTAAGAAAAAGAAATATATGAATGGCAATATTAGTAAAAAAAGTAGTTCAGACGAAGTGAGGCGGATATCTTTATAAAGAATTGTCGGACAATCATTAAAAAGTAGGAAAAATAATCTTTCTTTCGGGTCAAACATTTTAACTTTGTTTTCATCTGAATAATTAACTGTTACCTTTTTATGATTATGAGAAAGAATGTAATCTTATTTCTATTTGCAGCGGTATTTTCTTTGCCGCAGATATTCGCTCAGGAGGCACGGCTACTACGTTTCCCATCTACCAATGGGCAGGAGGTCGTTTTCTCTTATGCAGGCGACTTGTATAAAGTTCCTGTCAGTGGGGGAGAAGCCCAACGTCTGACATCGCATGTCGGTTACGAAATGTTTCCTAAATTCTCGCCCGATGGTAAAACAATTGCTTTCACAGGGCAGTATGATGGTAATACCGAAGTGTTTACAATCCCATCTGTGGGAGGTGAGCCGCTCCGTGTGACGTATACTCCTACAAATAGCAGGGACGATCTTGGCGATAGGATGGGGCCTAACAATATTGTAATGACTTGGACTCCCGATGGTAAGAATATAGTTTACCGTAATCGTATAGGTAGTGGTTTTATCGGACGTTTATATACCGTTAGCAACGAAGGCGGATTGTCTGATGTGATTCCATTGCCCGAAGGAGGCTTTTGCAGCTATTCGCCCGATGGCAAGAAGCTGGCATACAATCGTGTGATGCGTGAGTTCCGTACATGGAAATACTATAAAGGAGGGATGGCCGATGATATCTGGATATACGATCCCGCAAGCAAATCAGTAGAAAATATAACTAATAACGATGCACAGGATATTATGCCGATGTGGATTGGTGATGATATCTATTTCATTTCTGATCGTGACCGTACGATGAATATATTTGCTTATAATACAAAAACGAAGCAAACAATTAAAGTTACTAATTTCACAGATTACGATGTGAAATTTCCGAGCCATCACGGAAATACTATTGTATTCGAGAATGGAGGATATTTATACAAACTGGATGTGGCAAACAAACAACCTGTGAAAATCAATATCTCTTTGACCTCCGACAATATTTATGCACGAAGCGACATCAAAAACGGCGACAAGTATGTTACAAGTGCAAGCGTATCGCCCGATGGTGAACGCCTTGTTATTACAGCTCGTGGTGAAGTGTTCAATCTTCCTGCTGATAAAGGCGTGACTAAAAATATGACACGTTCGCCGGGAGCGCATGATCGTAATGCACAATGGTCGCCCGATGGAAAATCGATTGTTTATATTTCGGATGCCACAGGAGAAACTGAATTGTATATGCAAGATGCAACCGGTTCGGAACCTGTACAACTGACAAAAAATAATGATACTTATATTCGTGGTTTCGAATGGAGTCCCGACTCTAAATCTATTGTCTATACCGATCGTAAAAACAGGATTAATCAATTGAATTTAGCGACTAAGCAAAAAACTGTGCTACTGACTGATCCTGTAGGTGAAATACGAGGTGTAGCTTTTTCGCCCGATAGTAAGTGGTTGACATATAATCGTATGGAGTCGAATAATTTTGACGTAGTGTATGTCTTTAATATTGCAGAGAAAAAAGAGACTGCGATAACTGATAAGTGGTACGAATCGTATAGCCCCGTTTTTAGTAAAGATGGTAAATATTTGATATTTGCTTCTGCTCGCGATTTTAATCCTATATATGGATCGAAAGAATGGAATCATGTTTATCCAAATTCAGGTGGTGTTTATATGGCTCTTTTATCGAAAGCTACACCATCACCATTTTTGGAAAAGGATGCTGAAGTCAAAATAGGAAGTGATGCTAAGAAACCCGAAACAGAGAAGAAAGATTCGACATCTGTTACAAAGATTGATTTTGACGGTATAGGAGATCGAATTATAAAGTTACCGATAGGACAAGCTAATTATTGGAATTTCTATTCGGATGGTGCAAAAATATATTATTCTAAAGGTCAGGATGCTTGTGTGTTTGATTTGAAAACCCAAAAAGAAGAAACTATTGCCGAAGGTGCATCAATGTTTGTAGGTAATAGTGATAAGAAAGCTCTATTTACGAAAAACAAACAATTCTTTGTAGCCAATATTCCGGGAGGAAAAACAGAACTGAAAGATCCTGTTAATCTTTCCAATATGAAAATTACGACTGATTATCCACAGGAATGGACTCAGATATTTAATGAGGCATGGCGTGTATACCGTGATGGATTTTATGTTGAAAACATGCACGGTGTAGATTGGAAAGCAATGAAAGAAAAGTATTCGGTACTTCTTCCATACGTGAAAAACCGTCTCGATCTTAATTATGTGATAGGTGAAATGATTGGTGAACTGAACTGCGGTCATGCTTATGTGAATCCGGGGGAATTAGATCGTCCTGAGCGTATCAATATGGGGCTGCTAGGCGCAGAGGTTTCGAGAGATAAAAGTGGTTTTTTCCGCATAGAAAAGATTCTTCAAGGTGCATCATGGAGCAAGAATCTCCGTTCTCCGCTTACAGATGCAGGTATAGAAGCTAAGGCAGGCGATTTTATTGTCGCTATCGATGGAGTTCCTACCAATACAGTAAAAGATATGTATTCATTGCTGGTAGGTAAAGCGGGAGTACCTACTGAAATATCATTGAATAGCAAAAATCAACTGGCAGGTGCACGCAAAATAGTGATTAGCCCACTGGATGAAGAAGATTCTTTGTATCAATACGAATGGGTACAAAATAATTTGAAGAAGGTTGAGAAAGCATCGAATGGTAAAATAGGCTATATCTATATCCCGGATATGGGTGTTGATGGATTAAATGAATTCGCACGTTATTTCTACCCTCAATTAGATAAAGAGGGGCTGATAATAGATGATAGAGCTAATGGTGGTGGCAATGTTTCACCAATGATATTGGAGCGCCTGTCTCGTGAGCCTTACCGCTTGACTATGCGTCGTGGTTCGACTCGTGTAGGTACTGTTCCCGATGCTGTGCAAGTAGGTCCGAAAGTATGTTTGATTAACAAATATTCTGCATCAGACGGAGACTTGTTCCCTTGGGGATTCCGTGCTTTAGGCTTAGGTAAGCTAATCGGAACACGTACATGGGGTGGAATTGTTGGTATATCGGGTTCCTTGCCGTTTATTGATGGAACGGATATACGTGTGCCTTTCTTCACGAGCTATGATGCTAAAACAGGACAATGGATTATCGAGAATCATGGTGTTGATCCTGATATTGAAATCGATAACGATCCTGTTAAAGAATGGAATGGCGAAGATCAGCAATTAGACAGAGCGATCGAAGAAGTGATGAAAGATCTTAAAAATAGAGAGCCTCTTAAACCTGTTCCTGCTCCTAGAGTTTGGAACAAGTAAAATTATATAAGAGTAAATAAAACAGGGCTTGTGGATTTATTTCCACAAGCCCTGTTTCAAAAAATGCCTTTGAAAAACAATAGTAAGACTTTTATTTTTTCTTCTTTAGCAGGTTCTTTGCTAAACCTGTTCCTGCATTAACTGCTGCTTGACCTAGAATACCTCCGCCTATAAGCTGACCGGGAATAGAGGTTGCAGAATTTACAAGCATCGATTTGGGATCGATCATAAACTTAGGATTATCAGTTGTGCCTTTAACAGTCATAGCTATGTTATTTATTAATCCCACTCTCAATGGTCCGGGAAAATATAACGAAACTTTGTAATCGATACTCTTGTCTAAACCTGTACTTCCTCCAAGATTTAATTTGGTTCCAAGTATTTTAACATCAAAAGGTTTAGTCGTCAATTTGCCATCCTGAACAGTGAATTCCACTATCACATTTTTAGCTATAAAAGAACTGAGGGATTCTAGTTTGACTTTAGCGGCTAATTCATCTAGGATTTTAATACCACCTTTTACTTTTATAACGTCAGTTTTCATTGTGCCACTTCCTTTTATATTAGCCAGTGTTTGATCTTGATTCTGATCTATAATTGTCGTGAAGCTCATCTTCATGGAATAAGTTCCTATTATTTTTTCAAATACAGGAGCAAACTTACCGATAGCTTTTACTGATTGGAATGTCTCAAAGAATGACATCTTATTCATATCCAAGGCCATATTTAATAATGGCTTGGACGGATTTTGTGCCGTATTATACGATCCGTTTGCTTTACAATATCCTCCTAAAGTATTTGCTGTGACATTCTTCATTGTTATTACCCCACTTTTTATTGTAATGTTTCCATCCAGATTGGTGATATCTGTTTTCTCGTATGTGACTTGTTTTAGAGACGCAGTTAAAGCCAAATCTAAATTCTTAGGAACGACAAAGGGTTTTGACGATTTCTTAGACCTATTGCCTGTAAAGTCGTTCACATTGAAATGAGCTGATTTAATATCTAACTGACCTTTCAATGTTTTATCTGCAACAATATAGCCTAAGAGATTCTCTAAACGACCTTTTATCGAAAGATCATTATTGCCGATTCTGATATTGAAAGAGGAGAGATTTACAAGTTGATGATTCAGTTTTGCAGCAGCATTCTTGATTTGGATAGTCGGTTGTTTCTCTCTTTTGAATAATATATTACTCAGATTTAATTGACCTGCTATTTTAATTTTATCATATTCATCTTTTTCTATATTCGATAAGTTAGCTGCCATATCTAAATCAGCATCAATCTTTCCGCCGATTTCTAAACCCTTATCAAGAGGATATATCTCTTTAATCAAATCCAGATCAAGTATACCCTTTAAATATACTTTCATGTGAAGATCGCTAACAGGTGTCTGTACACTCAAGTTCGATTTGAAAGTATTACCTCCTATGTTGAAGTTGAACCTACTAACATTTACTTTTGTGCTATCTAATGAACCACCTTCATTTTCCATTAGAAAATCAATATTAATATTGTCTACCGATTTGGGTAAAGACGAATATTTAAACATACCATTATGGACGAAAAGCTTAAGGCTGAAAGCCGGATATATTTCATCTTGCATCAATCCTTTTACATAGCCATCTATCGATACTGCACCCGATGCTTCCAAATCTTCGAAATCTTTAGTGTAAATTGAAGGTACGACAGATAGTATATCTTTGAAATCGGTATCTAGAGCTGTTAATTTAAAATCGAAGTTTATTCCCTTTTTTTCAACTAAAGTGAATGACCCATCAATATGAGTTTTTACTTCATTCAATTGTACATCACTTTTGGTAAGGGTAAACTTTTTATTCTTAAGATCGGCAGAAAAAGAAGAATTAGTTGTAAACTTTAATTTATCCAGATAAGGAACATCTTTTATGAAAAGTGAAAATTCATCGATTACAGAAGTCGTTTTTATACTGCTCTCATCACCTGCAAAATCGGCAGAAATAGTTCCGTTCCATCCTGTAATGATAGTCTTTACATGTGATATCTGATCTTCGTAAACAGCATTACATCCTGTTAGCAATATGTTTTGTATTTGAAGTTTGAAAGGTTTACTATCATTAGAAATATTTACTTTACTGGAATCTTTCTTGACTATATCCCAATTGCTTTGTCCGCTAGGTAATATTTTAGTATAAACCGAAGAACTATCTAATTTCAGCTGGCTTATATTATATCTGCTGCGAATCAAATTGATAAGACTCATCGATATTTCGACGGATTTTGCTTGAATGAGCGTATCACCTTCAAAATTGTCAATTCCGCTAAGTACAACATCATAGAGGGAAAGTGTAGCATGGGGGAAATTAGAGATGAGGTTCAGTCGTAAGTCCCTTATCTCAAGTTTTGCATTCAATTGCTCATCTGCTTTTTTTATAGCGGCTTTCTTTATTATTCCACTAAATAAAAATGGTAGTGCAATCAATATAACTACAAGAATAAGGATAACAATTCCACTAATTTTTAAGCCCTTTTTCATTGTGATATGAGATTCATTGATGTAATCTTAGATATTGCAACCATCGAAGATTCCATAAAATTATCATTCTATAAATCTATCTAAATTTAAAACGGATTAAGGTGTGAAATGTTCAGTTGAATTAGACTGTTACGGGCAATACTTATATGATAAGTTCAGCATTAAAATGCTTCGTTCAACGATATAAATAATCCTTGCGATCCATTAGTAGCCCATGCATAGTCGAGATTGACATTCGAACGGCTTCTCTTATTGATCATAACACGTAAACCGATGCCATAAGCTAAATTTACATGTTGGAAAAGATCGACATTTTCGGTACGGCTGCTGGCGGTAGCTGTGTTGGCGAAAATGACACCTCCGAGTGTATCACTGTTTTTTTGTAAAGGGAAGCGGTATTCTACTTCAGTATAGACTAAATCCTCTCCTCTGAACCGTCCCGATGTATATCCTCTACCTGAGCGGCTGAATTTATCCCAACCGATAGCCGGTAAGTTCATATAAGGTACATCGCCACTTGTTACAAACCATCCGTAAGTCCAGATACCGATAAGATGTCGTGGACGTTCTTCCGACAGATTGAAATAGTCACGGTATTCTAACCATAATGTACTTGAACTTTTTGTACTTCCTATCATTTTAGGATTTGCTCTCCAACTGGCAAAGGCATATCTGCCGGAATAAGGATTAGCAACATTATCTCGGCTATCGAACATTGCGTTGAGCGATACTCCCGATACGGTATTCCGATCGGGGCTAAAGCCTTTTAACGTATTATATCGATAATGATTTGTTATGTCCTGAGGTTCTTTATCTAAATTGAGTAAATGGTCGTTTATATTATAGATAACATCTAGATGATAGCCCAAACCATAAAAGAAGCGGGTGTCCTCATGTTTTTTCAAAAGGGTGAGGTATGCTCTGATAAAATCGTATTCCATCATTTCTTGTCTTCTGAGATAGTGAGTTTCCGAGAAATCATAATCATCATTATTTACTAGAGGATGAACCGATCTGTTATTTGTACCTAAACCATAAGTCGGTTGCGAAGTAATCTGATATCTCAGATCGGCTAACAGATTCCATTTATCACCTTCGAGAAATGTATTTCCCCGTACGCTGAAGAAGAGCTGTTTATTTGTTGTATACACCAAAGAGGCGACAGCAGACGACATACTCGTATTTTGCCTATCGCCCATGTACCATGTGAAACCGGGTGAGAATCCGAATGCAAAACCCACAGTAGGATTTGTAGCTACGACGGGAAAAGGGATGATATTTATTTTTTTCTCTTGACCCTTGGCGCAAAGAGCTATTAACGAAAATATAACGAGTAGTAAGAGTGCTATTAATATCTTTTTCATTCTATATTGTGTAATACCCCTTGTGATAATTTAGATGAAGGGTCTACTAGAATGTTAACAAAGCTAGTGTTGAATAGTTCATTATTTAAGGAACATAAGAGTAAACAATACTGAGTACTGAAGCAGCTTATTTTAATATATAGGATGGTGTATTGGTCTCATTCAGATATTTCTCAATTTCTTGTATATTAGCATCTTTCAATATGATCTTTTTGTCTTTATCCAGTAAGTAAAGTGTTGGAATAGCTTTTAAGTCATATTGTTTCTTATTCATTACAATTTGCTCTTTATCATAGCTGTTTACCCAATTTGACGGTATGTCATTCAGGTGCTTTTCCCAGATTTCCAAATCCTTATCGGGATAGAGTGCTAAAATTGCTAGTGATTTATCTTCCAATTTATTATTGAGTGTGGGAGATGCTTTTATGTAAGATATAATCTCGGCACAAGCATGGCAATCGGGATTATAGAATAAGACAATCGTATAATTGCCTTCGATGTTGTACAATGTACCCTTCTTCCCTGACTGTAGTGTATAGCTTATATCTGTTGCTTTTTCTCCGATTCTGTTTTTATACATCATATCCAAATCGAACTTTATTCGTTCCTTATCACTATCATTGGTTTTAGAATCTGTCACTATATATTCGGCAACCGGAATATATAGTTCCTCATTCCTCAATGGTGAATTAGGATCGTAGAGATATTTTTCGGATAGCTCTTTGAAATAAGAATACATTCTGCCTGTTTCTTCTTTTTCTGCTTCACCTAATAATTTTTGAATGGATGTGGCAGCGATATTTCTTTCCGTCAGAGGTAATACCTCTATATAATTGACAAATGCCTGTTCTGTAATTTGGGGTAAATTCGTATAAACTGTATCCGAGAAATCGAAATTATCCCAGTAATGAGCCACAAGAAAATCGCCTCTGTCTTTTGGCGTTGTAATATTTGCAGGTATAGAGATCATCACGAACTCTCTTTTCTTCTCTCCTTCGGATGATGCCTCTCCTTCTTTGGTATGTCCGCTACTGCATTTAAAGAAGCAGAAAGTCATAAATAAGAATATTAGTAATGGATAAATTATCCAAATAAGGATGCGCGAAATACTTATATTTTTCATAATTTAAACTATTGAAAACGTATATTTTATATTGTTAATGTCATGATCTCAAAAGCGGGCTATTTTGCTCTTTAATGCAATGCCTTCATATCCATAACAATATCATTTCACTATTTGTTCTCTCGCTAACATTAGAACATGGATGAAAGGGTAACTATATCTAATGAGAAAATGACCAGAATGGATGATGAAAATTGTCATATTTTATATCTCTGCTAGCATTCAGAATATTCCTAGAAACATAATAGGCAAATACTCTTTCAATTCTACTCGGAGTATTTTCAGCGCCTGACCTATACGGTAGGCAACTGTTTTAGTTGACACACCCATTTTTTCTGCAATTTCTTTATATGTTAAATCATGATAGCGATTCATTTCGAAAGCTTCCCTATAATCTTTAGGTAAATTCTTGATTGTTTGATCTAATGTTCTTAATAAATCGGTATGAGTGTAGAAGTCAGGATCTTCGAACTGTTCGATAAATTTAGAATATAAATCACTGTGTACTTGTTGCTTAATTTGCAAGTGGGAAATTCTGTTCAGACATTTATTCTTTACTATTGTGAATAATAAAGACTTCAGTGATTTGTCCGAATCTAAAGAATATCTATTCTCCCATAACCACATCATCGTCTCCTGTATCACATCCTCACATTCATTTATTGGAATAAAATTGGACGCAAAGGCATATAAAGCAGCATAATGCTGTTTAAATACGATATCAAAAGTGGCCTCGTCTCCCGATTTCAGGAGAAGAGTGGTTTCGTTGTACACATCCTGTTTAAGCGACATGGGTGTTTTTCAATTTAGGTAGTACAATAATACTATTTAGCAATGATATTCACAAAATATAGAAGCATCTTAACTAACCAAACTAAGAAAAATGCAAGAAAATTGAATAAATCTTTAGTACATCTTCTTTCTGAAATGTATTATATATAGAATGTGTATAAATGCACAATAATTAAGATAATAAATAATGACCGAAGATACTATAATCCGCTATCTATTGAACGAAACAACCAATGAGGAAAATATCAATACTCAACATTGGATGGAAGAGTCGGATGAAAATAGAAAAACTGTAGAGCAACTTTATTTTGTATTAGAAGCAAATAAAAGGTTGAGAATAATGAATTCTGTCGATACCGATCGGGCACTAGATACATTCAAAAAGAATAGGAAGATAAAGGAGCAAAAGAATAAGAACCAACGCATATTACAGACATTTCAGCGTATAGCTGCCGTCTTGCTATTGCCGATGATATGTCTTTCTTCCTATTTATATTTCTCTCATAGTAAAGTCGCACCATATATTGAAATGGTGGAAATGAAAACGAATGCCGGAATGGTATCTTCATTTAGCTTACCCGATGGTTCTAAAGTCTGGCTCAATTCAAACTCCAGTCTTCGCTATCCATCTACTTTCGATGCTCGGAGCAGGGAAGTGGAAATCGATGGACAAGCATATTTCGAAGTTGTGAAGAACAGCAAGCAACCATTTATTGTAAAAGCTCTCGATAATAATTTAAAAGTGGAGGTACTGGGTACTACATTCGATGTACAGGCTTATAAGAAAGACGGGATAGTAGAAACAACCCTTGTTACAGGTAGTGTTCAGTTGGATATTGCCGGAAGGCGAACGAAAACAGTGATACTCCCTTCCGAAAAAGCCGTTTATTCCCTTCATACGAACCAATTGCATATAACCACAGTCGATACCGATCGTGAGATAGACTGGATGTATAATCGTCTGGTTTTCAAAGAAACGCCAATGGCGGAAGTGTTGGCGCATTTAGCTCGTTTTTACAATATTGAATTTGAAGTTAAAAACAGGATTATCAATACCTATACTTTTACGGGAACATTCGAAGATAAACCTTTATATCAAGTACTCGATTACATGAAAATATCATCTAACATCAATTATAAGATAACATATCCGAAAGATGAGAAGGGAACTAAATCTATTATTGTATTAAGTAAATAGAAACCAAATAAATTATCTGACACATCCGACCTTAAATAAAAAACACTATTAACCTAAATCTAATTACAATGCCTATGAGAAGATAACCGTTCGAAAATCTAATAAAAAACACGGAAGCATGTTACGAGCATGTTTCCGTGCAAAACAAATCGAAAAACAATTTATTTTTTATTTAAAAGCAAAACAAAAATATGAGAAAAATTTATCATCTCCAACAGACTTGGAGGTATTGTCACCTTTCTTGCAAGTTTGATAAAATCCCTCTTACTATGAAATTATTAACTGTTTTACTGATTCTATCGGTGAATGTTGCTTTGGCATCCAGTTCGTATGCACAGCAAGCAACATTATCTCTTGATATTAAAAACCAAAGAGTAGCCGATATTCTGGATGAAATTGAGAAGCAATCCGATTTTCATTTTTATTACAATAGCAGATTAGTTGATGTAGAGCGAAAAGTCTCTATAAAAGCAAATAAAAAAGCTGTGCTCCCCATCTTAAGTGAAATATTCGCTGATTCTGATGTTGATTACAAAGTTTTGGATAAAGATGTAATTCTTACCGAAAAAAATAAATCAACGAATGGAAGTCAGGGTGTTACTCAACAACAAAATACTGTTTCCGGAGTGGTCAGAGATCAGACGGGAGAAACGATACTGGGAGTAAGTGTCGCTCTGAAGGGCACTTCTGTGGGTACGATAACAGATGTCGATGGAGCATATTCTATTAATGTGCCAAATCAGGATGCGATACTGGTTTTTACTTTTATTGGCTATTTGAGGCAAGAAGAAGTAGTGGGTTCCAGAAAGACGCTGAATATATCCATGAAAGAGGATATAAAGGAAATGGATGAAGTAGTTGTTATCGGTTACGGTACAGTGAAAAGAGCAAATCTGGCAGGAGCCGTTTCAACAACAGATTCCAGAACTTTTCAATCGCGACCTGTTCAAAATGCAGCTAATGCCCTTCAGGGCGAAATGCCGGGACTTACAGTTATTCGTACAAGTGGAGCGCCGGGAAGTAGCCCAACTATCCGCATACGTGATATGTCGTCTATCAATGGAGGGTCTCCGTTAATATTGATAGACGGAGCCGAAGGTGACCTGAATATGATAAACGCAGCCGATATCGACAATATATCGGTACTTAAAGACGGTACAGCCGCAATATATGGTGCGCGCGCTGCTGACGGTGTGATCTTGGTAACGACTAAAAATGCAAATAAAAATCAAAAACTGAAAGTTACACTCGACGCATTTTATTCTGTGAAAAAACCGGCTTTGTTGAAAAAGGCGGCCAGTCTTTACCAACATGCAGTTATGGGACTGGAGATTACAGATGGTTCCTTTCCTATAGAGTATACTCAGGACGAACTACAGCTGATACTTGATGGTAGTGACAAAGTACTTCCAACATCCAACTGGGGAAGATGGTCCGGATATCCTAAGTTTTATAAAGACCAGGACTGGAATGATATTATGATAGGAAACGGTAACCTTCAGAACTACAATGTCAGCCTTTCGGGTGGTGGTGAAAAGTACTCATACCTAATCTCTTTAGGACACCAAAACGAAGAAGGTTTACTTAAGTTTGGAACCGACAACGACAAGCGGTACTTTGTCAGAACGAAATCTAATATACAGATAGTTAAAAATTTGGATTATGATCTCAACCTATCGTACGAAGCTAGTAGTAGAAATTACTCATCAGGTATTAGTGAAGGACAAAATATATGGGAGTTAATATATAAAACCCGTAGCTGGGCTCCTTTGTATAATCCGGCAGGAAACTTTTATACATTCGAGGGCTTTGATAATCCCGCACAAGTGTTGGAAGATGGCGGATTATCGAATATAACAACCGGTAATTTTACTATAAACAACCAATTACGCTGGAAGGTTATAGATGGACTTAATCTGATCGGTCGTGCTGTGGTTCGTAAGAATGACTCTGACAAATATTCTGCTATGAAAATGCTTTACAGTTATAATTGGGATGACGTAAACCATAGAACAGCAAGAAAACCGAATAGCGCCGAACGCAGTTACTCAAAGACTTTGTATAAAAACTTCACTTTATATGGAGAATACAAAAAAACACTTGGAAAACATGACCTTGGTGTTATGGTAGGAGCTGCAAATGAATCGTCCGACTTTGATAAATTCTGGGCTAAACGTATCAACTTCGACCAACAGGAATCAATGCCCATAAATCTGGGGAGTCCTGAAGATCAGGATGCTTCGAGTGAAGGAAATGCATGGACTATCAATTCATTCTTTTCGAGGGTAAATTATGGATTTGCCAATAAATATATAATAGAAGGAACCTTGCGTGCCGATGGTTGTTCCCGATTCGATCCGGATTCCCGATGGGGTTATTTTCCCGGAGCAAGTGCAGTTTGGCGTGTCGGAGAAGAATCATTCATGAAAGATCTGAAACTTTTTGATGACTTGAAATTTAGAGCCTCTTATGGAGAAATGGGAAATCAGTCAGGTATAAGTTTTTACGATTATATCGAGCTGATCAATATAAGCAGAAGCTATTACCCGTTCGGTAACGGACAAAGAGGGCAAATGGCGCAACAATCCAATCTGGTTTCAAGTTCACGTACATGGGAAACGATCGCTTCAAAGAATCTGGGTATAGACTTCAGTGTTTTGGATAACAGATTATACGGATCGTTTGATTATTTCTGGAAAAAAAATAAAAACATGCTAATCCCTATAACCTATCCTTCTATGTTAGGAATTTCTGCTCCTGCAACAAATAGCGGAGAACTGAAAATTAACGGTTGGGAAGTTACGTTGGGTTGGAGAGATCAGATAGGTGACTTCAGTTATTCGGTAAGAGCCAATGTGAGTGATGCAAGAAACGAAGTATCGAAAAGGATCGGAAACTCGTTGATCGGACTTGGAATGAATCGTACTCCGGTAGGTTACCCTATGGATTCGTACTTCGGATATGTATTTGATGGGATTATCCAAAATGAACAACAGCTAAATGAATATAAATCACGTTTTCCGAAAAATGACCTTGTACAAAGCAAAATAGCCGTAGGGGATGCGATGTATAAAGATTTGGATGGCGATGGTAATCTTACAGTTCTTGGTGATGGTACAGAAGGAGCAGGCGACATGGTTTATCTGGGAAATACCAATCCAAGATATAATTTCGGTTTCAATCTGAATGCAGAATATAAAGGATTCGATTTCGGAGCATTTATACAAGGAGTTGGAAAACGGACTATGTTTTTGGAAGGTGAAGCCAGCAAGCCTTTTGCTGCACCATGGTATCAGTCGGCAGAGTACTGGTATGGAAAGACTTGGACTTCTGAAAGAACAGATGCCAAATATCCGGCTATAACTAATGATGGTAAAAAAGATTACAATTATTATGTGTCTACCAATACGAAACACAATGTGGCCTATGTGCGCCTGAAAAACTTACAATTCGGCTATACCATTCCTAAGAAGCATCTTCAAAAGTTTAAACTCGAGAAGATCAGGGTCTATTTCAGTGGTGAAGATCTCTTCGAAATTCACAATGCACCCGGCGGATGGGATCCGGAAGAAGGTGGTGGTTATGTGAGTTATCCATTTGCCCGTAACTATTCATTAGGTGTAAATATTGTTTTCTAATTTTTCCTAAAGTATATAAACATGAAAAAATATATATTAACAATTTCTACGATTATTGTCACTCTGTTGACAATATCAAGTTGTCAGGACATTGATTTGTATCCGAAAGATGATTTGACGGATACTCAGTTTTGGAAAACCCCCAACGATTATATGAAAGCTGTAAATCTTTTATATGACAGGATGGAAACTTTCGGTACAAAAGATACCGACAGCGATATTGCTTACGGGCAGTTGGGAAATACGGTGAGTAATGGTACACTGGTAGCTCCCAACTCTGATGGAGATTGGGACGATCGCTTTGTAGATTTACGCAACTGTAATAAAATTATAGAAAAAAGTGAGTCGTACGAAGGTAATTTCTCCGAAATAGAACGCTATGTAGCCGAAGCCCGATTCTTTAGAGCTTATACTCATTGGCGATTGATGAAGAAATTTAACGATGTTCCTATTGTTACAAAAGTTTTGAGTACCGAATCAGCCGAACTGTATGGCACAAGAGAACCACAGGCAAAGGTAGAAGATTTCATACTCTTCGAATTGGAGGAAATTTACACTAAATTGCCACTACAAAGCAAACTTACAGCAGATGAGAACGGACGTATTACGCAAGGTACTGCATTGGCTCTGAAAGCAAGAGTGGCATTGTTTGCAGGTACGTGGGCTAAATATCATAAGCACAGAACCGATTATCAGCAATTGCTCGATCAGGCAATAGCGGCAGCCGAGCTTGTAAGAAAAAGCAATGAATACTCTCTATTCGAAAAAGCAGGAGATGAAAGCTATCGTCGTTTGTTTATTGAGGAGGGAGATAATGCACCCGAAGCGATATTGTCGAGCCGTTATTACAAAGATATCCGTATGCATTCGACAGCACATGGTGTCTACTGGGGACAAAGAGGCACTCCTACCAAAAAACTCGCCGATATGTACCTATGTAAAAGTACCGGCTTACCTATCGACAAGCCAGGTTCGGGATTTCAGGGTTATAAAAAAATGGCTGATGAGTTTGAAAATCGAGATCCACGTATGAGCCAGACATTCTTAATCCCCGGAACAACATATCTAAGCCCTCAGGATGGGCAGTTGGTGAGTGTTCCCCAATTCAATACACGACCTGAAACTCGTACCGGATATAAGCTTTGGAAGTTTATGGGAGAAGAGAGAACAGGTGTAAACGATTCATCTTACGACTATCATATCATTCGCTATCCTGAAGTCTTACTTATTTTAGTAGAAGCAACCTACGAAAGAAATGGGTCTGTCAGTGATGAAATACTGAAAAATACGATTAATGTAATCCGTTCACGGGTGAGTGTCGAAATGCCTCCGTTAACCAATAAATTCGTGCAAGATAACGGGTTGAATATGCAAACAGAAATCCGTAGAGAACGTGCCGTAGAACTTGCTTTCGAAGGATTCAGACGCGACGATATAAGACGTTGGAAAACAGGTGAAGTAGAATTGCCGGGAGCATTGAAAGGTATAAAATATAAAGGAACTGAATATGAAGATCTAAGTGTTTTAGATAAAGAAAATCCGGGCATAGTGGATGAAAATGGCTTTTTAATAATAGAAGCCGAAGCCAACCGCTTCTTCACTGCTCCGAAGCACTATTATTATTCATTGCCGTTAAATGAATTATTCCTTAATCCTAACCTGTTGCCGAATAATCCGGGGTGGTAATTTATATTCATTTTAATATAATGTGATGAGAAAAAAGATTCTTAATGTTATAGTTGCAATACTCTTTGTATCTGGTGGCTTTACCCCATTTATACATGGACAAGGCAATATAAAACCGGCACCTAAAGAGTTGATGGGTAACCGATTTCTGACACTGAATACTGTGATTCGGGTGAATCAGATCGAAGTTGCCAGAGATAAGAGCGTTGGAGAAGATGAACGTTCTATGCATACCCCCGAGCGCGTAGTGGCATTCAGAGAAGCTGTTTCTTCAGAATTTCCTGATGCCAGAATTACATGGTCGTTCAGTTGGTTGGCACTACATGATGATTCTGATAATTATAAGAAGATTCGTGAGTTGGTAGTTGGATATCATCATAAATATGGAGATGACATAACCTTTATTCCCGGAGCTTATTTCGCCAATGCTTATAATACCAGAGAGCAGGTAAATAAAGATTTGCATGAAGGTTTAGCCAAAGTGAGCGAGATGGTCGGCAATGGTTTTCGCCCAAAAAGCATTGTTGCCGGATTTTTGGCCGCCGAGAATCAGCAATATCTGGCCGAAAAGGAAGACATTCATGTGTGTCAGGGAAATATATGGAGCCAGTTTTCTATCGATAATCAGGATGGAGATGGAGCAGTGTCTTACCCGTTTTATCCATCGAAGGAACACTTCTGTAAACCGGCACAAGGTAAGAGCGATTTTATCGATTGTGTAAATCTCGATGGATGGACAATGGATTTCTTATCCGCTCGCAGAGATGGATTTGCCGGAGGTTTTAATAGCCGTATGGGCGTTGGCCCGATCGAAACTATTCATGCCTACGGAAAGTTGGTTGGACTTACAGAAATGATGCATACAACAGCCATGCACTACGATCGGGGATTTGAACTGAATGGCTTTGCATGGGTTACCAACTGTTGGGAATTGTCTCTTCCGTTCAGCGTAGCAGGAATAAGTGACTGGTTGAATGAGATAAAAAGAAGTTGGCCCGATGTGAAATTTATCACACAAGGCGAATTCGGCTTACTGTGGAGAGAACATTACAAGGAAAACTCCTTCGATTATCGTTTCGAACAAAAAGGCTCCGGCATCGGAGGATCGGATGCCAATCTGAAAATACGGTGGTTTATGAATAAAGATTTCCGTCTGGCATTGACCAAAGATTGGCAAAAAAACAGAACCGAAAATGTAATTGATTTTACCCGTTACGATTTGAAGGCAGAAGAGCCTATGGAAATGACGCGTAAATGGAGTTTGTTAGGTGAAATCAATCAAAAACAAACCCGTCCGCAGGATAGGCCTAAACCAATAGATAAACTTTCTCCTGAAGGAATTTTCTTAATTAAAAAACATTACCCATATTTGTTTTACTAAATCAAGAAGCGATTTCTGAGATATAATAAATAATATCAACCGGTTATTTATGTTTCGATGTAAATGACCGGTTATTTTAAATATTAACCGCAATTTTCAACTAATCAATTATTACTATGAATTTATCAAAAATGATGTCTGCCGTACTGCTTTTATGCATAATATGCATAGGGTGTTCAGCTAATTCGAATAAAACAGAAGAAAAAGAGACATCGGACAGCCCACGAATAATTAATATTATCAACTTTATTCGTCAGACAGATTATCGTGTTGAGAATGCCGATAGCCTTCTTTTCGAGACAGTACAAGAGCAAGTGAAACTCTTGAATAGGTACAATTTGCCGGGAACATTCCTATTGCAATACGATGCCTTAATCAATCCTCTATATCAGGATTTGCTTAAAAAAGAATTAAATGCTGATTCTGAAATTGGCGGTTGGTGGGAGATAACTCAGCCACATGTCGAAGCAGCCGGAATAAAATGGCGTGGTGAACACTCGTGGGTGTCTCATGCAAATATTGCTTTCACTACGGGATATAGTCCTCAGGAAAGAGAGAAACTAGTAGATGTGTATATGGCTAAGTTCAAAGAGATATTCGGAAAATACCCGACAGCCGTTGGCTCTTGGTTTATAGATTCCCATACGTTGGCCTATATGCACGATAAATATAAAATTGTAGCGTCATGTAATTGCAAAGACCAGATAGGAACAGACGGATATACCCTTTGGGGTGGTTATTGGAATCAGGCTTATTATCCGAGCAAATTGAATGCTTATATGCCTGCGCAAACAGCCAAAAATCAAATTCCCGTTCCAATATTCCGTATGCTGGGTAGCGATCCTATCTATCAATACGATCAAGGCTTAGGTGGAAACAGACAAGGTGTTATATCGCTGGAACCTGTATATCGCGATTCGGGTATGGATAAAAACTGGGTCGAATATTTCTTAGAATCCATTGTGAATCAACCATCGCTTGCTTTCAACTATGCCCAAGCCGGACAAGAAAATTCTTTCACATGGAAAGGAATGCAAAAAGGTTTGGAAATGCAGATTCCTATATTCGACTCGTTAAGAAAATTGAATAAGATTAAGGTCGAAACTTTAACTCAATCAGGAACTTGGTTTAAAGAGCAATTTGATGTTACGCCTGCAACAGCCGTAACTACACTAACCGATATTCGCAACGAAGGGAATAAGTCGGTGTGGTTCAATAGCCGTTATTATCGTACCAATTTGCTATGGGAGGGTACATCGTTCCGATTCAGAGATATTCACCTCTTTGACGAAAGATTTGAATCTCAATACCTTAACAAAGCAGGAGAAGGCGGACAATTTTTCTATTTTACACTTCCTATTGTCGATGGATTCATGTGGAGTACCAAAGATAAGAAATCAGGGTTGCGAGTTATGCAATTAGAGAAAGATGGCACAAAGAAAGAGGTATTATTCAAAAATCCTATTGTAACGGAATTGGCTAAGGATGTGCTGCAAGTAGAATGTGATGATGCCGGTGGGAACACCTTCAAAATTATATTTTATGAAAATCGGTTCGAAGTCTCTTGCAAACCATCATTAGCAGATTTCTCATGGGTACTTGAACTTACAGCTGCTCCTGGCGCAGAATTACCGTTTCAATCTATCGAAGGAAAACAGATTAAAGCAGAATTTCGTGGTTTTAAATATGGTATAACCTGTAAAGAAGGTAAGGCTGAAAAATCAGATAAAGTATCTGATTATGTTTTCAGGCTAATTCCTGCAAATAATAAATTAGTACTTGATTGTACGAACAGTTTATAAAAGAAAATGATATGTTAAAGAAAATAATTCTTTCTCTGATAATAGCGTTTAGCTCTATGAATTTGCTGAATGCGGCAGAACCTGTTTTGCCGGTTATGGCTGCACCAATCACATTGAATGGCAACAGATTTGTAACTCTATGTATAATGATACGCACCACGCCTTGGGAAGTATCGAGAGATGTGAAAATTCATCCACGTGATGAAGGGGACTGGCATACACTTGATGGAGTACGCTCGTTAAGAGAGGCTTTTGCTAAAAACAATCCTGATGGGCGTCTGACATGGGGATTCACGATGAATGCCTTGGAAGATCAACGCCAAAACTATAAGGAGATTCGTGAGTATGTAGTAGAATGTCAGAAGAAATATGGCGATGAAGTGTCTTATTTTCCCGGCTATTTTCCGGCTATGTATTTGCCTCGCGAAAGGGTAAACAAAGAAATGTCGGAAGCAATACAGATCATATCCAAATTAGTTGGGAATGGTTATCGTCCGCAATCTATAATCGGTGGATTCTTATCGGCTGATAATTTGAAATATCTTGCGGAAAAAGAAAATATACATACCGCTCACGCAGTTATTTGGAGCCAGCACAATATCGATGGAGGAGGGGCAGATGGTTCGCCGTCATATCCTTTCTATCCATCTACGGAGCATTTTTGTAAGCCTGCTCAAGGAAAGGCTGACTTCATCGATTGTGTGAATCTCGATGGATGGACAATGGATTTTCTTTGTGCACGCCGCAGTGGTGCAACAGGTCATGGAATCGAAGGCTTTAATAGTCGTCGTGGAGTTGGTCCTATCGAAACCTATAAAGGTTGGGGGCTCGATTTAGGACATCGCGAAGTGATGCACACGCAGTCCATTCATTTCGACAGAGGATTTGAACTGAACGGCTTTGGATGGGTAACCAATATTTGGGAGGCGCAAATGGTACACGAATTCGGAAAAGAATTTATCTGCAAGGCTCTCGAAATGTGGGTGACTGATACGAAGAAACGTTGGCCCGATACTCATTTTCTGACCTTTGGCGAGTTTGGAACAATCTGGAGAGAGCAAAACAAATCGAATGATGATTGGAATTACAGGTTCGAAGAACGTGGATCGGGATTAGGAGACTCATATAATAATCTCGAAATCAAATGGTTTATGAATAAAGAGTTTCGATTGGCTTTATTGCGTGATTGGCATAGAAGAACGCCAATGCAGGTAATCGATTTCACTCGTTATGATCTTCCTGCAAAAGAACCGGCAGATCCCACACCTCAAAAACCTGCTAAAGATTGGAGCCTGATGAACAGAATAAACCAAAAGGGATTGAGACCACAGGATACTCCGAGAGAACTTAAGGAACTGGATAAAGATGATCAGGATTTGATTCGGAAACATTATCCGGAATTATTTCAAGATTGAAAATAAAATCGACAGTACTTTTTCATATTTAGGTTAAGGTAATTGTATGTATCCGATTACACTGGAATACAATCGTCTTGTTCCGCTTCGAATGGTTAATCGAAGCGGAACTTTTTTTGTTTGTTGATGATTGATTAAATTGTCCGGATTATTAAATAGCATCTCTGTCATCCCGACACGCAGTGAGGGATCTCCTTACGAATAAAACTCTTACTTAACAGATTTCTCACATACGTTCGAAATGACAGAGAGTATATATATGACAAATAAAGATGCTTTCAATCTGATAGTTGAAAAAATAGAATCCATCAGAAAATATTTTAAACAATAGCTATTTTGAATTTGTTGTAATATTAAATTTAACAATTACCGGAAAAAAACTTATGAGGAAAGACTATTTACATACTACAAAAGAATGGTATTCTATCGAAACCGAAAGAGTTTTACAGAAGCTCGAGTCTGATAACACAAAAGGCCTGTCGCAGGATGAGGCTGCACAGCGTCTTACGCAATTTGGTGAGAATATACTTCCCGAAAAGAAAAAAGTGAGTAAACTTATTCGCTTCTTGAAACACTTTAACGATATATTAATCTATATCCTTTTCATTGCAGCTATTGTAACGGCACTGTTGGGTCACTATGTAGATACTGTTGTTATTTTATTGGTTGCCGTGGTAAATGCTTCAATCGGCTATTTTCAGGAAAATAAAGCGGAGAAGGCATTAGAAGATATAAAGAAGATGCTGTCTCTTAAAGCGCAGGTGATTAGAAATGGTACACGTACCGAAATCGATGCTTCTCATTTAACCGTTGGTGATATTGTGTTGCTTGGACCCGGCGATAAAGTTCCGGGTGATTTACGGTTAATTAAAGCCGATAATCTACGAATAGAAGAGTCTCCACTAACAGGTGAATCTGTTCCATCCGAAAAGAAAACAGATGCCTTGCCGCTTGATACGATGCTTGGCGATCGTATTAACATGGCATTCTCGAGTACAACTGTTAGTGCAGGTACAGGTGTCGGTGTGGTCGTAGCTATTGGGCAGGATACCGAGATTGGTAAGATCAATCAGATGATGTCGGATGTTGAAGAAATAACAACTCCGCTGCTTAAGCAAACAGCTAAGTTTGGTAAGACTGTATCTATCGTAATTGTAGTGATTGCCGTTCTTATTTATATATTCGGTCACTTCTTCCGTCATTACGATTCTACTGAATTGCTGATGTCTGTTATCGGACTTGCGGTTGCAGCCATCCCCGAAGGTCTGCCGGCTATTCTTTCTATTATACTTGCCATCGGTGTACAGAATATGGCGAAACGAAATGCTATTGTGCGTACGTTACCATCTGTTGAAACGCTGGGTGCGGTATCGGTGATATGTTCCGATAAAACAGGAACATTGACAAAGAACGAAATGACTGTGAAAACCGTAGAAATACGCGATGGTGATTTTATCGTTACAGGAACAGGATATGCGCCCACAGGCGATGTGTTAAATGGAGATCAGAAAGTAGATTTCAGAACGGAGCCTATTTTGCATGAGCTGATAAACTGTTTCAAAATATGTAACGAAGCATCGTTAGGTCAGGACGAAGAAGATCATTGGTTTGTGAAAGGTGACCCCACAGAAGGCGCTTTAATCACCCTATATGAAAAGGCGGATATAGAGCATATCCCTGTAGAACGTATCTCGACTATTCCGTTCGATTCGGAATATAAATATATGGCTACATTGATAGAAGGAGACAATCATAATATTATTTATATAAAAGGTGCTCCCGATCGTCTGCTCGATATGGCCGAAAAGGAGAAAACGAAAGCAGGAGAAAAAGACTTCGACCGTCACTATTGGGATGGTAAGATAATTGAGCTTGCCCAAAAAGGACAGCGTATAATAGGTGCTGCTTATAAGGTAATAGCCAAAAATATAACTACTATCGAGCACGAAGATATTCAGGATGGTATCGTATTTCTTGGTCTTGCAGGGATAATCGACCCTCCGCGCGAAGAAGCCATCGAAGCTATCAGATTGTGTACGGATGCTGGTATTACTGTCAAAATGATAACCGGTGACCATATAGATACAGCAAAAACTATCGGTCGCGAAATGGGTATCGGTGACGGTACAAAAGCGTTGCAGGGTAAAGACCTCGAAAATATGACCGATGCAGAGCTTGAAGTGGCTTCTCAGGAATACAATATATTTGCCCGTACAAGCCCCGAACATAAATTGAAACTGGTAAAGGCGCTCCAAGCCAGAGGTGTAATCTGTGCCATGACAGGTGATGGTGTAAACGATGCCCCTGCACTTAAGAAAGCCGATGTCGGGATAGCTATGGGTATTAAAGGTACGGAGGTAACTAAAGATGCTGCGGAAATGGTGTTGGCTGACGACAATTTCAGTACAATAGTTGCCGCTGTGGAAGAAGGGCGCAGGGTGTACGACAATCTTAAGAAAACAATTCTGTTTATATTGCCAACCAATGGTGCGGAAAGCTTCCTGATCATTGCCAGTATATTGTTCGGTACACTGATGCCACTGACACCGCTACAAATCTTGTGGGTTAATATGGTGACTTCTGTAACCGTATCGCTGGCTTTGGCATTCGAGAAACTGGAAGCGGGTGCAATGAAACGTCCTCCACGTTCGCCGCAAACGCCATTGCTTAGTGGTTACTTTATCTGGCGGATATTGTTTGTATCTGTTCTGATCGGTGGCGGAACTCTATGGATGAATATAAACCTGTTGGCAAATGGAGTAAGCGAAGAGATGGTGAGAACAATAACATTGCAGACTATCGTTATCTCTCAGATGTTCCACTTATTCAACAGCAGAAGTATCAGAGGGTTTGCATTCAACAAAGATTTCTTTGCAAACAAGGCTGTCTTTGTAGTGTCGGGTTTATTAATTCTTTTGCAATTGGGAATAACTTACCTGCCATTTATGAATAACGTATTTGGAACTACGCCATTAGCATTAGGCGACTGGGTATATCCGTTTATCCTCGGATTCGTTGTATTTGTAGTGGTTGAGATAGAGAAAGGCATAATGAGACAGATAGATAAGGCGAAGATAAAGTGATATTTCACACTCTCTGTCATCCCGATACGCAGTGAGGGATCTGTTATGAAATAAGCCGTTAGCTAATAGCTATTGGTTAATAACCTCAAGAGATAATAGATCCCTCACTGCGTATCGGGATGACAGAGAGCATAACAGAATCGGATATGCTATAACAAGTTATAGAGCTTGGAACCATTACCTGGAAATGGAAAAGCCCGATGATAAGTCGGGCTTTCACTTTATTAATTGTCATTCTTTTTACATCTTACCGAAAGATATACTTTCTTATTTCTATTGATATTATATGCTGCAGAACTTTCACTGTTTGTTACAAAGTCATGAGCACCTGAATTGTCAACCGGGCTGTTAGACCAGAATGAAGCTGTCCTGCCATAGCCCGTTGTTTCACCGTTTGAAGTAATGGTGGGGCTAGTATCCTTACTATAACTACTACCGGCCAATAAAATAGCAAAACCTCCCTGCTTTTTACTTTTAGAATATCCTTGAGTATTTAACTTATATCTGTCGTCTGACTGGATAGACGTATACGCGTTATCTACAAGTGCAAATGGTTCGCAGGGATCTTTTATAACCCTGCCTACAGGTATTAATCGGGAGTTGTTATCTCCCGGTAGCAGAATGGTGCCTCCGATATCAGCCATTTTACTATAGAGGGATGAGTTGGTTTGTAATTCATTGTGTAATAATATCCATTCCTTTTCCGATGGTAGATGCCATCCGTATGGACAAATACCTTGTCTGCGGGGACCTTCTGCATTATTTCCTGTTTCATTCGTAGTAGTATTTGCTTTAGAGTTTGTAGCAGCAGCCCAGTTGTATAACAAACCCAGCGATGGATTTGAAATAAACAGCGAAGAATTCTCTGGGTCGGTATTACCAACTTCAGCAGGGTAACCATATAGTGGTTTCACTAAGTCGGGACTGTAATCGGGTCCGGTAAGAATTGTTACAATTGCTTCGTCGGAACGGAGTGGATCATATCTTTTTGCACGAAGGTTTTCAAGCATCCATGTACCGGCTGTAGCACCGAATGAGCGATATAGGAATCTGTTGCCATCCTGATCGGTTCCAATAGAAACATCGGGAGACATTTCATCTGTTTTTTCACCCAAATATTGCCACAATTTGCCGTCCCATATATAAAGGCCTTCATATAGGCCTTCGGTGGGACATGGGTTTTCTTTGACATTAAAAACCATTAAGCCTGTGTACTCTAGTTCTTCGTTTGCGGCTACGCTGGGTATGTCTGCTTTTAGATCGGTGAGGGTTGTTAATTCTACTCGAGGCATAATTATTCCTTTTGTAGAGTTAGATTTACCGTCCGATCTGGAATCGGTGGTTTCAAATTCTTTTATCTGAAGTAGAGCCCCGGCAATGGGTGCTTCGGTGGAGCCAATAGTGACTTGTGCATTGGCTATAATACTAATGAAAATAAGTAGTAGAAATGCACCGTAAAGTTTTAAATTAATTTTTTGTAGTGTCATAGGTTTTGTTTTGAACTTTAGTTAGTACTTTTTGCATCTTACGGATATAGGGTTATCTTTCAGATTGTTTTGATGTTTAGCTTCGACTTTGTTTTTCCCGAAAAGCTGAAATTGTGGATATTATTCAGGTTTTTTACCCCGGAGAAGAATCTCCGATGCAGAAATGCTGTTTAGGCCTATGGTCGCTAGAACTCAGGGCGGAGGGAAAACGAGTATAGACACCATGAAAATGGAGTAAAGTTTTTTTTGGTCTTCTGATTGCGTCATAATACTTTATTTTAAAATGGTTAATTTCTAAGTCTTATGTTTATGCGCAAAAAGTAATAGTAGCTTTCTTGTGTAAAAAGTATTTATTGTTCAGTAAAGTTTATTATAAGATTCAGTATTCGAAATCGATGCATGTATGTTAATGGTGCATCTCGTAGCTTGTTTTTGGTGTTTAAAAAATTATAGCATCACTGTTTTTTTATTGCTCGGTTTTATCATACACTATTATAGTATTGAATTAATTAATTGTTTTTGGTTGTTGAAGAATATTTGCCTCGGAATACCCCCACTCTGAGTTATTAGTGTAGAGAATCGCTTTAGAGATTCAATCCAGTCTTTGTGGCATTGATGTATGTATCCATTCTGAGAATCGATAGTACCAATCGAATATAGGTTTATGACGGATAGTCCTACATCGCCTTCGAAGTGAGAATAAGATGCGTCAAAGTCAATATCAGATAGATATAATGAGATTCGATTGGTGGAATTGTAAATACCTGTCGCAGCAGTTAATTCGAGAGTAGATAATAATTGTAATAATTCGCTTTTCAGGATATTGATCTCTTCGGTAGTAATGAGATTGAGTTTGGAAAAATATTCTATTTCTCGGGCAAAAGATATAAATACATTTTTGTCGAAAATGAAATACGATTCAGGCATAAAATGTATTTCACTTATAAATCTTTGTTGTGTATCCAGAACTTTCTGTGGAATAATAAATTCAGAGAATGGCATAATATTCTCAATCGGTTGAGTTTGATACAGCCATCGGTATAATTTAAATTTGGATATTCCGGGAAAGGGTATTGAAAAAGTATAAGGGATATATCTGCAAGCAGAAATAACTCTTGAGTTTTTGCTGCTTTTCATTTTTTTGAAAAGATTGGCATATGTATCTAATACTTCGCAATATTTTTCTGTCAGATTATTGGATTGTAGTAATCTTAAGCCGAAGACAGCCCTGTCCATATCTTTCATTCCTACAATGAAATCTAAGGATATACCTAAAGTTTTAGATATTACGGCAGCTTCTTCTAATGTAAATTGGACATGTCCTCTAAGTCTACGGTAAATGGCTTCTTTTCCCAAAGGTAGAATGTCAGAAAGTGCATTTGCAATATTTGCTTCCGGTGGTAGAATGTTTGCAAGCGCAGAGATCAGTTCCTTATTTATACTTTTTTTCATTAATTAAAATATCGTACTTAGTTTATCGAAAATTCAATGTTAATTTGATATCGTATTACTGTTTCATATGTTATTTTGAATCTTTTTTGTTAAACAAAGATATATTATGAGACTCTGCTTACGATTACTGTTACGGTGGATTCTGAATTGATATTATTTCTATTTAAACATACACTGTGTATGTGTAGTCTACAATAGAGTAAAATTGGGTGTTTTGTTTTGTTATTGGCTCTATTAGGGTGGTTAAATATTGGTGTGTTTCTTTTTTAGGGTATAGGTGTTCGTCTAACAGACTAAAACGCCTTTATTATAGCTTGATATCTTTTTTAGTGTTGAGGATAAAAGCTTGTATTTTAGAATTATATATTAAGCACATACAAGATGCTAGTTTATTCTTTTGTTCTTCGCCATAGGCGAAGAACAAAAGCCTTTGGAGTAATTGCCTATTTGCGGATATCAGGTTATAATATGTTGTTTATTAGTTCTTTTTGTATTTTGAAAAATGATTTTCTTTCTTTTTCTCCACTTTGAGTTATCAATGTCGAAAATCTTCTTAAAGATTCGATCCATTCTTTATGAGATTGGCATACATATGGGTTTTCAGAATCGATGACCCCGATCGAATATAGACTCAATAAAGATAATTCAATATCGTCTCCTCTAAAGTATGCATACGAAGCATCGAAATCTACATCAGACAGATATAGCGATATACTTTTGCCAGTACTATAGGTTCCGGTGGCGGCCGTTAATTCAATTACGCTTAGTAATTCGAAAATTTCACTTTTCAAATCTTGTACTTCTGTATCGGAAATAAGATTTTGTTTTGCAAAATAGTTTATTTCTCTGGCGAAAGAAGTAAACATATTTCGATCGAAGATGAAATAAGAGTATGTAATGAAACGAATTTCATCGATGAATCTTTTTTGAGTATCTATCACTTTTTGTGGTACTATCAGTTCCGAAAAGGGGATAGTGTTTGTTATCGCCTGAGTCTGATATATCCATCGGTATAATTTAAACTTAGATAGATTACTGAACGGTAATACAAATGAGTATGGAATAATTCTGAAAGCTGCTATAACTTTGGAATGGCAATCCTTCAATTTCAGAAATATGCGGGTATACATATTGAGTACTTCACAATATTTATCTATCAGATTTTCTGATTGTAAGAGGCGCAATCCGAAAACGGCACGGTCTTTATCTTTTATCCCGGCAATCTCATCTAAAGAGATGCCTAATTCTTTTGATATTATCACAGCTTCATCTAACGTAAATTGTACATGCCCTCTGAGTCTGCGGTAAACAGCCTCTTTTCCTAAGGGAAGGATATCTAATAATGCATTTGCTATATTTTTATTGGGGGGAAGTGTATTCTCCAGGGCTGAAATTAACCCGTCATGCATATTTTTTATCATTGACTTTAATTTTATATTGATTCTATTACTTGTCTCAATATTGTATAACAATCAAAATCGAAAATCAGCGAGGAAAATATCTGTTTTTTTGCAATAATTATATATAAGTCTATTAATTAGATGATTATGTAAAATAGTTTGTTGTGTTCTTTTGTGTTAACTACCTGTGTTCGTGTCCGTTTTAAATTCAGTTATCAGGGTAATATATACAAAGCACACTCCATACTAAATTGCATGAAGCGTGCTTCTATTTATGCGAAAAGAAATGTATCTGGATTATTTGTTAGAGTCTTTATCGTCTCCGGTTATGTCATCTTCAAGACCTTTTACTCCGTCTTTGAAGTTTCTAACACCTTTGCCTAGCCCTTTCATTAGTTCTGGGATTTTCTTTCCTCCAAATAGGAGAAGAACTACAATGGCAATTATTATAATCTCTCCGGTTCCGAGATTTCCTAAAAATAAGATTGTATTGGTCATAGCATTTAAATATTAATTATTCTGTTTATATCTAATTATAAATTAGTTGGATGTCAATATATATATAGAATAGTCTATAAAGTAAAAGAACATATTTAATGTCGAACACTAAAGCTATAAATGTCAATCATTATCGTACTTGTATAGACAATAAAATAGGTTTAAGACTTTAGCTTGATGCTAAGGTAATGAGAATAAAATTATTTTCATTCATATTGCAATATTTTTCAGATCTTCTAACATTTCTTATTAACTAAAATAAAAAATCCTCTCTCATATTTTAATATATGGAGAGGATTTTATGAGAGATATTTCTAACTCGTTATTTGTCTCTTATTCAAGAGATGATAACATCTTTTCTTTAACGATCTGGCACGCACCGATTACACCGGCTTTGTTGCCTAATACAGATCTTTTCAGTTTCATGTCTCTGTTTACCAAACCAAGAGAATGCTTGCGTAAAGCTGCTTGGATAGGAAGCAAGACAAAATCGCCAAGTTTGGCAAAGTCTCCACCTATAATCAATAGATCCGGGTTGAAGATATTTAAAAGAACCGATAGATATCTTCCGATTACTTCACTTTGTTGTGTGATCAGCTCTATACATAGACTATCTTCTTGGACAAGAGCCCCCGATATGATAGAATGATGCTGAACCATTGGCGAAGCTTCTTCAAGCTCCACAAGCGATTTCTTACCATCAGCTAGTGCTTTCTTAAATTGAGATATGAGTGCCCATCCAGAAACTTCTGTCTCCAAGCAACCTATTTTACCACAGTGGCAAAGTATCTCATTGTCGAAGATAGAGCTATGTCCGAATTCTCCGGAGTAACCCGACTTACCATAATAGAGGCGGCCATTGGTTACAATACCAATACCTACACCCCAACTGTAGTTAAGGAAAAGAACATTTTCTTCGTTTTCTACTACGCCTTCCATATATTCACCGAAAGCCATAGCGCGCGTATCGTTCTCTAGAAATACAGGTAGACCGATTTGTTCGGCTACTATTTCTGTTAATGGGCGATTCTCGTTGAAGAAATAGTTGTAACTATATCCTTCCATTGAGTTTATACGTCCCGAGAGGTTGATACAAGTCCCTACAATTTTCGATTTGTCAGCAGGGCTGTCATCAATAAATTTGTTGATAATAGCACAGAATTTTAATAAAGATTCATGTGTATTCTCAAGTAGGAAGGGTACTTGCAGATCAAGACTAACAAATTCATTTTTCAGATTTTGAAGTCCGATCGCCATAGATGATCTTCCCATTTCGATACCGAGAAAAAATGCGCTAGAAGGTGCTATGCTGTAGAGCGATGGGCGCCTTCCGCCATTGTTTGCAACTTTCCCCATATCCATAATGAACCCGTCAGCAAGTAGTTCATTTACGGCTTTGGTGATAGTTGGAATACTCGATTGTAATTCGGCACTCAATTCGGCGATTGTTGCATCGCCAATTGACAATAAGCACTTCACAATAGATTGTTTAAGTGTGTGCCATTTGACCCCAGATAAGCTGTTGTCAGAACTGTTTACTAGTAAATCCTTTAGCGTCATGATGTTTTTATTTAATACAAGTGTAAAATTAAAAGAAAAAAATATCTAACTGAAATACTCATAATGTTGATTATCTTCATATTCATTTTTACAATTATTCTCATTTAGATTCTCTTTTTCGTCGTCTAATAAGTTGGTGTCTAAATTGTTTATAATATATTTCTAGGTGTTTTTTTGCATTTCAAGGCGAAGATAAAAAAAAATAATGATATTAGTTATTATTACTATATTCTTTATAAGTTTTATTTTTGTAATATAACAAATATATACATATTAAAATTATTTTTCATGCAATCCGTAGTTATTAAAGTAATCGTTTCGTTTTGTTTTTTATTAAAATTACTCTTCTCTTTTGATCTCTTCTTTTATTTTTATCTCTACCAGTTGCTTTAATTCTTGGCGACTTATTTTTCCTGTTTCTGTCAGTGGGATAGCCTTTATTATTATTGTTTTTTTCGGTAAATAATATGGTGGTAGCGCTTTAGCTACTAGTTTTTCGTCTATTGCACTTTCTATAACTAAAACTATTGCTTCACCGAATTTAGGGTCTGGAATAGAAGTGATAGCAAAAGGGCAATCAATAACAGGTTTGAGTAAATTTTCGACTTCTTCTATCTGAATTTTTATTCCGCCACTATTTATAATATTGTCTTTTCGTCCAATAATTTGAAAACTTCCATCTTTATGAATTTTTGCAATATCATTTGTGTAAAGTCGTTCATTACTAACTAATGGCGCATTAATGATCAGTGCATTGTCTTCCGAAAGCGATATATTAACCGAACTGAATGGCGAATAATACTCTGAAGCCTCATTACCATTGATACGTCTTAGAGCAATATGAGAGAGTGTTTCTGTCATGCCATAAGTCGAGTATATCTTGTTGGGTAGCGGCTTGAGTAATTCTTGCAGTTGATTATCTATCGCTCCTCCTCCTATAATGAGATTATCTATCTGAGATAATCGCTCCGCTTCAATACTATCTTGTAAGCTATTATATACTTGAAGAGGAATCATTGCTGCAAATTTGAGATGCATATCAATATCTCTAAGTGGATTGCCTGAAGGGGCAATAGGGTAGAGGTTTAATTCCGCTATAAGTGCCCGAACCACCAACATTTTACCGGCGATATAATTTAGAGACATGCAAAGTAATGCTGTATCGTTTTTTTGCAGTCCGAGAAATGTACAGGTTAGTTTTGCACTTTGCATCATCTTTTCTTTTTCAACCAGCATTTCCTTGGGGGTGCCGGTAGAGCCTGATGTCTGTACTTTCAGATGTGGAGAGTCAGAAAACCAATCTTGCAGAAACAGATATAAGTCATGATGAAATTCGGATTGTTTCGCTAAAGCAGATTCCTTCCCTTTATTGAATTCTTGCGGGTAATATGTTTTACCTTCGATGGTAATCGTTTGTTTTTGTCTTTCTAACTGATACATATTACAGGATGTCATTTAGTGAGAAATGTACTTCATTGGAATTAAACCACAAACAATCTTTCTTAATTTCCAAAGGTAAATCTATATTATTAGTGTAAAGTCCACCTGTTCCCAAACCTTGTGGTAACGGATTTTTGAATGTCGCACACCATTGAGCTATGGCGTTCAATCCTATATTTGATTCTAAGGCTGATGTTATCCACCAATCGATATTCATCTCTTTTGCCAATTCTATCCATTCGGTTGCTCCACTTATGCCTCCGTGAAGTGTCGGTTTGAGAATAATATATTGAGGATTTATAGCCTGTAATAGTTTTTTCTTCTCTTCGGGTTGATTGATCCCGATCAGTTCTTCGTCCAATGCTATCGGCAATGGAGTTTCTTTCACTAGCTTGGCCATCTCATCCCATTGTCCTGCGCGGATAGGCTGTTCTATGGAGTGTAAATCAAGGTCGGCTAATCGCTTCAGTTTATCAACTGCATCGTTAGGTGAAAAGGCTCCGTTTGCATCGACACGTAATGTAATGTCTTTCGAAGAGAAATGCTTACGGATATATTGAAGTAGTTTTAATTCGTCTTCGAAATTGATAGCACCTATTTTCAACTTTATGCAGCGAAATCCTTGTCGCATTTTAGCCTCGATTTGCTCCAGCATAAACTTATATTCACCCATCCATATTAAACCATTGATAGGAATACCTTTCTCTCCATTCGAATATGGTGTATCCCATAACTTAAAGCTTTTCTTCTGATAATGGAGCATAGCTGTTTCTAGCCCGAATAGGATAGATGGGTAGAGGCGTAGTGCTTCTTTGTCTAGCTGTCCTGTATCTTCCAGTTTTGCGCAAAAAGACTTTAATCGTTGTTCATAATTTTCGTCGTAATCGCAGCTTAGATCATGTAAAGGGGCACATTCGCCTATTCCCCAACGTTCGGGGTCAGACATGGAAGAGATAACCACATACCATATTTTATGATTGTGATATACTCCCCGAGAAGTGCCCGCCGGACGCTTAAACTGTAAGGTATAAGGTATTATCTTTATTTTCAATTCCACTATTCAGCTAATCACGGAAATTTAGGAAATTTCTTAAAGTCGGGTTTACGTTTTTCCAAAAATGCATGTTTACCTTCCTGAGCTTCATCTGTCAGATAATAAAGGAGGGTAGCATTTCCTGCAAGTTCCTGTATTCCAGCTTGCCCATCCAGTTCGGCATTCAATCCCATTTTTATCATACGCAATGCCATTGGGCTATGTTGCATCATTTCGTGTGCCCATTTCACTGTTTCGTCTTCCAGTTGATCGAATGGAACTACAGTATTTACAAGTCCCATTTCAAGAGCTTCTTGTGCCGAATATTGGCGGCAAAGGAACCATATTTCACGGGCTTTCTTTTGTCCTACTATACGTGCCAGATAAGAAGATCCGAATCCTGCGTCGAAGCTACCGACTTTTGGCCCGGTTTGTCCGAAAATGGCATTTTCGGAAGCGATCGACAAGTCGCATATCACTTGCAATACATGCCCGCCACCGATAGCAAAACCGTTTACCATGGCAATCACCGGCTTAGGCATCGAGCGTATTTGTTTTTGTACCTCAAGAACTTGTAAACGGGGTACACCATCTTTGCCGATATATCCGCCTTTACCTTTTACATTCTGGTCGCCACCTGCACAGAATGCTTTATCGCCTGCACCTGTGAGTACTACGACATAGATATCTTGATTCTCGTGGCAGATGCGAAGTGCATCGCTTATCTCCATAGTAGTTGTAGGAGTAAAAGCATTGCGATAGCGAGGGCGATTGATAGTTATACGTCCAATACCTTCGAAATAATCAAATAGAATTTCTTCGTATTCTTTAATGGTTTGCCATTCTCTTATTGTTGCCATATTATTTTATGTTTTTATTTGTTTCTTGTCTAACTGTTTCAAGATGTTAAAAGGTAACAAAAGTAACACTTTTTACCTTGTTTTTGATTGTAACCCTTTTTCTCTTTCGATTCATATAACTCATTGATAGTATATAGATAAACATAGAATTACTTCAGATGCTTTTTATATATTCTTTAATTGATGATAATACTCCTGAAACGTTTTCTTACTAACCTCCATTTCAGTGGAAACTTCAAGTAATATTGATTGCTCTGTTTTTTCGTTTGCAAATATATCGAGAGATTTATTTAATTCTTCTCGATTTTTAGCCGATAAATAATGTAATCCTGCTGCTTCGCCCCATGTCTTTGCATTCGTAGTATGTTCCGCAGCCACATATTCTTTCAATGAAGCTGATTTATTCAATTCTGGCAATAAATGGAAAATACCTCCGCCACCATTATTAATAAGCAGGATGCGTAGGTTTTTTATATGTTGAATATTCCATAAAGCACTTAGACTGTAAAAGAAACTCAGATCACCAATAATAAGATATACCAAGCCGTCATATACAGATGCAAAGCCTATAGTTGTAGGCAATGTGCTTTCTATACCGTTTGTTCCACGATTGCAGAATACACTTGTCGATTTATCTAATGTATATAGTTGCACATTGCGGACTGTCGAGCTATTAGCAAGATGCAATGCTGCGTTCTTGGGTAGTATTTTCAAAAACTCACCTGTGACTGATATATCCGAAAAAGGCGTATCAGCTTTTGGTTCTTTTATTTTAGAAGATGTGCTTTTCCATAATTCTGAAAATGAGCTCTCGCTGTTCGCATTTATCTGTTCGGATAGTTCGGCGAAGAAACTCAGCGTATCGGATTCTATAAGATCGGTCAATGATTGGTACAAATCTACAACTTCGCCTGAAGACGATAAATGCCAATGGTTTTTTGGCTTATGCTCTCTTAAGAAATGCTTTATGCGCTTAGATGTGATATGTCCGCCTAAAGTGATTAATAAGTCAGGGGCAAAATCTATTTTTTGATCATCGGATAAAGTATATAATAGTGCATCGAAATTTGTTATAAACGAAGATGATGCACAATTTGACAAATGCTCTGTAAGTATGATGCAATCATTTGCTAAAGCTAATTTTTCTAGTGCAGCAATGGTCTCCGGCGATTTAAACATTTGCCCTACTATAATCATCCGTTTAGTAAGCGAGTCCCATTTCTTGGCAAAGGGCCTTACATTCACTGTTTTTGTCAGTTGCGGATAGTCGATTTTCCTTACACTCGGCAACTCCTTTTCCGAATAATCGAATAAGGGTTCCGATATGGGTATATTTATATGAATGGGTCCTGCTGCGTTGGTAGTACAGGCTATAAGCGATTCGTTGATAAGCCGATTAAAGAACCATTCGTCTTTCTCATTATTTATTTCTGGCAAATGAACCGATTTTTTTACCAATGAGCCAAAAGTTCCCGCTTGCGGCAAAGTTTGTCCATCCATTTGTCCGATCCATTCGGGCGATCTGTCAGCCGAAATAACAATCAAAGGCAATTGCTGATAATATGCTTCTGCCACCGCCGGAGCATAATTAAGTACAGCTGTTCCCGATGTACAACAGATTGCAACAGGTGTTTGTGTTGCCTGTATTATTCCCAGTGCATAAAAAGCTGCATTACGTTCGTCTACAATTATATGACATTCGAAAAATGGATTCTGTGAAAAAGTCTGCATCAATGGAGCATTTCGCGATCCTGGAGAAACAACAATATGTTTTATCCCATACGCTTTAAGTAGTGCAACCGTTTGTAATACATTTTTTTTGACTGAATACATAATCTTACCTTTTTTATAGATCCAATGGAGTTTCTTCAATAATTGAGAGTATAGTCTGCATTTTATTCTCTGTCTCTTCCCATTCCGATTCTAAATCAGACGATGGCAGTATACCACCTCCGGCAAATAGAAGTGACGATTTTTTATTGACTTTTGTGCAACGGAGATTCACATACATATCTGTTTTATTGTCTACATCCAGACAGCCTAAAAATCCTGAGTAATATTGTCTGTCGTATCCTTCATTTTCAAGAATAAACCTGAAAGCTTCTTCTTTCGGAAAACCACATACAGCAGGACTGGGATGTAATAGTTCTAATAAATTGCCTATTTTCATAAGATCCGGCATCTTAAATGAAAATTCAGTTTTGAGATGTATGATATTGCCTGCCTGCAAATTTGTTGGTTCGCTTTGAATGAAAGGCAATTCTGCCTTTTGCAATTGTAGTTGCATATAGTTAACCACAATTTCTTGTTCCATGCGATTTTTCTCGTCCCATTCGGAAGTGGTAGAAGATACGTTTTTTGTTCCCGCCAGAGCCACAGTTTTCCAGTTATCGCCTTGTCCTGATATTAGTAATTCGGGCGAACTGCCAAGCCAAGTTCCTGTTTCGGGTGTATGGCATAAATAGACAAAACTTTCGGGATACTTATCACATGCCCGATCGAACGATACCCCTGCCGAAAATGATTCGTCATTTTCATGGTCGCATGTCCGCGAAAGTACTAACTTTTCGAAAGAATTACTGTTGACAGCCGAATGAAATTTCGTATATATATCTTTATAAGTATCAAAAGAATTTACAGGCGAATAATCATTGGATTCATTATGCAGAGAGCCTTCTATGTTATTCGTATCCAAGAACTGGAAAATAATCTCTTCCCCTTTAAGCGTAATGTCGGGTTCAATAAGTATAATTGGCGATTGTTCTGAAATGTGGAAAGGGGCAATAACAAATCCCTTTTTTGTATTTAAGTCTGATAGCCTTCGAAGCAGATGTCTGCGTGGCGAGTTCTGTATTATAAAATTTACTGTATAGTCACCCGGTAAGCGATATAAAGCAAAACTAACATTCTTATCAATCAGAGAATCAAAAATCCGATATTCGAAATGTTGATTATGACTAAATTTCATTTTTATAGTAGGATCAATTAATTTATTTTCTTTTGCATAACAAAAATAGGCTAAATAAAAGGTTATTGCCCTATTTTGCCCTGCCTTTTTTGTCTTGAATAACTTATTTTAAAGAAGAAAGCCGTGCGAAGAAAAATATCTATACGCAGTATGTAATTTTGTATACTATATATCCGTTAATGTATACTATTTTATTGCTCTGATTATAAAAAGACTACTTTCGTAAATATTCGTAAGAAAAAGGCAGAATCTGCTACTTATTTGTTTCATAATGTGTGATAAAATGTTAAAAAACGAAATAGCTGTAACTTTTTTAAACTTAAGACGACATATATGTATACAAGTTTGATTTGTGAATAAAATATAAGATTAAATTTGTACGTTAATACTATTGTGATTTAAATTAATTATGAGAAGCTTGTGATAAAGATTAGAGACTTAAACAAAACCTATTATAGCGGAGCTCCATTACATGTACTGAAAGGTATCAACATGGATATTGATAAAGGCGAATTTCTCTCAATCATGGGAGCATCGGGTTCCGGAAAATCAACTTTGCTTAATATACTCGGTATATTAGATAATTACGATACAGGAGAATATTATCTGGATGATGTGCTTATTAAGAATCTTAGTGAAAATAAAGCCGCCGATCTGCGTAACCGCAAGATAGGATTTATCTTCCAGTCCTTTAACCTTATTTCGTTCAAGAATGCGATGGAAAATGTTGCGTTGCCTCTTTATTATCAGGGAGTAAGTAGGAAAAAACGTAATATTCTGGCGCTCGAATATCTGGATAAAATGGGAATAAAAAGTCATGCTGAGCATATGCCAAATGAACTGTCGGGAGGACAAAAGCAGCGTGTAGCTATTGCTCGCGCACTGATTGCCCAGCCACAAATAATACTGGCAGATGAGCCTACCGGTGCATTAGACAGTAAAACTTCGTATGAAGTAATGAACCTTCTTCGCGAAATAAATACAACCGATAATATTACAATGATAATCGTTACCCACGAACAAGCTGTTGCCGATGCTACAGATCGTGTTATACATATCAAAGATGGTATAATAGGGTCGATAGAAATCAATAAGGAACCAGTAATAGAAATGTAATTCATATGTTTGATTTCGATTCGTTAAGAGAGATTATATCTACTATAAGCAAGAATAAAATGCGGACCGTCCTTACAGGATTTGCTGTAGCATGGGGTATTTTTATGCTTATTATTTTGCTGGCTTCCGGTAATGGCCTGAGGAATGGTGTTACATCCAATTTTTCGAACAGAGCAAAAAATACGGTTTCTCTATGGCCGGGCTGGACATCGATGCCATATAATGGACTACCATCTAACAGGCAAATCAAGTTCGATCATAGAGATTATGATTTGATAAGAAATAAAATACCTAATGTAGAATATGTATCGGCGAGAGTATCTCAAAATGTAACTTTATCGTACGAAAAAGAATATGGGAACTGGAATCTCGATGGAGTATCTCCGGATGCAGCCTATATTAGTAACATTGATGTAACAAGTGGTAACGGGCGATTTATAAACCAACTCGACGTTGATAATAAACGCAAAGTGGTTGTTATCAATTCCGAAATAAAGAATATCCTGTTCAAAGATCAAGATCCTTTAGGTAAGTATGTAATTGCAAACAATGTAGCATTTCAGGTAGTGGGTATCTATGAAGATCAGGTCGGGCGAAACAGTCCACCGGCATACATTCCATTTACAACAGCGCAAGCGCTCTATAGTAAGGGTTATGGTTTCCGTCAGATGGAGTTTACGGTGACTGGTCTGAAAACATTAGAAGCCAATGAGGCATTCAATGAGTACATACGTCAACGGATGGGTAAACTGCATGGCTTTAATCCACAAGACAGATCGGCTATTTATATATGGAATACGGCAGAAGACGCTATCGAATCTGATCAGATATTTTCGGCTATCACCTTTTTTATTATCATAATTGGTGTAGCCTCATTGATGGCAGGTATAGTAGGCGTGGGAAATATTATGTTGATTACAGTCAAAGAACGTACCCGTGAAATCGGAATACGGAAAGCTATTGGTGCAACTCCGACTTCTATCTTGCGATTAATTATTTTCGAGTCGATACTGATCACCACAGTTGCCGGTTATATCGGTATCGTATTGGGTGTCGGGCTTACCGAGGCTATCAGTAATTCGCTGGCTAATGCTCCGAGCGATGGACCGACAATATTCCTTAATCCGACGGTAGATTTGGGTACTGTGATATATGCCACCTTGTTTCTTGTCGTTTGCGGTGTTGTTGCTGGCTTAATACCGGCAATCAAAGCGACGCGTGTCAGTCCGATAGAAGCTATGAGAGCAGAATAAACCGAATAACAATAAGATATAATATAGAATATGTTTGATTTAGACAATTGGCAGGAAATATGGTCTACAATAACCCGAAATAAACTTCGTAGCTTTCTTACAGGCTTCGGTGTATTTTGGGGGATATTTATGCTCATTATACTTATTGGGGTAGGTAATGGTTTTAAAGATGGTATGTTACAGAATGTGAATGGATTTGCATCTAACTCCTGCTTCTTTTTTACTAATCTTACTAGCGAGGCATATAAAGGGTTCCGTAAAGGGCGTCATTGGGATATGACAAACAGAGACCTTGTCATTATTCGCCAGAAAGCGAAATCGGTAGACCTGATTTCACCCATGTTGTTTGGTGGAGGTACAGATAAGAATGCAGTGAGAGGTACAAAATCGGGAACATACGGTACGCGAGGAGTGTATCCGGCTCATTTTCAGATAGAGCAACAGCACATATTACATGGTCGTCTGTTTAATACGCTCGATGTCGATAACTATCGCAAGGTATGTGTAATCGGTAAAGTAGTATATGAAACATTGTTTCAACCGGGTGAAGATCCGATAGGGCAATATATAAGAGTAAATGGTATTTATTTTCAAGTAATTGGAGTAATTCGCCCTAAATCAAGAGCTTCGGTCGGTGGAAATGTTGAAGAATCTATTTTTATGCCGTTTACTACTATGCAGCGTGCTTTTAATCAGGGAGATGTGATACATTTTCTCGGATGTACGGCAAAACCCGGATACCCTGCATCTGTAACCGAAGAAGAAGTGAAAAGTATAATTAAGGCCACTCATGATATATCGCCTACCGACGAAAAGGCAATGAGAAGTTTTAATATAGAAAAAGAGTTTCAGATATTTCAGAATTTATTTTTAGGTGTCGATTTCCTTATCTGGATTGTCGGACTCGGTGCTCTCTTTTCGGGCATAATAGGTATCAGTAATATTATGCTGGTAACGGTTCGGGAGCGAACAAGGGAAATCGGTGTCCGTCGTGCATTAGGTGCGCGACCGTTTACCATAGTAAAACAAATATTGAGTGAAAGCTTTCTATTGACGGCAATTGCCGGCTTTGGAGGTTTCTTTGTCGGAGTGGTAATATTGGAAATAGTAAGAGCGGCAATGCTTGCCAATACACAAGTGCCGGAGGGCGAAGGGTCGTTTTTTGTGCCTCCTTTCGTTTCATTCGAGACAGGATTGTTGGCAATGGGAGTACTTATTGTGTCGGGTGTTGTAGCAGGACTAATGCCTGCGATGAGAGCCTTGAAAATAAAAGCTATTGATGCTATTAGAGAAGAGTAAGACAAATTAAATATATAGGAAATTATAAACAGAACAAATAATATGAAGAAGATTCTTAAAATTGCATTGCTTGTGATAATAGTGCTTATTGTTTTAGGTACGTTCTACATGCTCTGGCAGAAGTCGCAGCCCAAAAAGGTTGTTTATGAAATTATTACAGTAGATACAGGTAATGTGGAAAATACCTCTGTAGCAACAGGGAAAGTTTCTCCCCGCGATGAGGTGTTGATTAAACCTCAGATATCCGGTATTATATCAGAATTGCTGAAAGAAGCCGGAGATTATGTAAAAGCAGGCGAAGTTATTGCAACCGTAAAGGTTATACCTGAAATGGCATCTTTAAACTCGGCCGAATCGCGAGTGACTATTGCTGAGATCAATCTGACACAAGTTAAGGCAGAATTTGAGCGTCAAACACAATTGTTCACAAAAGGTGTGATTGCGAAAGAAGAAATGGATAAGGCCGAAGCCGATTATAAAAAGGCTAAGGAAGAACTTGACAACTCGAAAGATAACTTAGACATTGTAAAGAGTGGTATCTCGAAAAAGACAGCCCAATATAGTAATACACAGATCAGATCTACTATTACCGGGATGATTCTTGATGTTCCTGTCAAAGTTGGTAACTCTGTTATCCAGTCGAATACATTTAACGATGGAACTACAATTGCAACTGTTGCCGATATGAACGACATGATATTTATCGGTAAAATAGATGAAACAGAGGTTGGACGTGTTCACGCCGGAATGCCAATGAAATTATCGATAGGAGCAATTGAAAACCAAAAATTCGATGCTACACTCGAATATATAGCACCGAAAGGAACCGAAGAAAACGGAGCTATCCTTTTTGAAATAAAAGCAGCAGCAAGACTTTCCGATTCGGTTGTAGTTCGTGCCGGATATAGTGCCAATGCCGAGATTGTATTAGCTAAGGCCGAAAGTGTTTTATCTATTCCAGAAAGTACAATCGAATTTAGCAACGATTCCTCATTTGTGTATATACTCAAAGATACTCTCGATCAGAAACAAAACTTCGAGAAGAAACATATCACAATCGGATTATCGGATGGTATAAAAGTTGAAGTGAAATCGGGACTAAATAAAGGAGACAAGATCAGAGGCAATGAAGTTTCTGACAAGCCGAATAAAGAAGGTAAAGAACAATGATAAATAATAAAGCTATGAAAAAATATATAGTATCATGTTGTTTTTTATTACTTACACTGGGTCTTCAGGCTCAGAATAAGTGGACTCTGCGAGAGTGTATCGATTATGCTATCGAAAACAACATTGAAATCAAGCAGCAATATTTAAGTGTAAAGAATTCGGAGGTCGATTTAAGTACCAGTAAAAATAGTCGTTTGCCAGATTTGTCGGGAAGTGCCGGACAAAATTTCAACTTTGGTCGGACAGCATCAGCCGCAACAGGTGTTTATGAGGCGAATTCGGCTTCTACCACAAATTTTGGTCTGTCATCCAGCACTCCGATATTCACCGGATTTCGTATTCCGAATGAAATAAAGATGTATGAGCTTAACTTGCTGGCTGCTACCGAAGGCTTAAAGAAAGCAAAAGAGAATCTTGAATTACAGGTTACTTCATTGTTTTTGGATGTACTGTTCAAAAAAGAAATTCTCAAAGTTTATCAAGAGCAAATTAAACTTAGTAAGGTACAAGTAGAACGTACACAAGCTTTGGTTGATGCTGGTAAAGTTCCTGCGTCGCAGCTATATGATATAAAAGCCCAGTTGGCTAAAGATGAGTTGAATGCTACAGTTGCAGAAAATGATTTGGATCTTTCGTCACTGAATCTGGCACAGGCATTAAATCTTCTTGATGCTAAAGATTTTGATGTGGCAGAACCTATTCTGGGAGATGTGATAGGTGATAATATATCAAGTATTCTTCCTGCCGATCAGATTTATCAGGTGGCAGTGGTTAGCAGACCTCATGTGAAAGAAGCTGAATACAAAGTAGAAAGTAGTAAAAGAAACCTCAAAGTAGCTCAATCGGGATACTGGCCGACTATCGATTTAGGCCTTTCATACAATAATGGTTTCGATCATATATATAAGAGTGAATATGATAATAAGAGTATTTCTGAACAGTTGAAAAATAACTCACGCGAGGTAATTGGTCTAACATTGAGAGTTCCTCTTTTCAATCGTTTCCAAACTCGCAATCAGGTGAGAGGGGCGCGTATTAATATCGAGAATAGAGAATTAGAACTTGATAATGTGAAACTGGCTTTGTTTAAAGAAATACAACAAGCGTATCAGAGTGCTGTAGCTGCTCAATCTAAATTCTCGTCGACAGAGATTGCTTTGGAGGCTTCGCAAGAGTCGTTTAATTATGCCCAGGAACGCTACGATATAGGAAAATCTACGGTGTTCGAGTTTGCCGATGCACAGACTAAATTGTTGACTAGCCGATCGGAGCAAATTCAGGCAAAATATGATTTTCTTTTCCGTGCCAAGATATTAGATTTTTATAGAGGTACAAAGATTGATATAAAATAACCACAGATATCTAAATGATATACGGAGTCCTGAAGAATATAATTTTTCAGGACTTTTTTATCGATAAAATTTACTAAAAACTCTCTTTTTTTACTGTTTATTCATTTTCATGTATGAATAACATGAGAAATCTTTGTTATATCATCAGAACATTTTACTATTTTTGGAAAGATACCATTTTTTTTACGCACGAGAAATCGATAGGTCAGGTGATTCTGATCTTTACAAGATAAGTATGGTAAACTATTAAATATGCTGTATTTTCAGTTATAGTACACATCAATAGTTATACTTACTAAAGAAATAAAATAGGTCGGCGACCTAAAGTATTAATCTTTATAAATTTTTGTGCCATGAAAACTTACCAGACAAGTGAAATCAAGAACATTGCTATTCTTGGTAGTTCGGGAGCGGGCAAAACCACTCTCACCGAAGCCATGCTTTTCGAAGCGGGGGTAATAAAACGTAGAGGTCGTGTCGAAGACGGCAATACAGTTTCTGATTATTTCCCGGTGGAGAAGGAGTATGGTTATTCTGTTTTTTCTAGCATAATATCCGTTGAGTGGATGAATCGCAAGCTCAATTTTATTGACTGTCCCGGTTCCGACGATTTTGCGGGTAATGTTGTTACCTCACTCAATGTGACAGATACCGCTTTGGTGGTTCTCAATGCACAATATGGATTAGAGGTTGGTACAATCAATCAGTTGCGTTACACCAGTCAATTACAAAAACCTGTCATATTCGTTGTTAATCAACTGGATCACGCCAAAGCCGATTTCGATAATGTGGTGTCTCAATTGAAAGCCGATTATGGAGAGAAGGCAGTATTAGTTCAATATCCGGTTAATTGCGGCGAAGGATTTAATGCTGTTGTAGATGTGTTAAAGAATAAAATGTACCGATGGAAACCTGAAGGCGGTGTTCCTGAAGTACTCGAAATACCTGAAGAGGAAAAAGAAAAAGCAAGCGAATTGCATCAAAAGTTAGTTGAGGCAGCTGCCGAAAATGAAGAATCTCTGATGGAGAAATTCTTCGATCAGGGAACACTTACCGAAGAAGAGATGCGGATGGGTATTCGCTGGGGATTGGTGCATAGAGATTTATTTCCGGTATTCTGTGTGTCAGCGGCGAATGATATGTGCGTGAGACGTACATTAGAATTCTTAGGGAATGTTGTTCCCTATGTAAGAGACTTGCCTTGTCCCGTAAATACAGATGGTGAAGAGATAAAACCGGAGGTAGACAAGCCGACAAGTCTGTTTTTCTTTAAAACAACAGTAGAGCCTCATGTCGGAGAAGTTTCTTACTTCAAAGTAATGAGTGGCAAAGTACACGAAGGCGATGATTTTGTTAATGCCGACAGAGGTTCGAAAGAACGTATCGGTCAATTGTTTTGTGCTGCCGGACAACAACGTGCCAAAGTAGAGGAACTGGTTGCAGGAGATATCGGCGCAACAGTTAAATTAAAAGATGTAAGGACAGGAAATACTTTAAATGTAAAAGGAGTAGATAATAAATTTAATTTTATAAAATACCCTGAACCAAAATATCGTCGTGCTATAAAAGCCGAGAACGAAAAAGATACGGAGAAACTCAGTGAAGCATTGCAGCGCATGCATGAGGAAGACCCTACATGGTTGATCGAAAATTCGAAAGAATTGAAGCAATTAATTGTTTCGGGACAAGGGGAATTTCATCTTAAAACACTGAAGTGGAGACTTGAAAATAACGATAAAATAGCTATAATATATTCCGAGCCGAAGATTCCATATAGAGAAACGATAACCAAAGCTGCCAGAGCCGACTATCGTCACAAAAAACAATCGGGTGGTGCCGGACAATTTGGCGAGGTTCACATGATAGTAGAACCATATGTGGAAGGTGTGCCTGTTCCTGAGATTTACAGGTTCAACGGACAAGAATTTAAAGTACAGACTCGTGATGTCCAAACTTACGATCTGGACTGGGGCGGTAAGCTTGTTTTTGTAAATAGTATCGTCGGTGGATCTATCGATACCCGCTTCTTGCCGGCCATTGTAAAAGGTATTATGGCACGTTTGGAGCAAGGGCCATTAACAGGCTCTTATGCCCGCGATGTACGTGTTGTTGTTTATGACGGAAAGATGCACCCTGTAGATTCCAATGAAATTTCGTTTATGCTGGCAGGGCGAAATGCGTTCAGCGAAGCTTTCAAAAATGCAGGTCCTAAGATTCTCGAACCTATCTATGATGTAACCGTATCTGTCCCTTCCGATAGAATGGGCGATGTAATGGGTGACCTCCAAAACCGCCGTGCTATGATTATGGGTATGGAAAGCGATAGAGGTATCGAAATATTGAAGGCTAAAGTACCATTGAAAGAAATGGGAAGTTATTCAATTTCGCTCAGTTCGTTGACAGGAGGTCGAGCTTCTTTCACTATGAAGTTTGCAAGTTATGAACTTGTGCCTACCGATGTACAAGAAAAATTGCTGAAAGATTATGCATCAACACAAAAAGATGAAGATTAATTGCGAATTATAACCTCAAAAGGAGCTATTCGAAAGAGTAGCTCCTTTTTTTTTGTTTTAGTGACATAAATCTTATTTAATGTGAGTTCGATATGTGAAAAGGAATAATAACTAATAAAATTCTGGAGAGACTCTGTCATCCCGAACTGATAGGAGGGATCTACTTCTCTTGAGGTTATTAGCCAATAGCTATTAGCTACCGGCTTATTTCATAATAGATCCCTCACTACATTTCTGGATGACACAATGGACGAAAGACAGATACTAATTCATAACTATATGATGTTTATATCGAACCACGTTATTTGCATGAAATTGTACCTAACCTCTATATAAAGATAAAATATGTGATATTATAATATGAAACTCTTTTGTTTCGTTAAAACATTTAGTACATTCGATAATAAATACTAACTATTTTCTAAATATTTACTTTCATATTGTTAACATGGATAGAATTGAAACTGATTTAATAGGAGACCTGCCTATTCCTAGCGATGCTTACTATGGTATTCACACTCAAAGGGCTGTTCACAATTTTCAGATTACAGGAATAAAACTTACCAGTTTTCCCGAGTTTATTAAAGCATTAGCTTACGTAAAGTGGGCTGCCGCAGAAACAAATTGTCGCTTAGGTGTATTGGACAAAAGAATAGCAGAGGCTATAATAGAAGCATGTAAAAAACTTATAGGAGGAGAATATCAGGATCAATTTTTAAGTGATATGTTACAAGGAGGTGCAGGTACCTCTACCAACATGAATATAAATGAGGTAGTAGCTAATATTGCACTCGAAATGATGGGGCATAATAAAGGGGAATATCAATATTGTTCTCCTTACGATCATGTAAATCTCTCTCAATCTACTAATGATGCCTATCCTACAGGTGTTAAATTAGGAATTCTTTTTTACAATCAGAATATAGTGCAATCGTTGAGTGAACTTGTAGGTTCATTAAAGAGGAAAGGACAAGAATTAGCACATGTGATAACAATGGGGCGAACCCATCTTCAAGATGCCATTCCTCTAACTCTAGGACAGGTATTCGATGCCTATGCAGCTACGTTAGATAAAGAGATCGATTCTTTAAATCAAAGTGCAAATCAGAGTTTGGAAATAAATATGGGGGCTACTGCTGTTGGTACAGGACTTAATGCTGTTCCGGGCTATGCTAAACTTTGTGCCGAGAATCTGTCGAAAATAACTAAGTTCGATTTTACGCCTGCTACAAATTTGGTGGAGGCAACATCCAGCACTTCGAGCTTTGTTGCTTATTCTTCGGCCTTGAAAAAATTATCGACAAAGTTATCGAAAATGGCAAACGACTTAAGATTGCTGACTTCGGGTCCTCGTTGTGGATTTTATGAAATCAATTTACCTCCAATGCAAGCCGGATCATCTATTATGCCCGGTAAAGTGAATCCAGTTATACCCGAGGTTGTATCGCAGACATGCTTTAAGGTGATAGCGAACGATTTTGCTGTGACAATGGCCGCTGAAGCAGGGCAATTACAATTGAATGTGATGGAACCTGTGATCACATATACTCTTTTTGAATCGGTAAAACTTCTGTCGAATGCAATGGTATGTTTCAGAAAGAACTGTATAGACGGTATCACTGCAAATGAGGAACATTGCAAAAATTTAGTGATGAACAGCATCGGTATCGTAACAGCACTGAATCCGTATATCGGTTACGAAAACAGTACTGCGATAGCCAAAGAAGCACTTGAAACAGGGCAGAGCGTTTATAGTTTGATATTAAAGAAAAATGTATTATCTAAAGATGAACTGGATAGAATATTAAACCCTGAAAATATGATCGGAGCTTGATAGTAAATCATACATAAATAATTAAATAAAAGCGTTAGGATAATTATTATTTTAACGCTTTTGTTTTCTTGTGTGTGCAAAGTTTGAAGTTTTAAATTAAAAATTCCTATATTTGCCGGATGAAGGTTAAGAAGCATATATCTCTGATTCTCCTGCTATTTGCTAATATATTGTTATTGGCACATGGAGTCTTGCCTCATTACCATCATGACGGAATTGTATGTATGGTCCGTAGCGAAGCCTGTCAAACAATTCATAATAACGAGAAACATAGTGATCATAGTGAATGTGATCATAGCAATTGCGAATGCTGTGGTGGTGTGCATGATAAACACCATTCGCACGACAATTCAGAAGATTGTGATTTGAAGACTGTCGTTTTACGTCAGGCGAATAACCACGAAAATGATACTGTCCAACCGATTAGTATTTCGTCTTTATTTTATATTGCTTATACGCTAAATATATTTTATCTTGATGCTCCAACCGTTGGACTTCATCTACAGGAAAAACCATATTTAGAAACTTATACCTCACCCTTTGTCGGCTCTATACGTAGCCTAAGGGCTCCTCCCTTTATTTCTACTTTAAGCTGATAAATACTCCGTTTGTTCGAGTATTTATTATCATGTAATGACTGTCATTTAGTTATAGCAGACGTTTGTTGTCTTTCTTAGACGGTAAATATGAAAGTTTGCGATATTAAAGTATTGAAATATAATGGATAACTACATAGAACGGCTTCAAGAAAGAGGCATTAATATTACAGCTGTAAGACTGCTCATTTTTAAAGAAATGATGAATTTTTCGCATGCATTTTGTCTTGCGGATTTAGAAACTACACTCGATACTGTCGATAAGTCTACCTTATTCAGAACCATCACTTTGTTTCATGAGAAACGATTGATACACAGTATAGACGATGGTTCCGGCTCTATCAAATATTCGGTTTGCAGCCGCTATTGCGATTGCTCGGTAGAGCAGCAGCATACACATTTCTACTGCGAAAAGTGTAAAACGACATTCTGTCTCGACAATGCTTCTATACCCGAAGTAAATATCCCTCAAAACTTTATTCTTCACAGTGCAAATTTTGTACTGAAAGGCTTATGCAGTCACTGTTCTAAAATTGCAACCTAGTTGCGTTCGTTAACCAATAACTTTGTATTAAAATTAAAACACGTACATAGAATGAAAAAACAACTTATTTATTTAGTTTGTCTGTTTGTCTTTGCTTGGGGGTGCAATTCCAACAAAGCAGATGAACACGCCGGACACAATCACGATAAAGAATCGCATGAAGGTCATAATCATGAAAAAGAAGGTCACACTCACGGCGAAGAAGGACATGATTGTGATCATGATCATGGCGAGAAAGACAAAACCGCAGAAAATCATAGCGATGAGATTATCTTTACTCCCGAACAGGCTAAAGCCGTAGGCTTGGAAGTAATAACAGTAAAACCGGATCGTTTTCATCAGGTGATAAAAACCAGCGGACAAATACTTTCGGCTCAGGGAGATGAGGTAACAGTATCTGCCACAACAAATGGTATAGTATCGTTCAATAAAGCATCGTTGAATGACGGTTTATCTGTAAAGGCCGGCGAATCGTTGCTTAGTATATCATCCAGAAATATTGTGGATGGTGATCCTGTTCTTAAAGCTAAATCGGCATATGAGATTGCACAACTCGAGTATCAACGGGCGGAAGCGCTGATAGCTGATAAGCTGATATCGCAGAAAGAATTTAACGAACTGAAACTCAATTATGAGAATACCAAAACAGCTTATGGCAACTTTGCTACTCATCAGGGAGCAAAAGGAGTTGGGATATCCTCGCCTATCGGTGGTTTTGTTAAATCAAAATTGGTAACCGAAGGTCAGTATGTAGAAGTAGGTCAGCCATTAGTGACTGTCACACAAAACCGTAAGCTACAGTTGCGAGCCGATGTTTCGGAGCGCTACTATAAAGATTTAGGAAATATAACCACAGCTAATTTCAAAACACCTTACGATAAAGCGATTCATCGCCTTTCCGATCTGAACGGAAGACTGGTTTCTTATGGCCGCTCTGCAAATACACAAGAATATTATGTACCCGTCAATTTTGAATTTGACAATATCGGTCAGATAATATCGGGATCGTATGTTGAGGTATTTCTCATATCCGGAGTAAAGCAACAAGTAATTTCCATACCTGTTTCTTCTCTTACCGAAGATCAAGGTATTTACTTTGTATATATCCAATTGGATGAAGAAGGATATAAAAAGCAAGAAGTGAAACTCGGTGCCAGCGATGGTGACCGTGTAGAAATTCTTTCGGGTTTGAAAGAAGGAGATATTGTTGTCAGTAAAGGAGCTTATCATGTTAAACTGGCATCGGCATCAGCTGCTATACCACACGGTCATGAGCATTAACAAGGAGGAAATAATATGTTAAATAGAATAATACATTTTTCGTTAAACAACCGTTTGGTCGTCCTTATTGGTGCGGTACTTCTTTTGGTTGGAGGACTGTATACTGCCAAGAATATGGAAGTAGATGTGTTTCCCGATTTGAATGCACCGACAGTTGTTATCATGACCGAAGCCAACGGCATGGCAGCGGAGGAGGTGGAACGGATTGTTTCTTTTCCTATCGAAACTGCGGTAAACGGAGCAACTGATGTTCGCCGTGTCCGTTCGTCTTCCATCACAGGATTTTCTGTCGTGTGGGTCGAGTTTGACTGGGGAACAGATATATATAAAGCGCGCCAGATAGTAACCGAAAAACTGGCGACAATAAGCGGTACTTTGCCCGGCAACGTGGGACAACCGACATTAGGACCACAATCGTCTATAATGGGTGAGATTATGATTATCGGGCTTACTGCCGATTCAACGTCTTTACTCGATTTACGCACATTGGCCGACTGGACTATTCGCCCACGTTTACTGTCAACCGGAGGTGTGGCGCAAGTAACCGTAATTGGTGGGGATATCAAAGAATATCAGATATTACTTGATCCCGGTCGTATGAAACATTACGGTGTGAGTCTCGATGAGGTTTTGCAATCGGTTCGGAATATGAATCAGAATGCTGCGGGAGGAGTCTTGTACGAATATGGTAACGAATATATTGTTCGTGGCATCATGCAAAGTACAGATGTAGACCAATTGGGAACAGGAGTCATAAAGAAGGCGGGAGAAAATCCGATTCTTATCCGCGACATAGCCGAAATCAAAATTGGAGCGAAAGCACCTAAATTGGGTGTGGCATCCGAACGAGGAAAAGAAGCTGTATTAATGACTGTAACCAAACAGCCTAATACAAATACGATAGAACTTAGTGAAAAGCTGGATGCATCTCTTGTCGATCTTCAAAAAAGTTTACCGGCAGACGTGCAAATATCGTCTGACATTTTCCGTCAGGAACGGTTTATAGAAAACTCAATAGGCAATGTTCAAAAATCGCTGTACGAAGGATCGATATTTGTTGTAATTGTCTTGTTCCTTTTCTTAATGAACGGGCGCACAACATTTATATCTCTATTGGCACTTCCTCTATCTTTACTTACTTCTATTCTTGCCCTTAAGGCTATGGGATTAACCATTAATACCATGAGTCTCGGGGGAATGGCTATCGCTATTGGTTCACTGGTGGACGATGCTATAATAGATGTCGAAAATGTGTTTAAACATCTGCGAGAGAACAGGCAGAAGCCGATAGCTGAACAAAAGAAAGTTCTGGATGTCGTTTTCGAAGCATCGAAAGAGGTGCGCATGCCGATTCTTAATTCAACATTAATTATTGTTACTTGTTTCATTCCGTTATTCTTTTTGAGTGGGATGGAAGGGCGAATGCTTGCTCCGCTTGGTATTGCCTTTATAGTTGCATTGTTTGCTTCTACTATTATTGCACTTACGGTTACCCCTGTACTATGTAGCTATTTGCTTGGTAAGAACAAAGGGAATAAAGAAGATAAAGAGCCGGTCTTTGTTGTCAAATTGAAAGTGATATATGAAAAAAGTTTGCATTGGGCTTTGATTCATCAAAAGAAAGTACTAGCTGTAACAGGTCTGTTATTAGCTTCGGCGATTATTATATTCTTTACATTGGGGCGTAACTTCTTACCTCCATTCAACGAAGGATCATTTACTATCACAGTCAATACATTGCCCGGAATATCGATTGAGGAATCTGATAAAATAGGCAGACAAGCCGAACTGATGTTGCTGACTGTACCCGAGATTCAGACGGTAGGACGTAAAACAGGTCGTGCGGAGTTGGACGAACATTCATTTGGCGTAAACTCTTCCGAGATAGAAGCACCTTTCATATTGAAAGATCGCTCCAAAGATGAAATGCTTGTCGAAATACGTGAAAAGCTAAATGCAATTCCGGGAGTAAGTATTGAGATTGGACAACCCATATCACATCGCATCGACCATATGCTGTCGGGAACGAAAGCCAATATCGCTATTAAGTTATTTGGTACGGACTTGAATCAACTCTTTGCATTGGGTAATCAAATAAAATCATCGATAGAAGGTATCGAAGGCCTTGCCGACTTGAATGTAGAGCAACAAGTCGAACGTCCGCAATTAAAGATTATACCTAAACGCGAAATGCTTGCCAAATATGGTATTACATTACCCGAGTTTTCGGAGTTTGTAACAGCCATGCTTGCCGGAGAAATTGTTTCACAGGTGTATGACAATGGTAAAACATTCGATCTGACACTTAAAGTAGATGATAATTTTAAAGATGAGGCAGATAAAATACGTAATCTGATGATTGATGCAAATGGCAAAAAGGTTCCATTTGAATATGTCGCTGAAATAACTTCGTCTACAGGGCCTAATGCTATCAACCGAGAGAATGCTCAGCGTAAAATAGTTGTATCGGCGAATGTTGCTGGACGTGATCTGCGTGGAGTTGTCGATGATATTCAAAATAATATAGATGCTAATATCATATTGCCTGAGGGATATCACATTGAATATGGCGGTCAGTTCGAAAGCGAGAAATCGGCTTCTCAAACCTTATTAATTACGTCTGTGTTCGCTATATTGATAATCTTTTTGCTGTTATTCAATCAGTTCCGCAATGTGGCGCAGTCGGCAGTAGTGTTAATTAACTTACCATTGGCTCTCATTGGTGGGGTATATGTAATCTTCTTGACTACGGGCGAGATAAGCATACCTGCCATCATTGGTTTTATATCGTTATTTGGTATTGCAACGCGTAATGGAATCCTGCTAATGTCTCACTATAACGACTTAAGTGCTAAAGGGTTTTCGATAGAAAAAAGTATTTTGCAAGGTTCGCTCGATCGACTGAATCCTATTTTGATGACTGCATTATCATCCGGATTAGCTCTGGTTCCATTGGCTATACAAGGTGACTTGCCCGGAAATGAGATACAAAGCCCCATGGCAAAGGTTATTCTGGGAGGATTATTAACGTCTACTTTATTGAATATGTACATTGTTCCGATAATTTATAGGATGTTGAAAAACCGCAAACCGCAGGTAGAAGAAACTTTAGTTCAACAAGAAATTAAATGAAAGTTATGAAACGAATAATATTTAGTATTATCCTGTCTTTTACTGTATTGACAATCGATGCCCAATCAGGTTTTGAGCAGGTTTTGAACAGCATAGAAGCCAATAATACAACTTTGAAAGCTCTTAGAGAACAGGCTAATGCCGATAAAATAGGAAATAAGACTGGTCTTACTATTGCCAACCCCGAAGTTGAATTTGGATATCTTTGGGGTAGCCCGGGAGATACCGGTAATAGAACGGATCTGAATGTAACCCAGTCTTTCGATTTTCCGACAGCCTATCGTCATAAATCACAATTAGCACAAGGGAAGAATCGGCAAGTGGATTTGAACTATGATCAACAGCGCAGAGAAGTGTTACAAGAGGCACGCCTGCTCTGCGTCGAGTTGACTTATCAGATTAAAATAAATAAATTACTGACCGAACGTCTGAAGTATGCGAAAGAGTTATCAGCCGGTTATCAGACTATGTTTGATGAAGGAGATATCAATGTTCTGGAGCGTAATAAAACGAAGCTTAATTTATTGAGTGCAGAGAAGGCTTTACAAATAAATGAAGTTGAGATCAATACTATTAAATCCGAATTACGGCGGATGAATGGAGGAATATCTATTGAAAATAGTCTGGATGCTTATCCTCAGTTTGCTTTCCCTTTGAACTTCGATGAGTGGTTCGTTAATGTAAAAGAGAATAATTCCTTACTTCAGTTAGCGGAGCAAGAGGTCGTCTTAAGTCGTAAGCAAGAGCAATTGACACGTGCACTCAATATGCCTAAGTTTAATGCCGGATATACTAGTGAACGAATTTTGGGAACAGTATTGCAAGGGTTTACTATAGGGGTTTCTATCCCTTTGTGGGAAGGAAAAAATACAGTGAAGCACCAGAAGGCTCAAACTATAGCCTTGCAAATGCAGCAAGAAGATTACAAATTACAGTTTCGTAATAAATTGAAAAATGAATATGAGAAAGCATATAAACTATCTCTCTTTCTGAAAGAGTATGAGAATGCTTTGTCAATAACCAATAATCACGAGTTACTTGCACGGGCATTCGATAGGGGGCAGCTTTCCCTTATCAATTATTTACTGGAAGTATCTGTGTATTACGAAACAGTTGATAAGTACCTCGAAACCGAGCGGGATTACCACCTAGCGGTGATCGAACTCTTGCAGTGGGAGAGATAAGTTGTTAATTTTTAAGGGAAAAGGCTGATGATTTTATCATCGGTCTTTTTTGTATAATATGGTGTATTATGTAATATTTATAGTATTATTTGGATAGAACGATTATTTAGTTAATTTTGCAAATATTAACGAACACCAAATCTATGAAAAAAACACTTACCATCGTAGCCGTTTTCTTATTGTTAGCGACTTTATATTCGAATGCACAATCGAAATATGGGGATGTAACCATTGATGAGCTGGATATGGCTGTATATCCTCAGGATACAACTGCTGCTGCTCTTATTCTATTGAAAGAGGGTAACTTAGATTTTATTTATGATGATGAAGCAGGTTTTCAATATCAGTATACACTAAAGATGAAGATAAAGATATTGAAGAATGAGGGGTTAGGGTGGTGCGATCAGGAAATCCCATATTATGAAGCAGACAGATTAAATAAGGAACGCATAACTCACTTATCTGGTACTACATACAATGCTGATAATAGAAAGATTATTAAGACAAAATTGTCAAAGGAGTTTATTTTTGATGAAAGCATAAATGAGAAGAATAAACTGAAGAAGTTTACCTTGTCGGGTGCAAAAGTAGGTTCTGTGATTGAATTTAAATATACAATTGTTTCGGACTATTATTATGATTTGCGGGAATTTTATTTTCAAAGTTCTATTCCAACACAGCAAGTTAGCTTTGAGGTTATAACTCCTGAGTATCTCTATTATAACTTAAATATGCAAGGTTACGAAAAAATAGATGCTACAAATACAATGGTTAATGCAAACTACAATATTCGTTACAAGGACGATAATGGTCGTATGCAGAGCACTATGCACACTTGTAATGCAAAAAAAACTGTTTTCAGAGGCAATAATATAAAGGCATTGAAAAATGAAAGTTATGTTTGGACATTAGGGGATTATATATCAAAAGTAACATTTGAACTAAGTAATACGAAATTTCCGAATAGCATGACAAAATCGTATACAACAACGTGGGCTAATGTAGATAAAGACATCCTTGATGCAGGTGTTTTCGGTGGTAATCTTAAGAAAACAGGTCTTTTTAAAAATGATATTTCAACAAAAGAAATAAATATTGAGAATGCGAAAGAAATACTCAATATGATTAAATATAAAGTGAAATGGAATGAGAAAAATGCATTTTATCCTTCCGATTTGGGTGATGTGTTAAAGAAAGGTTTAGGAAATAGTGCTGATATGAACTTCTTGCTTATCAATGCCTTGAAGTCTGGTGGCTTTGATGCCTATCCTGTTGTGCTTAGTACGAGGAGCAACGGACGATTGCCTGTAACTCATCCTAGTATTTCAGCATTGAATTATACAATTGTAGGTGTTAAGATAGATACCATGATGTATTATACTGATGCATCTGCTAAATTTGGAGATTGGAACCTTTTACCTCAAAAATGTATGGTTCCTCAGGCTCGTGCATTGCTTCAACAAGGGGGCGATTGGGTCGATTTATCTGCGGTTTCAATAGGAATGATGGCAATAACTAACGATTATAAATTTGAGGGAGGTGAGTATAAAGGGCGAATATCTATAACCCGAAGAGGAAATGATGCGCTCTCTTTCAGAGACCATTATGCGGACTATAAAGATAATAATGAATATTTGGAAAAGTTAACCGGACAATTGGCTTGCGAGGTTGTCGATTTTGAGATATCAGGAGCTGATAATGCTGCGGGTGATGTCAAGGAGATTTTTATTGTAAAACCGGATGTCACTTTAGGAGACGAATTTCTTTATATAAACCCATTTTTAATAAAGCATTTTTCGGAGAATCCATTTAAAGATGAAAATCGGACTGTTCCTGTTAATTTTAATTATTTGCAAAATTATAGGCAGATAGTTAATATTATGATTCCTGAAGGTTATGCTGTAGAGGAGACTATCCAATCGGAGAAAATTCTATTAGATGAGAATGAGTCTATGGTTCTGACTTGTCGCGTGGGACAAACTCAAAATAGCATCCAGATGAACTATCAGTTTCAATTAAAATCGTTACAGTTTTTACAAACTGACTATGAATTGTTACGCAATTTCTTTGCCAAAATAGTGCTTAAAAATTCGGAGCAAATTGTATTAAAAAAGATAAGCTGACAATTTATTTATGAATTATTGAATGAGAAATATAAAAATATATTTGGTGTTTGTTACTGTTTGCTTAATGAATAGCTTCATCTATGCGAATGATTATCCGGTATCTGCAATTGCCGATAGTCTGAAAATTGATGCTGTTGCAGTTGTCCGGGATTATTCGATTGTTTTTACCCAGTCTAATCTGAATAATGCTACTTATACTGTTACTGAAGTGACAACGATTTTGAATAAACAAGGAGATTATTATGCACATTTTAGGACCTATGGAGATAAATCAAGAGAGTTGAGCAGTTTTTCCGGAATTGTGAGGGATGCATCAGGTAAGATTATTCGGAAAATCAAGAAAGGAGATCTAATCGTATCCTCTATATCGGAGGGCTCTACAATGGCTTCAGATAGTTATAGTATTTCATATGAATGCCAACACCCTTCTTACCCGTTTACAGTAGAGTATTCGTATCAGGTAAAGATAAAGAATGGGGTCATTTCTTATCCGTCTTTTAGTCCTGTCGGCTTTCAGGAATCGCTTGAGAGGGCTGAGTTTAAATTGGAATTACCATTGGATATTAATTTGCGAAAAAAATCGAATTATGCATGTAATATTCAGAATGAAAAGATAGTAGATAAGAATATATATTCACTTTCGTTAATTGGATTGAAAGCGAGAAAATATGAAGTATTGGCACCTTCGTTCCGTGAAATCTTGCCACGAGTGTTATTTGCTCCGTCTGATTTTTGTTATGATTCTCATTGTGGTAATATGTCGACATGGGGTAGTTATGCCGAATGGGTGTCTAAGCTATTGAAAGATAGAGATATCTTGTCAGCCGATTTGGTAGCTAAGCTACAAGCAATGACAAAAGACGCTAAAGATGACAGGGAGAAAGTGAGAATTATTTACGAATATATGCAAAACCATTCCCGCTATGTGAGTATTCAGATGGGTATAGGAGGATTACAGCCGGCTGCTGCCATGCATGTGGCTAAAAATGGGTTTGGAGACTGTAAGGGCTTGTCAAATTTGATGAAAGCAATGCTAAAAGCAGTTGATATACCATCAAATTATTGTGAGATAAGTATGACGGAAAGAGAACTTTATTCTGACTTTGCAAATGTGAGTCAGACAGATCATGCAATCTTGCTTGTTCCATTGAAGGGAGATAGTATATGGCTTGAGTGTACTTCACAAACCTTACCTTTTGGATTTATTCATGATGATATTGCAGGACATACAGCTCTTGTTATTTCCGAAGATGGTACGGAAAGTAAGTTGTGTAGGCTTCCTGTCTATACTGATAAACAAAATAATAAGGAAACTATTCTAGTTGTTGATATTCACGAAGATGGTCAGGCTACAGGGCATATCTCTTTTGTCGAGCATTTGCATGGATATGTGTCTGCAATACCTGTATTCAATTCTAAAGATCGGGATAAGATGATTAAATATATTAATACCTATTTAAAACTACCCCATATTGAGTTTAGTGGAATTACCGCAACAGAAAATAAGGCATCATTACCTTCATGCCGGCTAGATGCTGCTTTCCAAGCTCCTGATTATGGCAATAAAACAGGAAATCGTTTATTCCTGCCTTTATGTCCTTTGCATAAAGGAACCCTGAATATGTTTTCGGCAGAGAGCCGGACTTGGGATATAGTCATGCAGAATGGTTTTAGCGAGACTGATTCTATTGTATTTAACTTGCCTGAATCGTATACGCTGGAAACCTTACCTAAAGATGTTGACATAAATACGCCTTTTGGTTCGCTCAAAACTAAAACCGAACAAAAAGATAATCAAATTATTTATACACAATACCTGGATATTTACTCGACAAGACATTCTAAAGAATCTTATAAGGAAGTAAAAGATTTTTTTGCTCAAATATCAACTACGATAAAAAGAAAACTAGTACTCCGAAAAATATAGTTTTTGTTCTTTTGCATAAAGTTCAATGTATTATTGTTTTATATTCAGAGCAGTAGTGTATTTCATTTCACTTGGTGCAGAGAAACTTTGTATTTTGATATTTCGTTTTACTTTGATGATTTTCTCGAAAATAAAATGGTTGCAGCCGTCCAAATATTCTGCTACCACTAGAAGTGGATTTTCGTTTGTATATCTTTGTCAGACTATTTATAAATAAATTCTGCAATAATTATAAGTAATGGCAATAGATCGTGTCTTTTGGTATCATTTCATGGCTGTAATAACAGTTTGTATATGGGGCGTAACATTCGTTTCAACCAAAGTCTTAATTGGCTATGGCTTGTCTCCCATCGAGATATTCTTTTTTCGCTTTGTTTTGGCATATATATGCATTTGTTTTGTCTCTCCACGTAAATTGTTTGCAAATAGCTTTAAAGACGAGTTGTGGATGGTGGGTGCAGGGCTTAGCGGAGGGTCGTTGTACTTTATCACCGAAAATACAGCATTGGGTTTGACATTAGCTTCGAATGTTTCTTTAATTATTTGTACAACGCCCATTTTGACCGCCTTTCTTTTTTATTTTGTAAATAAAGAAGAAAAACTAAAGAGAAATCTGTTAATTGGGTCATTTATTGCTTTGGCAGGAGTGGCTCTGGTTGTATTCAATGGCCGCTTTAACTTCGAAGTTAATCCATTGGGAGATATTCTTACATTTGTTGCAGCCCTCATGTGGGCATTTTATTGTCTCATACTAAGGCGTATGAATACAAAATACTCTATTTTATTCTTTACCCGTAAAGTGTTTTTCTATGGCGTAATTACCTCATTGCCTATGTTCATTATTAGTCCTCTTAATTTCAATTTAGATATCTTGCTGAAACCGGTTGTGTTTTCAAATTTGCTTTTTCTCGGTGTAGTAGCTTCTATGCTATGTTTTATTATGTGGAACAATATTGTCAAAAGAATAGGCGCTTTACGTGCTACAAATTATCTTTATATTGTCCCCCTTGTTACAATGATTACCTCAGCATTGGTTATTGACGAACAAATCACAATTATTACACTTGTCGGCTCTTGCCTTATTTTATTTGGAGTCTACTTAGTGGAAAGAAGTAGATAGGCGGAGCTTACGTTTCTGTAAACTGATGAAAAAATGCCTTTATTTATTAAATGAGTGATAGTTAATATTATCTTTTTTATTACCTTAGTCAAGTTAAATCTTAAATTTCTCAATTAGTATGAAGACTATCACTTACTATTCTAAATTAATTCTTATAGCTTGTGTCTTTTTGTCCACAGCATTATTAGTAAAGGGGCAAGAAGGAGTAGAACCATATAAAAATGTATCTCTTAACTTCGATGAAAGGGCGGATGACTTGTTATCCCGATTGACACTCGAAGAAAAAGCTTTGATGCTTCGTTACGATTCGCCCGAAATTAAGCGTTTAGGTATCCCTGCCCATAACTTTTGGAATGAGTGTTTGCACGGTGTTGCGCGTTCGGGAGTCGCTACTGTTTTTCCTCAGGCCATAGGCATGGCTGCCATGTGGGATAAAGAAGAAATGTTTAGTATTGCAGATGCGATCTCAGACGAAGCTAGAGCAAAGCATCACGCGTATGCATTGCAAGGTAAGAGAGGCATATATCAAGGTCTGACATTTTGGACACCCAATATAAATATATTTCGCGATCCGCGCTGGGGCAGAGGTATGGAAACTTATGGTGAAGATCCCTATCTGACAGGCGAATTAGCAGTTCCTTTTATCAAAGGATTGCAAGGTGACGATTCGAGATATTTAAAACTCGTGGCTACAGCCAAGCACTTTGCTGTGCATAGTGGTCCCGAATCGACTCGTCATTCTTTCGATGTGTGGCCTAGCGATTATGACTTGGCAGAAACATATCTTCCTCATTTCAGAAAAACAGTAGAACATGCTAATGTTTATTCTGTGATGTGTGCTTATCAGCGCTTGAAGGGTGCTCCTTGTTGTGGAAGTAAATTTCTGGAAGGTTTGTTGCGTGAGCAATGGGGTTTTGAAGGTTATATCGTTTCCGATTGTGGAGCGATAGCTGACTTCTATAAAAAGGAAGCACACAATCTTGTTGCTACACCCGAAGAGGCTGCAGCGATGGCCATACAAGCAGGTACTGATTTGAATTGCGGCGATGTATATAGAAATTTAGTTAGTTCAGTAAAGCAAGGTTTCCTCACAGAAGCAGAATTAGATGTATCGGTGAAAAGAATTATTCTTGCCCGGATGAAATTAGGACAGTTTGATCCACAGGAAATGGTTGAGTATTCAAAAATTCCATATAGTGTAGTCGATAGCAAAGAGCATAAACAACTGGCTTTAGATGCTGCTCATAAATCAATCGTTTTATTGAAGAACGAAAAAAATACACTTCCTTTTAATAAAGGTGTCAAAAAGGTTGCGGTAATTGGCCCTAATGCCGATGCAAAGGATGTATTGTTGGCAAACTACTATGGTTATCCGACTGAACCTAAAACAGTATTAGCAGGACTAAAAGATAAATTGCCCAATTCGCAAGTCGATTTTGCGCAAGGATGTCCTTTAGCTCCTAAATTACCTTATTTCGATATTGTTCCATCCGATTATCTATATACTGATGGTACTAAAAAACAAAATGGCTTAAAGGCTGAATATTTTCCTAATCTGAATTGGGAAGGGACTCCGGCTCATACACAGATAGATAAGACTGTGAATTTTGCATGGTGGACTACTCCTCCATTCGCAGATTTGAAATATGATCATTTTTCTGTTAGATGGAGTGGAGTCATTGTTCCACCCGTTACCGGAGAGTATGCCATTGCAGGAGAAGGGCTTTTGGGTTTCGACCTTTATTTAGATGGTGCTAAACTATTATCGTGCAGAGGAGATCATGAATTGCAAAAAGCTTATGAGTATGTTCATTTAGAGGCTGGCAAATCTTATGATGTCAAGATCGATTATGTACAAAACAATACAGAATATCCGGCTATGAGTTTCTTATGGGAAAAACCTAATGACAATCTGAAACAAGAAGCACTAAATCTGGCGAAGTCATCTGATATAGTTGTTCTGTGTATGGGATTAGGACCAACACTAGAGGGAGAAGAAATGCGGGTTAAAGTTGACGGCTTTGATAGAGGAGACCGTTTAGATATTAAATTACCTGCTATTCAAACCGAATTGATAAAAGAAATATATGCGCTGGGTAAACCTACTGTTTTAGTCTTATTAAATGGAAGTGCATTAGCATTTAATTGGGAGGCTGAAAATCTGCCAGCAATAGTAGAAGCTTGGTATCCGGGCCAGAGTGGGGGAGCAGCTATCGCTGATGTGTTGTTTGGTGATTATAATCCTGCAGGGCGTTTGCCAGTAACATTTTATAGGAGCATAGATCAGATACCGGCATTCGATGATTACAATATGGCTGGAAAAACATATCGTTATTTTGAAGGAGAGCCACTTTATGAATTCGGATATGGGTTGAGTTATACTAAATTTGAATATAAAATGTTAGCATCTTCGCAATCTGTAACGGCAGGCGATGATGTCTTGTTTTCAGTAGAGGTAAAGAATACCGGAAAAGTAGATGGTGATGAGGTGGTTCAGCTTTATGTTTCGCTATCCGATAATAATCTTAAGAATTCTATTCGTTCGTTACAAGGATTTAAACGTATTCATCTTAAAGCAGGAGAATCGGAGGTAGTTGATTTTGTATTGACGCCTGATCAGATGGCTGGTCGAGACAGTCATGGCATACCGATAGTTGCTGCCGGTAATGCGTTGGTTTCCATTGGTGGTAAGCAACCGGATGCAAAAGCAATTGCTTCGAAACAAGTAATCCAAAAAGAGATTAAAATTGTAGGTCCTTCTTTTTATATCCAAGAATAAGAAGCGATTACAAGCGAAAAGAGCTCCTGTTTTAACTTAAAACAGGAGCTCTTTTTGTATATGATTTATCTGGTTGCTATCCCAAATCTTAATGAAAAACTTAGAGCAAATACCGCACCTCGACCTCTGTCTTCAAATGCACTATTTTTAAATCTGAAATTGTTGGTAGCTTCAGTTTGACCAAAAGGTGTTTGCCATGATAAAGAAGCATATACAGCAGCATCCAGCGGATATTTGTCGGCTAATAACCATACCCATCCTTTTCCAACACCATATTCGGCAATCGAGAGTTCGTCGTATCTTCTATACCTTACCATTAAGGCCATATAATTTTTAGAACTGTGAGCAAAATATATTCTGGGTGCAGCTAAGAGACTGTATCCAAATTTTGTGTTTTTGAAATTCCTATTATTTTCTGCACTTATAGGAAAGGTGCTGATTTCATTTTCATAAGGTAGTATTAGACCTACACCAGCCTCTACTGCAAATAAACTCGAAAACCGATGCTCATATATAATAGGTAAATCACCATCTATTATAGATAAAATATCTGTTTTAATAATACTTGTCGGATATCCTTTTATGCCATCAACATTACTTTTGCTGAAAGACTCATAAGAGTATGTAGGATAAGAACTGAGTGTGAAATCGTAGTCTTCTTGCGCTTTTGCTTCTTCATTAGCAACTAATAATAGAGTTACTCCTAATAGTATAGTTCTGAAGTGTCTTCTATTTATAGAAGGAGGGATAAGTATCTTTTTATGAAAGATTTCCCGAATATTTATTTTTTTTATGATTGACTTCATTGTGGTATCATTTTTGAACGTTGCAATTATTGCCTATTTTCATGTTATAACGTGTTATAAATATGCCTTGTTTATATTAATTAGCTTAATTTGTATTAATTATACATTGCTAAGACTTGTGTTAATTAATGCTAATTAATGTGTATTATAGAAAAAATTGATGGCATATAAGTGAACTTTTTTCAATATTGTCTTCGAATTTTAAGTGAAGTAATCCAGACTTTTTGTTATTGTTTTATTTTTTAATAAAGATTACTGTAAAAGCGATTTAATTGAACGATTTACAACTCGATATAGTTAGATCAAACTTGTTCAATAAGGCGTTGGTTAAAAGTCAATATAGACTATATATGTTTTTAGTGATTACAAAGTTAACGTTTTCCTGTTTTTTTATCTTAAAAAAATCCAGAGGATTCAAATGTCTATTTTTAAATCATTGTCATATTTTTACGACATGAATGAAATTAAAATCACGAAAATCTTATAGTCTTAAAAGTATAAATAAACGCAATTGTATGCAACTGAAAATGCAGCAAGACCGTAAATGCATTTTCAAGATCGTAAAAAAAACTACTGCAATTTCGTCAATAGAGATACATTATCATAAAAACCCAACCATTGATTAAAGTTATCTCAATTTTTGCTGTTTTTTGAAAGAAAGATTATTGTGAAAGCAATATAATTGAAAGCTATCCAACTTGAAATAGTTGTTTCAAATTTATTAATGGTTTTACTCATTTTGTGAGCTTAAAAAGATACCTCTGTGTTAAATAACACAGAGTGTAACCTACACTTTACAAAATGATATAATAATGTTTTATAATAGCTTTTTTTATTTTTTATTCTATAATTATATGCATTTTTGGCTGGTTTTTGATAAATAAATGACGTATATTTGTGTTCTTAAACATGTATTTACTGTCAACTAAGAAAAGTCAAAACTAAATTATGGAGTCAAACCTATATGATTTTATACCTATCTTAATGCAAATAGCCTTTTCGGCTATATTTGTTGTTGCAACAATTTTTGCTTCGAACTTTCTTGGGCCGAAACGAAGATCTTCTATAAAAAATTCGAATTTTGAGTGCGGTCTCGATCCTATCGGAAACGCACGTTCACCTTTTGCTGTAAAGTATTTTCTAGTCGCAATTCTTTTTGTGCTTTTCGATATCGAAATTATATTTATGTACCCTTGGGCTGTCAATTTCAAAGCAATCGGGATAGATGGTCTTATTAAAATGGGAACTTTCATCGGATTGTTATTGGTGGGCTATCTCTATATAGTGAAGAGAAAAGCTTTAGAGTGGGAAAAATAAAAAGAAAAGAACCATGAGTGAATCATCATCAAATATAAATATTGTTCCTGCCCCAGAAGGGTATACAGGACATGGCTTTTTCGCTACAAAGTTCGATTATGCAATCGGTTTAGCCCGTGCTAATTCTTTGTGGCCTTTGCCTTTTGCCACATCATGTTGTGGTATAGAGTTTATGGCAACGATGGCTTCCACGTATGATATGGGGCGTTTCGGTGCCGAGCGTAATAGCTTTTCGCCACGTCAGGCTGATATGCTATTGGTAATGGGGACTATTTCTAAAAAAATGGGTCCTATTTTGCGTCATGTCTACGAGCAGATGGCAGAACCTAAATGGGTTATTGCTGTCGGTGCATGTGCTTCGTCCGGTGGTATATTCGATACATATTCGGTATTGCAGGGTATCGATAAGATTATTCCTGTAGATGTATATGTTCCCGGATGCCCTCCTCGTCCCGAGCAAATTCTAGACGGTTTGATGCAATTGCAGGAGATCGTTAAGCACGAATCTATTCACAGAAGAGGTTCGGAAAGATATGAGAAACTTCTACAATCTTATAAATTTGAATAATTAGTCAGATGGCATTAGAAACGATAGATATTCAAAATAAAATAGAAGAGAAATTTGGTCCCGATGTTTCAAAATTTCGTATGGAACAAGATATCTTAACCTTCGAAGCAGCTCCGGCGGTGATAAAGGAAGTTATCCGTTTTATGCATAAGGACGAAGTATTGCGATTTAACTTCTTGACCGATCTTTGCGGAGTACATTATCCCGACAATGAAAAACAATCTCAATTTGTGGTTGTTTATTTATTACACAACTGGCTAGATAATGTACGGGTGAGGGTGAAAACTTTCCTTGCAGCCGATAAGGTAGAGGTGGACTCAATTACTGATGTTTTTGAAGCAGCCAACTGGATGGAAAGAGAAACATACGATTTCTATGGGGTGAATTTTATTGGCCATCCTAACCTAAAACGTATATTGAACGATGATGGAATGACATCATTCCCAATGCGCAAAGAATATCCGTTGGAAGATTCGGGCAGAACAGATAAAGATGACCGCTTCTTTGGACGAACTCCTAATAATTATCAACCCGAAAGTAATAAATAAAAGAGGACAGATAATGTCAGATCAACTAATAAATCCGGAACATCGCTTTGCGAAAATTGTAAAAGAGCAGGTCTTTGAAGACGGACAGGAATTGTCGGTACTCAACTTTGGACCTACGCATCCGTCTACACATGGTGTGTTTCAGAATATTTTACTGATGAATGGCGAACGCATTGTGGATGCAGATACTACCATTGGTTATATTCACAGGGCTTTCGAGAAAATTGCAGAAAACAGGACTTTTTACCAGATCACAACTTTGACCGATCGTATGAACTACTGTTCGTCGCCGATCAATAATATGGCATGGTGGATGACTGTCGAAAAAGCTCTTGGAGTTGAAGTTCCTAAACGTGCACAATATATGCGCGTTATAGTAATGGAGCTGGCTCGTATTACCGATCACCTTATTTGTAATTCAATCTTAGGTGTCGATCTAGGAGCGTATACTCCATTTTTATACGTAATGAAATACCGTGAACTTGCTTACGAAATATACGAAGAGATTTGCGGAGCACGTCTAACTACCAATATGGGACGTATCGGTGGATTCGAAAGAGATTGGAGCGAGGCTGCATGGCGTAAGCTCGACGAATTTTTGGAAGGTTTCCCTAAAGCTTGGGATCAACTCGAACGCTTGTTTATGCGTAACCGTATATTTATGGATCGTATTATTGGCGTTGGTGCTATCTCGGCAGAGAAAGCAATGAACTATGGCTTTACCGGTCCTAACTTACGTGCAACGGGTATCGATTACGATGTGCGTGTAGCACAACCATACAGTTCTTACGAAGATTTTGATTTCATAGTGCCCGTAGGACAATCGGGTGATACATATGATCGTTTCTGTGTTCGTGCAGCAGAGGTCAAAGAAAGTTTGAAGATTATCCGTCAGGCTCGCGATAATATGCCGTCCGGCTCTTATCATGCCGATGTTCCTGACTATTACCTTCCTCCTAAAAATGAAGTATATACCGAAATGGAGGCTCTTATCAGTCATTTCAAGATTGTGATGGGCGAGATTCCGGTTCCTATTGCTGAAACTTATCATGCAGTAGAAGGTGCAAATGGCGAATTGGGTATGTATCTGATTACAGATGGCTCTCGTACACCATTCCGTGTGCATTTTCGCCGTCCTTGTTTTATTTACTATCAGGCATTCCCCGAAATGATTAAAGGTGGAATGTTTTCGGATGCTGTTGCAACCTTATCCAGTATAAATGTTATTGCAGGAGAATTAGACGCTTAATATCAAATGGAAAAAAGAGTATATTATCAAGAAATCAATATAACAGAGGAACTTTCGGCTCGTATCAATGAGTTGGTTAGTCATTATCCTGCTGATAAAAAGAAATCGGCATTGATTCCTGTTTTGCATGTGGTGCAAGATGCTCACGAAAATTGGCTGAGTATACCACTAATGGATAAAGTAGCTGAAATCTTAGGAATTACACCTATCGAGGTATACGAAGTTGTTACTTTTTATACCATGTTCAATCAAAAACCGGTAGGTAAATATATGTTTGAGTTTTGTCGTACATCATGTTGTGCCATACTTGGTGGTGACGATATGATGGAATATGCCTGCCAGAAATTAGGTGTAAAAGAGGGTGAAACGACTCCCGATGGACTATTTAGTGTTGCAGGTGTGGAATGTCTGGGCGCATGCGGTTATGGACCGATGCTTCAGTTAGGCGATTTCTATCACGAGAAACTGACAAAAGAAAAAATTGATGCTTTAATCGAAGATTGTAAGCAAGGTAAAATAAACCTTTATTAATTTGCGATGGCTAGAAAGATATTATTAGAAAAGATCGACATACCCGGAATAAAGGACTATGAAGTCTATCGCAAAAACGGAGGTTATGCAGCGGTAGAAAAGGCCTTGAAATCGATGACGCCCGATGAAGTGACCGAGCATGTGAAAACATCAGGTCTGCGAGGTCGCGGAGGTGCGGGATTTCCTATGGGATTGAAATGGAGTTTTATCGATAAAAAATCGGGTAAGCCTCGTCATTTGGTTGTAAATGCAGACGAATCGGAACCGGGTACTTTCAAAGACCGTTTTCTGATGGAATATATTCCTCATTTACTGATCGAGGGAGCTATTGTATCGAGTTATGCATTAGAAGCTAATTTGTCATATATATATATTCGTGGTGAATATATGTGGGTGTACAAGATTTTAGAAAAAGCTATAAAAGAAGCCTATGCCAACGGATGGCTGGGTAAAAATATATTAGGAACAGGTTATTCTCTCGACTTACATGTTCACTGCGGTGCAGGAGCATACATTTGTGGAGAAGAAACTGCACTTATCGAATCATTGGAAGGTAAACGGGGCAACCCTCGTATCAAACCGCCATTTCCTGCTGTAAGCGGTCTTTGGAATGAACCCACAGTGGTAAACAATGTGGAGTCTATTTCGGCTGTGCCATGGGTCGTAAACAATGGTGGAGATGAGTATGCAAAAATAGGTTTGGGCAAGTCGACAGGAACTAAATTAATTTCAGCATCGGGACATATTAAAAATCCGGGTGTATATGAGATAGAGTTAGGTTTATCTGTCGAAGAATTTATGACCTCAGACGAATATCTTGGTGGAATGATAGATGATCGTCCTCTGAAAGCGTTCATACCCGGAGGTTCATCCGTGCCTATCCTGCCAGCTCAATATATTTTCAAAACGGCTAACAATGAAGATCGTTTAATGACATACGAGTCGTTGGCAGATGGTGGATTCACAACCGGATCGTCTTTAGGTTCAGGTGGATTTATTGTTTACAACGATACTGCGTGTATTGTGCGTAATACATGGAACTTCTCCCGATTTTATCATCACGAGAGTTGCGGACAATGTTCGCCATGCCGTGAAGGTACAGGCTGGATGGAAAAAATTCTTCACCGTATCGAAACCGGTACAGGGCGTGAAGAAGACATTGAATTATTGTGGAGTATTCAAGCAAAAATAGAAGGTAATACAATCTGTCCGTTGGGTGATGCTGCTGCTTGGCCTGTTGCCGCTGCTATCCGTCATTTCCGCGAAGAGTTTGAATACCATGTGCGTTTCCCTGAAAAAATAAAAAACAGGGATCACTTTGTAAATGAACCAATGGAAAAGGTTCGTCATTTGATTTCAAAATAAATAGTAAAAAGTTTCTTCTATGAAAATTACAATAGATGGACACGATATAGATGTAGAAGCAGGAACAACCATCCTGCAAGCTGCTCGCATGATTGGAGGTGAATGTGTTCCTCCGACTATGTGCTACTATTCCAAACTTAAAGATTGTGGAGGAAAGTGTCGTTGTTGTCTGGTGGAGGTTACCAAAGGCAGTGAAAGGGACCCGCGTCCTATGCCAAAACTTCAGCCGTCATGCGTTACACCTGTACAGGAGGGAATGGAAGTGCTAAGTGCCAAATCGCCTAAAGCGCTCGAAGCACGTAAGGCTGTTACCGAATTCTTGCTAATTAACCACCCGCTCGATTGCCCTGTTTGCGATCAAGCAGGCGAATGTGATTTGCAGAATCTGGCATTTAATAACGGTGCATATAAATCACGTTATATCGAAGAGAAAAGAACATTCGAACCCGAAGATATAGGTCCTCACATTCAATTGCACATGAATCGCTGCGTTCTTTGCTATCGCTGTGTGAAACTGGCGGAACAATTGACTGATGGTCGTGTACACGGTGTTCTTAATAGGGGCGATCATGCACAAATATCGACTTATGTTTCTCAGGTTATCGATAACGATTTCTCAGGAAACATGGTAGATGTATGTCCGGTGGGAGCATTAACTGATAAAACATATCGTTTCGAATCGCGTGTATGGTTCAATAAACCGTTCAATGCGCATCGCGATTGTCCGAAATGTTCGGGTAAAGTAGTCCTTTGGATGTTCGGAGATACTATTCAACGAGTGAATGCACCAAAAGACGAGTTTCACGAAGTTGAAGACTTCATCTGCAACGAATGTCGATTCGATCACAAAAATGTGAATGACTGGATTATAGACGGACCTCGTAAGTTTGAGAAATTCTCAGTTATCAATATAAATAACTACACCAAGAAATTGGATAAGGTTGAAATAATAGCAGACGATCTTATACTTGAGGGTAGAAAGCAAGATCAGGAGAAAATCAGTATGTCTGAATTTCCTTATGATGAAGCAGAATTGGAAGCAATTAAGAAAACAAAAGAAGAATAAACCCAACTATGGAGATTGCACTTATATTAGAGAAATTAATCTTTATCGTTATTGTCTTTGCTGTTACGATGTTTTTCGCATTGTATTCTACATACGCAGAGCGTAAAGTAGCAGGCTTTTTACAAGACCGCTATGGACCCAATCGCGCAGGTATATTTGGTCTTTTGCAACCTATATGTGATGGTGCGAAACTTTTCTCGAAAGAGGAATTTATGCCTGATACGCCAAATAAAATACTGTTTGTTGTAGGGCCGGCAGTTGCAATGACAGTCTCATTGCTAGGTACTGCTGTTATACCTTGGGCAGAGCAGTTTGTTATTGGCGATATTACAATTCAAGGACAAATTGCAGATGTTAATGTTGCCATTCTTTACATTGTGGCAGTATTGTCGACCGCTGTATATGGTATTATAATAGGAGCATGGGCTTCTAACAATAAATATTCGTTGATGGGTGCTATTCGTGCCGGAGCACAAATGATCTCGTACGAAATAGCAATGGGGCTATCTATCATCGCTCTGATTATGATGACAGGTACTTTAAGCCTTAGGGAGATCACAATGCAACAGCATGAAATGGACTGGAATATTATTTATCAGCCATTGACATTCCTTATCTTTTTGATTTGTGCCTTTGCCGAATGTAATCGTACACCTTTTGACTTGGCCGAATGCGAATCGGAATTGGTAAATGGTCACCATGTCGAATATTCATCTATGAAGATGGGATTCTATATGTTCTCTGAATATGTGAGCATGTTCTTCTCATCCGCACTTATATCTGTACTGTTCTTTGGCGGATATAACTATTGGGGAATGGATTGGGTTGCCGAAAACTGGGGTGCAAATCTTGCTAATATATTTGCCATCATTACTCTTTTGGGCAAGACCACATTCTTTATATTCTTCTTTATGTGGGTGCGCTGGACAATACCACGTTTCAGATATGACCAGTTGATGAACCTTGGATGGAGAATATTATTCCCATTAGCATTGGCTAACATCTTGCTGAATGGTATTTTAATCCTGATTTTCAAATAAAAAAATCGAATTGCAATGTCAATAGAAAATATGTCATTATCGGGAAGAAAAGAAGTTGTTTCGAATAAAGAAATGACCTTCATGGAGCGTATTTATCTGCCTGCTATCATAAAAGGTATGTGGATAACAATTAAGCACTTCTTTACGAAAAAAGATACAATACAATATCCCGAACAACAGCGCGAATTTAGCCCTGTATATCGTGGACAGCATGTCTTGATGAGAGACGAAGAGGGACGCGAACGTTGTACAGCCTGCGGCTTGTGCGCACTAGCCTGCCCTGCGGAAGCCATAACAATGAAAGCAGCCGAACGTAAAAAAGGAGAAGAGAACCTGTACCGTGAAGAAAAATATGCAGCGGTATACGAAATTAATATGTTACGTTGTATTTTCTGCGGTTTATGCGAAGATGCTTGCCCCAAAGAGGCGATCTATCTGACCAAATCGAAAAAGCTTGTGAAACCGAAATTGGAGCGAATAGATTTGATTTACGGAAAAGACAAACTTGTTATATCGGTTGAAGATGCCCGCGCAAGAAAATACGATAACTAAAAAGATATTTTAGAATAAGATGATTACAGTAATTTTTTATATTCTTGCAGCAATAACACTTGGCACGGCAGCTCTGACTGTTTTGTCGAAGAATCCTGTGCATAGTGCTGTGTATATGATTATCTGCTTTTTCTCCGTATCGGGTCATTTACTGATGCTTAATGCTCAGTTTCTGGCGGTGGTAAATATTGTGGTGTATGCAGGTGCTATCATTGTATTGTTATTGTTTACACTGATGTTGATGAATCTGAGTGAACAACATGAACCGAAAAAGAAAATAGCGAGTCGCGTGGCGGCTACCGTTTCGTCATGTTTAGCTGCTCTTGTATTGTTAGCCGTTTTTGTAAAAGCAAATCCGGTGATAGAAACGTACAAGGCAGAAGGGGTAGACTATCAGTCTATACAAGTTATAGGTCAGGTATTACTTGATGAATATATGGTGCCGTTCGAGTTTGTTTCTATCTTGCTTATCACAGCAATGATAGGTGCGGTACTGATATCTAAAAAAGAGAAAAAAGCTTAAGCTATGCTGAATAATATATTAGAACAAGTAGGGATCAACAATTATATATACCTCGCCATCTTATTGTTTTGCGTGGGGATGCTTGGTCTTCTTTATCGTCGCAGTACGATTGTGATGCTAATGTCGGTAGAATTGATGCTTGCAGCAGGTAATTTGTTGCTGGCCGCATTTTCGGTTTACCATCAAGATACCAGTGGACAGGTGTTCGTGCTTTTCTCGCTGGCGGTGGCAGCAGCCGAAGTTGCAGTAGGTTTGGCCATTTTAGTCTCAATCTATAGAAATATCGGATCTATTGATATCGATAAATTAAAAAACCTGAAAGGATAATTTTTGGATGGAAACAGTATTGGTATTATTACTTTTGATTAGTCCGCTTATTGGTTTCACAATCAATTTGTGTGTAGGTAAAAAGATTGGGCGATCGTTACCCGGGTTTATAGCCACAGGTGCGGTATTAGTAAGTTTCGTTATTTCGCTGATTTACTTCCTTCAAATTCTTTCTACGGGAGAAGCAGTTCATGTACATCTTTTCGAATGGATGGCATTTGGCGATTTCGCTATAAATTTCGATCTGGTACTCGATCAGTTATCATTGCTTTGGTTGTTGTTTCTGACAGGCATCGGAGCGTTGATTCATATATATTCGATAGGTTATATGCACGACGACGAGAATATCGATCGTTTCTTTGCATATCTTAATCTCTTTATCTTCTTTATGATCCTGTTGGTTATAGGCGGTAATCTGCTTGTGATGTTTATAGGCTGGGAGGGTGTAGGATTATGTTCATACCTGTTAATCGGATTCTGGTATAAGAACCAGAAATTCAATGACGCTGCTAAGAAAGCATTCATCATGAACAGAATAGGAGATTTAGGTTTCTTGATTGGTATCTTTACTTTAGCCTATCTATTCAAAACAGTAGATTTCGAGGCTTTGAAACAAGCGGTTTCTACAACCACTAATCCGGAAGTTTCAACCTTGCTGGGTGTTGCAACATTTTGTTTATTCGTAGGAGCAATGGGTAAGAGCGCTCAGATTCCTTTATATACTTGGTTGCCCGATGCGATGGCTGGCCCGACTCCGGTTTCGGCATTGATTCATGCGGCAACGATGGTTACCGGTGGTATCTTTATGATAACACGTTTAAATTTCATATTCGATTTGACTCCGGATATTCAATACTTTATTGCGATTATAGGTGCTATAACAGCATTATTTGCCGCAACAATCGGTATCATGCAAAATGATATAAAGAAAGTATTGGCTTATTCAACAGTATCGCAACTAGGTCTTATGTTTATTGCCATAGGCTGTGGAGCATACCATGTCGCTGTATTTCATGTAATAACTCATGCTTTCTTTAAAGCCTGTTTATTCCTTGGTTCGGGTTCGGTTATCCATGCTATGGGTGGCGAACAGGACATACGCAAGATGGGTGGATTGAAAAATGTTATGGGAATAACTTATATTACTTTTCTTGTCTCTACTTTCTCAATATCGGGTATACCTCCATTGGCAGGTTTCGTTTCGAAAGACGAGATAATGATGGTTGCATTCGAGAATAGTCCTTTCTTGTGGGCAATAGCAGCATTAGCTTCATTGCTTACGGCTTTCTATATGTTCCGTGTAATGTTCCTTACATTTCACAAAGATTTCAGAGGAACAGAAGAGCAAAAACATCATTTGCACGAATCACCTAAAACGATGACTGCACCGCTTATTATTCTTGCAATACTAGCATTCGTTGGTGGAGTGATTAGTTTGCCGTTAGGACTTAGCTGGCTGAATAATTTCTTGACACCTGTTTTGCCGGGTATCGCTGTACAAGAGCATATGCCTGCTGGAGAGCAACTGGCTATGATGGCAATATCAACAGTAATTGCATTCATCGGATTAGGTTTTGCTTACTATCGATATATTAAGAAATCCGTTGTACCGGGCGAAGATGATAAATTGACAGGATTTGCCAAAGTGGTCTATAATAAATACTATATCGACGAAATATACAGTACTGTATTTGTGAAACCAATGTATGTCTTGGGTAACCTCTTCCGTAATTATATAGAAAGAGCTATCTCGGGTACTATTAATAGCTTAGGGAATTTAGCTGAACTGGCTTCTGTTCCTGCGAGAAAAATGCAGAATGGAAGTTTAGGTCTTTACCTCTTCTGCTTTGTAATAGGATTCTGTTCGATCATTGTATTTTTATTTTTTGTATAATAATTTTTAACTAGATATGAATATCGCTATCATATTAATCATTCTGCTGGCAGGAGCAATAATTACTTATTTCTCAGGAAATAGGTTTGCATCGAAAGTAGCTATTTTATTCAGTGTTTTTGCTGCAGTCTTTACAATTGCTTTTCTCCTTAAATACGGTGTAGCCGGAACGAGTTACAGTACGGAATGGATTACAAATCCACTAGTCTCTTTCTCTTTGAAGGCTGACGGGCTGGCTATTGCAATGCTTTTGCTGACTACAATATTGATTCCTATAATACTGATAACGACATCGTCGGCAGATATAAAGAATGAAAAGCTATTTTATAGTTTGATTCTATTCATGGCTTTTGCTATGGTGGGAGCTTTCCTAAGTAGCGATGCTCTTTTATATTACATATTCTGGGAAATATCACTTATTCCCATCTTTTTCATTATCGTTCTATGGGGTAATGGTGAATTAGCTAAACGTCGTAAAGCTGCAATGACTTTTTTCTTATACACATTTGCGGGATCGTTGTTTATGTTGGCAGCTATTATTTATATATATACCAAAGTTGGTAGTTTTCAATTAGAAGCATTCTACAATGCAAATCTGAATGAAACCGAGCAGCTATGGATTTTCCTTGCATTTTTCTTAGCATACGCGATTAAAATACCTATTTTTCCATTCCATACATGGCAGGCTAATGTTTATCAGAAAGCACCTGCTGCCGGAACAATGTTATTAGCCGGACTTATGTCGAAAATGGGAGCATATAGCGTTATCCGCTGGCAATTGCCTGTAACGCCACATGCGTCACATCAATTGCAAACACTTGTGGTTGTATTGTGTATTGTAGGGGTCATATATGGAGCGATTATTGCCATACGACAAGATAATTTGAAACGCTTTTTTGCTTATGCATCGCTGTCTCATGTGGGATTTGTAGCAGCCGGAGCATATTCATTGACATACGATGGTTTACAAGGAGCAGTAATGCTTATCCTAGCACATGGATTTGGTATTGTAGGACTATTCCTTGCCGCAGATATAATTCATAAACGTACAAATACTGCATTGATAAGTCAGATGGGTGGAATAAAAGGTAAAGCACCTAAATTTACAATAGCATTTTTCCTTTGTATATTAGCATCTATCTCGATACCTCTATCATTTAACTTTGTAGGTGAGTTTACCATAATGTATGGTCTTTATCAGGTAAATATCTGGTATGCTGTGCTGATTGGTACATCTATGTTCTTAGGGGCGTTCTTTATGTTGCGTATGTACCAATATGTGATGTTGAGCGAAACAACAAAGACTCCGTTCAGAGACTTGACTATAAGTGAAGGTATTGTATTCGGGTTGTTGATAGCAGTAATAATATTCTTCGGAATATATTCGAAACCTGTGGCAGAGCTGGTATCGCCAAGCTTACAGGAAATTGTAACGTATATTAATAGATAATTTAGCTAAATAAGATAATGAGTACATTGGTAGCTATCTCGGGACTGGGTATTGTATGCCTTCTGTTAGAGATTTTAAATCTAAGAAAAATCCTTGTGCCTGTAGTCCTTCTGGGGTTAGTAGGTATATTAGGTATGACTATTACCGAATTTTATTTGGGAGAGCCGTTTATTGGATCCGACAAATATAATATGATTGTTAGTACAGGCTATTCGCAAGGTTTTTCTATATTATTTATCATTCTCGCAATCTTCATAATTGTGATGAGTCCTAAATTTTATCAGGAGAAAATAACTAAGATAGCCGACTATGTAGCTATTAAGGTATTTCTTTTAGCCGGAGCAGTTGCTATGGTTTCGTTCGGAAACATGGCAATGTTCTTTCTTGGAATAGAAGTATTGTCAATTGCCGCCTATGTATTGGCTTCTAGTGAACCGAAAAACCTAAGAAGTAACGAAGCAGGTATGAAGTACTTTATAATGGGTGCATTCGCTTCTAGTTTCATTTTATTCGGTATTGCTTTGGTATATGGGGCTATCGGGTCTTTCGATCCGAGTGTAATCGGTAGTGCTGTGGCTTCTCAAAATGGAATCTTACCTTTCTGGTTCGATCTTGGTTTTGCAATGATTATCGTTGGCCTGTTATTTAAGGCTTCTATTGCTCCTTTCCATTTTTGGGCACCGGACGTATATGAAGGTTCACCGACACTCGTAACAGCATTGATGAGTACCTTAGTTAAGGTGGCGGCAATAGCTACTCTGTGTAAGATTGTAATTGTTATGACGCCTGGCATCACACCTATGTTCCAGGTTGTGATTATAATTCTCTCGATATTGTCGATGACTGTTGGTAATATAACAGCGTTAAGACAGACTAATATTAAGCGTATGATGGCTTATTCGGGTATTTCCCATGCCGGATTCATGATTATGGGATTGTTAGCCGTAGGCGGTCCGAGTAATAGTGTCTTGTATTATGCTGCTGCCTATTCTTTGGCTGGTGTTGCTGCTTTCGCAGTTATTATGGCTGTGTGTAGAGGTAAGGATAATGAAGATATATCTAACTTTAAAGGATTGGCAAAGCGTCAGCCATTGTTAACAGCTGCAATGATTGGAGCACTGCTATCTCTAGGTGGTATACCTATGTTTGCAGGCTTTTTTGCCAAGTTATTCATGTTTAGCGAAATGTTACAAGCAGGACATTTGATCCTTGTAATATTCGGTATCTTGAATTCTATTGTTGCAGTATATTATTACTTTGGTATTGTGAATGTAATGTTTGTAAGAGAGAATGAAAATGAACCATTAAAAGTTCCTGCAGAATATAAATTTGTAGCGGTAGCAGCTATTTTGCTGAATTTACTACTTGGTATCTTCCCTTCTATTATAATGGGATTGAAACTGTAAAGAATAAAGAAATAAAATAGAAAAAAGGAGTAAATATATAATTTACTCTTTTTTTTATTGCTTTGCCGAAAATTTCACTGGTTGAGTATCTTTTTTAATACTTAACTTTTATAGTTTTGTGAGAAGAAATATTAAAAGCCTTGTATTTTAAGCAGGCTTTTATTTCCTTTGGATAAAAGATGAAATAGTATGAGAAAGTATATACTTTTGTTATTGTTTGCTGTATCGACTTTGGCAAACGCTCAGGTGGTGAAGAAAGTTACAGTAGGAGATAAGACAATCGAAATATATCGATTGGACGACAACCAACGAAGTAAGCTCGGAACACTGAAGTATGCGAAGGACAAGAAAAAAAATGCGCAATATATGGAGGAGGTAAGCGATTCTTATTCCAAACTGGAAAAGAATCTTAATCTCTTGTCGAGAAATATTGATCTTTGCAACGACAAAATATTAAATGATACCTATAGTTTTTTACGAATCATAGACTACAGACTCGGGTCTGATGCTCCTAACAATAAAGAATTGTTGGCTGAATTTAATTGTTATGCGAAGTATTATTCAGAATCGAAAGGGCGATAAATCTGAAAAAGGAGTATGAAAATAAGAAAACTCAGAGGAGATGAGTCCATACCTTACGATTTATTATTGCTGGCCGACCCATCGCTGGAAATGATAGATCGTATTGAGAATGGTATACAATGTAAGCATATGCTGGTCTTAACGAAAGAACTTTTTTAGTTTTATCTATATGTAATATTTAGTTATTATTAATATTTATAATTGACAGATCAACCCAAGAGTTTTCTACCTTTGCGACTTATTCAAAACATTATAAAGAACAAACATTTATGAACAGGATTAAACTATTAATCACCTTATTTTTTTGCGTATCAGCCTTAGCATTTTCAAAATCAGATAAGATAAACGACGAGAGTAATAAATTTGAGTTACCTATGATCTATGTAACCAATAATACAGTTCAATTTATAGCTGACGATCTCGACCGATATGTAGGAAATCGTAAGAATGGTGTATCGTTTCCTGTTCTGAAAATGGTTTTTTCGAAACAAGATGAAGCTTTATTTATTCATGTAGTTGCTATCGATAATACATGGTGCAACTTGTTTAATAAAGAAGACAAGATGCTTGGCTATTTTATCTCGGGTAGCAGATTAATACTTGTGTCTGTTCATGGTGATAATGTTGATCTGGAAGACTTCTTTGTAGTGTCTGAAAAGATGCGTAATTTTAGCGCCGGAGATCCGACACTTGCTTCAAAAAAGCCTAATCCGTATTGGAAATATAAATATAAAGGAAAAGAAACGGCAATAATAGATTCGGGTAATATGACCATATTAGAAAAAAGGAACTGATAAATCAGTTCCTTTTTTTATGTCATTATTCAGTTTCTTATTTATAGTTTACCGGCTAGACTGCGAGGGATATAGAATGTTTCGTTTTTATCTATATATACCGTTACAGATCTTAGGCTGATCGGTTGATCATTGAGATAGGCAACCGATTTGAAAGCAGGAACAGTCAATGTAACTTTACCTTTCTTTACCTTCAATACAGGCATATCACCGGTTTTATCAATTGTACATTCCAATCCTTTAAATACATCTGTATGTTTTGCAAATATTTCATTTGTCATATCGGGTAGAGATGTAGTTAAGCCCAATGCATCAAACAGATACTTATTAATTTCTACGTTTGTATTCATCCCAACAGGAATATCTCCTTGCGGATGATAGGCAGCTAAGAAAACTTCTTCGCCTGTGTGTCCGCCACTCGTAAATCCGAAATAGGTATGTGCATCCATTATCTTAGCTATAGACGATGCCATATTCACACTATTACTGACCTTCATATAGTCACCTTCTTTATAATTTTGAGAGCTAACAAGTAGCTCGTATTCTTCATTAGAAAGCTCTATTCCTGTATATTCTTTAAAAACAGATCTGAAATTTTCGGGAGCTGTGTTTAATAGTATTTGCTCTAAAGCTCCGGATGTTCTTTTGTATTTAGATACATTTCCGAATAAGTCTTCTAAAGTTGCTTTATCGTAACTTTTCAAATCTCTGCGACCAATTGTAAATCCGCTGTTTCCATGATCGGGAAGAATGATAACAGTCGTTTCACCATTTTTCTTAGCAAAGTCCATAACGGCTGCAACAGCTTTATCGAAAGCCAGATATTCGGTGATGCATCCTATAGCGTCGTTGCCATGAGCAGCCCAGTCAATTTTGCTGCCTTCGACCATCAGAAAGAATCCTCTTTCGTCTTGAGACAGTCTGTCTAAAGCCTTTTGAGTCATTTCCACTAAAGATGGTATTTTGGTATCGTCACGGTCAAGATCGTAAGGAAGATCTTTTTCACAAAATAAAGACCATACTTTCTCTTTACCGTTAAAATTGCGGAATGCTTTTATATCATCTTGAATAAGGGTTGTCCCAGTATTTTTCAAATGTTGTTTTATGTCGTCTGTTAGAATAGAATTTCCACCGCCAAACATTACATCCAGATTATTGTAGGCCATTTGTGAGCCTATATATTTGTAGTTTCCTCTGTCATAGTAGTGTGCGGAACAATCTGCAGGAGTAGCATGAGGAAACTCTACGGTTACAACAAGACCGGTCGATTTGTTTTGCTGATATTTTGCAGCCTCCAATATCGTTGGTAATGGCTGATAAGCCATGCTCGGGTCTACAGGTATTAAATCGTTTTCGAGATCGGCCACCGGATAAATAGATACATTTCCTGTGCGTTGTGGCATCCCTGTCATGTAGCACGATGTAGTTGGTGCAGAGTCTCCGATAGGAGCATTGGATGAGTGGGTCTTCACTGTTCCACATATATATGGATCGATTGCCAGATTATTACCTCCCAGTTTATTGTATATCTGATACCATCGAGCCGCTGAAACTACACCGATAGATGTGCCGTCGGGTATCATTACAATTACATTTTTAGTTGGTCTTACGGGCTTGCGGTATTGCTGTTGTGCCCAGGTGGTCGAAAAAATAAGCAGGAGTATAATACTCAAACAAGTCTTTTTCATATTAAAATATTTTTGGTTGTTTATTTCTCTCAAAGTTACTAAATATTAAGTTTACTCAACAAAAGTACCAATAGAGATTTGAAAATATTGGCGTATCTTTGTTTCTTAACAAAATAAAAACAAAGTAATAAATATGACAAAGCAAAAACCTCTGATATTGGTAACAAACGATGATGGTTATCAGGCAAAAGGTATAAAAGCATTAACTAACAGTTTAAAAGGATTAGGTGAAATAGTAGTTGTAGCTCCGGATGGCCCACGCTCGGGTATGTCGAGCGCCATAACATCCTTATATCCCATCCGTATTCATTTACTGCAAGAAGAGACTGATTTTAAAATCTATTCGTGTACAGGAACACCTGTCGATTGTATTAAACTTGCAGTAAGCGAAGTGTTGGATCGTAAACCCGACTTGGTGGTAACAGGTATCAATCATGGTTCGAATGCTTCGGTTGCCGTTCTTTATTCGGGAACAATGGGAGCCGCGATGGAAGGTTGTGTATTCAAAATACCATCTATCGGCTTTTCTCTTTTAGACCATTCTATGCATGCTGATTTTTCTACATCTGAAAAGATTACACGACTGTTGAGCGAAAAGGTATTGGCAGAAGGACTTCCAAAGGGTACATGCCTGAATGTGAATATTCCAAATACAAAAGACCTGAAAGGGATTAAAATATGTCGTCAGACATCGGGCAACTGGACAAACGAATTCCAAAAGTCTAAAGACGGATCGTATAAAGATGTGTACTGGTTGACAGGTGAATTTGCAAACGATGAACCGAACGATGAGAATACGGACGAACATGTTTTAGCAAGAGATTATGTTTCAGTAGTTCCGGTAAAGATCGATATGACAGATCATAACTATATTAGTACTATAAAATCGTGGGAGAGTTTAATTTAAGTCTGTAGACTTTTTCATTACTAAATATGACAATATGAAATATTTTCTAGTTGCAGGAGAAGCCTCAGGAGATTTGCATGGTTCGAATCTTATGGCTGCATTGAAAGAGCAAGACCCTGATGCTGAATTTTGTTTTTTTGGTGGCGATCTGATGCAGGCACAGGGTGACAGACTCATAAAACACTATCGGGAGATGGCCTTTATGGGTGTAATACCCGTTTTGCTAAATCTGAGGACTATACTCCGCAATATGAAAATATGTCAGGAGGAAATTGTTAAATTTCAACCCGATGTGCTTATTCTGATTGATTATCCGGGTTTCAATCTGAAAATAGCCAAATATATAAAGACTCATACTAAAATACCTGTTTATTATTATATTTCACCTAAAGTGTGGGCATGGAAAGAATATAGGGTGAAGTCCTTTAAGAAGTATGTCGATGAAATGTTCTCAATTTTACCATTCGAGGTAGAGTTTTTTAAAAAGCATAATTACGATATTAACTACGTCGGTAATCCTACAGTAGACGCTGTCGCTCACTTCAATGCAGAAAATGAGTCGGATACATATGAGCGGTTTATAGCAGATAATATGTTGCCAAGTAAGCCTGTTATAGCCTTGTTGGCAGGAAGCCGAAAGCAGGAAATAAAAGATAATTTGCCCTCTATGTTAGAAGCGATTAAAGGCTTTTCCGAATATCAGGCCGTTATAGCAGGAGCACCGGGTATCGATCCTGATTATTATAAAGAATACATAGGAGATAAGCATTGTAAAATTGTATTTGATCAGACTTATCGCCTGCTAAGCCATTCTACCATGGCACTTGTTACATCCGGCACAGCTACTCTTGAAACAGCTCTATTTCGCGTGCCACAGGTTGTTTGCTATAAGACCCCGATTCCACCTGTTGTATATTGGGTATTTAAGAACTTATTGCATACTAAATATATTTCGCTTGTAAATTTAATTGCTGACAAAACTGTTGTACAAGAACTATTCGCTAAGTTTTTTTCTGTCGAAGCTATTCGTAACGAAGCCGATAAAATTCTCCATAATGAAGAATATCGCAATAATATGTTAGCTGGTTACGGTGATGTAATTAGTTTAACAGGTAAACCCGGTGCTTCGCAACACGCAGCGCAGTTGATGATTAGCAAGTTAAGATATTAAATTCTTTTATTTTTCATTTCGTGTTTTGTTTTATTAAAATTTATTTACATTTGTCATCGAAATAACCGTTTAATTAACCTTTTGATTTAAATATTAACTCTCGTTTTCTTTTTTTTGCAAAAGAATAATATCTATTTATTGTAATTTATACTATGTCTTACAGATCGAAGAATACCACTGGCTTCTGATGCATTGCAATAATTTAACCTTAATTTTCTGTATAAAATCTACTATGAAATGATATCTCTATTTTCAATAAAAATTATCTTTATCACCCTTATATTTAACAATATATATTTGGGCAGTAACGCTTATTTATTAGAGAGAGAGAGAGAGAGAGAGAGAGAGAGAGAGAGAGAGCACACACACAACATTCGCGCGCGCAATTTAGCATATACTTATTTTACACTATTACAAAGTTTCGTAAAAAGTACAAATTTACGAACAAATTATATAAGGGATATACATACTCCGGTTTTCGGGTCTGTATATCCCTTCTTTGCTATGCCTATTATTAGGATTTATCCATATATTTTTTAAACTAATCACTAACCTTAATTTGAGAAAATGAAAAAAAGTAAGTACTACATGTGTGAAGGTAGGTCTTCTAAGCGGAGTATTCTTCTGTTCTTAGCAACAGGATTACTCTGTTTTCTACCGGTTTTTCTCTTTGCACAGACAGAGAGAATAGTAACAGGGACAGTTACTGACACCTCTAACGAACCTCTTGTTGGTGTTACAATTAGTGTAAAGGGTTCGACAGTCGGAGCCCATACCGATAATGATGGGAATTTTTCTATAAATGCAGATGCAGGGGCTACATTAGTGGCGTCGTATGTTGGATTTTTAAGACAAGAAATTTCTGTTGGTAATAGAAGTAAGATCAACATTACCTTAGAAGAGGATAACCAATTATTAAGAGAGGTTGTGGTAATTGGCTACGGAACGATGGAGAAACGGGCTGTAACGAGTTCTATTTCGTCTATAAGTGGTAAAGATCTAGTCTTGGGAATGGGGGGAGCTACAGTTGGAACAGCGCTTCAAGGTCGGATTGCCGGATTGACCATATCGGGTAATTCGAGTCCTAACGCTACTAACGATTTCCAATTACGGGGAGTTGCTTCTGTTAATTCCAGCAAAGGGCCGTTAGTTGTTATCGACGGAATTCCCGGGGGAGACATCCGTTCCCTTAATCAGGAAGATATCGAGTCTATCGATGTTCTGAAAGATGCATCTGCCGGAGCTATTTATGGAACACGTGCTGCTGGTGGTGTAATCCTTATTACAACAAAGCAAGCAAATGATGGTCCTATCAAACTCACCTATACAGGAGAATTTTCGACAGAAACAGTGAGAGCCAGGCCTCAGGTGTTATCTGCGAGCGAATTTGTAGAGCATGGATTAAGTCAGGACAATTTTGGTCATGATACCGACTGGTATGACGAGTTACTCCGTGATAATCCGTTTTCGCAAAGACATCTGATCAATTTATCCGGTGGAAGCAAAGCTGCCCGTATCTATACAACTTTTATGATGCAAGATCAAAAAGGTATAGTTATTGGTGATGGACGAAAGGATTATTCGGGAAGAATGAACGTTAATTTCAGTCTGCTGGATGGAAAATTAGAGATAAAAACGCATGCCGAATACCATGAGGCTGACAGAGATCAGCGTGCAAATGGAGGTCTTTTTAACATGGCTCTGAAGTTGAATCCGACTCAGGCAGCTTATGATGCAAGCAATCCAACAGGCTACAATGTCTGGACAGGCGGTTGGGAGTATTTTAATCCTGTTGCCGATGTGAATCTAAGAGAGAATAGAGGGAAAGATAAATGGTTGTTGGCAGATGCTACAGTTAAAGTAAATATAAACACTGATTTGTATGCACAAGCTACTATTGGATACCAAGGCAAACAATGGCAAAATTATCAATTTGTATCGGCTAATCATAAATCTTCTTTAGATAATACACGTAGGGGCGAAGCTTTTCACGAATTTAGTAAGACTGACGATATCATATTCGAATCTATTCTTAGCTATAATAAAGCATTTGGTAATAATGTGATAAGCGCTGTGGGGGGTTATAGCTTTTTCGAAACAAACGGCGAAAAATTCAATATGAGAAACTTCGATTTTCCGGTTGATGGGCTAGGTCCCTGGGATATTGGCAAAGGAACATACCTGAGTGAAGGTAGAGCTACAATGAGCTCTAATAAGAGTGCAAGAGAGCGTTTAATTGCATTCTTAGGTCGGGTTAACTATAGCTTTAAAGACAGGTATATGGCTACAGCCAGTCTTCGTCACGAAGGTTCTTCTAAATTCGGTAAGAATAATAAATGGGGTAATTTTTATTCTCTATCAGGTGGATGGCGTTTTTCTGAAGAATCATTCTTGAAAGATATCGAAGTAATAAACGATTTGAAATTCAGGGTTGGATATGGTGTCACCGGAAATAATGGTTTTGAAGCAGGAAAATCGACCAAAATGTATGCTTCGGATGATAATTGGTGGATGACAAATAACGTTTGGAATTATGCCTATGGTTCTAAACATAATGTGAATTATGATTTGCACTGGGAGGAAAAGAAAGAGCTGAATTTTGGTCTGGACTACTCTCTGTTGGATAATCGCCTTTTTGGTAAACTCGATATTTATAACCGTAAGGTAGAAGGTATGATTTATGATGTTTTCGTACCGGTACCTCCGTCAGTTCACGATAGAACCACGATGAATGCCGGTAATTTAGAAAATAGTGGATGGGAGTTCGAAATAGGAGCTATACCTTTCAAAACAAAAGATTTTGAATATACTACCACCATGCGTTTTTCTCATAATGAATCTAAAATTACATCATTATGGGGAAGTAATACATACGAAGATCGTCTGGGATTTCCGGGTCCTGGTAGTCCGGGTACTGCAATTCGTTTGCAGGCAGGAAAAAATATCGGAGAATATTATATCTGGCGATATGCGGGTATAGATGATAACGGTAATTGGCTATTGTATGACAAAAATAATAACGTAATCCCTGCCGCCGATAAAAAAAATGAAGATAAAGCGTTTGTCGGTAATGCTATGCCTAAACTCATTATCGCATGGGATCATACCATCAATTATAAAAATTGGGATTTTTCGATTTTCCTACGCAGTTGGATAGATTACGATGTATTCAATACGATTAATATGTATTACGGATTGTCGAATGTCGAAGGACAAAATGTACTTAAAGATGCTTATTCGAAGTATGCACATATTAAAGGCGAAAAAGAGCTTTGTGATTTTTGGCTCGAAGATGGAACATTTCTCAAAATCGATGCGATAAATATTGGTTATAACCTTAATCTGAAAAAATACCATAAATATCTGGACAAAGCCAGATTATATCTGACGGTACGTGACGTGGCAACATTTACAAACTATTCGGGATTGAATCCGGAAGTAAACATCAATGGGCTGGAACCGGGTTTCGAATGGTTCAATAATTTTAAAGATGGTGTGACCGGTATTTATCCACAGACCCGTCGTTTTACTTTAGGTGTTCAACTAACTTTCTAATCATAGTTATCATGAAAAAAAATAAATTTAAATATATAAAAGCTCTCTGTCTCGGTAGCCTTTTGTTTATTATATCGGGCTGTACGGATTTAGATGAAAAATGGTATAGTGAGGCTACTCCCGATAAGTATTTTACATCTAAACAGAGTGTGTTAACCGTATTATATCGTCCGTTTACACATTTCCGTTGGTTTGTGGAGAACGATAGATGGAGATTGCAGGAGCTTACCGCTGATGGTTTTGCTATTACCACTAAGGGGCCTCACTGGTACAACGGTGGAATATATCAACGTTTTATTCATCATGCATGGACACCTAATGATGGTGAAATATGGGAAACATGGAGAGGCGGTACAATGGGTATAGCTTTAGCTATGGAGACTAAAGAAGATTTAAACACATTTGTTGATTATGAAGCTTTAGGTTTTACTCAGGCAGAGAAAGATGCTCATCAGATGCAGCTTCAAACATTGATTGCTTATTTGTATATGAGAACCTTAGATTATTTTGGAGGCATGCCTATATTTACCTCTACTACACAAGAAAATGTTCCTCGTAGCACAGATAAGGAGACTTTTGCTCATATAGAAACGTTGCTGAAAGAAGCAATTCCTCAGCTTGAGAAGAAAACCGAAATAGGTAAGCCGGAGGATGGTTCTATAAAACAAGCGGCGGCAGTGATGATGCTGGCACAGTTGTATTTTAATGCAGAAGCTTATATTGGAGAAAGCCGATTTGCCGAATGCGCCAAATTATCTCAAGAACTAATAGATGGAGTGTATGGAGCTTATGACCTCGATCCTACCTGGCATGGACCTCATGGCTTTGATAATGACAAATCTCCTGAAATGATATGGTGTACTCCTTCTCAGAATGCTAAATTAACCTTCAACTGGTTCTGGTCTGCATTTTACCACTACGAATCTTATAAATATTTTGATATAGAAGGAGGAGCCGATAATGGTACGCATTTGCAACCATCTCGTAAACCAACAGGCGAAATTTATACTGAATATAAATTAGGTAAGCCGTATGAGAAGTTTAATGATAAAGACTTACGTAAACAACCTTATTTATATTTGGGAAACAAACAGTATAAAGGTATGTTCCTTGTAGGTACACAAACAAATCCTGTGACAGGAGTATCGTCTCGTGGAACACAAGAGTACAAAGATCAGATAATAACATTCGTAGATCAGGTTGCTCAGTTCCGAAAAGTAGGGACAGATTACCCCAACGTAGCCAGTTTGCCCTCTAATATTGCTTCGGGTGAAGAGAATACAGGTATTCGTTTAGTAAAAGTTCCTCAACCGAATCTTGCGGAAAAAACAATTCGCTGGAATCCGGATAATCCGTTGGCTCGTTTAGCGGAAGTATACTATATGTTAGCCGAATGTAAAATGAGGGCTGGCGACAAGGCCGGTGCAGCCACTTTGATAAATAAAGTCAGGGCACGTAACTTTGAAAATAGAATAGACCCTGATCCGGTAACTTCAGCCAATCTTGATGAATACAGAATATTGGATGAATGGATGGTCGAATTTTTAGGAGAAGGCCGTCGTCGTACCGATTTGATTCGTTGGAATAAATTTCTAACTGAAAAATGGTGGGATCATGAAGCGTCGAATGACAAAAATCTGAATCGTTTCCCTGTTCCGGCTAGGGCCTTATCGGGTAGTAATCTATTGGAGCAAAATCCGGGTTATTGATAAATAGCAAAATACCATTGTTTGCATTTCGTTTTTATTGAGAGACAACTGTGTGAAAAGAGCAAAAGATAAATTTATCTTTTGCTCTTTCTTATTATATATTCATTAATGATGTTGCTACTTGCTGTGAATCAATTTTTCTTGCACCTGACTGAGATCAAGAAATTGTGAGTGAGGCCACTGCGATACCCCGCAGTATTGGAATAGTAAAGATGCCTATACCAACTCGAAGTAGCATAACGGATGCTGCTAGACCACCAAAAGCCAGATATGCCAAACTGACCCGCTGCATTGTGGTTAATGTTACCCGAAAGAAGGCCGTTAAAACCACCCTGTGCTGCGGTTTTGGATGTGCCACTTGTGGCAGTACCACTAGTAGGTGCAATGGATTTCATAGCAGTACCATGTGTTGTGCCACGCCATGTAGTAGGTGTATAGTCTATTATACCGGCGCTGCCGATAGTCGGCGTAGTGCTAAACATCGAAGTATTCATAATAATCGCATTCTCCAGATTAGTCCACTCACGGTCGCTGGGCAAATGCCAACCGGATGGGCAAACACCTTGAACTTGTGTGCCTTCGTCCAAACCTCCTTCACTAACAACAGGATCCGCTGCTTGCTTGCCATTAGTGGCTGCTAACCAGGTGTAAAGCAAGCCTAATGTGCCTTTATTGTTGGAATCTTTATTAGGATAGCCCCAGGCGACAAGGTCGAAAGAGTCATTAGGATTATAATCTTCAGTCAGGTTCAAAGCTAAATCGCCGTTGTCGCGAACAGGGTCTATAACTGTCGCACGTAAATTATCATTCGTCCAAATCCCGTCCTCAAAATAATTGCCTGTTTCCTCTTTAGTGAAAGTAGGACCATAGACAGGAGTACTGCTGCACGAATAATTTTCTTGTACCTCATAAGTCTTCGTGCGGTTAGCCAAGCCAACATAAAAGCGCGTATAATTGTAGGTTTGTGGTGTATCGCCTGCACGGCTGTCGGTAAAGGAGCCGATATAGCCCAATGAGTATTGACTCCTATTCTTATCTGCAGGCCAGTTCGTAGCGGAATTCGGATCAAGAAAGGTAAAGCTATGCAACACATCTGACACGAGAGTCCGACGATCGGCCGAAGTAGGGTAAGCGGGTAAAGGTTCCCATTTATTTCCTGTCCATATATGTAGCCCGGGGCATATACGATTGACTGTCTCCTGAGTATTTACATTATAAACCAGTAAACCAACATGGGTTGTTTTTAGTGTAGCATAATCAGTTTCACTACCTGTGAGCATCGGATAAAGATTCGATAAATCGGTAAGTAATACGCGAGGCATAGATATACCTCTGCTAGACATACCATCAGGACTTTCTTTCAGATCGAGTAGAGCGCCCGGCAAAGGGGCTTCGTTCCTACCGATTGTTACTTGGGCATACATATGCCATGATAGGCAAAGCATTGTTGTCAGGGAATAAAATAGTTTTGTCTTCTTTTTCATGTCGTTTTGTAAGTATTTTATAATGAGCAAAATATAGTTATAGTAAGGTAGTGTCGCTACGTAAATGTTAAGCCAATTAAGGAAGTAATGGCTTTGGGTATTGTTATAAAAAGGCTATTAACTACCGGTTTTTGACAAGTAGCATAAGAATTAAAGGTATGCTTAGTTTGATATGTTCGTATCAAAAGATGAGAATGTATTTGAAAAGTTTGCTTTACAGATCCTTAACTTCGGTAAATGTAAATATATATATTTGATTTACCTATAGCTAAGTGTAAAAAAAAGTAGTAGTTGAATCTATAAAATTCAGCTACTACTTTTTTATCCGGTTATTTCAAAAAGTCAGATATCTTATCAAATGTTATTCGGAATTGTTCGTCCACTTCATCGGCTATTCTCGGTAATGCAGGGAATGGATCTTCATGCGTGTATTTATAGGGGAAATCTAGTATGTCAACTTTGATCGGAATATTACGACATACGCCTTGAAGTGTATTGATAACCTCATAAGGAGGTACTACTTCGTCTTTAGCTAGAGTAATGGCATAAAACTGATCGCTCATCCTCATATACGTTTCTTCTCTGTATTCGGTCAATGTTCTGTAATTCAGCATACATCTGAAGTTAATGCCTTCGGGCTGAGCGTTCAGATAATAGCGTAGTACTTCGTCACGTTTCATATGGCTCTCAAGATGTTCTACCACAAAAGAATAAAGACTGACATTGGCCTCACTGTCTAATATGAATTTCGATACAGGAGATAGCCTGTTGAACACCGCTCCACCACAGAATGTAGCGTATTTCGATTTGGAAAAATATCCATTCTTGTTGCTCATCATTAGTATTTCGCCAAGGAACGTTCCTATTGAGTAAGAGCAAAAATCAATTGTCGCATCAGCACTGATAGCGGGATGTTTACCTGCTTTGAAATGCTCTACAAAATCAATAACATCGTAATAGCTTTGCAATCCCGACCAGATAAAACGTTGTGGTTTGTTGTGCAATCGGGTACTGATAGCCACATTAGAAAGGCTCGAACAAATAATATCGGGGTGGCGTTCTTTGCGTTTTTGGCTGACATGATACATTTCACGCGAGTCGCTCCAGATAGCAGGAGCCCGATTCATGTGAAAGGCGATGGGGAATAGTATAATTGTTTTGCCTGTTTTATTGGCTATGTATTTTGCCCATGGAAGGTATTTAGACCAGTACTTTTCGTTAAAACCATGAAACATGAAAATAACCTTGTTCGTTTTCACTTCATGTTTAGGCATAATCATGTGATAGCGAAACTTAATGTTCTCCAGTATTTCGGTATCTTTTTTATTCAATATCTCTTGAATAATATCCGGCTCGTAATCTTCCGGTACGCTAGGTATATATTCGTAGTCATCATTATTACCCGAACCACCTGGAAGTAAAAATCTGTAATTCGATTCGAACGTGAAATTTCGGATAACGGTCTGATTATCTATTTCAATCTCGTTGTCCGTATAATTCTCAATTTTCTTTAAATGATTAAAAAGATCTATGTATTTCATTGTTCTGGTTGTTTAAGAAATATAAACTATTTTAATGTTATACTTATTTCATCGTTAATAACTGATGTCCTACACGGCAAAAGAGACATTTGCGAAGCTCACAGTATTCTCTTTTAAGTTGAATAATAGCTTGCGAATCGGCAGCGTTTTTCAATGGAACTTTCAATTTCGAAAAACGTTTGGTTATGCTATTAAGTTCAGGCTTTATCGTCTCCAGAAAAAGCAATGCGCGCTCGCAATGCTCCTCGCTATTAATTGCTTTTCCGTAAGCGAATAGGATAGGAGCTACGGTATTAATAAGAATAATATCGAGCGATGCGTCACCCAGATATTTAGATTTACGCTCCGAAGTTACCCCAAACTGATAATGTGTTTGCCAATACTCGGATGCATTAACATGAAACATTAACCTTATGCGCCCTATATCCTGACAAGAAATTATTTTTGAAAACAAACCGTGTGAACTGTGCAATAATGCCGCCAATTGAGCTATCCGTATTTGCGGAAAAGCGGTCGGTCGTGTTCTTAATTTCTTGAAGATGTATAAATCTAACGGTTCTAATTCATATTTATTTCTTAAGAATTCATATTCTTTTTGCAGTAGTACGAAATAATCGTCTTTCTTCTCTATGTCGTCGAACATGCCCGCTTGACCAAACAAGAGAGCTTCTATTTGTATCAGATTATCGCCTTGTTTTTGTATGTATTTTAAGGGCAGACTTTGAGCTAGTCGTTCGAATGAATCGGAATTAAGACCAAATCCGAAGTTACGCGAAAGTAGTATGTAAAATACATCATCCCACGAATTGTTGAACTGTTTTAATAAATCGGATATATGATTAGATTTTCGTTCCAGCCGTTCGATAAGTAGCGAATTCATCCACGAATTCATATGAAATGGTGGGGTTGAACCTATATAGTTGCAGCAAGCAATATCAGTATTGGAATGTATAAGGAAAGAGTAATTCTCGTCGATATGTTTTGGATATGTAATTTCGCATTGAGGAACTTCTTGCTGTAACTCATTATAAACAGCACAATCCACTTTTTCTACAATGTGAAGTATGACCGAATTGTAGCTTTTATTCGTTTGATGTTTGTGCTTTGTCCAATCGGAAGAAGAACGATGTATCTCTATATTGCCAGCCCATAGTTTATCGCCTATTTTTATTTTTGCATTGAAAAAGTCGGGGCCTTCATTTGTGTTTGATAAGCCGACATCAATTACCTCAATGGGTGTTCCCGTCGTTGTTTTGAGATCTTTTTGAAAGAGTCTGAATTTCCAGACGTAATGTAGTATATCTTCCATAATATGATTGTGTAACTTTATTGCTCTATCAAAGATAATAAATATTTAGAGACCTGTAATCCCCATTTTTTTCATAAGAAAGCAGGCATTCATATTCTGTGCTACACCTTCGCGAATTTTATAAGTAAACGATAGATGCTCATTTTTTATGTCGGCTTCGAATCTGTAATTTTTGACTGCATCGGGATATTCCTTTTCCAGATTACCTAATATTAAATCGTGAGTCGCTATTATTCCGTTTCCTGATAGTGATACCAATTGCTTCATCAGAGCAATAGATCCCTTTTGTTTATCTTCCGAATTTGTTCCTTTCAATATTTCGTCGAGGATGATAAATAGTTGTTCACCACTTTGCAGACGGTCTATTATCATCTTGAGACGTTTCAATTCGGCAAAAAAGTACGATTCATTATCTGCCAGCGAATCGGATGTGCGCAGATTTGTTACAAGTCTGAATGGATAAAATTTTAGCGAGGTTGCATACACCGGTGCTCCTATGCAAGCCAATGTATGGTTGAGTCCTACGGTACGCAGATAAGTACTCTTTCCTGCCATATTTGCGCCTGTAACAACAAGGAAGAATGGATGAGTGCCTATCTGTACGTCGTTTCGAACACAGATTTCCCGATTGATCATCGGATGCCCCAAGTCTTTAGCCTCGAACATAAATCTATCGGCTACTTCAGGATAAGTATAATCAGGATGGTTGTATGCAAACATAGCAAGTGAGACAAGACTATCGAATTGTGCAATGGCGTCGAACCATTCAGTTATATCATTTTCGTGTTGCGATATCCATTTTTCTATTTTGATGTCGTATTTTATACACCACATCATGGCCGGATTGAGGAGCGATATTCCGGGGAAAGTGAATGATTGATATAAGTTGTTACTGTAACTTCTTAGTTGAGATATTGCAGATGATGCTGTTTCATTCTTTTTTGTTTGCTGTTGTATAGCTTTAAGTAACTCGCTGTTGAACGATTCGGTCTCAATAATTTGGAATAACTCGGAATATGTTTGTAAGCTATCTAGTTTTTTCTCAAGACTTTCAATTTTACTTTTAAGATATTTCAAAGGAGCAGCGCCGATAGAAATTAAGATACCCCAATAGATAAGAAATATTATAGTTTGCATAATTTCCAGCCCATATAGTGCGATCCCAATAATAGCAAGGCTCGGCATTACGTATGGCATGAATCGCCAGAGAGTTTGGGAGAACGACTTCGCTTCTGCAAACTGTGTCGAAAAGTTTTTAACGTCCAGATCATCAGTTTCACTCATTTGTCCGATCGCTCTGAAATGAGCAATTAACTGAGGCTTGCTGCATAGCTCTTTTATCGCCTCTTGTCGAGCTGTAATATCTTTTTTCTTTTCGGATGGAAATAGAATTGTAGTAGCTAATTTGTCTTTGCCACATGAAGTTACAGTTCTGTTAATGGATTGGAAAATAGAATGATTGCCAAATATATCCAGATCGAGGCTGTAACTGTGGCTTGCATCGCTTTTTTCGGCAGCACCATCGAAAGCGGAAAAATCATAATCGATCCCTTTTAATTCGTTTTCGGCATTTTCGATTAGTAGTTCACTATATCTCTTTTGAATAAATAATTTATTATGATACTTCAATAACAGTAAGAATATGATGAATGATAATCCTATTGTTGTTAATACTACAGATGTGTTGCTCCATAGCACATAGCAGATCGCAATACAAGCTAAAACAATAACAAGCCTGATTGTGCCTACTTGAAATATTGTTGTTTTCTTTTGGGCTAACTTTACTCTTTCCGCTACAATTAATGTACTATATGATTCTTTTACTTGCTCTAAGGTCATAATTATATATAATAATTTAAAATAGTTCATGAAGCACATCCAACGATTTCAGTTGAGGGAAATCTTGTAGATGCAATCGGTAATATTCCAGTATTTTGTTGATAACAATAATCCTGTCTTGACGGGAGAATATAAATTTATGCATATTCTCATACGATATACGATCCAGACGAGCTAATGCCCGGCTATCGTATCTGTTCAGAAAATGATTGTGCAAAGGTTGATGTGTAACAAACTCTCCATTCATCATATCGAAAATGCTATTTACAGTGTAGTCGTGCAAGTTAGGGTAAAAGCCTAAAAAGCGACTTAACTTTAGCATAAATACAAGGTGAAAATTGGCGATGCTTTTGTCAGTCATTTCAAGTATCTGAACCGATTGGTCGAGAAAATTGAATAACAATTGGCTGTCATTGGCATCCTTTAGTACACGGGTTAGAAATTCTGAGAGAAAGAAAGTCATCGATGTTTTTGCCATGTTACCCGATATGTCGTATAGGTGTAAAGTAGAGCGAGCCTCTCCGATACGGTGTATATCGCGCGAAGCCTGATGATCTACTTCCAGTTCGAGTATAGCGAGCGGGGAGAAGAGGGATTTGGATACTTTTGTATTCCTGCTTTTAGCCTTCGATACCATATACGTAACCCGTCCAAACATTTCGGTAAATATTTGGACGAGCATATACTTGTCGTTATAATTAATGGTACTGAGGACTACTCCTCTCGTTTTATGTAGCACAAATAATCAATTTTATGAAAGGCAAAAATACGAATACTAAAATAAATCTTATCCTTTATTCTGGAATAATTAATTAACTTCGTAATTCAAAAACAAATAAGAAAATATGGAGACCAGTATTAAAAACATTTTATTCGATTTTGGCGGAGTAATAGTTAGTTTGAACAAGAATAATGCGTTAAACCGATTTCGCGAAATTGGTTTCTCTAATATAGATGAGTATATAAACGAGTTTCGTCAAAAAGGTATTTTTCTCGAATACGAAGAAGGAAAAATCAATGCAGAGGAATTCTATAAAGAATTTCGTAGGTTAGCGGGTAAAGAAGATATATCGAACGAGGACATCGATTCGGCGTGGTTAGCTTTTTTGGTTGGTATACCCGAATATAAATTTCAATTGCTGAAAGATCTTCGCAAAAAATATAATGTTTACCTGCTAAGTAATACCAATCCGTCTGTAATGAGTTGGGCTCAATCGAAAGACTTCTCTCCCGAAGGATTACCTATTCAGGATTTTTTCGACAAATGTTATTTATCATTTGAAATTGGTTGTGCAAAGCCGGATAAAGAAATCTATGAATTTATAATAAAAGATTCAGGCATGAACCCTGCCGAAACATTATTCTTCGATGATGGAGCAGCAAATATCGAAGTGGCTAAGAAACTAGGGTTTGAGACCTACCTAACCAATCAGGACGAAGACTTGAGAAAAGTATTCGAACGCAGAGAACTACTTTAAGATAGTATTGCAGTGCAATTAATAGACAAAGATCATATAATAGAACATAAGCCATTGGTCGCTACTATTGGCTTCTTTGACGGTGTGCATATTGGACACCGATTTCTTATCGAACAAGTTAAACAGGAAGCTATTGAGCGTTCGTTACCATCAGCTGTAATAACCTTTCCTGTTCATCCACGTAAGGTTATGCAGGCCGATTATCAACCTGCGTTACTTTGTGGTTATAAGGAGAAGCTAGAACGGTTGGAGACTACCAGTGTCGACTATTGTGTGGCACTCGAATTCTCGAATGAGATTTCCCGAATGCCCGCCCGCCAGTTTATGCTTGAAGTATTAAAGAATAAATTGAATATAGATACCTTATTGATTGGTTATGACCACCGTTTTGGGCATAATCGTACAGACGGGTTCGAAGACTATAAGCGTTATGGCAATGAGATTGGGATACATGTTGTTCAGGCACAAGAGTTGCCGGGAGAACATGTCAGTTCATCCCGTATTCGCCATTTGCTGGCAGAGGGTGATGTTGAAAAAGCAACACAATTGTTATCTTATAATTATACAATTTCGGGGAAGATAGTCGAAGGTTTCAAAGTCGGGCGTACTATCGGGTTTCCTACAGCGAATATTCAAGTGTGGGAAAAATATAAGGTTATTCCTGCTTTTGGTGTATATGCAGTTTATGCTCACGTAGAGGGCAAGCGATACGATGCTATGTTATATATAGGGCAGAGACCTACCTTACAGAACGGACAGGATATAAGCGTAGAAGTAAATTTATTCGACTTCGATGGCGATTTGTATAATAAAGAGTTGACAGCCGAATTTCTTGAATTTGTGCGCCCTGATGAAAAGTTCTCGGGTATAGATTCTTTGAAAAAACAAATTGCAAAAGACAAGGATACAGTTATCAATATATTGAAAATCATTGGAAAAAGCCATTGAGAGAGTCCTGTTTACCCCATAATGTGCAAAAAAGTGTATATAAATGAAAAAATAATCAGTTAAAAAACTTATTTACTGATTTTTATTTTTACATTTGCTCCTGCATAAGAGTTTTATATTAATAGTGTAGTTTATATTTTTCTTTTCAAGTCAGTTCTTGCTAAGTTTTTTATACAATTCAATTAATCTATTCTTACTGCAAAGAGTATTTTATTATAATTTTTATTTTTTTTACAAATGAACATTTTTATTGCAGGGTTGAGCTATAGCATCAACGACAACGACTTAAGAGATCTATTTAGCGAATACGGAGAAATTTCTTCTGCAAAAGTTATCATGGACAAACAAACTAGCCGTTCAAAAGGTTATGGTTTTGTTGAAATCGAAGATAACGCAGCTGGACAAAAAGCTATCGATGAATTAAATGGAGCTGAGTATGACGGAAGAACTATTTCTGTATCTGAGGCACGTCCTCGCACAGAAGGTGACCGTCCACGTAGAAACTTCGACAACAACAGAGGTGGAAACGGTGGTGGCTTCAGAAGACGTGAATATTAATCCGTTTTTTGATAAGATAAAAGATGAGGCGTGCAGTATTGCACGCCTCATTTGTTTTATACCTTTTCCTGTTTTTTCTGTTAATTAAAAATAGAAGACGTAAAGTATCTTTTTTGTTAAAAAACATTCTCCATATTATTCTAACCAACCTTCCATGTGGTACTTAGGGAAGTTAAGAATAGATATTCGCTCTTAATTCCTTTGTTTCTCAAGAATTAGATGTAAAATATTTATTTATTCAAAAAAACTTTTTACCTTTGCAGCCATTCTTTTTGAGTATTACTATAATTGAGACGTGGGAAAATTTAGCCTGTATAACATACCCCTGAGATCTTTATCGGAAGGGAAACATGAGTTCAAATATCACTTGGATAACAAGTATTTTGAGCTTATTGATGGTACTGTCGAGATACGAAAAGGTAATCTGGATGTGGTTTTGATGTTGAAAAACACAGCATCCACATTCGAACTTAATTTCGAGACTAATGGGTCTGTACAAGTGCCTTGCGACAGATGTTTAGATGATATCTCTATGGAGGTGTCTACTAAAAATAAGTTGATCGTGAAGTTTGGAGCAGAGTATACCGAAGAAAGCGACGAAATAGTTGTGATCCCGGAAGAAGATGGCGAGATCAATATTGCATGGTTCTTATTTGAATTCATAGCATTGAGCTTACCAATGAAGCATGTGCATCCGGCAGGTCAATGTAACAAAGGAATGTCGAGTAAGTTGAACAAACATAGAGCGACCCTTGCAGACGATAGTGATGATGACGATGAGGAAGAAGACGATACTTCTCTTGAAGGCGATGATTCATCATTCTCTGATCCACGTTGGGATTCTCTTAAAGATGTCGCTGCAGACGAATAATAAAGAATAATTAAAAGAAGATTTTATACTTCTTATTAGATAATAATAATCATAACTAAATAATAAAAAAGAAATGGCACATCCGAAACGAAAACAGTCAAAATCTAGAACAGCTAAAAGAAGAACTCATGACAAAGCAGTAGCTCCTACATTAGCAGCATGTTCTAACTGTGGTTCATGGCATGTATTCCATACTGTTTGTCCTGAATGTGGATACTACAGAGGAAAATTAGCTATCGAGAAAGAAGCTGCGGTTTAATCAGCCCAAAACTTATAAGCCCTAATTCTTTTAGGGCATTTTTTTGTATTTATATTAAAATAAAACGAGAATAAGATGATTCGAGCTGCAATTACCGGCATTGGAGCATACGTTCCAGAAGATATTCTTACTAATGAGGAATTATCTAAAATAGTTGATACAAACGACGAATGGATAATGTCGCGTGTAGGCATTAAGGAACGCCGTGTATTAAAGGGTGAAGGTAGAGGTACTTCTGTAATGGGAGCAGAGGCGGTAAAAGAATTGTTGAGAAAGACTAACACTACACCTGAAGAGGTTGAGGTAATTATCTTTGCAACAACTACCCCCGATTATGTATTTCCATGTACAGCGGCTATGACAGCAGAAGCTTGTGGTATTAAAAATGCTCTGGGTTTTGATGTTCAAGCTGCTTGTTCGGGTTTTATTTATGCTCTTGAAGTAGGATCTAATTTTATTAAATCGGGAAAATATAAGAAAGTAATTGTAGTAGCAGGAGATAAAATGACTTCTATTACCAATTACAAAGACCGCACTACATGTCCTTTGTTTGGAGATGCAGTGGGTGCCGTAATGCTGGAGCCTACCGAAGAAGAATATGGTGTTATGGATTCTATCCTTCATGTCGATGGTATAGGTATTCCTCACCTTCATTTAAGAGGTGGTGGTTCTGCTTATCCGGCATCGCACGAAACGGTAGACAAAGATATGCACTATGTGTATCAAGAAGGTCAGGTTGTATTTAAACATGCAGTATCTCGTATGGCAGATGTATCTGTTGAGATAATGCAGCGCAATAATTTGACTAAAGAAGATGTAGCATGGTTGGTTCCTCACCAAGCGAATATCCGTATCATCGAGGCTGTAGGTAAAAGAATGGGTCTTTCGGATGATAAGGTTATGATCAATATCCAAAAATATGGTAACACAAGTGCAGGTACTATTCCGCTATGTTTGCACGAATGGGAATCTAAGCTTAAAAAAGGAGATAATATAATTCTAGCTGCTTTTGGTGCCGGATTTACGTGGGGTGCCGTATATTTGAAATGGGCATATTAATTAAAATTTAGACCATATATACAGAAAAGGATAGTCAAACGACTATCCTTTTTTTTATTGTTAATCTTAAAACTATTTATTATCAAAATTTAAATTATTACCTTTAAGCCATTCTAACCAATAACCCTTAATAATGAAAAACACTCAAACCTATCTTTTAGTTATAGCATTAGCTATAGGTTTTTTTGTCTCTTGTAAGAATGTGGAACCACCACAGCCGTATGGAGCTATTGCCACAGAGCATCAGTTGAAGTGGCAAGAATTAGAATATTATATGTTTATCCATTTTGGACCTAATACGTTTACGGATGTAGAATGGGGAGATGGTAAGGAAGATCCGAAAGTCTTTAATCCAACCAATGTAGATTGTCGTCAATGGGCTGCAACGGCTAAAGCTGCAGGGATGAAAGGCATAATTATAACAGCAAAGCATCACGATGGTTTCTGTCTGTGGCCAAGCAATTACAGTACGCATACAGTGCGTGAGAGTTTATGGAAAGATGGAAAAGGAGATATACTGAAAGAGTTGTCGGAAGCCTGTAAAGAATACGGCTTGAAATTCGGAGTTTATCTTTCTCCTTGGGATCAGAATCATCCTGCTTATGGTACTCCCGAATATAATCAAATATTTGCTAATACACTGAATGAAGTACTTACCGGGTATGGCGAAGTTTTTGAGCAGTGGTTCGACGGAGCTAACGGTGGGGCTGGGCATCCCGGTAAAGAGCAGATTTACGATTGGGATATGTTCCATGATGTAGTTTATAAAAACCAACCCCAAGCTATTATATTCAGTGATGTCGGTCCAGGTTGTCGCTGGATGGGTAACGAGCGTGGTGTTGCCGGGGAAACCAATTGGTCTACTATGGATATAGAAGGCTTTGAACCGGGGGCAAAAGCACCCTCAACCGATATACTTAATATGGGGCAACCTAATGGTAAAGCATGGGTTCCTGCAGAGACAGATGTCTCTATTCGTCCGGGATGGTTTTATAGTCCGTCTACAGATGATAAGGTGAAAACAGTCGAGCAACTTATGGATATATATTACACTTCGGTTGGGCGTAACTCTAATTTATTACTGAATGTTCCGCCGGATCGTACCGGACGTATTCACCCGAATGACTCTATACGTTTAATGGAATTTAGAAAAGCCATAGAAGAATCTTTTGGTCAAAACCTTATAGAAGGAGTTTCTGTCGATGCTACTAATGTCCGTGGCGGTTCATCCTCTTATGCAGCAGCTAATTTGACTGACGGGAAAAGTGATACTTATTGGGCAGCCGATGACGGTGTTTTATCTGCGTCGTTGACTCTCGATTTTAAGAAAGACATTGCATTTAATCGTATTATGCTACAAGAATATATCGCATTAGGGCAGCGAGTGTCTGAGTTTAATATTGAATATTGGGATCAGGAAAAAAATGATTGGGTGGTACTAACAAAAGCAACAACTATCGGTTATAAACGTATCCTTCGATTTCCTGCTGTTACCACGACAAAAGTGAGAGTAAATATAACAAATGCACTAGCTTGCCCCGTATTGAGTAATATTGAAATATACAAAGCTCCGGAACAACTCACAGCACCATCTATCAAAAGAGATAAAGAAGGCTTGGTTACAATACAGTGTGTGAATAATGACCCTGTGATTTATTATACTCTCGATGGAACAGAACCAACACTGTCTTCACCAAAATATAATGGTGGGTTTCCGTTGCCTGATGGTGGTATTGTAAAAGCTATCGCTGTTGTAGATAATGGAAATAAAAAAAGTGAGGTAGTAGTATTGAGTTACGATATTGCTCCTATAGGCTGGATTGTATTATCACCTTCCGGAGCAGAAAAAGCAATAGATGGCGATACACAGACGTATGCTGCGATAGATAAAAATCAGTTATTGGTGATTGATATGAAAAAAGCTCATTTGTTGAAAGGGTTTTCTTACACACCTGTTGGTAGAACAGAAGCCGCCAATATATCGAGATATAACTTCTATATTAGTGAGGATGGTAAAACTTGGACGAAAGTTGTCAATAATGCTATTTTTAATAATGTAAAGAATAATCCGATAAAACAAGATGTAATACTAGATAAGCCTTTAAAGGCAGGTTATATCAAAATAGAACCTACAGAGTTGACAAATAAGGGTGATAAATATCTTGTCGCAGAAATAGGCCTGATAACAAGATAAAGCAAGAAGAGACAAAATAAGATGAAAGAGGAAGCCGTTTATTATATAAGGCTTCCTCTTTTTTATTTATCTTTACACCCATAATAAACAATAATATGAAGAACTTTAAATATTTAATATTTGTCTTTTCTCTTTTTTTGTTAAGTTGCGGTAGCGATGATGGCAAAAGTAGTGTGATGAGATGGACAGGTGAAAATAATATCTCTGATTTTAAGAGATATGTGGGTACTCCAGATGGAGGAAGGGAGTTTGTTATAGAAGGTGTTGATGGTAACGGAAACCCTATCAATGTGGATAGTGTGAAAAATGCTGAAGTTCGGAGAAGGTTCAACGATAGCTATAAGGATGGGCTATTTACATATATGACTGTCGAATTTAATAATGATATAATAACATACGTAGACTCCATGAAAATAGTTTCAACTTATCAATTTAAAAATGACTCTTTATTTGTTCTCAGGTCTGATAAGAAGTTAATCTATGTAGCAACAGGAAATACAGATAGTTTATATCGGGTGGAGGGTCTGTTGTATTATCAGCTTTCGGATAAAGAGCCTCAGATTATTTCTTCTGACAAAAGTGTTGATTTGGAAACAGCGTTGAAATCTGCTGGTTATTCAAGTTTGCAAGAAATGAAAAATCCACTGGATACCATAATCTGGTGTAATGTTAAATATATATTTAAATAAAATAAAAACACTTATTATATTCGGCTTGCATTAATGTAAGCCGTTGTAGTTTAAAGATAATCCGTAGAAAATACGTACCTTTGCCTAAATTTAGAATACACGTACAGAATTATGGGAAATTTAGTAGCCATTGTTGGGCGTCCCAATGTTGGGAAATCGACTTTATTTAATCGTTTGACCCAAACTCGTCAGGCCATTGTTGATGAAACATCGGGAACGACACGCGACCGCCAATATGGAAAAGTAGAATGGGGTGGACACGAATTTTCGCTTGTGGATACAGGTGGATGGGTTGTCAACTCGGGTGATATATTTGAAGAAGAGATAAACAAGCAGGTATCTATTGCTATAGAAGAAGCTGATGTTATATTGTTTGTCCTTGATGTAATGAATGGTTTGACAGATTTGGATATGAGTGTCGCTAATATTTTGCGTCGTTCTAAAAAGCCTGTTATAATTGTATCGAATAAAGCTGATAATTTCAATTTGCATCTCAATTCAGCAGAATTTTATTCAATAGGATTGGGAGACCCTATCAATATTTCGGCTATTAATGGTGCCGGAACAGGTGATCTGTTAGATATCATTGTTTCGAAGTTTACGAAACAGTCTGAAGAAGAACCTCTTGAAGAGATTCCTCGTATAGCAATTGTTGGTCGTCCTAATGCGGGAAAATCATCAATGATCAATGCTTTGATCGGAGAGGAAAGAAATATAGTAACCAATGTTGCCGGAACAACGCGCGATTCGATCTATACGCGATTCGATAAGTTCAATATGGACTTCTATCTGGTAGATACAGCAGGTATTCGTAAAAAAGGAAAGGTAACGGAAGATCTTGAGTATTATTCGGTAATACGTTCTATTAAGGCAATCGAAAACTCAGATGTATGTATTCTTATGGTCGATGCTACGCAAGGAATCGAGAGTCAGGATATGAATATATTTTCGTTGATACAAAAAAATAGAAAAGGTCTTGTTGTTTGCGTTAATAAGTGGGATTTAGTTGAAAATAAAGAGCAAGTTGTAGTTAAAACTTTCGAGAAAGCAATTCGCGATCGTTTGGCTCCTTTTGTCGATTTTCCGATTATATTTACATCAGCTCTGACAAAACAACGTATATTGAAGGTTTTGGAGACTGCTAAAGAAGTTTATGAGCGTAAAAAGACGAGAATACCTACCAATAAACTGAATGAAATCTTATTGCCAATTATTGAGCATACACCACCTCCTTCTAATAAAGGGAAGTATGTTAAGATAAAATACATAACTCAATTACCTAATACGCAAGTTCCTACGTTTGTATTTTTCTGTAACCTGCCACAGTGGGTAAAGGAGCCTTACAGACGTTTCTTGGAAAATCGTATTCGCGATCATTGGGATTTATCGGGTACGGCTATAAATATTATTATCAGAGAAAAATAATAAATACTTATATACAAGATAAAAGGGATTTCTTAAAGAGATCCCTTTCTTATTTTTATATGCTCGATATACCGCTAAAAAGACAATGTATTGCTATAAAATGCTTATTTTTGTAAATTAGGATTATACATTAACGATTTTGAAAAATTGATTATGAGTCAATCGACAATCAACATAAAAAACAAGCGGGCAACATTCGATTATGAATTGCTCGAATCTTTTACGGCAGGACTTGTACTTACCGGAACAGAGATTAAATCTATACGCTTGGGTAAAGCCAGTCTTGTAGATACTTATTGTATATTGGAAAAAGGTGAATTGTGGGTACGTAATATGAATATTACGGAATATTTTTATGGTTCATATAACAATCATGCTGTTCGTCGTGATCGTAAGCTTTTGCTGAATAAAAAGGAACTACGCAAGATAGAACGGATGGTAAAAGAAACCGGGTTTACCATTGTACCTACACGTATCTTTATTAATGATAGAGGCTTGGCTAAAATAAATATTGCTGTAGCAAAAGGGAAAAAAACGTATGATAAGCGTCAAACTCTTAGAGAAAAGGACGATAAACGTATGATGGATAGAGCGATGAAGAATTAAGTGTTAAAAATTAAAAAACACAGATAGTACCCGATTAGAGAATAAAGTCATCATAAATAAAATGAATGTAGTCTTGCAGTGTTGTAATAATTTGTATAACAAATTCTGTTCCGAAAAAATACAGAAGTGGCTGTTGCTGGTGACTGCATGCCTCGTTTTTATTTTTGTTTTTGTATTGAATACGCTGTATCCAATGTACTTTGATGATCGGATTTATAGTATTCTTAAACATGGGGATACTCTGATATTTCCCGAAACTTTTATTGATATTCTAAAATACCAATATCATCACTATTTTGAATGGGGTGGTAGGACAGTTGCGCATACTATCCTCCAGATACTACTTTTATTTGATCCTTTATGGCAAGATATTATAAACAGTATAGTGTTTGTTTCTTTTGTCTTTTTATTGTATAAAATTTCTAATAAGAATAGAAGTAATAATCTTTTTGTATTCTTACTGATAGGCTTGTCAATATTTTATTTCACACCTCGCTTTACGACAGATGTTTTATGGATGAGTGGCACAGCCAACTATTTATGGACTACATTCATCATTTTTCTGTTTATTTATCCTTATTATATATATTCGATAGATAAAGAAACCAAAGAGAATGTATCTAAAACAATTTTCTTTTTACTGGGAGGTGTTATAGCCGGATGGACAAATGAAAATATGGGATCAACAATGGTCTTGATATTGGTAGCTTATTGTTTTTACTATAAAAGGAATAAACTGAAGATTCCCAGATGGGCTATCTCGGGAATAATTGGAGCTTGTATTGGGTGTACTTTAATGATATTAGCTCCCGGCAATTTGGTGCGTGCAGCATTAGAGCCTAAAATGATGGGTATGGATGCCTATAATCAATTACCCTTCTTTGATAGAATATTTACTAAAGTTGGTGTTTTATTATCAACTCATTACATAGAGTATATACTCCCGTTGATAATTATATATTTAATATTGCTTATATTGTTTCTGTACAAAGAGAAGGAGAACAAAAACAGGAAAGCAGTGTTGTTTAATTCAGTATTGTTTTTTATAGCAGGAGAAGTAGCTTTATTTGTTACGATATTATCACCCATGTTTCCCATAAGAGCATATTTTGGAATTATTATTTTTAAGATAATATCAATATCTGTTTTGTATGCAAATATTTCGCTGAAGAGTGTTTTTTTTAGATTATCAAATATATTATTGTTTACTATACTGATTCTTGCTTGTTCATTGTCATATTATAGAACATATAATGCGTTGAGTTTATTTTCACGAACATATAATCAACGCGAAAAATCTATCATAGAACAAAAAGAAAAAGGGATTGAGGATATAGTTGTAACTACCAATAAGATCGCTTTAGATTATCAGTTTGAATATTTAGAGAATGTTATTCACTGGAGTGAATATTATCAAGTTCGTTCGATAAAATTAAGGTATGAAAACGAATAAATTGAGGTGTAAATTAAGATTATAATGAGCAGAATACAAGATATATTAAAAGAGAGAATTCTCATATTAGATGGTGCTATGGGCACCATGATACAACGTTACCAGCTAGTCGAAGAAGACTTCCGTGGCGAACGCTTCAAGGATTCAGCTACTTTGCTGAAGGGCAATAATGACTTACTTTGTCTTACGCGTCCTGATGTGATAGAGACAATCCATAGAGAATATTTGGATGCCGGAGCAGATATTATTGAAACTAATACTTTCAATGCGACTTCTATTTCGTTAGACGATTATCACATGGCTCATCTGGTACGGGAAATAAACGTTGCAGCAGCTAAACTAGCTCGTAAAGCTGCGAATGATTATACAAATAAAAATCCCGATAAACCTCGTTTCGTTGCCGGATCGATAGGACCGACAAATAAAACAGCTTCGATGAGTCCTAAGGTAGAAAATCCTATTTATAGAGCTGTTACATTCGACGATTTGCATCAGGCATATAAAGAGCAAATAGAAGGCTTGGTAGATGGCGGTGTAGACTTGCTGCTTATCGAAACTATATTCGATACACTAAATGCTAAAGCTGCACTCTTTGCTGCCGATGAGGTTCGTAAAGATCGCAATATAGATTTGCCTATAATGATTTCGGTAACCCTTACCGATAGGGGAGGGCGTACGCTATCCGGCCAGACAATAGGTGGATTTTTAGCTTCGATAAGTCACATTGATTATCTGTCTGCCGGATTGAACTGTTCGTTTGGTGCCTCCGATATGAAACCGTTCTTGAAAGAATTAGGACGTCTTGCTCCTAACTTTATATCGGCACATCCTAATGCCGGTTTGCCAAATCAATTCGGAGAATATGATGAAACTCCCGAGAAAATGGCGATGCAAATAAGAGAATATATTGACGAGGGATTGGTAAATATAGTAGGTGGATGTTGCGGTACTACCCCCGACCATATTGCTACTTATGTAGATATGGTAAGAGGAGCAGAGCCGCATAGACCGGCTCCCAAACCTAAATATATGTGGCTTTCGGGGTTGGAGCTACTAGAAGCAACACCCGAAATCAACTTTATAAATATTGGTGAGCGTTGTAATGTAGCTGGTTCCCGCAAATTTCTTCGTTTAATCAAAGAAGAGAATTACGAAGAAGCTTTGACCATTGCCCATAAACAGGTAGAAGATGGTGCACAGATTCTCGATGTAAACATGGATGAAGGATTGCTCGATGGAGAGAAAGAAATGACTACTTTCCTCAATCTTGTGGCTTCTGATCCCGATGTGTCGCGTATTCCTGTAATGATAGATTCATCTAAATGGTCGGTAATCGAAGCAGGATTGAAATGTGTACAGGGTAAAGCAGTCGTTAACTCGATCTCGCTTAAAGGTGGTGAAGAAGAATTTATGCGTCAGGCACGTTTGGTTCGCCAATATGGGGCAGCTGTTATTATAATGGCTTTCGACGAACAAGGACAAGCTGACCGTTTCGAGCGTAGAATAGAAATTTGTAAGCGAGCTTATGATCTGTTGGTGAATGATGGATTTAATTCAAACGATATAATATTCGACCCTAATATTTTAGCTATTGCCACTGGTATAGAAGAACACCGTGGTTATGCTGTTGATTTTCTGAATACAATCGATTGGATAAAAGCGAATTTGCCTAATGCTAAAATAAGCGGAGGAGTAAGTAATCTTTCATTCTCATTCCGTGGAAATGACTATATACGGGAGGTGATGCATTCCATATTCTTGTATTACGCTATTCAGCGAGGAATGGATATGGGAATCGTTAACCCGGGACAATCGGTTATTTATGAAGATATCCCGACCGATTTAAGAAACTTAGTAGAAGATGTTATCTTTAATCGCAGACCTGAGTCTACGGATGAACTTATCGAATACGCCGAAAGAGTCAAGAATGAAAAAAACGGCGAAACGGAACAAAAAGTAGAAGAATGGCGTTCGTACGAACTAGACGAGCGTATTAAGTATTCGTTAGTAAAAGGTATCAGTGATTATCTGGATGAAGATTTAGAAGAGGCGCTCAGGGTATATCCTATGGCAGTCGATATAATAGACAAGCCTTTGATGGCTGGAATGAACAAAGTAGGAGAATTGTTCGGTTCGGGTAAGATGTTCTTACCACAAGTGGTGAAAACTGCCCGTACAATGAAGCGTGCAGTCGCTATCCTTCAACCGACATTGGAAGCACAAAAAGCGTCTTCTGCCGGAAGTAATAAAGCAGGTAAATTACTCATCGCAACAGTAAAAGGCGATGTGCATGATATTGGTAAAAATATCGTTTCTATTATTCTTGCGTGTAATAATTACGAGATTATCGATCTTGGAGTAATGACTCCGCCTGAAGTGATTATTCAAAAAATAAAAGAGGAAAATCCTGATATTGTTTGCCTAAGTGGACTTATAACCCCATCGCTCGAAGAAATGAGTATTGTAGCTCACGAAATGGATAAGGCTGGTTTTACGATGCCTCTTATGATTGGTGGTGCTACTACATCTAAATTGCATACAGCAATTAAGATTGAGCCTAAATACAACAATGGAGCAGTAGTATATGTAAAAGATGCTTCGCAAGCTCCGTCTGCAGTAGCAAAACTGATTAATCCATCCACAAGGGTAGAATACATAAGCGAAGTGCGACAAGAATATTCTTCGTTGAGAGACTCGGCTGGAGATAAGAAAATTGATCTATTGCCTTTTGCTAAGGTTGAACATAAAGGGATGAAAGTCGATTGGGTTACTTATAAGACTCCGACACCGAATGTCGAGGGTCGACAGGTATTGAAAAATATTACAATCGATGAGATTGTTCCGTATGTGGATTGGAAATTCTTCTTTCACTCATGGAATTTATCAGCACGTTATGCCACTATCGAAAATGTAGATGATTGCCCTTCGTGTCAGGCCGCGTGGCTTGCCACTTTCCCCGAGAGAGAGAGGGAAAAAGCGAATGAAGGTGCTCAATTATATAGGGATGCACGTTTGTTATTAGATCAGTTGATCTTCGATAAAGCAGATTATATTCGTGCTGTATTCGGTATTTTTGAAGCATATAGCGATAATGAATCTTTGTATATCAACAATGTGTGCTTCCCGATGCTTCGTCAACAAAAGAAGAATGATAAAGATGAATATCTATCTCTTTGCGATTTTGTTGCTCCCAAATCTTCAGGTAAGAAAGATTATGTAGGAGGCTTTACGGTAACAGCGGGAGCAGGTTCGGATGAGCTGTTGAATAAGTACGAGAAGGAAGGCGATGAATACCGTGTTCTTCTGCTTAAGTCAGTACTGGACCGTTTGGCAGAAGCTACAACAGAGTGGCTACATGCCAAAATAAGAAAAGAATATTGGGGTTTTGCTCCCGAAGAAAACCTAAGTGTAAATGATATGTTCACACTTAAATATCAAGGTATTCGTCCCGCAGTAGGTTATCCGTCAATACCCGATCAGTCTATTAACTTTTTGTTGAATGATAATTTATTACAATCAACCGAGATAGGAGTGGAGCTGACCGAAAATGGTGTTATGTTACCCAATGCTTCGGTGAGTGGTATAATTATTTCACATCCTCAGTCGAAATATTTTAATATAGGTAATATCCTGGAGGATCAGGCAGAAGCCTATATTGCCCGACGAGGTGAAGATGAAGGTCTTATTCGTAAATTTCTAAGTGCAAATCTTATTTAATATATAGATGGAATTTTTTGACTTACTGTCATATCCTTTCTTTCAAAATGCCTTGTTAGGTAGCCTTTTGGCGAGTATAGCATGTGGTATTATAGGCACGTACGTTGTTGTCCGCCGTTTGGTTTTTGTAAGTGGCGGTATTACGCATGCATCGATGGGTGGATTGGGGATAGGCTTCTTTTTCGGATGGAATCCTATTCTGTCGGCATTGATATTTTCTATCCTGTCTGCCTTTGGTATGGAATGGTTATCGTCCAGACAAGGCGTGCGCGAAGATTCGGCTATCGGAACATTCTGGTCGTTGGGTATGGCTATCGGTATTATTTTTATTTATCTTAAGCCGGGTTTTGCCCCTAATTTATCCGATTACCTTTTTGGAAACATATTGACGATAACATCTCTTGATATTATCTATCTGGCAATACTTTCGGTTATTTTACTCGTTGTTTTTGCTTTGTTCAGAAGGGAGATTATGTATGCGGCTTTCGATCCCGATTTTGCTAAGACACGTAATTTACCGGTCAATACGATTAAATACATTATGATGATGTTTATCGCTGTCACTATTGTATTATCTATCCGTTTGGTTGGTATCGTTCTTTTAATATCTATACTGACTGTACCTCAGATGACGGCTAATTTGTTTACATCCAACTTCGGTAAGATCGTTTTATTATCTGTTCTCATTGGATTCGTTGGTTGTATCTTAGGCTTATTCCTTTCGGTTGTTTTAGACGTACCATCGGGAGTGTTTATCATCTTTGTTCAGATAATTATATTCTTACTGTTGAGAGGAGTGATACGGCTTACTCAAAAGTCTAAACAAAGAGTAGGAGCATAGATGTAATAATTTACCGAATAGCTTTAAAATAAAAAACGCCTTACTCCGAAGAGTAGGGCGTTTCTATTATTATTAGTCCGTTTGACTATTCCATTTCTTTTAGTTTTTCATCAAGAGCTTCCACTTTCTTAGCAATCAAATCCATTTCGTTCTTAAGGTTCTCAATCCGGTGATTTACATCTTTCAGTAAACTGTTCGCACCCTTAGATGATATAGATAAGAAACTGATATTGTTTTCATAAGTTTGAAGGTCCGATTTCAACTTATTATACTGATGCGATAGATAATCTCTTTCTTTATACAGCACTTTACGTGGATTGTCGTGCTTAGAAATATCTTTCATATTCGATTTGAAAGCTTCCATTCTACGTTCTGCCTTATCCATTTTCAAGCGGTCGTAATGAGCATCTACAGCCTGATGAAATTCTTTGTAAACTTTGTCTTTCTCTTTAAACGGAACAAATCCTATCTTATGCCATTCTTCCGATAATTCGCGAACTTTAGCAATCGCTTCAGAAGCCTCTAAAGAGTGTTCTATATTATTTATTTTCTCAATAATTTCTTTTTTAGCTGCCAGATTTTCTACCTCTTCTCCTTTGCTTGAAGAATCATTCTTTTTCTTTTGCTCAAAGAAGTAATCACAAGCCGATACAAATTCTTTCCATATAGCATCGGAGTATTTACGGGAAACAGTACCGATAGTTTTCCATTCTTTTTGAATAGAAATTAGTTCTTCCGCTGCTTTTTTCCATTCCACACTATCCTTTAATGCTTTGGCACGTTCACACAGGGCACGTTTCTTTTCAAGATTGGAATCCATATCCTCTTTAATACCTTTAAAGAATACACTTTTCTTTTCGAAGAAGGTATCGCATAAAGCTCTGAATTCTTCAAATATCTGCGTGTTTACTTTTTTAGGAACAAATCCGATAGTCTTCCACTTTGCCTGCAATTCTATTACTTCCTTACTTTTTTCGTCCCATTCTTTAAATGAAACTAAAGTAGAATAGTCGATCGCTTTTAAAGCATCGCATATAGCGGTTTTCTGAATAAGATTTTCTTCTTCTTTTCCTTTTAGGCCTTCAAAGTGAGATTGATATAATTTATTAATGGCTGTCGATGCATCTTTGAAGCGAGTCCATAACTCTTCACGTAATTCTTTTGCCACAGGACCAATTTCGCGCCATTGATCGTGGAAGTTTTGCAATTGGTGAAAAGCAGAAACAGCATCAGCATCTTCAGCTAATTTTTCTACCGATTCACAAAGTGTTTTTTTAAGTTCCAGATTTTTCTTAAAATCATAATCACGAAACTCATTATTTATTTTTATCAGATCGTAAAACTTCTCTGAATATATCTGATACGATTTCCACAATTCTTTAACCTTAGCTTGTGGTACCAATGATATTTCATTCCATTGTTGTTGAAGATCTTTAAATTCTTTATACAGTTTATTGAAATCTTCCGAACTTTCGGTCAAGTTCTTTATTCCTTCTATTATCTGTAATTTTTTATTATAGTTCTCTTCTTTTTGTCTTTCTTCGTTAGCTACCTGACCAGCTCTTTTTTCTTTGATCTCTGCTAAAAATGTTTTTACAACATCTTCACTCGGATCATTTTCGGGAATAAAAGATTCAGCATCATTACCGGCTTCTACGTGAGCTGCCTTCGCTGCTTCAATCTCCGCTGACCTAAGCTTGTAATAAGCTTGTTTCAAAGCTTCTACTTCTGTACGGTGAGGCACTTCTGTTTGAGCTGATAAGTTCTTCAGTTTTTCGATAATCTCTTCTTTTGTCAAAGCCTGATTCTTTGGCACAGAAGCCTCTGTAGTAATTTCCGGTTGCGTTGTCGTTGTCTCTTCTATCGTTTCAGTATTAGTAACATCGTCAGAGATATTTTCTACAGGCAGTTCCGGATTTAGGTTCTCATTCATAATTATTATTGTTTTAGGATGGAAGTTGCTCCCAAGTTTTTCACTATTACAAACTTAATGTTTTTTTTTGTTAACCATGACTATAAATATCAATCTTTTTACCGATTCGGGTATAAAACTGAAAATTATTTTCGGTTTTTCTCTTGCTGTTTACGTCTTTCCTCCGCTTCTTTTTCTTTCTGCTTACGGAGCTGTTCTCTGGCTTTCTCTTTTTCTTTACGCTCTTTTTCGAGCTCACGACGACGTTCCTCTTGCAAACGAATCTTTTCTTTACGCTCTGCTTCCCGTTGTTTAATGGCGTCTTGTTTTTCCTTTGCGATAGCCTTCGCCGTATTTTCTTTTTCCAGTTCGGCAGCTCTTTGTTGTTGAAGTTTCAATTTTTCAGCATTTTGGATAGAATCCTGAATTGCTTTTTCGGCACTATTAATTGAATCTTGTTTCGCTTTTTCAATAGCTTTCAATTCTTTTTGACGGGCTTTTTCAATTCTTTGTTCTTCTTTTAATGCTGCTTTTTCTTCCTTCGTTAGTTTTTCTTTATTCTTGAATTTACCAAATAGGTTTTTGATACCGTCTACCGGGTTATTTACAATATCTTCAACCGATTCTAGCGCATCATTTATTTTCCCTGCTGCCTCCAACTGATCTTTAGTCAATAAGTCATCGGCATTTATATCTGTTTTATTTTTCTCCTCGTCTTTCTTTTGAGGTTGTTTATTATCTACTGGTTTTTCTTTGTTATTATCAGGAACGACTTTTATGTCTCCGCTGCTCAGTTTTTCTTCTATTGGTTCTACCAACGGTTTATCTGCCGGATACTCAAATTCATCATCTTCTGTTTCAATCATCTGTATTTCATGCGTTTTCCAGTAATTGATCAGATTAGGAAGCTGTTCACCGAAATGTTCAGCGAAGAATGTGATATATGCATCTAACCCTAGGCGTGGAAGCATGGTCGTATAATTCTCTACGGATATAGGAATCGCTACAATCGATGTGTCCATGTGATGGAAAAGTCCATCTTCTTCGAATGCTCTGTTTATATAAGAACGTATATTCGAGAATTTCTCAAAGCCTCTTATTTGAAGAGTTTCTGTTACTTTATCTGTCTCAAAATTCAGATCGAATGTCTGGATAACATAATTAGAGAAATTATAATCCGCTACCTGATATAGTAATTCATTTCGGTCTATTGAATTAGCTTTAAATCTAAGCAATAATAAATACTGTGTATTCAAAGAATCGGAATATTCTATTGTTTTACCATCTTCTCCTACCATCGTGCTGTCACTAAGGAACGCACGGCTCCAGTCCAGACTTCTTATCGGCGAACCGTTTGATAATAGTATTTGTCCATCTTTTATTCGACTGAGTATTTCTGTAGCCAATGGGGTGACATCAGCCTTAGGATATTTATCTATTAATTCTTTCAGATTATTACCTAAGTTGACAGCATCACGAGTTTGAGCATACGACAATGCATTCAAGAACGCAAACTTAGGCATAAGATCTCCAAACGGATACTTGTCCTGTATCGTATTATAGTTATCCCTTACTGTTTTAGTGTCAGTAGACAAATAAGCCTGATATGTAGCTTCATAAAGCGAATCTTGCAATGATGCCATGTGTCTGAAATTCCATTCATAATCAGGATCGGATAAAGGTCTTGCATACACTCCTTGCGGGAATTCAGTTAACAGTCGGGAGCGGTACGATGCCATCATATCGTGATTGCCTTGCTGCATATAAATAAGGAATAGCTGATAATAAATTTCTTCCAGATTAGGTGTATTCGGGAAACGCCTGATATCTGTTGTGAATGCATCGATTGCCAGATCCAAATCGCCCAATTTATATTTATATATCTTACCCATATTGAAAAGTGCATTCTCAATAAGGTCGTTCGATTCTTTTATAGCCTTTTCTGTGAAAGGAAGTTGCTGTAAATAATATTCAACCGAATAGATGTCTTGGTTTGTAGCCTTTGTCTCAATATTACTATTGCTATTGTCTTCTATCACCTTTGGCTGATCATCTACCGGTGCATCCTCGTCAGGTTCGTCCATATCAGCAAAAGATGACGCCGCTTTATTGCGCCTGCGCCAATCATCTTCCAGCTTACGATTGCCCCATTGATTTTGAAAAGCTATTTTACCTTGTTCCACTGTTTGCGGATTGTAGAAATAGAAAGATGTAACATCACCCTGCTGACCAAAATTGGCAGCTTGCTGCTGTTGTGCAGGAGGTGTCGGATTATTGTTTTGGAATAAACTTTCCCGTTCGAGATCATCCCAACTCGAAATTCGTTCATTGCGTTCTTCTTGGAGTTTTTCCAGTTCCTCAGCTTTTATCTTTTCGGCCTCAGATTTCTTCAGGCCTTCTATTTTTTTGTTGATTATGTCCAGGCGTTCCGTTTCGGGCAATTGAGCAAGGTGTTGAAGGCTGTCTTGTTCGTGTAATACTTTTGCGTGTACTACCAATTCGTCTAATACAGATGAACGAAGTGCTACTCTAGCATAATCAGAATGTGTTTTTTTCAATTGACTCAAAGCATCTGCATAAAATGGCTGTGCTGAAATAAATTCCCGCTGATTATAATACAGATCGCCCAGTGTAACCTGAGCAATCGCTTTGTCGTATCCGTTGCGCTTACTTTTTTCTATTGCTTTTCGGTAATTTTCTATTGCTTTTGTGGTATCCTGCTGTTGCAAATAAGTATTACCTATAGTAAAGTATATTTGATCGAGATAATCTTCATTTTTTGAACTCCTTGCCATTTTGTCCAATCGGGCTACCGTTTCTTTCGTACTTAGCTCAGATAGTTCCATTTGACGAAGTTCTGCATTGAATACATATCTGTATGGTGTACTTAACCCTTTTACAGATCGGAAAGCCAGATTTGCATTAGTTTTATCTCCTAACTTGGTATAGATTTGTCCCAAAAGATACCTCATTCTCATTTTTTGAGTGCGGTCTCTTTCTTTGTCAATAGCATAAATCAGATGAGGGATAGCCTCTTCAAATTCATTATTGCGAACCAAATAATTTGCTTTTACCGCTGCATATAGTCCTCTGTGTTTCTCGGGAGGTCCGCCTGCGAGTTCCATTTTATGTAATACATTTGCCGCTTCATACATCCAGCCCATCTCGGTATATGCGCGGGCTATCCACAAACGGCATTCACTTACAATCTCAGGATTTGTACTATATATTTTAGTGATATACAGAAAGGTAGTGATAGAACGTAAATAATCTCCATCCTGAAATTCGGCTTTAGCTAATAGCAGCCATGTGTTTTGTAGAAATGGATTGAATTCTTTTTGTTGTAACCATGCCTGGTAACGGACATCATTCCGACGATTAGGATTTCGAGACGGTTTCGTCTTTATAGAGTGGAGCTTTATTGCGGTAGTCGTTTTATCAATTGTAGTAGTAAAACTGCCGGAACCTTCTTGTTTCGTTGTATCCGAATTGTCGGGGAATATATTGAGTATCTGCGATAAATTATCGTTTCTGCTGTTGTTTTTTGCTTTGAGTGCTTCTTTATACGCCTCTTCGGCATTGAAGTGTATATTGTAACGTGTATTGATGGAATGGTATGCACGTGTAACAGTCGTATTCTTTTTGTTTGAACACGACGAATATAGAAAAACGAACAATACGCTGATTATGAGTAATAGCGCATTTATTTTTTTATGATGTAACACCTATAATCAAGCAGATAATATATATAATATAAAACACAAAAATAACTAATTTATTGCTTCTTACTCATATCGTAACTAAAAAGGTGCAAATTAGTTGAATTAATTCAATAAATTCGGAATGGTTTAATTTATAATATCTATTTTTAGCTGTTAGAGAGGCTTTTGCTCATTCTAAACTTCAAATCTGAAAATTTTAGACAAATTCTTAGATTTTACTTACATTTGTACACTTTAGTTTGTTATAAATGTAAGTCAAGAGTAAAAGGCTTTTCATTGCTTCTGTAAGTGACTGTATTTCTATTTACACTTATTTGAATATAGTTTACTTGAAGAGGAGGTATTGTATTAACAAACTGTTTAATAACGTATTCAATATGAATGACAATAAATTTCTGACACTCATCAAAGATGGGATTATCGATAATTGGGACAGGCCTGCGCTAACTGATTATAATGGAGATACATATTTGTATAAAGATTTTGCCCGCGAAATAGCAAAGTTACATATACTGTTCGATACTCTTGATATTAAAAAAGGAGACAAAATTGCTGTTTGTGGACGTAACTCTGCAAATTGGGCAATATCTTTTTTTGCATCACTTGGTTATGGAGCTATTATAACAACTATTCTACATGAGTTTAGTGGCGAAAGTGTTCATAATATAGTGAATCATTCCGATGCTAAAATACTCTTTGTCGGTGAATCGGTGTGGGCAAAACTCGATCCGGTAGAAATGCCTGCGCTCGAGACTATTATGATGATTGACGACTTTGAAGTACTAAAGGCACGTAATAAAGAATTTCTTGCTACTTATGCTGAATGGGAAATAGTATTTAAGGAGAAGTACCCAAATGGATATTCTAAATCTAATGTGACCTTTCACGATGAGGAACCTGAAGAAATGGCTGTGTTGAACTATACATCAGGCACAACAAGTAGTCCTAAAGGTGTGATGATACCTTATCGTAGCCTATGGTCTAATACTCGCTACGCAATAGATAATATCCAATTTGTAAAGGCAGGAGACGGCATTGTGTGTATGTTGCCTATGGCACATATGTATGGACTAGCTTTCGAAGTACTATTGTCGATAGCTAAAGGGTCTCATATTCACTTCTTAACACGTGTGCCTTCGCCGCAGATTATACTGGATGCTTTTTCGAAAGTGAATCCTACTCTCGTTTTAGCTGTACCATTGATTATCGAAAAGATAATTCAAAATAAAGTATTCGTCGAATTGAATAAGCAGCCTGTAAAAACGTTGCGGAAGATACCATTTTTCAGAAAGAAAATATATGCAAAAGTAGCAGAAAAACTTATGCCTATATTCGGGAACAAATTAGAGGAAGTTGTTATCGGTGGAGCTGCTCTTAATAAAGAGGTAGGGCAATTTTTGTCTGATATTAAGTTTCCATATACAGTGGGCTATGGCATGACAGAATGCGGTCCGTTGATTACTTACGAATATTGGAAGACATACAAGCCGGGATCTTGTGGACGTGCAGTAGACAGGATGAAAGTGTGGGTGGACTCGCCTAATCCGCAAACAGAGATAGGCGAAATAGTAGTAAGAGGAGAGAATGTAATGCTTGGCTACTATAAAAATCCTGATGCAACAAAAGCTGTGTTAGATAGTAATGGTTGGCTAAAAACAGGTGATATTGGTATAGTTGATAATGAGGGGTTTGTATATATAAAAGGACGCAGCAAAACAATGATTCTTAGTTCGTCGGGACAAAATATATATCCGGAAGAAATAGAAGACTTTTTTAATAACTCTCCTTATGTAGGCGAATCGCTCATAATAGAAGAAAACGGTAAATTAATAGCTCTTATTTATCCTGATAAAGACTATATGACAAGGAATGATTTGAAAGAGAAGGATTATTCCAATATCTTTGTGTCCGAATTGAAAACAATAAACAAGCGATTGCCTAATTATAGTCAGGTAACGAATTTCAGATTACAAGATCAGGAATTTGAAAAGACACCAAAACGAAGTATCAAACGCTTTTTATATCAAAAATAATATTTAATTATGCTCTTATCATATCGCTTTTCGGAGTTAGAATCAATTAAACTAAATCAGTTATTTAACAATCAAAATGCCAAACTAGTCGTAACAGAAGCATATGGAAATACCATGTGGGGAATTATTTCTATGACGACCGTTAGAGTCGATGTTATTAATGAAGCAACAGGTAAGAAAATGTCTAAAAGCCAATGGGATAACGAAACTCTGAAATTAGTCGCTCAAAAGAAATCAGAGCATCAACCGTCATTTTTTCAGCGGGGAGGTAAACTTATTTTAATTGTAGTTATCATTTTATCTGTTTTAGGATATGTTTTTGCTCAAATGGTTTTTGACCACAAGAAGACAGGTACAGATGCAGTAGAAAACTATGCGAAAGCTTATGATAAAGAAATCCAAGCATCGTGGATAAATTCATTAGTTGAAGGAGATTTCGTACTAGCAAATAAAGAATATAGCGATCCTGTACAAGTTTACAGGGTAAAGAGCTTCACCGATAGTACAGTAGTACTAGAGGCACTCGATCAATTTATACCTCTTGGTGAGTATGAAGAATTAGATAAATTGAATAATTTAACACTAGGACATACAACAGTATTGGAAGAAGTGGTAATGGAGCGTAAATCTTTCAGAGATGGTATTTTATATGACTTGTCAGTAGATTCTAGCCTAAGCAATAAATATATAAAACAAATTAAGAAAAAATAAGGAAATATGTCGGACGATAAGAAAATTATATTTTCGATGGTTGGGGTAAGCAAAACTTATCCTCCACAAAAACAAGTATTAAAAAACATCTATCTCTCATTTTTCTATGGTGCTAAAATCGGTATCATAGGTTTGAATGGTTCAGGAAAATCGAGCCTCCTGAAAATTATTGCCGGAATAGAAAAAGAATTTCAAGGCGAAGTTGTATCTGATAAAACATTTTCGGTAGGTTATCTGGAGCAAGATCCGAAATTAGATCCGACAAAAACAGTAAAAGAAATTGTACAGGAAGGTGTACAACCAATCATGGATACCCTCAAAGAATATGAGGAAATAAATGAATTGTTCGGATTGCCCGAAAACTATGAAGATGCTGACAAGATGGACAAACTCCTTGCCCGTCAGGCAGAACTTCAAGACAAAATAGACGCTACCGATGCTTGGAACATAGATAGTAAACTGGAGCGTGCGATGGATGCCCTCCGTTGTCCGCCGGAAGATCAATTAGCTGCAAATCTATCGGGAGGGGAAGCTCGTCGTGTTGCATTATGTCGCTTATTGCTTCAAGAACCGGATGTATTGTTGCTCGATGAGCCGACTAACCACTTGGATGCTGAATCGATTGACTGGTTAGAGCAACATTTACAACAATATGCGGGAACAGTTATCTGTATTACGCATGACCGTTATTTCCTTGATCATGTGGCAGGATGGATTCTTGAACTAGACAGAGGTGAAGGTATTCCTTGGAAAGGAAACTATACTTCGTGGCTGGAGCAAAAGACCAAGCGTATGGAGCAGGAAGAAAAGCAAGCCAGCAAACGCCGCAAGACACTCGAACGCGAGCTGGATTGGGTGAGAATGGCTCCTAAAGCCCGTCAGGCAAAAGGTCGTGCTCGTCTGAATGAGTATGAAAAATTATTGAACTCCGATCAAAAAGAACGTGAAGAGAAACTCGAGATATTTATCCCTAACGGTCCTCGTTTGGGTAATAAGGTAATCGAAGCACATGGTGTTAGTAAAGCCTTTGGAGATAAATTACTGTTCGATAATTTAGAATTTATGCTTCCACCATCGGGTATTGTTGGTATTATTGGGCCGAATGGAGCCGGTAAAACAACCTTGTTCCGCCTTATACAAGGATTGGAAACTGCCGATAAAGGAACCTTTGAGGTGGGCGAAACTGTAAAGATTGGTTATGTAGATCAATCGCATACTGATATTGATCCTAACAAAACAGTATATCAGGTAATATCGGGAGGTACTGAATTTGTACGTGTCGGTGGAAAAGAAATTAACGCTCGTGCTTATCTTTCCCGCTTCAACTTTGCAGGTGGAGATCAGGAAAAACTTTGTGGTGTACTATCTGGTGGTGAACGTAATCGCTTACATTTGGCTTTAACTCTGAAATCGGAGGCAAATGTGCTCTTACTCGATGAGCCGACCAATGATATTGACGTAAATACACTACGTGCTTTGGAAGAAGGTCTTGAAAATTTCGCAGGATGTGCTGTTGTGATTTCGCATGACCGTTGGTTCTTAGATCGTATTTGTACACATATACTGGCATTCGAAGGAAACTCGGAAGTATTCTATTTCGAAGGTGGCTATAGTGATTACGAAGAAAACAAAAAAGCTCGTTTGGGTAATGTAGAACCGAAGCGTATACGTTATCGCAAATTGATGAATTAATTGATAATAATTCTTTATTGTCAAAACAAATCAAGAGTAAACTCGTTATTTACATGGGGTTTACTCTTGATTTCGTAATAAATGCCTAAGGGCTACAATTACAATAATTTAATTAATGAATAAAACGTTACTATACAATATTATCAATAAAAAAGCTGGTATATTTCTTATATTCTTCTTTACTTCATGCACCTATACCCTTGCACAAAATGTCACATCTATCAGGGGAATTATAAAAGACTCCCTGACTCTCGAAACATTGCCCTTTGTTACTATTCAGTTTGAAAATACTACTAATGGCGTTTTTTCAGATAATGATGGGGAATTTAAATTGAGTAACAGGAATAACAATACTGTTGTCGTAGCTTCTTTTATAGGATATAAAACGAAGAAATTTACAATTCCGGCAGGGAAAGCAACCGTGCAGGATATATTTTTAGAACCCGAAGACTTAGCTTTACAGGAAGTAATTGTACGTCCTAAAAAAGAAAAATATTCCAAAAAAGATAATCCTGCTGTCGAATTAATCAAGAAGGTTATAGCACATAAGCATGATAATAATATAACATCAGAAGAATATTATCAGTACAATGAGTATGAGCGGATATTCTTTGCTCTGAACGATTTTAAACCTGAACAATCTCAATTCAAAAGATATAAGTTTTTACCCAATTATATTGATACATCTATTATTGATAATAAACCGATCTTACCATTTTCTTTGCGTGAAAAAACATCGGAAAACCATTATCGTAAAGAACCGAAGACAAATAAGAAAATAGTCAAAGGATATCACATAGAGGGAATAGACAAAGTAATAGACACAGAGGGTATAGATGCTATTATAGCCGAGACATTCAAAGATGTATCGATCTATGATAATTCTATAACTCTTCTCTATCATAGTTTTATTAGCCCATTGAGTGAACATAGTTCCGTTAATTTCTACAAATGGTATCTGAACGATACTGTTTATATTGACGGGCAAAAGGTTATAAACCTGTCTTTTGCCCCATTCAATTCGAGAGATATAGGATTCACCGGAACGCTTTATATTACAGCAGACAGTACCTATGCCGTGAAAAGAGCTATATTGAGAACCCCTAAAAAAATGAATATCAACTTTGTGGAGGAGTTGGTTATTGAACACGATTTTATACAGACGGAATCTGGTAAATGGGTGCCACACGAACAACGTATGGCAATGGACTTATCGATGCTTGATGCAGTAAAATTCTATGTAGACAAGACCCAGACACTAAGTGATTTCGAATTTGGGGTAGCACCGGATTCGGTATATAATTTAGAAGCGCCTGTTAGCTTCGAAAAAGATTATCTGAAACGCCCAAAAGAATTCTGGTCAGAAAATCGTCCGGAGAATCATCAGAAAGATTATCGTATGGATATGATGATGGATGACATGAACAAAGTTTTTCTATTCAGAGTATTGTTGAATGCTGGTAATATAATCTCGACGGGCTATGTACAAACATCAAAAGTCCCCGAGCTTAATAAAATTGAGATAGGAACTGTACCAACTCTTTATAGTTATAATCCGGTTGAGGGTAATCGTTTTCGTTTAACAGCAACAACTACAAAATACTTTCATCCCAATTTATTTTTGTATGGCTATGGAGCTTATGGAACACGCGACGGTCGATTCAAATATTATGGTGAAGCTACATGGGCGTTCAATGAAGTGGAAAAACATAAAAATGAATATCCACAGAATAATCTGACAGTTGCTTATAAATATGATATGAATAATCTTGGTCAGCGATTTTTACAGGCTGAACGAGATAATATATTAATGTCCATCAGACCGTCTAGAAATGAGAAATTGACTTATAACAGGCAAATGCAGGTATCTTATAATAGAGAATATCACAATGGTTTTTCATTCAATTTATCAACTCAATTATCAGACGAGAGTCCGGCAGGGAATCTATTATTTGAGAAGATCGACGAATTGGGCAATAAATACTCTGTAAGCAATATTCAGATAACGGAAACATCCCTTGCATTACGTTATGCTCCAAATGAAAAGTTCTTTCAACAACGAAGAAAGAGGTTTGCGATTCCTTCGGAGAAATTCGTAATAAATTTGTCACATGCTATTGCTTTGAAAGATGTTTTAGGTGGTCAATACGATTATAATAAAACATCATTCTCTATTCTTAAAGAAAAATGGGTTTCTCCATTTGGAAAACTCACCTTCTCTGCTCAAGCCGAGAAAATATGGGGCGAAATACCTTTTCCTTTATTGATTACACCAAGTGCCAACAACTCGTATACAATACAAAAAGGAAGTTTTTATATGATCAATCCTTTAGAATTTGTTCACGATTCTCAGGTTACATGGGAGGTTTATTACCACATGGGTGGATGGCTTTTCAATCGTATACCTTTTATTAAGGTACTCAAATGGAGAGAAGTCGCAGGATTTCGTGGATTCTATGGCGAATTAAGCAAAAGAAATAACCCTACATACAATCACGACTTGCTGATATTACCTCAAACAACTTATACAACGAGTAATACGCCATATATGGAGTATAATGTGGGTATAGAGAATATTTTTAAATTTTTCCGTATCGATTATGTCCGCCGTCTTAACTATTTGGATCATCCGGATATCAGTAAAGATGGATTTCGTATATCATTCGATATGACTTTCTAAGAATACTAAAGGGACACTTAATTTAAGTGTCCCTTTTATTTTATTTTGATATCGATCGCAATATATTTAATATTATTTCTTGCGGATCTAGTGGGTGTTTCTTAGGTGGATTCTTTGGTACTAATACGCTCAAGCCTTTAGGGATAATGATGACATGTATCTCTTTTCCCATTTGTATCGGATCACCGTCTATATGCATTATTCCTTCTTTTTCTCGTTTGATCGTAGCTTCTTTAGTTAGAAGTTCTATCATTTTCTTATTGTCGTCCAGATTACGAGTGAAAAGTTGGACTGTAGTTTGCGGAACATCGAGGATTGTTAGTGGTTTCAATATCGATATATTCATCAAGCCGTCCTGTATGTCGGCATGAGGGGCTATATGTGCATTATAGCCATATTGAGAGGCGTTGGCACATGTCACTACAAACGCTTTATCTTTGATTGTACCTTCGGGACAAATTATTTCGTAAGTTTCAGATTTCTGTTCTATAAAAGATTCGAACATATTCTTTACATACATAAGTGAACCTCTACTCTTTTTTCCTGATACCTTCTCTGCTACAACAGCATCGAATCCGACACCGCATGTGCAGAAAAATATGTGTCCGTTAGCCTTGCCATAATCGATAGAAACTACATTCTCTTCCATAATAACAGCCAGAGCTTTCTTTGCATCAGTTGGTATGTTTAACTCGCGTCCTAAGCCGTTGCCCGATCCCATAGGGATAATTCCTAATGCAATATCAGACCCGATAAGCGTGCGTGCTACTTCATTTACGGTGCCATCGCCACCTGCTGCAATCACGTAATCTACCTTGTCTTTAATTGCTTGACTGGCTATTTCTGAACCATGGCCTGCATAGCCTGTTATAAAGATATGAACGTCAAATTTATGAGGATCCAAAGCTTGAGCTATCTTAGTTGGTAGTCCTTGTTTCGACGACGTTCCCGAAACAGGATTTATGATAACATATATTTTCTTTTTTTTGTTCATAATGTAAAGCAGCTCATTCGTTTTATAAGGCAAAAATAGGGTTTTAACAGTAATAGACAAAGATAATCTGTCAATAAAATTTATATATTGACTAAAGAAAAAAAAGAAGGTCTATCTTTGTACTTGGAATCAATAAAAGTACTAAATAATATGCTAAGTTGTTCGGAAGAAAAACAAATAATAGACCTTATCAAAAAAGAAGTTGTTCCGGCTATTGGTTGTACTGAACCCACGGCTGTATCGCTATGTGTAGCCAAAGCAGCAGAGACTCTAGGCGAGCGTCCCGAAAAGATAAGTGTGCTATTAAGTGCAAATATTCTTAAGAATGCGATGGGGGTAGGCATCCCCGGTACAAAGATGGTTGGTTTACCAATAGCTATTGCATTAGGTGCCTTAGTGGGTAAAAGTGAATACGGATTGCAGGTACTCAAAGATTTGACCAGCGATAAACTGGAAGAGGGAAAACAATACATAGCTGACAAAAAGATCGAAATAGGACTAAAAGATGGCGTATGTGACAAGTTGTATATCGAAGTTCACTGTATGAGTGGGAACGACAGTTCAACTGTTATTATAAAAACGACTCATACCAATTTTTCTTATATCGAAAAAAATAAAGAGGTATTATACAGTCAGGAAAATGATATATGCGAGCAGCATTGCAATGACGAAATCGTATTAGCCTTTGGCAAAGTTTATGATTTTGCAATGAATGTTCCCATAGACGATATTCGCTTTATCTTGAAAGCTGCTGAATTGAACCGTGCTGCATCAAAGTTGTCATCCGAAGGTAGTTATGGTCATAATGTGGCAAAAACGGTAACAGGTACTCTTGGTAAACAGATTTTTGGAGATACGATGTTATCTCACATGCTTTCATATACGGCTGCTGCCTGCGATGCTCGTATGGATGGTGCAATGATTCCTGTGATGAGTAACTCGGGTAGCGGAAATCAAGGTATTACAGCAACATTACCTGTATTGGCTTATGCGGAAGATATAAAAGCGGAAGAAGGGCAGTTAATCAGGGCATTAATATTAAGCCACTTGACGGTAGTGTATATAAAACAAAAACTAGGTCGTTTGTCTGCTCTGTGCGGATGTGTAGCTGCTGCTACGGGTGCTAGTTGTGGTATAACTTATCTGATGGGTGGAGATTATAATCAGATTACTTTTGCCGTGAAAAATATGGTAGGTAATATTACCGGAATGATCTGCGACGGGGCTAAACCCAGTTGTGCCCTTAAAATATCGAGTGGAGTATCTACAGCTGTTCTTTCGGCTATTATGGCTATAGAGAATAAGGTGGTTACTTCTATCGAAGGAATTGTAGATAATGATGTGGATAAGACCATTGAGAATCTGACTAGTATCGGTGCTATCGGTATGCAGGAAACGGATAAGCTCGTATTGCAGATTATGACAAATAAATAAACAAAGAAAAGATATATAGCGTTATAGTTATCTATCATTTAGATATGACCATGCCAGTGGATAAAAATAAAGAAATAGTGCAAGAACATATACCGGCTCAACGTTTTGCTGATCTGATACTCGATATGGGAACATTCCTTCTCTCGTCGGGTGCTCATTGTGGCCGAATCAATAGTAACATTAATAGACTGGCTAATACATGGGGGTTCGAGATTAACATGGACCCTACATTCAAAGGATTGTTGGTAAAAGTAAAAGATAAAAATAATCCGGAGAATACAGTCACGTCTTATAAGACATCACCTATTTACAGTGTCCATCTGGCCGTGCTTACAAACATATCTCACTTATCGTGGAAGGTTCAGGATGAAAATCTATCGATAGAGGAGACTGAAAAAGAATTTGCAGCCATAAAGGCGAAGCCTAATTACAAAAGCTGGCAAGTCGCAATAGCTGTCGGTTTTTCGTGTGCAGGGCTGTGCATGTTTTCTTCCGGAGATATATACAATGCATTGATCGCATTCGTTGCGGCAGCAGTAGGTTCTACTTTCCGGGTGAAAGTTGCCAGTATGAATTTTAATGCAATGATTTCGATAAGTATAGCTGCATTTATCACAACCCTAATTACGGGATTGGGAACGCTTTTTAATATAGGCGCTCATCCTGAAGCCGCAATGGCAACAGCAGTGTTGTATCTTATACCGGGTGTGCCTCTGATCAATTGCGTGATAGATTTGATAGAAGGATATTTGCCTGCGGCAATCAACAGAGCATTGTTCGGTGGATTTATACTCTTATGTATAGCGGCTGGAATGACCTTGTGTATCACCCTTATAGGTATTAATAATTTCAATTAAGAACTGATGGAACTTTCGATATTTACAGTATTACGTGATTTTGGAATTGCCTTCGTCGTAGGTTTTTGTTGGGCTATTTTATTTGGCTCACCTAAGCGTATTCTATGGGTTGCCGGATTGTTGGGCGGTATGGGGCATTGCGTCCGTTTTATACTTACTCAGCTCGATTTCGGCTTGATTACAGCTACTCTTGCAGGTTCTGTGGCAGTAGGGTTGGTCGGTATATTTGTGGCTCACAAAGTGGATAATCCACCCGTAGTCTTTACTATGCCTGCATGTATTACGATGATTCCCGGCATGTTCGCTTACAAAACAATGTTAGCAGGGATAAAAATAACTGATTTATCTATTGTCGAAAATGATCCGCATATTTTGGTAGATATGGCTCATAACCTTATGCTGACCATGTCTTTATTGTTCACATTGGCAATAGGAATCTGTATTGGAGCTTTGCTGTTCCGTAAGCCTAGCGTAAGAGATATCTCATTAAAAGATATGATAAAAAAGAGCTAATTATATATTTTATAGAATAAAAAAGGCCTGCTTTCTAAAAGCAGGCCTTTTTTGTTATTTTGTTTCTTTATTCTATCGTATAACCTGATAGTTTAAGATCGTCCCAAAAATTTGGATATGATTTAGATACTACACCAGGTTCATTTATTTTCAGACGATCAAGCTTTATTGCTGCAGGAGCAAACGCCATTGCCATACGATGATCTTCATATGTTTTAATAATTGGATCTTCTTCAGGTATACAACGTTCTCCGTTCCATTCAAGAATGCTATTTTCACTGTCTGTCAACACATATCCTAGTTTCTTCATTTCGGCTTTCAAGGCTTCTATTCTATCAGTCTCTTTTATTTTAAGCGTTTGTAGTCCTGCAAATAAAAATGGAATATCCATCATGCAGCAAGTGACTACAAATGTTTGAGCCAAATCGGGTTCATTGATGAAGTTATGAAAGAACTTCTTTGTTATTCTATTTGTCTTGGTCAGTATAACACCATCATCAGTATATTTTGTTTCAATACCAAGATCTAAGAATAACTCAGCAACTTTAGAATCGCCTTGCATGCTGTTTTTGAACAGGCCTTTCAATTCTATCCTAGCATCATCAGCCAATGCAGCCATAGAGTACCAGTAAGACGCAGCCGACCAGTCCGATTCAACCATATAAGGTACCGGTTTATATTCTTCGGGGTATATCCTTATTGTTTTATCTTCCCAGTGAGCTTTCACTCCATATTGAGCCATCATACCCAATGTGAGTTTAATGTATGGTATCGATATAATATCACCTTCAAGATGTATAATAAGCCCTTTAGACATTGTAGGGGCTATCATCAAAAGGGCTGATATAAATTGGGAACTGACTCCGCCCGAAAGGCGAATTTCGCCACCATCTAAAGCGCTGCCTTTTATTTTGAGAGGAGGATATCCTTTCTTTCCTAAATATTCGATGCGTGCACCCAACGATGTTAATGCATCTACAAGAATATGTATAGGACGCTCGCGCATTCTTTCTGTACCCGTTATAATCCATTCGCCTGGGAAATGGGATAGAAATGCTGTCAGAAAACGCATCGAAGTTCCGGCTGCTTTTACATCAATAAGATTGCTCTCTGAGTTGAAGGCGGCAATCATTACTTTAGTATCATCACAATCCGATAGATTTTCGATTTTTTTATCACTTAAGCTTAGGGCGTTTAAGATTAAAGCTCTATTGCTAATGCTTTTAGAGGCCGGAAGCTTTATTGTGGAGTTTATGGCTTTTGGAGCCTTTATTTCATATTGCATAATAGATTATCCAGTTTATTTCTGTACGAAATTAGAGAAAAACTCATAGAAATCAAATTCATTAAACATAGATTAAGGATTTAACCATGCTAACAATAAAAAATGATTGCTATGAGCTTTATTCTTATAATTAGTGTTAATTTACAATCACCCTGTGTTCCGCATTCCTGCTGCAATACCCGATATAGTAATCATCAGAGCCAATTCGAGTTGAGGCGAATGATTCTCATCTTTACGGCAACGATGTAATAGTTCTACTTGTAACAGATTCAACGGGTTAGTATAAATATTACGCATTGCAATATTTTCAGCAACCGAAGGCAGACTCTCCATTAGGTATTCATCATCAGATATGGCAAGAATTGTTTTTATATCTTCCTGCAACTGTGTTCTGAGTTTCTTACCCAATTCAAGTGATTTAGAATCGTCTACTAATCTTTGATCGTAATATTCAGATATGCGGGAATCGGCTTTAGCGAATACCATTTCGAGCATGCTTATACGTGTTCCGAAGAAAGGCCAGTCTTTATACATTTTCTTCAATGTATCTGCTTTACCTTCGTTGATAGCATGTTGTAAAGCAGCTCCTGCTCCTAACCAAGCCGGCATCATCAGTCTGTTCTGAGTCCAGCCGAATATCCAAGGTATGGCGCGTAAACTCTCTACACCGCCATTCGGACGGCGTTTAGCAGGACGAGAGCCTAGGGGTAGTTTGCCTAACTCTGATTCGGGTGTAGCGCTATAAAAATACGGAATGAAATCAGGATCTCTACGTACTACTCCTTGGTATTGCTCGCACGATATACCGGATAGCTGATCCATCAGTTCTCTCCACTCTTGTTTAGGAGCAGGAGGGGGTAGAAGATTAGCTTCCAGAATGGCATCGGTGTATAGAGATAGTGTTTTGATAGCAAGGTCGGGTAAACCCAATTTGAAGCGGATCATTTCACCTTGTTCCGTTACGCGAAGCCCACCTTTTAATGAGCCCGGAGGTTGCGAAAATAAAGCGACTTTAGCAGGGCCACCACCACGACCGACTGTACCACCGCGACCATGAAATAGCGTAAGAGTAATACCGGCTTCTTCGCAGGTTTTGATCAGCGCTTCCTGTGCGCTGTATTGTGCCCATCCCGCAGCTAGTGCTCCGGCATCTTTAGCTGAGTCGGAGTAACCGATCATTATCATCTGTTTGTTTTCGATGATACCTTTATACCAACTTACATTAAACAGATCCTGCATTATTTTATTTGCATTATTCAAGTCGTTCAGAGTCTCGAATAATGGGGTTACAGGTATTGTATATGGGCAATCAGCTTCTTTTAGCAATAAGTATACTGCAAGAATATCGGACGGTGTACGTGTCATCGAAATCACGTATGTAGGAATTGCTCCTTTAGGTGTTTGCGCGATGACTTTGCATGTGTCCAATACCTCTTTGGTTTCAGGGCTGGGTTCCCAGTTGTGAGGGATCAACGGACGTTTAGAGTTTAGTTCCTTTATCAGGAAGATTTGTTTCTCGTCTTCTGTCCACGCCATGTAATCTCCTAATCCAAGATAGCGGGTCAATTCAGAAAGTGCTTCCGAATGGTTGGTGCTCTCCTGACGAATATCTATTTGAACCAAAGTCAGTCCAAAGCAACGTACCCGACGAAGCGTGTCTAAAAGTTTATCATCGGCTATGATCTGCATATTACATGCCACTAACGATTTGTAGCATGCGTATAATGGTTCCCATAGTTGCTCGTTATGTATAAGAATATCGTCTGTCAGCTCGGGATTCTTCCCTTCGATAGAAGCGTCCAGATACAGAACTGTTTTCTTTAGTTTTGTACGTAGACGTTTCATCAACTCACGATAAGGTTCTTGTATCTCGTTGTCTTGTATATATTCTCTGAATTCGTCAGTACATACCGACATGGAGAGTTCTTTCACAAGAATTTCAGTATCATTTAAGAAAAGCTTTGCTGCTCTTTTTCTGCTATCTAGTAATACATCTCTTGTAACAGTAGAAGTTACGTTCGGATTACCATCACGGTCTCCACCCATCCACGAAGAAAAGTGTATCGGGCGCGCGTCGATCGGAAATCTGAACGACATTGTTTTCTGCATTTGCTCTTCTAGCTCTCGCAGGTAGCTAGGTACAGCTTCCCATAGACTATTTTCTACAACTTCATACCCCCATTTTGCTTCCTCATTAGGAGTCGGACGGCGTTGGCGTATTTCGTCGGTATACCAGTATTGAGCTATCAATTGTTTTAATCGACGCAATATCTGAGTCTTTTGATAATCCGCTAAATCGTCATGGTCTAATTGGGCAAGACAGGCATCTACTTGGTTCAAGTTATTGATAAGAGATCGTCTGTTTATTTCAGTAGGGTGCGCAGTCAATACCAAGTCGATAGATATTTTTTCTATCGATTCTCTGATTTGCTCATCACTTAAATTAGCTGCTTTCAATTTCTCATAAATAGCAGGGAATTCTACCGGATTCTCAGCTCCCTGAGCATGAGGCGATACGCTATCATACTGTTCTGCAGTATTGGTCAGATTCAGAAATTGATTGAAAGATCTGGCTACCGGTAAAAATTCTTCATCTTTCAGATTTTGAAGTGTTTTTACCAATTCTTTATGCGATTCTACATCGCCTCCATGTGATGCTTTTGATAGACGTCTGATTTTTTCTATCAATGCTAACATCTCCTCCCCTTGGGCCGTTGCTATTGTTTTACCAAGTAGATTGCCAAGTAGTTTGATGTTTTCGTGCATCAACGTTTTTCCATTGCTCATAGGCTTGTTTTTTATTAGTTCACTATGATTCATAGTCTTGTTCTAAACATTAATATGCGGGTAAATGTTCGATGGATTTATAGTGTCTTCCTCTACACCACTTACATTTACCCTATATATTTTATTTGTTTATCAATGTAAATAGCTCTTCGGCAGCTTCGCGAGGACCATCTTTTGCACGGCCGTCGATAGCTAATGAAGTGTGAATTTCTCCGATTTTAACACCATTTTTGTGCATGTCGGTGAAATATTGATGAATAAGTTTCTGTGCAACTTCTTTCTCCTGTACCGGTCCGAATGGATTGGCGAAATACGATTTCACGAGGCCTTTTTCGGTTGTGGTTCCTTTTGCTTTACGGGCGCCATCTTCAAATACTTTTATTGCATCCGGTAGATTGGTGAAGAAACTGATTTTATCAATCGATTCAGCATAGTTATTTGCGTAAAGGAAGTAATCTACTTTATATCCTCTCGAAATAATATCGTAAGTAGCTGCCGGTATTGTTACACGCGCATTTATTTTATCGGGATTGGTATAGATACCTCTGTCTAATTGTGCAAAAGCATAAGCAGGATCAAGATCATCTACACGTACAAATGCACCGATCTCAGTACCGTAGCCTTTAATCGTACCATCTTCTTCTTTCTTCAGATAACCCATGTCATCGAATATGATACGCATGTGGCGTATATAACTTTCGTTCAAAGAGCGGAAGGCTTCCAGACTTTCCGATTTTCCAGCGCCACTATCTCCCATAATGATGATGTTCGCCTCTTTACCGTTCTTCAATGCTATATTTACCATAGCACCATGAATAGGAAGACGATCGTTTTCCATTTGCTTGATGTTGTGCAATGTAAGCAACATCTTTTTCATGTATCCAAAATAATCGATTTCGTCGCAGTGGTTAGCATATCCTATCAGAATGTCATTCTTTTTATCTTTATAGTAGAATGTTCGTTTCTCATCATGTCCGTCAGGATATCCGAACAGGTATATCATATCGGGTTTTTTACCAATATATTCGCTTTCTTTAGCTAATTCGAACAGATTGGATAAGCTGAATCCGTGAGACATGAAATCCTTGTGGAAATAAACGAATGTGAGCATATTACCTACTTTGGCAGGGAACAAGAACCAGTCGCTTTCATTTAGAACAATATTCTCTAACGGATTTTCTTTATGCTCCTGAAAGATACCATCGCGAGTATTTCTTTTTGTGTAAGAAATAAACGGAGGGTTGAATACTACCGATGTGATAAACGGTATTGTAGTTAACCCATTGTATTCAATAGGGCAGTTCCACGATATGTCGCTAAGGGTAAGTCCTGCATTTGCACCGGCTATTAATTGGCGGTATACATGATGTTGATAGCCCATAACAGTTTCTTCAACACGTCTGTATAGTGATAGTACCAATTCGTTAAATAATTCGTTTGCCTGAATGAAACGAACACTTTGCAATCCATCACCAATAATGCTATTGTGTACTATGGTATAACGTTCGAGTTTGCGCCAGAATGTATATAAAAGTTCTATCAGTTCTATGAATAAGTCTTTATCTTCGAAAAAGATATTGTATTTATTATCAACCCTCATTACTTCTTCGGTGTCGCAAACCGAAAGAAGCTTAAATACTTCGATCAACGTTTTAGCAAATACATCATCAGTCTTGAATGTTTTGATATAAAAATCGTAGATGATCACATCTTCTTTTTTCAATTTCTTAATAAAAGTTTCTATAACTTTATTAAACCCGTAACTGCAAAGTATTTTTTGACGAGAGTCGCAATATTTCAATGTGAAATTGATAATTGCCTTACCTTCACTTAGAGTAAATTCTTGTAACATAGTGTTTTTATTACTTGTTTATTATATATATTATTCTTTTTTATTCCGCATTAAGAACCTCTTGCATAACTACCGATTATGCAAGAGATCATTAATTAGATCCAAGAAGGAATAAAGCTTCTATTCAGATCATGTTTTCTAGCATCAAATTTAATCAAACTTACCTATACATCTTAACTAATTATTGACTTATTTTTAAGGATTATGTGAATAAAAACTAAGTTTTTCGTATATCTCTGTTTTATAGACGGATATTGCTTAGCCGATTTTTGCTTTATTTATTTTTTCAAGATATGCTGGATTAATAACGCAAGCATTAAAGTATGCATTTGTTTCTTTCAGGCACTCGGGGCATAAACAGTTGTCATAATTGTCTTTTATGTAATCTCTTACTCCGCTATTCAAGCTTATTCTTGAGCATTGGCACAACTCTATTCTGTCTTCTCTACAAGCGAATGCAGTAGAGCATTTCTGGCATATTTTTTTCATAATCTGAATTTTTTAATTAAACATTCTCTTTGATGATCTCTATTGTATTTTAGGAATCTCTTTCTTTGATTATTATATTATCATTTGTCAATCTCTTTCCCTTAAAAGGAGGGGAGAATAGAGCTAGACTAAACTGGATGATATCTTTATCGAAAGATATTGCATACAGCGTCTATATCTGAAAAATCATATATGCCTGATGGCTGCGCTTGTAATGAAACAAGCATCTATGAATTTTCTCTAATAATGTAAAATAATAATTTAACTTACTATCTCTGTCCTTTATCGCGAAAGACGAAATCTATGTTTATTGGCAGGTCTTCTGACTCACTCTTGTTTTGTACTACCTTCCCATCATATCAGTTATCAATTATCAGTTATCAGTTATCAACTAAATTATTGTTTACTGTTTACTGTTTACTGTTCACTGTTTCTGACAGTGGTTGGGGCTTTGTACAAACACTATTGTAGAGTTTACAGCAGCGCGACTGTTCAGGACTTACACCTGATTCCCTTTTCATTACTCATCCGAAGATTGCGGATTATGTAACACCAATTCAAAAGCAAAGTTATTTAATAAAAAATAATATGCAATATTTTTTAGAAAAAGTTATTGACAAAGAAAAATGCCTTACAGTTTATCTGCAAGGCATTAATTATTGGGGTTGTATTTGTTATTCATTATCCAGATCCCATTCGTCAAAAAATGAGTAGTCGTCGGAGAATTGTTCCAATTCGCGACGGTCTTTTTTTGTGGGTCTGCCTGTGCCTCGGGCACGGTCTACAAAGCCGCTGGCTTTTGACAATTCGAGTATCTCCAGTTGAGAGGCAGGTGTTACATCCTTCATGAATCCGGAAACAAGTTTTGCTCCCATTCTTCTTTCTGTAAGATCAAGCACCTCGAATGAGTAGGTAATAGGCTGTTTGCGTATCTCAATGATGTCGCCGACCTTAACCATACGCGATGGTTTAATGTTCATGCCTTTCATCGTGATGCGTCCTTTTTTACACGCTTCGATAGCAATGGTACGTGTTTTGAACAGGCGTACAGCCCACAGCCATTTATCTATTCTTACTTCGCTTTTTCCTTCTTTTTCAGCCATGTCAATCAATCTTTATTTTTTATTATATTGATTCATCGTATTTTGGAGTCCAGCCAGACAGAAGCTCTTTATTATTTCCTCGCAGGTTGTAAATCTCTCTTTCAGGGCATCTTCTTCCTCTTTCGAGAATCGGCTGAGTACATAGTCTACCTGTGCTCCTTTGTTAAAGTCGCTGCCTATACCGAATCTTAAGCGGGCATAATTCTGAGTGCCAAGAGTTGTCTGGATGTGTTTTAATCCATTATGTCCGGCATCACTGCCTTTTCCTTTGAGGCGTAATGAGCCGAATGGTAACGCAAGGTCATCCACTATAACAAGTAGATTCTCGATTGGAATCTTTTCTTGTTGCATCCAATAACGAATGGCATTACCGCTGAGGTTCATGTAAGTTGAAGGTTTTAGCAGGATGAGTGTTCTTCCTTTGACTTTCAATTCGGCAACCTCGCCGTAACGCTTGTCTGTAAAAACAATATTGGACGCTTCAGCTAAAGCGTCCAATATTCTGAATCCTATATTGTGGCGGGTATAGTGGTATTCGCTACCAATATTACCTAAGCCGGCAATTAAGTATTTCATTTGATTATTTTTCTAAATCAATTAGCCATTTTTAGCTGCAAGACCTCTTGCTGCACGAGTCAATTGAACACGACATACAACTGCATTGCTGGCATTCAATAGCTCTAGGTTGTCGAAGCTTAGTTCGCCAACTTGTACCGATTTTCCTAGTGCAAGCGGTGTTACGTCAACATGCAGTTTTTCAGGAATATCTTTGTAGAGAGCTTTAACTTTCAGTTTACGTAAGTCAAGAGATAGTTTACCCCCTGCTCTAACACCTTCTGCAAGTCCGTCAAGAACAACAGGAACTTCGATAGTTACCGGTTTGTTATCAAAGATGTGAAGGAAGTCAAGGTGAAGGATTGCATCAGTCACCGGATGTATTTGTACATCTTTAAGGATAGCTTTGTAGCTTGTTCCGTCAAGATTAAGATCGATAAGGAAAATCTCCGGAGTATAGATCAATTTACGAACATCGCTGTTTGTAACTGAAAAGTGAATAGCTTTAGCATCTTCTCCACCATATATAATAGCAGGGATTTTGTCTTCTTTACGGAAAGCTTTAGTAGCTTTTTTACCTAGGTCGTTTCTTAGAGAACCTGTTAATTCAAATGTTTTCATCTTTTAATTTTAAATGTGTTACTCAAATCAAGGATTGCTTCCTTATTCCCATCACACGGGCTTATAATTAAGCGGTGCAAAGATAGACGTATTATTTTTATTTTCCTAATTTATTTAATGATTTTGACTCCTTTAGGTGCATCGATTTTAGATGTTATTTTTCCATTTACATCTTTTGTATGTTTCACTTTTACAAGCCCGTAAGGTGTAGGGAAGGAGCCTTCTGCAAATTCGAGATTGCCCAAATGAGGTTCTATCCTTATTGTTTTACAGCCAGCTTCGATCACTTGGATACCTAGTACATGTTCTGTTAACCATGCGGTCGGACCTGAGGCCCATCCATGACAAAGGCTATGGCGTAAGCCGACATAACAGTAATTTCCATAATCTCCGTGTATATCTTTTTTGCCTGCTTGTACCGGCGCATCTATCGGAGAAGCGTTCTCAAGCCAATCAATATTAAAGTCTTCCCAGAATGTTGTAGCACCAATGCTTAGCATGCCACCCCAATATTGGCGGATATAGTCAATAGCTTCATCGTAATTGTCGGCTTTTGCCATTGCTTGTAGCATATAATACCCATAGAATGTGGAGAAATCGTGCACGCCATTATTGGTTACAACACTATTTCCTTGTGTAGGGGTAATTAAATCTACAATCGATAATAAGGCTGCTGCTTGTTTCGAATTATTTGTTTCGGGTATATGTTTCTTTAACTTGTTAATAGCTTCTTCGCATTCTTTAGCAGTTTCCTTTTCATTTAGAATAAGGCACATATCTTTACCGGCAGACAAAGACCATACCATTAATGCCTGTAAGCCACCGTGTATAGCTTCTTGATTTTCGCTTGAAGGCCAATCCATAAAACGCCAGCCGTTCAACTTTTCGACACCTTCTTCATCGATCATAGAGCATAATTGACGAAGAAGTGGTATAAGATATGCTCTCTGCTCTTTCAGATATTTCAAATCGGCATGATGCATATACCAGTCTTTGTGCATGATAACCCACCACATCGAATATGAACTGATGCCATTAATCCAGTTGGACAAAGGGGTTAAATCTCTATTCAAATCTAACGATTTGGGTACAACATCGTTGTATCCGAATACTGCATTTATTGTAGATACTTCGGGATGCATATCTCCTGCCCAAACCAAGCGATCGCGTTTTATACCATCCCATAGATAGTCCTGCATATTCAGGTGAACGGTGTATGCTCCTGTTAACCATATATTATTCAATAAGTCGTCACTGCTATTGAAAGAACCCAGATAAGGAATGTCCTGATAGATAAGTATAGCTCTTGCTTCTTTTAATTGTAACTCAGCTTTATTTTCAACCAAATCGATACGAACAAATCTAAATCCCGAATTCCCTATTTCGATATTCCCTAGTAATGGAACGTCTATAATCCGATCTCTGATGGCATGGTCGTTAGTGGCTCCTTTTTCTCCAATATCGCTCATTACTTCACTAACGGATTCACCTAAGCGAACACGCATTTTGATCGGTTTTCCGGTACTGGTTCTACCAGTGATAAATTGCATGCCACCATGTATTTCTTTGCCAAAATCTAAAACAATAGCAGGGTGATCTGTGCTGTCACTTTTTAGAATACATGTCGGGTTATTTGATAAGTCTGCTTGGCCGTTCCCTTCCCGCAATAAAAGATCTTCGTTCTGAATAGATGCTCCTCCGTCTGATTTCATCCATACTATTCGGGTCGGAGATATATACGAGCGGGTGAGAGAAGATGGTTGTGCTTTATCACTTTGGCTGTTAGTAAATACGGGAGGGAGTTTTTGTGAGTATATATTGGTAGAAGAAAATAACAAAAGTAAAACAAATGTTATTCTAATCGATGTACGTATTTTCATGATACTGATTTTAAATGGGGTTAGCAACTGATTAATCACAACAAAAGTAATATATAATGCAGTTTTGTTACTGTATTAATTGATATTAGTAGTTGAAAAAATGACACATGGATGATACGAATGTAGAGTAAGAACATAAAAAAAGGTTGTCCCATCGGGCAACCTTTTTCATATAGAATAAAATTCTTATTTTTTCTTTCCTTGATTTGCAACAGCATCCATCAGAGCTTTGATTTCTTCAGGATCGCCCAAGAAATAATCTTTAACAAGATTGTTGTTTTCGTCAAATTCGAATACGTAAGGAACTGCCGTTGGCAAGTTCAACGAAACGATATCTTCATCAGAGATGTTCTTTAAATGTTTGATGATACCACGAAGGCTGTTACCGTGAGCAGCAACAATAATTTCGTTGTGATCTTTCAATGAAGGGAAAATAGTATCGTTCCAGTATGGAAGTATTCTATCCACAGTGTCTTTCAATGCTTCTGTAAGAGGAAGATCTTTTTTGTCGACACCTTTATATCTAGGGTCTAGATAAGGTGAACGAGGGTCGTTAGCATCAAGCGGAGTAGGAGGTACATCGTAGCTACGTCTCCAGATAAGAACTTGCTCGTCACCGTATTTCTCAGCGGTTTCAGCTTTGTTCAATCCTTGAAGCATACCATAATGTTTCTCGTTCAAACGCCAAGATTTTTCAACAGGAACCCAATCTAAATCCATTTGGTCTAAGATTGTATTCAATGTTTTATTAGCTCTTTTCAAGTAAGAAGTATATGCTTTTTCGAATTTGAAACCTTCTTTTTTAAGCAATTTACCTGCTTTGATAGCTTCTTGTACACCATTTTCAGTTAAGTCTACATCAGTCCAACCTGTAAAACGGTTCTCTTTGTTCCAAGTGCTTTCACCGTGGCGAATTAATACTACTTTTTTCATTTTCTATTTTATATTAAAATTGTTATTCTTTCTGCTATACAAAGTTATTCAAATTTGATGAAAAAACAAGACCTGTTTAACGAATAAATATCCATTCCTTGTCGCTTGATAGTTGTGGTGCAAACGAATATCCTTCCGTGTCGAATGCTTTCAGATGCTCTATGTCGGTCAACTTATTTTGAACGATGAATCGTGCCATCATGCCCCGTGCTTTTTTCGCATATACTATTACCTGCTTATATTTATTTCCATCATGTTCTTTAAATAAAGGTGTTATGATTCTGCAACCTTTAGGTAGTTTCTTACGATCCACTGCTTTTGTATATTCGTTCGATGACAGATTAACCCATATATTATCGTCAGCTAAAAGTTGTTTACTCATATATTGAGTAATTGTATCGGACCAATAGTTATATAATGTTTTCCCTTTTGGGTTATCGAGCGGGCTTTGTAACTCCAGTCGATAAGGTTTTATTATATCGAGTGGGCGCAAGACTCCATACAGTCCAGATAAAATAAGCAAGTGTTTTTGTGCAAAGTCAAAATCATTAGTAGTTAAGGTTTCGGGTTCCAAACCCTGATATGCTATTCCGTTGTAAGCGAATGCTGCTTGTTTCTTTGGTGTTTTTGCCAGATCGAATGAGTGTATATACTGATATACATCCATTGTTTGTTTCGGATTTATTTTCATTAAATCCGAAATGTCTTCTCTTGATAAATCTTTCAAAATATCGTTTAGTTCGTGCGCTTTCTTTACAAAAAGAGGTTGAGAACTCTCTTTGATAGAGACAGGAGATTTGAAATCCAATATTTTAGCAGGCGAAAGAGTAATTATCATATTTGTTTTTATTGTAAATATACAAAAATAAATAGCAGGTTGATAGCTGTTTAACACGATATGCAGAGTGCGAATAATAAATAGTGTCGTTTTCGTGTAACGAAATCTGCGCCTGTTGCGTCATATATGTAAATTCTAAAATATTACATTATGAAATTCGCCTTACTAACCCTAATTATCCTATTCTATGTGCAATTTGCATTTGCACAGTCTAAAATATCAGGAACAGCAGTTGATCTATCAACATCGAGTCCTATCGAATTTACGAACATTGCTCTGTTACATAAAGATTCGACATTCGTAAAAGGAATAGCTTCCGATGAAAAAGGATACTTCGTTTTTGATAACATTCCCGATGGAGATTATCTATTGACAGCTTCTTATGTAGGATATGAAAAGAAATGTATTCCCGTATCTAAATCCGGAAAAGATGTAAATGTTGGTAATGTTACCTTACAAACATCAGATGTATCGCTTGGTGATGTGACAGTAAATGGAAATTCGGTGATAAGGAAAGTAGACCGACAAGTTATTATGCCAACCGAAGCGCAGTTGAAAGTATCTACGAATGGTGTGAATCTGCTTCAAAATTTACAACTTCCCCGTTTATATATTGATCCTGTAAATAATAAAATAAATATTTCGGGGGGAGGAGAGGTGCAGCTTCGTATCAATGGCGTTCTTGCGCAAATTAATGATATTGTATCTATTCGCCCTGAGGATATTATCCGTATTGAATTTCACGATGATCCCGGATTACGTTACGGTGGGGGAGTTGCGGCTGTTATAGATTATATTACCCGTAGAAAAGAGTCGGGAGGCAATATTTCTACTAATCTGATGAATGGTATAAGTGACGTAGGTTTTGCCGAAGATCATTTTTCTGCTAAAGCCAATCACAAGAAATCAGAGTTTACTATGAATGCTTTCTATAATTATCGTGCTATCCATTGGACAAGAGAGAATGACGAAACATTTGTATTTCCGGATAAGCCTGCTTTACAACGGTTAGAAGAAGGGCTTCCTACAAAGTTTAAAGATAAAACATTGAATACACTTTTGAATTATAGCCTTGTAGAGCAAGATAAGTATTACTTTAATGCTGCTTTTAGATATAATTGGGACGATACACCACATTCGTTTACCAATAAAGTGGGTCAGATACATACATCGAATAATCCCGATCCTCTTACTATTAGCGATCAGTCTTCATCAACAGCAAATGCACCTTCACTCGATCTGTACTATCAACGTAATTTGAAGAATGATCAATTAATCATCTTTAATGTGGTGGGTACTTATATCGATTCTAAGAATACAAGGTTTTATCAGGAGCATCGCAATGAAGATCTTATTACAGATATTTTTTCAAATGTTGTAGGAGATAAGTATTCTTTGATTGCCGAGGGTATTTATGAGAAATCGTATAAAGAGTCTAAATTATCGACTGGTATAAGGCATAGTCAAAGTTATACCGATAACAAGTATTCGGGCACAGCTGATGCAGAGGTGAGCATGAATTTTGCCGAGAGTTTCGCATACGTTGAATACCAGTTTAAGAAAAAGAAATTTAGTTATACTTTAGGTTTAGGCGGTTCACGTATCTATTATAAGCAGGCAGATAATGATGTTACTACATATTTCCTGCGCCCCACATTACGTGTGGCATATAATATCAACGATAAGACCTTTATTCGTTACAATGGTTATATTTCGAGTTATGCACCCTCTTTATCAGATATGAATAATGTTGAGCAGGCTATAGATTCATTACAAATCCGTCGTGGTAATCCTAACCTCAAGTCTGTTTGGTATTTGTCTAATAATCTTACGATAGGCTACAATAAGGGTATCTTTGGTGTAGAGCTATTTGCCAACTACAATTACGACCACCAGCCGGTAATGAGTGAAGTGTTATTTGAGAGCGGCAAGTTTATTCAAACGAATGAGAATCAGAGAAGCTTTCATCGTTTGAGTACGGAAGTTACATTTAAGCTTCGTCCGTTGAAAGATTATATATCATTGGCGATAACTCCGGGCGTAAGACGATTTATAAGCAACGGCAATAATTATACACATACTTATACAAATTCGTATTTTAGGGCATCCCTCACCGCCAATTATAAGAACTGGGTGTTAAATGCGGAGATGAGAACCAGACAAGATTGGTTTTGGGGGGAATCTCTCAATGGAGGAGAACGTATTCATATATTGACTGCTGGTTATAATAAACCGAATTGGTCTTTAATGTTAGGTGCAATTAATCCGTTTGAGAAAACTTATTCGACGAAGAGTGTCAATTATTCAGCGCTAACACCTAGTGTATCACAGGTAGCAACTGATAATATTGCTCCAATGTTCTTTGTCAGTTTCTCTTGTAATATCAACTTTGGGCGTCAATTCAAATCTGCTAATAAACGATTGAATAATGATGATTCGGATTCGGGAATAATGTCAGGAACAAAGAAGTAAGACTTATATATATAACGAAAAAGCCTGCTATAGTAATTATAGCAGGCTTTTATATTATAGAATCTTAGGTTCTTATTCAGCGTTCAATGTGAAACGTTTGAAAGCAACAACAGTCAAATCTTTATCTTGAGCTGCAAGATATTGAGCGATTGTTTGTTTAGGGTTCTTTACAAAATCTTGTTGAAGAAGAGTAAATTCTTTGTAGAATTTAGTTAATGCACCTTCAGCAATTCTTTCAAGCAAGTTTTCTGGTTTACCAGCTTCGCGAGCTTTTTCTTTTGCAAGGTTTAATTCTCTTTCTTTGATTTCTTCCGATACTTCGTCTGATGTTAATCCTACCGGATTCATTGCAGCAATTTGCATCGCGATATCTTTTCCTACTTGCTCATCAACATTAGGTTTGTTGAATCCTACGATTGTAGCAAGTTTGTTACCTGGATGAACGTAAGCAACTACAGATGGAGCAGTGATTTGTTCGTAAGCACCGATTTCCATTTTTTCGCCTGTAATACCCATTCTGTCTACTATCAGGTCTGCAATGTTGCGACCCTCAAGTTGTATAGCATTCAATGCATCTACATCAGCAGGCTTGTTAGCCATTACAGCGTCAAGAATAGAAGTAGTTAATCCTACGAATTCAGAGTTTATAGCAACGAAGTCAGTTTCGCATTTCAAAGCTACAATAGCTGCATAATCGCCATTTGCAGCTGCAAGAACACATCCTTCAGATGCTTCACGATCACCACGTTTTGCAGCGAAAGCTTGTCCTTTTTTACGAATTATTTCGATTGCTTTATCAAAATCACCTTCTGCTTCATTCAAAGCACTTTTACAATCCATCATTCCAGCACCTGTTCTTTTTCTCAGGTTTTGGATATCAGCCATAGTAACTGCCATATCTTTTTATATTTTAAAGTTTATAATTATACGTCTTGAAAAAAGAAAAGCCAAGAATTAATCTTCTAAGAATAAATAACTCTTAGGAGATTAACTCTTAGCTTTTCAATTATTATTATTCTTCGTCTTCTTTAGCAAATTTACTTGCTACAGCAGCGTTGATTGCTTCTTCATCTTCTTTAGCTACACGCTCTTTCTTTGCACCTGTTCTAGCTTTACGCTCTCTTTTAGGTGCATCGTCTTGCGATTCAGCTGCGTTAGAATCTGCTTTCTCGATTTTTCTTTCTTCCAATCCTTCTTTGATAGAATCGCAAAGGCTTGAAATGATTATTTCGATAGATTTAGATGCATCGTCATTCGCAGGAATTACGAAGTCAATACCGCTTGGATCAGAGTTTGTATCTACCATAGCAAATACAGGTATACCAAGGCGATTAGCTTCTCTTACAGCGATGTGTTCTTTCATGATGTCTACTACAAATAGAGCAGATGGAAGACGTGTAAGATCTTGGATAGAACCTAAAGTTTTTTCCAATTTAGCACGTTGACGAGTAACTTGAAGTTTTTCTCTTTTAGATAGAGTATCGAATGTACCGTCTTTAATCATTTTGTCGATAGTTGACATTTTCTTTACAGCCTTACGGATTGTAGGGAAGTTTGTCAACATACCACCTGGCCAGCGTTCGCAAACGTAAGGCATGTTTACAGATAGTGCTAATTCTGATACTACGTGTTTTGCTTGTTTCTTAGTTGCAACAAACAATATCTTTTTTCCTGATTTTGCAATCTGTCTTAGTGCAGCAGCTGCATCTTCAGTTTTTGCGATTGTCTTATAAAGATCAATAATATGAATGCCATTACGCTCCATGAAAATATAAGGAGCCATAGCCGGATTCCACTTTCTTTTTAAGTGACCAAAGTGTACACCTGCGTCTAATAATTGATCGAATTCTAATTTTGCCATTTTTAGTTTTTTAATTCGTTTACTTTCTTTTTCTGTTCACGAATTGTCGGGTAGCTCTTTTATTTAGAAGTCCCGGCAATTTAGATACTAAACGTAACTTTTGCGATGAGCGCCGACTCATCATTATTTATTACCAATCTAAAATCTTTAAGCAACAAGTGCCATCGACTGTTGACCGGATAAAATATCCAAATTAACGTTTTGAGAATTGAAATTTCTTTCTTGCTCCAGGTTGTCCCGGTTTTTTACGTTCAACAACACGAGGGTCGCGAGTCATAAATCCTTCAGCTCTTAGAGCAGGCTTATCTTCAGCATTGATCTTAACCAAAGCACGAGCGATACCAAGGCGAGCAGCTTCTGCTTGTCCTTTATATCCACCACCTTTTAGGTTAATTTTGATGTCGTATTTTTCAAGAACAGCTAATGTATTTAGCGGTTGCTTTACTACATACTGAAGAATAGTTGAAGGGAAGTAATTGTCAAGCTCACGTTTGTTGATAACAATTTTTCCGGTTCCTTCGCTTACGAATACGCGAGCTACAGCAGCTTTACGTCTTCCTATTGCATTTACTACTTCCATTAATGATTATTTAAGAGAGTTAATATCTATTACTTTTGGTTGTTGAGCCTCGTGTTTGTGCTCTGTTCCTGCATAAACATGAAGATTTCTAAGAAGAGCAGCACCAAGACGATTCTTAGGCAACATCCCTTTTACAACTTTTTCCATCAAGCGATCAGCTCCCTTTTCTAACAATACGGCAGGAGTCATAGATCTTTGACCTCCAGGATATCCTGTATATCTAAGATATTCACGATCTGTCCATTTGTTACCAGTTAGAACAACTTTTTCTGCGTTGATGATAACTACATTATCTCCACAGTCTACGTGTGGTGTGTAGTTTGGTTTATACTTCCCTCTCAGAAGTTTTGCCACTTTAGATGCTAGGCGTCCTAAAGTCTGGCCCGATGCGTCAATCACAACCCACTCTTTGGTTACGGTTGCTTTGTTCGCTGAAATGGTCTTATAACTTAAAGTATCCACTTACTTAAAAATTAATTTGGTTAATGACTTTTTTTGGTTCACTCATCTATATCTTTCTGTTTTAAACTAAGGGGTATGAACAGAGCGATAATGTTTTATAAACCAAATGTTTACGTTTTATTTCGTAATAATCGGCTCGCAAAATTACAATTTTTTGGCGAATTAACAAAGAATAATAGCTAAAATGTAATATAAATCTGCCTTTTGGGTTTTTATGTGTCTATTAATCTTTACATTCAACTTTTAATCTGAAGCCATCTTGTAGCGAATGGCCTCGTGCTTCTAGGCACTTGTAGTTGCATAACTTGCCTGCATCTCCCATTTCCGTTGAGGCTGGGAGCATGTCGTATGTGTGATAGGATGAACTTATGTATATAATGATACCGTTGTTTAGTGAGTAAGGTTTGAAATGTGTATTTCTGTTAATTCCGAGATAAATATCATAAGGATATGGGCGGTATATTATACTGGAAAACGGTCGCTCTCTATTTGTTTCCACTTCGGTAAGTGTTGTATACTTGTCTTGTGTGCGTTTGGCAGACCATCCTGCAGATAAAATAAGGAATAACGATATAATACATACGCTTAGTTTTGGTGTCTGAATATCACGTTTGTTTGTTAGGAAGAAACTTGCACCTCCGGTCATGATGGCGGCAGCTAGTATTCCATGTGCGAATCTGGCATCCGGGCCGTTCATAAACCATGTTATCAGAATTATGCAGATTACCCCAAAAACAATGTAGGCAGATATTTCGATTTGTTTCCTTCTTATCCATAAGTTTATGCTGGCTGTTATAAGCGATATTGTAGTCAGAATATAAATAAAAGTAGTTAAAAGATTTATCCATAGAGGGTCTCTGGACTTAGCAGCGGGATGTAGAATTACGGCATTGAAGAAGTGATCGCCTATGTGTTTTATGTATTCTTGTTGTTTTATTCCAATGTGTGCAGGTATTTTCCAATCGAAAGAGAATAAATCGATTCCAGAAAAAGGATATATAAGATATCCGGACAGGATGACGTTTCTTATCAGCCAAGGAGTGACTATGAGTAAGGTTATCGCCAGAGCAAAAAATAACGGGCGATAATTCCTTTCTTTTACTAGGCGAAATAATATGTATCCGCTTATTAGAATAAAAGGAGCAATGGATAATTTACAGGTGATTGCAAATATGGGCGCAGCCAGTCCAAGTAAATAATTCTTTTTTATAAAATCGGGATAGAGTATAATTTTAGCAATTAGATAATATGCGATAAGATTAGGCAATATATCGGTTGATGTATCGAGCAGAAATTTTATATTTACAAAATAGAACAAAACAAAAGAAAAGAGTAAAATAGTTCTTTTGATTTCATATTTAGATGTGAAAAGCTCATGAAAAATCCAAAAGACGAAAAAGATCAGCACGCACGATTGAAGGGGATATATAGCTTCACCAAATAAGAACCTAAAGGTGAACATTGCGCTAATTAATAAATAGTTAGAGTTGAAAGCAAACCGATCGTCCAAGTTGCCCAGTCCGGGAACAACCGAATATTGTTCGTTCCACCGTATATTCTGATGGTGATAAAATACAGAGTCGAACACTCCTTCGACCCAGAGTGATGAGCACAATATAATCATTATTGCTAGTATTATAATGCCCAATTCTAACTTAGATAATTCCTTTATTTGCGACTTAAATTTTTTTATCTGTTTTTGTAGATATTTCCTTCTTACAAACCAATAGGCAATACTAATACCTGTACTTACGAAAAGAAAATAATGATTAGACGGTAGCCACAATGACCATACAGATAGCGGAATAATAAGTAGTGATAAGCCGAGTAAAAGTTTATCGATTAAATTATATTGTTCCGACTGTTTGCAAAGTTTATTATATATTGAGAGAAATATCTCACCCCATGTTACCAGTACAAAGGATATTGTAATCCAAGCTAAAATAAATGCTATCATCTTAATGTTTACCTCTTAATAGACCTTTATACAGCAACTTCCCCTTTTATGTGTGGGTGTGGATCATATCCTTCGAGAGTAAAATCTTCATATTTAAAATCAAAAATGCTTTTCACATCAGGATTTAAAATCATTTCAGGAAGTGGGCGTAATTCACGAGATAATTGTAATTCTACTTGTTCCAGATGATTAGTATATATGTGCGCATCGCCTAAGGTATGTACAAACTCGCCGGCTTGTAATCCTGTCACTTGTGCCATCATTTTAAGTAACAGAGCATATGATGCAATATTGAATGGTACACCTAGAAATATATCGGCACTACGTTGATAGAGTTGTAAACTAAGTTTTCCATCAGCTACATAGAACTGAAAGAAAGCATGACATGGAGGAAGCTTCATATTCGGTATATCAGCAACATTCCATGCATTTACAATTATTCGTCGCGAGTCGGGATTGTTCTTAATGGTGTTTACAACCTCTGTTATCTGATCTATATGACCGCCATTATAGTCGGGCCACGATCTCCACTGATAACCGTAGATATGACCGAGATCCCCATTTTCATCAGCCCATTCGTTCCATATACGTACACCATTATCTTGCAGGTATTTTATATTCGTATCTCCTGCCAAAAACCATAGGAGTTCATATATAATAGACTTCAGATGTAATTTTTTTGTTGTAATAACAGGAAATCCATCAGCTAAATTATATCTGCTCTGATGCCCGAAAACACTAATGGTGCCTGTACCTGTTCTGTCGCTTTTTTCTGTTCCTTCAGCTAAAACTCGCTTAAGAAGGTCGTGATATTGTTTCATATATTTTATTGCTATTTTTCTAGCTTCAAAGGTATATAAAAAAAACGAAAGCTATACTTTTTGATTCAAGTATAGCTTTCTATCTGTTGTTCGGATTTAGCTTTATTCAGCGCCCTCAGCTTCTTCACTTACAGGAGCGATAAGTTTGTAACCTTTACCATGTATGTTAATGATTTCGATACTAGGTGCCGGCTTCAACAGTTTACGCAACTTAGTGATATATACGTCCATGCTTCGTGCATTGAAATAGTTGTCATCTACCCATATTTGCTTAAGGGCATGATTACGTTCCAATATATCGTTAGCATGAGCACATAAAAGGCCAAGAAGTTCAGCTTCTTTAGTAGTCAATTTAGTGCTTTCGCCGTTGATAGTCAAAATTTGTTTTTGAGTATCGAACTGCATATTGCTAAACTGATACACTTGTTGTTCCTTAGTTCTTTTTCCTTTTACGCGACGGAAAATAGCCTCGATACGAAGAACAAGCTCTTCCATGCTGAATGGTTTTGTTATATAATCATCAGCACCTGCTTTGAATCCTTCTAAGATATCGTCTTTCATATTCTTGGCAGTCAAAAATATAATAGGAATCTCTGTATTTATAGCTCTGATCTCTTTAACTAAGGTAATACCGTCTTTTTTAGGCATCATTACATCTAAGATACACAGATCATATTTTTCTTTTACAAATCCTTTATATCCGACTTCGCCATCAATGAATAGATCAGTATCATATCCTTTCGCTTGAAGATATTCTCTTAGCAACATACCAAGATTTTCGTCGTCTTCACATAAAAATAATTTCAATTTTTCTTCCATAACATCTCTTTATTTGCGTTTTTTTAAATCAGTAATTAATTAGTCATTTTTCTTTTATAGTAGGTAAGTTTATTATAAATTTAGTTCCTTTATTTAAATCACTTTCTGCTTTTATAGAGCCTTTATGTTCTTCGATTATTTTCTTAACATATGCCAACCCTAGCCCAAAGCCTTTTACATCGTGGCGATTACCGGTTGATACACGATAGAAGCGATCGAAAATCTTTTTTACATATTCTTTTTTTATTCCTATTCCGTTGTCTTCTACGGATATTAATAGCTTATTATTGCTGTTCCATGTTCTTATCATTAGCTCTAATGGCTGATCCTCCCTCCTGTATTTTACTGCATTGTCGAGTAGATTAAACAGAACATTTGTAAAATGCATCTTGTCTGCATATATTGCCGATTCGGTAGCTTGTAGATCAATATCGAGATTTCCGCCGAATTTTTCCACTTTTAACTGAAATGTATTCGCTACGGTTACTACGATATCGTTAGCATCTAGTTCTTTAAGTTTTAAAGTTGCTTTTTGTTTCTCAAAAAGAGACATTTGAAGCACCTTTTCCACTTGGAAGCTCAGCCGTTCGGTCTCATCATTTATCACACCCGATATATGTTTAAAAACCTCAGGTGATTTGGTTATCGATCCGTCTTTTAGCATTTGCGCAGCGAGCGATATCGTCGACACCGGAGTCTTTAACTCATGAGTCATATTATTCATGAAATCGTTCTTCATTTCAGATAAGCGCTTCTGACGGAAGGTGATAAAGATAATAATTATAAATGTAACAAGTAATATGAAGGTAAATAAAAGTGCTGGTACCAGGAATGAAACCTCGCTAAAGAGGTAGTCTCCCTTGGTCGGGAAATAGACCTTAAGATAGGTTAGCTTATCCGGCGAATCGTTTGGAAACAGAACTTGTGTATATACCGCATTCTTATCCTGATCCGAGAATCGTGCCTGCCTATAAATAGGTTTATCGTTCTTATCTACTATTTCATATTGAAATGGCAACTCTATGCCATTATGCTTTATTTCGTTTCTTATATTGTTTTCGAGTGTTTTGAAATTGATCCTCTCTTCGATGGGAACATTGCTTGATGTATTCAATATTTTGTTGATAACATCATTTAAGTTCTCCCTCTCGTTGAGATATCTTTTCTTCTGCTCTTCCTGCATATCAACAAACGTTTTGGATATAGCATTTGTTCCGCTTTTGTTTGGCGATTGAAATACAGGTTTAGTCGGTTTGGTTTGTATGGTTTGCGATAGATTGTATTCTACTTGCAATTCCATACCATCAGGGGCAGTCACTTTTCCGTTTACCTTCTGATTATAAGTTACAATTTCTTCTTCCAACTGGTTACTCCGAGATAGAGATCTGTTGTAAGCCGACTGATTTTTTTGCTTTTCAAGGAACGCTTCATCGAGATATTTCTTTGTTTGATCAAGTTCCAGATTTCTCGATATCTGGTACAAGCTTCTGTTTATTGCTTCATCAAATTGATCACTCCTCAGTCTAACCGATGTGCGGAGATACGTAATCTGTAAGTATAATAAACCGAAGAACGCAATAGCCATTATAATTGCAAGTATCCATATTGTTGATTTCTTCATTTTTTAATAGCCTTTATAACCTACTACCGATGAGATGGATATACCTCTCATTACAGTAATTAGATATTTAACAATTGAATGTGGATTTTTGTTTAACATTTGAGAAAATAAACTTAAAATAATAATTATTCTTACGCAAGTATATTAAGATTTTTTTATTGTATTAGAGTAAACTTAAGACTAATGCCAAAGTTAGTATTTGTTGTCGGATATCCTGTAGAAGAAATAAGAGGATTATTCATTATTCTATCAAAAAACGCTCTTAGAGTCAGTGAACGGCTCAATGTGTAGTCTGCCGATAGCTTTAGTGTAACTGTTGTGGTACCGCTGGTGGCTTGAGTAAATTGCTCTTGGATGTTTCTTATCAGAGCTTGGCTGGTTTTGTGCGATACGTCCGCTTTTATGTTAAGATCGTTGTTGAAATCTTTTGAACTTTTAGACGTAAGCCCTATAACACGGTTAAATTCGTCGATGCGATAGCCAAAGCCCACAACGATCTCCTTCTGGATTGATTCTATTATTTGGTATGATGCCATATTCAGGTTGAGAGTCCGCATGTTATTAAATTGAGAATTGATAGACATATTATTATTCAATATCCCTTCTACACCAAAGAGAGGATTGAATATTTCGGATATTCCTACCGACGCAATATTATAGGGCGACGAAGGTACGGGATTTCCTGTTAATACATCACGAATAAAGCCTAAATCGTCATCCACTTGTTGCCATGTAGCAAAAGAGTTGAAGCTGCCTACCTGATAGAAACAAGAATATGAATGATTGAAGCGTATCGATCTGAATTTTTCTTTAATGGCAGGTATTTCAGATAGCCCGTCATACGATATCGTCCAGTTTGGTAACATGGATAACAATGATGGAAATGCAGATAGTGTAACACTATTTGCATTCTGGCCTGTATATGCTGCAAGAAATGCAGGGATAAGCACATCACCCGAATTAATATTAACAAGATTATTTTCTGCTGAGTATTTTTCTCCTATAAATCCGGGTTTGTCGGTCATAAAGCCTCCGGTAGGATAGGGTAAGCCGTCATATTTTGATTCTAATCTGTTTCTTATAATAGTTCTATTTGCCAAAAATCTGTCGAAAGCATCTGATTGATAGCCGTTTTTAGCACTACTGTTTCTCAATGTAGTTGAAAGCCCGATTGTTGTCATCGAAAAGCTGCCACCTAGTGTGCGTGGTGAACCTTCGAACATATACAGTATTTCCGAACGCTCGTTATTTTCACGATTAGCATTCAGTTCAATTTTCATGCCTTTAAATGGCTCAAGTTGAGCTCTTATTTCCAGTTTGTTCGAATTGTTGTAAACCGCAGGAAGAATATTGTCGCTATTTATTACGAGCCATTCGCGATCTAAAGATTTTTTAATGAAATCGTCTCCACCTTCAAAACCAAATGCGAAACCTAGACCGGGAGCTAATCCATATTCTGTATTTTTCTGACCAAAAGCATCGCCCACATGAGGACTATAGCCGGATATAAATGTTTCTTTGCGTCTCGAATAGTTAATACCTATAGAACGGAACGACATCAGACCCCGTGCAGAATATTCGGCAATATCTTTCCAAATTCCCTCTCCCGGTTCTTTTATTTTATTTACAATATTAATCTGGACAGTTGCCGAATCTTTATTATTTATTCGTATCGAATTTTCATCAATCTTCTTGAATTTGATATTATAAGGACGACCGTCTTTTTTGGCTACTAGTTCAATATTTTTTGTCCCTAACCCGTGGGTAATAGTAATAGTCGTATCGGTTCTTAGTGTTACCTCTTGGGTGAATCGTCGCCTTTGGGCTTCTTTATTTTGTTCTCGCCGTTGCTGGCTGGGAGATTGGGCTCTCCTTCTACTATCAAATCGCTCATTTACTCTCTTCAAAAATCCCGATTTGTTGTATAAACTTACCAAGTTGAACCGATTGTTGATATCAATAGTTATATTATTATTAATCGTATTTCCTATCTCTACACTATCTATATCTGCTCCACGATCCCATTGATATGCACTTGTATATGTCAGATTGGTTGTAACCCAATCCATAGCAGGTATATTTCGGAATGGAAGCTGATAGGTAACTCTCGCTATTTGTTTATATGACAGAGGGTTTCCGAGGTCTCTTATACTCTGCATAACAGAGTCTTTCCATATATCGTAATCGTCTCTGTTGAGCCTTTTATTTACCTGTAAATATGGTTCTTCTATTTCGGCTCTCGTTCCCGATTGGAATGCTACCTTAAGATTACGGGTAAGATCCCAATTGATGTTGAAATCCCGATCCCAGTAGAAGGATTGACTCCACGCCAGAAACTGGTTCTGATTTGCATTTTCGCCTATAGTATAGTTGTCGACATCACGTAAAAGTGTTTCCGTATAATAGCGTGTCATATTAGAATTGAAAGCAATATTGCTAGGCAGATAATTGAATCCAATCGATTTTGCAAACTTGGCAGATCCCGATTTACTTTTCGAATTTTTGAATGGTTCCCAAGTTTTCATCAGAGGAGAGTATGAATAAGCAAACGTTGCTTTATAATTCTTACTCACATCATAAACTGTAGTGGGGTTCTTAAATTCCGTTTGATTGAAGGTATATCCCAGACTAAAGTTTGCAGGGTCGTATGGCATGGGAGTCTTACTCTGTATATTTACTCTGATATTATTCAGGCTGACGCTTCGGGTTGTTGTTTTCTCTTGAGACAAACTTTTTATGGAGTCTTTTTCTATCTTGCTATCAACTATACTTAGCGACTCTTTCAATGTTACGTCCTGATCGAACGGATCATATTTCGGGGTTGTAGTCTGATTAGAATAAGCATAATAAAAGGGTATACTCACCTTCGCTTTTTCAGGTAAGAATCTGCCTAGTTCTACATTGGCTGTTACATCGTACATGTAATAATCGTCGAGTCGCCTTTCCATTAAACTTTGATCTAATGCTCCAAAGCCGACAGTCTCTTTTCTTCCCGAGAGATTAATTGTTCCTAAATCGGAAAGTGCTATATTGAGATTTCCTTGGGCTGCCCATCCGCCTTCTTCATTGAAGTCCGTTAGTCGGAGCTCATTGACCCATACTTCTCCCGATTTATTGAGACGTGAATTGTTACGTACACCAATCATTATAATTTGTACATCCGACAGAGAGGGATTACCTATAATGCTGACTCTATTGTTAGGTTTGTCCGGATCATAATCCGAGTAAACTTTGGTGAATGAAATGTTTGATCCTTCTTTTCGTTTTTCTTTATTTCGTTTCAGCTTTAAATCTTTAAGTATATCCAGTTTGAAATCGAACATATTATCTTGAGGCCAGACTGCATATTGGTCAGTAATACTGTTAGAGCGATAGTCACTGCTCGGAGGAGTGATTGTAAGTGGTATTTCATACTCATAGTAATTATTCTTGTAGTCGGTACCTAAACGAATAAATACGGTCAATTCACCATAGGCGAGCGTATTATCTCCAACGAGAGCTTCAGCGTGAGTAAACAGTTGTAATCTTTTATGACGTCTGAAGTCGTATGATGCTTTTTTATATACAGCGCGAGCATCGCCTGATTCCAAATCTAAAATCTGAAGGGATAGTGCCTGTTCGTTTTCTCTGGTCAATTGTGTTTGGTCGGGATCGAGTTCGCGTGTAAGTCCCGGAGGCAAAACGTAATTAACGGGTTTCCTGTCGGAGTTTTCCTCGATATTGACAGTAGAAATAACTACCGCACCATTACCTTCGGGTATATCGTTTTTATTCAATGTTTGTTCATAGATGCGCCAATCACCACGGACAAGTTGAAATGTTCCGAAGCGAAGGAACGTTGTCTGATCGAAACCTGTTAAGAACATGCGCATAAAACGGATGCTTCGGAAGTCTGGTATATTTCCTATTTTCTTATCGTATTGTCGAACAGGGACTTTAAATTGATACCAGGTTACAGTACCCGGTGTGCCGTTGCGCAGAGGCACTGTGACTTCGCGGCTATTTATGATATGATTTTTTCCCACTTTCATCGAATCGGGTGTCAATCGAAGCTTGTATTGAAAATAGGTTTCGTTTCCATTCATGGTGTTATCCTGATCGATATCTTCCACATCGGGTAATACACGTGCTGATGTAGCAAAACTCTCATCCGATCCGCTGGTAGTAGGGGAGTTTCCTTCTGTTCCGTTATAAAATTTATATCGGTCGATGATACTTACTTCATCCCGATCGTAATCAGAACTACGGTAGAAATGATACTTATCTTTCGATGGGCTGTTTAGAGGTGAAAATTGATCGTTTTGCATTGCTTCCAATGCCGAAGGTGAAAGTTTACTTCTTAAGGCTTCCAGATAATCGCGATAAGCTCCGAATGTTGTTTCTTCTTCTGCACTTAATCCGTTCAATCCGACGTCTTGTTTTTTACGTCCGCTGTCACCTGCGCTGTCATCAAAAGCGTAAACGGTAGATTGCCGTGTTGGCACTTTACCCCATGCAGTGGTTGTGTATGCCGTAGGATCGTCATTGATAGGCAGACCATTTTCGTAGAACTTTTTACCATCTTTTAGAACGTCTTCCGATATCTCACCCAAGTTTATATATAAGTCTCCTCCATTGTTTTTCACGGCGGCGGTATCGTTATATACAAAAGGATCCATCAACCAAAATTCGATATATTCGATATTAGCTGACTCAAAATCCCGAACATCCATTTTACGAGTAATACCTGCCCAACGTTTTTTCGGATTTAATAAATTTCCATCCGAATTTATATTTGTTGCGTCTAAGTTATATTGCCCCCTTTCATTCGGGTAATAAGATAGATTTAGCGTCGGAATTGTTGCAGCCTCGTTAAATGGTACGTCTCTGTTTGGGTATATTTCGCTTAGATATATTTCGCGTACAAAATGATCAGATAGTTGATCTTTATCATTTTTGATATGCAGAGGTGTAAGTGACGAGTTTCTACGTGTAAATATACCATCAATCATATACCAAGACATCATGGCTCTATTCATGCCATATCGGACATCATCGTTGAGCAAAGCTTCGGGGAATAGCGCGTCTCCTGATTTGTCGGCAGGGGTCGATGCCAATGTCCATCCAAAGGGGCTTTTGATATCTATTCTGGATTCGGATGTTTCGAAATCATCGAGATAGGAGTGCGCTCCGAGATCTCTATTTTCGTAATGCCCTGCGATCATTTGTGCAAATTCGCCATTAAATGTTATCTGAGAAGGCTGGGTTGCATTAACGAACGGTAGTTTGTCTACAAGATTAGTCAGCCATTGCGATTCAGTTCTATAAGATGTATTTAGTCCCCATAATGTATTTTTGACCGACTCATTACCGAGTTCCGTTTTCATTGTTAATGGCCTTTCCGAAAGGTGCATAATAGTACCGCCTACATTGAAATTTTTAGATATGTCGTAGCTTAAGTTCAGACCCAAGAGTGTTTTCCGCTCCATGCTGAATGTACGGTCTTCGAGTGAAATCTGTATTGGTGTATTTGTATCTAATATATTCTGATTGATGATGGTTACTATCCCCGACATGTAATCTACGATATAATCGACCCCCTCCGTTAGCGTAACAGTACCGGCAGTAACCTTGACTGAGCCTTGCGGTACATTTGTTGCATTCAGGTTTATGTCTGAATTAGATGCAGAACCTCTGTAAGAACCGGATATTTTGAACTTGTTTTTTTCGGCAATCTGTTGAGCTATCGTTTTCGTCGAGTCATATAATTCTTGGTAAACATATCTGTCGGCAATTGCAGGGTTATTTATTTCTTTTCTTAAATGTGAACCAAATGGTTCGACAACAGGGAAATATATTCGTCCATTTTCCGATCGTATAGTGAATCCGTCTATATAATCGAAAATTCCGTCGGGGTTGCGGTTGTCTCGAACATCGAGCCTATCCAGATTCATGACTCTCAACAATAATTGATTCCGAATATCGCCTTCCGGTAAATAATTGATAAATGTTCCTATCGAATCGGATTGATACGATATGTTCATTCTGAATTTATCCTTTTGGATGTTGGTTGCTCCGATGCTATAGACGTTTTTCATCATCAGATCCCATGTATAAGTCTGTGGTCCAAATCCTACAGGCTTCAATAACTTAAGGAATAGTGCCCCAGATCGCGGGTTACTGGCATCGTACCGGTCTACTATATCTGTTGCAAATTCTCCTACCTGATAAACATTACCGTTCATTTTGTACTCGAAGGCTACAGCCAGAACTTCGTCCGGTTGCAATGCCGATGATAAAGAGACATATCCTAATTGGGGATTAAATGTGTATTCGGATTCGTTTAAGAGTCGTGCACTTTCTACTTGTTCATAATCTAATCCACTTTCTATGAATCCGTTGAATATAGCATTGACTTGACTGATATTACGTGCTGCCGAATAGGGGGCAGTGGTAACGGTTGAGTATAGATTATTAGCTCCATTATCAGGTACGTCAGGTGCTCCGATTGTTGGAGTCCATCTTGTAGGATTTTTTATTACTTTGTGTTCAGCAATATCAGCAAAACCAACGATGTTACGCGCTTGAGTGAAATCACTTCGCTTGTTGGTAACCCAAACTTCGAGGTGTGTAATTGTTATCGGCGATAACACAAAAGGAATCTTGCTCATCGCTTTATCATAGTTATCCCGGAAATAATGTGCTAAAAAGAAATGGCGGCTTTCATCGTATTGGTCTACATTAAACTCAAAACTATTTGTTTGCACACCACCGTTTGCACTGATCGATTTTGATTGTGATTCTTGTTGTGAGACAAGTGTATTTACGCGTAATTTTCCGAATTGAAGTTCTGTTTGTATCCCGAATAATGCAGTGTTGCCTCCAATAAGGGAATTTGTTGTGGCCATACTTACATTCCCAGCTTCGATGTGTTTTATTATTTCATCCTCTTTACCATCGTAACCAAGCTTTATTCTTTTAGAGTCGAAATCAAACATCGACTTTGTATCGTAGTTCATGCCGAAATTTACTTTTTCACCTACAGATGCCGATACATTCATCTGTATATCTTCTTTGAAATCGAAAGCTGTTCTGCTCCTGTTTCGCTCTGCTAATGTAGGATTATCATTGTAAGTATGCCTAAAGCCCATCGATGTTTCTACATAGCCTTGCGTCTTTATCTTTACTCCTCCCGGACCGAATAATCTTTCAGCAGGACCAATATTTATTTTTATGTCTTTTAATGAAAATTCTCCATCATCAACGCTTTTGCCGTCTTCGCTAAGCGCATTCTTCCTTCTGAAATAATCTGCCATAGACTGTTTCAAGCTATGATTCATATATTCGTCGGCACTTAACGAAAAAGGAGTCGATATAATTTGATCCCCTACTTTGGTGCGGATAATGTAATATTTTGAATCTATATCGTAATCGACACGAGTTTGGACATTCGATGGATCTTTGAGATCGATAGGAGACTTATTATTGAGATCGTCGTACGTAGATATCTGAGTTTTTTTTACAGGGAATCGTGGTGCAGTATCGTTTGATGGGATGGCGAAAGGTTCTTCGGATAGCAATAAAGAAGTATCCACCCTGCCGGAAATGCCGGAGAGCAAACTAATAGAGCTTATTGAGAGCGTAATTATAAGTAAATATTTAATGTACCTTTTCAACCCAATAAACGGTGATTATAGCATTTTTAATGCCAGCTTGATAACTTGTTCTACACTACTATCTGATTTATCTTTTAATATCTTAACCACAACCTTTTGAGATGCCTGTTGTGAAAAACCTAGCATAACCAGAGCTGCGATGGCTTCTTCGCTGACCGGGCTCGAAGATGCATACATGGCAACTTGGTCTGTTCCGGTTGTTTTTATTTTGTCTTTCAAATCAATAATTACACGTTGAGCCGTTTTCATCCCGATTCCTTTTACCATTTTCAGCATATCGGCATTACCCGATGCTATTACTGAGGTAAGTTCTTGTGGATTCATTGACGACAAAATCATCCGTGCGGTGCTTGCCCCTATACCCGATACACTGATTAGGAGGGTAAATAATTCGCGTTCATGCTTCTCGAAGAAACCGAACAGTTGGTAGGCATCTTCTCTGATAGCCTCATGAATGTACAGTTTTGCATTTTTTTGGCCCGAAAGGCAGGTATATGTATTGAGAGATATATTGATGAAATAACCAATACCGTATGCCTCCAAACTCACAGATGCAGGCGTTAGCTCCGCAACTTCTCCTTTTATATAATCAATCATGGTGAATCTAAATCTTAAACCTAATTTATTACTTTTGAACACAAAGATAAAGCTATCACTGTATGGGTTAGTGTAGCTTTAATTATTTATTGTTCTTAATTATAACGCCTAAATACTAAAAAAAGTATAATAATTAATGTAAAAGTACGGATATTATAGCTTTTATTCAATATTTTATAACACTTAATGAGTTTTATAAGTTGTAGTGCTATTCCTTCTTCTTTTTGGAAGGGTTGTTTATGATTAGATGTATTAGGATAATATATCAATATCATAGTGCTTTTTTGAGAAAGATAGCTTATTCTGTCTTTTTTATCGCCTTTTATAAACTGTCCATCCAATAAGAATTAAGAAACTTAATGTGGAAACGATAGTACTGATAGTCTGTATTAGTGTGCCTTTGTACGATCCTTTTATTTTTTGACTGGTTGCATTAGGGGATATTTCTATTTGTACCAACCCATTGTTGCTTTGGCTGATAGGTAAATATGCTCCGTTTTGTTTTTCAAATCTATATCCCTTGTAATATAATAGGGGTAATTCTATAAAATCTTTGTTTGTATTTGTAATAGAAAAGCTTATATCTCCTCTGTTTTTTATGTAATTATTTATTTCAGTATCAGCGTTAAGAACTTTTGGGAATGAATTAGACTCTTGAAAAATATAATTTAAGTCATTTAAATTGCTTGGCACATATTCCGAACCCACATATCTAAATGTTTTGGCATTATAGCGATAATCGAGCTTCTCAAAATCTTTTTTGTATTCGGTATATTGATCACTTTCGGATTTTATAATGAACAAACTGGTGATTATAATAAATCCGACTATAACATATGAGCGGTGGTAAGATAAATTAAGATTGTCGATAACAGTACCTATGTAAATAGAGGACCCAATTGAAAAACATAAAACGGATAAAGAATATATTCTCCATGTAAATTGCAGCGAATTTAGAAAAATGAAGGGAGGAAAATTCCAAGGAACACCTTTTAATGTCATTAAAATAAAAAATATACCTATACCTGTTAGTATGTCTGCTAGGCGGATAATTTTGCTGTTTCCTTTAATATATAAGCGCATAGCTAAAGAAAATGTAATAATTACCCCTATGGAAAATTCGGGTATAGTATCGAGAGCAGTTGTACCTCTATACATAAATTCGATCAACTTAGAAAATGTATATATACCTTGCAGTTGAGGTAGTATGACACCTGAGGTTTGGAAATAATACGTGTTGGCGAAATATTGCTCTAAAAAAGGGAATAAAAATATGGCACTAAGTAAAATAGTTGCGACACTAGCATATAACAGATACAGGAGTCTTTTAGGTTCTTTTATAATTTTTTTTATATACAACAATCCTATAAGGCTTAAGAATACAGTAATCAAAAGAGTAGATAACATGTGAGTGAAGAGAACCAGAGTGTATCCGATGCTCAATATAGCCCATCTTTTTACATTTCCTATTATTATTTCATAGAAGCCCCAAAAAACAATTGGGACGAATGCGAAAGCCAGAGGTTCCGAAATAGAAGCATTTATTAATAAACGATAGCGGAAATAAGCACTAAACCCGAATAAAATGGCTGCAATGAGAGCCATTATGTGATTGGATGTTATTTTCCTCATTACTATATACATGAAAGTAGCAGATAAGAACATGGTTGTGAATATGAGTGCTTTGTATCCTATATAGATATTTGATATGAGTGCTATGAGAGCAAAAGGTATCAGCGTGATATCACAATAAAAGGCTTTTAGAAAATAGCCAAAGCCATTGAGACCATTATAATTTATGTACCAAGGGTAATTGCCATTTTCGATAGCCAGCATTAGTTCAGTAAACCGTTCTAAATGAAAGGGAGTATCTTTTGCTAAATGTAATTGGGAAATGTATGTCATTGTAAAAAAAGACATTGCAAAAAATATGATAATGGCTATATAAGAATCAATTTTGCTTGAATGTTTTAGAGAAAAATTGAGGCTATTGTTCATCGATTTTTGAATTATTGCAAATTTACTTAAAGGTTGTTTGAAAAATTATTTTGCGATATTTGATATTAGATACCACATAGTAGTTTTTAATTATAACGCTCAAATACTGAAAAAGTATAATAAAAAATGTAAAAGTACAGATAATCTAAGTTTTATTCAATATTTTATAACGCTTAATGAGCTTGGCTGTTTTATGCATGCTGCGAATAATAAATAAAAGGCTCATCTGCTTGTGATTATATTTCGTTTATTTGATGGGTTCGAGCATGTTAACTTAAATATATATATTATGAAAAAAATCTTTTTAACAATTCTGATTGTTTTTTGCGTACTATCACTGCATGCGCAAAATCATCCTTTTAATGGTTTGGATATGAATATGGGAACCCTTTCCCGTCTGTCGGATGCGAAGACAAGGTCTATCAGTCCTGAAAATTTCACAGGCGAAAAAGGTAAGGGAGGGAAGGCCGATCCTGTAAAGGATAAAGACGAAAGGAATAAGGCTAACTCGTGGGCAGCAGCACAAGATTTGGGCATAGGATGGAAAGTTAATCCCTTTATCATCGTCAATCCGGGTGAAACTATGACTATTGCAGAGATTGAAGGCCCGGGTGCTATCCAACAAATGTGGATGACTCCTACGGGTAACTGGCGCTTTTCTATCTTACGTATCTATTGGGACGACGAAAAAGAACCTTCGGTTGAATGTCCTATAGGTGATTTTTTCGCAAGTGCTTACAATCAGTATGCACAATTATCATCTTTGGCGATATGTGTCAATCCGGGCAGCGCTTTTAATTGCTACTGGAAAATGCCATTCAGAAAAAAAGCCCGCATAACATTGGAGAACATAAACCATAAAGAAGAAATGCGTCTTTACTATCAAATAAATTATACATTAACAGATGTGCCTGAAGACGAAGGATATTTTCATGCTCAGTTCAGACGTTCTAACCCCACACAAGGCTCGTTGCATACTCTCGTAGATGGAATAAAAGGAAAAGGACACTATGTAGGCACTTATATGGCATGGCGTGTGAATGACAATTGCTGGTGGGGCGAAGGTGAAATCAAGTTTTATATGGATGGTGATAAAGAGTATCCTACTATCTGCGGAACAGGCGCAGAAGATTATTTCTGTGGATCGTACAATTTCGAAAATAGAAAGACCCGCCAGTATCAAGAATTTACAACGCCTTATGCAGGGATGCATCAGGTAATACGTCCCGATGGGTTATATAATGCAGTTACAGCATTCGGTTTGTATCGTTGGCACATACTCGATCCGATACGCTTCGATAAAGATCTGAAAGTGACTATTCAGGATTTGGGATGGAGGCACGATTTCAGATATAATAATCAGAAATCGGATATCTCGTCAGTATCTTTCTGGTATCAGTCAGAACCACATGCGAAATTCCCTAAATTGCCAAGTAAAGACGATTTAGAAATACCTACATGGCATTAATCGTTTGATAATGCAGATAGATGCTACAAGAGGGTATGTCACAAGCAACTTTTTGTATGATTCTGTCATCCTGAATGGAGAGAAGGATCTCTCAATGAAGAGTCAGGATTCTTCACTCCGTTCGGAATGACAAAAAGGTGTAATACTTTTACAATGTATTTTTACTAATGATACACCCTTTTCTAATTTTATAAGTGACATAATTATTTAGATTACTTTCTTATCTTTGTTTTTTACAATAATTCAATATTATTAATATGAAAATAAAGAAAGTAGCCAATCCAGCTAATAGTGTGATGGAGAAGCGTACATCTATAAGAAAGTATGATACTTCGGTTAAGATTAAGAGGGAGGAAATGTATAGCATCTTACAGGATGCAATGACTGCTCCTTCATCATTTAATCTTCAACCTTGGCGTTTTGTTGTCATCGATTCGCCTGCGGGCAAGGAACTAATAAAGCCATATATGCTTTTTAATCAGGAGCAAGCGGCAACAGCATCTGCTGTAATTGCAGTTTTCGGAGATATGCATAATTTCTCTTATGCAGATGAAATTCTGACTGCCAATGTAGATAAAAATCTAATGACAGAAGAGTATAAAGACCAGATGATGGGTATGATGACTAGTTATAGAGCAGACATAACGGACGAGTCTATAAAGAATTCATTGTTGATTGATTGTGGATTTGTAACAATGCAACTAATGCTTGCAGCCAAAGGATATGGCTACGATACGAACCCTATTGGAGGATATAAAAGGAAAGAGTTGACAGAAGCTTTGGGCTTAGACATAAAACGTTATATCCCGGTTCTACTTTTATCGATAGGTAAGGCAGCCGAAGAAGGCAACAATTCTATCCGCTTTTCAGTGGAAGAAATAACTCAATGGAAATAATATAGTTATATAAATTAAAATCTAAATATTGTATGAAAAAAATCTTTTTTTCCATTCTATTATTTATAACAGTAATAACAACAATGCAAGCACAAAATCCGTTCTTTTCGGCATATAAAACGCCTCATGGAACACCTCCTTTCGATAAAATAAAGAATGCTCATTACGAGCCGGCTGTAGATAAAGGTATAAAAGACCACGCTGCCGAAATCGATAAGATTGTAATGATCAAAGCAGTTCCAACATTCGAAAATACAATTCTGCCTTTCGAAAAATCAGGCGACCTTCTGACTCGTGTAGCATCAGTCTTTTTCAATATGCTTAGTGCCGAGAGTGACGATGAGATGCTTGAAATAGCACAGCGTATTCAACCTAAACTATCAGCTCACAGTAATGACGTAAATCTGAATGAAGGCTTGTTCCAGAAAATAAAAGTTGTTTATGATAAACGTTTAGATTCTGGTCTTAATCCTGAACAAATCCGATTAGTGGAGAAAATCTATCAGGGTTTCGAAAGTAGGGGAGCGACCTTGACAGGCAAAGACAGAGATACATACAAAGAGCTTTCATCCAGATTAAACCAGTTGACTCTGGACTTCGGGCAAAATGCTCTTAAAGAATCTAATAAATTTGAAATGATAATCACAGACGAAGCTGATTTGGCAGGATTGCCTCAGAGCGTTAAAGATGCAGCGGTGGTTAAGGCGAAATCGAAGGATAAAGAGGGCTGGATGTTCGATCTGTCTGCACCAAGCTATATTGCATTTATGAAGTATTCTTCGCGTCGCGATCTTCGTCAAAAATTATATATGGCTTACGCAACTAAATGCGTATCAGGCGGAGAATTCGATAATCAGGAAAATGTAAAAGAAATCGCTAAAACCCGTATGCAGATTGCGAACTTGCTAGGCTATCCGGACTATGCAACATTTGTACTACGCGACAAGATGGCGAAAGACAAAGAGCATGTTTTCGACCTGTTGAATAAGCTTTACGATGCGTATGCTACTGCTGCTCATAGTGATGTGAAGCAAGTGGAAGGCTATGCGGTAGGATTTGAAGGAAAAGCAATTGACTTTCAACCTTGGGACTGGTCATACTATTCTGAAAAACTACAAGATACAAAATACAGTGTAAACGATGAAATGGTACGTCCTTACTTCGAATTGGAGAATGTAAAGAAAGGCGTATTTGGACTTGCTACCAGCTTGTATGGAATAACTTTTAAGAAAAACACTCAAATACCGGTTTATCATTCAGAAGTTGAGGCTTTCGATGTAGTAGACGATAAAGGAAATTTTGTTGCTGTCTTATTTACCGATTTTCATCCGCGCGAAGGTAAAAGACAGGGTGCATGGATGACCGAGTTTAAAGGTCAGTACAAAGAGAAAGACGGAAAAGATTCTCGTCCGCATGTGTCTATTGTGATGAATTTTACCCGCCCTACTGAAACAGAACCGGCACTTCTTACTTTCGATGAGGTAGAAACTTTCCTTCATGAGTTTGGTCATGCATTACATGGAATGTTGACAGAATGTACTTACGAAACACTTTCGGGTACTAATGTCGAGCATGATTTTGTAGAATTACCATCGCAAATAATGGAGAACTGGTTAACCGAGAAAGAATATCTAGATGGTTTTGCTATTCATTATAAAACAGGAGAGAAGATTCCTGCCGATTTAGTTCAAAAACTTGTAGATGCAGCTAATTATAATGCCGGCTACGGGTGCTACCGCCAATTATCATTCGGATTTTTAGATATGGCTTGGCATACGCTTAATCAACCTTACACAGGTGATGTAATAGCTTTTGAACGTAATGCAATGGACAAAACAGCTTTATTGCCTACCGTAGACGGTGCTTGTATGTCTACTTCGTTCGGTCATATATTTTCGGGTGGTTATGCTGCCGGATATTATGGCTATAAATGGGCAGAGGTATTGGATGCCGATGCTTTCGCCTTGTTTAAAGAAACAGGTATCTTTAATAAAGAAACCGCTCGATCCTTTCAGGAGAATATATTGCAAAAAGGTAATACTGCCGATCCGATGAGTTTGTATGTCAAATTCAGAGGGCAAGAGCCTACTATCGATGCTTTATTGGAGAGAAATGGTGTGAAGAAGTAATATACGATATATCAAGAAGAAAGCCGCTTAGAACTAACTAAGCGGCTTTCTTTATAAATAGGGCTAATGATTCGGCTTATTTCAATTTTACCAACGTTTCTTTCACACGTCTCATTGCTTCGATGATATTCTCGTCGGAAGTAGCGTACGAGAAACGAATATAGTTCGGTGCTTCAAATGCTAAACCACCTACAGAAGCTACATGCCCTTCTTCTAATAAGAACATAGCTAAGTCGGCAGAAGTATTGATTATTCTCCCGTTGTATGACTTACCGAAATAGTAGCTGCACTCTGGAAATAAGTAAAATGCACCTTCGGGTTTATTTACTTTAAATCCTTCTATTTCAGAAGCCAATTTCACGATCAGGTCGCGGCGGCGCATAAATGCGAGGCGCATATCTTCTACACATGTCTGATCTCCAAGATAAGCTGCTTCTGCTGCTTTCTGAGCGATCGATGATGCTCCCGATGTGTATTGACCTTGCAACTTGTTACAAGCCGAAGCTATCCATTGTGGAGCAGCCATCCAGCCAAGTCTCCATCCCGTCATAGCATATGCTTTAGATACACCGTTGATGATCACTACACGATCTCTTACATTCTCAAACTGGGCAATACTTTCGTGTTTGCCTATATAGCTTATATGTTCGTATATTTCATCAGAGATGATTATAATATTCGGATGTTTTGCCAATATATTTGCCAGACCCTCTAACTCTGTTTTAGAATAAATACTTCCTGTAGGGTTAGATGGCGAGCAAATTATGATAGCTCTTGTTTTAGGCGTGATTGCAGCTTCCAGTTGAGCCGGAGTTATTTTAAAATCCTGTTCTATTCCTGTTTTAATAACAATACTTTTACCTTCGGCTAGTTTCACCATTTCGATGTAGCTTACCCAGCATGGAGCAGGAATAATAACTTCATCGTCCGGATTCACAACACTTAGTACGGCATTGCAAACCGCTTGTTTCGCTCCGTTCGAACAAATAATTTGCTCGGGTTTGAAACTAAGTCCGTTTTCTGTTTCCAGTTTCTTGCATACTGCTTGGCGCAATGAAAGATATCCGGGAACAGGTGAGTAAGTCGAAAAATTATCGTCGATAGCCTTCTTTGCAGCACTCTTAATATGATCGGGGGTGTTGAAATCGGGTTCACCTACACTAAGGTTGATCACATCGATGCCTTGTGCTTTTAATTCGTTGCTTTTTTGAGACATCGCTAACGTCTCAGAGATTGCCAGGCTCGCTATACGGGTTGAAACTTGTGTCATTTCCAGTGATTATTATTGTTAATCTATATATTTATTCAGTCTATATTGTGCAAATCATGTCCCATACGTTCTTTCTTTGTTTTCATGTAGAAAGAATTATATTTATTGGGTACTATTTCGATTGGGACATTCTCCACAACTTCCAAGTTGAAAGATTCCAGCCCTTTACGTTTTATCGGATTGTTTGTCAGTAATCTCATTTTACGAACGCCTATTTCGCGAAGGATAGCCGCTCCAACACCGTAGTCGCGCTCGTCGGCATTGAATCCGAGATGAAGATTTGCATCCACAGTGTCGTAGCCTTCTTCTTGCAGTTTATATGCTTGCATTTTAGCCATTAGACCAATGCCTCTTCCTTCTTGGTTGAGATAAACTATAACTCCTTTTCCGGCCTTTTGTACCATCTCCATCGATTTGTGCAGTTGGTCGCCGCATTCGCAACGCTTCGAAGCAAATATATCACCAGTCATACACGATGAATGAACACGTACCAATATCGGCTCATCTTTCTCCCAAGTTCCTTTTATCAAGGCTATATGTTCTAGTCCGTTCGATTTTTGTTTGAAAGGAATCAGATGAAAATGCCCGTGTTCGGTTGGCATGTCTACTTCCGTCCCTTTTTCTATAATCGATTCTCTTTCAAGTCTATATTTTATTAGATCTGCAACAGAGATAAGCTTCAGGTTAAATTCGTCCGCAAATTTTTTCAAATCTGGTAAGCGAGCCATTTCTCCATCTTCTTTTTTTATCTCGATAAGTGCGCCTGCCGGATATAGTCCAGCCAAACGAGCTAGATCGACCGCTGCTTCGGTATGACCAACACGGCTTAACACACCTTTTTCACGAGCACGAAGAGGGAATATATGTCCCGGACGACCAAAATCTTCGGGTTTCGTTTCGGATTTGGCTAAAGCGAGAATAGTCTGCGCTCTGTCGTATGCTGATATACCTGTTGTGCAGCCATTGATAAGTAAATCTATCGATACCGTGAATGGAGTGGCATGTGTCGATGTATTGCTTGTTACCATCATTGGTAGATCCAATTCGTCGCAACGCTCTCCTGTAAGAGGAGCGCAGATAAGACCTCTGGCATGCGTTTCCATAAAGTTTATTTTCTCAGGCGTGATAGCTTCTGCTGCAATGATAAGATCGCCTTCATTCTCACGATCTTCATCATCTACTACAACTACAAATTCACCATTTCTTATAGCGTCTATGGCTTCTTCGATTGTATCCAGTTTTATTTTATCCATGATTAATTATTATTTATATTTTACCTTAAAGGTATCACCATTTTATGCTATTTATGTCTTCTTTCATTCCTTTTTTCAATAAAAAATATCCTACAGGGTAGAAGAGATATGCTATAACCAAGATACCGGGCTGACTTTTCTTTACTTTCCTGTCGATAGCTCTATAATAGTCAAAGTAATGAATTAATGATTTAATATAGAATATGAAATACGCTACAGATAGAATTATAGCAGTCCATTCAATAATATCCCATCCTGTTATAACCACAACTATCGATAGAATTATTTCGGATATATACAGAAGAAGGGTAATCAGAGAGCTTTTTAGAAAATAATTTAATTTTTCTATTGCATCATTGTAATCCAGATTCTTCGTTTTGATATCAAAGAATTTGGCTCCTCGTTCTTTCAGTATACTTAATACAGCCTCTAGTGTATTCTGATCGTAGCCATACTGTTGGTGATTTTTGGCTATATCTTTTAGTCTTGATTCGTCGAGCGATTTTAGATTCTCAAGTATTTCGGGATCTGTATTCAATTCCGACAAAGCAGGGATCTTGCTAACATCTATTTCGTTTTCGGCATTAGTCTCTACTTTTGGTTTTATACGAAGTGCTGCACGTATAAATTTGCCATAGGCTTCTGTGTTAAACAATGCAGAATCGTTCATCGCCTTATAGGTCAGGAATACTCCTAATGGGAATAAAACAAACGAACTGAGCCAAATACCTTGCCATACTTCCCACACACCATCCCTTGCCATTTTGTAGCCTATGTTGTTGATAATGTAGTAAAAAATAAATAACAAGACAGAGACAACTACCGGCATCCCTAGCCCTCCTTTTCTAATAATAGCCCCAAGTGGTGCCCCAATAAAGAAAAAGACAAGGCAGGCAAACGAAAGGGTGAATTTTTGATGCCATTCTATCTGATGGTATCGTATTTTCTTTTGTAAGTCAATCTTTGCCATCGATTGAAATAGGTATGTATTTTTTGTGTTTTCAGCTTCGCTCGATGCGGTACTTGTAAAACGAATCATATCGACGTCTTTGTAAGTACTTAATAGTGAATCGAAGTTTATTTTATCCGTTGTTTCTTCTTTCTTTTCTTCTATCGGCTGCCCAACTACGTCCCTATTTGCAGTTGGTGGCATTTGGTTTTGTCTATAAGACAGATAAATTTGCTCTGTCATAGTCTTTCTATCTATAACATTCAGACTATCTAGCTGTGTGCTCATCGAGTCGATAGAGTGGCTTAGCTGTGCAATGTTTTTAGATATCTGGGTGCCTTCTAAAGCCGATTCCTCCATACGGTTGAAATCAGTATTGAAGAGGATGATAACTTCTTTCTTTTTGAAATTTTCACGGAGATATGGTCTGAACTTATTATCTCTCGCTTTATTTCTGTCCATTCCGGGCTGTTGGAAATTAGAGAACTGTTGCCCGTCATATAAATTGAGAACAAGGAAGTCTTTGGTCGATGATGTTCGCATTTGTGCAGAATCACAAACATATACAGCCATGTTGTCGAATCCTTCGGACGTGTTATAGATCATTACATCATATAAAACTTTTGTCTCAGGATTTTTTTTCTTAACGAACAGGCTATAATTGCTTATGCCACTATAAAACGACCCTTCCGGGATTTCAAGTTCGGGCGATTTTTGCTTTATAGATATAAGTAACGATCTTGATTTTACGTTGATACGAGGCATTGCTTCGTCTTGAAAGAAGAATGCTCCGACAGCAACAAACCCTATAAATACAATCAGAGGTCTCATGATCTTGAGAAGGGACACTCCTGCGGCTTTAATCGCGAGCAACTCCATCCGTTCACCAAGATTACCGAAGGCCATAAGAGAGGCTAGTAATATGGATAGAGGTAATGCTAAAGGAATAAGGCTTAAGGATACATAAAAGAATAATTCGCCCAGAATAAGATTATCAAGTCCTTTACCAACAAGGTCTTCGACGTATTTCCATATGAACTGCATCAATACAATAAACAGACAGATGACAAACGTCATCATAAAGACGGGGAAGAATGTCTGAAGTATAAAGGAATATAGCCGTTTTAATCTTAGCATTAACTATCTCTCATTTTGCAAGTACAAAAGTAGTAAAAAGAAGAATGTGAAGGCTCATTAATTAGGTGAAAGATGCTGGACTTAAATTTTATTAGTAGTTTTTACTGTGATAAAAAGGAATTTATGATGTGATTAGTAAATATTTTCTCTTTTTTTGCATGTAGGTCTTGTTTTATCAAAAATAATCTTCTACTTTTGTCACCGCTAATGCAGATTGGCGAGATAGCTCAGATGGTTAGAGCGCATGATTCATAATCATGAGGTCCGGGGTTCAATTCCCCGTCTCGCTACACAAAGAAAAGCGGTTACTATTCGAATAGTAACCGCTTTTCTTTTATGCTTTTATCAAGCTACAAATTATTTTCATTACCCGTAAGAATGCATCCCGCTCAGATAATAGTTCACACCGAAATAAGTCATAAGCACTGTTAGAAAAGCGATGGCAGATAAGAGATTAAATAACCACAATTTATTCCATTGTTTAATTAAACGCAGGTGGGTAACTATGGCATAAACGACAATAGTTATCAATGCCCATGTTTCTTTAGGATCCCATCCCCAATAGCGTCCCCACGATTCGTTTGCCCATACGGCGCCAAGAAATGTGCCGATTGTCATAAGTGCGATGCCTATTAGAAGAGACATTTCGTTTACAATACTAAACTCTTGGATATTATTAGATAAAACGGATGATTTATTCTTTTTCTGGATTAACAGCATAACCGTGTTGGTTATTCCTAATAGAAAACTGATGCCGAAAAATCCATAAGCAGCAACAATAACAGCTACATGTATCATCAGCCACGGTGACTTAAGTACAGGAACTAAAGGGCTGATTTGCGGATCCATCCAGTTAAGTCCCGAAACAAAAAGAATAATTCCTCCGAACAAAGTCGCCAATGCAAATATTATTGGATTCTGGCGAACGAAAACCAATCCGCCCAGTACACATATCGAAGACACATATATCATTGTTTCATACGAATTGCTCCAGGGTGCATAGCCTGCAATATACCATCGCATACCCATACCGAAAATATGGAAAAGTAAACAAATAGAAATAGCAGCAGTCAAGAATCGAGTAGTCCATATTACCCATTTCTGTTTTCTGAAGAATGATGTAAACGATATGGCTAACAGGATTCCGCCTAATATCAGATAAAACTTTTTGCAGAGGCGGAAAATATCGAGATTATTATAAGTTACTTCCGCTTTTATTTTCTTTTGGTTGATTTCTAATGTATTGCTTTTTTCCTGTTGATAAATATTGATTTTGACAAGCATTTCTTCTGCTTTTTCCCAATCTCCTGTTTGTAGACCTGTCTGAACATTCTTAAGATACTGTGTCATCGCATTTGAAACGAAGACAGAGTCTTTCGTCGGGAATTCAGAAAGATCATCACCCGGCGAATACCATTTGTGATTAGGATCATTTTCTTTTGGGAATATATTCAGCATTTTGAAATTAACCAACTGATGAAAAATATTTACACGCTCGTCTAGTTTTATCAAGTCTTTATCAAACTTATTACGCATGTTCTGCGGCTTGTTGAATGCTTCTTCCAACTTGTCTTGCAGCTTATAGTTACCGTTTTCGTCAAATAATTCGATATAGGCGAGTTCTTTCTCTGTCAGCTTATAGTAAGCAGCTATATCATTATTTTTGTTTGAAATAAATGGAACATGTATCCACATTTCGGAGAAGGTCAGTAAACTGATAAGAAACTGATCGGAGTTGAGTTCGCCCATCGTATTTGAACTATGCAGTTTACGAAGAATTTCGGACGAAAAAGTATTTATCGGTTCCATACGTCCGTCACGCGATTGCATAGGCAACGCTCCGAACAGGGCTGCATGTTCGACACTTGCTTTATTCTTTTGAAGTGCATCTACAATATTAGATGAGTCTTTATGTGTATTTGCTGATAATGAAATAGTAGATAGTATTAATATCAAAAATAGTTGTGCAGGAGTGTTCTTTAATTGTTTTAAACGCCGGCTTAATTGGCGAAGTCGGGAATCTTTTCTAACAAAGCAAAGAATAAAACCGACCACCAGCATGCAGTAGCCCGTGTAAGTGATGTTACGCCCTGCAACATCTTTATTGACAGATAATACAGTTCCCTTTTCATCGGTATCGTACGAAGCCTGAAAAAGACGGTATCCCTTTATATCGAGAATGTTATTCATCGATACCTTTCTTTCTTCCGATTTGCCATCTACGTGTATTATAAGTGTGCTTTCGAAAGAGGATGGACTTGAAGAACCGGGGTAGCGTGTTAATGTAAATTTTTTAAGTTCGAGACTGAATGGTAGTGTATGAAAATTGTCACCTCTGTTAGTCTGAATAAGCATGCGGTCGCTCGTCTCATTTTCGCGAATATGGATAGTTCCCTCTTCACTGAATAGGTGGGTTGTAAGCGCACCTGCAAGAATTATAATAAAGGCAGCATGAGTAACTATAAACCCCCAGCTACTTGTTTTATAAAGCCTGTATTTTATGGTTACAGATACAAGATTTATAACTAAAAAGAATTGTAATAAAAGAAAAAGCGGAGAGTAATAAAACATCATCTTTGCAGCAAGCGTGCCGAAATGTTTTTCGAAAAGGGTGGCAAATGCTAGCCCTACAGCATAGATAAGAAGCAGGACGATCGATGTTTTATATGAAGATATTATCCGCGAGATAACTGCTTTTATTTCCATTCAGTTCTATGTTGAATATGAGGATATTAATTATAAATGTAAAGAGTGAAGGATATTTTAGCATCACTTCACTCATTTACATATCTATTTTATACTTGAAATTGTATTTATGCTTTTTCCCACTGATCGCGAAGTAATTTCACCGAAGCTGGAAGTACTATATTACGATCGCCTTGACAACCACATTCGTAGCTTACATATTTATCGTATCCAAGCATTTTGAGTCCTTTGAATCCGTTAATATAGTTATCGGCTTCACCATCTTCACCCGGCATACTCCGACGCTTACGGCTGGCTACATGTACATGCTGCAAGTATTCTCCTCCCGAAAGGAAAGCTCCCATATCGCATGTTTCTTCTGCTGTCATGTGCCAGAAGTCACCCATGCAGCGCACACCCGGATTATTAATATCGCGGCATATCGACGCAGCATCTGCAACCTGACGCAAATAGAAGGCCTCTTGTCTGTTCAATGGTTCGAAAATGACAGTTGTACCATGCTGAACGGCAAATGTACCCATTTCGTTAAATTGCTCGCACAGGAAATTACGGGTTTCCATTGTGTGAGGAAGGGCTGGAACTTGTCCATTAAATCCGGGAACAATAATAACACCAGTCGAACCAAGTTCACCGGCAGCCACTATTATTTCTTTCATCGTATCCATACATTGTTTTCTGATAGCAGGATCGGTAGAAAGTATAAAGCCTTTGAATCCGGCACAAATGGCACTAACTTTAATGTTACGACCATTAAGAGCTTGTTTGATTTCTTTCACACGACCGCCAAGACCACCACCATTGGGTTCGAAACCTACAATGCCTAGTTTTTCCATGTAATCGAACTTTTCGTTCAGACTTTCACCGGGAGCAGTACCTTCCTGAAAAGAAAGGTTTAATTGCGCCTTGGTGTTTTTGCCAATTGCATTTTTATCATTAGCCGCAGTATTGCATGAGCTAATTGCTGCTGCCGTTCCACTCAATGTTAAGAGTGCGGCACCTGATAAAGATCTTTTTAGAAAATTTCTTCTGTCTAGTGTCATATTCTGTATTATTTATTATCGAGTGGTTTTCCCGGAACAGGCACTACGAATGTTTTCATATCCATTTTACCCATATTCAAATCTTTCGGAGTATAGTCAAGTGGAGAAGCGGTCATTCCCTCCCAAGTCGTTTCAGCACCGGTGTAAGCCGATTCGCGTCCCATAATTGCCGCCATATTCGATACAGCAGTTTCCGATGCCTGGTCGATAGGTTTATTGCTGCGGATATGGTTGATAAGATTTACATGCTCGAGCACATACGGATTAGTTTGCTTGAAGTTCAATTTTTCAGCCTCGGCATCAAATTTCCAAACTACATTACCTGCTAAATCTTTGATCACAGTCTCGTTGTTAGCTGTAGACCAAGAACCTTTTGTTCCTTGTATAAACTCACTTACATTGTTGGCACAACCATCTATCTGGCGGGACATGCTATGCAGGTGAACTCCGTTTTCCATCTCGAAATCGATACTGAAATTATCGTATTGGTCTCCTGTAACGCGGCGTTGGCGAGAACCAAAACCGGTAGCTTTAAGAGGTTTCAATCCGCTGAACCATGTAAATACATCGATATTGTGTACATGTTGTTCTACGATATGGTCGCCCGAAAGCCATTTCCAGTTTACCCAGTCTTTTATCATCCATTCGCAATCGCTCCATCCACTTTGGCGTTCTTTGTACCAAAGCATCGATTGATTCCAATAAACTACACCACCGGTAATTTCACCGATAGTTCCATCCATAATTTTTTTGTATGATTCTACATAATTACGTTGGTGATGACGTTGCGTACCTGTTACCACACATAGGTTTTTAGCTTGAGCTTGTTTAGAAGTAACCATAATAGTACGATAGCCTACAGGGTCTACGCAAATCGGCTTTTCTAAGAAAGAATGTTTGTTCTTTTCCGTCGCATATTGAAAATGTATAGGGCGAAATACCGGCGGAGTTGCAATAAGTACAACATCTACTCCGCTGTCGATAACTTGTTTATAGGCATCTAGTCCTACGAAACGCATATTTTCAGGAATATCAATCCCTTTTTCTTTTTTGAGGTTATCGGCTAAGCCATCTACACGGTCTTTAAATGTATCAGCTAGGGCAACAATGGTAACACCATTGCCTGCACTTAAGAAATCGAATGCAGCACCAGAGCCACGTCCGCCACAGCCAATCACACCGGCTTTGAGTTCTTTACCATCTTTGGCTATGTCCATTAAATCGGGAAGGTAATATGTTCCTGCTTCCTTCAATGGTTGAAGTTTGATCTCGGTTTTACCACCACATGATGTTAACAGGGCAGCACCACCTGTTCCCATTGTTCCTAACACTCCTACAAGTGCAGAATTCTTTAAGAAAGATCTTCTGCTGATTTTGTTTTCCTTTTTCATTTATAATTATATTTTGAAATTTTAATTTTATCAATTTATTAAACTACAAACTTAGATATTAGATTCACATACTACCCGAAAACCGATACCACGAATATCGGAATACCACCAGATACTTTTAGGTTGTTGAGGATCTGTTTTCAGCCATGTGTCGTGTTTAGTATAATCTCGGGCTGCACTTCGTACATCGGCAGCATCGGATGTGTAGTTTCCTCCGCGCACAACCCATTCTGTACCTTCTGTACTAATAGGATTAGTTACATTTTCTCCTCCTTTGCTGTAAGCTTGAGGATCATATTTATCAGCACAATATTCCATTACGTTGCCCAGCATGTTTTTTAACCCGAATGGGTTTGCTTTGACTGTCGATGGTTCTTGTGTTTTATTTTTGCTGTTTTTACTATAGATTACAAACGAAGATATACCTTCTGTGTCCGCATCAAAGAACTTACGCCAGAATCCCTGATCGGAAAAATCTTTTGGATTGCCGGGGAAGAAATACGGAGTTTCGGTGCCACCACGTGCCGCATATTCCCACTCGGCTTCGGTAGGTAGCCTGTATTTTTTGCCTGTTTTCTTTGATAGCCATTGGCAGAATGTTTCGGCTGCATAATGTGTCATTGTAATAGCAGGACGATCGCCTCCGCCCCAACCTTGGTCGGGGAATCCGAACGGTGGAGTAGGCCCCGATATAGCATCTACATTCGGGTTGTTATTATTTGCAAATACCATTTCGGGAGGGGTACGACCTTCACTCATCGTATTGGCATAGAATGCCCAATACAAATCCCATGTAATCTCAACTTCTGCCATATAGAATGGGCTTAGAGTTACATTACGCACAGGCGCTTCATCTTCCTTATGGAAAGGTTCTTTATCGGTGCTGCCCATTTTGAACGAACCGCCATTGATAGCCACCATCTTGAACGATAATGGTGTACCCGGTATTTGTTCGTCAAAATTTTCAAATTTAGTAATTGGAGTAGCAGTCTTAAAGTATGCGCTTGTATCCGGAGCTGCACTATTCGACGATCCGCCAAATCCGGGTACGCCGGCCATTTTTCCGTGCACATAGTTTGGGTTATGATGTCCTACATCCAGATGGCAACTGATACATTGCAGGTTTAGCTTTTTCTCATTTTCTTCGTAATATAAATGTGCTGTGATAGCGTCGTCCGAAATTCCTTGGGGAAACAAATTCTGATGGCATTCTTTACATGATTCATTTGGAATATATGTAACTGCATAATCCAGTTCAGACATTCTTTCCCAATCGAAATCCGTACTGTCTTTCGTAAGGTATCCCCATACATCTCTTATCCCTAATTTAGCTTTTGCTGTATAGTGATCCCAAGTATGGCTTTTGGGGGGGAGATGGCAATCGACACAATGTACTTTTACACCACTTCCATTGTTTACATGCGAAGATAATTTCCAGCTTTCTTCAACGTGTGGATGTACATGGCACATCATACACGATTCGTCAGTAGAAAAATAAACGGAAGTTTGATACAGCGATACAACGATAGTTATACCTAAGAATAATCCTAAAAATAGATAGAATGATTTACGTTTAAAAAATTTCTTTTTACTCTTCTTTTCAGAAGAATCTTTAGTAGTTCTTTTGAGATTCATTATGTGTTTTTAGTACTTAGAAATATTAGATCGAACAATTAGTACAAATAACGGTAATAAAATTAACATCACTAATTCTTTTCTTGAAAAAAAAGTGCTTCTTTTCTTAAGAAATGTTTAATATGTGTAATTTTGATTTTTGTTGCATTGTAATCATTAGAATGCAATTTTGAATAAAAACCATTTAGAGAAACAACAATTGAAGATTATGCGCTATATTATTATACTTATATCTATTTTTTATCTGACTAGCTGCGACTCGAAAAAAGAGTTAAGTTATATTGAAGATAAAGGCGATATTTTCCATACGACCTATTCTATTAAATACGAATATACGCACTCTGTGAAAAATGAGATAGAGGCTGAGCTTCTTAAATTTGATGATTCATTGAATCCATTTAAACCATCATCTATTATTACTAAAGTAAATAATAACGAAGATGTGGTTCTAGATTCTCTTTTTATCAATGTCTTTAAACGTGCGCAGGAAGTATCGGAGGTTTCGGGCGGATTATTTGATATAACCGTATCGCCGCTTATCAATGCGTGGGGTTTTGGCTTTAAAAATATGGATAATGTAACCCCTCAGATGATCGATAGTTTGAAACAACTGGTGGGGCATGATAAGATAATGTTGCGCGATGGGAAAATAGTGAAATCCGATCCGCGTATACAGATCAATACATCGGCTATTGCTAAAGGCTATTCATCAGATATAGTTGCTTCGCTTCTCGATTCGTATGGTATAAAGAATTATATGATAGAGATAGGAGGAGAGATACGGACAAAAGGAATAAATGCTAAAGGTGGGTGCTGGCATATTGGTATCAGTAAGCCTATCGATAAGAATGTTTTCGATTATCAAAAATTGCAGACAATAATTCAGCTTTGTGACAAATCGATGGCAACATCCGGCAATTATAGAAACTACTATATTAAAGACGGAAAGAAATACGCTCACACCATCAACCCAAAAACCGGTTATCCTTCGGAAACAAATATTCTTAGTGCTACTGTAATAGCAGACGATTGTATGACAGCCGATGCTTATGCAACTGTATTTATGCTGGCAGATACTGCTGTCACAAGGAAAATAGCACAGAAAGAAAAATTATCGTATCTATTAATATTGGGAGCAAGTGATAGTTCGTTTGTGATAGCTAAATCACTGGATTTTGATAGTTATGTTATAGAGTGATTTTGCTTTTTATAATGAATAATTATGTATCAAGCCAGTGGATATAACTTCTACATGTTTATCTATATAAGATTAAAACATTAAAGTTAATTGATAAAGGTTACAGAAAGGTGACAAGCAAAAACAAGGCGAAATGTGTTACCTTTGTTACCTTTTAACAATTAGTAATCAATAAATATATGAGAATCAATAAAATATTATTCACACTACTTTTCCTTTCTCTAATGCTTGGTGCTTGTAAGAAGCAATCATCTACTGTTATAGACAACAAGCAGATAGCTGATTATGATGTGAAATATGCAAAAGGCTTCACCGTAAATAAGATGCAGGGTTATACTATCGTTGAGGTACGTAACCCATGGGATACAACGCTTCTCTTGCAGAAATATATTTTGGTAGATAGAGATAAGGAAATCCCGGCTAATCTTCCGCAAGGAACTCTTATTAAAATTCCAGTGCAAAGTGCTATAACCAGTTCGACTATACATTGTTCGACTCTAAAAGAAATTGGCGCTCTGGATATAGTAAGAGGTGTTTGCGAGTTGCAATATATCAAGCTCGATGAGATACAAAACGGAGTAAAGAACGGAGCGATAAAGGACTTAGGCTTGGTCAATAAAGTAGATATCGAAACGATAATCATGCTCGAACCCGAAGTCATTTTCACTTCACCAATCAGTGGTCAGAGCTATGGAAATATAGAGAAGGCGAAAGCTCCCCTTATCGAAACGATCGATTATACAGAACCAGATCCTCTGGGGCGTGCCGAATGGATTCGATTTTATTCTCTTTTCACAGGAACAGAAAGTCTTGCAGATTCGCTATTTGATATAACAGTAAAGAATTATAATGAAGTAAAAGCCATCGTTGCAAATGTGACGACACGTCCGACTGTATTTACCGATATGAAATATCAAAGCAACTGGAATCAGCCGGGAGGTAAAAGTTATATGGCTAATATGCTGGCTGATGCAGGGGCCGATTATGTATGGAAAGACGATAGTTCGACCGGATTTCTGCCATTATCGTTTGAAGCCGTATTAGATAAAGCGGGAGAGGCAGATCTTTGGCTTATAAAATACTTTGCACCCGAAACCATGACATATGAGAGTTTGAAGAATGAATTTAAGTCGTATTCGTATTTCAACGCCTTCAAGACACGAAATGTATTTGCTTGTAACACACAGTTCTCTCCTTACTACGAAGATTTACCTATACATCCTGATTGGATATTGAAGGATATGGCTTATGTGTTTCATCCCGACTTATTTCCCGATTATCAGCCGAAATATTATAGTAAGGTTAGAGAGTGATAAGTCACTCTCTGATTACAAACCATGTATAAGAATCCGGTTCTATGCTAAAGGTTAAATCGGCAGAAAAGTCACGATTCAATTTATAATTCCTCGGACTGCTATCTTTCTCACTTATAGTTGCGTTATCGGTTAAACCTGTATAGTAAAGAGGAAGTTTAATCGTTCGGGTTATCTTTTCTTTAGTGGGATTGTAAAGCATAACGAATCCTCTTTCTTTCAGATTCGGGTCAGCATGCAATATTCCATCCCAGTCGCGACCGTCGGCTCTGCGTAAGTGTATAATATCGGCATTGAGTATATCCCTGTATTTCTTATACCAGTCTATTACAGCGATTACAGTTTGTTTTGTCTCTTCGGTATCGTATAGGCGAGGGCCTCTGTAACATGCCTGTATTCCTGCACCATAATATTGTATCATCAAGGCTCTGTAATCGTTAAGATGGTCATTCAGTGGCTCTAAAACTGCATCTGCTTTCCCTCCGTGATAAGCAGTGAGAGGAACAAATCCCCATCCCATCGAAGGTGTCTTGTCCCAAGTACCGTCAAATATATTCTGGCGGTTGAGTATTCGTTGCTGTTCGCGGGATAAAGCGAAATTAACCTCTCTGTATCCCAGTGCTATTTTGTTTGCCCCATCGAGGAAATACCAGTCGGGTGCATTTACATACACACCATTCTCGTTCATCCAGTGAAAAAGGCTCTTTTGCATGTTCATCTGAGCCCATTGCGAATCATCTAAGCCCTTGTGACCGGGATGTGTTGTAGAAGCGCATACATCGCCCGGATAAGGTCCGTCCATTTCGAGTATATCGAAGCCTGTATTTTTGAAGAAGTCGATAATTGCCTGATAGTATTTTTGACCCCATTCGCTGGCAAAGCAAGGTGCATTACCGAAAAATGCGCCGCCCGGTTTTCCTGTCTCTGCGCTGATAACGTCGGTCTCAGGCGCTATGGTTCTTGAACTGAAGAGCGTATATCCTCCGATTTTCACACCCTTGCTATGTGCATAATCCGCTATCGCTTTCCAACGATTATGATTTTCAGTGGTATTTTCTTCGATGTTCAGATTGCTTCCGAAACTCAAAATAAGAGCTTCGTATCCTGTCGCTGCACATTGATCGATGGCAGTATATACTTGTTTGTCGTCTTTACTCACAAGGTGCATAAATATTGGGTTGCTTGTGGTCCATGGAGCAATAGTCCGATACATCTTTTTAATAGCTAATCCTCTGCGTTCTCTGTCGTAGCTATCCATTAGTAACTCATTCGTACGAAGGGATTTAAATGTTTCGTTAGGTAATAAAGTGACATCACTTACTTTTTCAGGGTATACTTCAAGCAGGCAGGGTGTATTGAAATCGTAGTTAACCTGCGATGTATAACTTTTGTCTATTTTCCAATGCGTTGTCTGATCGCTAAGAGGATATTGCATCGAGTTGTTGTATGCGTAATTTGTCTCGATATAAATACCTGCAGGCTTCTTCATTTGTTCGGGTTTGCCTACTACTGCACTTTCTTCTTCGACAACGGCTAGAATTTCGTTAATTACCCTATTAATAGTTACAGATCCGGTGGTATTATTTTTTATTTCGACAGATTTATTAATAAGGGGGATGCCATCATACAGTTCGTATCGAACATATACATCTATACCTTTTAATTCATTTAATGATGATTGATATTTAAAAGATAGAACTTTGCCTGTCGGGGCTTGTTTATTTGCTGTCCAAAAGTCGGTTTTCCAATCGAGGATCAACTTAATATCGTCAATGTTATAAGATACATAATTGAAGACAGAATCACCTTTTTTGAAGCTTTCGATCCATTGGGGTAGAAGATAAGCATTTTCTGTTTGCCCATATAGACCACCTACATAATAGTCTTTACCATTTATATTTACCATCGCTTCAGGTTTTACAGCCCTTAGCAATTGTTGCCCGTTGATGAGGTTTTTATAATCTATACATGCTACATCGGGGGCAATGCGAAAAGAACGTTTTACAAGTCCGTTATATAGAATAATATCTTTACCATTATGACTTTGATAGATCTCGGCTTTGGCACTTTTGTTATTTAATAACCAGTCAGTGGTCGCATTTTTGTTATCATATTCTGTATTCCAACGAGGTAATTGTTGGGCAAAAGAATTAGCAAAGAATAAACATAATAGTGGTAAAAGAATTAAGTTTTTCATAGTAAATCCGGTTTTTAGTATTAGCAGTTTACAAATATACAATTTGTAAATTATTTATTATTGTAAAAAGTTTGGAGAATGGTGAACTAATAAAAAGACAGGACCAATATAACACTATTAGTCCTGTCCGAATTTACTTTTCTTATGCTTCAATTGCAGCATAAAGAGAACGAATAACTTGTTTAAAACAATCTTTATATATTATTTCAAGTCAAAAGCGACTTTACTCTTAATATCTGTAGACGAAGCACCTACTAAAGCCTCAAATTTACCTGATTCGGCAACCCAATCGTGTTTGTCGGCATCGAAGAAGCTAAGAGCAGCTTTGTCGATAGTGAATGTCACTGTCTTTTCTTCACCAGCTTTTAAACTGATCTTATCAAAAGCTTTCAGTTCTTTTACAGGGCGGGGCAGTGATGATTTCAGATCACTGATGTATAGTTGAACGATTTCTTGCCCGTCTCTGTTTCCAGTGTTTTTTACCTTCACAGAGAAAGTAATCTTATCGCTTTCTGCCATTTCTTTTTTGTCAGCTGATACTTTACCATATTGGAAAGTGGTATAGCTTAGACCGTGTCCGAAACTGAACAGAGGTTTGATCTTCTCTTTGTCCACCCAACGATAACCGACGAAGATACCTTCGTTGTATGTTATTTCGCCATTGCCCGGGTACTCACCTAATGTGTGAGCTCCATTGTCTTTTAAGCTGACAGGGAATGTAAACGGAAGTTTGCCCGAAGGGTTTACATCGCCTACTAATACAGAGGCAATTGCATTTCCTGCTTCTGTCCCTAAATACCAAGCTTGAACAATTGAAGGTACTTCATTAACCCAAGGCATTGCCACTGCGTTACCCGAAATGTTTACAAAAACAAGGTTCTTATTAACTTTAGCCAATTCAGCTATCACTTTGTCCTGACCATAAGGTAGTCCCAACGATGCGCGGTCATTACCTTCGCAGTCTTGCCCGTCATTTTTGTTTAAGCCTCCAATAAAAATAACTACATCAGCATCTTTAGCTACTTTGCATGCTTCGGCAATTAATTCATCGGCAGAACGATTGTCTGTAATATTTTGACCTGTACCTAACCCATCTTGTCCGCCTGATGTTTCACCTACATATCCGCGTGCATATATTACTTCAGCCTCACTTCCTACACGTTTTTTAATTCCGTCCAAAGGCGAAACTTCATATTTAGCTTTTAGTGAAGAACTCCCTCCTCCAACGGTCATTATCTTGATTGCATTTTCACCTATTACAGCTATTTTTTTAGTCTTACTCAAATCGATAGGTAAGACATTATTCTTATTTTGCAATAAGACAATACCATCTTGTGCAATTTTACGTCCGGCTAATGCGTGTTCTTCTGTTGCGAACGATCCCCAAGGACGTGTTGTATTCATCGTAGTGCGGAATACCATGCGAAGTATGTTACGTACTTTCTTATCTACTTCTTCCTCCTTCACTTCACCCGATTGGAGAAGTTTGAGAAATGGTTTTGCTAAGAAATAATTGTCGTAAGCATTCGAAGCGCCCATTGTCAACCCATCTGTCCACGAACCGAATTCCATATCCAGTCCATGATAGATTGCTTGTTTGGTATCGTTTACGCCGCCCCAGTCTGATACAACTACTCCGTCGAAACCCCACTCACCACGAAGAATATCATTCAATAGATATTCGTTTTGGCATGCCCATTGATCTTTGTACTTATTATAAGCACCCATTATAGCCCATGCTTTACCTTCCTGAACTGATGCTTTGAAAGCAGGTAGATATATTTCGTACAAAGTGCGGTCATCTACATTTACATTTACTGTATGACGATCTATTTCCTGATTGTTCAATGCGAAATGTTTTACACATGCAGCTACACCATTCGACTGTACGCCTTGTATATAGGGTACAACCATGCGCGAAGCAAGCATAGGGTCTTCACCCATATATTCGAAATTGCGACCATTTAACGGTGTGCGGTAGATATTAACACCGGGTCCTAGTAATACATTTTTATTACGATAGCGTGCCTCTTCTCCTATTACTTTTCCATAAAGAGCCGACATATCTGTACTCCACGAGGCTGCAAGGCATGTTAGTGCAGGGAATGCAATACATGAGTCATTGGTCCATCCGGCCTGATCCCATTCGTCCCAAAGCACTTCCGCACGGATGCCGTGAGGTCCGTCGGTCATCCAATTTTCGGGAATTCCTAAACGGGCTACACCTGCAGAACTGAATTTTGACTGAGCATGACATAGAGCGACCTTTTCTTCTAATGTCATCCGAGAAAGGGCATCTTCTATTCGCTGTTCTATTGGTTTTGTATCATCTAAATAAACAGGTAATTTATTTTGTGCCGTAGTATTGACACAGATGCCTATTGAAAATAGAACCAGAAGTGATTTAATTGGTTTAAGCATAATTTATTATTTGATTATTTAATTACCGAAGTGTTTGTAATATAACTATTCTCCATGTTTTATAGAAAATAACGTGAGCTCAAAATTAGCTTTATTTGATGAGATTTATTCAAATAATTGCTACAATCGAACTCACGTCGAAAAGTATTTATACTCAAACTCTATGGCATATTATTTTTTCACAACAGTTAATACTGCTTGGTCATTTCCTTGACTTAAGTCTACCGTGAAAACATAGATAGCCCCACTTTCAAGAGATTTACCTTCTACAATACCTAAATTGCCGGAGTCTCTTCCATTATCTCCATCTCCGATAAATATAATATCGCTGGTTGTGGTAAGTGTCGTATTTGAAAACTCACCACCCCATCCTTTTTGATGGAAGAACTTGAAATTAATATCGTCGGCGTTCACAGTCTTACCTGCTTCAAGAACGACCTGATATTTTTTATTGCCCATTGGCGCGAAACATAAGGCTCCATCAGGATTCCATCCCACAACATTACTACTTACTGATGGTTTGCCTATACCGTCGCCGATTATCCAGATTGCTCCTGTTCCATCAGCTCCAAGAGTAGCTAAATTGCTACCATTGAGCGCTTCAATGATAAAATATTGATTGCTGGAGTTTGCAGTTATTCTATAATTGCCGCTCATGGCTGCGAATGTAAGATTACCATCTGCATCTTTGTTGAAAAAAGCAGGATCTATCCACCAGTTATTTATATTACTGAAACCTGTAAATGTGATTTTTTGTTCTTTTGTTAGGTTTAAATCAATTTTGAAATTATTATCATCTACCTGTTGCATTATTTCTCCGTTTACTTTATATATAAGGAATGGAGAAGCCTCATAATTGTAGGTATTTAAGATGATTGAATATTCACCTGCATTTATGTTCGAGAATGGAATTTCGTTTGTCGACCCTAATGTAATGGTATTATCTTCCCATCCAAAAGTAAGTTCATTACCATATGTACCTACTTTAGGGGTTTTGATATAACCATTAACTTTTTGAGGAAAATTGTCGGTTACTTTATATTGGTACAGTCCAATCCTTTCCATACGGTAATTTCCATTTGCAGTAACAAGTGTCAGATATGGATAATCGGGACGAGAAAGAGGCAAGTCATACGATTCTTCCGTAATGGTAAAATTAATATTTTGCAGAATTAGTTTCAATGTAGCTGTCCCATTTGGAGTATTGGCATTATATGGTATATATATCTTGCCTGAATATTCTCCGTTTGTTTTTGTGCGGATAACTGTTTCAGAAACTTTCTCTTCATCAAAAAACAATTGGGCTTTTACTGTTGATAATGGGATTTCTGCATCTGAGACATCAATAGTGAACTCCAGACTGTCGCCAAACATGGCACTACCGAATTGTGTTTTAGTATTCAGAACAGGGTTGCCTGGATTATCATCATCGTCACTACACGAATTAAACGTGATAATGGCTGATAGGATTAATATGATATATAAATATTTTTTCATAATACGGATATTAAATTATTTTTTCCATTGGTAAGAGACTACAGCTTTAGCCGGTACATCATAGCTGAAATTATTTGTACCGTCATTCAAGACTATCGCTTTCGATTCATTCGTATTGTTGAGTAAAACAAAAGCGTAGGTTCCGTCTGTATTTTCGAAAGCAGTATATGTTATGCCGGAAGCTGTAAAGCCACTAGTGCCGATACGTGTCGCTCCGGGTTTTACTACTGAAGAAAGGTGACCAACAATATAATAATGAGAATTTCGTGTGATTGTCTTATAATCTGATCTGTCTATATCGACAGCACCGTAACATGTTTGGCAACCGCCGTCACGATTAGGTCCTCGCTCACTATCCAGCATCAGGTTCCATACTATTACAGCTTTACACCAGTTGTTGATAGTGCCTAATGCTACCTCTTCCATATCATCCATTAATCGTTTTGTCAGATTATGTCCATCATTCCATGTGCCAATGGATGTTTCTGTAAAGATTAATTCTTTGTCAGGGCGTTTATTGTAAACATCTAGAAGCTCAGCTTTATCACCACCGTAGTTATGGAATGCTGCACCTGTTATAAATTTGGCTGCTGCTGCATCGTCATAAATTTTGATGGGATAATCGTTTTGATCTGCCATGTTATCATAATTATAATTATGATCGAATACATATATTTTTGTATCAAGACCTGCAGCTACTAATTTAGGACCTAGGGCATCTCTAACGAAAGCTTTTTGTTCTTCCCATCCCATGAAAAGAGAGGCAGAGTTCCCCCTGTTTAAAGGCTCATTCTGAGGAGTGACAGCATCTACATTGATTCCGTTTGCAGCCATTGCTTGTATCCATTTCACAAAATATGTACCATAGTCCTGATAATATTTAGGATTGAGTTGTCCGCTTGTCCATGAGTTATATGGTTGAAGATCTGTCAGATTATTTACCTTCATCCAACGAGGTGGAGTCCAGGGAGAGCCTATTATCTTCAAATTCGGATTAATTGCCAATATTTCTTTCAGAATAGGAATAACGTATTCATTCTCCTCATTTTGTAAAGCGAAGTTTTCTATTCCTTTAGTATCACAGCAAGTGTATTCACTTAACGAGAAATCGGAGCATCCGATTGCAATACGTATATAGCTTTGGCCCATACCCTCTGTTTCGGAAAAAGTCTCTTTCAGAAATTTAGTTCTGTCAGCCTGAGCCATTTTCAATAAATTGAAACATGTAGAGCCTGTTATTGCTGCACCAAAACCGTCCATTGTTTGATAACGCTTTGTTGGGTCTAGTGTTATTATTGATGGAGACATGCTCGGTTTGTTGTTAAAACTGGCAGTCTTTTTGGCAAAATCGAGCGATCTGCTGTTTGTCGTAACATAGATTGTTACATCTCCTTTGCCGGGTACTTCGGGTGTGACTACAGGCGCTTCCGTTGGAGATTCTTTACCACAAGCTGTCGCAACACATGCCCAGCACAGAAGAATGGGTAATATCGTTTTTAATTTCATGTTATTTCTCATTATATAAATTATTTAGGCTTAATAACCAGGGTTTTGAACTAGATTAGGATTTTGGTCGATTGAGCCTTGTGGAATCGGCAGTCTGTACGAATTCTGATCGAAAGGATACATTTGAGGTTTTCGACCCGAATCTTTTGCATATACAGCATTCATCACTTCTTCAACCTTACCTAGTCTAACTAAGTCGTACCAGCGTTGACCTTCGAATGCCAATTCTAAACGACGTTCTTTTAGCAGGGCATTTTCCATTGAGCTTTTGCTGCTTTTATCAGATGAAGAAAGTTTAGCTATCCCTGCACGTGTGCGGATTCTATCTATAATAGTTGCTGCACCGGCTAAGTCCGGACCGTCTTTCATAATTAAAGCTTCGGCTTTTAGTAGCAGAACATCTGCATACCTGTATTTGATAATACTGCTATATGCCGAACGACATTTATACATAAAAGGATAGTTGTCTGACGGATAATAGTTACTCCATGTACACTTATAATATACAATAGACTCTTTATAGCGTATTAAGTCTCCCTCGTTCTCGAATGCCTTGATAAGATCGCGCGAAGGGGTTACCCATTTAGCCCACGTAAAATTATTATTCCAATTTACAAGGTCTCTACCGAACATCCATGTACACCAGTTTCCACTTCCGGAGAAGAATTGTGCTTCTAAAATAGACTCTTTTGTATTTCTGGCTTTGGTATCGGTATTGGTTTCGTTCATGCCAAACAGATCACTAAAATCAGTTACTAAATCTACACCATCCGCTGCAACCTGATCGCAATATTGAATCACTTTGGTATAATCTCTAAGTGGTTTTTCGGCATAAACTTTAGCTAATATTGTGCGTGCTACAGTTTTGGTGAAGATAGTTTTATCTGCAGCATTGTAATCGGGGGCTGCCGCAATAGATTCTAATAAATCTGTTTCTATTTGTTTGTAGGCCTCATCTTCTGTACTCTGCGACGGGAAATATTGTGGATAAACACCTTCTATTGATTCTGAAGTAATATCTTCCGCCTCTGTTATGATAACGGGAATACTGCCCCATAGTCGTACCATATCGAAGAGAATCATTGCTCTGAAAATCCTAGCTTCTGCTTTGTATTGTGCTCTTTCCGAGGATGTCAGTGAATTATCCTGAACATCATCAATGTTACATATTAGCTTATTTGCACGGGCTATATCTTCCAAATATCTGTTCCAGTCGCGTTCGATTATAGAATTAGAGCCTTCTATACTATTGGTTTCGAAAGGCATAACTTCAGCACCGGTTACTCCTGCATACGCATTGTCCGCGTGAGAGTCCGATATAATGAGAAAGTCGTTATACCAATGCTCTTGGCGATCACGCATTCGCTGATATATTGTTACAAGATGGCTTTCTACTGCGGCTTTATCTTTAAAGGCCACTTTTTCTCCACTTTCAGTCACACCTTCAGTTACGTCCGAGTATGTATCAATAGGGTCGTAGTCCAATGAGCATGAAGTATTAGTGAGTATCAGGCACGAACTACATGCCAGTCCTAGAAATATATATTTTAGTTTCATATAGGTTTATTTTAAAATTCGAAATTAATACCAAACACATACGATTTACTATGAGGATAAGTACCCCAGTCTATGCCTTGTACTGCTCCATTATTTCCCCATTGGTTCACCTCCGGATCCATTCCCGAATAATTAGTCCATGTTGCCAGATTGCTTAATGTAAAGTATGGCTGTAGACGGTTTATTCCGATCTTCTTAAGAACTTCTCCTGTGAAATTGTAAGAGAACGAGATGTCTTTAAGGCGTAGATAACTACCGTCTTCGATGAAATAAGTCGAGTTTTTCATATCGAAGCCCGCTTTAGGTACATCGGTTATCTGACCGGGTATTTTCCAACGGTCCAGTACGCGTGTAGATTGGTTTTTACCATCATACATACCTTCTGTTTCAATTCTTGAAGCATTGAAGACATCGTTGCCGTACGATCCTTGAATGAATATACTCAGGTTGAAGTTTTTCCATGAGAAAGTATTTGTAATACCATAGGTGAAATCAGGATTAGGATCTCCAATGTATGTTCTGTCTGTCGAAGATATTTTACCATCCCCGTTCAAATCCCGATACATCAATTCTCCATTTTCCGGATTTACGCCATCGCTGATATAACCGTAAAAACCACCCAGAGATCTTCCCGGTTCGTTGCGTACTACTGTTTCATTTATAACATCGCTTGTTCTGGCATCGTTATATATTTGCTGTAATTCGAGACTCTTCAATTTATTCTTGTTGAATGAAATATTAAAATCAGTATTCCATGAAAATACACCTTCCAAATTTCGACTACTTACAGTCGCTTCGAAGCCTCGATTTGTCATTTCCCCTTCATTACGAGTAATATTGTTGGCTGCTGCTGCACCCGATGGTAATGATACACTCATCAACATATCACTTGTCAATTTATAATAATAGTCAAGATTTATTGTAAGTCGGTTTCTGAATGCTGTAAAGTCGATACCCAGATTGGTTTGTGTTGTTGTTTCCCACCTTAAGTCGGGAGTTCTCAAGTTAGCTTGGCTAATGGTTGGAAGAGAATTTTCTTGTCCTGTAACAAACCACTCTACTCGGGTTATGTTGTAGCGTTGTAAATAAGCATAGTCGCCTATACCCGATTGGTTACCTGTTTTACCCCAGCCTCCACGAATCTTCAAATCGTCGAGCCAGTCAAGTCCTTGCATAAAATCTTCGGAAGATATACGCCATGCTGCCGATATGGATGGGAATGTACCCCAGCGATGATCGGGGTGCAATTTTGAAGACCCATCTTTTCTTACATTTGCTGTAATGAGGTATTTACTATCGTAATTGTAAGATATACGTCCTAAATAAGACATGATACCCCATTTGGACGCGCCTGATCCGGTATTGTTCCATGCTATTCTGTTAGCGGCATTTAATGTCTGGATTTGATCGTTACGAAAGTGAGAGCCGTTAATCCAACTATTACTATAATCGGAGTCAGTCCACGATGTACCCGCCATTACTTCGAATGCATGCTTGTTGATTGTTTTGTTATATGTTGCTACATTTTCAAAAGTCAATACAGTATTCATGTTCCGGTTGTCAGAAGCTTCTCCGAATTGATTTCGCCCCCAAGCTGTAGAAATAGGATCTAAAAACGTTGTATTTATAGCATTTCGACGGTCAAGAGTAAATGATGATTTCAAATTTAATTCGGGCATAAATGTTATTATCGCATTACCGGATGCTAATAATCTATTTTCTTTGTTTTTATTATTTTTACTTCTTTCCATATTTTCCAATGGATTGGTAATATTTCCAATACCATAGAAATTGTTGTAATATTGATTTGGATTCTCCGGATCCCAAACCGGAGCATAAGCCGGTGTATTAATTACAGATAGGACAACTCCACCACGATTTGCACCAAGACCTGTTGTTAATCCATTACTTATATTATCCGAATAAGAAATGTTTGCGTTGAGGGTAAGCCATTTGCGAACCTTACTGTCGATGTTTGCTCTAAAACTATAACGTTTATAGTAAGCTGTATTCAATACTCCTTTTTCGTTGAGGTATCCACCCGATATGAAGTATTTTAATCTTTCTGTTCCATCAGAAATGGAAACTTGGTAGTTCTCCATTCGACCTGTCGAGTAAGCTTCGTCGAACCAGTTTGTTTGGTCAGTCAGGTCTTCAGGTAAAGATATCAGTCCTATTTCGTTTTGTAATTCTCTATATTGAGAGGTATTGAGAGGTTTGATCTTGTTTGTTACTTTACTTGCACTGAATTGTGTGTTAACTGTTATTTTAGCGCCATCGGCAGCAGATCCCGCTTTAGTTGTAATTACTATAACCCCGTTCGCTGCACGTGAACCATAGATTGCGGCAGAAGAGGCATCTTTTAGTATTTGTAGGCTTGCTATGTCATTTGGAGATAAGAAATTCAGATTGTCAACAGGTACTCCGTCTACTACATATAGCGGGTCATTACTTCCGTTGAATGAGGTAGTACCACGAACACGGATCGACATTTCGCCACCGGGAGCACCATTGGGTTGTATGACTGAAACACCCGCTGCTCGACCTTGTATTACCTGAGCTGTAGATACAATAGGGCGTTGGTCGAGGTCTTGTGTCGTAACACTCGATATGGCAGTCGTAACATCTTTACGTTTAACTGTTCCATATCCGATTACAACAACTTCATCTAACAGCCTGTTTGATTCATTTAGTTTTACATTCATTTTTTCGGTAGTTGCACGAATTTCAATGGGATCAAATCCCACATAAGAGATAACGATAAGTGCACCTTGAGGTACGTTGGTTAGAGTGAAATTACCATCCATGTCGGTTACAGTACCATTGGTTGTCCCTTTCTGAACGATTGAGACTCCAATAAGGGTTTCCCCGGAAGCGGCGTCGGTTACAGTTCCTTCAACCTGCATATTATTTTGGGCATAAATAGGTACTGAGACCATGCATGCAAATAATAGGCATAAAGTGTAGAAAAATTGTTTTTTTAGTACAATTAGATTCATAGATTCATGATATTAAAATTAGTATATAAGATACGGTTGTCCAAAAACATAAATAAGGTTAAGCATCGTTTAAAAATGTTTTTGATATAGTGAAACTACCTATATAGAGCCTTGTCTTTTTTTTGTGCGGAGAAAAAGTACTAAACTGAAAATGCTAACTACTGTTTTATAGGTAATTAGCATTTATTCGGTGGTATAAAAAGTACTGACTTATTACTTGTATTTTTTGCTTACCGCTCCAATTTCTTTCACTCTTTCCTCAAATTCGTCACGAGAATCGGCAGCTTTGTTTCTGACTTTTGTGCGGTAATTGTAAACAGTTCTTAAAGAATATCGAAGGAAGCTGGCAATCTTAACACTGTCGGTAATACCTAGACGAATTAGTGCGAATATCCGTAATTCGGTATTCAAAAATTCGCCTTGCTTGGGCAGTATCTGTTCATCGGGGAGAAGCAGGGCATTGAACTCCTCTACGAAGGTTGGGTATATATTTAAGAAGATGGAATCGAAGTTTTTGTATAAATCTTCCAATTCGTTTTCGATCAGTATGGTCGATTTAAGAGCTTTGAACAAATCTTCGATCTTATTGTTGGCTGCAAGTTTGCTTAATGATTTGCGATAATCTTCAAACTTATCTATGTACGTTGAGCACAGATCGAAAAAATGTGCTATATATTCTTCTTTAATATGATTTGCTTCACTCAAACTACTATTAGCACTATTTAAATCTTCGTTCAGTTTGCTTAGTTTTACATTTGTATGATATAGCTCTTTTCTGATACGCGACAGTCTTTTCATTTGCCTGTACACATAGATAATACCAATGATAAGAAATACCGATAAGATACTGATGAGTATTAAATATGATTGAAGTTCTGATTTTTGTTTATTCTCTTTAGCTTGGTATGCTGCATTTATTAGCGGATAGAAGGATGATGTTTCGAAAGTTCTGCACCGAACATTACAAAATACAGCATCGTTTATGGCCATTTCTATAAATTTATATGCGAGATCTATGTCACCCATTCCATAATACATTAATGCTAATCCCTGTAATGAAGCATTGTCTTTTATCGAGTTTTTGATATCGGTAATAGCAGACATGGATAGATACTTTTTTTGTAATTCAATATTACCGTCTTCTTTATATTTTAGTCCGAGCATGTAGGCAATTACCGCACGATCGGCATCTTTATCGGATGTTTTATCTAAAAGAGATAACAGAATTGTTTCGGCCTCGTCTCTTTGCCCTTTATAAAATATTTTGGTAGCATAAGTTATTTGGTATAGAGTCGATTGAGTGTCAAGAACCATTAATAGGGAATCACGATATAACTCGCTTTTCTTATAATAATTGGCGTTATTGTTGCTTTGTCCATAATGGCTGCAAAATGCATTGTATATTTCGTAATAGTCGGGAAGTTGCTCTTTTATCAATGTAGACCGATCTATATTGTCGAGTATATTCTTGGCTTCTATATATAGACCTTCTGTCGAATATAGCCATGCCAGTTCCAGATTAGCTTCATTCTTAAGATCGAGATTTCCAATCTGATTTGCAATTTTAATATTATCTAAAACATAGGTCACGGCAGAATCTGATATATATTTTCTATACTCGTTGCACAGCTTACTATTGATCTCATATATTTGCTCAGGATATAAGTTCTTTATAGTCAACATTTGCTTTAGATTCTGTATGTTCTTTTCTTTAACAGCATCATAAGACTCGATGTTATTCAGCGCATTATTTAGTTCCTTGGCTATAGAATCAGTCTCATTCTTAGATGAAATATTGCCAAGTGCAGTAAATAGTAGAATTAGTATAATAATGTATCTTATCATAGTAGTTGTTTGGATATGCAGACCATTTATGGGTTAGTAGTAGAAAATCGTATTGTTATCTCAAGAGGTTATATCGTTTCGTTAACGAGTTGCATAAACAAAGAAAACCCGGACCTCATAGAAGCCGAGCAGATAATTTATTAAAATTAAGGGAACTCTTGTTTGGACGGAATAATATTACTATATATTCTCTCTCTCTCTCTCTCTCTCTCTCTCTCTCTCTCTCTCTCTCTCTCTCTCTAATAAAACATGGTTAACCTCCAAATTTTCAGCAGAAAAAATGATAGGAAAAGCTGATATATATTGAGGGTAAGCTGTCATTAAATTAAAAATGAGCGAGATTTATATTCTGCTACAAAGTAAATACAAATATCTGAACTATAAAATATTCAAATATATTTCGTAGTTCAGATATTTGTATTTGAAATAGGGGTTTGCTAAACAGAAACCGATATTAGCATTTATGATCTATTTTTTTAATGTGAACAGAAATTCGAGCCCTCCATCTATCCTATTTTTTACCTGTATTTCTCCTTTGTGAAACAATACAGCATTTCTGACAATAGATAATCCCAGACCAGAACCACCAGCATCTCGTGTGCGTCCTTCAGATACACGGTAGAAACGTTCGAATAAGCGGTTCAGATGTTCTTCGCCGACACCTTTTCCTGTATCATAGAATGATAGGTATAGGAATTTTTCATCTTCCATGTAATTGTTTATATGTATCTCGGTATGTGGCCCAGCATAACTTATCGAGTTATCTATTAGGTTACGGAAGATGGAATAGAGTAAAGTATAGTTACCTGTCAGATGTAAATCGTCTTTAAGTGAAATGTCGAGTTTTATATCGTTTTCTACCAACTTGTCTGTAAGATCAATACGAACATCATTTATAACCTGCGACAGATTGATGTTCTCGGTCGTAAATTGTTTTGTCGACTCTTCCATTTTACTGATGAGGCTTACGTCGTCTATCAGATTAGATAAGCGAATCGATTGTTGGTATGCTCTGTCGATAAATTGTTTTTGTTTATCAGCAGGTAAACTTTGCTCATTCAGTGTTTCGAGGTATCCACGTAGGCTTGTAACAGGTGTGCGCAATTCGTGCGCTATGTTATTAGTCATTTCTTGTTTCAACAAACGGTTTTTCTCAACCTTGGTTATGTCCTTTATCGTTATTTCGAAGCTTTTATCTTCGAATACGATTGTTTTTATCAGGAATACTTTACCATTTCTGTTAAGTTCGAATATAGAATGGTTTTGTACTTTATTTGTATCATTCAGAAACTCCATGATAGGACTGAATGCGTCTTCCTGAAAAATCATGTCGACATTGAACATCGGTTTATCGGCAATGAAATTCATAAAGTGGATGAAGTGCGTGTTGGCATAGACCTTTTTGCGATCGGACGAGAATATGCATAAACCTTCTTCCGAAAATTGGAAGTGGCGTATAATTTTCTCACGTTCTAATTCTATATTGTGCTTTATTTTTTCTTTTTGGTCAAATATATCCACTAACTCATATCCGATCTCTCCTAATTCATCATCGGGGAAATGTATATCTTTTGGAAGTGGTTTATCTCCTTTTATCAGTGAAGTAAAGGTTTTCAATCTGGCAATGGAACTACTAAATCTTCCTGCGGCATAATTCAGTAATACTAATACGATAATGAACATTATGCCGACAATATAGATAAACATTTTGTCAGCTTGAAGCATATTTTTTGTTTCAATATTGTAAGGTAGCGCTACACGTACATAGTATGATGGATAATGTTTTGCATAATAAATATACTCGTGTTTTGTAGATGCCGACATACGGATATTCCAACCATGCGATTGATATTGTGCATTTCTTATTTCGGGGCGATCCAGATGGTTTTCTAATGTATTTAAGTTAGTTACATCTTTGTCGTATTTTACTTTCCCTTCTGTACCTATTACTGTGATACGGATATCGTCTGGCAAAATGTCTGCCAGATTATGGAGTTTAGGTATGGTTGTATCATTCAACTGATTTTGCTCAATATACTTGTGTACAATTTCGGAATAACGATCCAAACGTGCTATCAGATCATCTGTGCGATACTTTTTTTCTTCGCTTTGTTCAAATATAATTATGCTCCCTGCAAATAACACAAAGATGACGAGGAAGTAACAAAAGATGCGTTGTTTATATGTCAGTTTCATAACTATATTGAGTTTATGATGTATTAAGAAATAATTATTGACCTGTTTTATATTACAAAGGTTTACGACCTTTATTTGTTGTGCATATTAAAGCTGTATCCGTACCCTGTACGATTGACAATGTAATCGCCATATTGTCCTATCTTTTTCCGAAGGCGGGTGATGTGTACATCTACCGTCCTGTCTAATACAATGCCGTTTCCATCCCATGCTTTTTCTAAAATATCGGAACGGGAGAAAGTCCGCCCTTCGTTCTGAACAAGTAAGACAAGTATATTATATTCGGTTTTTGTAAGATCAATAGTCTCATCACTGATAGAAACAACTTTAGAATCTAAATCAATTTTCAGATTGTTTATATCCAGAACCTTAGCTTTCTCGGCCTTCTCTGTTAAGCTCGCTCTTTTCACTACACTTTTTACACGGGCAATTACTTCTTTTATCGAGAAGGGTTTAGATATATAGTCGTCTCCTCCGATCGAAAATCCGGTCAGCATATCATTTTCGGTATCTTTTGCCGTTAAGAATATAATTGGAATATTGTTTCCCAGCTTTCTCAATTGGTCGGCAAGTTTAAATCCCGATATGCCACCCATCATAACATCAAGAAGAATCAGCTGATGCTTAGGTGATAGCTTTTCGAGTGCCTGTTCAGCCGACTCAGCCTGATCGATGATATATCCTTCGTGTTCGAGGTTAAATTGAAGGATTTCGCGGATGTCGGCCTCATCGTCTACTATTAGTATAGATGTCTCGTTATTCTTCATTTCCATGTCTTATATCTTTTCCTTCGGTCAAATAAATAGTTGCCTCGGCAATATTAGTAGCGCTATCTCCGATGCGTTCGAGATTGTGAGATATTGCATTTACATTGATAATGTTTCGTATCTGATCTTTGCTTAACTCTTTAGTGGCGAATGTTTCCTGTAAAGATATTCCAATTTGATCAAACAGGCTGTCTACTTTATCATCGTCTTTAATAATTTTGTATGCAGTATGACTATCGCGGTTCGAAAATGAAAATATAGCATTACGCAACATTTCATTTACAGCTCCTAACATTTTATGTATCAATTTCCGTATTACATCAAAATCAGCGTGATGTATATCTGTTACTTTAAGGAAATGGATGATATTTAAAAGCATGTCGCCGACACGCTCCAGATTAGTTGTAATATCCTGATAAGTAATTATTTTTCTTAGATCGGCAGCTATGGGGTTGAACTGGAAAATGGTAAAAACAACTTCTTCTCTGATTTTTATTTCCAGCCTGTCCATTATTATTTCGTTCGATTCTGCTTCTTCATAAAGCGCTTTGATACTATTGTCTTCGGACAGCCTGTTTACAATCTGCATCTGAACCAAAGCGGTTTTTGATAATAACTCAAAATCGTTAAGTAGAATTTCGAGTTGCTTCAATTTCATATTTGTTGTCATCGTTTTTTCTATTTTAGATAGCTACATGGTAACTATTGCTTGTTATAACTCTAAAGTAATAAAAAGGTCTGTGACCTTAACTAAATACCCCTGTCAGATAATCTTCTGTACGTTTATCCTTAGGCTTGGTAAACATTTGCTTGGTTGTGCCATATTCTACCAGTTCGCCCAAATACATAAACATCGAGTTGTCGGACAGACGGGCTGCCTGCGACATATTATGCGTTACAATCACAATTGTATATTGCTTTTTTAATTCTAATATCAGTTCTTCTATTCTATTCGTAGAAATGGGGTCGAGTGCCGATGTCGGCTCGTCCATTAATAGCAGTTCGGGCTTAAGAGCCAAAGCACGGGCGATACATAGCCGCTGTTGCTGACCGCCTGAAAGGAATGTTCCTTTTTTCCCTATCGCATCCTTTACTTCGTCCCACAAAGCCACACTACGCAGGCTTTGCTCTACGATTTCTTCCTTATCGGATTTACTCAGTTTTATATTATTCAGTTTATAGCCTGCAAGTACATTGTCAGATATGCTCATCGTAGGGAATGGATTCGGTCGTTGAAATACCATACCAGCCAATCGACGAACTTTCATCGGATTCATTTCGAAGATATTTTCACCTTTCAATAATATTTCACCTGTGGTTACAATATCCGGATATAGTTCGTGCATGCGATTGATAGCACGTAACAGAGTACTCTTACCACAGCCCGAAGGGCCCATTATGGCAGTAACTGTATTTGGTTTTATCCCTGCACTTACTGCATTTACTGCATTTTTGCCCGGAGTATAAGATACAGATACATCTTTCAACTCAAGTATATATTTATTGTCTGTCGTTATTGTATTTTCCATTTTTTAGCTATGCTTTTTGCAAATATATTAATTCCTAATACGATAAGAAGTAAAAATAATGATGATGACCAAACTAAATCCGCCAAGTTGGGATCGTTATAAAATTCCCATATCAATAGCGAAATAGCACTTGTCGGTTGTGCGGCATCCCAGTTGACAACCGATGCGCCCAATGCTGTAACCAGTAATGGTGCTGTTTCACCCATTACACGCGATACGGCAAGTAGCGATCCTGTAAATAACCCTCCGAATGCTGAAGGTAGTAATATTCTGAGTACTACAGAACTATAAGAACCACCTAATGCCAGCCCTGCTTCTTTGAGCGAAGTGGGTAACATCTTAAGACTCTCTTCTGTGGAGCGTATAATCATCGGTAACATCATTATCGCCAATGCTACGCTACCAGCCAGCGCAGAGTAACTGAACATGGGTTTTACCACCCAGATATAAACGATTATACCTATTACGATAGATGGAATACCTTGTAAGAGATCGGTAAGGCTTCTGATTAATTTGCTGAACCGTGTATTTTGATTTTCTGCAAGATAAATGCCGGTCATTATGCCGACCGGTATTGCTATCACGATTGCCATAGCCAGAATAAATAGTGTACCTGCTAATCCGTTTAATATACCGCCCGGAATAAGATCACCGCTTATACGTGCAAGCATGGCTTCCATCGATGTGGGTGCAACCTCTGTAAATAAGCTTACATTAAATTGTCTGTATCCTTTCTTCACCAGTTCCCACAAGATGAGGAAAAGAGGAATCATTGTAATAGCCGAAAAAAAGCAGACACTAAAGAAGAATGCCCTATTCTTGGCTAATCTATATCTGGAACTTGAAAATATATTCTTTTTCATCTATTTACAATTTTCATGATATACTTGGCTATAAAATTGATCGAAGCTGTTATAAGGAATAGCAGCAATCCGATAGCCATAAGCGAACTTAGTTTTAAGCCATCGGCCTCTCCGAATTGATTGGCTATGATACTAGCCATTGTATTTCCTGTATCGGATATGCTTTGAGGTATATTATTTGTATTTCCTATCAGCATGGTTACAGCCATTGTTTCGCCTAATGCACGCCCGAAAGCTAATATATATGAGGCGAAAATTCCCGATCCTGCAACGGGGAGGCTTACTGTTCGTATTACCTCAAGATTAGTTGCTCCTAAGCTGTATGCTGCTTCCTTCAATTCGTTGGGCACCATCGATATAAATTCGGTGCTTAATGATGAAGCGTAAGGGATAATCATAATCGCCAAGATAATGGACGATAATAATACGCCGAATCCTTGTGCACTGAGTCCCATATCAACAAGAATGGGGCGTAGTACATAAAATCCCCATAAACCGTAAACGATCGATGGTATGCCGGCTAGTAAATCTACAATAGAACTAACTACTGTTGCTATTTTTTTACCTCTGAAGTATTCGCCGTTAAACAAGGCAATCGACAGTGAAAAGGGTATACAGAACAGTAAGGCAAGAATAGATGTGATAAGTGTACCTGTAATGAATGATAAGGCTCCAAACTGGTTGTTGACCGAATCCCATTCCGAAGAAGATATGAATCCGATGAATCCGAAGGATGAGAAGGCGTCTATGCTTTTGCTTATTAAGCCATAGACTATACCTGCTGTCAGAAGTAATATCAAACAAGAGGCTATAAAAAGTATTATCTTAAATATTTTGTCTTTCATCTTAACGAGTATATAAACCCTTTGTGTAATTTAAAATTTAAGTAAAAGAATATGAGTTCTTACTTATTCTGTAACAATCGGATTTCCGTTAAAAGTCATTGACTTAATAATTGCCTGCGTTTTTTCAAGAGCAGCGGGCGATAGTGGAGCATAGTGAGTTTTTGCTGCAATATCTTGTCCTTCTTTGCTTATAACAAAACTAAGCAGGTTGCTGAGTGATTTGGCTGTGTTTTCACTTCTGTTATTATATCCTTGTTCTTTGTAAGCAATTATCCATGTGAAAGTGCTGATAGGGTAGGCTTCAGGATTAGGCGAATTGGTAATCATCAGGCGGGTATCAGCTGGCATATCTACGTTTGCAGCAGCAGATATACTTTTGGTATCGGCTTTGATAAAATGACCTGCACTATTTTGTAGCGATGCGGCTGTAATGTTCAGAGCTAATGCATATTCAGAACCGATATATCCGATCGAACCTTCTGTTTCGGCAACAATACCTGCTACTCCCGGATTTCCTTTAGCTGCGATTCCGGCAGGGAATTTCAGCGATTTACCGCTACCTATTTCATTCTTCCAATTGTCATTCACTTTGCTCATATAGTCAGAGAACACAAATGTTGTTCCACTGCCATCCGAACGATACACGGCAGTTATTGCTTTGTCAGGGAAAGTTATACCCGGATTTAATGTTTTAATTTTTTCGTCATTCCATTTGGTGATTTTACCTCTGTATATATCTGAGATAACTTCGGCAGTCAGTCTCAAGTCTGTAACATTAGGTAAGTTGTATGCCAGCACTACGGCTCCGAGTGCAGTAGGAATATGTACTATATCTGCACCCATATCTTTTAGTTCGGCATCAGATAAAAATACATCAGTAGCACCGAAGTCAACTGTTTTGTCTTTCAGACTGCGAATACCTCCGCCACTACCTACGGCTCCGTAAGTAACATTGTTTCCTGCTGTTTGAGAGTAACTTTTAAAAACGATATTGTAGAATGGTGCGGGAAATGTAGCTCCTGCTCCCGATAATTTTGCTCCGTTTTTGTTAGATGAACTACAAGAAACTAGAAGTAAAGCTGCGAAAGCGAAAAATAGTATCTTTTTCATATTTTTTCTTATTTATATATCGTGACTTTATTAATTCTGATGCAATATTATTTCATTATTATAACACTTCTGCTACGCAATTGTTACGTAATGGTTAAGATTATTTTACAAAAGGTTAATTGGTAGATAGACAAATAGGTAGTTCAATCTGAGTTTGATATTATAAAACGAGCAGTAACATTTTTATTTGAATCTGTCATCCCGATACGCAGTGAGGGATCTGTTATCTCTTGAGTTTATTAGTCAACATGCTTATTTTATATAGATCCCTCACTGCGTATCGGGATGACAGAGTGGACGATAGAGACTAGCTCATAACGCATAATTATATGATGGTTATACTAAACTAACGTGAGTTTAAGCAGATAAATTGTAAAGAAAAGTATATGAAGTTTAGATTATGTTAGGATATTGTTGGCTTTCGGTTAAGGCCGACAATGCTTTTATTTTTTACAAATATTGGTAAAAGTGCACCATTTGCAAGCTTCGCCCGTAGGGGTTTGGTTGAATGGTATTTCGGGATTGAATATTTCTTCGAGGCAGGTATCGAAATGTTCTTTGAAATCTTTTCGGTACGGTGTGAAATCAATGATTCGTTTGTCTTCACGCTCGGGTTTATAGATGACATCGGGATCGAATCTGTTATCAAACAGATTGCGTAAATAGTATATACCCGGTTCTATAATTTTTTCGGGTTGCTCCATCATATACAAATGGGCATACATAAAAACCTGCATAACGGCTTTCGGGCGGTCTTTCAGTTCTTTGTCGAACAAGTCTTTCATTGCCCGATATCGAAGAACACCTTTGCCTGTCTTATAATCGATAATTCGGGTGTGTCCTTTTACCTCGTCCACACGGTCGATGAAACTTTTAAGAGATACTGTTTCGCCCGAAGGTAAAGGATAATCTATCTTGATTCGTTTTTCAGATTCGATGTATATAAATGGTGTCAGTTTTGCATCGGTTGCTAATACACGTTTTATATATTTACGCAGCACCTCACCTGTCAGAAAGTTTTGTCCTGTCAGTTTCTTAATTTTTTCTGTTTTGAAATAGTTTTCGGCAAACGATCTTTCTATTGTTTCGGTCAATAGCTTCTCGTCTTTAGCTATTTTGTGTAGCAGATCGGCTGTAACCATTTTACCCTCGAACGGTTTGTATAACCATTCTATTGAGGAGTGAAAGATAGTACCGAAAGTGCTGGCTTCTATTGTCTCCGTAATTTCGTCCTCTTCATCCATTTTCTCGATGATGGACAAATAGAATTGTAGCGGGCAGTTCAGATAAGTGTTAATCGAACTGGCCGACAGGCTTCTGTCTCCACCTTGTCCGAAAGCTTTCATTTTATCCATTATCTGAGGCGTTTTCCTGATGGAGATGGATAAACTTTCGTTCGATGATACTTTATAGGTAGCAAGCTTCTCTTGTATATCGAATTTGTCGGCGTACAGGTGTTTTATTTGTTTGTAGTAGCGGCTGACTTCGCCCATTTGTAAACCTTCGGTACGAGTATCGTAAAGCAGATATATGCGCTTAGCCCTGTTTATCATACGGTAGAAATGGTATGCGAATATGCTGTCCTGATGCTCGTATGTCGGTAGTTCAAATCCTCTGCGCAGGTTGTAGGGTATAAATGAGTTTGTTGCTTTTTTCAGAGGAAATATGCCTTCATTCATCGACATAATAATGAGATTGTCGAAGTCTAAGGCACGTGTTTCGAGCACCCCCATTATTTGTAACCCAGATAATGGTTCACCGCTGAATGGTACACTGATACTTACTATCAGTTTTTTCAGTAGTTTGAAGTAAGTTTCGACTGTCATATCAGGCGCAGCATCTTTCAATGCATCTTCCATCTTGTTGATCGTCTTGTAATATTCCACTATAAATTCACACTCTATGTCTATCGATCGGGCATTTATATCTTCATCTTCGTTTTCATTGTTCACCGACAACAACGTTTTCAGTGCAGCTAAGATGTTCTTAAGATATTCGGGAATATCCTGCCATCGCTCGATAGGAGCAAATATCAGTTTAAGTAACGGATGAGTTTGCAGTTCACCAACCGAAACCACTACTTTATTGTATTGAATGATATTTTGTTTCAATCGTTTGGCTTCATCTTCCAGTACATTGGTAATGTACCGATGGTTGAGGATAGCGAGTACAGGACGGTAGTAAAAGCTTATCTGTCCACCCGATTTCTTAATATTACGCTGGATATTAAATATATGCTCCATCAATCCCGATACGGACGTATTGTTGAGATTATATCCCATCGTTACGTTTATTTTATCTATCTCTTCGGGAATGGAATAGAGGGTAGGCAATAGTAAATTCTCATCGGGTAATACCAATGCTGTATTCATTGCCTTATCAGACGAGACTATCTGTTTCTCGTTCAATAACGATTTTATAATAGTATGGACATATTTTGCCTGACCTACTGCCGATGGTATACCGATAGCTTCAATAACAGGTAAATCCATTGTTAACTCTTCGGCTTCAAGTGTGAGCTGTGATGGAAATAGCAGACGATTCTTATCGATAAAGAATGAAGCTTTGTTTTGTGCATCCTTTACTAATGGTGATGAATAGTCCCAATAAAAATCGGCAATGCCTCTTTTTTGAAGATAGCTGAGGAATTTCTCCTCCGACTTACTATGACCGTTAAGTCCTACAAATATGATTTTTTCGAAAGGTAATTCTATCTCTTCTTTACGTAAGGCTTTCTCGGTCACATCACGAAAAATCATTCCTTCGTATGCTTGTCCTTTTTCCCTTAATTGTTCTCTTAAGGTTGTATAAAGTCGGAAAAGTACCTGCCACATTTCGAGGAAGTCTTTCTTCTTGTCATTATCGCCGATGGGTAGAAAATTAGACCAGAATCTTTTTATAGCTTCTATCTGATCGTCGGTCAGGAAATCGAATCCTGCATCTATTTCTTTCAGATCGTAGATGTTGCGGAAGAGTTGTTCTGCATCCACCAGATATTTATCTACATCGTCGAAGTCGTTGAGCAGCATCTCTCCCCAATATAAAAACTCGTCGAATGTCTCTGTCGATTTACTTATCTGAATGTAAATATCATAAAGCATGAAAAGCATTTCGATACGATCGGCTTTCTTATACGGACTTAGTTTTTCAAACAGATCGGTAACAGTCAATACTTCGGGCGAAAAGATCGGCTTTTTCGCTATTTGTGATAAGTAGTGCTGAAAAAAGATACTTGCCCGCCGATTAGGGAAAACAAAGGTAAACCGACTGATTTCCTTATCGTAGGTTTTATAATATGTTTGGGCAACATTATAGAGAAATGGTATCATTTTTTCATTTAATGGGATTCAGATACAAAGTAATAAAAAAACAAGTCCCTGTAAATGTTTACAAGGACTTATTTTCAGAATTTGTGAGTCTTATTTTATGAAAGCATCCGAAATGGGAATGCCTCTCCATGCTTGCGGACGTTTAAGTCCGAATATTTCGGCAATGGTCGCGCCATAGTCGTAATCTATAATAACATCTTTTATTTCATGCCCTTTCTTAATTCCCGGGCCACACATTACGATAGGTACTTCTACTTCGTAGAGTGTTTTTCCTCCATGACCTTTTTCTATTCCTCCATGATCGGATACAACCATAATAATGGTCTCATTTTCTATTCCTGCATCTTTTACGGCTTGCACTATTCTGCCAATTCTTGCATCGACATTTTCGAGTTCAGCATAATATTCGGGAGTATTATGTCCGGCACTATGACCAATATGATCAGGTTCGTCCAGATGAATAAATGTGAATAATGGCTTCTCGTTTTTGATAATGGTTACTGCTTCGTCTACACAAAGGTTATCATTGTCGTTGGTCGGTATAACGAAGTCTATAATTTCTTTTTCCACAAGATATTCTATGCCTCCCCAACTGTATACAACAGCAGTCTTGGCTTGAGGTAATTGTTCTTTTATTATAGTATAAATGGAGGGGAATTTACCATATTGGCTAGTTGCAGCAGATGGTATTTCGGGTGTTTGGCTTCCCCATTCGGTGTAGCCATGTAGGGTAGGACTGGCACTCATAAGCATAGAGGCCCAATTGACAGCGCTGGATGAAGGCAGAACTGATCGGGCTTTTAGAGACCAGGATCCATCTGCCGCCAATTTCTTCAGATTAGGCATATTTGCTTTGTTGTAAGCGTATGCGCCGAATCCGTCGCAGCCGATTAGCACTACATGTTTGACATTGGTAGCATTTGTATGTAATACAATACCTAAACAGAAAATAAGTAAGATCAGTCGGTTTTTCATTAGTGTCGATTATTTAAAGTTAGATATACAAATCTACAAAAATTAATCAAGGATTATAGGTTTATATCCCCTTTTACCCCTTTATGTAGACGTATTTGCCCATTTCGTATATTTACTTAAATAAATCATTTGAATAAAATGTAAAGTAGCTGTAAGATAGTTTTCAATTTTGTATCTTTGTTTCGCTTATTCTAAAAATACTATAACGACATATGCAAACACGATTAACAGATGAATTTGGTCTTCATATAGAGGAGGCGTTAGACCGATTGAAAGGCATTGCTAAAGAGACTCCTTTGCAGTATCTGAATTCATTATCTCAATATTTTGAAGCTAATATTTATCTGAAGCGAGAAGATTTACAGGTTGTTCGCTCATACAAGCTGCGAGGAGCTTATAATATGATAAGTAGTCTCGACCCCGGACTTCTGAAAAAAGGTGTGGTTTGTGCCAGTGCAGGTAATCATGCTCAAGGATTTGCATATAGTTGTAATCGCTTAGGCATAAAAGGTGTTGTTTATATGCCCAAAATAACACCAAAACAAAAAATAAAACAGACCAAAATGTTTGGCAATGGTCATATCGAGATTGTATTGGAAGGTGATACATTCGACGATTGTGCAGATGCCGCAAAAGATTATTCGCATAATCATAATATGACATTTATTCCTCCTTTTGACGAACCTCGGATTATTGAAGGACAAGGAACTGTTGGCCTGGAAGTTTTGAATGAAATGGGCGAAATGCCATTAGATTATATTTTTATACCTATCGGTGGCGGTGGATTATGTGCCGGAGTTGGTGCTTATGTTAAGGATTATTCGCCGGCGACTAAGGTTATAGGTGTAGAACCTACGGGAGCAGCGAGTATGAATGCAGCTTTTAAAGTAGGGCATCCGGTCACACTTAATCGCATAGATAAATTTGTAGATGGCGCAGCTGTAAAACGGGCGGGAGATCTTACTTATCCAATCTGTGCAAAAGTAGTCGATGATATGTGTTTGGTTCCGGAAGGAGAAGCCTGTACAGCTATTCTCAAATTGTATAATGAGAACGCTATTGTAGTAGAACCTGCAGGAGCATTGAGTATTGCGGCACTGAATCATTATGCATCGGAGATAAGAGGTAAAAATGTGGTTTGCATTGTTAGTGGCAGTAATAACGATATCGATCGTATGCAGGAAATAAAAGAGCGATCTTTGATTTTCGAGGGGTTGAGGCATTATTTTATTATACGTTTTGCTCAGCGCCCGAATGCCCTAAAAGATTTTGTGAATAAAGTGCTAGGCGATAGTGACGATATTGTACGTTTCGAGTATATGAAAAAGAATGAGAAAGAATCAGGGCCTACTCTTGTCGGTATAGAACTCGATTCTATTGACGAATATGAAGGGCTATTAGCTCGCATGCGTGACTATGGTCTCGACTTTACAATTCTTGATCCCGATAGCGATTTAGGGCGATATATACTTTAAGAAAGACTAAAATTCATTTTAGTACGTTCTACATTACATATGTTTTAGAATGTACTATTACTACGTTATTATGATATTGGCAAATAAATTTCGTTTCCGCTATATAGTTCTATTTTCATTATTTCTACTTTCCCAAGCTTATTGTTTAGCTCAAGTTGACAGCTCCTATATTCGTCCGTTTGATCAGAAACTGGCAATACGTGCCTACGTTATGGATTCTTATAGTGCATTATCGCAAGATTATGACTACGATACTGAATACACATACCGTCCTAATAATCCAATTAGTCTGGGGCTAGGTGTATCGTGGAAAAACTCTTCGTTAAGTGGTTCCTATGGTTTTGGTTTTATGCGGGATAAAAAGAAGGGAAATACAAAATCTTTTGCTTTTCAGTACCATTATTATAAGCGAAAATATGTGTTCGATCTCTTTTTCCAAAACTATAAAGGTTTCTATCAGGAAGACGCTTCGGATAAAATGATTGCATTTTGTCCTGATATAAAGCTGATTCAATATGGTGCTTATGGTCAGTACTTTTTTAATAACAAAAAATTTTCATACAAAGCTGCATTCGATCAATCTGAGCGGCAGATGAGGTCTGTAGGTAGTTTTCAGATCGGCGGAGGTGTCTTTTATAACGATATAAGGTCCGACTCTTCGCTTGTGTCTTTAGGGCGTTACAACCAGAAGAATTTGCAGATAGGGATAAGTGGCGGCTATGCACATACATTTGTTATAAAAAAGAATTTCTACGTAACGGGTTCATTTTCTCTGGGCTTAAATGTGGCGACAGACGACATCAATAATTTTTACAACAGCAAGATAAACTTTTTTCCCTCTATGTTTCCTCGGGCTGCTGCCGGATATAATGGGAAAATTTGGTCTCTGAGTGTTTCGTTTGTAAATAACAGGATGGTGCTCATGACTCAAGATAGCCGAAGCCTGAATGTCGATTCGGGCAGTATGCAAATAAACTTCATCCGACGATTCAATTCGGCTCCCAGCAAAATAATCGATAAATTACCTAAGAGGTTTCGCTAAAAAACTTATTTGTCGAATTTCTCTTTAATCTTAGTGTATTTTTTCTCTCCTACAAATCTTTCTTTAGGCTCGAAATGAGTAGAAAATAGGCTTCGTGAATCATCATAGCCCTCATATTCCAGTCCACTCATATCGGATATGGTATAAATGAAATCTTGAGTAGAGTAGGGGCGATTGATGTCAAGCACTAGGTCTGAGCGATTCTTCTTATAATTGTCGGACATCCATACCATAAATGGTATTTCGCACATTGGAGGCGATACCTTTTCGTAAGCATGACCTGCAAATTCACGGTAATCATATAGCTCTTCTCCATGATCGGAAAGATAGATCATTGCAGTTTTCTGATTTTGTAGCCCTTCGAGTGATTTTATCACACTATTTATAATGAAGTCGTTGTATAGAACCGAATTGTCGTATTTATCTATTGTCTTCTTTGCTTGTTTGTCCCTGAAAATGGCAGTATCGACAAGGTTGTCGTTGGCATTATTAAATACAATATACTCTTTGGGATATCTGAATTCATAAGCCATGTGGTTGCCTATCAGATGGATAACAATAAGTCTGTTTTTGATTGTTTGGTTGTCTAATATTTCGTGAAAAGTATCCAGAACAACATCATCGTGCTGTTTGTGTTGGGCAACATTATATTTATTTTTAGCTAACGTGAGTAATACATCATAGCTGGATCTATATTTCTCACTGAATTCTTGATTACTTATGAGGTATGTATCATAATCGGCCCGATTGAATAATTCGAATAGAGAAGGATATTTCGTGAAATATTCGGGGTGCTCTAAGTCTGACATGGTGAGCAAAGAGCGCATTACAGGAATAGTGTGTACCTGAGGCGATACTACATCTGTGTAAACATGGAGTTGATCGTTTTTTACTAAATTCGATAATAGCGGGTTTGTATTTCGTGCATAGCCATAGAGAGACATGTGGCGCTTGGTCAAAGATTCACCGATAACAATAACGATTGTTTGAGGAAGCGAGTCCTGATGAGTTACCTTTACTTCGAATGGTTGGTTCTGCCTTTCTTTAATAGTCTTTATCTCGTAGCTTACTCTTAGTTTATAGCTTACAAACGTTTTATAGAAATTGATAAAATAGACAGAGCGTGATACCCTGTTTATACCAACGATTGATATAAGTACAATTATACTAAGAATAAAAATGGCTTTATGATCTTTTACTTTTAGCCGTTTAAAAGATTTCATCTTGCATATCATTACAATTGGGATTGCAGTATAGACCAATACACCGACAATCACCCATATACTGAGGTAATAGGCAACAAATTCTTTACTTTCTTCCGGATTGGTTTCGAATAGGCTCGTAACACTGTTTTGCTCTAATAATACATGCGCAAACAGAAGATAACTTAAGAAGATAGCTCCCGGTATAATGGATATGGTCAGTAGAATCGAATATATGATTTTTTCCGATTTAGAACTTATAAAAACTGATAATATCGAAATCGACATAAATAACAATCCACAGACTAAAAAAATGGCTAATTTGTCCAATATTGATATATTCTCGGCCAAAGGGCTAAGTATTGGTAATAGGAGTAATATGTAAAATAAGAAGAAAAATTGAAGCTTTTTATGCTTCAGAATGTCGAGTAATTGATTCATTAATAGTGTAAAGGTTTACTTTTTAACTCTTTTAATTTAAAGAATATAGGCTGTAAATAACCTATCTACAGGGAACAAATATAGTATTTTATTCTTACTTTTGGTGTAATTTACTTTTGTGTAACATTTAGATACGAGTATGGCTAAACGAACATTGAAAAAACGCAGGCATAAGCAAAGTCGGGAAAGTCAATTCTTGTCAACACCCATCTATCAAGGAGAGAATGATATTCCTACTCAGATAGAGCTTATTCAATACGACGAATTAGAGATTGATGTGAGAAATATTTCGCCGGATATTGATATAATGAACGAGATAAAACCGAATAAAATAAATTGGTTTAAGACAGTAGGCGTTTCCGATGTTACTCGCATTAATCAAATTTGTCGTGGTTGTGGATTACATGGCTTCGATATCAAAGATTTGTTGTCAGATCAGGATGTAGTTAAGGCAGTTGTATATGATAAAGTATCATTTGTTTTAATGCCCGGTTTCTTTTTCAACACAAACGGTGAATTCGAATCTTTTCAGATAGGATTTATATTGGGTGATAATTTTGTTATAAGTTTCCAAGAATCTCCGATGCCGGTTTTTGATGATGTGAAGAAAGCATTTAATGATAATCATATTCCTCTTCGTCGCAATGGGGCTGATTTTCTGTTATATGTGCTTTTGAATAGTGTTAATTCATTGTATATGAATGCTTCAATAAGAATAGAGGATCAACTGTTAGATGCAGAAGATCAATTAATAGCCCAACGTAATTCGTTGGATATAATGAATTTCTTGCGTGCACGTAGGATGGAATATATTAAGATGAAAAGATCTATAGTTTCTTTTCGTGAGGAATACAGTAACCTGCTGCGTAATTCGAATAAGTTGATAAAAGATGAAAATATAGTCTATATAAACGATTATGACGATAAATTGCGTACCGTTTTGAGTGATTTGGAGGCTTGTCATGAGTTACTGGTTTCGCTTATCGATCTTCATTATAGCAACAGTAATATGCGGATGAATGAGATAATGAAGCGATTGACGGTCGTTTCTACGATCTTTATTCCATTAACTTTCCTTGCTGGGGTATGGGGTATGAATTTTAAATTCATGCCTGAGACCGAATCCCCGTATGGTTATGTTTTTGCTTGGATTACGTTTATAGTTGTTGGTCTTCTGGCAGGTTATTTTTTGAAAAAAAGGAATTGGTTTTAAAATACCATTATGAGAAGGATTATAGCTATAGTTTTATTTATATCGGTTTCTATCTTGATGAGCTTTTCTCAGGCAGTACAACCAATAAAAGATATAAAAGTATTATTCGATGATGAACAATATCAAGAGCTTGTAGACCAGTATGCAGGTAAACCCCGCACATTATCTGCACAAGAGTTGGGTTATGTCGCATCTGCATATTTCAAATTGTCCGACTTCGATAACTGCAATAGATACGCAGGCTTAGCTCTTCAAAAAGATGCAAATAATTCGTTGGCTTACAATTTAAAAGGTTTGGTATATTCTGCAACGGGTAACTTTCAGGATGCTGTTAATATGTTTAAAAAGGCGATTGCATTATCACCTCGCGAAGCCGAGTATTATACTAATTTAGGTGACTCTTATCTCGGGTTGGAGCAAATAAGCGAGGCTATTGAGATTTATAAAAAAGCAACTCAGCAGATCAAACCATCCGAAAGGGCGTATTACATGTTAGGTGTTGCTTATACCTCATTAGATGATTATGAGTCTGCGCTTAAGGCTTTTAACGTCGCTAAATCGAAAGTTGTAAAAGACAAGGAATTATATGTTACAGTAATATATAATATTGGATTCATAGAATACACGAAAGGTGAATATCAGAAAGCAATACCGGCATTTAAAGATTTGATAGAGCATTTCCCCGACGATTACCGATCATTTGAAAAACTTATACAATGTTATTATGCTTTAGGAGATTATAAAGCGGGAGATAGTTATAAATCGAAATTATATAAAGCACATGAGGGCGGATTGTTGAATGATACAGAGTTGGATGACAAAATATGTATTGACAATTTCATGATTGCAGGCAATTCCATTCATGCCTACGAGCGTTATCAGACGGGTGATAGCCCTTATCCTTACCTTAAAAATATGTTTTATGTATTGAATCCCGACGGGAAAGTAATCTGTGAGGTACAGCTTCAATACAGCCCCGAAACAAATAACTATGGATTAGCAAAAATAGAAGGTGGAAAGATTTATACTTATGGTATTTTCTTCGATTCGATTGTTAGTTATAGTACTCTGAAAAGTTTTGCCAAAGATATAATAAATGGAGTGCTGAAACCAACTGCGGTTACTTTAAAAGAATAGTCTGAAAATCAAATTCTAGTAAGCAGTATTTGCTAACAAAACCATTCTTCTCTAATGTTCTTCGCGAAGCGATGTTCTCTACGGCACATCCACAGATTGATCTGTACCCATGCAAGAGGCAATATTCTTTGAGGTATGCTATTATCTGTGTAGCATAGCCCTGTTTTCTGAATTCGGGATTGACCCACATACCTATATCGTAATCTTTTTTATCGGGTAATATCCGAATAAGATAACCGCAACCGATAAGTTCTTTTTCCTTCTCAAACATATAAAGAGCTTTATTCGATACGGTGAAACGAAGTTCCTCCGGTGTTTCATATAAGTCGCTGTCGAAGGTAAGCAAGAAATTGATATCACCTTCTTTCGCCAAGCGGACACTTATATTACTATCCAGTTTAATGTATGTATTGAGTAAATAGTCCCGAAATAGAGTGCCAATTACATTATTTGATTCGGAAAAAGTATGGCAGCAAGCTAATAAAATAGGATCGAATGATTTACAATATGCTTTAGATATGGATTTTTCTATAATTATTTGTTTGAAAATCTTTTCTTTCTGAGTCAGCGAATTGGGTACTAAATAGAATTCTATAAGGATGTGATCTTCTGATATTATATAGTAACCTATTACTTTTCTTATCATTTCCTGATTATCTATTATCAGATAACATTCGCCCTTTGCAACCATCCATTCTATAAATAGCTCTTGAGCAAAAACGATACTATTAAAATACCCTTCTCTAAATTCTTTTAAAGAATCTAAATTAACTTTTTCAAATTGTTTCACTTTGTAAGGCAGGTTAAATAATACTGTAATCTTAATCCTTCTATACTATGCTTTTCTCTAGAGCACTCCACAAATTGTCATCAGGGAGGGGCGCCGTTATATCGATCTGTGTTTTCGATACAGGATGTATAAATGATATACTCCGTGCATGCAGGCTAATTCCTGCATCGGGGTTCGAGCGGTCTGCTCCATATTTCAGGTCACCTTTTATCGGGCATCCCATTTTTGCTAACTGGCAGCGAATTTGGTGATGTCGGCCGGTTTCAAGATCTATTTCAAGCAAATTGTATTTATCCGAACGGGCAATGAGTTTATAGTGTAATATTGCCAGTTTCGAATTTGGCCTTTCAGAATCGTAAGCATACGATTTGTTTTGTTTCTCGTTCTTTATAAGATAATTCTTTAAAGTACCTATCGGTTCTTTAGGTTGATTCTTAACGATAGCCCAATAGGTTTTCTTTACATCTTTATTTTTAAACATCTCGTTCAGTCGGGGCAATACTTTACTCGTTTTAGCAAAGACTACGATACCGCTTACCGGTCTGTCCAGACGATGAGTCACACCACAGAATACATTCCCGGGTTTATTGTATTTTACCTTTAACCACTCTTTTACAATCTCAGAGAGTGGTTTATCGCCTGTTTTGTCTCCTTGCACAATCTCGGAAACTGTTTTATTGACGATTATAATATGATTGTCTTCGTAGAGAACTGTCATGCTTTATCTGTTTATAATACAAAGAAAAACCTTTCGATCAGATAATCGAAAGGTTTTCACTATAATATTTAGCTATAGGTTAAGCTTTTTTCTCTTTTCTCCATTTTACGTTTTGCATATTGCCTGTTTCCATAAATGCTTCATGGAATGCAAACGCATCGTACAAATTGACAGGAGTCTGTCCCTTTTCGCCACGTGCAAGATATTCTCTTAACAATGGACGATAGTCAGGGTGTACACAGTTTTCGATAATGCATTCAGCACGATCTTTCGGGCATTTGCCACGTAGATCGGCAACCCCGTATTCCGAGATGAAGATTTTCACCGAATGTTCGCTGTGATCCTGATGTGCCACCATTGGGACAAAAGAACTGATCTTTCCGTCTTTAGCAATTGAAGGTGTTACGAATATAGAAACGTAAGCTCCACGGGTAAAGTCGCCCGATCCACCAATACCATTCATCATCTTAGTTCCCATAACGTGGGTTGAATTTACGTTTCCGAAAATGTCGGCTTCTATTGCCGTATTGATAGCAATAACACCTAGTCGGCGAACTATTTCGGGGTTATTCGAAATTTCAGATGGACGAAGTACTACTCTTTCTTTAAAGAAAGGCAGGTTTTTATATATTTTTTCGATGCAAGGATTGCTTACTGTCAATGAACATCCGCTGGCAAATTTAACACGACCTGTTTCCATCAAATCTATAACAGCATCTTGTATAACTTCCGTATAAACTTCAAAATCAGGGATTTCTTTGCTATCACCCATTGCAGCTAGTACTGCGTTGGCAATATTACCCACACCCGATTGTACGGGTAGGAATGTTTTCGGCATACGTCCTTCGGCCATTTCTTTCACGAAGAAATTAGCTACGTTCTCACCTATTTTTGCAGTTATTTCGTCAACAGGAGCAAAACCACCACCTTCGTTAGGTGTATTGCATTCAACAACTACAATTTTACTTGGGTCTACTTTTATGTGGTCTTTACCAATACGGTCACGTACTGCATGGATACCTATTTCGCTACGTGTAGGAGGGTCTTGCAATTCAGTTAAGTCGTGCATTCCTCTCATTTCTTTAGGATTCCATTTGTTAAGCTCTACAATTACAATTTTAGCCATACGAGCTACTGTCGGAGAGATACCTACACCACAAGTTGGCACTATTTCGCCATCTTCAGTAACATCGCATGCTTCGATAACTGCAACATCAACAGGGCCGAAAAATCCGTAACGGATATCTTGAGCCATAGTAGAAAGGTGTAAATCGAAATATTTAACTTCTCCACTGTTGATAGCATTTCTTAGATCTTTGTTTGTTTGATAAGGTGTACGGAATTTAATAGCGTGCGCTCTGGCGAGATTACCATCCAAACTGTCGCCTGTAGATGCTCCTGTGAACATACCGATTTTAAACGGGTTGCCTTTCGCATGTTCTTCTTCGGCTCTTTTAGCCAATGCTACGGGTACTACTTTGGGACATCCGGCATGTGTAAAGCCACTAAATCCCACATTATCATTGTCATTGATAAGAGATGCTGCTTCTTCAGCAGTTACAAATTTTAAAGCCATTTTTGTTGTAGTATATTTTGTTTAGTATCAATAAATTCTATAATAACCGGAGCAAAACAGTTGATGGTGTATATCTAAAATCATAACAAAATCATAACAGATTGCCTCTTTTGTACGTCAGAAAATAATAAATGGGTTTGCAATTTTATTAGTCTAGCAAAACCGACGCAAAAGTACAAAATTATTAGATGAAGAACTATTTTAATTGATTAAAAATTAGATACTATATCCTATTTTTAGCAATCTTCTTAACGAATGATGATACTTGTCCGGTTTTCTCTATTTTTACATTTTGAAAGACTTATTTATGACCAATGACTGAAGATTGTATAACATATCGTGAATTTACGCCCCATCCTTTATTGGCTGATTATGTGAAGTCGTATTGGTATTTCAGTAATGAATCGGATACTGTTCATTCTTTTGATATTATGCCCGATGGTTATTTCGATTTGCTCATATCTTTTAAATCAGGTAATATCGTGGATACGCAATTAACCGGAATCTGGAGTAAGATGGTGTCGCTCGATTATCTTCAGGGGCAGATAATCGGAATTCGGTTTAAACCACTGGCTTTATATTCTTTATTGGATATCCGTATCAAAGATATATTGAATAATTACTGTTCTTTACCATTGAAGGCATGGGGGCTTAATGATGAAATAATCGAAACCAAGAGCGATAAGTCGGTTCTTGAAGTTATTAAGTACATCGATGAAAGTCTATTGTTATTAATTAAGAACGAGAAAGAAGATATCAAGCTTAAATATCTTTTCGAGCAAATAGGTGAATCTTCCGGTATTACATCTATTCAATCTATTTCGGATTCTGTCGGGTTAAGTGCAAGGCATATTAATCGTAAAATGAATGAACTGATTGGTATTAGTACAAAAGATTATGCTAAAATAGTTCGTTTCAAGGATTCTTTAGCAAGGATTAAGAAAGACAAATCTGATTTTATAGGTTATTTCGATCAGTCTCATTTTATCAAAGATTTCAAAAAATATACAGGGTTTACCCCTAAAGAAATTGATTTAGGAGCTGATGTCCGATTTTTACAATACTATGATTTTGATAATATCTAATTTTGTATTTAAATCAAAAAAATAAAAGAAATGAAATTAGAAGGTCTGTCAATTTGTTTCCATACTACGAAAGTAGAAGAGTGTAAAGAATTTTATGTGAAATATTTCTCTGGTGAGATTATTTTCGATTGTGGTTGGTACGTAAGTATCGTTTTTAATAAAGAGAGGTGTTTGACGTTACAGTTTATGATACCACAAGACGATACTCCTGTTTATGGAGAAAAAGGTGTTACTCTTAATTTGGGTGTTAAAGATGTAGATGCGGAGTATCAGCGATTGATTGTGGAGAATAAACTTCCGGTTCAACGCGATTTGCAGGATCAACCGTGGGGAGATCGGTCGTTTACGATATTTGATCCTCTGGGGAATACATTATATATCTATTCTGACCGAGAAATGTCGGATGAATATAAAGAGGCGGTAAAGCAGTAAAGAAATACAAATAATAAGCGGGCGAGACTCATCATAGTCTCGCCCGCTTAAACATATATGGGGGATAATATGTTACCGCTTATTCAAAAAGTCACACAAAGCCTTAACGGCCAACGCCCGATGGCTTATTTCGTTCTTCACGTCAGCGCCTAATTCAGCAAAAGTCTCATTGTAGCCATTTGGTTGAAATACAGGGTCATATCCAAAACCGGTAGTTCCTCGTTCATCTTTTGTAATAACACCTTCTATTTTTCCGTCAAAAAGGTATTCCTTTCCATTTAAGATAAGTGCAATAACGCTTCTGAATCGGGCGGTTCTGTTTTCTTTCCCTTCAAGCTCTTTAAGCAACTTATTTATATTTGCTTTGAAGTCGTGCCCTTCGCCTGCATAACGTGCAGAATAAACACCCGGTGCGCCATTTAAAGCATCCACTTCGAGTCCTGTGTCATCGCCAAAGCAGTCATATCCATATTTTTCTTTAATATGGCGTGCTTTTATCAATGCATTCTCTTCAAGCGTAGTGCCTGTTTCGGCTATATCTTCGAAGCAACCAATATCTTTAAGACTAAGTATGTCGATAGTATCTTTTACAATCTCACTAACTTCTTCAAGTTTATGAGCATTATTGGTTGCAAAAACTAATTTATTCTTCATTTACGGGGCAAGCTGTTATATGTTTCTAATGCTTTCTCAAGAACGATCAAGGCATTTCCTAAATCTTCTTTATTAAGGACATAGGCTATCCGAACTTCATCTTTACCTAATCCTGCTGTTGTGTAAAAACCTGATGCCGGAGCCATAAAAATAGTCTGACCATCGTATTCAAAATCGGAAAGACACCATGCGCAAAATTTATCGGCATCATCTACCGGCAAACGGGCTACTGTATAAAATGCGCCCATTGGTATAGGAGAATATACACCCGGGATGCGGTTGAGCCCATCTATTAAAAATTTACGACGCTCTACATATTCGTCATACGTATCTCTAAAATAATCGGGATCGGCGTCAAGGGATGCTTCTGCAATTATCTGCCCGATGAGGGGTGGACTAAGTCGTGCCTGACAGAATTTCATTACGGTGTTTCGTAGTTCTTTGTTTTTGGTGATTAGAGCACCTATTCGGATACCACATTCGCTGTAACGTTTCGATACAGAATCGATTAATACAACATTGTCCTCTATTCCTACCAGATGGCATGCAGATATATAGGGTGAGCCTGTATATATGAATTCACGATAAACTTCGTCAGAAAATAAAAATAAATCATGTTTCTGAACCAGACTTTTTATCTGATTCATTTCTGCACGGGTATATAGATAGCCTGTCGGATTATTAGGGTTGCAAATCATAATCCCTTTGGTGCGCTCATTGATGAGTTCTTCGAACTTATCGATAGAAGGCAACGAAAATCCCTCTTCTATAGTTGAAGATACACCTCTGATAACAGCCCCTGCCGATACAGCAAAAGCCATATAATTGGCATAAGCCGGTTCGGGTACAATTATTTCATCACCGGGATCCAAGCAAGCAAGGAATGCGAACAGAACAGCTTCCGATCCTCCGGTAGTTATGATGATATCATCTGCCGAAACATTAATATTGTATTTCGCATAATAGCCAACCAGTTTTTCTCTGTAAGATCTGTATCCATCACTGGGGCTATATTCCAGTATTTTTCTATCGAGATTGCGAATGGCGTCGAGTCCCGCTTCAGGAGTGGCTATGTCGGGTTGACCTATGTTAAGGTGATATACTTTCAATCCTCTAGCTTTGGCTGAGTCTGATAACGGAGCCAATTTCCTGATAGGAGAATTTGGCATTTCGATTCCTCGTTCTGAGATTACTGGCATGATAAATATATTATTTTAATTTTAAAAACAATAAGTCGCAAATATACGAAAAGAGCATTGTAAATATAATAGTATATAAAATAAAAACGCCGAAAATACTATTTCGGCGCTTTATTCAAAAGGAAATGTATCTTTATTTTCGGTCTAATATTAATCTATCCGCCATCGCTTTTCCGAGGGCTATACATGAGTCGTATGTGTCAAGGCTCATAGATTGTTTCATTTCTACGGGTGAACCTATAATCTCAAATTTGGTAGAGTCGGCAAATTCTGTAAGACGTTTTACTGCCGCTCCTGACCATGTATATGAGCCGAAGTATCCGAAATAGCGATTTTTCATATCGCGTCCTTCTACTTTCGATAATAGGTATTCAACATCCGGAAACAATTTATTATTGTATGTCGGTGAACCAACGATTAATCCTTTATACTTGAAAATGTCACGTATAATATATGAATGAGATCGTTTTGATACGCTATGTATTATGACTTCTTTTATACCTTGTTGAGCCAACTCATAAGCTATTGTTTCAGCCATTTGTTCTGTATTTCCATACATGCTGCCATAGGCAATAACTACACCTTCGTCTCCTTCATAGCGGCTAAGCTTGTCATAGATAGAAATTACTTTATTTATTTGCTCCGGCTGTGTCCATACCGGACCATGGGTAGAGCAGATGTATTTAATATCGATAGTGCTTAGTTTTTCCAATGCTTTTTGAACAGGAGAACCAAACTTGCCTACTACATTCGAATAGTAACGAATCATTTCATCGTAATATCTTTCGGGGTGTAATTGTGAATCTGTGATACCACCATCTAATGTTCCAAAAGTTCCGAAAGCATCACCTGAGAAAATGATTTTTTCAGTTGTTTCGTATGTTATCATTGTTTCAGGCCAGTGCACCATTGGCGTAAGGTAGAAAGCAAGATTGTGTTTGCCAAGTGATAGCTGGTCACCATCTTCGATCACCATCACGTTATCTGTAATACCGAAAAAGCCCTCTACCATATCGGCAGTGCGCTTATTTCCAACGATTTGTACGTTTGGGTATTTGCTTCTTAAGAGACCTAGCGATCCTGAGTGATCTGGTTCCATATGGTTGATAACCACATAATCGAGCTGTTTTCCATCAAGAGCTGTTTCTAATTTTTGGAAAAAGATATCTGAATAGCAAATATCAACAGTGTCGAATAATACGTTTTTGTCGTCGGTGATCAGATAAGAATTGTAAGAGACACCTTTAGGCAGAGGCCATAGATTCTCGAAAAGGTGCTTAGTGCGGTCGTTTAGTCCGATATAATAAAGATCTTTCTTTATTTGAATTGGTTTAAGCATATTATTTTTTGTTGTTTATAATAGTTACATCTTTTTTTCTCAGTGCATTCCATACCAGCCATATCCCCCATAACACAAAAGGTATACTTAGTATTTGACCCATATCGAGTCCGTAGGTTGCCCGCATTTGCACTTCGAATGGCTCTTGTACATTCTTTATCATTTCGATGAATATTCGGGACAGGAATATGCCAATTAATGCAACGCCAAGTATAAGCCCTTTTTTCTCTTTGGCATTCGTCTTCCAGAACATATACAGAGTAAGTCCGAAAATAGCAAGATATATTAAGGCTTCATATATTTGAGTAGGGTGACAAGGCAATTCACCCGATCCTCCCATATCTAAAGGCATGTGCCACGCTCTGTCTCTTACAAAGTTGAAACCCCAAGGTAGTGTTGTGGGAGCTCCGTATACTTCCGAATTCATAAGATTACCAACACGTATAAATGCTGCTCCAATACCAATACCTACTATTAGCCTGTCTAAAGACCATATTATGCCCATTTTTGTTATTCGGCGAGAATGTATCCAAACGGCTAAAGCCATTCCGGCAGCTCCTCCGTGGCTTGCCAGTCCGCCTTCCCATACTTTGAATATCTCCAGCGGATTACTTAAATAGTATTCGGGAGAATAAGCCAGGCAGTGCCCTAGACGAGCGCCTACAAGAAGACCTATTACTACATAAAGGAATAATGAATCGAACCATTTTTCAGGATGTTTCTCTTTTTGGAATATCTTCTGAACCACCATGCTTGTGCATAAAACACCTATTGCCCAGCATATCCCATACCAGCGTACTTCTCTACCCAGCAGATTAAAAGCTTCGGGATCTATATCCCAAGTGATGAATGATAGCATATTTGGTCTGTTCTTTTTAGTTTTTGGTACTGTTTAGTTTTTACGACTGCAAATATAATAAAATACTAATGAATAGACATCTATTTTAAACTTAAGTTGTGATGGTTTGTTTAACATATTTATAATAAAATACCTTATACAATAGCTGTTTGATTGCGATAGCAGTGTGTTTGTGTAATGTAAAACAATTCTAAATAAGGATGATTAAGACTGCTTTTTTAAACTATTTTATTTTATGTTAATAAACATCTTTTGAAGCTATTTTTCATTAACATTTTTTATTATCTTTATAAACATAAATAGGAGACCCTCATTAATAAAGGGCTTACCTCTGGACTTTAAATATATAAAATTGGAATGATAGCTATGAAAGGTAAAAAATCTGATAGTTACTTGAAGTTTGATATGTCTCGGATGGTCAATCTGGAGTATTCTTTGAATAGAGAGATACTCAGGACTAACCGTAGGGGGGCGTATCATTGTACAACGCTCGTGGAATGCAATACCAGGAAGCAACATGGGCTTTTGGTAGTGCCTGTGCCCAGTTTGGATAATTCGAATCATGTTTTACTTTCGTCGCTTGATGAGACTGTAATACAGCATGGTGCGGAGTTTAATCTCGGTATCCATAAATACGATGGGGATAATTATAGTCCGATGGGGCATAAGTACATAAGGGAGTTTAATTGCGACTGCTTACCCCGAACGGTATATCGCGTGGGAGGTGTTATCTTGTCTAAAGAAAAGATGTTTTCGCTCAAGAATAATACTATTTATATACGGTATACATTATTAGATGCACACTCACCTACAACAATCCGCTTCAAGCCATTTCTGGCATTCCGAGAAATAAATAACCTTGCAGTCGAGAATTCAGTAGCAAACCATGGCTACAAAGAGGTCGAAAAAGGTATTAGTATGTGTATGTATAGCGGATATCCGGATTTGTTTATGCAATTCAACAAAGCGGCGAATTTTATTTTTGACCCAAGTTGGTATAAAGGGATCGAATATCAAAAAGACATGCAAGATGGTTTGCCACATAAAGAAGACCTTTATGTGCCGGGCTACTTCGAGCTGCCTATAGCTAAAGGGGAATCTATTATCTTCTCGGCAAGCGATGAGCCTGCAAAGACAGATAATCTTCTTTCGGTGTTCGAGGATGGTATTAAGGCTCGTACACCGCGTTCCTCATTTTTTAACTGCCTGAAGAATTCAGGACATCAATTCTATTTCCGTCCGTCAAAAGACGAGCTATATATCAGAAATAGTTACCCATGGGGAGAGGTCAGAGCCCGTGAACAATTTATGGCTTTGCCGGGTTTAACTTTATCAATTGATAAGAATGAAGCCTTTGAAGAGGTAATGGATACGGCGATTCCTACAATAAATAACTTTTTGGAAGGTAAGCCACTATCCGGATTCTTGAAAGATATAGATAATGCCGATGTATTACTATGGGTAGTACGGGCATTGAAAAAATTTGCAGATGTTGATAATGAACGATTTTATGCCAAGTATGCACTACTTGTAAATAAGATCGTTCATTTTATACAAAAAGGAAAACATCCGAATTTGAAGTTGTCGGATAACAAGTTGTTATATACAGATGCTAATATTGGTTTTCCCAGTTGGATGAATAACCAATCAGGAGGACAACCGACTTCTCGTACAGGGCTTTTAGTCGAAGTTAATTCGGCTTGGTATAATGCAATAGCATTTAATCAGGAGATTGCCAACGCATTGAGTAATACAAAGCTGGAGAAAGATATGAGCCTTTTGGCAGGGAAGGTTAAATCTGCATTTGTCGATACATTCCTTAATGAGGGAGGTTATCTATACGATTATGTAGATGGTAATTATGTAGATTGGAGTGTTCGTCCTAATATGCTTCTGGCAATATCCGGCGACTATCAGTTGCTCGATAAGCGACAGAGTAAATCTATTCTGGACATTGTTACGAAAGAGTTATTAACCTCAAAAGGTGTTCGAACATTAAGCCCTAAGAGTGTTGGGTTCCGTCCACGCTGTGAAGGCTCTGCAATGGATAAGGTGTATAGTGCCTATAATGGGGCTGCATGGCCTTGGTTGTTAGGCGCTTATATGGAAGGATATCTGAGGATATTCCAGCGTAGCGGATTATCATTTCTGGATAGGTTATTGATAGGTGTAGAGGATGAAATGTCTAATGATTGTATCGGTTCTTTATCTGCTTTGTACGATGGTAGTGTACCTTACTCGGGTCATGGGGCTATATCGTATGCTACCAATGTAGCGGGGGTGCTGCGCGCACTCACTTTGCAGAAAGCATTTGAAGACGAATATTGAAAAACAGTTATGATAAGAGCTTATTATTCCTCAATTTGTGATTGCTTAAAAACTAAAAATATATGAAGGCATTAATGTTTGGTTGGGAGTTTCCACCACATATTCTAGGAGGCTTGGGTACTGCCAGCTTTGGGTTGACCAGAGGGATGGCTATGCAACCGGATATGGATATTACATTCGTTATACCAAAACCTTGGGGTGACGAAGATCAGAGTTTTCTTAAGATTATAGGCGCATGCAATACTCCTGTTGCTTGGCGCGATGTACAATGGGATTTTGTAAACGAACACTTGTCAAAATACATGGATCCCCAGGAGTATTATAATTTGCGTGATAATATCTATGCTGATTTCAACTATATAGGAACGAATGATTTAGGATGTATCGAATTTTCGGGTAAATATCCCGATAATCTTTTACAGGAAATAAATAATTACTCTATAGTAGCAGGTGTGATAGCCCGTACTTATGATTTCGATATTATTCATTCTCATGATTGGTTGACTTATCCGGCAGGATTGCATGCTAAGAATGTTTTGGGTAAACCTCTTGTTATTCATGTGCATGCTACCGATTTCGACCGAAGTAGGGGAAATGTGAACCCACAGGTTTATCAGATAGAGAAAGACGGTATGGATAATGCCGATCATATTCTTTGTGTAAGCGAACTAACACGTCGCACAGTGATAGATAAATATCATCAGGATCCGGCTAAAGTAACTACTGTACATAATGCGGTAGAACCTTTAAGTACCGAGATTCAGTTGATAAATCCTACTAGAGGCTCTAATGATAAAATAGTCACCTTCCTTGGACGTATTACGATGCAAAAAGGACCTGAATATTTTGTCGAAGCTGCCGCCAGTGTTTTAGAAAGGGCAAATAATGTGCGCTTTGTAATGGCTGGTAGCGGTGATATGATGGAAAAAATGATCTACTTAGCCGCTCAAAAAGGAATATCGGATCGTTTTCACTTTACGGGTTTCCTCAAAGGAAAACAGGTTTATGAGATGTTGAAGCGAAGCGATGTGTATGTAATGCCTTCGGTTTCGGAACCATTTGGTATTTCTCCGCTAGAAGCTATGCAGTGTGGTATACCGACTATTATTTCGAAACAATCGGGCTGTGCTGAAATCCTCAATATGGCTATAAAAACAGATTATTGGGATATAGAAGCAATGGCGGATGCAATCTATTCAATTTGTACATATCCAGCCATGGCTGATTTTCTGAGTAAAGAAGGGAAAGCCGAAGTGGATGAAATAAAATGGGAATATGCCGGACAGAAAGTGCGGGATATATATAATAACTTATGTCAATAATTCAATTATAATAGATATGAAGACGATTTGTTTTTATTTTCAGATACACCAGCCTCATAGATTGAAACGTTATAGATTCTTCAATATTGGTGGAGATCATTATTACTACGATGACTTCGCTAATGAGGATTTTATGCAACGCGTAGCTGAAGCATCTTTTGTTCCGGCCAACAGGTTGATGTTGGATATGATAAAAGAATATAAGGGTAAATTTAAAGTGGCATTTTCCATATCGGGTGTGGCATTAGATCAATTAGAGATATATGCACCCGAGGTAATAGATGGTTTTAAAGAATTAGCGGAGACAGGGTGTGTAGAGTTCTTATCCGAAACCTATGGGCATTCGTTGGTATCTCTGATCGATCCACTCGGTTTCCAGCAGCAAGTAAAGCATCATGACGATAAAATAGAAATGCTGTTCGGACAACGACCAAAAGTATTTCGAAATTCCGAACTTATCTTTTCAGACGAAATAGCCAGAATGGTTCATGAAATGGGTTTTGCAGGTATGATAACCGAGGGTGCGAAACGCACGCTAGGATGGAAAAGTCCTAACTATCTTTATCAGTCGGCTGAGCAACCCAAATTGAAATTATTGCTTCGTAATTCACGTTTTAGCGATGATATTGCCGTGCGGTTTTCTAATTATAGTTGGAACGAATATCCTTTGACTGCCGATAAGTTCATCAATTGGATCGCAGATACGCCAAAAGAAGAGCAGGTAGTTAATCTGTTTATGAATTATGAAGTTCTTGGAAACTTCCAAAAGAGGAGTTCTGGTATATTCGATTTTATGAAGGCTTTGCCAAGATTTGCAGCTGATAAAAACATAACATTTTCTACACCATCCGATGTATTAGAGAAGCTAAAGCCGGTGGATCGCATATCTTCATTAAACCCTATTTCATGGGTGGGAGAGGAGAGGGATATTTCTCCTTGGTTAGGCAATACATTGCAGCAAGAGGCATTCAACAAATTGTATGAGATCGCAGATCGTATTCATTTATCTGAATCGAAGCGATTGATACAAGACTGGACTTACCTTCAATCGAGTGACCACTTTTATTATATGGGAACTAAAGAAGCTCTGCCTTTTAGTCCATACACATCACCTTATGAGGCATTCAATAACTATATGAATGTATTGAGTGATCTGATTGAACGTATGGAAGCCGAATTTCCTAGCACGATCGATAATGAAGAATTGAATGCTTTATTGACTACTATTCACAATCAGGCAGATGAAATAGAGAAACTTCAAAGTCAGTTAACTAAACTGAAACCGTCGGCAGAAAAAGAGAAAGTTACTCCTGCAAAGAAAGCGGCTTCGTCTGAAAAAACAACTGCTCCTGCAAAGTCTAAGAATACAAAGCCTGCTCCGGTGGAGGCAAAAGCTGCCAATACTAAAACAGAAGTTGTTCCAGATAAAAAAACTACTACGAGCAAAAAGAAAGCAAAATAAACTTCTTAAATAAAACAAAGCCTGTGAAGAAATCGCAGGCTTTGTTTTTATATATCAGAAAAGAGATTGCCTATTGTAAGGAAAGGTAGTTATAGTCACTAACTACTTTTTTTAAGAAAACTTTATCAGGTCCATCGTAAGTATAGCCTGTTATGGCTTTTATTCTATCAGCAAGACGTTTATTGAAGTAATCGTTATCTTTCATCTTGTCGTCTTCTGTTATCGCAATTATAGTTTGCACATCTTTGTCCGACAATCTATCCAGAATGTTCGTGTAACTAACTTTATAGTCTTCGTGGAAATCGAGATCGGATATTTTTAATTCTCTGTTTTTCGAGTTTACTTTCAGATCGATAACTGTTGTGCCGGCTAGATAGTCTCCTAAGCGTTGTGAACGTTTTGTTGCAACAATCATTATTAGTCCGAGAATACCTTCTGTCATCGAAAAATCTATAGGTCTGAACAGCCATCTTATCAGGTATGCTCCGAGTGAAGGGGGCGCACCATCGATATTGACTACTCTGATTTTAAACAACATTTTGCCAAGACTCTGTCCGTTATTCATTGTTTCGAATAATAGATCGTAAAAGAATGCAGGGCCAATAACTATTATAGAAAGGAATAACCAGAAGAGCTCGGAACCGAATAGATTTCCAGAATTAAAATCGAATATATTGTAAAGTATTCCAAACCAAACTCCAAACCAGGTAATGATCACAAGCCAATCGACCATATATGCTAATAACCGGTATCCAATACCTGCGGGTTCGTAGTCTATCGTTACATTTTGTGTCGTTTGTACTTCAATTGCCATACAGATAAATTAAAAAGCCCAAAAACTTAATCATAGGGCAAATTTATATTTTTTATACGATTATTCGAGTATTTCTTTATTCTTTTTGGACAAAGGGTTATATTTGTGGAGCAATCATTTAAAAAAACGACACTTAATTAGATGAGAGAAGCCGCATTCATTAAAGAAAATAGAGAGAAGTGGCAGCAAATAGATAGCCAGAATGAGGATAAAGATATTCCGGCCGAAACTTTAGCAGATAACTTTATAGAGCTTACAGACGATTTGTCTTATGCACGTACTTTCTATCCGAAGTCGCAAACTGTCAAATATTTGAATCAGCTTGCCGCTCGCTATTTCATTGATATATATAAACATCGTAAGAGAGAGAAAGGTCGCTTTGCCCGTTTTTGGAAAATCGAACTGCCTCTTATTATGTATCGATACAGAAAATATATGCTTTATTCATTTCTGTTCATGTTTGCCGGTGTTCTGCTCGGAATTTTTTCGCAGCAGCAAGATTCAGATTTTGCAAACCTTATTCTTGGCGAAGCTTATGTAAATCAGACTATAGAAAATATAGAGAGTGGCGATCCGATGGCTATATATAAAAGTCAGGAGGAGACACCAATGTTTTTTATGATTTCGACGAATAATATAATGGTATCATTCTATGCCTTTATATATGGAATATTATTCTCGGTCGGAACAGTTTTTGTTCTTTTTTCTAACGGAGTAATGCTTGGTACATTTCAATATTTCTTTTTCGAACACGGTCTGCTAGGAACATCACTTTTGTCTGTTTGGTTGCATGGAACACTCGAAATATCTGCAATCGTAATAGCCGGAGGTGCCGGTATCGCATTAGGTAACAGCTTGCTATTCCCCGGAAGTTATAAGCGTGTAGATTCACTACGTCGGGCAGCTAAAGACGCTCTTAAAATAGTAGTTGGGTTAATACCCGTATTTCTTGTTGCCGGATTTATCGAGAGTTTTCTTACTCGTTTGACTCACATGCCTGTATATTTTAATCTTACGATAATAATATTATCAGCATTATTTATTATATGGTATTTTTTTTATTACCCTTATTATCTAAATAGAAAATTGAATGAAACAATCACAGAAAATTAATCTTTTCGAAACAAGAGATCTTGGTCGTAATATTGAAGCTGCTCTAGCCTTTGCGAAGCAGAATTATGGTGCAATATGTAAAGGAATCAGTTTCTTTATACCTCTGTTATTAATTGCCGCTTATATAATGCCTGATACGTTCGAATTGCAGAGGCGGCTAAGTGGAGTTTCTCCATTGGAGATGTTAAGTGCATATGGATCGGATACGCTGCTTGCATATTTGGCTGTTGGGTTGAGTTCTCTATTCTCTATGACCTATGTAATCAGTTATATGACGGAATATATCGATGCTGTGGATGGAAAAGTAGATTCGGCTGCTGTTTGGTCGAGATTCTCAAAAGTTATTTTTCCTGTATTCGTATGCCAGCTTGTATATATGATATGTGTTTCAGTGGGAACAATGCTTTGTCTTATACCGGGTGTTTTTATTGCTGTATCGTGTATGTTTTATGCGTATGTGTATATCAACGAAGGCGAAACTGTTATTGGTAGCCTTAAGCGTAGCTATTATCTTGTGCAGGGTAATTGGTGGTCTGTATTCTTGTATGTGCTTCTAGTGGTAATAGTCGTTGCCATTATTAGCGGGATATTCTCTATTCCATTGCTATTTGCGAGTATAGGTGCTGTTTTTGGTTTGGATGCCTTTGCCAGTGATACCTATATTTTTATTACAACACTAATTGCATATGTTGGTGATTTCTTTGTAGCTCCCCTTGTTACTATAACGCTGGGTATGCTTTACTATAGCCTTCGCGATGAAAAAGAAGGTATTAATATGGATACAAAAATAGATGATATTGGTATTAATCAAGATAATAATACGAATTATTAAAGTCTAGCTGATATAATATAAGTGATTCAAATAAAAATAAATAAGACGTTGTTTAAGGGTATTGTAATGATACTCTTAATCTGTTTTAGCTTACCTCTGCTATCTCAAGTAGATACATTGTCAGTTTCGTCGAAAGTTGAAGCTGTAGATTTTCGGATACCTTCTAAGGCAATTATAGAGGAATATCAGAAAGACGAACGTTTTCAATATATGGATGAGAAAAGTGAGGTTGATATACCGTGGTATACTAAACTATTCTCTTGGCTGGTCAATAAACTTTTTGGTGGTGCAGGCGATTTGATATCATCGGGATTGATTGGCTGGATTGGTATTGTAGCTCTCGTTATTCTTATCATTGTTATTATTTTGAAATTGATGGGTGTCAACTTTAAAGCCATATTAGGTAAAAAGAAAATGGATACACCCGAAATCGAGATATATACGGAGAATGTTCATGAGATGGAGTTTGAAACTCTTATAGCTAATGCCTTGCGAAATAACGATTATCGTTTAGCAGTTCGCTTTTTATACCTTAGGAATTTGAAGTCACTATCAGATAAATCGATTATAAAGTGGAGTGTGAATAAGACGAATTATAATTATCAATACGAAATATCGAATAACACATTACGTTCTAAGTTTTTGGAAATAACCTTTATATTCGATTATGTGTGGTATGGCGAATTTCCGTTAGATGAGTCTGCTTTCTTTAGAGTAAATTCTCAGATGAATGATTTTAATAAAATGCTAGCCGATGAAAGATAAGAAATGGATAGCATTAATTGCTGTGATTGTTGTCATGTTGGTCGGACTGATTTATTTAAACTCGTCTAAGAAGAAGGAAATTAGCTGGGTGCCTACATTTTACAATACTGATACAAATCCCTATGGAACATACATTAGTTATGAATTATTGAAAACTGTTTTTCCTGATAATAAGATCCGGTCTACAAGGAAGCCTATATATAATAACTTAAAAGATACGCTCAATTCGTACTTCTTCTATGATGATTATTCTGACTATGAGTTTGAAGAAAATGATTCATCATATAACAATAATGAGTATACATACGACAATAATAACGAAACAAGCTATTCGGATCCGGAAAATATCGCTAAAGATGATGCTATAGCAACAACTGCCTCTAATGTTACGGATAATACAACTTACGATCCCATGAGTATGTATGACGGTATCGAAATTCCGGATACAACTGCTTATATATTTGTAAATAAAGATTTCACCCTCGATAAAGTGGATTTGGAGTACTTACTCGATTTTGTAGGTATGGGTAATAATGTATTTATATCATCTGAAAGTTTCTCTCGGTTACTGATGGATACGTTGACGATTAAAGAAGAGAAAACATATTTTGATAGCGACAGTATTTATACTTTAGTTGATTATCCCAATGAGGAATATGCATTCACAAATGCTTATTCAGATACTTATTTTAATACCGATAGCTGTAAACTGGCGGTGCGTGCGTTGGGACAAAATAAAAAGGGACAATCTGTATTTCTTCAAGTGAAATATGGCAATGGATATTTTTACCTGCATTCGGTTCCTATGGCATTTACAAATCTAAATATACTTAATCTAGATAAATACGATTTTGCATTCCGCAGTTTATCCTACATGCCGCGCAGCAGTAAAGTCATCTGGGACGAATATCAGAAGCAGGGGGCATTGGGAGAACAGAGTATGTTTAGAGTAATACTTTCTAGTATTCCGCTAACTATTGCACTCTGTATTTCGTTACTCGACTTTTTGCTTTTTATGATATTCAGAGCGAAGCGTACACAACGAATAATTCCTATCATAAATCCTCCGGTTAATTCTTCTATCGAATTTTTGGATACTATAAGTAATCTGTATTATCGAAAAAAAGATTTCCATGCTATAGCCGAGAAACGACAGGCTTATTTTTTGGATTATATACGTAAGAACTATTATATGTCAACCGAATATATCGATAGTGAATTTATTCAATTGTTGAGTACTAAATCGGGAGCAGAAAAAGATACACTTAATGATATATTTGCTTATTACAAAGACATATCGACTTTATACGATGTTCCTAACGATATGTTTTTGAAATATAATAGCCTCTTGGAAGATTTTTATAGAACAGTAAAGAATAAATAAAATAGAATAATATATGTCAGATTTAGATTTTCAGTCGAGAATAGATTTCTCCGAATTGAGCCAGAGTGTTCAAGGAATAAAGAGTGAGATAGGGCGTGTAGTTGTAGGGCAGCATCAGCTAATAGAACAGATGATAGTTGCTATTTTGGCAAACGGACATGTGTTGGTAGAAGGTGTTCCGGGAGTAGCAAAAACACTGTCTGCAAAATTGTTGGCAAAAACGATTGATGTCGGTTTTAGCCGTATTCAGTTTACTCCCGATCTAATGCCTTCGGATGTATTAGGCACTAGTATATTTATGCCGGGAGCCTCGAAATTTGAATTTAAACAAGGGCCTATTTTTTCTAATATAGTTCTTATTGATGAGATAAACCGTTCACCGGCTAAAACGCAGGCTGCACTTTTTGAAGTGATGGAAGAACGCCAGATAACAAATGATGGTACAACTTACAAAATGGATTATCCATTTCTTGTTATTGCTACTCAGAACCCAATAGAGCAGGAAGGTACATATCGTTTACCGGAAGCTCAGCTAGACCGATTTCTATTTAAGATATCAGTTGATTACCCCAATATTGTTGATGAAATAACAATACTAGATAGACAAAATAAGGGAGAGTTATCGGCTGAGGTTGGCATCAATCCGGTATTAACAGCTTCTAAATTACAATCTCTACGTCAGTCTATCGAGAAAGTATTAGTAGAGCGCCATCTACTTGAGTATATAGCGCAAATAGTTAGTTCTACGCGTCAGAGTCCATGGATAACATTAGGAGCATCACCGCGTGCATCGTTAGCGATATTGAACGCATCTAAGGCTTTGGCTGCGATAAGAGGCCGCGATTTTATTACTCCCGACGATATTAAAGAAATGGCAGTGCCTGTACTTCGCCACAGGATATTATTAACACCCGAAAAAGAAATGGACGGTACTTCTACCGACACAATAATATGTCAACTAATAGACAAAACGGAGGTTCCCCGATAATTCGATTCTTTAAGAGCTTGTATCTTTCCAATCGATTCTTTCTGACACTTGCGTTAATAGTGTTAGGGCTTATTCTGTGCTTTATTTTTCAAGCCTTCTTCCTTTTCATGTTGGTATTTATAGGTGTGTTGGGTATCTTGTTCATTGTAGATACTGTAGCAGTCTATCGTCAGAAGGATGGGGTGAAAGCATCGAGAGATTGTCCCGACCGATTATCTAATGGAGATCAGAATCCTATATCGATATCGATTAGAAATGATTATCCGTTTAAGATAGGTATCAAAATTGTCGAAGAAGTTCCTTTTCAGTTTCAAAAACGTGATCTTATATTTAAAACATCATTAGGAGTAGATAGGAGTGACGTATTTCACTATAATCTGCGCCCTACCGAAAGAGGTGTGTATTTATTCGGTGCAATAAATATTTTTGTGACAGGCGTCTTTGGGTTGGTAAGCCGTCGTTATGTTTTCGATCAACAAAAATATGTAGCCGTATATCCATCTTTTTTAGAAATGCATAAATATGAACTGCTTGCAGCGTCTAATCGTTTGACAGACTACGGAGTTAAAAAGATACGGCGGATTGGTCATGCAACGGAATTTGATCACATTAAGCATTATGTATTAGGTGATGATCCTCGCACTATTAACTATAAGGCTACGGCACGAATCAGCCAGCTTATGGTAAATACGTATCAGGAAGAGAAATCACAACCGGTATATTGTCTTATTGATAAAGGGCGTACTATGAAGATGCCATTTAATGAAATGACGCTTCTCGATTATGCGATCAATTCGACTCTAATGGTTTGTAGCACAGCCTTAAATAAAGGTGATAAAGCAGGTGTTATAACCTTCTCGAAGAATATTGATGATATACTTCCGGCCGACAAGCGTCGTCGTCAACGAAATAGTATTTTAGAAATGCTATACGCTCAACAAACTGATTTCAAAGAATCAGACTACGAACGTTTATTTGTTACAGTACGTCGTAAGTTGACACAACGCAGCCTCGTAATTCTCTATACTAACTTTGAAACAGTGAATGGTATGCGCCGTCAACTGAAATATCTGAGCCATTTGGCTAAGGATCATTTAGTATTGGTGGCATTCTTTCTCAATTCGGAGTTTAATGATATTTTAGAAACTTCTCCAACTAATATGGAAGAGACTTTTCGCCGAGGGATGGCAGAGAAGCTGTCGAATGATAAATTGTTGATAGTGAAAGAACTTAATAGGCATGGCATACACACTATTTTGTCTAAGCCTGAAAATCTGACAATTGATTCAATAAATAAATATCTTGAATTTAAATCGAGAGGATTAATCTGATTTAATCAGCGATTATAGTAGTATACAAAGAGGGTGTGTCATAAGTAGTTTTCGTATGATTCTGTCATTCTGAACGAAGAGAAGGATCTCTTATGTAGAGCTGAGATTCTTCACTTCGTTCAGAATGACAAAAGAGAGTAATCCTTTTGCAGGATATTTTACTTATGACACATCTACTTTTTCATTATTCAAATTTAAGTTATTCGTTTTTTCTATTCGCAATTGCATCTACAACAGCTACAGCCGTCAGAGTTACAATATCGCGAACCGAACTTTCTATATCTGTAAAATGTACAGGTTTGCGCAATCCTATCTGGATTGGCCCTATGCTTTCGCCCGCAATACCCAATTCCATTAAGAGTTTGCTTGAGATGTTGGCCGAACTCAGGTTCGGGAAAATAAGTGTATTCACATCTTTCCCTTTCAATGTGTTGAATGGAAATGTCTTATCTCTCAACTCTTTATTCATCGCAAAGTTCAACTGCATTTCGCCGTCTATTATCATTTCAGGATGATTCTCATGGAAATACTCAACAGCATTCGATATACTTTTAGGACTACCATTATCATCTGCACCGAAGTTTGAGAATGATAACATTGCCATAACAGGTTCGACTGAAAAATATTTAACAGCGTCGTAGGTCAGTTTGGTAATCTCCTTTAATACTTCTTCTGATGGCCAGCGATTGATTAACGTGTCGGCAAGGAAATACGGACCTTTTTTAGTTTGTACAATATGCATCGCTGCAAAATGATTACAACCCGGTTTTAAGCCTATAACTTCAATAGCCGTTTCTGCAAACTCCTGATAATGGCTGTAAACACCGGTGATAAGAGCATCAGCATCCCCTGTTTCGACCATCATCATTCCAAAGTAGTTGCGATCATTCAACTTTTCGAAAGCTTCTTGAAAGCGGATACCTTTTCTATAATTTCTATCACTTAGTATTGTTGCATATTTACTGCGGCGAACATCTTCTGATATATGTCTGTGATTAATAATTTCTATGCCGTTTAAATCTAATCCGTTCTCGTTAGCTATTTTTCGTATGCGTTCTTCGCTACCTAGTAAGATAGGGTCGCAGAATCCTTCTCTGGAAGATACTATTGCGGCCTTAATCATATTGATGTGGTTACCTTCGCAATAAACAACGCGTCTGTTCTCGCTACTTTTAGCAAGGGCATTCAGTTCTCGGATAAGTTTATTGCTATACCCCATCATTTCAGACAATTTATTTTCATAAGCTACCCAGTCTTTGATCGGTTTTCGTGCAATACCGCTATCCATAGCAGCTTTTGCTACAGCCATAGATACTTTAGTCATTAATCGCGGATCGAGAGGTTTTGGTATAATATATCCATTGCCAAATGATAATTTATTAAGACCATAAGCCGAATTGACAACGTCGAGGACTGGTTCTTTTGCTAAAGCAGCCAAGGCATGTACTGCCGCTAATTCCATATCTTCGTTAATACCTGTTGCCTGCACATCCAGAGCCCCTCTGAATATATAAGGGAATCCTAATACGTTATTCACCTGATTAGGGTAGTCGGAGCGTCCCGTTGCAAATATAAGATCTTCGCGCGAAGCTATTGCATCATCGTATGCTATCTCCGGATTGGGATTAGCAAGTGCAAATACAATCGGATAGCTTGCCATAGAGCGTATCATATCTTTTGTGAGTACATCGGCAGCAGATAACCCTAAGAATACGTCAGCACCGACCATAGCTTCCTCCAAAGTTGTTATATCACGCTTGGTAGCAAATATTTTCTTTGTCTCATTCAGGTTATCTCGTTTTAAGGAAATTACACCCTTGCTGTCACACATTACTATATTCTCTTTCTTGACGCCGAGCCGCATATATAGTTTTGTGCACGCAATAGCTGATGCACCTGCTCCATTCACTACGAGTTTGACTTTGCCTATATTCTTTTTCGATATGTCGAGTGCTCCTAATAATGCCGCTGACGATATAATGGCTGTACCATGCTGGTCGTCGTGCATAACAGGGATATTAAGCTCTTCTTTCAATCGTCTCTCGATTTCGAAACACTCGGGAGCTTTTATATCTTCAAGATTGATCCCACCGAAAGTAGGGGATATGGCTTTTACTGTTTGTATAAATTTTTCAGGGTCTTTTTCATCCACTTCAATATCGAACACATCGATTCCGGCAAATATCTTAAAAAGTAATCCTTTGCCTTCCATAACAGGTTTACCGGCTAAAGCACCGATATCTCCCAATCCTAGCACGGCAGTACCATTAGATATCACAGCAACGAGATTGCCTTTTATCGTATAATCGTATGCTTTTTGAGGATCTTTTTCTATTTCCAAACACGGTTCGGCTACTCCCGGAGAGTAAGCTAGAGATAAGTCGGTTTGGGTTGTATGGGGTTTAGTAGGTATAACTTCGATTTTACCCGGTTTGTCGGATGAGTGGTAAAGCAAGGCTGCTTCTTTAGTAATTTTAGGCATAATGTTGATCGGTAATTTTAGATTATTAGAGTATCTAAAGTTACGAAAAAAGAAGCTAAGGAGCCTTGTTTAAATTCTTAATTATTCTTGATTATCTTCCGGGCTTCTTCAATAATAGTATCGATACCTTCAGCAATATCAGCCTCTGACATATCTATTTTGACATCAGGATCGATCCCGAATTCTATCTGTTCCATTTCGGCATTAAGCATCGGCGAAGCAGAGAAACGGACAGACCATCCATTAGGAATTTCGGAAGAGAAAGGCATTCCGCTACCTCCTCCTGTTTTATCGCCCACAATCGTTGCGTTAGGCGCATACGTCATTGCATTGACGAAATTATTTGCAGAACTGTAACAGCTACGATTTGTAAGGACTATTACCTTCTTCTGATAGCGAATTCCGTCCGAAGGTTCTATGTATGTTTCGTATGGTTTCGAGAAATCGTTATGCCCTTTACCTGTTTTGTGCTGTATATGACCTACCAATGTTTTTTTGTTGAAGAAACGTGATGCTAACTTGTCACTATTAGTAAGGAAACCGCCTTTGTTATTTCTAATGTCAAGGATAATTCCGTCACACGAAGACATACGGCCTATTACCTGATCGAGATTACCTTCACCTATGCCACTGGAAAAACTTTCGTAGTAGATGTAGCCGATATTATCCTCAAATATTTTATATTTTAATCCACTGGCAATACTGTAGTCAGTGCCAATATAGTTTCTCTGTATTTTGGTGTCGAAATTATCCGGATAATCTTCAAACCATTTCCAATAACGGGCTGTATTGTGAGTTGCTACCAGATTTACATGCCCATCTTTCACCTCAGCCAGCATTTCCCCCAATAGAGTGAATAATGCATCATTACTCATATCCTCACTTACACGTACAGAATATTTACTGTAAATATCATTCCAGTCAACTTCTTTAAATGAGAAAAAACAGTAGTGTTCATCCATTATTTTCCACAAAGCTTCAAAGTTACCTTTCTTCGAATCAGTATATTTATCTTCCTCGAAGCAGGATGTAAGCAATAAGCAAAAGGATAGTATAATTAGAAATTTATATTTCATATATTGGGAAGACATAATTCAGTGTGTCAAGGTAATAATAATTCTTTAAATTCATCAAAAGAATACCGATAGTAATTTAGATCTATATCGCCAACAATACCGGGTAGCTCTCCTTTATGGGAGAATTGCCATATCCTCCAATTTATATCTTTCGACGGTTCTTTGTGCAGATCGGACATCCATATAAAATTGTTTGGAAATTTATTCTTTATATAGAGTTTATAACAGTCCTTATTTGTGTAGATAATAGCGTGAACGCCATAAAACTCGTATAGCTCATTTTCTAAAACCTTAAGTTCTTCTATAACTAAAGCTATATATGTCGGATCTTTACTATATGGGTTTGCCGGTGAATGTTCTACATCGATAGCGGGAAGCATGTCTCCCGATTTACATTTTGCTATTTTAATAAAGTGAGCTGCCTGTTCTTTGCCCGATAAGCCAAATGAATAGAAATGATAAGAGCCGACTTTTATATTTGTCTTCTTTGCTAAATCATAATTATAGGGATAGTTACGATCCTCGTGCGAAGTTCCTTCAGTTGCTTTCAGGTAGGCGAAGCTGATATCTTGTTCCATTACTATTTCCCAATTGAGAATAGGGTTATGGTGTGAAACATCTAATCCTTTTATAAAATACTTATTCGATTCGAAATCATTTGGCTCAACTGTAAGTTTTTTGACTGTAAAGAATATTGTAAATGCAGTACCCACTACCAGCAGAAATAAAAAGATATATCTTTTTATCGAGTCTTTTGAAGAAGACCGTTTAGTAACTCTCTTCTTTCTCTTTTTATGACTTGGGCTTTTTGTCATTTATTAATCGAACAGTATAGCTTCATTTAGTTGTTTCCCTATTTGATCCTTTGCCGATAAGATGATTTCGCTTTCGTTGATATTCCAATCAATATTGATTGTCGGATCATTCCATAATATAGAAGCTTCGTGCTTTGGAGAATATATATTGTCTACTTTATATGCAAATACAGCTTCGTCACTTAATACAAGAAAACCATGAGCGAATCCTCTTGGAACAAATAGCTGTTTTTTGTTATCTTCTGTCAGTTCAACAGCAACATATTCACCGAAAGTAGGAGAGGATTTGCGGATATCGATAACAACGTCTAGTACCGCTCCTTGTAGGGCACGTACTAGCTTAGCCTGAGAGAATTCTCCTGTTTGATAGTGCATTCCTCGGAGAACTCCCCTTGTCGATTTAGATTCATTATCTTGTATGAATTCGGCTTTACCTATATGTTGTTCGAATGCTTCTTTTCTGAAAGATTCCATAAAGTAGCCTCTTTCATCTGCAAATACTTTAGGTTCAATAACCCAAACTCCTTTTATTTTTTGTTCTGTAAATTTCATATCTTTTATTTAATCAACAAGACTAAGTATATACTGTCCGTATGCTGTTTTATCCGACTTTTCTCCTAATGACTTCAGTTGAATATCATCAATCCATTTGTTACGCCATGCAATTTCTTCAATACACGCAATATAGAAACCTTGTCTGTTTTGAATTGTTTCTACATAGTTGCCTGCTTCAAGAAGGCTATCGCAATTTCCTGTATCTAACCATGCAAATCCACGTCCGAACAACTTCACCTGTAATGTGTTTTCGGCAAGATAACATTTATTTAAGTCTGTTATTTCATACTCGCCTCTGGGCGATGGTTGGAGTGCTTTTGCCTTTGCTGTAACAGTTTTATCATAAAAATATAAACCGGGAACAGCATAGTTCGATTTTGGTTTTTCTGGTTTTTCTTCCAGAGAAATTACTTTACCCTCATCATCGAATTCTACTACACCGTAAGCACGGGGATCTTTTACATAATAGCCGAATACGCATGCGCCCTCATTTAGAGACGCAGCCTCTTTAAGCATTTTCGAGAATCCTTGTCCGTAAAACATATTATCACCTAATATTAGGCAACCGGATTCTCCGTCTAAAAATTCCTCTCCCAGCACAAAAGCCTGTGCCAGACCATTCGGAGTTTCTTGAACTATATATTCAAATCGCATACCTAGTTCTTCTCCAGAACCTAGAAGTTCTCTAAACATGGGTAAATCGCGGGGTGTTGATATTATTAATACCTCTCTGATACCAGCCAACATAAGGGTTGATAATGGATAGTAAATCATTGGTTTATCATAAACAGGCATGATCTGTTTTGATATTGCCTTAGATAGGGGATAAAGTCGTGTTGCACTTCCGCCAGCAAGAATAATTCCTTTCATTATATCTGTATTGATTTATTCCTGCAAATATAGCATTTTCAAGGTTATAAATAAATTCTTTGAATGATAAATGAGATCAATACAAAGTTATGTTTTCTAAATTATCTTTTTAAGATATACATAATAGTGTTAAATTATAAAACTAGCAATATGCAAAAGATAACTAAGAAATATTTATATTCGTGTTATATAAAATAACTTTAATCGAAAAATATACTTATGCTTACACATTACGGAACACAAACTATAGAATCAGAAAATCTGATACTTCGGAAGTTTTCATACGATGATAATGAAAATATGTTGGACTATTGGGTTAGCGATCCAAAGATTCAATTCCTTTATTCGGAACCTATTTATACCACTAAAGATGAAGTGAAAATTCTATTAGATAAATACATAGGTTCGTATACCCTTGATGATAAATACAGATGGGCCATTATAGAGAAATCGACGGGAATCTGTATCGGGCAAATAGCTTTTTTCTTAGTAGATAGTAAGAATCACTTCGGAGAGATAGAATATTGTATAGGAAGCAAGTTTCACCGTAAAGGATATGCATCGGAAGCTGTTCGGAATATTATTAATTATGGATTTAGCAAGATTAATTTTCATAAGATACAGGTTTGCCACAAAGAAAAGAATATTGCATCACAAGGTGTAATTATGAAAAACGGATTTCGATATGAAGGTACATTGAGAGATTATTTTTACATAGATGGTGCTTATGTAAGCCGATTGTATTATTCTATGTTGAAGAGTGAATGGGAGGCTGTTAAATAATTATCTGAATATGTCGAAATAAAAAAGAGATGGTTTAATTTAAACCATCTCTTCCTATCTAATAAGTATAATCTCTCATCTTAAAGGTATTTTGTCTATCCGAGCTTGATGTCTGCCTCCTTCGAATGGAATTGTGAAGAAAGTAACAATCATCTCGTAAGCTTCTTGTTCAGAAATCATTCGTCCCGGAAGCGTCAATACGTTAGCATTATTATGCGCTCTGGCCATTTTTGCTACATATGGATTCCAGCATAAAGCGGCACGAACAGCCTGATGTTTATTCAAAGCCATATTTATACCGTTACCTGTTCCACATATAGAAATGCCAAAATCACACTCTCCGTTGTCTATTGCCGCTCCTAACTTATGTGCAAAATCAGGATAATCGCAACTTTCGTTGGTATATGTACCAAAGTCTGTATATCTGATTCCTCTTTCGTCAAAAAGAGTTATAATATATTTCTTCATATCAAACCCTGCATGATCGCTACATAGTCCAATCGACTTTTCGCCTTGTGGAAATAATGCTTCCATATCTATAATTATTTCAAGAGTTTAGTAACCTGTTCGTATACGTTTTGAGCTGTGAACCCAAGTTTTTCGTCTAGTACGGTGTAAGGAGCAGAGTATCCGAATGAGTTTAGACCCCATACACTACCATTGCATCCAACTAATCCTTCCAGAGTAACAGGAAGTCCGGCTGTCAATCCGAATACTTTCTTTCCTGTCGGTATCACAGAGTCCTGATATTCTTTACTTTGTTTACGGAATAATCCTTCTGACGGTACAGATACGATGCGTGTCTTGATTCCGTCAGCGTGTAATAGTTTAGCTCCGTCCACTAATGTAGATACTTCCGAACCTGATGCTAAAAGAATAACATCGTAATTGGCATCATCTTGTACTATATAAGCACCTTTGTCCGATTGAAGAGCTTCTGCATAACGGTTGTCCTTAGCAGGAAGGTCATTTATATTTTGTCTTGAGAAAATAAGGCCTGTTGGAGTAGACTTATTTTCCATTGCCATTTTCCAAGCCACAGTAGCTTCCGATACGTCTGCAGGGCGAAGAACCAGCATAGAGTTATTACCACTATGGTTTTGAAGTTTCTCCATCAGACGGATTTGAGCTTCTTGTTCTACTGGTTCGTGAGTCGGTCCGTCTTCTCCTACGCGGAAAGCATCATGAGTCCACACAAATTTTACAGGTACTTCCATCAATGCAGCCAAGCGAATAGCCGGTTTCATGTAGTCCGAGAATACGAAGAATGTTCCGCAAGCAGCTACCATTCCACCATGCAATGTAATACCTATACATAGGCAAGCCATTGTCAATTCAGATACGCCCGCTTGCAAGAATGCTCCGGTGAAATCGTCTTTTTGTATCGCTTTCGTATATTTAAGGAATCCGTCTGTTTTATCAGAGTTAGATAAATCGGCAGAGGAAACTATCATATTTTCCACTTTTTGAGCTAGTACAGAGAGTACCGTAGCTGAAGCTGCACGTGTTGCTTGATTTGGTTTTTGTTCGATATTTTCCCAATCTATTGTAGGTATATAGCCATCGAACCATTTTTGCATTTTTTCTGCAAGTTCTGGATTAGCTTTGGCCCATACTTCTTTTTGGGTTTTTCTCTCAGCAACTATTTCTTTTAATTCATTGGCACGTTTTGCATATAAATCTTTAGATTCAGGAAATATTGCAAACGGATTTTGAGCATCTCCACCTAAGTTTTCAACTGTCTTGTCGAACGAAGCCCCTGCTGCGCTTAATGGTTGTCCGTGAGTAGATGTTTTTCCTTCGAAACAAGATTTGTCATCTTTCACAGCACCTTTACCCATTATTGTATTTCCTATAATAAGGGTTGGTTTAGATTTCTCTAGTTTAGCTTCAGTGAGTGCAGCTCTGATTTCAGTAGTGTCATTACCTTTAATTGTAATAACTCTCCATCCCCAAGCTGTATATTTAGCGGCTACGTCTTCTTCCGATACCTCTTTGGTCGGGGTTGATAGTTGGATACCGTTTGAGTCGTAGAACATAATAAGGTTATCAAGTCCCAGATGTCCTGCGGTACGACCTGCTCCTTGCGAAATTTCTTCCTGTATACCACCATCAGATATAAAAGTATAGATTGTTTGATCCATAACTTCTCCGAAACGGGCTTTCAGAAATTTAGCGGCGATGGCAGCACCAACAGCAAATGTATGTCCTTGTCCGAGTGGACCTGATGTATTTTCTATTCCACGCATCACGTCGAGTTCGGGATGCCCGTGAGTGCAGCTACCCCATTGACGGAATTGTTTAAGATCTTCTAATGAATATTTGCCTGTCAATGCTAATGTTGCATATAACATTGGAGACATGTGTCCGGGATCGAGGAAAAATCGGTCACGACCTTCCCATTTCGGATTTGATGGATCATATACTAAAAACTCAGAAAACAGTACATTGATGAAATCTGCTCCGCCCATAGCTCCACCGGGATGTCCCGATTTAGCTTTTTCGACCATTGCAGCCGCTAGAATGCGGATATTGTCAGCTGCTTTTTCGACTAATTTTATATCATTCATTATATATGAGAAATTGAGGTCACCGACCTGTTTATTATTTGATTAAGTATAGAACGCAATGTTAAATGTTTTGCTTTACCTACTTGTAGGTGCAAAGTTATAAAATATGCTGTTATAATTAAGTAATTAGTACAGTAAAATACCCGATGTTTTATTTTTCGATCGTTTACTTAATTATCAGATTGATTCATGTATATAGCCAGACCACCTGTCGATGTTTCCTTATAAAGGCTGGGCAAATCGTGTCCTGTCTGCTGCATTGTAAGCACTACTTTGTCGAAACTGACCAAATGTTTACCGTCCGATAGCATGGAGAACGAGCATGAATCGAGTGCACGTACAGCTGCGAAAGCATTCCTTTCTATACATGGAACCTGAACTAAACCGCATACAGGGTCGCAGGTAAGACCAAGGTGATGCTCTAATCCCATTTCTGCTGCATATTCGATTTGTTGGGTAGAACCACCGAACAGTTGTGCTGAGGCTGCTGCTGCCATAGCACAGGCAACACCAATTTCTCCTTGGCAACCAACTTCTGCTCCCGATATAGAGGCATTGAATTTTACTATATTACCAATTAGCCCCGCTGTGGCTAAAGCTCTTATTATTTTTGCATCGCTGATATTACGACCTACTTTAAGATGGTATAATACAGATGGCAGTACACCACACGAGCCACAAGTTGGTGCTGTTACTATCTTTCCTCCTGCTGCATTTTCTTCCGATGTGGCTAGGGCATACGCATATATAAGGGCTCTGCTTTTCATCGAGCCTTCATACCCTCTCGCTTTTGTAAAATAAGTAGAGGCTTTGCGTTGTAGCCCTAAACCACCGGGCAATAACCCCTCGGCTTCCAAACCTTTTTCGATAGCAGCTTTCATTGTATTCCATACCTCCGTTAGGTATTCTGTTATCCCATCTTTGCCTTCTGTATCTTCTACGTATTCCCAAAATGTTTTCCCCGTTTTTTGACACCATTCGAGTATGTCGTCCATCGTTGTCTTATCGTATAGCGAAGTCCTGTTTGCCTTTGTGTTTTCGTCGGCAAGACTACCGCCTCCGATACTATAAATTATCCATTCATCTATTGATTTTCCGTCAACGATTGCTTCAAATTTCATTCCATTAGGGTGAAAAGGAAATACTATTTCGGGTCTCCATACTATCTCTACCTCTTGGGGGGCTAATGTATTTATAATAGCAACATCGGTCATATGGCCTTTTCCGGTAGCCCCCAAGCTTCCATATAGAGTAACCCGAAAGGATTGTGCTTCTGGATTTTTTTCTTTAAATGTCAAAGCAGCTTTTTGCGGCCCCATTGTGTGGCTGCTGGAAGGACCGTATCCCATATTGTAAAGATGACGAATAGATTCCATTTAGAATTTGGTGTTTAATTGATAGTTTTTGGCAAAATTGTTACAGGAAAAGCGATAATGCTTTAATCTGTAAAAATAATTGTTGAAAATATTATTAGCAAACTTACCTGTTTTTAACTATTTGGACAATGATATTTGGGAATAAATTATGGCTGTAATTGCGACTTATACTTTGTTTTGTTAATTTAAAACATGTTAAGAATCTATTATTTAGGTCGCTTTATATGCTAAATGCTTTTTAACGCATTGTTATTGACTTTAAAAAGATAGAAATTATGCATATAAAAAGAAATAAGCAATACGTATTATTTTATATGTTATAGAACACGTTTTTTATTAGTCGGAGGTCGAAAGAGATTTTTAATTTTACATTGTTTTTAGAAGAACAATCTTCGCTTAACCATTACGACCATGAATCAAAGGATACCTTAGTTTTAGTATCCGGCAGGAAATCAAGGGGTAATTGGATTTTCTTATAATTCAATTACTTCTTGGTTTTGTGCTGAACTAGTGAATTTAAAATGTGTAAATTATAAAATATTGTTGAACTAAACTAATTAACTAATATTAAAATATTATGACTTCGACTCAAGAACAGAAAAAGAATTATTTATTGCCTATCGCAATGATGATAGCTCTTTTCGCTATGATCTCCTTTGTAACGGGATTGCAAAACCCGATGGGGATAATCGTGAAAAATCAGTTTGGCGCATCAAACTTTATGTCGCAACTAGGAAACTTTGCGAATTTTATTGCTTATGCCTTTATGGGAATTCCCGCTGGTTTGTTGCTGCAACGAATTGGTTATAAGAAAACAGCTTTATTAGCTGTTGCAGTAGGTTTTGCCGGTGTTGGTATTCAATATATCTCAGGCCAGGCAGAAAGTTTTGTAGTTTACCTTACAGGTGCATTTGTTTGTGGATTTTCTATGTGTATGCTTAATGCAGTAGTGAATCCGATGTTGAATACACTTGGTGGTGGTGGAAACAAAGGAAATCAATTAATACAAGTTGGAGGTTCACTTAATTCATTAAGTGCAACAATCGTTCCGGTACTAGTTGGTTACTTAATTGGTAATGCTGCACAAGCATCGATAAAAGATGCTAATCCTGCATTATTTATAGCTATGGGTATATTTGCATTGGCATTTATAGTTCTGTTCTTTATGGAGATTCCAGAACCTCATATGATAAAAGAGAAAGCTGCAGTAAAAGACAATCATAGTGCTCTTTCGTTTCGTCATTTTATCTTAGGCGCTGTTGCTATATTTGTATATGTAGGTGTTGAGGTTGGTATTCCTAATATCGCTAATCTGTTTATGACTTCTACTCCTGAGTCGGGAGGTTTAGGTATCGATACTACTATCGCAGGAACTGTGGTAGGTACATATTGGTTCTTAATGCTTATCGGTCGTTTGGTTGGAGCGTCTGTTGGTGCGAAGATATCAAGTAAAGCGATGCTTATCTGTGCTGCAGTGCTAGGTTTGATATTTGTTACCTTAGCAATGTTTATGCCGGTAGAAACTAAAGTAAGTATGCCAGTATTCCAGTCTGATATTTCTTTTGGATTGGCTGAAGTGCCTATTGGTATTATGTTCCTTGTTTTGTGTGGACTATGTACGTCTGTAATGTGGGGTGGTATCTTTAATCTGGCTGTAGAAGGTTTAGGTAAATATACGGCTGCTGCTTCGGGATTCTTTATGGTAATGGTTTGCGGTGGAGGTATACTTCCTCTTGTTCAAGGAGCTGTTGCCGATTCAACTACTTATATGACTAGTTATTGGGTAGTGTTTGCAGGTCTTGCATATATGGTATATTATGCATTGATCGGATGTAAAAATGTAAACAAAGATATTCCGGTATAATCTGAGAATACTATAATTAAAATAGAAAGCCTGCTAGTGAAAACTTGCAGGCTTTTGTTTTTTTATGAGATAAGTCTTGTAAAAAGAAAACTCTTAGCCATTTTAGTAAATCAAGGAACCTATATTGGTTAATATGGGTTCGGCATAAGAACTAGACATGAAAACTATTTTTCGAGGCACGAAAGTGCAGTACAGTAGTACCCAAAGAGAACTGTAATACTCGTATCTGGTATTCATTTTCTGTCGCTGTCATCCCGATACAAAGTGAGATATATAAATATTCCCTCGTTTTAAAGCAAAGATCCCTCACTTTGTATCGGGATGGCGTTTCTGACAATTCTACCAATTATTGCTTCTTTCCTTATATCTAACTCATGCTAGCTATCAAAAGGGCGATGAATGGGTTGAATGGATTTTATATAAATAATATGGCTCGGTAGATTAATCTACCGAGCCATATTATATGTTTTCTTTATGATTTATTATTTCAAAGCCTTATTGAATGTTGCTATACCAACGATGCAAGCCCCAAAGAGACCAATCACAAGGTAGGCAACTTCCATTCCTATATGTTGCGATATATAGCCGACTAAAAGTGGTGCGACTAGCGGTCCTACAAAGCTGATACTGGACATAATAGTTAAAGCCAGGCCTACAGGAGTCTTTGCTTTTTCACCTACAATACTGTAGATAGTCGGAACAATACACGAAATTCCCAGACCAATAAGCATAAATCCGAACGAATTGATGATCACTTTTATTAGTACTGTATCGGATAGATTGATGAAAAGAGATGATATTACGAACCCAACAAAAATTAAACCTCCTGCTATCTGCAAAACAGTTTTCTTTTTCCAGATACGATACGCAGCATTGGTTAGCAATCGTCCCGAGAACATCATGATCATAAATACAAGGAAACCTATTTGTAGTGACTCAGGAGCTTTTATAACTGATTGGAAATATACATCACTCCATTCGAACATTGTGTTCTCTACAATCAAAGCCAGAAGCCAAACGAACCCCAGCGATATAAGTATAGCTTCGGGCAGTTTCGCTCTTTTCAGTGTTTTAAGTCCTTGCGGTTCGACTTCTTTCGCCTTATTTTCTCCTTTATGTTCTTGCAAACACTTGTAATTTATCAATATCATAACACTCGCAATAACTGCAATGGCCGAGAAGTGAGCTAAGGTATCTATTTTGAGATTGATCATTGCATATCCGATAACTGCGCCAACGCAAGCTGCTAAACTCCATCCCGCATGAAAGGTGGCTATAATATTTTTCCCATAAATTCGCTCTACCTCAATTGCTTGGGTGTTGAGAGATATATCGGTCATATTCCAAAATGTACCAAAAAGTAGCAGTACCACTCCTAATATATATATGTTGGTTATAACGCCTACTATAAATAGGGATAGTGTGAATCCTAAAATACTTATCAGAACTGTTCTTTTACTGCCTATACGTGGCAATAGAAATCCGACAAGCGGTATTGCTATAAACTTACCAACAGGAATGAGAAACATTAGTAGTCCGAAGTAGATGAAATTATCAGCACTAAAGTGATTTTTAATGTCGGGTAGCCGACTTGCCCAGCTGGCAAAACATAGTCCTTGAGCAAGGAAAAAAGACAGGACGGCGATGCGAATGCGCATTTTGCTATGAGTCAATTGTGAATCTAAAGCCATTATTGGATATGTAAAAATTATAAATTAAAACTGCGCAAAGATAAAAAGACTTTATTTGATAATTTCGTATTTCTGTAAAAGTTACGAAAAAAAATGGCCGAATTATCTGAATAAGTGAATAGTGACAAAATGATCAATTTGTTCGTCCTTCTTTATTGTGTAATTTTTGTGTGAGGATGATCGTTTTTTATAATTTAAGATTAAATTAACCGTTAACTATTTCTTCATTTTAAATTTTATTTAACTATTGACAATGTCTAATTTAGTGGCTATGGAAGCCTGTTTGTGGATGTTTGGATATGAAAATAATTTAATATATAAAGTGAAAGTCTTATCAGTTAGTCGTTTGTGTTTTTTTATATTGAAAAATAAAATTGAAAAATACTCCATTTTATCATACTATCATTTTAGAAGCATATTTCTTTAAATGATGAAATATTTCTAAAAATATGTTTTATAATATGTTATTATATTTGGTATATGTAGCTAAATGGCTGATCTTTGTGTCGAATAACTAAACAATCTTTATTTTACCTTAGACCTAATACCTAAATTAACCACTTTACTTACACATAAAGGGAAGCTTTTTAAAGAAAGTTTCCCTTTATGCATTTATAGATATTACTTTGTGAATTTAACGGCTGTCCAATTTTCTTTTTCTACATTGTAATTGAACGATAGTCCATGTTTTTCGCATTCGGCTTTTATAGCCGGAATATCTTCAGTGTAAAATCCGCTCATATACAGACAACCTCCTTCATTTAGTACCGAAGCATATGTGTTTATGTCATTAAGTAATATATTACGATTGATATTTGCTAAAATAATATCATAAGTGTCTTTTCCTAACAGTTCAGCACCACCGATTTCTACTTTTACATTTTCGATATTGTTCAGTTTGAGATTTTCCATAGCATTGTCATATGCCCATTTATCGATATCGATAGCTGTAATTGTATTTGCACCTCGCATCGAGGCAAGTATCGCAAGTATCGCTGTTCCGCATCCCATGTCAAGAATCGATTTTCCTGTAAAATCATTTTTTAATATTTCCCTGATCATCAATTCTGTAGTTTGATGGTGCCCAGTTCCAAATGCCATTTTGGGATCTATTAATATATTGTATTCATACGTTTCTGCTACATTATGAAATGTGCTTTGTATAATACACTTATTGTCAATAATAAGCGGTTTGAAATAGTTTTTCTCCCATTCTTCATTCCAGTCTTGACCTTCGATACTTTTATATGAATAGATTATTTCAGCATCAATAGGCAGATCGTTTAAAATAGCTTGTATTTGATCAGCATCGAATAAGCTTTCTTGTATATAAGCGATTGTGCCTTCTTCACTTTCAACGAAACTTTCAAATCCTATTTCAGCCAGATAAACAGATAAAACGCTGTTTACTATTTCGTCATTGGGTGTACATTTAAACTTTACTTCAATATAGTTCATCGGATTAAATTTTTATTTGCAACAAAAGTACACTATTATTTATATATATCAGTAATAGAAAAACTTTTGAAATAATATTAAAACGGTTAATTTACTAGGGTTTATCTTGAGGTCAGAAATATTAAAAAAAGTTTCTTACTTTATTTTTAGAATAATCTTTAGTAACTTGCACCCGTATTTTGATTTAATGTTCTTTGTAACAAAAAATAACAGCATGAAACTTTATATTACGTTCATTATTGCTCTCATATTCTCTTTATCTCTTTCGGCACAAGACAATAACTCTCAACAGATTGTTAAAGAGTATGTTAGGTCGGGAAAAGTATCTCTATCCTCTAAGAAAAGTATAAGAAGAAGTGTTCTTGACGAACCATTTCATAAACTTGGAATGTCTTTTGGTATATCATCTCTTGGTTTTAATATAGAAGCAGCAACTCCTATTAATGAAAAATTTAAGGCACGTGCAGGTTTTAGCTTTATGCCTCCGATCGTGCAGGTGAATAAACAAATAGAGGTGAAAGATCAGGTTTTAGCTAATCGTATAGTAGGTGGTTATTATCCTGATTACAAAGTGGGATTCAAACCTAGTTTTTTTAATTTTCATATGTTGGTCGATTATTATCCCCACGAAACAGTTCCTTTTCATGTAACAGGAGGTTTGTATTTCGGAACAAATAATATAAAGGCGTCAGGAGAATTAATTAATCCTGAAACAGGGGAAAAATCGGTGTTGAGACCGGGGCAAGAATGGCCTACACTGAATGTTGAAGGATATGCTTTAAATATCGAAAATGGTAATCTGGATGCCACTATTCAAATGGGAGGACTTGTTAAACCTTATTTAGGTATAGGTTATGGTCATGTTATAGCAAAAAACAAACTTGGATTTAATTTTGATCTTGGAGTTTTATATCAAGGTAGTTATAAAATTAAGCAAGATGGAAAAGCAGCAGTCTCATATAAAGACTACGAAAGTTCGGCTATTAATATAGATAAGTACACAAGTAAAGTAAAGGTGTGGCCTATGATAAACTTTCAATTAACTTATAGAGTTTTCTAATGTATACGCATAATAATATAAATAGAGTGGCTGAATGACTAATTCAGCCATTTTTGTTTTCTATTTTAATGTATCTTTGTATCAAAATAGAATTTCATACCTATGATCATTACCAAATTAATAGCATCAGCTCTGGATATAAAAGAAACTCAGATTAATAAAACAATAGAGTTGTTAGTATCTGGTGCTACGATTCCTTTTATCAGCCGTTACAGAAAAGAAGTAACCGGAGGATTAGACGAGGTTCAGATTGGAGCAATCAAAGAGCAGTACGATAAATTGAATGAATTACAGAAGCGTAAGGAAACAATTTTAAAGACAATTGAGGAACAAGAAAAGCTAACTCCCGAATTACAATCTCGGATACAGGATTGCTGGAATACTTCCGAATTGGAGGATATATATTTACCATATAAGCCGAAACGTCAAACTCGGGCGGAAATTGCACGTAAAAAAGGACTTGAAGGATTAGCGAAGCAAATAATGGCACAGCAAAATATAGATGTTGAGTCTAAAGCATTAAGCTATGTGAAAGGGGATGTGCAAAACCCTGAAGAAGCTATTACCGGAGGTTGTGATATTATAGCCGAGTGGATAAATGAAGATGAATATGCGCGTAATGCAATTCGTAATCTATTTCAGCGAGAAGCGGTAATTACCGCTAAACTCGTAAAAGGGAAAGAGAACGAAGGTGATAAATACCGCGATTATTTCGATTTTTCAGAACGTTTGAGCAAATGCTCTTCTCATAGGCTTTTGGCTATACGTAGAGGTGAGTCGGAAGGTTTCTTACGTGTAAATATAGGTCCTGAAGAAGATGTTGCTGTCGAGCGTTTGGAAAAACGTTTTATAAAGGGAGATAATGAAGCAGCCGATTATGTCGCAGTAGCAGTGAAAGATGCTTATAAACGTTTGCTGAAACCATCTATTGAGACAGAATTTGGCGCTCTGTCTAAAGACAAGGCTGATGAAGAAGCTATCCGTGTTTTTATAGAAAATCTGCGTCAATTATTACTTGCAGCACCATTAGGGCAGAAGCGGGTATTGGGTATAGATCCCGGTTATCGTACAGGTTGTAAACTGGTATGTCTCGATGCAGAGGGCAATTTATTGCATAACGAAACTATTTATCCGCATCCACCTCAAAACGAATCTTTCAAAGCAGGAAATAAAATTGTCAAGATGGTGACGACATACAATATTGATGCAATAGCCATTGGTAATGGGACAGCTAGCCGCGAAACAGAACGATTTATTACGAATCTACGTTATGAGAAAGCAGTGCAGGTATTTGTTGTGAGCGAAAATGGGGCATCGATATATTCAGCTTCGAAAATAGCACGGGATGAATTTCCTAATTATGATGTTACTGTCAGAGGTGCTGTTTCTATCGGTCGTCGTTTGATGGATCCTTTGGCGGAACTGGTGAAGATTGATCCCAAATCGATAGGGGTAGGCCAATATCAGCATGATGTGGATCAAACAAAATTGAAGAAATCGTTAGATTTGACAGTTGAGAGTTGTGTAAATCTTGTTGGTGTGAATGTTAATACTGCAAGTAAACATTTGCTTACTTATGTTTCGGGATTAGGACCAACTTTGGCTCAGAATATTGTTGATTACCGAGCTGAAAACGGAGCCTTCGCTTCCCGTAAAGAACTATTGAAAGTTCCTCGCATGGGAGAGAAAGCATTCGAGCAATGTGCCGGTTTTTTGCGTATCTCCGATAGTGTAAATCCATTAGATAATTCGGCTGTGCATCCCGAAAGTTATCATGTGGTGGAAACAATGGCAAAAGATTTGAAATGTAGTGTGAAAGAATTAATTGATAAAAAGGAATTAAAGAAGTCACTGCAATTAGAAAAATATATATCTGATATAATTGGCTTACCTACTCTCAATGATATAATTGAGGAACTTGATAAACCGGGTAGAGATCCACGTCAGGCAATAAAGGTTTTCGAGTTCGACCCTAATATAAGAACTATTGCTGATCTAAGAGAAGGCATGACGCTTCCGGGAATAGTTACCAATGTCACTAATTTCGGATGTTTCGTAGATGTTGGTATAAAAGAAAATGGATTAGTTCATATATCAGAATTGGCAGATAAGTTTGTATCCGATCCGGCAGAAATAGTATCATTGCATCAGCATGTCGAAGTACGTGTCTTATCTGTAGATCTGGAACGGAAAAGAGTACAGTTGACAATGAAGAAATAATAAAGAGAGCCAAATTCAAAAATGAATTTGGCTCTCACGCTATTAGAGTAGTTCAGGTCAGTTTCTCAATTGGAAGGTAATAGGTAAAGTGAAATAAACTTGTACCGGGTTCCCGTTTTGTTTGCCGGCGATCCATCGAGGCATACTCTTCACTACACGAACAGCTTCTTTATCGCACGAAGGGTCAAATCCTCTCAATACTGTAACATCGCTGATTTCGCCATTCTTGCCAACTACAAAGCGAATGATAACTTTCCCTTGGGTGTTGGTTTCTTGTGCTATAACCGGATATTTAAGCGTTTGATTAATATATTTGTACATCTCGTTTGCTCCTCCGGGAAATTGTGGCATAATCTCAGCGAAATCAATAGGCCCACCGGTATTAACCTCCGGCTTTTCCGTAATAGCTCTGCGCGAAGCTTCTTCCAGTTTGGCAACAGCATTTCTATCTACAAGATCGCCTTCGTTATCAAATGCAGCGATAACCCCTTTTGATTTAGTGATTTCTTCCATAGACTTCAATGAATTTTCATCAGTTACCAAGTTATCTTCTACAATAACAGGAGGAGTTACTTTCATTGTCGCTAATTCTTTAGGAGGTTCCGGTATTGCCATATCCGGAATAACCGGGTCGACAGGCGCTTTTGTATCAACTTCTATTAATGTATATGTGTCTTTTACTCCTTCGCCGGGAGTAGCTGTTGCAGCCTTAACACTGCTTATCAGTGACGGTAAAAATGCCACAAAAGCCACAATAAGTAAGGTGATACCAAATGCTATTATATGTCTTTTAGTTGAGGTTTGACGCATTGCGTAGGCTCCATATGATTTATTCTTTCCTTCGAAAACGATATCACACCATTCAGATGAGTTAAGATTGATAGAATTTTTCATGACTGTAAGTTTTATTTGTTAAACAATTTGTATCTTTTACTTACTAGATACATCTGGATGTTTAATTCCATAAATCGAGCTACGTTTTTTTTAGTAATAATTGGAGAAGCTATATATTAGGCCATAATTGTCTTCATTTTAAGAAGAAATTTGAACTGTATTTTGCAATGAAAGATATTCTAAAGTGTCTGATAATAGGATTCTATGAAATTTGTGAAGTTTGATCGTTATTAAATGCGAAAATAAGTCAGTTCCTCTTTTACTTTTCATTTTTTAGGCATTATTTTTTATTTTTCAGCGTATAATATGCTACATTTGAGCAAAAATATAAAGATGTCAGATTCGCTAGTTATTATACCTACATACAACGAGAAGGAAAATATAGAAGCTATTATTAATGCAGTTTTTAAGTTGCCCCGTGTGTTTGATATCTTAATTATCGATGATGGCTCACCCGATGGTACGGCTGCAATAGTAAAACAACTTCAGTCTGATTATTCTGATAAACTCTTTCTTATAGAACGTTCCGGAAAATTGGGCTTGGGTACAGCCTATATTACCGGATTCAAATGGGCATTAGATCATAATTATGATTATGTATTCGAAATGGATGCCGATTTTTCGCATAACCCTGATGATTTACCCCGGCTTTATGATACATGTGCAATAGATGGAGCTGATATGGCAATCGGTTCGAGATATAGTACAGGCGTTAATGTTGTAAACTGGCCTATGGGACGTGTTTTGATGTCATATTTTGCTTCAAAGTATGTTTGGGTCATTACAGGAATGAAAATTTGTGATGCTACAGCCGGATTTGTATGCTACAAGAGGAATGTACTCGAAACAATTGATTTAGATAATATTCGCTTTAAAGGTTATGCCTTTCAGGTCGAAATGAAATATACGGCTTATTGCTTAGACTTCAATGTGAAAGAAGTTTCTATCGTATTTGTTAACAGGGTTTTCGGTGTTTCGAAAATGAATTCAGGAATATTCAGAGAGGGTGTTTTTGGTGTAATAGGTATGAGGTTTAGACAATTGTTCGGTGGTATAAAGAAAAAGAAATAAAATTTGTATCTTTGTGATTATTTTTGTTAATAGACTACTATAAATAGAAGTTAAGCATGAAGATTATCTGTGTCGGATTAAACTATCAATCACATAATAAAGAAATGAATAGGGCATTATCGAGCAAAGACGATGATCCCGTACTTTTCATGAAACCCGATACAGCTTTATTATCAAACGATAAGAATCAATTTTTCATTCCGGATTTCTCTTCCGATGTTCATTACGAAACCGAATTAGTAGTGAAAATAAATAAATTGGGGAAGAATATTTCTGAACGTTTTGCTCATCGATATTACAATGAAATTACACTTGGTATTGATTTCACGGCACGTGATATACAGGCTGAGTTGAAGAAGAGAAGCTTGCCATGGGAGATATCGAAAGGATTTGATAACTCTGCTGTGGTAGGAGTATTTGTTGCTAAAGATAAATTTGAAAAAGAAATAGACAATCTCAATTTTCAGCTTATAAAAAATGATCTGGTTGTACAGTCGGCTAATACATCGGAAATGATCCATTCTGTAGACAAAATAATCGCTTATGCCAGCCGTTTTTTTACACTAAAGACAGGAGATCTTATATTCACAGGTACCCCTGCCGGTGTAGGGAAAGTTAATATAGGAGATCGATTGCAAGGTTGTTTGGAAGATTGCGAACTATTTGACTTGCAAATTTGTTAGTATATTATACTAATGTTAAATATTTGTTAGGAAATAATAAATACTCTAAAAATGAGTTATTGATATAATGTGTTTATTGTTCGAAGATTTAAGATATTATATTTACAAAACTCAATTGATTTAAAAAAATAACATAGATGAAAAGTATTTTCAAGAAAGTCTTATTTGCAAATATGTTTGCATTGGCTTCATTCAGCGTATATGCACAAGATATAAACCCTATCATTACGGCAGTACCTTCACTGTCAATTGCTCCCGATGCTAGAGCCGGTGGTATGGGGGACGCAGGGGTTGCAACGGCTCCTGATGTTTATTCGCAACATTGGAATCCTGCAAAGTATGCGTTCGCTCAGAGTAAAGCAGGTTTCGGATTATCATATACTCCATGGTTGAGAAAAATAGTAAACGATATTGCCTTGCTGTATGCAGTCGGTTATTACAAATTAGGAAATGAAGATAATCAGGCATTGAGTGCTTCGGTTCGCTATTTTACTATTGGCGATGTAAATATTACAGATGCACATGGTATTTTAGGTAATACTATAGCTCCATACGAAATGGCTTTCGATTTAGGTTACTCCCGTAAATTATCAGAAACATTCTCAGGATCGGTGACTGTACGTTATATACGTGCCGACTATTCGGGTGCTGATGAAGAAGGAGCTCCCGGTAGTACATTTGCTGCGGATATAGCCGGATACAACGAGTCTTATATAAATATAGGGCAATCGGAAAGCTTACTTAGTTTCGGTTTTAATATTTCTAATATCGGAGGTAAAATTTCGAGTAATGAAGGAATAACAAACAATTTTATTCCTACCAATCTGCGAATAGGTACATCGTTGATGTATCCTATGAATGAGGTTAGTACCTTGTCTCTAAGTCTTGATTTGAATAAACTACTGGTGCCTACACCTCCGGTTAAAGGAGATATGACTACGGAAGAATTTGAAGCGGCACGTCGGGAATACTTTGATAGAAGTCCTATTTCCGGTATTTTCAGATCGTTTGGAGACGCTCCCGGTGGATTTTCCGAAGAACTTAAAGAAATAATGTGGTCGATAGGTGCTGAATATGACTATGATAGTAAGTTTAGAGTACGTACAGGGTACTTCCACGAAAACGAAATGAAAGGTAATCGTAGATATATGACTTTTGGGGTGGGATTCAAAATGAGTGCCTTCCAACTAGATGCTGCTTATCTTGCATCAACAGCAAAAGCAAGTCCATTGGATCAAACACTTCGTTTCTCTCTTGCATTTGATATCGATGCAATGCAAGGCTTATTTAAATAATTAATCTGAATAATGAAAATACGTGTTGGGTTTGGCTATGATGTACATCGCCTTGCAGATAATCGTGATTTATGGTTAGGTGGTATTAAGATTGATCACCCACAAGGTCTGATAGGGCATTCTGATGCCGATGTGCTTATTCATGCAATATGCGATGCATTGTTAGGTGCAGCCAACTTGAGAGATATAGGCTTTCACTTTCCTGATAATGCAGGGGAGTACAAAGATATCGATAGCAAGATATTACTGAAAAGAACATTAGAGGTTATCACCGAGAAAGGATACAAAATAGGTAATATTGATGCTACAATTTGTGCCGAAAGACCTAAGATTAATCCTCATATTCCCGATATGCAAAAAGTAATGGCTGATATACTCCAAATATCGGTCGACGATCTTTCAATAAAAGCAACCACATCCGAAAAAATGGGATTTGTTGGGCGTGAAGAAGGATTTTCGGCTTATGCCGTGGCTTTAATTGAGTCGAAATAATATAACAAATATAAATAAAATGAGTGTGAAACGCCAGATAGAGCTTACAGCCGATGGTTCTCACACTCTTTTTGTACCAGAACTCGACGAACACTATCATTCTGTAAATGGTGCGATACAAGAGTCTAAGCATGTCTTTATAGATACAGGTTTACATCATTGTCAAAAGAATGATGTTCATGTTTTCGAAGTAGGATTTGGCACAGGGCTGAATGCATTTCTTACACTGTTAGATAGTCAGAAGTCTGGGAAGACAATTCATTATACTGCGATAGAAGCTTATCCATTATCTCTTTCTATCATCAATCAATTAAATTATGCACAATCTCATTCTTTATCCGATCGGATGAGTTATGAAAAGATGCATTCCATCGATTGGGGGCTAGAAGCACAAATAGTACCAAATTATTATCTGAAGAAGATAGAGGCTGATTTCACTCAATTTGATTTCACCCAGATAAATAAAATTGATCTGATATATTTCGATGCATTTGCACCCGACAAGCAAGCCGATATGTGGACGCAGCATTTATTCGATAAACTTTATGGAATCTTGAACAATGACGGTATTTTAGTGACTTACTGTGCTAAAGGAATTGTCAGACGGATGATGCAACAAGCCGGATTTACGACCGAGCGCTTACCCGGACCACCCGGAAAGAGAGAGATGTTGCGTGCTACCAAACATCTGTAAATTGACGAAGATTGTCTATCTTTGTATCTCTTTTTTAGAAACAAACTCTCAATGAAAATAGGTAATATAGAATTTTGCGATAATCCCGTATTTCTGGCACCGATGGAAGATGTCACCGATTTGGGATTTCGACTTATGTGTAAACAATTTGGGGTAGACATGGTCTATACTGAATTTGTATCGAGCGATGCTCTTATACGTCGTGTAAACAAAACAGAAGCAAAGCTTGCTATCAGCGACAAAGAACGACCTGTGGCTATTCAGATATATGGTCGGGAAGTAGATGCTATGGTCGAAGCAGCAAAGATTTGCGAAGAATATAACCCCAATATACTAGATATAAACTTTGGCTGCCCTGTGAAGAAGGTGGCAGGTAAAGGCGCAGGTTCGGGAATGATGAAAACTCCTGATTTGATGGTCGATATAGTTCGGGAAGTAGTTAAGGCTGTAAACTTGCCTGTTACTGTAAAAACCCGCTTGGGTTGGGATAACGATTCCAGAATAATTGTTGATCTGGCAGAAGAACTGCAAGATGTAGGTATTCAAGCGTTGACTATTCACGGTCGTACACGTGCACAGATGTATACAGGTCAGGCTGACTGGACGCTTATAGGGGCAGTAAAGAATAATCCACGTATGCATATTCCTATAATAGGTAATGGTGATGTAACCACACCCGAAATCTGTAAGCAGCGTTTCGATGAAACAGGAGTTGATGCAGTAATGATAGGGCGTGGGAGTATTGGTAGTCCATGGATTTTTGAAGAAGTAAAGCACTTTCTAAAGACCGGTGAACATCTGCCTAAAAAAACTTTTACAGCCTATGTAGAAGTTTTGAAACAACTTATTCGTGAAAACGTAGCTCATTCGGGCGAGCGAGGTGGTATATTGCATAGTCGTCGTCATTTAGCCATCAGTTCTATATTCAGAGGAATACCCGATTTCAAAAAAATACGTGTTGCTATGCTCAGAGCAGATAGTGTAGAAGAAATATTTTCGATAATGGATGATATTCCTAACCAGTTCGACGTATAATTTTCTTATTTTTGTATTCTTATAATAACGACTTTTAAAACATGGATCAGAAGCTAGCTATCTACAACACATTAACTCGTCAAAAAGAAGTTTTCGAACCACTTCATGCTCCTCACGTGGGGATGTATGTTTGTGGGCCTACTGTATATAGTGATTCACATCTTGGGCACGCTCGTCATGGGGTGACTTTCGATTTGTTATTCAGATATTTGAAGCATATCGGCTATAAAGTGAGATATGTAAGAAATATAACAGATGTTGGTCATTTGGAAAATGAAGCTGGTAGCGGAGAAGATAAGATAGCCAAGAAAGCCCGTTTGGAGCAGTTAGAGCCAATGGAAGTCGTACAATATTATAGTAACAGGTATCACAAAGTGATGGCTGCATTGAATACATTGTCTCCTTCTATCGAACCTCATGCTTCGGGACATATAATAGAACAGATAGCAACTATTAACCGAATATTGGAAAATGGTTATGCTTATGAAAGCAATGGTTCTGTTTATTTTGATGTAGAAAAATATAATAAAGATTATAATTATGGTATTTTGTCGCATCGCAATATAGAGGAGATGCTGAATACCACGCGCGAATTGGACGGACAGGATGAGAAGCGCAGCAAAGTAGATTTTGCACTTTGGAAAAAAGCTGCACCCGAACATATCATGCGTTGGCCATCACCGTGGAGCGAAGGATTTCCGGGCTGGCATCTCGAATGCTCTACTATGAGTATAAAATATCTGGGTAAAGAGTTCGATATACATGGTGGTGGTTTAGACCTTATGTTTCCGCATCATGAATGTGAGATTGCTCAAAATACGGCATCAGAAAAGCATCAGGTAGTGAAGTACTGGATGCATAACAATATGATTACGATAAAAGGTCAGAAAATGGCTCGTTCGTTAGGGAATTTTATAACCTTGGAACAGCTTTTTGCGGGTGACCATGAATTGCTGGAAAAGGCTTATTCGCCGATGGCGGTTCGTTTCTTTATATTGCAAGCACATTACCGCAGTACTGTCGATTTCAGTAATGAAGCATTGCAAGCTTCCGAAAAAGCATTAAGCAGATTGTTGGATGCTTATTCTAAGATAGATAAAATAGAAGCATCTGCTACTTCAACAGCAGAGGTGAATGGATTGCGTGATAAATGTTATCAGGCAATGAATGACGATTTAAATTCGGCAGTTGTAATTTCACACTTGTTCGAAGCAGCCACAATAATAAATTCAGCCTTTGATAGTAAAGTTTCTTTGACGCAAGACGATCTAAATGAATTGAAATCTATTTTCGATTTGTTCCTATTTGATATTCTGGGTATCATAGATGAAGCAAAATCGGGAGTGGGTGATAATTATGAATCTTTCTCTAAAGCTATCGATCTATTGCTTGATATTCGTGCTAAAGCTAAGGCGAATAAAGACTGGGCTACCTCAGATCAGATCAGAGACGAATTGGCTAAGATCGGTTTTGAGATTAAGGATGGTAAAGATGGAGCGGAGTGGAAGCTAAAATAATGATATAGCTAAAGAGATATTATTTATCCCCATCTTATTTTACGATCTATGACAGCGAAAGAAATACAAAAGCAACTCGAATCTTATTCCACACCCGAAAAGAGAGATTTCCTTCCTTACTTTTTCAAAACAGGAAAAGGGCAGTATGGCGAGGGGGATAAATTTATTGGTGTTGTAGTGCCCGATTCACGAAAAGTGGCTAAAGTAAATAGAGACATTTCTTTTGATGAGCTGACAAAGCTTTTGAATAATGAATATCACGAATGTCGTCTTTGCGCATTATTGATTCTTGTCGAACGATTTAAGAAAGCTAAAGAAGAAGAGCGTAAGGTGATTTTTGATTTTTACCTTTCTCATACGCACCGTATTAATAATTGGGATTTGGTTGATCTTAGTGCTCAATATATTGTAGGCGAATATTTAGTGGGTAAAGATCACTCGGTTTTATATAAACTGGCAGATAGTGATTTGCTTTGGGATCAGCGAATTGCCGTACTGTCTACATTTGCTTTTATCGGGCAAAACGATTTTGAAGATATTTTGGCTTTGTCCGAAAAACTTTTACAACATCCGCACGACCTTATGCATAAGGCAACAGGATGGTTGCTTCGTGAAGCAGGAAAGAGAGATAAGCAAGTACTTTGCTCTTTTTTAGATAAGCATCATAAAGTAATGCCACGCACAATGTTGCGTTACTCGATAGAGAAACTTACGCCCGAAGAAAGGGCACACTACATGAAAAAATGATAAATTACCATTCACATATATTATCTAATGGATTGCGGATTGTACATAAACCAATGGAAGGAAATGTTTCCTATTGCGGTTTTATTGTAAATGCCGGAACACGTGATGAAGAAAGCGACGAATACGGCATGGCTCACTTTGTTGAGCACATGCTGTTTAAAGGGACAAAGAAAAGGCGTTCGCATCACATTATCAATCGCATGGAGCATGTGGGTGGTGAACTAAACGCATATACCAACAAAGAAGAAACGGTAATCTATTCTATCTTTTTAGAAGAACATTTCGGACGTGCATCTGAATTGCTGTCTGACTTGGTTTTCCATTCTGAATTTCCTCAAAGTGAGATAGAAAAAGAAGTTGAGGTGATTATAGATGAGATTCACTCTTACGAAGACAGTCCTTCGGAACTGATCTTCGATGAGTTTGAAGACCTTGTGTTCAAAGATTCAGATATAGGTCATAACATACTCGGAGATCCAGACCAATTGATCGGTTTTGATACAACAAAAGCCAAATCGTTTGTAAATAAACACTATATTCCGTCGAATGTTGTTTTCTTCTCTATGGGAAAAACAGACTTTAAAAAGATTATTTATTGGGCAGAAAAATACTTGTCAGATCTTACCCCTAGTGAGTATGGTGGTCATCGTTTGACTCCGAAAATAATCTCACCCATAAATAAAGCTGATAATAAGGATACATCGCAAGTACATGCTCTTATCGGAGGACGTTCTTACCCTATTCTTGATCCTAAGCGCAGAACTTTGCATCTGTTGAATAATATTTTGGGTGGACCCGGTATGAATAGCCGATTAAACATAAGCCTTCGCGAAAAGAGAGGTTATGTTTATAATGTTGATTCATCTGCTACGGCCTATTCTGATACAGGTATACTTTCTATTTATTTTGGCTGCGATAAGAAAAATGCAAACAAATGTATCGATCTTATACATCGTGAACTGAAAAAACTGAGGGATACCAAACTGACGACATCGCAATTAGCAATAGCTAAAAAGCAATTAATCGGACAGATAGGAGTGTCAAGCGATAATCATGAAAATTTAGCATTAACTTTGGGTAAAAGTTTTTTGTACTATAATCATATTAATACACTAGAGGAAACTTTTTCCAGGATAGAAGCTATAACATCTTCTCAGCTACAAGAAGTTGCGAACGAAATATTCGATGAAAATCGCCTCTTTAGCTTGATATATAATTAATTATTCTAACTTTGCAATTACTATATTGGCCTTATGAAAATAAAATATAAGATACTCTTGTTTATGTGCATCTTATTCAGCTACACAAGCCTGAATGCCCAAGGAATAAAAACCCGAAAACTTCGGGGCGATTTTAGATTTGGATTAAATTTTGCTGAAATGGACATACAAGGTGGTAATATGTATAAACAGCCTAAGATTGGAGTTCAGTTTGGTGGAACTGTGAGCTATAAGGTTCTTGGCGATTTTCAGTTGCAAACAGGTTTTTTTATAACCAAAAAAGGATTGAAACAGCATGAAAACTCGTATAGTGTAGATCGGAATAGTGGCATAACAACATTAGTCGATCGAAGAACGTGGGTTGATGCCAATTATGTACAGGTACCCTTTAATGTCGGACTCGAGCATTACTTCACAAATAATTTTGCTTTGAATATTAATGGTGGTATATATGTTGCATATGGTTTTAAAGGTCTTAGTAATGTTACAGGAACGATAACAACTATAGCTGGAACACAAACGAATGTAAGTGATGTAAATTCCGGCGATCAGCAGACTTTCCATTTAACAAGTTTAGGTCAATTAAAAAGGTTCGATTATGGTGCAGGGCTTAGTGTCGGAGCTATATATGATATATATGGAATAACAATGGGCTATGAGTATGGTCTTCATAATATATCTGCTATAGCCGGAGATGTCCGTAGAAATCGTAACTTTTATATTGGGTTAGGTTTTAGATTCTGATATGTATACATTTAATATATTTTAAGCGGGGACTGTATTACAGTTCCCGTTTTATTTTGCAAATTTGTTTCGGGTTGTATATGTGTGCAATGTGAAATAATAGAATGGTATGGAAAATATTATAAATAAACTGCAAAATGAAGCAGGATTGACAAAAGATCAAGCTGTTAAAGCTATATCTGTCTTCAAAGATTATCTTGATGGAGAAGGTCTTGATGTTGCATGGAATAAACTATCAAAGGAGAAGCAGGAGAATGTAGTTCAACAAGTAAAAGGATTTTATAATAATGTCTCGGAGCAAACACAGAACTATACGGATAAAATAACTGATAAGGTTGATAGCTTTGCTGTTAAAGCGAAGAAAGGTGTGGAGAATTTGGGTAAAATGGCCACAGAACTATTTGAGGAAAAATAAAGAATTATCTGATTATACAAAAAGGGTCGGTTTGATATCAAACCGACCCTTTTTGTATAATAAAGTATTTTATTTCTTCAGAGCCTCAAGTATAATAGTATCGTACCCATACACATCGTCAGCATAGTAGAGATCATCTTCATTAGGCTGTGTGTATATAGTCTGGTAGTCGATAAATAAAGATATCTTCACTTTAGGATTAATTATATCTCCAATCTTTTTTAGCTTATCTTCTTTTTTTAATTTTTTGCCTTCTTTGCTCATCGGTTCTCTATCGATACTGAAAAGAAGCTGGTCTTTATACATCTCTGACGATGGCGATGTGCAGAAGAAAGCAAGGTCTACGGGGCGCTGTACTCTTACGCATCCATGGCTTATTGCTCTATTCCTTCTGCCGAAAGCCTTTTGGTTAGGAGTGTCGTGCAAATATACCGAGAAAGAATTGTTGAACATGAACTTAATACGGCCAAGTGAATTGCTATAGCCCGACCCTTGTTTTATAGTATATCCGAATTTGCTGGGATTCACTTTGTCCCAATCTATACTAGAAGCATCCACTTCTTTACCGTCCTTATATAACTTCATATTGTTACGCGAAAGATATGTACGGTCTTTTTTCTGAGCGACACTAATCTCTTTACGTGCAATACTTGTCGGTACGTTCCACACCGGATTGAGGTTCATGTATGCAATGTCGCTTTGAAGTGTGGGAGTTTTATTGCCAATGCTGCCAACACAAACTCTCATAATTAGTGGTACACTATCAGTCTGAACCGCTATTAACTTAAATGCTGCAATATTTACTTCTATATGCTTATCTTCATTCTTCTTTGCTCTTTTCCATCTATAGCGCTCCATGTTGGCCTGAATGGTGTTCTGGTAGTATTCGAAGGGTCTGTTTAGCGCCTCTATGGTTAAGCTGCCAATCTCATTATCTTCAGGATAAGAATGTTTTTTTCTGAATGTATTTATTGCGGCAAGAAGCTCGTTGTCCAGTACCTGATGTAAACTATCACTGCTTGTCGAATCTGCACTATATTCTCCTGTTATCAGCAAACGTTGTGCTATTGCTGATATGTTTTTACTCCGATCCCCAATCCTATAACCTATGTTATCGCCCTTATTCTCAATTTTATCAAACTTTATATCCTTTTTATTTTCGTAGTCTTTATAAGCAGCTTGCATTTTAAGGTATATTTCATCTGTTGGCTGCGACTTTTCCATTGTGGCAATCGGATCTTTAATGATATCGGTATATAATTGAGTATTAAAAGTAGAATCAGCTTGAAGTATTGTTATGCTATAATCATCTTTTCCAAAAAGTTTCTTAGGGTTAAGAAATCCGTATGTCATACCTCTGGTATATTTTACAGCAGCTTTAGTAGTCATTTCTTCCAATTCAGCCATTTTTACATATAGTAAATCCAGATTGTCAGAAAATACTCCGGAATCAATAGAGTCGGTTATTGAAAGAATACTATTTGTTGGGAATAAGTTTTCAGGAATCCCATGTTCATCGATATTGCTTAGTATCGCTATGATACTCTGTACCTTTGTCGTGTTCAAAGTGTCATTTATCCAAAGCGGCTTGTAATCATTATTGGAGTATAGCAATGATAATATTGAATCTGATTGCACATGCTCTTGAAACATCTCATGAAATTCCTGAGGGTTGAAATCCGGATAATTTCTTGCGAACTTTGATCTGACAACTTCCTTTTTGCCGGACTCACTAATTTTGACATTTTCATTGTTTTTGCAAGCCGATATTTCGAAGAATAAGAAAAGTAAAAGTATAAGATGTGTTATTTGTCTCATATGTGTATCAAAGCTACTTTGCTTTATGTAGAATTGTTTGTATTTTTTTCGCTGACAAAAGTAGTAAAACTTTGCCAATAGACAACACACCATGATAGCTAACAGTTATATTTGTAAGATTGGTCATTCAATTCTATAACATTGTTTGGTATAAATAGTTCTGTTACTTTATTTTTATGATCAATCTGCGGGTATAGTTTTCTATTTGCAACGAAAACTTTTGTACTTTTGTTGTCAATTAATTATAATGGAATGCATAAATCAGGATTTGTAAATATAGTAGGTAACCCTAATGTCGGTAAGTCGACATTAATGAATATATTGGTCGGAGAGAAGATTTCTATCATTACTTCCAAGGCTCAGACTACACGACACCGTATATTGGGTATCGTTAATACTGACGAATATCAGATTGTATATTCTGACACTCCGGGAGTACTTCGTCCTAATTATAAGTTACAGGAGTCGATGCTCAATTTCTCAGAATCGGCTTTAAGTGATGCGGATGTATTGCTTTATATGACAGATGTGATAGAAAAGACTGATAAAAATGAAGCTTTTCTTCAAAAAGTTCAGCGTACTGATGTACCTGTTTTACTGTTAATAAACAAAATAGATAAGAGTAACCAACAGGAATTGGAAACTTTGGTTGCCGCATGGAAAGAATTGTTGCCCAAAGCTGAGATATACCCTATATCTGCAATAAGTAAGTTTAATGTAGATGTAGTGAAGAATAGAATATTACAGTTAATACCCGAGTCTCCTCCTTATTTCGAAAAAGATGCTTTAACCGATCGTCCGGCTCGCTTTTTTGTGACTGAGATTATCCGCGAAAAGATACTTTTGTATTATCAAAAAGAGGTTCCTTATGCTGTCGAGGTTGTAGTAGAAGAATTTAAAGACGAACGCGAAATTATAAATATTCGAGCACTGATCATTGTGGAACGTGATACCCAAAAAGGTATTATTATTGGTCACAAGGGTGCAGCCTTGAAGAAAGTTGGTACTATGGCTCGTAAAGATATGGAGCGATTCTTCGATAAGAAAATATTCTTGGAAATGTATGTCAAAGTAGAGAAGGATTGGCGAAGCCGCGATAATATACTCCGATCTTTTGGTTATCGTATGGACTAAATATATTATATAAAATAAAAAACGCATGGGTGTTAAAGCCGATGCGTTTTTTTATTTTGTTTCAAAGTATTACAATTAACTATATTACTTTGAAAATCATAAGAAGTTAAATGGTTTTACATACCGATTTGACTCTTGATAAAATCACGGGCTTCATCTTTTGTTTTAAAATACATAATCCCTTTAATTTTAGCAGGAAGTCTATCCAAATTAAGTTCTAATTTGCTAGAGGTACATTCCATTGAGAAATTCTCATACGTTGTGGTGGTATCTTCTACATTAATCTGGCTAATATTGAATGAGCTGATAGATAATCTTTCAGGATCTACCTTGTAGACGATGCTTCCACTCTTTTTTAAAGTGTCATCTGTTTTCATAATAAATAACTTTAATTAGGGTTGGACATCTTACCTCTTTTAAGATAAGGAATAAAACTCAAAAAAGTTTTACCTAAACGTTAAATTAACTAATTATTAACATGTATTTAACTTAATTATGGGCAGATATGTTTGTTTTCAACTGCTTTGCAGAATATTTATTTTTTGAGTCGTTATTTAATTTTATTGAAAAGTATGTGGTTTATAGTGAATCTCCGTATTATAAGATTGTTGCACAGTTCTTCGAAAAGTGTGCAATAGTATGTGTTTTTTTTATTGTATAAATTTCGTTGTCTTATAATTTAGTAGTACTTTTGTCAAAACTAAATAATAACATTTTATTTTTAATAAATCATGGATATTTCACACATCGAGCATTTAGGTATTGCCGTAAAAAGTATCGAAGAACAACTACCTTATTACGAAGGAGTGTTAGGTTTGAAATGCTATAGCATTGAGGTTGTTGAAGACCAAAAAGTAAAAACCGCATTCTTCAAAGTAGGACAAACTAAAATTGAATTATTAGAGCCAACAAGTCCTGAAAGTACAATCGCCAAATTTATCGAAAAAAGAGGTGAAGGTATACATCACATCGCATGGTGCGTTCAGGATGGAGTTGCTAACGCTCTTGCTGAAGTGGAAGCAAAAGGTGTTCAGTTAATTGATAAAGCACCACGTCGCGGAGCAGAAGGTTTGGATATAGCTTTCCTTCATCCAAAATCGACAGGTAGCGTGTTGACCGAGCTTTGTGAAACACCAAAGAAATAAGAAATTAATAAATGGCTTTACACATAGACTATCTGTTGTAAAGTCATTTTCTATTAGAATAAAATCATATTGAATTATAAAATATAAAAACATGAGCCAACTTGAAAAAGTAAAAGAGCTAATTGAACTTCGAGCAAAAGCTCGTCTTGGCGGTGGTGAGAAAAGAATAGAAGCTCAACACGCAAAAGGTAAATACACAGCACGCGAACGCGTAGCGATTCTACTCGACGAAGGAAGCTTCGAAGAGTTTGATATGTTTGTAGAGCACCGTTGTACAAACTTTGGAATGGAGAAAACTAAGTTCCTAGGTGATGGTGTTGTAACCGGTTGTGGAACTATCGAAGGTCGTCTGGTTTACGTCTTTGCTCAGGATTTCACTGTAATTGCAGGATCTTTATCTGAAACTCTAGCTATGAAAATCTGTAAAGTGATGGATATGGCTATGAAAGTAGGTGCTCCTGTTATTGGCATTAACGATTCGGGTGGCGCACGTATTCAAGAAGGTATTAATGCTCTTGCTGGTTATGCTGAAATTTTCCAACGTAACATTTTAGCTTCGGGTGTTATCCCTCAGATTTCCGGTATCTTCGGTCCATGTGCCGGTGGTGCTGTTTATTCTCCGGCTCTTACCGACTTTACTTTAATGACAGAGGGCATGTCTTACATGTTCCTTACAGGACCTAAAGTAGTGAAAACCGTAACAGGTGAAGATGTAACTCAAGAGGAATTAGGTGGTGCAAGTGTACATACAACTAAATCGGGTGTTGCTCATTTTTCTGTTGGCAACGAAGATGATGGTTTAGCACTAATCCGTCAACTATTTGGATTCCTTCCTTCTAACAACATGGAAGAAGCTCCAAGACGCGAATGCAAAGATCCTATCGCAAGAATGGATGATTTGTTGAACGAAATTATCCCTGAAAATCCGAACAAACCATACGATATGTATGAAGTGATCGGTGCTGTTGTTGATAACGGCGAATTCTTGGAAGTTCATTCGGCATATGCTAAAAATATTATTGTAGGTTTCGCTCGCTTCAACGGACAATCTGTTGGTATCGTAGCTAACCAACCTAAATATATGGCTGGTGTACTAGATATTAATGCTTCACGTAAAGCGGCTCGTTTTGTGCGTTTCTGTGATGCGTTCAATATTCCAATAGTAACATTGGTTGACGTTCCCGGATTCCTTCCAGGTACAGGTCAGGAGTACGGTGGTGTTATTACTCATGGTGCAAAATTACTTTATGCTTACGGTGAGGCTACTGTGCCTAAGGTTACTGTAACACTTCGTAAATCGTACGGTGGTTCTCATATCGTAATGAGTTGTAAACAACTTCGCGGAGATATCAACTATGCATGGCCGACTGCCGAAATTGCAGTTATGGGTGCTGACGGTGCTGTTGAAGTACTATATGCTAAGGAAATCAAAGCAGAGACTGATCCTGTTAAACAAGCAGAAGTTGCTGCGGCTAAGAAAGACGAATACAACAAACTGTTCTGTAATCCTTACAACGCTGCCCGCTATGGTTATATCGATGATATTATTGAACCACGTAACACACGTTTCCGTGTAATCCGTGCATTAGAACAATTGAGAACTAAAAAGCAAACTAATCCTGCTAAAAAGCATGATAACTTGCCTCTATAATCTCTAAAAGAATATAATTATGAGTGAAAATAATATACCGGCAGACGTATTAGCAGCTATTGCGATGGCAATATATGAAATGCAAGATCAGGTACATGATGTAGAAAGCAATGTGCTTACGTTCAAAAGACCTGCACAGGATTTCTTGCCATGGAGCGCTAAAGAAAATGGTATGTTGGTAATGCCAAGTAGAAAATAAAACTTGAATAATTAGTTGTATGAAAACATTTAAATATAAAATCAACGGTAAAGAATACGCAGTTGCCGTTAATAAAATGGAAGATACTCTAGCCGAAGTGGAAGTAAACGGTACTTCTTACAAAGTAGAGTTAGAGAAAAAAGAAGAAGAGGTGGCTGCACCTAGAATTCAGCGACCAGTTGTAGCTTCTTCCCCAGCAGCAGGCAAGCCTGCAGGTACGGGTGCTGGTGCGATTAAGTCTCCACTTCCGGGAATCGTTATTGATATAATGGTAAATGTAGGTGACCAAGTTAAAAAAGGTCAGACAGTTGCTATGCTTGAAGCCATGAAAATGGAAAATGCGATCAACTCGCCTTTGGATGGAAAAGTAGCTTCAATCTCAGTAAGTACAGGTGATTCTGTACTCGAAGGAGTCGTTATTCTTACTATCGAATAATAAAAAATCCGATCAATATAGAGGCTGTATGAATCATTTCATACAGCCTTTTTTGTTTTAAATTAATATAAAAAATAAAGACTGGTTTTAGCCTTTAGCTTTCTATACTTACCTTTGTGGAATTGGAGAAAAACAATTTCACACATCAAATGTTAATCTATAGGATGTATTCCTGTAAATTTCAATATATATGAAGAATATTAAAACAAACCTCTCATTACTCTCTGTCTGTATTTTTATTTTCTTATTCAGTGCTTGTAAAAAGACAACAGTAGAACCTCCTGTTGTAGAAGTAGAACCGGCTACAGTAGATAATATTGAAATTTATGGCGATTATGTCGGGCTTATCCGTGCTTCGCGCAATGTAGAGATCCGTGCACGTGTGGAAGGCTTTTTAGAAAAAATGACTTTCAATGAAGGTAAAAAAGTAGAGGTGAACGAGCCTCTGTTTTATATTAATAACGCACCTTATAAAGCCCGTGTAGAAAAGGCAAAGGCTCAACTAAAAAAGGATGAAGCTCAACAAGCAAAAGCACAGCGTGATGCAGAGCGTTTGCGTCCTCTCTACCAACAAAATGCGGCCAGTCAGTTAGATTTAGATAATGCGGAAGCAGCATTGGATATGACGAAGGCAAACGTGTCGATGAGTAAAGCCGATCTGGAACAAGCCGAATTAGAACTTAGTTATACTGTTGTGAGATCACCCTTATCGGGTTATATAAGTGAACGATATGTCGACATAGGGACTTTGGTAGGCAATAATGCTAAATCATTATTAGCTACGGTTGTTAAGCGTGATACTGTACTAGTCGATTTCAAATTGACGTCTCTCGATTATCTGAGGAGCCAGCGCAGAAATGTGCATTTAGGTGAATTAGATACAACACGCTCATGGCAACCGACAGTAACTGTTACATTAGCCGACAATTCGGTATATGGAGCAAAAGGTATCGTCGATTTTGCATCTCCGTTGGTAGATCCCAAAACGGGAACTTTTGGGGTACGTGCTGAGTTGCCTAATCCGAACCAAGTGCTACTCCCCGGACAGTTTACACGTGTAAAATTACTTCTCGATGTATTGGAGAATGTAGTGGTTGTTCCGCGAAAAGCTATTATCATAGAAAAGGGTGGTGCATTTATATTTGTTATACGCCCCGATAGTATTGCTGAAAAAAGATATATAGAAACAGGTCCTGAACAGAATAATAAAATTGTTGTTACTCGCGGGCTATCTGCTAATGAAAACATTGTAGTAGAAGGATATCAGAAATTGACACATGGGCAATTGGTTATACCGCGTACTCGTAACGAAGAAGAGGCAATAGAAGCTACGGTCAGAGAGCAACAAGCTAAGAAGGAGGGAAAAGAATGAAACCTGGATTTTTTATCGACCGCCCCATTTTATCTACAGTCCTGTCATTACTGATAGTTATTACGGGTATTATAGGTTTGGCTCTTCTTCCTATTGAACAATATCCCCAAATAACGCCTCCTATGGTTAAGATCAGTGCATCTTATCCCGGAGCAAGTGCAACCACTGTTTCGCAGGCAGTAGCAACACCCATCGAGCAAGAATTGAACGGTACTCCCGGCATGATATATATGGAATCCAGTAGTTCCAATTCGGGAGGATTATCTATAACTGTTACTTTCGATGTCAGCACAAATGTAGACCTAGCTGCTGTGGAAGTACAGAATAGAGTAAAACTAGCGGAGTCCCGTTTGCCGGCCGAAGTTTTGCAGAACGGTATTTCTGTAGAGAAACAAGCAGCCAGCCAATTATTGACAATAGCCTTAGTATCTGAGGATCCTAAGTTTGATGAAATATACTTAAGCAACTACGCAACTATTAATATTCTCGATGTAATCAGACGTATACCCGGTGTTGGTCGTGTATCGAATGTCGGTAGTCGCTATTATGGTATGCAGATATGGGTATATCCCGATCGTTTAGCCAGTTTTGGGTTGACAGTAAAAGATTTACAGGATGCGCTCAAAGATCAGAATCGTGAATCGGCAGCAGGAGAGTTAGGTAAGCAACCTATTATTAATGTTGATGTTGCAATGCCGATCACTGCGCAAGGTCGATTGTCGACAGTCAGCGAATTTGAAGACATTGTAGTAAGAGCAGGTAGCGACGGATCATTTATTCGTATGCGCGATGTTGCCCGTGTGTCGCTGGAGGCTTCATCATACAGTACCGAAAGTGGATTGAATGGGAAATATGCAACAATGCTAAGTATTTATATGCTTCCTGGGGCTAATGCAATGGAGGTTGCTAATGAGGTGAAAATGGCGATGACGCAGATCCAGAAGGATTTTCCCGAAGGTCTCGATTATTTGATCCCTTTCGATATGACAGAATATATTTCGGAGTCAATTCACGAAGTATATAAAACACTATTCGAAGCGCTGTTTCTTGTAATTGTTGTTGTGTTCTTATCATTACAGAACTGGAGAGCATCATTAATCCCTATTGTAGCAGTACCAATTTCGTTAATAGGAACTTTTGGGTTTATGCTTTTGATGGGATTCTCTTTAAACATGCTGACTCTTTTAGGTTTAGTTCTCGCCATAGGTATAGTTGTTGATGATGCTATTGTCGTTGTCGAAAATGTCGAGCGCATAATGGAGGAAAAGGGGCTTAATGCTCGTGAGGCAACTCATCAGGCAATGAAAGAGTTGGCAGGAGCACTTATTGCTACCTCATTGGTATTAGCTGCCGTATTTGTGCCAGTAAGCTTTCTGGATGGAATTACCGGTTCGCTATACAGACAGTTCTCTGTAACAATTGTAGTATCTGTTTTGATATCGGCAGTAGTAGCTTTAACGCTCAGTCCGGCTATGTGTGCCCTCATATTGCGACCATCGCAAAAGAAGAAGAACTTTGTTTTCCGCAAGATAAATATATGGCTGAATCAAGGAAATAAAAAATACGCAAGTATCTTGCTAAAGGTTATCAATAATCCTCGCCGCATTATGGCAGGTTTTGGGATGATAATGGTTTTTATATTCGTACTCAATAAAATAGTTCCTACAAGTTTTATACCGCAGGAAGATCAGGGATATTTTACTGTTGAATTGGAAATGCCTGAAGGTGCGACGTTAGAACGTACAAGAGTTGTTACGGACAGAGCCGTGGCATATCTTGACCATCACGAAGCAGTAGACCATGTGCAGAATGTGACAGGATCTAGTCCTCGTGTGGGAACAAATCAAGGTCGTGCAACGTTGACAGTTATCCTTAAATCGTGGAAGGAACGAAGTGTAGGAGTCGATGATGTTATACGCGATGCTCAAAAAGAATTTTATAATTATCCCGAGATTAGAGCCTTTGTGAGCAGACCGGCAGCTATACCCGGATTGGGTTCAGCCGGTGGAGTGGAAATGAAATTACAGGCTCGTTCTGATGCAACATGGGATGATTTGGTGGCAGCGACTGATACATTTATGCATTATGCAGGGCAATCTAAAGAACTAGCTAATATCTCATCTTCGTTGCAATCTGAGATACCTCAGTTGTATTTTGATGTAGATAGGGATCAGGCTAAATTATTAGGTGTTCCTATATCTGATATTTTTTCTACGATGAAGGCTTATCTGGGTTCGGTTTATGTGAACGATTTTAATATGTTCAACCGCATATATAAAGTGTATATTCAGGCTGATCAATCGTATAGAGCAACTCCCGATGACATAAATCTTTTCTTTGTAAAAGCAGCGAATGGATCTATGATACCTCTTACCGCATTAGGTACAACAAGTTATACAACAGGTCCGGGTAATATCAGCCGCTTTAATATGTATACATCGGCTTCGATGCAGGTTACCCCAGCGAAAGGATATAGTTCGGGACAGGCTATGAATGTAATACAGGATATAGCTGACGAGCATTTGCCCGAAAATATTGGTGTTGCATGGAGTGGACTATCCTTTCAGGAGCAAAAAGCTAGTGGACAGACCGGGATAGTAATGGCGTTGGTCTTCTTATTTGTTTTCTTGTTTTTAGCTGCCTTGTATGAAAGCTGGACAGTGCCGATAGCTGTTTTATTATCTTTGCCCGTGGCAGCATTAGGCGCATTTCTTGGTATTTGGGCGGTAGGATTAGATAATGATATATATTTTCAGATAGGATTAGTAACACTGATTGGTCTTGCGACGAAAAATGCAATATTGATAGTCGAATTTGCAAAGATACAGGTCGATAAAGGAATGCAACCAATCTATGCAGCAATGCAAGCAGCTAAATTACGGTTTCGTCCTATTCTAATGACTTCGTTAGCTTTTGTATTGGGTATGTTGCCGATGGTGTTAGCATCGGGTCCGGGATCGGCTAGTCGCCACTCGATAGGTACAGGAGTTTTCTTCGGTATGATTGTTGCGATTACATTTGGTATTATACTGGTGCCTTTCTTCTTCGTGATGGTTTATAAGGCTAAAAATAAATTTAAGATACCTGAATTGAAGTTTCCTAGATTTATGAAAAGAAATAAACAGAATAAGTATGAGTAAAATCAAATATATAATAACCACTTTAATTTGTATTACTGCTATTTTCTCATGTAAAATAGGGCAAAAATATGAACCTGTCGAAATGGTTGATATGCCTGACACTTTTGATACAAGAGGAATGGGAGAGGGTAGTACAGCCGATATTGGTTGGAGTACGCTTTATTCAGATACTATTTTGTTGGAATTGATATCTAAAACTCTCGAACATAACCAAGATGTTCTTATTGCTACTGCGAGAATTAACGAAATGGCGGCGAATAATCGTATTAGTTTTGCTAACCTGTTTCCACATCTGGGTGGTGAAGTTGCAGGGCAAAAAGAATATTTAAATTATGGGGGAGATAGTAGAAAATATTCGCCCGAACTACGAGCCAATTTAAATGTGTCGTGGGAAGTCGATATCTGGGGGAAACTCCGTTGGGCGAATGATGCTGCTATTGCCGCTTATATGCAATCGGTGGATGCCCGACAAGCATTGCAATTGACATTAATATCGCAAGTTGCACAAAATTATTTTGAACTAAAAGCCTTGGATCGTGAATTCGAAATCGTGAAACAAACGGTGGAAGCTCGCCGCGAAGGCGTTCGTTTTGCAAAGCTTCGTTACGAGGGTGGACTTACATCGGAGATACCTTATCGTCAGAGTTTAGTGGAGTTGGCACGTACCGAAACACTTATTCCTCGCTTGGAGAATGAACTGAAATTAAAGGAGAATGATTTGTTCGTTCTAGCAGGCGAATTTCCTTCCGGTACTATAAAGAGGGGAGAGGGATTCGATCCGAAGAAGTTGCCTTTGGGTTTACCTATCGATCTGCCATCATCTTTATTGAAGCGCCGTCCCGATATGTTACAGGCAGAGCAGAAATTAATTCAGGCTAATGCAAATGTCGGTATTGCTTATACAGATATGTTTCCTTCGTTGAATCTTATTGGTCGTTTAGGTGGAGAGAATACCGAACTGGCAAACTTCTTGAGTAGTCCGACATGGTTTGTATCCGGTATATTAACCGGGCCTATATTTAATATGGGTAAAAATAAAGCTAAACATAATGCGGCGAAAGCTGCTTATGAACAAGAGGTATATAGCTACGAAAAAGCTGTTCTAGGGGTATTTAAAGAAGTAAATAATGCCATAATAACTTTTCAGAAAATGCGTGAAGTACGCCAGACAAACGAAGCTCTTTACACATCGGCAAGATCTTACCACGAACTGGCTAAATTGCAATATATAAATGGTCTGGTTAGTTATTTGGATGTGCTCGATGCAGAGCGTCAATTATTTGATGCTGAAATAGCTCTTAATAAAGCAAACTTGGAGGACCTTACGTCGCTTGTTACTTTATATAAGGCACTGGGTGGTGGAATTATTAAGTAATATGTAAAAACAGAATAGCCTTGATGTAATTCAAGGCTATTCTGTTTCTATATGATAAGATGAAAATCAGCGTAACTTATTTATGATAGTAAATGCTTCTTTGCACATATCTGTGATTTTAGACCATTCTTTAGCAGCTATCACTTCCTTAGGAAACAGGTTAGACCCCATACCAACGCACGCAACTCCAGCCTCGAACCATTTTGTCAGATTTTCCTCAGTAGGCTCTACACCACCTGTTACCATTAGGTTAGACCATGGCATAGGAGCTTTTACATTCTTCACGAAAGATGGTCCGCCAACATTGCTTGCGGGAAATACTTTGATAATCTCAGCACCTAATTCTTGAGCATAACCTATTTCACTCACAGAACCACATCCCGGTACATATGCCACCTGACGGCGATTACATACTTTAAAAATATCAGGATTGAGTAGCGGTCCTACAACAAAGTTTGCTCCCAATTGTAAGAATAGTGATGCAGTGCCGGCATCTATAATGGAGCCAATGCCTAGTATCATATCAGGACATTCTTTAGCTGCCCATTTATTTAGTTCTCCAAATATTTCATGTGCATAGTCACCTCTGTTCGTAAATTCAAAAGCTCTGACCCCTCCCAGGTAGCAGGCTTTTAGAACCTGCTTGCTGACTTCTAAATCCGAATGATAAAATACAGGAATCATTCCTGTTTGTTGTATGGTCTGACATACTTGTATTCGTGCGAATCGTGCCATTATATTGTTGTTTTTTCGTTTTTATCTGGATACCCTTCCTGAACCGTCGCCTTTCATCAGATTCTCTACTTCGGCAACAGCAACAAGATTGAAATCGCCATAGATTGTATGTTTCAGACAGGAAGTTGCCACTGCAAATTCCAATGCTTTCTGATCGTCACTTGGATAGGTTATCAATCCATATATGAGTCCGCCCATAAAAGAATCACCACCGCCAACACGATCTACAATATGAGTAATATCATAACGTTTCGATTCGTATAATTTGTCAGAATAAAGGCAACCGCCCCATGTATTGTGATTGGCATTAATAGAACCTCTCAATGTGATTATAACTTTCTTTGCTCGGGGAAATCGTTTCTGTAATTGGGTACATACCGATTCAAATTCAGCAGCATTCACTTCTCCTCCTGTATGTGCTACATCGAAACCTTCGGGCTTGATTCCAAATACTTTTTCGGCATCCTCTTCATTTCCTAAAATTACATCGCAGCCTTCCACAAGAGTAGGCATAACTTCATTAGCTGTTTTCCCATATTTCCAAAGATTCTTGCGATAGTTCAGATCAGTCGAAACAGTAATGCCCATTTCATTGGCTACTTTAATTGCTTCGAGGCAAGCATCTGCTGCTCCTTGCGAAAGGGCAGGGGTAATTCCCGTCCAGTGAAACCATTGTGCATCTTTAAATACTTCTTTCCAGTCTATCATGCCCGGTTTTATATCGGCAATAGCAGAATTGGCTCTGTCGTACACAACCTTCGATGCACGGGCTACTGCTCCGGTTTCTAAGAAGTAGATGCCTACACGATCACCACCTCTGAGTATATTGTTAACACCTACACTATATTTCCTCAAATCAGAAATGCACCATTCGGCTATATCATTTTGAGGCAGGCGTGTTATAAATTCAGTTGGAATACCATAATTAGCCAGCGATACGGCTACATTGGCTTCTCCTCCGCCAAAGGTAGCATTCAAATTATTGGATTGTATAAACCGCTGATATCCGGGTGTCGCCAGACGCAGCATAATTTCTCCAAAAGTAACTACTTTTTTCATTATCTGTTTTCTATGTATTAATCTCTTTTATAGAGCGTTTCTCATGAATCTGATCCAGTTACCACTTGCAATATTTTCTATATCGGTATCGCTGTAACCTCTGTTTTTCAAAATTACAGGAATTTTTTGAATATCAGCTATTGTTTCAAGATCATAAGGGCATTGTTCTGTCCCGAAAGCACCATCTAAGTCGCTGCCGATAGCAGCATGCTTGGTGTTACCTGCCAATTGACATACGTGATCAATATTGTTAGCCATGATCTCTAAACTACAATTCATACCTTTAGGTGTGGAAACACCTCTTACCCAATTAGGAACCATCATCCATGCATCTAGTGCTATACCGATAACAGCATCACGTGCAATCAAAGCCTTAATCATATCGTCGCTGAATTGGCGATTATGATCTACGAACTTCCGACAGTTATTGTGACTTGCCCACATGTTTCCTTTATATAATTTCATCGCATCCCAAAATGCATCGTCGCATAGATGTGTAACATCAAGAATCATATTCAAACGATCCATTTCGCTAAGTAATTCTATACCCATCTGATTGAGATGTCCTGTCGAATCTGTGCCGTTAGCATATCTTCCCGGTCCGTAATGTGCAGGACCTACAGCTCTAAGACCATAGTTATATGCTCTTTCAAGATGTTTTACTGTTATGAACGAATCAGCTCCTTCGAGGCTTAAAACGTAACCGATTGGTTTATTGTTGTTTGGTTCGCCGTTATTCCATAGTGCCAGATGAGCATCTAATTCGGCTTTGTTTGTTATCATAGCCATTTGCCCTTCTTCTTCCATGGCTTTGTACCATGCTAGCTGACCTTGGGTTTGTGCCCAAGCCTGTTCGGGCGAGGCCCATCCGGGAAGAGGATTATCTGGTGCAACATAACGACCGATTTGTGTAGCGACTACCAGTCCGATGTTTCCTTTTCGTAATTCGGGAAGAGTAGTAGTGGCTTTTGCTCTATCGGGTTTGTCGGTCATACCGATCTCCCTTCTGTTAATTTCTTGAACTGATACGCGCAGATCTCTGTTCCATTCCAAAGCATTCATACTTAAGTCAAGATGTGCATCTACAATAAATGGTTTAGACATATTTTAAAGGTTTTAATATTGTATATAGCGGTTTCTGGCAACTACATTCCATTGTGTAGTCATTTCATGATTTTTGATAATAAATGCTTTTTCGTATAGAGCTACAGTCGGGCAGATGTGTACAGGTACACCATATAATACATCACCTGTTTTGAATAAACCACTATCTGCAACTTCCAATACCAGATGTTCTTCACTTTGCCCGATTGGCTTAGCATCAGGAGCATTAAGAAAATGTACGCGCGGTAACGGATTTTCTGCTGCTACCGATTTATGCCCCAAATCTATGCATATATGATGTTTGTCTATTAATGAGATTACACGGCTAATGACAAGTGCAGCATATTGATAAGGAAGATCGGCAAGCATATTTTTATATCCCCAATCCCAGAATATAAATGTTCCCGGGCTGCATTCGATATTATGACGATTGGCATGCATAGGGAATGTAGGTGTTCCTCCCATGACCAGAGCCAATGGGTATGAAAACAATGGCTCTGTTTCTTGAAATATATTATTTGCCAAAGCAAATGATATATCGCTCGCTTTTTGCCGTTGTTCCACATTCTCATCATGGATATGCCCATCATAGGCATGGATACCTACAATCCGTATATTTTCAAGGGGTATAATTTGTTTTACTAAATGCAGTGCTTTTTCGGGAGAAATTCCTGTCCTATTCATGCCCACATTCAGATCTATAAATATGTTTAAAACAATGTTTCCTCTCTTGCAAAGCTCCGAAATAAATGTTGCATTCTCCATGTTATCAACAAGACATGAAAATCTGGTATTGGGGTATGCTTTTATCAGATTTAATAATCGTGAGACTTTAGGACCCACAGGTTGATAAGCCAACAATACATCGGGAGCATTTACGGTACCAAGCATTTCAGCTTCTGCAATAGTTGCACACTTAAATTTCTTAATTCCCGATTGTAGCATCATAGTACATACTTCCGCCATTTTGTTTGTTTTAACATGAGGGCGAAGCTTGTCAATATCTCCAGCTATTTGTTTTGTTAGCTCAATATTATGAGCCACATTTTTGGGATATACGACTAAAGCAGGCGAGTCTATTTGATCGATATTATCAATTTTATACCATTCGTGCATAAATAGTCTTGTTTAATTGGATCGGAATATTTTAATACAGTTCGAATAATGCTTCTATTTCCACAGGGATATTATCAGGTAAAGAACCGAACCCGACAGCGCTTCTCGTTCCGACACCATTATCGGGCCCCCAAACTGCTGCAAATAATTCGCTGCAACCATTAATTATATAGGGGTGACGTTCAAATTCGGATGTGCAGTTTACCATTCCCAGAACTTTGATTACTCGTTTTACTTTGTTCAGACTGCCCAGATTTGTTTTGATAGTGGATAACATTGTAAGTCCGACTTGTTGTGCAGCAAGTTTACCTTCTTCCTGGGTAATATCTCTACCTATGCGCCCTATGATAAGTGATTTATCGTTCTGAACAGGACCGTGTCCCGATAAGTACAGATATTTGCCATCTATCAGATAGGGTTTGTAAACACCTACGGGAGCAGGTGCAGGAGGTAATATTAATCCTAATTTTTCAAATTGTTCGTCAGCGTTATACATATTCATATTATTTTGATTAGTAATTTAATTATTTCGATATAGTGTTGTAAAAGGATAACCTAGATAACCAGACTTAATAATAAAACCCCAATGAGTCCTATTATTGAGACCAGCGCTTCCATTACAGACCACGATCGGAGTGTATCTTTCATAGTCAGTCCGAAGTATTCTTTGAACATCCAGAATCCGGCATCGTTGACATGTGAAAACATGAGGCTACCTGCCCCAAGAGATAGTACCATCAGATTCGGATTCACACCCGATTGTATCATCAAGGGCATTATGACGCTTGCTGCAGTGAGTGCAGCTACTGTAGCCGAACCGACACATCCTCTGATAATAGCGGCTATTAGCCAACCGAGAATAAGTGGGTGTATACTTAGCTTCTGTAAGCCGAATGCAAGTTCTTCGCTAACGCCACTGTCTTCCATTACTTGCTTGAATATTCCCGAACCGGCAATAATAAGTAATATCATTGCTATGTCTTTTACAGCATCGCCATAGATACCCATTACATTTTTTATACTTCTGCCCTGTTTTATTCCTAATGTATAGGTCGCAAATACAAGGGCTATAAGCATTACAATAGAAGGGGCTCCGACAAATGAGAGTACACTCGATGCATTCTCGCCCATATCGGGTAAGCAATAAGGTATTACGGTAACTAAGATAAGTAAAAAAACAGGAAGCATTGCTGTTGTGAAGCTCAAAAAGCTTCCGGGTACACAATATTGATTACTGTCTTCTTTTTGTTCGAATAATTTGACTGGTCCGGTTTTTATATTTTTAAGTGTACTACAAAATACAGGCCCTGCAAGAATAATGGCAGGTATTGCAACAGCTAATCCATATATAAGAGTCATGCCCAAATCGGCATTAAACTGTGCGACCAGTGCAACAGGCGAAGGATGAGGAGGAAGAAAGCCGTGAGTTACCGACAAGGCTGCCAGCATTGGTAAGCCTATATATACGGCAGGCAATTTATATTTATATACAACGGAGAATATCAAAGGAACAAGCAATACGAAGCCAATACCGTAGAATAGAGGTATGCCGACAATAAATCCTGTTATCATCAATCCCCATTGAATATGCTTAGTGCCGAATATATTGACCATAACAGAGGCTATCCTTTGGGCAGCACCGCTTTCGGCAACAAGTTTTCCGAGCATTGCTCCCAATACGATAATCAGTGTGAGACTGCCCATTATGCTTCCTATCCCATTGTTAATAGAGGTTGGTAGCTTTTCTAATGGTATACCAAGCGATATTCCCGCCACAATAGATACTATCAGAAATGATAGAAAAGCATCTACTTTGAAATAGGAGATAAGCACTATAAGTAGTGCCAAACAGAGAATGATAATAATAAAGGTCATTTTTATTTGGTATTAAAACGTGTGATTCCAGGTATTTCGTTTCTCTAAAATCAAAATTATTAAAATATTTTAATAATCAATTCTTTAAAGTGTTAAAAATAGAAGATAGACTGATTTAAATAACCTTTCATCTATCAGAAAGATGAATATTTAGACAATAGTAGTCTATATATTTATTTGGTAATACATGTTTTAATTGTTTTGCTTGAACCTTTCAAATTCGTCGATAGAACGATTTACACAATCTTCTAAAGAAAGGCCGTAAAAGTAATTACCTAAAATATAAATATTGCTATTTTCTTTTTCTCTGATTTGATCGTCGAGATGCAGATGGCTTTTATTTAGGGAAGGTAGTGCATGAGATGTCTTCTTTGACTCTATAATATCATCTTTTGAGATACCTAATAAATTACAGATAACATCTGTTTGCTGATTTTCATTCATCTCATTTTTCTCAAAATGGAATGTGAAGCTGCGCAAGTCAGGATGCTCTAATAAATCGCGGGAAACAACAGATAAGAATTGACCATCCTGCGGAATTATACCCGCCACTTTGTCAATTGTTGTTTTATCCTTTTTTATAGTAATGTTTATTGATTCCGAATGAAACAAGGGAATTGAATTTAACAGGTCTCGGAGAGATTCTTGCATATTGTTCAATATCTTTGCAGAAGATTTAGGCTCAACAGCTAAAGCTATATTCTTAGCATAGTAAACTTTACCTTGTATGGTTTCCACTTTAATCTTGGAGCCTTGCACATCTGCGCTTGTTACTTCAACAGACTTTTTGATATTGAGCTGATCTTTTTCAACAATCAGGTCGAGGAACGAAAGAAGTCCTTTCTTAAAGGTGAATTTTCGGGGTATATCCTTTCTTCGTTCTTTTCTTTTTTTGAGAAACAATTCAGCGGGATAGTTATCTGCATTTTGACAAATAACAGCTTTGAACAGTTTTGAGAATAGCTTGTCATAATTAGATTTGCCGACAATCGGTCGGAAATATTCTTTTACTGTTTTATTCTCTTTCGATGCAAAAAAGACTTTTGGTCCATTGAGGAAGAGTTGAAAAAAAGACATTGGAGAGCATATACCTTTAATTTTTCCGGAAGTATACACCTTATAGCCATATTTTCCTAACACTTGAATTTCCCTTTCACCGTTTATTTCATCTAATATGGATAACAGGTTTGTATAGGAGTTATAGCATGTGTGAGCTCCAAGTTCTCTCCAATAATTATCGGATGAGTATGTTTGTATCTGTCCTCCTATTTTATCTTCTCTCTCAAGTATTAATACAGATTTGCCAATACGATGGAGGTAATGAGCGAAAGATATGCCACTGATTCCTGCGCCTATAACGATGCAGTCGTAAATTGGATTTGAATCTGTTGTTTTTTCTTCCATCTTCTTCTATTGGTTATTGTATCAACAACAAAGATACAACGAATCTTTTCTAAAAAAGCACTCGCATTAATTAGATTTTATCACTAGAAGTAGTGATTGTGCAGTTATTTATATTTAACTATTTTTGTACGAAACTAGAAAAACTTAAACTAAGTAATATGAAATACAGTCGCTATCTTCTCTTGATAATGGCATATTCCTTTTTTATCGGTAATACAAGAGCAGACGATGTGTTGGTTGAGAAAGATACGATTGTGATGACTTATACGGCAAAAGAAATCGTTATAGAGTCTTTTAAGCAAAATGATAACTTGTCTACATTGCCTATTTCAGCAACGCTTTTATCTAATCAAACAATTAAAGATCGTAATATCATTTCTATAAATGAGGTCTCGGCATTCGTACCCAATCTTTTTATTCCCGATTATGGATCTAAAATGATAACTCCTGCATATATAAGAGGAATAGGGTCGCGGATAAATGCCCCATCTGTGGGTTTATATGTAGATGGAGTTCCTTATTTCGACCGTTCGTCTTTCGATATCGATCTGAATGATGTGGAAAGGATCGAAGTATTACGTGGTCCTCAGGGGACTATATATGGGCGGAATACAATGGGCGGAATAATTAACATATATACAAAATCTCCCCTTAAGTATAAAGAGACAAATGTAAATCTGGGTGCAGCAAATTATAATACATATCAAGGCGGTATTTCTAATTATGGAAAGCTAAGTAAGAATTTAGGTTACTCCGTTTCGGGTAATTATTTTCATACAGGAGGTTTTTTCGATAATAAATATACAGGGAAAAAAGCAGATGCTATGGATGCGATTTCTACCCGTATTCGTCTTAGTTGGCGGATAAAACCAAGATTGAACGTGCAATTTATTTCCGCGTATGAATATTCCGATCAGGATGGTTATCCATACAGGGTGTATAATAGTGAGACAAGCGAAATGATGCCTGTTAATTATAATGCCCCGAGCTATTATCGCCGTAATATGTCGTCGAATGGGGTGAATGTGGAATATACAGCCGATCATTTTAAGATAGGTTCGCAAAGTTCATTTCAGTATTTTGATGGTAAACAGGGACTTGATCAGGACTTCTCGCCCGAAGATATTTACTATGTCGATTTTACTCAACGTCAGCACATGTATTCGCAAGAGTTTAATATCAAATCGATTGGCAACGATAAATACGTTTGGCAATTCGGTGCATTTGGATTCTATCAAAACTATAAAACAACTAACGATGTGGATTATCGCATGCAAAAGAGACAGACATTGCAAAATGCGAGGAATCCGATTACAGGAGTAGCTTTGTATCATCAGTCTACTATAAACGATCTGTTGACAAAAGGTCTGTCGTTGGGTATGGGCTTGCGTTACGATTGGGAAGAAACCAAGACTACTGTAAATAATAAAGCTATTACGCAAGGTGCTGATCCGACCTTCTCTCCTGAAGTAAATGAAAGTTCGGTATTTTCGCAAGTAACACCTAAGGCATCGTTGCAATATGCTTTTGCAAGTGATAATCTGATCTATTTTTCTGTGGCTAAGGGATATAAAACAGGTGGATTTAATGCCACTATAGAACGTGATGAGGATCGTACATTTAAGCCCGAACATAGTTGGAGTTACGAATTAGGAACTAAAGCAAATTGCTTTAATAAATTAATATATACGGATATTAGCTTATTCTATATTATTTGGAATGATCAGCAGATATCGCAGACTCAACCCAGTGGAAAAGGTTATTTATTGAGAAATGCAGGTAAATCGGTTAGTAAAGGTGTTGAAGTAACTACACATATTAATCCTGTCGAAAATCTGAGCATACAATTAAGTTACGGTTATACACATGCTCAATTCAAGAGATATGAGGTGAATGAAACACTTAATTATAATGGTAATTATCTACCCATGGTACCTCAAAACACATTATCTATATCTGTAGATTATACAGTGAAATTGAAGGATACATTTTTAGATAAGATAATAATCAGTAGACAATATGCCGGTGTAGGAAAAATATACTGGAATGAAGATAACAAAGTAGAGCAACATTTTTATGGTATATTGAATGAAAAGATTTCCTTTGTAAAAGATAAATTTTCGCTTGATGTATGGGCTAAAAATATTGCAGGAAAAGAATATATAGCTTATTATTTCAAGACTGGGACAAGTGAATATGTACAAGCGGGTAAGCCATTCACTTTTGGTGTAAACTTACATTTAAATTTCTAAGCCGATGATTGTGAGACCGTATGTAGAAAAAGGAGGGAAATTATTTACGTTTTTTTGTCTGTATATCGCACAGTCGATTCCGATGAGTTTTTTCTCAACTGTATTGCCGGTTATCATGCGTCAACGGCAGTTTTCGCTGGAGACGATCGCCATGCTTCAATTTCTGAAATTGCCGTGGATATTAAAATTTCTTTGGTCGCCAGCTATCGATCGCACCAGCCATACATTAGGGCATTATAAACGTTGGATATTTTCGGCAGAATTGATATATGCCGTTATTATCTTCGCTATATCATTCCTTAGCTTTCAGGTTACTCCATATCTTATTATAGGGCTTATCGTTATGTCTTTTGTGGCTTCTGCTACGCAAGATATTGCAACAGATGCTTTAGCCGTTGTATCCTTTAGTAAAAAGGATAAGGGGTTGGTAAACAGTATGCAATCGATGGGTAGCTTTGCCGGAGCAATGGTTGGCGGTGGAGTTCTTTTGTTACTCTATAATAAAATAGGGTGGGAGAGTCTGCTTCCGTTTTTAGCTATTTTTGTTATTATAGCACTTATTCCTTTGGTCTTTTTCAGAAATAATCAGATGAAGATTGCCCCTAAAACATTGGCAAAACCTCATCCGAACGACTTACTGGGTTTTTTCAAACAGAAAGGAATCTGGAAGCAAGTTATATTCCTGTTTATGTTTTATGCCGGCATAATCGGTATTTTGTCAGTACTGAAACCTATGTTGGTCGACTATGGTTATAATATGAAAGAGATTGGCGTTATGTCGGGTATCGTCGGTACATCTGTCGGTTTTTTTTCATCGTTGGCTGGTGGTTTTATTGTGAGGCTGGTCGGTCGATATGCAGCACGTATTATATTTGCCGTACTGATTGTTGTTACAGCTATATATTTCTATCTGTTAGTAACGATGTTCCCTGTCAATACTGCTACATTACATTGCGGTATATCTTTGTTGTGGGGGACTTATGGTCTGGCTACGATCATTGTTTATACAACGGCTATGGACTGCGTACGCAAAGGATTCGAAGGAACTGACTTTACGATACAGACTGTTATAACCCATCTTAGCGGTATGATTATGGCAGTGGGAGCGGGTAAAGTAGCAACATTATTCGGGTATAGCGGTTTGTTTAAACTCGAAATTTGTATTGCCGCTTTGTCGTTGATCTATATATTAGTAATTTTCAGAAATAAAAATGAAGAGAAAAATGAAAGACGAATTACTGAACAAATATAGTGTTGCTGTACCGCGATATACAAGTTATCCTCCGGCAAACTTCTTTAACGAGTCTTTTACTGCAGAAACATATCGGCAGGTAGTTATAGAATCGAATAGGGAGCAACCTCAACATATATCTGTTTATATCCATATTCCATTTTGTAAGAAAATGTGTTTTTATTGTGGATGCAATTCGATACCCCGACGAAACAAGGATATTGTAGATAAATATATTGCCGCTCTTAAAAAAGAAATCGGAACAGTATTATCGCTTCTGGATAAGAATCGCAAAATATCTCAGATACATTATGGAGGAGGTACGCCGACATCGCAACCTGTATCGGTGCTAAAAGAACTGAACACTCTTATTTTATCTGAATTTGATTGTATAGATAACCCTGAAATAGCTATCGAATGCCATCCGGGATATTTGGACGAGCAATATTATATAGATCTGGTAGATGCCGGATTCAACAGAATCAGTTTAGGTATTCAGGATTTTAATGAAGAAGTATTAAAAGCTTCAAATCGGAATCCGTCTTCTTTGCCTGTTGAAAATATCGTCAAAATATTAAGAGATCGTGGGATATCTGTAAATATGGATTTTATCTATGGTCTTCCATTACAAACACCCCAATCTTTTGCAGATACTATAGCTAAAGCTATTGCTGTGAAGCCCGATCGGATTGTTACTTTTTCGTATGCCCATGTGCCGTGGGTGAATAAGTTACAGCAAAATCTGGAGAAGATTGGTTTGCCGTCTACTTCGGTAAAGAATGAGATATATGAAACAGCAAAGGAACTGCTGATAGACGCAGGTTATAAAACTATCGGCTTGGATCACTTTGTTTTACCTACCGATGAACTTTATGTAGCTCAACAAAGCAAGACATTGCACCGTAATTTTCAAGGCTATTGTACACAACGGACTACAGGACAGGTTTATGCCTTTGGCACTACGGGTATTAGTCAGTTGGCAAACGCTTATAGCCAGAATACTAAAGATTTGGATACTTATATCACGCAAGTAGAGCGGGGAGAGTTACCAATATTGAAAGGTTATGTTCTGAATAGAGAAGAACAGATAACAAGAGCCGTTATCTCAACTTTGATGTGTAACTATACTGTCCGATGGGAAGAAATAGCCGGGCAATTGAATTTATCTGTTGAAGCTGTCAAAGCGGCATTAAACTATAATGAATCGGTTCTTTCCGATTTTGCAAAGGACAGGATTATAGACTTCGATAATGATCATATAACTATCTTACCCGATGCTACCCCTTTCGTACGTAATGTTGCAGCATCGTTAGATAAGTTGCTGATAAATACGGATAAACGGTTTTCTAAATCGGTCTGAAAAAATAGGCTCTTGTTTCAAAAACAAGAGCCTTACAATTTACTTATCAGAGTACAATCCTAACCGATTACCTTCGCTATCGATAAATAGAGCAAAATAGCCTCTGCCTTCAGCCTCAATCTTCGTTTTAGGAGTATGTATTTTACCACCATTTTTTTCGATGAGAGACAATGTAGAATTTATATCCTCGCAGTTTAGGTGAATAAGAACACCATCTTTGGACGGGTTGAAATCTTCACTCCACGAGATTGAACCCGAACATTCTCCATCTATTTCGGGAAAAAATGCCATCTTTTCGCTACCCCAATCGTGTGCCGGAATTTCGATACCCAGAATTGTTTCGTAGAATTTGACTGCTCTGTTAAAATCGACAGAGGGAATTTCAAAAAATGATACTAACTTTTTCATAAAATGTAAATTTGTTGGTTGATTACTTTATTCGAATTGACTTTGAGTTCATCTTGACTTTTAACCACGGAGTCGCACAGAGTAACACGGAGTAAATAATTACAGTATAATAAACTGTTTTGTCATCAAAATATGATTCATTTCGGTATGAAAAACTTTAAAAACTCCGTGAAACTCCTTTTACTCTGTGGTTAAAGTAAAAGTCGAGACGAATTCTTTACAAAAGTAGAGCAGTTTATTCCTCGAAACTTGTAAAAAAAGGACATTATAATGTGTTGGAGAAATAATCGGAATATGGGTCGCAAATGGCTATATACTCGCTTGGAGTATATCCCGAAAACGTTTTGAATTCTTTTATCAGATGAGGTTGATCGTAATAACCCGCTTCGAAAGCCAATTGAGTCAGATTTATCTGTGGTTTGGTTTGTAGAATATGTAAAGCTCTCTGAAAGCGTATGATGCGGGAAAACTCTTTCGGATTAGTTCCTATATGTTCCGTAAATATACGGTTGAATTGCTTGTAACTAAGGCAGGCTATTTCGGCTAATGAAGATATGCTGACATGGCTCTTGTTATCTATCGCTTGAATGGATGCAACTATTCGCTTGTAATTATAGTCTTTGAAAGAGTGTAGGCGATCGATAAGGTAACTTTCGATAAGCTTGATACACGTTCTATTATCAGTTTCGTTCAATAGCTGATCTTCCAATTCTTGCAGTTCTTTATCTCCTATGTCGTCAATGGATATAGTCTTATTTTGAAACTCACTCATCGGGATATCAAAGAAAACCTTTGCCCCAAAAGGTTGAAATACAGTAACTATCATACTGACTTTGCCTGTGATTGAAGTCAGATCAGAAAACTCTGTACTCAATCCACATAGAAACGATTGGGGTTGCAATTTGTTGTCAGCCAAGGAAAACATACTGTCACGTTTGTGGAAAACTAAATCTATACATCCTGTAGGAGTAACCCGCTCCGATATGGGAGACGTACTCTCGGCATCCAATATCCAGTAATACCGAATATAGGGAGCAAGAATGGGTGACGGATATATAATTTCGAAAACGTTCATAACCTGTAAAAATATATATTATAGAAATAGGCTCAAAGTTAAAACCTTACTCATTTTTATACTTGTAAAAAAAGGACATTAATCTGTAATATTCAGTTAACTTTAGGCGATTATATTAAGACCAAGTAAATTTAAAATAGCATTTTTATGCATGCTTTGCATAATGCAAAACTGAATAAAAAATATAGAATAGATCAAACTTGATTTATCTATATTGATATAAAACAGTTAGATTAAAGATTGTGCGTAAAAAGCTACAGAAAAAGTAACAATCAAAAAAAGATGAAAAAGTGTTACTTTTGTTACCTTTTTCGAGTCACAAAATCGCAAATATATTATAATGAAAAGAGCAAAAATTCTAATATTCCTTCCTGTTCTCCTCGCATTCTTTGCCATGGGGTTTGTCGATTCTGTCGGGATTGCGACAAACTATGTTAAGGAAGATTTTCAGTTGACAGATACAGTGGCTAATCTCTTGCCATCTATGGTTTTCTTATGGTTTCTTATTTTTTCGATACCCGTTAGCATGTTGATGAATAAAATAGGGCGGAGAAAGACTGTTATTTTAAGTCTGTTTGTTACTTTCATAGCCATGTTACCCCCCTTTGTCGAATATAATTTAACTATAATCCTTATCTCTTTTGCTTTGCTCGGGATAGGAAACACATTGATGCAAGTATCTTTGAATCCGCTGCTTACTGATATTGTTAGTTCCCGTAAATTAGCGGGTAGTATGACTTTCGGGGTGTTTTTCAAAACCATTGCTGCCTTTCTTGCTCCTATTATTGCTGCTTGGACAGTGCTGATGTTTGGAGATTGGAAAATGTTGTTTGCCATTTTTGCCGTAGTGTCTTTAATCCCTCTAATCTGGCTTATTTTTACGCCAATTAAAGAAACACTTATCGAAAGTAAGACATTTACATTTATAGAGTGTTTTAAATTACTTCGCGATAAAGCTGTACTGCTTTTGTTTATAGGGATTTTAATTCATGTCGGTATCGATATAGGTATAAATCTTACTGCTCCTAAAATATTGATGGAGAGGTTAGATATGGAACTTACTGATGCCGGATATGCAACAAGCCTCTATTTTTTATTTAGGATTGCCGGTTCTTTTCTGGGAGCCTTTCTTCTGACAAAGGTATCTTTAAAACGAATGTTTATACTAAGTATCAGCTTAATGGCTTTAGGAGCTTTATCCCTATTTATTTTTAATACCTTAATTCCACTTTATGTGGGTATTGCTTTATTCGGATTGGGCAATGCAAATATCTTTGCGATAATTTTCTTTAATGCTATGCAGCTTTACCCCACCCGTAAGAATGAGGTGTCGGGCTTGATGGTAATGGGTATTTCGGGAGCAGCAATATTCCCTGTGTTGATGGGGCTGGTTTCAGATGCTCTGGGTAGTCAGGTGGGCGCTGTAATAATAATTGCCGGATGTATCGGTTATCTGGCCTTCCTTTCTTTGAAGATTAGATGATTTAGTTAATAGGATAAAAAAAGAATAGGAGCCATATCGACTCCTATCTTTCATTGTTGTTGAATATCAAGATCTATTAGAACGTATAAGACTAATAGATATATGATCAATTTTATTCATACGAAACAGGGAGCGAAGTTATACGTAAACGAGCCGTACCCATCGGCACCAGTGTTATATCGTCTATCTGTTCCGATTTCTTAGCATCCTCTTCTGGTAAGACTGCACATAATCCGAACTTGTCTATAACCCACGAAGGCACTAAGCGCCCTTTGGCTTTCACAATCAGAGGTGAACTTCCTTGAGTGAAAGGGAAATTATCCGCCGGCCATTCTCTTCTTTCTATTTCTAGATTTTTGAAAGGGGCTTTAGGATCAAGTACTAATGAATAGTTCCACGCACTTTTCGGATAAATTTCGTAAGTCGGCCACTTAGTCGGATCGGCTGTCTCTTGCCACTTCGAATCACCTATTGCACTTGCTTTGCTGTCTACTTTCTTATATTCTTCTTCTATGTTCAAAGATAAAGTTAGCGGACCATAGTCGATACTTGCGCTATTCTTATTCACTTGCCATGTAGTCATAGAGAAATCCATCGGAAAGGTAACTGTAACTACATCTCCATCTTTCCATTCGCGATTGATGCAAACGAACTTGCCTTCTGTCAGATAGGTATTCGTTTTTTTACCGTTTATTTCCAGTTTGGCATTCTTTGTCCACGAAGGGATACGTAAGTAGAAAGGGAATTTCACATTCTCGGATGTATTGACCGTAAATTTGATTTGATCTTCGAAAGGATAATTGGTTTCTTCTTTGATGCTTACCTCTTTACCATCGGCAACCACTACCTTTGCGTGACAAGCTCCATAAATAGCAGCTCCTACGCCATTGTCGGCAGAGGCTAAGATAAGGTTCTCTATATAGTAAGGCCAGCCTTGTGCATGGTTGTGTTGGCAACAGCGACTGCTGAAAGGGTTCATCGATAAGAAAGGTCCACTATTATCAATTCCCGGTCTATGATTTTCCGAGTCACTCATCACATGATTAGGGCAAGTAATATAGCGTAGTGCTTTGAAGTCGGGCATAACAGCTGCAGGATACGAGTTGAAAGCTATGTTTTCGCAATGTTCTGCCCAAAGTGGGTCTCCTGTATAGCGTAGCAACATTTCGTCCGAAGCCATTTGCTCTACAAATCCGCATGTTTCGGTTCCTTGTCTGGGGTCTATATATCCCATACGTGCATTCTCGTCAGCACCGAACATTCCACCCGATACCTGACCAAAGGTGCGGCGTATCAAGTTGTGATCGTTGTATGTCGCTTTCAGATGTGCCGAGTCTTTTGTCAGCATGTAATATTGTGCAGGTTCTCTGAATCCTTGTGCAATGTTTACGTTATGCCAGTTGGGTAGGGTAGAGTCTTGCATCCAATCGGCAGTATTGCGATGTATCTTATGTACAAGGTCTAGTAAAAAATCATCACCCGTAATATTATATAGCCAATATACGCTGTAAATATTATCACCTCCCCGTGAATTTTCCCAATAGTCTTTCAGAAATTTTTCATCCGGCACAGTCATTTGCCATTTGAAGTAGTTTGTCATTAACTCTATTACACGTACATCATTCGAGTGTTCGTAATACGATTGCAGGCACCATAGCATAATCATATTTGCCCACAGTTCTCTTTTTCCGTCACGTTCGTTAACAGGTCCGAAATATCCATCGGGTTGCTGACTTTTCAAGACTGCATCTATCCAGAGTTGAGTTTCTTTCAGCATGGCAGGGTCTTCTAAAATATATGCAATATTGCCATAGCCTTTGAGCCAATAAGGAACTTCTTCCCATCCATGATGACCGCCTGTGTTCAACCATGCGTTTTGCGACTTTTCGAGCCATGCACTAATTTCACCTAGCTGCCCTGTAAGGCCGTCTCGTTGTAGTTCGAGATATTTCTTTAACCAGCCATCGGGTTTAACTTTCCCTACGGGTAGTTTAATAAAATGATCCGGCAGTAGAGGCTGCTTATTACTAGAGTAATGCAGATTTGCCGATGATACATCTGGTCTGTCTACAATGGTAATTTCGGAATCTTTATCCTGCTTTGCACTGCTACAACCGAAGGAAAGTAGAGTGATGAAAACAAAACAAGTATTTCTAATTTTCATATACAAATCATTTATATTTCTGTTTTACACTATATTGAAAGTCTATTTATCTGATATCTTTAAAAAAGTTAGATCAGGCGGATTGCTCTAACCTGATCTAACATTCACAAACTAACTCAATTTAAATACATCAGAGAAATCATTTCTTAAGTTTATTTTCAAGCATTTTCATGTAGTATCCACCCACAACGGAGCGGGCTTTGAATCCAACATGAGTTTTACTGTCGGTATTATACCAGTCGCTCATAGGCACTCTGTCGGTCGTCTCATTCATAAATTTATACAATGGGCTGATAAACTTCTTGAATGTTTCCTGATCGTCGGCCAACGTAGCTGTCCAGATAATCCAGTCAGATTTTGTATAATTCTTACGGCTATCTAGTGGCAAACCATATTCATTCTGTTTGGTCAGATAGAAAGCGATTTCTTTTTGAGCCACACTATCAGGGAAAATATTCAAATCCATTATCTTGTTCCAGATTATATTATATTTTTGACTCCAGGTTCCCGGTTGATCGAATGTCAAACGGTAATGATCTCCATCGTCAGCCATTTTCATCCACTGTTCAGCCATTTCTTTAGCCTTGTTGGTATACTTCTCTGCCACATCTTTTTTACCCAACTTGTCAGCCAGATATCCATAAGATGCGATACCCATAATTGCTTTTGCCGAAAGGTTCACGTTGTGAGCGAAATGTCCTGCAAAATCATCGGTACAAAGTTGGTTTTCAGGATCAAGACCTTTCTCTACCAGATAGTCTGTCCAGATAGTCAACACTTCCCAATGTTTCTCTGCATATTTAGCATTGCCTTCTACGGCTGCAATGGCAGCGGTTAAAGTAAGCATATTTCCGCCTTCTTCCACAGGCATATCACCACCGTAAGTCTGTCCGTTGCCTAACGGATATGTACCTATGTCGTGAGCAGGAAACGGTTTAGCCCATTTGCCACTTTCGCTGTAGTAGAAAATATGATTTAGCAAAGCTTTAGCCAATTCGGGATTGTAATATAAAAACAGGGGAGCAGAAGGATAGGTTACATCCACTGTGCCGATAGAACCGTTGCTATTATTCTCTTTCGACAAGAATAGCAAATCGCCATTAGGTGCTTCTACTACTTTATGAGCAGCAATTGCCTGACGGTATGCAAGGGCGCATAATTCGGCATATTCTTTACCGCCAACGGCAGCAGCTTCAGTCATTAGTTGATAATCGAATGTGCTACATGCTTCGCTAAGTTTGGCAAATTCGTTATTTGCTTCTACGAAAGCTTGTTCTATTGTTTTATCACCTTTTTTGTTCCAATACGGTTTTAGGTTTTCGCCAAAATACTGTATAGAATAGATATCATCGTACCCGATTAATACTTTTCCTGATGCAGATTTGGTTTTTCCTAACGATTGAGCTAAAGCCAGATTCGCATTGTCTTTAGAACTGATATCACCCGATAGTGTTCCGTTCTTTACAAACTCCGCACGCATCTTATAGGCATCTCCTACACTCGAAGTTGTATTACCTTTCTCGCCGCATAAGTAGAAATATCCCCAGTCGATGCGAATATCATCACCGCTTTTGCCTAGTATATTTTGCTCTACACTTCCGCTTTTGAGGAATATAAGATTATCTTTTTCATATCCTTCACCTTTGTTTGCCTGTACAGGGAAATCTAATGCCCAATTTGGCGCAGCCTCAAAATACATTTCCACATCATGCGCTTTCCCGTCGAGCGAGGTCACATCGTAAGAAATATAATTTACAGGACGGGATACAAGGTTCAAATCATCCATCAACAATGGGGCAAGGAACGAAAGGTTTAGTTCTACACTGCCACAATCGAATACATAACGGGTGTGAGTCGCTTGCACATCCGCCGACTTTTGTGCAGCGGTAGCTGTTAAGAATGTTTCTATCTCGTCTTCGGCATATAGCCCGAAATCGACAAGAGCACCACCTGTCTGATTATGTCCGTGCGCTGCAATCACAGTTATTCCTTGTGTAATTGTTTTCGCAACTTCTTCGGGGATAGGTATAACTACATTCTTGTTCCATGCGTATCCTGTATTTACTACCTCTATACCATTGATATATAGTTCGAAATTATCATCATGAGAATATTCAAGATATAGTTTTTTACCTGAAAGGTCTTCATTGATCTCAATCGTTCTGCGTACCCATATATCTTTGGTTTCCCACGGTGTATTCACATTCACTTCGTCTTTCGTACCAAAAGCAGCAGGGCCTTCTTTCCATTGAGTATCAGTGAATGAAGGTTTTTCCCAGTCTGTTGCCGGTTTGTTGAATGTGTATTTTCCATTCCATGCTTTTGCCATAGACATTCCGGCTATAGTTCGCATTGGTGGTTTTTCAACACCCATAAAACGATACACTTTGCCATCTACACGGATTACTCCTATAAGTGGGAATTCTTTTCCTGTCCAGTGTTTTACCTGATCGTCATACAAATTGTTGGTCATAGACCATGCCGACGTGTATGGGTCGATAGTCACCAATGGATAAGCGGGAGCGCGAAGATCATTTTTTATAATCTCAGTTTGCTTGATTTTACTTTCGCTGCAACTAAATAAGCCAACAGCACAAAGTAAATAAAGTAATTTTTTCATTTTTCTATTGTTTGAATAGTCTATTACTCAGCTAAAGTATTTATTACTTTTTGGTTGATTGCTTTTACACGACCTTCTTCTATCTTAATTTCTTTGCGGTCGTATGTCATAAGCCCGTTTACTTCACCTTCTACATCGGTTGTCTGAGTGTATACGGCAGCAGAGTAACCCATTTTCACAAGTCTTGCCAATTCTTCTCCGTATTTAACATACTCGTCTGTAACTTCTTTCGCATTTTTGAACTGAACATAGCCCCAGTTTTTATCAGATTGCCATAAGTGACCTTGAAGCGGCAGACCAATTCCGCCATATTCGCCTAATACTGTCGCTCTGTCAGAATCGTTTTCATACAATGTTAGTTTCGGACCCGGATAGTGATGTATATCTAGCATATCACCTGTGCGATAATGATTACCACCACTGGCTGGATTAACTAAACGTGAAGGATCGTAAGTTTTAGTCCATTCTGCTATTTCTACGGTTTTGAATTGTCCCCATGCTTCATTGAAAGGTACCCATACAGCAATTGACGGATAAGAATACAGATAATCCATTATCTCTTTCCACTCTTTGCGGTAGTCAGCTTCCGATACAGCCGAGCGAAGCATTTCTTTACCGTCGAAGAATTTTCTCATTTGCCATTGCGGAGATTGATGTCCGTTGCCATTAGGCATATCTTGCCATACAAGTATTCCTAAACGATCGCAATGAGTATACCAGCGTGCAGGTTCTACCTTTACATGTTTACGGATCATGTTATATCCGAAATCTTTCGTTTTTTTGATGTCATATACTAATGCTTCATCTGTTGGAGCAGTGTATAGTCCGTCAGGCCACCAGCCTTGATCGAGTGGTCCGAAATGAAAATAATCTTTATTATTTAATTGAAGACGTACAATACCATCTTTGTCTTTCTTGGTAGACACTTTGCGCATTGCTGCATAGCTCTTTATCTTATCTTGTAGTCTGCCATTATCGTATAGATTAATTTCAAGATCGTATAAGAAAGGAGATTCGGGAGACCATAACTTAGCATTAGGAATTGCAATCTCTATATTTTGTCCTGCTGCAAATTTATTTTTAGAAACGGTAGTTGCACCGTCTTTAACAATAACTTCGATGACATCTGCTGCAGAGGTGTTCTCTGTGGCTACATCTACAGTTAGTCTGTTAGTGTCGATATTTGGTGTGTTTCTTACATTAGCGATGTGCTTTTTGCTAACAGGTTCTAACCAAACTGTTTGCCAGATACCCGATACAGGAGTGTACCAAATGCCTTCCGGCTTATTGATTTGTTTGCCTCTTGCCTGATAACCATCGTCAGTCGGATCCCATACTCTCACTACCAGTTTTTGGTTACCCGAAGTTAGATAAGGAGTTACATCGAAAGAAAAAGGAGTATAGCCACCTGTATGTGAGCCTACTTTTATATCGTTTACATATACTTCTGTTTTCCAATCTACTGCACCAAAATGCAGCAATATATTTTTTTCTTTCCAGTTAGATGGAACTGTAAATGTTCGCTTATACCATAGTTCGTTATCTTTTCCTAGCGATTTTTGAACGCCTGATAGGCTTGATTCTACAGCAAAAGGTACAAGTATTTTACCATCGAAACTTTGAGGTTCTTGTTGGCCTACCGGTAGGATAGCATAGTCCCATAAGCCATTTAGATTCGACCAGTCCGAACGTTCTATGATTGGACGTGGGTATTCGGGTAAAACATTGTTAACATCAATAGTTTCTGCCCATTTCGTTTTCATTTTATCACCAGCTGGTTTCCATTGGGCGAATGAGGTAGCACTCGATACGATTAAAGCTACAATTAAAAGTTTTCTTTTCATTAAATAAATGTTTATTGGTATTATAAATAAATGTTTTTTTGCTGTTTCAATGATTAATAATTCGGTAAATAAATGCTGAATGGCTTGTCCCTATCTAAAACTATTAATTCACCGTTTACGATATCCAACTCAGCAACCTGAATAGATGAGCGTCGCATTTCATACGGAATGTTTCCATTCTCGTTAAGTGATTCATTTCCGTACCTTCTTCCCGGATGGGTGAAGTAGAAAATATATGCTTTGTCGTTGGCAACTACAACATCCCCATGATTTCCTCTTGGATAATCGTCTTTTCGTTGACTTTCTTTACTTAATATTCTATCTTTCTGTTTTGTCCAATTTAACAAATCAGGTGATTTATAGACACCCATTCCTTTCCACTCATCGGTAATAAGCCAGTATGAGCCTTTGAAATTAAATGCTTTAGCCCCTTCATGGGGTTCGTCAGTTACAGCCGGTTTGGCATCACCTGTCCACGTAAATAGATCTTTACTATCTGCAAATAACGATTTACTATCCCATTTGTACCACATGCGCCAGTCTCCGTTCGGAAGTTGGATGAGCGTCGCATCTATAACATCATCTTTAGGTAATTTGGCAAGGCCTTCGTATTTCCAATCCCAAAGGTTGGTACTGGTATAATGAGCCATGCGAGCAGTGCCGCTCCAATGATTGGCTACACCTCTGATATAAGATACAAACATGTGATAGATTCCATTGTGAAGCACAACGTCGGGAGCCCAAAACGTATTTTTACCTCTCTCGAATTCTAAATTGAGCGAACCTCTGTATCTCCAGCTTTTCCCGTTATCTTCCGAATAAGCAATACCTATCTCATTGCCATAGCAATATGCCACATCTGCCGTTTCTGAATTGGCTCGTCGTTGGGTATAAAGTATCCACCAAGATTTTTCCATGGGGTTGTAAATAACACACGGATCGGCAGCTCCATCGGTGATTGGGTCTCTGAATAAAGGGGCATCGGGTTGTTCTTGAGCCAGAACACCGACAAATGTAAACAGAATTAAGGAGCAAAATATTAAAATTTTGTTTCTCATGATCAGTTAAAAGGTTACTACGCAGCCTCTAAATTAATACTTCTGTGGAGAAGTTGCGAATAAGATTTGTTTAAATTTTATAATAAAATAAATTAAAATATCTACCTGTAGTAAAGTATCTTTAAAACAGGCAGATATCTCGGCTTGATATTAAAATTATTTACTTAACTTTCGCCGAACCAACAGTATAAAGCATCTGGTCTACCCCCGATATTCTGATTCCTATTCGGGCATACAGTACAGGATGGTTTATCGAACTTATATCCATACTTATTGTATTCGATCCGATTACAGGTGTTTCGGCATTCTGGGTTTTATCTTTGAAGCTATCGTCGACAAATACAGTCTTACCCACATAGAGAGTGATTCTCTCAATATTACGGTCGGCTACAGCGGTAAATTGACTAACATCGAAAGTTGCAGTCAGAATGTTATCGGTTACTTTAAATACCTCATTACTCAAGGTAAAGTAAGGTTTGACAATATACTCGACAGAAGTAGATCCTTTCACTGTTACCAGCAAAGTATCTCTATCATTTACCCACGGTCCATTATTGTCTCTGGTTACTAATTTGTACTGGCCATCGAATACTTTCGCAGCAAATGTTCCATCCTGGTTTATATAGACCTCAATAGATTCGTAGTTATCATAGCCATCTTGCCAGAGTTGCATCTGCAAAGCATTTTCTGTACCTCTGACTCCTAAAGTCTCACCTGTATTGGTAACGACTCTGCCTTTTAAATCGCTTTTTGGTTCATCGTAATTATCTTTTTCACAAGATGAAAATACGAATGCAAATAGAATTAATATGCTAAAATATTTCTTTTTCATTCTTCTTAATTTTTAAGTTATTACACAAGATGATATCCGTATTATTGGAATGGGTTCTTAACAAGCTTCGGATTTCGGTTCAACCAATCCTGATCGAAGAAATTGTAATAGTTCCTCATTTCGAAATAGCGTGGATATCTGGTGGTATATGTTTTAACTTTTTCGAACACCCATTTGCCATTTTGTGCGTTTCCCGGTTCATTTACTTTGTATGGGAAAAGAGAATAGAACATAGATGTATCACTTTCACTATCATTATTCCAAAGCAGATGTGCTCTTCTCCAGCGTTTCAAATCCCAATACCTGTGATTCTCATATGCAAACTCTACGCGGTTTTCTTTTATAATATCGTCAATTGTTACATTGCTTAAATTTTGTATACCGGCTCTGCTTCTTACCTGATTTATATATCCACATACTTCTATTTGGGGTTTTCCCAGTTCTAAAGAAGCTTCGGCGGCTATCAATAATATTTCTGCAAAACGGAATCGTGTAAACCAGATATCACTTCCTCTACCTCTTGTGGCGGCATCTTTGTTTTCTTCTACAAATTTGCGAATATTGAATCCTGTTTTTGAAACATACAGCTGATCTCCACTAGTAGGTCCGTTTTGGTCTGTAAGTAATCCGTAGGTCGGGTTCACAGCACCGGGTTCACCCACTCTGCTTTTCCATTCCCCATTTTCGAGGTATTTTTGACCTGCCTGATATGAGATATAAACACTACGGAAAAGAGATCCCGGAGTTATAATGGTACCATATAATCTGGCATCTTTATTAACAAATAAATCTTCAAGATTTTCATAGAATATAAAGTCACCCCCGGCATCTTTAATTTTCAATTTCCCATCTCTGTTATTTTTGTATTCAAACGCCTCTACAATGTTTAGAATCGGAGTTATTTTGTTTGCGTCAACATCACCCTTTATAGAGTATGCCACATTGTTGTTCGTAAAACCATGTGTTTTACCGGGAGCAACATAATCGAGTGCCCATATAACTTCAGGGTTTGACTCCTTGTTAATAAACAAATCATAAAAGTTTCGCCCTAAATCAATTTCGTTCTTTAAGTATAAGCTATATTTGCCACCTTTTATTATTTCGGTAGTAGCATCGTAGGCTATCTGATAATATGTACTTGCCTCCGAAGTTGGGATACCAACTTCACCATTAGGTAATCTCAGTTCGGGGGTAGTTGTATATTTAGCAATAGAGCCTGCATAAATAGCTGCTCTGGCTTTTAATGCAAGGGCGACCCATTTGTTAGCTCTTGCTGCATGTATATTATCGGAAGGTGAGTTTGTTTTAGCATTCTCTAGTAGTTGAGAGATAGCTTCACATTCAGCGATAATATAATCGTAGGTTGCAGCTTCAGTAGAACGAGCAACTTGTAGATCTAAAACATTAGTTCCCGATTCGTAGCCGTATATTTCGTCGTAAACTATAGGAACTCCACCTAAACCTTTTGCCATATTGAAATAAGCCCATGCACGTAAAAAACGTGCTTCACCTTCATATTGTTTTTTTATGTCGGCATTCAAGTCAATATTATTGTTTGCCGTTTCAGAGGATAGACCTCTCAGAAATATATTAATGTCACGTACAAAGTTGTATTCGTATAATCGCCACCAATTATTATCGTACGTCCTATAATCTCTGATTCCTCCGCTCGAAAATGCAGCTTCATCTGTATAAGCATGACCGTCGATATCTTCTACACTCGGACCCCAGTTTATTCTTCCATAATAATTGGCTAATACAGAGTTAATCATATTAAGATCGGTGAATATTTGTTCGTCTGTAAATATTTTCTCAGGTTCTTCTTCAAGAAAATCGGAACATCCAAACATGGCAGTGCAAAATACGAAGGCACTTATTATATATAATTTTGCTTTTTTCATAATTATATTATTCTGTTAAAAGGTTAGATTACAACCAATACTGATTATTCTGTTGGTCGGATATTGTATACCTGACCCTTTGTCAATTTCAGGATCCATATCTATATCACCTAGATTGTCTATTGAGAAGAGATTTTGCATAGACGTAAAGAATCTGGCTTTAGTCATTCCCAGACGTCCACTGATGTGGGATGGGAGAGTATACCCAAATTCCAGATTCTTTAATTTCAAGTAACTAATATTTTTTAGCCAGAAATCATTTTTCCAATAGTTGCTATGATTTCCGTTTCCTTCAATGATTGTAGGATACCTTCCTGCCACAAGTGCACTATTTGCATCGTGAATGTCGGATAAATGCCATTGGTCTGATAGATAATATTGAGGGTTGTTACCTCCATCATGTAATGGTGTTTTCATTTCAGATTCCATGTAAAAAGAAGAAAAAGTCGATCCGGCAAACATTAGTCCTAAATCGAAGCCTTTATACTCGAAATCAAAGACAAAGTTGAAGTTCAAATATGGAACATCGCCTTCTCTGTATCCGATTGGTCTGTCGTCCATACCGTTAACAATGCCATCGCCATTCACGTCTTTATATATCAAATCGCCGGGGCGGATCGTTGTATTCCCTTTCCCATCTACATTTACTGGATGGTTTGCTATTTGTTCCCATGACTGGAATTGACCTATAACTTGTTTCCCCCAATTGATATTGCTATATCTCTCATCAATAGAATTGCGATAGACTTGCCATGAGTTTCCATGACGAGGCTTATACTGATGCCAATCGTATTTGCGAGAAAAAGTAAAGTTACCACCTAACGAATAGTTCAAATCTTTTACTTTATCTCTCCATGTAATGCTACCATCAAATCCTCTCAGCATTTCTGATTTTAAATTTTCACGAGGAAGTTCAAAACCAGATTCGCTAGGTATCAACACATCATTTTTACGTTCGGGTATACCATCTAATTTTCTTGTGAAAAAGTTGAAATCACCTGTTAATTTATTGTCGAAAAATCCAAAATCGAACCCTACATTAAACATTTTGGCTTCCAGCCATGATAAAGTTCTTACCGGTACACCCCTTGGTTTGGTACCTGTTACCCATTCTCCGTCTACAACGGCTCCACCTTGATTGTAATCATATCCATCAAGATAATCAAATGCGCTATAATCGGGTGTTTCATCAAGGCCGACTACACCATAAGAGGCCCTTAGTTTTAAATCAGATACGGTATTCTTGATACCTTTCCAGAATGATTCTTCCGAAATTCTCCAACCTGCAGATACAGAAGGGAAAAATCCCCATCTATCTTTTTTAGGAAATTTCCACGCACCATCATATCTGCCTATAAACTCTAAAAGATATCTATTGTCATAATTATAATTGATCCTGCTGATGAATCCTGCTCTGGATTGAGGTTCATTCAGCCTATCCTGAATACCTACCATAGACGTAAGGTAAACCTGATCTATTGCATTAGCAGCTGGTCTGTCTTGCAACCAGAATCTAGGGGATTTTCTTCTTATAGCCTCGCCGCCAACAGTAAAAGATAGAGAATGCACATCAATTTTTTTATCGTAGTCTAATATAAATTGTCCTGAAGTTTCTTCTACTTTTTCATAAGTACGTTCCATATATGGATTATCCATAGAACTTATAACTTTGTAAGTATCCGATTCCTCTACATATTCATATAGCTTATAAGTGTATTCATGATTTCGCTGGAATTTATCAGCGTAATAGTATCCCCCCAAGAGGCTTAGTTTTAACCCATCTATTATTTTATATTCGGCCGATATATTCAATTGGATTACACGCCAGGTTTCTTCTAATGTTCCGGAACGTTCATAATTGAGCATCCCAAAATTTGTATTATTCTCTGATGATGTTAATGCCGGATAGTTCGGATTATCATTAGCAAAAGGTCTTCTGGTTGGTAAGTTTCGATAGATTGCAAATAGGGCTTGCCAATAATCATCTTGGCCGGGAACTCCCGGATTTTTTCTTGTTTCTATACGACCATTCATGTTTCCGCCTATCTTTAGTCTTTTGTTAATGTTGGCGTCTACACTCATTTGTATATTTGTACGATTGAATCCGCCATAGTTCACGATAATGGCATCTTGGTTCAGATGGCTGAGTGATAAATAATAATTTATATCTTCGGATCCTCCTGAAACATTACCACCGATATAAGACATTGGTGATGTATTTATAACGTAGTCGTACCAGTCAAAACCACGATAGTCCTTCTCTGTTCCCTGTTGCCATTTGGCTAAATCTTCTGCCGAATATTTCATATTGTAGTTCGGATCAGTAGCCTTTTTTATAATATCAGATTGATATTTTGTCTCTACGTAAGTTTGTGTATTTGCAGGTTTGGGAAATCTGAAGAAGTTCTGCCATCCATAAGTTGCAGTCAAATTAACTGTGTTTTTTGTTTCTCTTATACCTGATTTGGTTTTGACCACTACCACTCCGTTTGCTGCACGGACACCGTATATGGCAGCAGAAGCATCCTTAAGTATAGATATAGATTCTATATCATTGGGATCGATATTGTTAAATTGACCTTCATCCTTCTGAACACCGTCTATTACATAAAGAGGTGTGCCCATTCCCCTTATTCGGATTGTTGTACCCGAACCTGGGCGTCCGTCCGGTTGACGAGAGTTGATACCTGAAATTCGACCAGCTAAAGCGGTGGAGGTTGTTGCGGCATTCGTTGTAACTAGCTGATCACCACTTATGGCCGAAATTGCTCCGGTGATAGACTCTTTCTTTTGTGTCCCGAAGCCGACTATTACAACATCTCCCAGCACTTTTACATCTTCTTTTAACACAATATTAAATTCTTTTCTACCGCCTACTTTTAGTTCTTGTGGTAAGAATCCGATGTATGTTACTACAAGTGTTTCTCCTTCTGTGGCATCAATTTTAAATATTCCGTTTGTATCAGTCATTGTACCTTTTATTGTACCTTTTACCGAAACACTGACTCCTATCAGAGGCTCGCCTGCAGCATCAGTAATTTTTCCTCCAACAGGATTGGTACTCTGGGTCGTTTCTGTCAATTGAAAATCTTTTGCTTTGTTTTTCTGAGATAGAACAATTTGTCTATCAAAAACTTCGTAAGCAACGTCTTCATTCTGGAATAGTTTATCTAAAACAGCGAATACATTCTCGTTGGTTGAGGCGATTGCTACTTTGCGATTTACATCTATGAACTTTTTATTGTATATAAACCGAAATTCAGTTTGTTCTTCTATTTTATTTAATACCTCTTCTACCGAAGAATTTTTCAGGTTGAGGTTTAAGTGTGTCGACTGAGAATAAGATGGCATGCTAAAAGCACTTGTTAAACAACAGAATAGCAATATAAATATTATCTTTAGTGCAAGATGGCTCTGAGATGACAGTATGTGCCACTTCATTTTTCGTTTAGAAATTAGATTCATATATTTACATATTAATTATTAGAGAATAAGGTTGAGAAGCTTTTATTTTTATGATTAAAATCAAACGGGGAAGTCTTACTCACTTCTCCGTTTCTTATTATTTATCGTCTTTTCATAATAAGCTTGGTCGGATGGTTGGTTCTATATTTTATGCATGGTGTATTGGAATTTAAGGGTTAACATTCAAAACATTCATATACTTTTTCGCTAAAAAGTTTAAAAGAGGAGGTTCTATTTCATACAAAAACATTTATGGCACGCACTATGAAAATATGCCTGCTTTATTTTTATTTCAAGATAATTTCTGCACGTACATAATAAAGACGTCTGTGGAATGAAATACCACAGACGTCTTTATTATATTTTCAAGAAAAATTTTAAAATGAGGGTCTACTTTGTGTTAGTATGTTTATTTAGAGCGGCGTACTTCGATCCTTTGTTTATTCTGATAATTGTTATCTTTAGCCTCATTTACTTTCTTCTCGAAATAAATTGGTGCACTTGACTGTAACAAGTTAAGTATTTGATCTAAAGATTCGTTCTGGAATGTAGCTCTATACACATATTCGCTTATTTCTTTGTCTTTTACGACAAACTCCACATTATATATTTGTCCTAATCGTTTGAAAACAAATTCGAGTGAATCATCCCTGAAGGCGTGTATGCCGTCTTTCCACGAGCACCATTTATAGGTGTCGGTATTGCGAATTTCGTACGTTTCATTGTTTTTGTCATAATCTATTCTTTGGCCCGGATTAAGCAATTTATCGGTATTGTCGAACAACAGATTAACTTTACCGTTTACCAATGTAACTGCTGTATTCTGATCATTGGTATAAGCCTCTACATTAAATGCTGTTCCTGTTGCTTTTATTGCCATCTTATCGGTATATACGATAAAAGGGTGTTCTTTATCGGACTCTACTTCAAAAAAAGCTTCTCCTTGTAAGTGAACACTACGTTCGTCACCTTTAAAAACCGTTGGGAATTTGAGTGTACTGCCTGCATTCAGCCATACTTTCGAACTATCGGGGAGATGGATCAATGATTTGCTGCCATATGCGGTGAATACTTCCTGATATATGATTGATTCTTTATTATTATAGTTCTCGTAAGATAGGTATCCCACTAGCATCATTAATGGTATGGCAATTACGGCTGCTATTTTTTTCCAGTAGTAAATAATAGATGTTGAGGTTTTTATAGGAGTACTAAATTTCAAATTTATATTTCTATATGCTTGATCTACATTTATGGTGTCAGGATCGAAAGCCGGATTAGCAACCTCCCATATATTTTTTAAATGTTTAAATTCGGTTAAGTGTTCTTTGTCTTTTTCAATCCAATCAGCAAGTATATCTATCTCTTCTTGTGTTGCTTGATTGGATAGATATTTTGAGATGATTATACTTATTTGTTCCTTTTCCATTTTTTATTCTTCTTGGCTGTCGATAATTCTATATGCTTAAGACGTTCGGATATAAAGTGACCTCATTAATTTATAGATAAAATAACATAAATTAAAAGTATAATGAGAAAATCTTTAAGTTCGATCCTTAAACTTGCCAAAGCTTTGCTAATGCGATCCTCAACTGTTCGTTGCGATACATTTAGTTGCTTTGCTATATCTTTATATTTTACATCTTGTATTCTGTTCAAGAGAAATGCTTCACGTTGTTTCTCGGGTAACATATCTATTGCCCTCTGAAGGTGCTGATAGAGATCGGAATACAATATATAGTCAAAAGTATCATTATATTGCAAATTATCATAAGGTTGTGTCTCATAGTTTCTTACTATTTTACGGTGTCGCAATTCATCGAGGCATTTATTGCGCACGGAGGTTAATAAGTAAGCACGTAAAGAGGTCTCAATTATGAGTGTATGTCTTTCGTTCCAGATTGTAAGTAATATATTTTGAACTACATCTTCACAAAATAATTGGTCACGAATTATGTTTCCGGCGTAGAGGACTAAATCTTTGTAGTATTTTTTAAAAATGACAGAAAAAGAGTCTTTACAATCTTCTCTCAATTTTGCTAGTAAGTTCCAATCAATTTGATTACTCTCGCGGTCCAACATATTTTATCAGTAAGGAAATGATTTATATATTTTCTGTGTGCAAGTTATAGAATAAAATGAAAAAGTAAACTGATTTCCTGAGTTAAAATTAATTTATCTTAAACTATTAGACGGATCGTTAGTGATTATATTTTCTTCTTGCAATACATAGTTAAAACAGCGAGAGAATGGCTTGGTGTATTAAAAATGCATGTTTGTATACTACTTTAGTTTAGGGTAAGTCTATTACTTATTTTAGTTTCAAATTATCAAGTTACAACTAAAAACTATGTCAATTGACATCACGCTTCCAATTTTATAGTTGCAAAAGAGGATATTGATGTTCTTGTTCCAAAGGCCAAAATTGCTAAGGGATACAACAGCGCGAATTTATCAGGTGGATTGCTTAAGGCATATGAAGAAATGGCATAATCTTCCTTTTAAGATTATTTATTATATTTGTCAGATTTAATTTATAGAACCTGCTGCAGAATTTAATTTTGCGTGAAAAAAATAACGAGAAACCGGACAATCAATACATAATTTTCATGTTAGAAAAACAAATTTCATCCGCTGCATTTGCAGATACAAAACCACACTATAATATTCTTAATGGATTGCGTGGAATAGCTGCTATTACAGTGGTTTGTTTTCATTTATTTGAAGCATTTGCAACAAGCCATTTGGATCAAAGTATAAACCATGGCTATCTGGCAGTGGATTTTTTCTTTATATTATCAGGATTTGTTATAGGGTATGCTTATGATGATCGTTGGAAAACCATGAAAACAAAAGATTTTGTCAAACGCAGAATTATACGTCTCCAACCGATGGTTATCATAGGAGCTATTATAGGTGCTTGTATGTTTTATTTTCAGGGATGCTCAGTATGGGATGTATCACTAGTTGCGGTACCTGCACTTTTGATAGCTACACTATTGAATTCCATGATGATACCAGTTTCGCCGGGTTCGGAAATTAGGGGTGTAGGAGAAATGTACCCATTGAATGGACCTACGTGGTCTTTATTTTTTGAATATATTGGGTATATCCTGTATGCACTATTTATTCGCAAATTTTCTACCATAGCATTGACAGTATTAGTTGTTGTAGCAGGTTGTGGATTGGCCACTTTTGCTATATTCGGGCCTTACGGAGATATTTGTGCCGGATTTCAATTGACAGGGACTGAATTTACAGGCGGCTTTCTCCGCTTGCTTTTCTCGTTTTCAGCAGGTTTACTCTTATCCCGTATCTTCAAGGCAATTAATATAAAGGGAGCTTTTTGGTTGTGTAGCTTGTCTATAATTCTTCTGTTGTCTGTTCCCCGTATAGGAGGAGCAGAGCATTTTTGGATGAATGGTTTGTATGACACGCTGTGTTTTGCCGTATTCTTTCCGCTTATCGTTTTTTTAGGTGCTTCGGGCAAAACTACAGATAAATATACAATTCGCATATGTAAATTTTTAGGTGATATATCTTATCCTTTGTATATGGTACATTATCCTTTCATTTATCTGTATTATGCATGGGTTAAAAACGAGAATCTTACATTTAGTGAGTCTTTACCCGGAGCTCTAGCTTTACTTATAGGAAGTATTCTGTTGGCCTATGCCTGTTTGAAACTTTATGATGAACCAGTTCGTCGATATTTGACAAAAAGATTTTTGCAAAAAAAAGATTAAAGGATATGGGAAGAGGGGGGTGAAAGCTTTACTATATGGAGAAAAAACAAAATATAGTATTTAACCTATTGGATAAGTTCCATTCTTTATTTGTAAAAGAAAATTTCATATATGAATATTAAATTTAAAAAGATAAGCGATTTTAATCGAGGAATACTTTTTGACTTATTGAAAAATGCATATTCATTTGATTGTAAATATGAACGAATATGCAATTCTGATTGGCTATTTTTCGATAACTTTTTCTTTGATAACTTGCAAATTGCAGATAAGTGTGGATTTATTACAACACTAAATGATGAAGCTATCGGATTTGTTTCATGGGATCCAAGAAAAATGCCTGAATATACCGAAATTGGACATAACTGTATCGCTTCAAGATATAAAGGCTGTGGATATGGTAAAATCCAACTTCAAGAAACGATTAATAGAATTGTCCAAAATAATCCGCAGAAAATTATTGTAACCACAAATAGTGATCTTATACCTGCACAACGAATGTATGAGAGTATTGGATTCACAATATGTCAAAAAAGAATAGAACTAGCTAGCCCAGATTTTGAACTTATTAATTATGAGCTTAGATGAGTAATTACTTCTTTGAGGTAAACGAATTCCTATCCTATAAAGTTACGATAATGCCGCAATAGCCGAGCCTATTAAGTTAGCATTCTTAATACCCGCAATATACACTTCTACGTAACCTAAATCCATTTCATCTAACAGATCTCTCAGCACTTTAGCAACTATTGTGTGGAAGTCATTCTCGTTTACACGTTCCATCACGCTCCAAAAAAGGCTTCCTTCGGCAACTACCCGTATAGTTTTGATAGAGGGATCGTGCATCACCTGAACAGCAATTAAGCCTGCCAGAGAAGCAGCAACCAATTTGGCTGAACGTTCGTATATCCATCGTGCAACCGATACATGGCCCTTACGTTTGGGAGTAGAGCTGTTAATCAAATCGGTCAGGCTCTTTCCGTCAAACGATGTGTCATAGCCATCATTCGGATAAACGGCTCTGAACACCTTACCCAAATACATACCAGATACTGCCTTCTCGAAACGTTGTGAGCCGGGAACTTCGCCTTCGCCTCTGTCTACAACACTGTCGTACTCGGTGAGATACGAAGGGAAAAAGTTACCTGATTCAAGATTAACAGGAATCATATTCTGACTATCGGGCTTATTGAGCTTGGCTATTTTATTTTCACGAGCCAGGAATGCCATATTTGTACCCGTACCCACTATAAGCCCTATATAAGCGTCACACTTATCTTTGCGTGAAAGCCCAGCCAACAGACTAGCTACCGTATCGTTGATAACCTTTATGCTTTTGAACTGAACTTTACTAAGATCGTTTAAATAATCTAACAAATCTTTGCCGATAGGTTTGCCCACCATCTTGTCTATATTTACACCTTTAGTCCAACGCAATAACGTAGCATCACCATCCGTTTCGCATTTGGCAGGATATGAGAAACAATATCCGATAGCAGAATTATCAGGTAACTCAATCTTGTTGATCAGGTTTGCTTGCTCGGCAAACAATTGTTCTTTGGTATAACCGGGAGTTTTCATCACCGAAAGGTCTTTTTCCCAACCGCTTTTAGGAGTTATGATAGTTTCGCCCCCTTGTATTTCGACTTTAGCAGTACGATAATTAGTTCCTCCCAAATCTAAAACGACAGATTTACCCTCTCCTCCTTCTTTAGGTGGATATACATAGGTAGGCAGACAGAGAATCTCGGTATTATCACTCTGTAATCCTTTTTCTACCTTATCCTTCAAATCTAAAGCAATTTCTTTCAATTGCGCTGTACTAAGTTCAAAAACATTTGTTTCCATAGAGTTAGAGTCTGTTTAAATTTTGTAGAAGAAAAATAATACAAGAGTTTTTGTATTTAATCAGCGGGTCATTTCTTTGAAGTGATTAAACTAATAAGAAATGTATCTGACAGATTTAACGAAAACCCAGTGACAATATATAGAAAAAGTTTTGTTACCACAAGAACACAAGCGAAAACATGATTTGACAACAATATGGAATACCCTATTTTATTGGGTAAGAACAGACTGTCAATGGCGTGTTACCCTAAAGATTAGAATTGCAAGTCGTTATTAGCAGATATAAAAATTAAGTGATAATTTATATCACTGCGGTTTTCATTCGTCAGTCAGCATCTAAAACCCAACCAACAATAACAGGATGTTGACACAAATATACAATTAAGTATGAAAAGTTAATTTCTATTTTCCTATTTTGTATATCTTTATGTTCTTAACTTTAAGATTATAAATAAAGTCCGAATGAAAAAGTCAATATCATATCTACCATCAGCCAATCAGCGAGATTTGCATTACATTGTTGAATCTATCCTGACACGGATCAAGCATACCGAAATGATTATCCTTTTTGGAAGCTATGCCCGTAATGATTATGTGGCGTATGATGAGAAATATGAATTTGGCAAAATACAGTTCTACGTGAGCGACTATGATATATTGGTTGTTACGAGCGGAGTTTCGGACGGAGTAGCAATCAAAGCTCTCGGTAATATAGAAGATTTGTACTACGATAGGGCAAAAGACCCAGATCGACAGCCTCCCGTTCAGTTTATCAGTGAGGATATGAAAAAGCTAAACAAATATCTGAAAGAAGGTAGGTATTTTTACACCCAAATAAAACAAGAAGGTGTTATATTATATGATAGCGGAAAACACAAACTTGCCCGAAGACGCAAACTTAGCTTTGAAGAAATAAAGCAACAAGCTGAGGAATATTTTAATGACAAATTTCAAAGTGCTAATGAATTTCTAGAAAATGCTAATTTTAATTATAGCAAAAAATGGTATAAAAAATCATCTTTTATGCTTCATCAAGCCTGTGAAAGTTATATTTATGCCATTCGCTTAGTTTTCACATTAGAGAATCCCAAACAACATAATCTATCAAAGCTATTAAACTCAGTAAAGAAATATTCAGTCGAGTTTATAAAAGTTTTTCCACAAGATACTCCCGAAGAAAAACGCCTTTTCGAACTTGTTAAAGCTGCTTATGTAAACGGTCGCTACGATCCTGATTTTGTGGTAACGAAAGAGGATATTGATGCGTTGGTTCCGAAAGTGGAGTTATTGAGGGATATAACTAAAAGGATTTGTGAGGAGAAAATTAGGGATTATGGGGAGAGAGGGTAAGATATAACATTAATCTAATACATAAAAATTATGCCTAATCAAAACATTCGAAGATTTCAAGAATCTATAACCAGAGAATTAGATATAACTAAAGATAGAGTAAGAGATTTAATTGGAAATGCAAATTGGGGGGAAGAAGGTAGATATAAAGAAGCAATTTTAAGTAAGATTATTTCACAGTTTCTTCCTACAAATTTAAAAATAGGAACAGGTTTTATTCTTGCAAATAATGATTATATCAATGGCCGGGATAGCCGGATATCTCATCAACTTGATATAATAATATATGAAGATAAGACTCCTGTTATTTTTAGAGAAGGGGATTTCGTCATTTTAACTGAAAATGCAGTTAGAGCAGTTATTGAAGTGAAAGCTAATATTATCAATTATAGTAGAGATAATGATAACTCATTTAATAAAATAATTGAAAAGTTAAACGGATTAAGAGATTTTGAATCATTTGTTGATAATGGAGTTCATCGAAAGAAATTTATAGGATTATTTTCATTTGGCTATAATGGAGATTTTAATGCGAATAGAATTGCAGAAGCATTAAGAACTTCAAGGGGACTCGTTAATCACATTTCACTTGGACCTAATAAATTTATACGATTTTGGGAAAACCCTGATGGTTTAATACCTCCAGTACCCAGAAATTCACCTTGTTATATTAAGTATAATTTAGAGAATCTGTCATTTTCTTATTTCATTTCCAATCTTTTACATATAGTATCTGATGAAAATCCTGTTGATAGATATTGGTTCTCTTTCCCAATTGAGGGTACAAAAGAGATACATAGAGAAGAACCCATTATCTACCTAGAAAACAATTAAATATAAGATGAATGTTATCGAAGTAAATAAAAAACGTTTAGTACTTTTAAAAAAGATGCATAAGGCTGTTGAAAGTTCGGTTTCTTTTGTAAAAAAGAAATCAATTAAATCACCAGAAGAACCAGATTTTATTGCGTCTCTTTGTCTTAATTTTACACCTTCCTTATTTAATTTACTCAAAACCACTTTTCCAAAGAATAAGTTTGCGGTTACAAGTATCTATTGTCATCAAAAGCCTATTGTCGATATAAGACATAGCAAATGTCCTGAATTAGGTGATATCTTATTTGTCTATATCTACACTGATAGGATGGGAAATATAGAACTTAATTCATTATTATTACAGGCTAAGATGTCCATAAATACATCAGCTATAATCGCTGCGACCGATTTGCATCAATTAGAACTTTATACAAAATGGCCTGATTTCACCTATAAACGTGCAGGTAAGTTAAACGGGATAGCAAGGTCTATTATTCCTAAAACGATAAATGATGGAGCTCAATACCTAATGATTAATAATGCTAGAGGATATAAACTACCTTGGGTTAGAAAACCGTTTTCAATGGGGTGTTCTATTCCTTCTAATCCTCTTAATATGAATAATAAATTGACGAGTGAGCTTATTAATTTTTTGAAATTTAAATCTGGTAGAACATTTGAAGGAGATCCTAGTAAAACAAATGATGATTGGACGAAAATGATTTGGGATTTAATAGAAATTGCTAAATCAGTAGTCTCTAGACGTAAAAATATTGGGTTAAATGATTTCACAAGACAGCAAGCATATAAACATGATGGTTGTTGCTTTTATAAATCCGATATAGACAATTCTATTCTTCAGAATTTACATAATCATCTAGATAGAGGAAATAATGATTATGTTAACAATGACTCAAGTAAAGATGATTTAGGAGCAACATCAATTGTTTTAATAGAGTGTAATGAACAATATGATAACTTTAATGATTAGTTTGTCAATGTATCTATTTTTAAAATTTTAAACTTCCCTTCATTAAAAGTTAGTTTCTTTCTTATAGTATCAGTATCAACATCTTTAAGATTCTTAGCATAAACGATTTTAAGGAATAAGGCTATATCGTCCTGCTTATTTATCCGAAAATGATTCCAGATATTCCAACCGAAATGGTATAAATCTATGTTTTGTAAATCTTTCACTCTTACGGGTTCTACATCCTTTAGTTCAGTTCCTGTAGAATATTGAATAATATATTCACATTTGCGGTTTATATTCTGATCATCCGCAAATGGTGCAAAAGTTGTTCTTGTATATTGAATAGCAACTTCAAGCACTTCTCGTTTTCTTATAATTTCGTCCTGCTCGTGCTTTTCCCTTATTACATCAAGTTCATTAATAAGAGGTGCTTCATTTTCGATAGGTTCTTCTGGCTCTGACTCAATGGCAGGTTCAACAACTTCAACCGTATTGGATTCGGCTATTATATCCTGATTTTCTATTACTTGTTTTCGTCTTTTGAATAATGGAGGGATAACTTTCTGAATGATTTCGAGATAAGAAATGAAAAAGACTAATCCGACTACGAATATAATAATGAACACAAGGTTTGCCCCGAAATCATCAAATCCCCACTTTGCAATAAAGAGATAGCGAAATATTAATGCAAGTGCAGCGATTCCCGTGCTTCCGCATATAATGAGTAATATATTTTCAGGGTCTTTGTAATTCATATTGTCAACTTTAATATTTCTGTAAACTCTTTCCTTTTTGCATTGCCTTTAGAATATTCTTTCGGACGGCTCGTATAGATGGAACTAAATCGCCTTCCATCATTGCAAGCATTGTTTTCAATTCTTGCACTAACTCAGGAATGGGACGGCATAATTCGTAAGCGATTTTCATACAAAGCGATTTTACTCCGGGCAATTCCTGATTAGACATCATTCCCTCTAAACAGAAATCCAGAAAATCTACTCTTGGCGGATTCGGAAATGGCTGTCTGTAAAGCAAATTGAGCATTACTCTCCGTTTTCCTCCATGCTTGCAGACTAGTACATTATCAATCAATTGATCTTGCTTCTTGTATAGCCACTCGTTATCCTGTGTCGAAAAATGGGTAAATATCCAAGCGGCATGATACCCGATGGCTTCATCGTCACCAATCACTAAGTCATATAATTCTTGTTTTCGGCTGTCGCTATCATGAGTCAGACGAAGTATCTCATTGATATCGTCCATTCCTATACGTTGCGAAAGCCTAGCTTTAAAATCCATATTTAGTTATTCTTATTAATCAGATTAACAACAACTTTTACCATCATATCTTTTTCTTCGGTTCGGCTTTCGGCAATCATCAAAGTAAGTGCAACAAGTGTATTATTCTCGATAAGTCTGGTACTATCACTTCTATATAAAATACCGTTATTCTCTAAAAACCACAGGAACAGAAATGCGGCAATACGCTTGTTGCCATCACTAAACGAATGGTTTTTAGTAACCAAATACAATAACATAGAGGCTTTTTCTTCTATGCTGGGATATAGTTCTTCTCCTCCAAAAGTTTGATAAATGGTACTGATAGAACTTTTGAATGATTGGTCTTTTTCGTTTCCGAATAAGCCTCCGCTTCCGAACTTATCTCTAAGCACATGAATAGCCTCCATAGCATTGTCATAGTTGGCTTTGAAAGATTCTTCTGTAGTAGTCTTTTCTATTTCGAGTTTTTGAAAATCGTATCTGTCTAATGTATCTAAAGCATAGGTGTAATCTTTTATCACACGCAATAGTCCTGTTGCTTGATTATCAGACTGAGTTTTATTTATTCTTATTTCTTCTTTATTCATTGATCTATGTTTTTTCATTTTTAGTTACGGCAAATAGTAATCATGCATCATTTCTTGTGGATACCCATCATGATAAAATATAATAAGTAATATTGAGATGGAGAATGGGAGCAAACATGAAATAATAAAATATCCATAATATATTATTTTGTGACAAAGATTATTTTCCTCCATTTTATTCAAAGACAAGTCAAAAACCATTAGTAATGAATATAATATATTCGCTATACCCATCATAATCAAATATCCAATTCCCTGAAATAATATAGTAAAGATTGTTACTTCAAAATACGGAGCAGGAATAAGAATTCCCCCAACAATACAATAGCTAATAAATCCTAAAAATCCAGAAATAATTAATGCTATATTATATTTCTTTCGATTTTTTTGCCACCACTCTTTTACATAAAATTCTTCATCCATAGCCATTTATTTAATTATCTCAAACTTATCTTATTAGCCGACTCCCTTTTCTTTGCATTTACCAAGTCAGCATAAATCTGTGTTGTAGATACATTTTTATGAGTAAGCATCTTACTCACAGTATAGATATCAGTACCTAAAGCAACCTGCAAGGTAGCAAAAGTATGGCGAAAACAGTGAAATGTAATATGCTTTGTTATCCCTGCATTGGACACCCAATCTTTCAGAGGTTGTTGAGTCATGGACTTTGTTAGTCCCTTGAATACTTTACCTTTGCCTCTTTCTCCGCATAACTCCAATGCTTCATCGCTAATGGGTAAGGTGGTTTCAGTTTCTGTCTTTTCGGTTCTTAAACGCATACAATAACCACCATCGGAAGCAGGAAGTATTTCTTTCCAATCCAATTTTAGGACATCACTTATCCGTAAACCTGTCATACACGAAAATATAGATGCAGATTTCAATATAGGGAAGTCGCAAGGTGTATTGGCTAATGTTTTTAATTCGTCCAAAGTCAGGTATTCTTTCTTTACATCTGTGGTATCGATTGAGTCCAGATATTCATTGAGGTTCTCTCTGAAAAACTTTTCTTTGTATGCTATTTTCAGTAAGGCTCTGAATGTGGAGAAATATCCTGATGCTGAATTTTGCGATATGCGAAGATCTTTGTGCTTCAGTTGTTTTGCATCCATCAGATAATCCCGAAAGCGGTTGCACAAGTCTACGTTTATATCACCAAAGGTACATTTGCCTTTGACAAAATTGGAAAAGTGCTGATAGACTTTCATCCACTTCTGGTCTTTCTTTTCGGCTTTGAGTTTGTAATAAGCGAGAAAGTCGACTTTCTTTTTATTCTTATCCAGAAAACCATATTCCTCATTAATTATTGCCTGTACTCTCATGCTGCGGATAACTTCGGCTTTCATCAGCATCTCATTATTATACTCCTTTTCAATTTCGTTGCGTGGTCGTCCATAAATATAGATACCTAAATATTCCCTTCGTATCATCTTCATCGAATGAGGGTCACGAATGGCAGGATAATAGTCGAGATACAGACTTTTTCTTCCTGCTGTAATATCACGCTGTCGAAGTGCTACTTTGCTTACTCCCATAGTTACAGAGTTATTTGAGGTTGAAACAATTTATCTAAATCAGGCTTTGATATTTTTACATATCGCCCTTCTTTTACTTTAGGTATATTATGATACTTCACATAATGATAGAGAGCATCACGAGTGAGGTTATACTTTTGCATGGCTTCTTCTGTGGTATAATATTCGGCTTCTTTGGGTTGCTCGTAACCTTTGGCTATGTCGAAGTCTTTCTTTGAATACAGCACTTTACGTCCGTCTTTCTTTCGTGGAATATTCTGCTCGGATACAAAACTGTATATGGCTGCCGTTGAGAGATTATACTTCTCTTGAATATCTTCTACCGAATACCATTCTTTAATATCCTGACTTTCGTTAAAGCCTTTCTTTTCAAAATATTTATCGATATGCTCTTTACTGAAATATGATTTACCTCGTATCAATGTTTTAGGGATATTGTTTTCTCGGGCAATCTTATAGAGCCATGATTCTTTGATATTGAATTTATCTTTAATCTCGGCTACTGTATATAATTCGGTTAATGGTTTTGGCTCTTTACTTGGCTTGGCTCTATATTCATACTCCTCAACATTGTCAAACATATTATCTATGTCCGCTTTTCGGATAAATGTTTTACCATCCATCTGTACAGCTTTAAGATTACCTCTGTGCAAATAACGGTAAACGGTTGTTCGCTCAATACCAAGCAGAAAAGCGGTCTCTGATACCGAGAGATATTCCTTATCTTTTATTTTATCGTATTTATCACTTATCTTTTGTATCTCCTGCATGGTAGAGTAATTTATACCTACCATCTTGAACTGTCTCTTACCTTGCTTGTATGCTTTGGAGTTGCACTTATGCGAACAATAACGTGTAGTCGTTTTTTGTGCAGTGAAAGTTTTTCCACAGCACTCGCATTTCTTCTTTATTTGCATTTTACTACTCATAATTTCTCCTTTATTTCTCCCTGTTTTTGTTGCACCATGTTGCATGGTGTTGCACAGTGTTGTAATTATATATTATCTATGAACAAAAATTATGCCTATTTTGTATTTTGACAAAAACGGTACAATTGTGACAGAAAAACTGTCACATAATTCATTAATATTGATCTCCAAAGATAAAAATAGAAAAGAAAAAGTCGCTATAAAATAGCAACTTAGTTATACATTATAGGTAATATCTATTAATGTTGATTAGTTATCATTTGCCGATACAGAAAATTAATTTATGCATTATATCAAGTAGTTATGTGTTTTAAGGTGGACTATAGGTGTACTTATTTGCGCTTTGTAGTTACTTTCTACTTTGGAAAGTAAGTAAAAGTAACATTGGTGATTATTTCTCCTTTTATTTCGCCAAGATAGTGGATAATCTGACGAGTGTTAAATTAATCCCATTCAATTTCTTTTAAATATTTAGAGTCTTCTGGATAATGCTTCAATATAAAAGATTTTAATACATCTTTTTCCTTGATATTTAAATTGAACTCCTTGTAAGCAGCTATATGCATGGCTTTAATTATAGCACAATGTACTTCTTCTATTTCATCTTGTCTATTAAAACTATGTCTAGATACATCTAACTCTAAACTTTCTTTGATATTAAGGGAATATTCTAATATATTTAAACTAGTATATCTAGTATAGTAATCATTCAGGAAACCAATAGAATAGTCTTCGTTTTTAACAAAAATTCCATTGTTATATATAGAGTTTAAATCAAATTTGCAATAATCAAAATTTCCCAATGGATTGTATCTATAATCATTAACAGCATTCATATTTTGACTTTCTGTATGTTCACTAAAATAGGGTATTGAATAATGATACTTACCTGAACCATTATATAAATACATCTGCCATGTTTCAATTTCTATCGCTGGATTAGATAACCCTCTTTTTTTTGCCAAACTTGAAATGTGCTTTTTTGTCGCACTCTCAACATCAATAAGTTTGTCTGTGTTATTGTTGAAGAATACATAATAACTATAAAATTCATTATCTAATCTGTCTTCTACAGAAGCGATTATATATTCAAGAATATCATTTTTACTAATCTTAGATATAACGAGATTATCTATTTTTTCTCTAGAAACTATTAATTTTTCTTCTTGGTAAATAAATCTAGCAGAATCAATTTCAAAATCTCCAATTTTCTCATAAATTAGTTTTGTTTTATGGGGGTTAAAAAGAAAAATACAAAACGCCGCGCCCTTGTGTGTAGCTTGAAAGCCTCATAAATAAAGGGTTTCGGATATATTTCGAGTGTGAGGCTATTTTATTTTGAATGATACTAATGTCATGTTTATAGCATATGATTGTCATGTGAGGCGAGTAAACGAGGGGCTTTGTGCCTCTTTTTTTGTGTCTAGGTGTTTAAGTTTTGATTAATGAGCGCCTTTTGTGTTTTAGTAATCGTAAAAAGAAGGTGTTTAATCGGCGTTTGAATAGCATTTGAACAATGTTTGAACGATCGACGAAAAAGCCCTTTTTCTCTCAATGGGGCGTCGAATGGGGTGTCAAATGGATAGTCAAAACGCGGTTTTTAATTGCGTGTACGGATATGCAAACGATCAGAAAAAAGGGGGTAATGACATAAATATGTCTTTAAAAGACCCCAAAATACATAATAACGGCACAATATTTTTTTTGTAAATATTTGATTTATAGACATTATAATATCATTAAGTTCGGATTGTCAGAAAAAGACAATCTAAACTTCATTGATAGCTGAATAATTAAAATACTATTTCTACTTTTACTCTAAAACTATTTTTTCCTAAAAATCAGAAAATATGAATAAAAGATTTACTTTTCACTTCGAGTATAACAAAGTAAAGAAATTATTAGTTAACGTAACAAATATAGGTACTGATGCTAATCCTGATCTAAAACTTAGCTTTACTAAAAAACCTTCAATTACATGTGGAGATACGGGAATAAGCTATAATCATCCTAATTGCGACCAGCAAACATTTACCTCTAATAATATTGAAATGACCTATCATAAAGATGGCTCATATTTAAGGAAACTTCCCAAAAATACTCCCCCCTACAAATATTATAATCCATTTGGAACAGGAAAAAGATTTCAATCACTAGACAGCGTTAATTCTTTTATTTGTCTCGCAACAATAGAAGTTCAGAATTATTCCATATGTGATGAGTATGTGATGAGTAAGAAAACATTACCTATTGGTATCATAGAAGATAATCTTTTTAATGGAGAGCCTTTTATCGCTATTATTTATGTTAAAAATAAAAACTTCATAATTAATAAGTTGTCATGTGAACTGTTTTATTCTACATATGTTCATTTATCTCCGAATTTAGATATCGGAATATATATACAACGAATCGAGAGAAAATATCCTAAAAGAATCTATTCAGAAGCACTAAAAAGTTACATATATACAACGATTGGTAATACTGTAAGTTTTTGCGACAATACCAAAGGATTGATTCCATTTATAAATCTTGTCACTGACACAAATTTTCATAAAGCTATTCTTGAACAGAATATTACTGATGTAGTTCATATTAAATTGAAATAATTTAAGTGTTAATAATTTAAGTAACAGGCTATTGAAATGAAAAACTTTTAATATATCGTTATGTATTGAATAATCAATTATTTAAGTTGTTATTTTTTTATTATTTTTGCGCCTCGAAAAAAAACGACGACATATAAAGAGGAAATTAAAACAAAATTACGTTAGTCAAATACTATTTACTTAAATGATCTATAAACTTATCTTTTGAGGCGATAATCTCGTCTTGCGATTTTATTGTCTTAT
>NZ_JAAKEL010000042.1 GCF_011039205.1 Dysgonomonas sp. ZJ279
ATGAAACAGAAAAGCATATATTTAGCATTAATTCCATTGATGTTATCATTCTTCGTTATGGGATTCGTAGACTTGGTTGGTATCGCGACCAATTATGTAAAGGCTGATTTTGCCTTGTCGGAGACGATGGCAAACCTACTCCCATCTATGGTATTCTTTTGGTTTCTGATATTCTCTGTACCTACAGGAATGCTTATGAACCGAATAGGCAGACGAAAAACAGTATTGATAAGTTTAGTGGTTACAGCATTGGCTTTATTAATTCCACTTTTCAATTACTCCTTTGCCTCTATGCTTATCTCATTTTCATTATTGGGAATAGGTAATACACTGATGCAAGTATCGTTAAATCCGCTATTATCGAATATTGTAGCCGGAGACAAACTGGCAAGTTCGCTTACATTCGGTCAGTTTGTAAAAGCTATAGCTTCGTTTTCAGCACCTATTATTGCAGCATGGGCAGCAGCTTCGTTCGGCGATTGGAAACTATTGTTCCCCATCTTTATGGCTGTATCAATATTAGCAACAATCTTTCTTGGCATGACTTCTATCGAAGAAACCGACGAAAAGGGATCAGGATCGACTTTTACACAATGCTTCGCTTTACTGGGAGATAAGGTGATATTATTATCATTTATCGGAATTATGTGCCATGTAGGAATAGATGTCGGAACAAATGTTACCGCCCCTAAAATATTGATGGAACGTCTCGCTATGAGCTTAGAAGATGCAGGATATGCCACTAGTTTATATTTCTTGTTTCGTACGATCGGTTGTTTTACCGGCGCTTTTGTGCTAGCTCGTTTCTCATCCAAGAAATTCTTCGCAATCAGTGTGACATTAATGGTAGCTGCAATTATCGGATTATTCGTATTCAACAGCCTTACCGCTATCTATATTTGTATTGCGCTTATAGGCTTGGGTAATTCTAATATTTTCCCCATTATTCTATCTCAAGCTCTACTATACATGCCCGATAAGAAAAACGAAGTATCGGGTCTTATGATCATGGGATTATTCGGAGGAACTATCTTCCCTTTACTTATGGGATTGCTTACAGATGCTTTATCTTCTCAAACAGGTGCATTAATTGTGTTGGCGATGGGGATAATCTATCTGATATTCGTATCTTTCAAATTGAAAGAGAAAGTAGGTTGAAACATTGAGTATTAAACTAATAAATAAACAAGAGATGAATAATACAGTTGTTGGTCTTGGCGAAATATTATGGGATGTATTTCCCGAAAGAAAAGTATTAGGTGGAGCTCCCGCCAACTTTGCATACCATGTTTCGCAATTCGGATATAATGGATATGCAGCAAGTGCTGTTGGTGACGATTTGTTAGGTAAAGAAATTCTGTCCAGTCTTGCGGAAAAAGACTTGAACTACGTAATAGAGGTTACGGATTATCCGACAGGGACAGTAAAAGTGACATTAAATAAAACAGGTGTTCCCGAGTATGAGATATGTGAGAATGTAGCGTGGGATAATATCCCTTTCACCGCTAAATTGGAGAATCTGGCGAAAAATACGGGGACAGTATCTTTTGGATCGCTGGCACAACGAAACAATGTATCAAAGGAAACCGTGAAAAGATTTCTGGCTGCTATGCCTGAAAATAGTGTTAAGATTTTTGATATAAACCTTCGTCAACATTTCTATACAAAGGAATTGATACATGAATCATTACAACTATCAAATATGCTTAAGATAAACGATGAAGAAGTCATTATTGTAGCCGAATTATTTGATCTGAAAGATGATAACGAACAAGACATATGCAAACTATTGCTAGATAGGTATAACCTTGATATCGTTATTCTGACTAAAGGTACAGAGGGTAGTTTTGTTTTTACGTCGAAAGAGACTTCATTTCAGCCCACGCCTAAGGTTCATGTAGCCGATACTGTAGGTGCAGGCGACTCTTTTACCGCAGCATTTGTGGCTTCGTATATGCACGGTGAACGTATTGCCGATGCTCATCAGTTAGCAATGGAGGTTTCAGCTTATGTGTGTACACAACATGGAGCAATGCCTCGACTACCTGATGCTTACTTAGAACTGTTCAGAAATAAGTGAAAATAAAATTAAAGCATCGCATTCTGTATACAAGATGCGATGCTTTTCTGTATTTTTGTTTGATGCTTCACAATAACCTTGCTATGAAAAATCTATATATCACACTTTTTCTATTATCATTTCTTACGATGTTTTCTTGCAACACAAATGAAAAAGCGAGATATATTATCGGTGTATCTCAATGCAGTGACGATTTATGGCGCCAGACGATGAATAACGAAATGTTGCTGGAAGCATCCATTTATCAGAATATCGATGTAGAGATAAAAACTGTAAAAGACGATACGCAACAGCAAATAAAAGACATAGAATCCTTAATTGATAACGAAGTAGATTTACTGATCATTTCACCCAACGAATCAACAGCGATTACTCCCGTTATACAGAAAGCATTCAAAGCAGGTATACCCGTAATATTAGTAGACAGAAAAATAGAAACCGAAGATTATACCGCTTACATGGGTGCCGATAATTACCAGATAGGTAAGGAAGTTGGTCTCTACATTGCCGGTATTCTTAACGGAAAAGGGAATGTAGCAGAAATAAGAGGTTGGAATGGATCGACATCTGATACTGAACGTCACGCAGGATTTATAAATGCGATACAAAATTATCCCGATATAAAAATTATCGCCGAGAAAAGGGGGAACTTTCTGAAGGATGAAGCTGCAAAGCACATGACTGACATATTGAAAGAACACAATCTTATCGATCTTGTTTTTGCCATGAACGACCCTATGGCTCTAGGGGTTCACGAGGCCATTTCGAAATACAGTGGAAAGTCGCCATTCATCATCGGAATAGATGCATTACCGGGCGAAGGCGGAGGTATTGAAAATATACATAACGGTTTGCAAGATGCGTCTTTTATCTATCCCACAGGGGGAGATAAGGTGATAGATTTAGCGATAAAAATATTGACAAATCAACCTTTTAGTCGTGAGAATACTCTTTATACGGCAGTTGTGGACAAAAGCAATGTAAGGGTATTACAACTACAAACTGAACATATTTCGGAGCATCAAAAAAAGGTTGAGAAGATAAACAGCCTTCTAAACAAGAGTATCACTCAATACTCCAATCAGACAACCCTTTTTTATGGTACAATACTCATCTTGGCGCTGATCTCTATCTTATTGTTTTTATCTATCTTTGCATATAGAAATAAGAGTAGATCTAACCGACTGCTCGAAGAACAAAAGAATCAGTTAATCTCATTATCTAAACAGCTTGAAGAAGCTACTCACGCCAAATTGGTTTTCTTTACCAATATATCGCACGAATTCAGAACACCATTAACGCTGATTCTTGGTCCGGTGGAAACATTACTTGATTCACCAAACTTAACCGATGAACAAAAGACTTTATTGGATTTAGTCAAACGAAACAGTAATAGTTTATTAAATCTAATTTCGCAGATTATTGAGTTCAGAAGTTACGAAAACGGCAAAATGAATACCTATTTTGTAGAAAGTGATATGAAGCTATTTTTAGAAGAATTGAATATTGCTTTTCTTGATTATGCAAAACGAAAAAAGGTCTTATTCTCATTTATATCCGACAATAACAATTCATATAATCTGTATTTCGACAAAGATAAAATAGAGAAGATATATTTCAATCTGTTATCAAATGCCTTTAAATATACCGAAAAAGAAGGGCATATTAAAGTCTACTTAACACGGGAGCTATCCGAAAACAACGATTATTTAAAATTATCCGTATTTAATGATGGAAAGAATATTCCTAAAGATAAGATCAATAGTATTTTCGATCGGTTTTACAAAGTCAACCCACATGATTCGGGGACGGGAATCGGATTAGCCTTGACCAGCTCGTTAGTTGATGTTCACAATGGAAAAATATTTGTAGAAAGCATTAACGGAGAAGGTACAACATTTACTGTACTAATCCCTTATCAGCAACAAGAAGCTATCAATCTTACAGATGAAATATATGATGAAGGCTATACAACATCTCAACTTGAAACAGAAGTTATAGAATCTCCTGATAATAAAATATTAAGCAATCTCTTAGATGACGACAAAGATATTGTTCTTCTCATCGAAGATAATCCGGATATGCGGAGGTATATGCGTCTGATATTAAGAAATGAATATACTGTAATCGAAGCCGAAGATGGTGAATCGGGAATAGGAATGGCAATCAAATTCATTCCCGACATTGTTCTGTGCGATGTAATGATGCCGGGCAAAGATGGATTTGAGGTTTGCACCATCTTGAAAGAAAATGTATTTACAAGCCACATACCTGTTATTCTACTAACAGCCTGCTCGTTAGACGAACAAAAAGCTTTGGGATTCCAAAGCGGAGCAGACGCCTATATTCCTAAACCGTTCAATGCAGGATTGCTAAAAATAAGAATAGAGAAACTAATAGAAAGCAGAAAAAAAATAAGAAAGGCTTTTGGAAATAGTTTAATCAACGACACAAAAAAAACCTCCCTTGCCGAGATAGAGCAGTCTTTTATTAATAAGTTTCAAGAATACGTGGAAAAGAATATCACCGATCCCGAATTGAATGTTGTAGATATAGCAAGGTATTTAGGGCTATCACGCTCACAATTATACCGTAAGATAAAATCACTTACCGACTATCCACCTAACGAGTTTATACGAATCATCCGGTTAAAATATGCTATGCTAATGATTTCGGCAGGTGTTCCTATATCCGATATTGCATACAGATCAGGATTTTCATCGGCATCTTATTTTACAAAATGTTTTAAAGAGTTCTATAAAACAAGCCCTACTGATTTCTT
>NZ_JAAKEL010000043.1 GCF_011039205.1 Dysgonomonas sp. ZJ279
AAAGAGAGACAAAGAGAAATATTAATGTACTTAAGCGCGTTGCACTTATACAAGACATTGTAAGGGAACGGCATGAGGTAGGCAATCAAAGTAAATCTAAGCGGCAAGTGTGGCGGTACTATGTAAATTCTATTTATCCAATGAGCGAAAGATCATTTTATCGGTATATGGGTATGAATGTAAAACAAGAAATACAAAAGACAAATTACGGTCAAATGTCGATAGAGTTTAACGGATAAATAAAAGCCTCGCATTATTTTGCGAGGCTTTTTTATTATTTATTCTTCAAAAGCACAGATAAACAAATTATAAGAGATACCACCTATAAGACCCATATTAACGGCTGAATATAAAACAAGTTCTAATAATAAAATTCTTATGTCTTTATCTTCGCGATCATTATTAAAATCTCGAAATATTATATATTCAGTTACAATACATACAAGTCCTACAATGCAACCGATTATAAAGAAAGCTATCCTAAATATTATATCAAACATAGATAAATACTATTCTTTTGTACGAATATTTAAAGGTAGCGTATAATATACATCAACGGGAATCCCATTGTTTTTGCCCGCAACCCAACAAGGCATAGATTCAACGATGTTGATTAAGGCTTTAGCCAGCTTTGAATCTTTATTATAGCCTATCGCCTTTACATTTTCTATCTTTCCCGTCTTTGTTACAATAAAGCGGACAGTGGCACGAATAACAAGTCTCTCGCCCTCCTCACTTTTAGGAACACATAAATTTTCGTTTATAAATTTGTGCATTTCAATTTCGCCCCCGCAAAATTCGGGCATTTGTGCAACTGTCATAAAAACAGAATCGCGTTTTATTTCTCTACTGCATTTATCGTTTGTTTGAGCCGAAAGCAAAGAAGAATAAAGACAGAAAATAAAAATAAGTAAATTTTTCATATTTAATTATTAAATGAACCTTTCACCGGGTATGTTAGTAATCCAATAATCGTCAAAACTTGTATCGTCGTATGTCGCTATCGGGCTTTTTGTGCCGCCGCCTTTTTGCTGCAAATCAATTTCTCTAAATATATGCTGTATTTGCCCTTTTGTAAGATATTCGGGGCGCTTTATTTTCCATAGTACACCGAGATTTTGACCGTCAATTATATTCGAGTCGTAATTCATTACATTATAAAATATATTCGGATCGGTCGAGGCTGTCGTTTTAAGGTTATTACCACCGATATAAATTAATTTAGTGTCTTGTGCTTGCGTTATCTCGAAAGGATGGTCAAGTCTTAAAGTATGTAATAATTCATGTATGCCTGTTTCGCTCGTTTCCGTTAAAAGAAAAGAATCGTCGACCTCTGCAACATTTACACTACTTGTATTAAATATTGTTTGCCCTAAACTTGTAGGACAACCATTACAGGCATTTTGTTTTTGAAAAGTCAGTGCGGGTACAACTTGCGGCATTTCTACTGTTTTTATTCCATTAAAGAATAATTGACCCGTAACCACACCACCTGACGATTTTTGTAGTACACTTTTAAATAATTCACTAACAGCATTTTTTAAATCAGATTCAAGACAGCCAACAGGCAAAAAAGACGTTTTTAGTTCTATATTGGCAACGATTTTTAAAATACCCTTATCTTTTACATACGTCCACCCGAAATTCTCCTTTAATTCTCCAACTTTATTATCCTTATAATAGAACTCAATATTTCCAAAGTTCAGATTATCATCTTTAAAATCACATTCGACTTTAAAATTTGGTATTAACATTAACCCGTTTTCGTCAATTGTACCGCTTACACTAAATTCTTTGGCTTGAGCTTTTATACGCCGCCCTTTGTTTTGCTTAACGGTTAACTCAATACTATCGCCTTGCATATATTCCCTAAATTCGACTTCTAAAAGTAAGCTATGATTAAGCATTATATCTTTTCTTTCCGTTCCCTCTTTTGTTCCTTTCCAATAGATAGACTTTATAACAGGTTCGGCTTTTTCTTGCGGTTGTGCGTCCTTTTGGTTTATATCAGTAATGAACCAATTCTTTTGGAAAACAACCCTTTTGTTTACCCGTATTGTGGCGGGCGAGATTGTAAAGGCTAGAATCATAGGCATATTAGAGTATGCTATATGATGTTCCGATATTTCGGTTATCCACGCATCCCAAAATTCGATACGGCGCATAGGCATATATTCGTCTCTGCTATTGTATATTTCTATTACGCCGTTTTTTATGTATGTACGTCCCTTTTTATCATCAGATTTGAACCAATGATAAAAAAAATCGTCGTCGTCGGTCGATTCTATTGTAAAGTCGAATAGCCCGCCAAAGGGTTCGCCATATCGTATGAAAGCATAAGGCGAGGCTTTGGCTACCGCCATATAATCGTAAAGTGTAGAATGGGTTTTAGTGACTTTTGAAAAATCGCATGACCACATATCAAAAAGATAATTGTGATACGTTAGTAGGGTGCGTTCTTCGCCGTCTACTTTTAAGATTGCTTTAAATGCCATAATATTAGTATTTAGTATAGTAAATGTTTGTATTACTTGTAAAGAGGTATGAAAGGTTAACACTTAGTATAAACATAAAAGCCTCGCATACGGCAAGGCTTATATATTATTTTTTATTCTTATTTTCTTCTAGTTTTTCATCTAGCTTGCCTAAAAGTATTGCAAGCCCTTTTGTCGTTTCGGCTAACCCCATCATTATATCTTCTACATTTTCTTTTTTATTGGCGGCTATGTGATATGTATAATTGTTTTGTCCTCCTATTATGCTACTACTATCATTTGCGGTATTGTTTGTAATATACAAACTAAGTAGGTCAGATTCAGCGGCTAAAGACTCAAACCCCTGTAAAGGTATTTCAAATGCTTCGGCTACCCTCTTTTTTTGTTCGTCCGTCCAGTTATCTTTTTTTAATAATTGGCTAAGTTGTTGCGGGGTCATTCCTAATTTTACCGCCATTTCTTTTTGGTTCATATCCATAAGCGCACCAATCCGTCGGGTAGCGCGCCCGTAATCTGTTTTTTTGCGTTTTGCAATTATTTCGTCGAGGTAATTATCTACACCCGACATATTGGTATTTTTTTCGTCTTTTTTCATACTAAAACAATTTTATTCAAATATAAAACAATAATCTTAATTACACACCCTTTAATTATTTTATCAACAAATTTAATATATGTATCTGATTATCAAAGTAAAGTGCTTGGCGATATTATCAACAATGAAAAGTTATTATAAAAAAACTTTAATACATATCTTTGTTTCGTTCTCAAATGCAAAACTAATATAAAACTCATAATGTGTTTAAACAATGATATTTATAACTCTGTGCGAAATACGAGAGTAAACGGTTTTAAGTTTGTTTCATTGACCTTTTTTCTAATACTATGAAATACATGTACACCCTTCAATTAAAAACAACCAGTCCTAGAGTGTAATTTATTCCCTAGAATGTTACAAGCGTGTGGCATTCGCATTATTTATCTCCCTTCGATTTTTTTTTAAGCGAAAAATCGGTTGAAAAGTCCCCCTCTAACACTACGGGGGCTTTTTTTATGTGGCAATACTGACAGTTTGCGCCCTTGTTTTTTTATAGTCGGGTACGGTCGATATATCCGTGAAACCAATTGAAAACGTAATGTCTCTTTGATAAATACCATCGCGCCGCTTTATACGCTGCATACGCATGCGCATAGGTGTATAATATAATTGAAAAGTAGTCCACTAAAATAATTGAAAAGTATACCACCGGTTAAGTAAAATCCGCTAGAGCTTCTAATAAAGCCCTGCATTTTACTAACAAATATTAACATTATAAATTCCTTTGTGTATGAAACACTAACACAGAGGGTAAAAT
>NZ_JAAKEL010000044.1 GCF_011039205.1 Dysgonomonas sp. ZJ279
AAGAACGTGGCGAAATTATCGCCTTTCTTTGGCTCATTATCAAATATCAAAGCCTCTATAACTCGCGCATTTGCGCGCTCGTCTATATCGGATGAAACAAGAATAATACTAGTTAACTCGCCATCTTTTGCAATCTCGCCTATCTCTTCGGTCGCATAAACAAATTGCTCTATAACATCTACATTAACGCTGGCTACATCTGTTGTCGAGAATATAACATCGCTTACCGATTGGTCGGTTATAGGCACATTCGGCGCAATGCCATTGTCAAAATCTGCCATATTACATCGGATTTAAAGTTGACACGACTAGTCTAATCTGCATATATACCCCGCTAATATTAAAGGCGGGCAATTGCAAACCGCTTGCACCATTCATAAAATTATAGAAGTCACCGTGCCCAGTTGTTATGTAATACCCTTGTGCATCCGCTTGCATTTCGTTTGATGCCGACGAGTTGTTCGCTAGTAAACAACGCAAATCGTTTGGTATTACTTCAAACCATTGAGGCTTTTGTCTTGTCGCCCAGAATGCCTTATCGGTTGTTTCGCTTGTCGGTGTATAATCCTTTCGCCAACAACGGCGCAAATGACATGCACCTTGCACACTAAAAGTCAACACGGACGAATCGACCAAAAAAGAATCGAAACAAGAATAAACAACCCCTTTATAAGTAATTGTGCCAGTCGTATCATTCAGATTATTTGGTGCAACAAAATACCAATAATTCGCGATTAGTGAACCGCTGGTTATTATATCGGTGGGTAACTCATTCACGACGCGCATTTGTATTGTTTTTTGTACCGCGACATCTTCCACCTTGTAAACTATTGGATTGCCCGATACGGTCGCAAAAGAAGTTACACCAGCAACACCCGAAAAGACATTTTTGCGTGTCGCTAAAGATGTACTGTAAGTTACACCGTTATACGAAACCTCCGCGAATTGCTTATCGGACGAACGCACAACATAATAAGTACTAGGCGCAATAACAGTCACGGCGTTTTTTAGAGTGTCGGTACTTTCAATAAACACACCGTATTTATCCGCAAAAGTATTTACAATATCAAGAAATGTAATATTCTTTTTACCACCGAAATAAATCACCTTAGAATCAATAGTCTCAATGTGTTTATCTGTAACGCCAACCGTCGCCGCTAAACTGATAGAACCGTCAAGAAGCACAAATCCACTTGTTTTATTTGTGCCCGACATAGAGGCTGGAATATTCGGGCTTGCGACAATCGGAACATCTGTTGCCAACAAATCGGAATAACCCAAAAATATACCGCGCTTTGTTTGCCATGCTGCAAGTTCAGAACCTTTTAACACCAAGCTACCATTTACCGACCCTTTTGTAAACATCCAGCGACCGACGGCGTTAGTCTCTTCAAATTCGGAAATAATCGGCAATGTAGCACCTTGTGCCTCGCAACGTCTTACAAAATCGGCGCGTAATTCGACCGCCGTAACACCTACTAAAGGTGTATAAACAGTCTCGTTACCTATCATAAAATTGCACTTATCAAAAGATAAATGATAATCTTTATAAGTCGCAATATCAGACGTGGCGATGAAAACGTCGCACGATTCATAGACACTTAAATTACTTCTGAATGCAGTTGTAGACCTTACAATTGTATTAAAGAATGAGTTGCGCGATAAGCTACCACGCGTCATATCCACAACACCCGTAATTATTGAACGCGTAACATTTGCGACCCCTGCTATTTTAGAAAAGGCAATCGGAAATAAGCAATAAGAAGCCGAAATATTAGCGGCTATACCACTTTGCGCGGTTAAAACTGCATTTGACAATGTTAAATCTTTTAGAGTTAACATGTTCGGGTAATAGTCTACGTATGATGTAAGGTCGACAACCGTTTGACGCGCCCCTTGACCGATAACCAGAGCGCCACCCGAACCGCCCGACGTCAGTTTAATAATATTGTGACCGCCACCAAGAATCAACGCCGCGCGATTTGCTGGTAAACCAACACTTCTTACCGACATCGGTTTTTCTCTGGTCAAGCCGTCACCATTACCCACCGACGAGGCAAAACGAACAGCATCATATATTTGTAATATATTATTACCAGCTGAATCTCTGTAAATTTCTTTAAATCCGCTCATACCTCAATTGTATTTATTATTATACGACCTGTACTAAACCTCACTATCGACACATTGTCAAACTCTGCTATATCTCCATTTTCCAAGTTATTAAACAGTGTTTGAAAGTCTTTAGACTGCTTATCAAACAAAACTAAATCGTCGATCTCGAACGTCTTATCGTCCTTTATTACTTTATATTTCATTGCGCTTTTAATTTAATTTACCGTATAGATACAAGAATGCTTGTATGTCAATAGTTTGGCGGTTGACAAAGAATGTCACAATAGAATTAGCGGCGATGCTAACGTTAATATCTGAATTTACAACAACGACTTGCGAAACATTATCTATTATCAATTCCAAGCGATCAACATTAACCGCTGCAATTTTCGATATTATCATACCCTCAGAAAAAAACATTTGCATTGTCGTATCTTCCATCGCAAACGATATACGGCGTTGCAATTGCAAGGTGGCGGCGGCATCTTCTAACTTTTGAAGCGCATCGTCTACAACGCGGTCTACTTCTGTGAGTGCATTGTTTACAATTCGGTTAACCTCTGTGAGTGTATTATCTAATTGCTGGGTCGTGGCGAAATTGCCTAACACGTCATCCAGCCGATCAATGTTTTCGATTGGTATAGGTTCGTCTTTATGCCAATACGAATCAAGCCACGCCGCGAATTGAGAGGCTAACGGTTTTGCGCCTCGGCGAAACCAGTTTTTTAAAGTGTTTATATCCGTTGTTGCCATAATTAAGGTTTTTGATAGATCATATATTCCAAGTAATATTTTGTGCTGGCATTTGTTTGTGTCGTATCAAAGCCAATACGCACAGATTCAGCCATCCCAGTAGCATTTGAGAAACGGAACGACACCGCCGACAACAGATGCTCTTTAGTATTAAAATATAAATCACTATATGTATCATCGGTTTTTTGATACGCATAAATATTGGCTATAACGCCAATCTTACCAAGTGCCAACTGTTTATTAATATTAATGCGAGGCGCAGGCTGATTATAGACTAGTTCAACAAACCCTTGTTGGAAAATTGACAGAACGCCAGCAGTAGCAGTAGAAACCATTTTACTTGTTGCTAAAACTTCACTATTCGACACCGCTGGGTCGTCGGTCTTAGCGTTCGGCAAATTACCAAGACCTACCTGTGTTTTGGTTACTGCATGCGGATTACTTTTATTTAAGACATGAGTGGCAACCGCTTTACTCGTAGCTAAAATATTAGTATCGTTCACCGCTGGGTCGTCGGTCTTTGCATTGGGCAAATTACCAAGTCCTACGTGTGTTTTGGTTACTGCATGCGGATTACTTTTATTTAAAACGTGAGTGGCAACCGCTTTACTCGTTGCTAAAATATTAGTATCGTTCACCGCTGGGTCGTCGGTCTTAGCGTTCGGCAAATTACCAAGTCCTACTTGTGTTTTGGTTACTCCGTGCGGATTATCAACCCTATTAACGTGATTAGAGATTGCCAGCAACGAATTTAAGCGCGTAAGGCTCGACCATGCAATCGCGCCAGTTCCCGACCCGAATTGACAAAAACGGCTAAACTGTACATTTCT
>NZ_JAAKEL010000045.1 GCF_011039205.1 Dysgonomonas sp. ZJ279
TAAGGGATTCTGAGTGATATTTCTACTTGCTCCAATATTTTAAAATATAGAGCTACAGCTAGAATTCTGAGACTTGAAAATAAGGCACCAAGTTTACCATCAACTTTTGAATAAAAGATTACTTTAAGTCGTAGTATCTTTATTTACAAAACAAGTTAAAGATATGTTGGCTATTTTCAAATAGTTGACATGGCATTTTGCTAATCTGATTTTGCAGTACTTCTGTTTTTTGTTCTATGTGATTCCATCGTTGTATGATATTAGTGTTTTTATAAATTTGAAAACTTATTAATTGTCTCAATATTTTCGTATAGCTTTATACTTACCTATGGCAGGCTTGTCATAGATATACTTTGGTTATTACATGAATATATACAATCAGAGGCTCTTTTATCGTTCTAACAAAACTTAATTAGTTAACAACAATTTATGGAAATAAATAATGATCTGAAGGAAATTGCGAAACTCTTTTTAAAATTGGGTACTATTTCCTTTGGCGGACCTGCTGCACATATTGCGATGATGGAAGACGAAGTGGTGAAAAAGAAAAAATGGATGACTCAAGAACATTTTCTAGACTTAATAAGTGCAACCAATCTTATTCCCGGACCCAATTCTTCTGAAATGGCCATGCACTGCGGACACGAGCGAGCCGGATGT
>NZ_JAAKEL010000046.1 GCF_011039205.1 Dysgonomonas sp. ZJ279
TAAAGGTCTTGTCGTTGCCGGATTATCTTTCATCCTTCCGGCTGTTCTTATTACATCAGTGTTTGCGTGGCTCTATCAACAATATGGTCAATTACCCAATGTCACACCTTTTATATATGGAATAAAGCCTGCCGTAATTGCAATAATTATAGGAGCATTGGTGAGTTTAGGAAAAAAAGCGTTGAAAAATATTGAATTGGGAATTTTAGGAGTTTTGACAGTTATTGCGTGTTTGATGGGTATCAACGAGATAATAGCCCTGCTAGGCTGTGGTGGTGCAGGGCTCATATTATATTATCTGAAAAACATAAAGGCAACCGTAAACAGTTTTGTTCCATTGGCTCTCTTTGTTGGAGTCTCAGGTAATGTGCCTGTCGGAAGTTTAAAAATCTTTCTGCTGTTTTTGAAGATTGGAGCCCTGCTGTATGGTAGTGGCTATGTATTGTTTGCATTTTTAGACGCAGAGTTAGTTGTTAGTGGGTATCTTACCCGTCAGCAGCTTATTGATTCCATTGCTGTGGGACAATTTACACCCGGTCCGGTTCTTTCAACGGCGACATTTATCGGTTGGCAATTAAATAAATGGAGTATGGGGTGCTATGGTGGCAACTATTGGAATATTCTTACCCTCTTTTCTGTTTGTAATTGTATTGAATCCGGTTATTCCCAAACTACGCAAATCGAAACCTATGGCAGCCTTCCTCAATGCTGTAAATATAGCTTCGGTCGCAGTTATACTAGCTGTTTGTCTAGAAATGGGCAAAGAGACATTGACCGATTGGCGTACAATTGTTATAGCTGTTCTAAGCCTGCTTGTAATTTTTGTTTTTAAGAAGATGAACAGTGCATTTATCGTTTTGGGAAGTGCGATTGTAGGTTATCTATTATTCTTAATATAGTATAGGATTTATGTTGAAGTAAGTTTTGGACTTCGCATCCATTGATAAACAAACTAAATTATGAAGAAAATTATACATGCTGTTTTAAAGACAGCACAGGACTACAAGCCATTGATACCACGTATTATTGTAGGGTGGGTATTTTTATCCGAAGGGATACAGAAATACATCTTACCGGAATTAGTAGGAGCCGGACGTTTTGAGAAGATCGGGTTTGCCAACCCTGAGTTCTTGGCTTATTTTGTCGGAACATTTGAGATTATTTGTGGCTTACTTCTATTATTGGGCTTGTTGACTAAGATCGCAACAATTCCTCTTATCATAATTATGTTCACTGCATTAATTACAACTAAATTGCCTGTTTTACTCGATAAAGGATTCTGGGTTATGGCACATGAGTCCCGTACAGACTTTTCGATGACATTACTACTTCTCCTATTACTCATTTATGGTGCAGGAAGGTTTTCATTCGATCATTTTTTCTACAAAAAATTAGATAAAAGATAACCGGCATTCATTGCTTGGATCTTAAGTGAACCCGTAGTGCATTAATCATACAATATAAGTTTTTCAATTATTATTATTTAATTTATGATCTGCATAACTACCAGACCCATAACCTTATAAAATGTTATATTTTTGAAACCATCAAAATTTTGGCATAGTTTCTACGAAATCATAAACTGATCACAGAGCTGAGAGAACAAGGTTTCAATACGTTTTCTTGATTTTCTAAAGATAAAGGCTTAATGTTTATAATTGTATTGATTCTTGTGCATAGGAATCTCTAAGTTGATATTTCTGGTTTCTTCCGGACCAAAGTTATTATCTATTAGAACAGTTACTTCCATTTACGATTCATGATTGCATTGATGCCCCTCTTGGTGATGGTCGCATCCTTCGCCCGAATCAATAATCTTTCCATCCAGAAAATCCTGAACTACCTTCGATGCATTACCCGAACAACCACGATATACTTTAATCCCATGGCCGGTCAACACCTTTAAAGCTCCAGCCCCCATATTACCGGCAAGCATGACAGTCACGCCCTCTTCCTGTAAAAGAGATGCGATATTGCTTTTACATCCGCATCCTTGCGGTGATGGATATAATTCAGCATTTTCGATATTTTTATCGTTGTCTATTGTGAAAACCGAATAGGCCTCACAGTGTCCGAAATGGTCGTCCACAATATTTCCTCTTGTTGGTACAGCAATTTTCATATTATCTGCTTTTTTAATTGATTTATAATTTCGTTGATTGTTTTTGGTGACTGAGGTATTACTATTTGAATATCATTTTCTCTTAAATACACAATAGCTATGGTTCCAAAGCGGCAGGCTACTACTATTCCTACATTTTGTTCTAATAGAAAATAAGCTGCCTTCGCTCCTGCATTTTTCGGGCTTGATGTCGCCGGATTTTCTACAAATATAGCTTCGAGTGTTTCTGTATTATATAAACAAAAATAGCGACATCTCCCAAAACTGCCTGAAACTGTTTGATTCAAATCATTCTCATCCGATGAAATTGCGATTATCATAATTCAGGTTTATTTAAAGTGACAGCAAGTCTCCCGCAAAGTGGACATTTTGCTTCAGAATCATTTTTTAATGTAAAGACTATTTCACAGTCATCGCATTTATACCATTTTGCTATCTCGGTATTTCCTCCTTCAAAGATAATCGGTGAAGCCTCAATAAAAGCTATTGCTATCTTTTTGCGTACACTTTCATAAATACGCGTAAATGTAGGACGAGATATATTCATCAGATTAGCAGCCTCCGCCTGAGATAAATGCTCATAATCGCATAATTTCAAGGCTTCGTATTCTTCAAAATTGATAATAACGGCATCCTTCCTTTTATAAAGCAACCCCAAAGGCTTAAACCCGCTAAAATGAGGAGCCATCTGGATAAATCTGTTTTTCTTTGTACGTGTCATGCTATTCTTCTTATCGCAAATATAATATAAATATCATTATGAACATAAGTTCATAATGATATTATTGAGGTCTCAAACTTTATTTATAGTTGAATCTGAATAACAAGAAGTTCCTTCTCCAGCTTCAGTTGTTTGTACATCGCTACAACATTCATCTGATGGAGTTAGTTCCACAG
>NZ_JAAKEL010000047.1 GCF_011039205.1 Dysgonomonas sp. ZJ279
CGAAAGAGCGGAAGATGCACATTTTCATTGGTCTTACCGTCAATACGTGAATGCTGATTCCATCATGTCTTGTTCTGAATTTGGAATCTGATATTTGATAGCAATCGCTCTCCATTTAGAAACGATTCTCTTAATATTTGCAATTATATCTTCTGCTTCCTGATTCGATAATCTGTAATACTTTGCAACGCTCAATGCCAAATCAAAATCTAACGAATTATCATCTTCCGATATATTAAGCTTCAGTCCTGTTCCGTAAGGATTGGGATTGATATCATAGGCAGGAGACAATATCCAACCCGATGTTGTCAAAATAAATCCATGATTTCGGAGGTGGTCATCCGTATTACTCACTGCTATTGAAAAGACAATACGTTTAAATAGTTCAATTAAATCTTCTTTTACATTAGCTCCATTCTGAATGATGAATTCAACTAACTCAAGATAGCTTACTCCATCTTGAGAATCAGCTCCATCGATATATCCTAGTAAGGTCATGGCAGATGCAAAATGAATTCTTTTTCCTTCATTAGTTCTATCAAAACGCTTTGTCAAATAGGTATGGTATTTACTGTTGTATTTTTTCACAATACCCTCAGCCATATTAATTCCTGCTTTTTGAGCCAACTCACTTATAACCATTTCCCACGCTCCTGTATTTTGATCATCGCTATTGCTCGGAAATTTTGCAATCCAAAGCGATCCATCTGTATGTTGAATACTGGCTTTTGGTCTGGCACCACCTAAAGAAGAGCCGGGAGCCATCAGCATATTCAACCACTTTAGTATTTCGGGATTATCCTTTTCTATATTCTTCTCTAACTCAAGGCTGGCATGTTCCAACTCTCGTATTGAAGTCCAAGGAGGAGCGGAATAATCCTTATTATCGTCTAAGAACATACCATCCTCATCTATTTTGAAGCGCAACGCCCCCATTCGATGCAAATCGTAAACACCCAATAAGAAATCGGATTCAAAAAGAGTACTCATCGGTCTTTTTTCAGACTTAGCCAAGATTGCTTCTCGCCGTTTCATTAGAACCCGTCCCCATCTGTCAGGGGAGGAATCAAGAAATAATCCGAAATTTGATTTCTCTTCTCTCAAATATTGCATTCCTGAGAATAGCATTAAATCCGGATCTAGCGTTTGTGCTTTACCCGAGTTGAGCCAATTATTATTATATTCAAAGGAAAAGATCTCTTTACCTCTCAAATAATCGACAGTCAGCTTGCCCATTAACTGAGCCTCATTCAATTCAAGCCAGTCAGCATAAACGAATATTTCTTTCTTTTGATTCTTCATTGTGCAGATTTTTTATTCTTTGGAGCACGTTTGCCGACCAGCAGCTCAGCATCCTGTAATTTGCGTCCCAATATATCATTTGATGCGATCTGAGACAAGTCTTTTTCTAATCCAAGCACAAACAGCACTTGGGCATAAATTCCCATCGAAACACTCGATTCTCCTTTTTCCACTTGCCAAAGTGTAGATCGGGATATGCCTGCTCGTTCTGAAACTTGTTCAGCCGTTAGTTTTCGCCGCAAACGTGCAAGTTTTATATTCTCGCCCATATCAGCTAAGATCTGTGCTAACTTTGGTAATAATATTGCGTTTGTCTTTTTCATTATGATTCATATTTAATGCAAATATATATTATATGTTTAATATATGAAACATTAAATAAGTAATTTTACTTTGATTGTTTGGTATTTAGAAATATGCTTGTGAGAATACCTTTATCAATTAAATAGAGAAAGAGCTTTATAAAGGAATAAAGTATCTATTATTTACACTCAGTATACGGGAGTAATAGCTGTATCGTAAAGCCCAGTGAAAGACAACCCCCTGAATCCACTCTGGAACAACGCAAACGCTTATTGGGAAAGCGATAAAATAATCAAATTATTCTCACAAGTTATTCTTTCAAAAAAGCAATTACGTACCTTTGCAGCCGAAATATATACTATTACTGTATATTCCCCCTGCACCACATAACTATCCACTGCAAAGAAAGTCCCGGATAGAGAACCAAGCGTATATTCTTCCGATATACCCTTGATTTAAACAACTCATCTCCTCCTTATTGATATGGTCTAAACCATATATTTTGAAATAATTGATTATTGCATTTCTTTTTCATTTCTCCTATAATCATTCCTCAATTCTTCCTTTATCCAAAGTCGGTCATTTGTTCATCGAGCAAAGGTATGATGGTGTTTTTGTCATAGATATTCCGCTTCGCATTTTTCGTGAAAATCTTCCTCTTTCCCTTTGGGCGAGCGTATTTATCCCAAAAAAATATCTCTATCAAAAATCACAATACCTCTTGTTGCTCTATGAAACAAAAATGACCGACCTGTCGGATGCCGCAGAAGAAAAAAAAAGTCATGATTATGAGAAACGAAAAACAAATAATGAAACAAAATGACGCTCCTGCCGGAATTAACATAAAATTGGTTTGTAGAGTAGCTCTGTTGGGTGTTTGCGTGTGGTGTGTGTACAGAATAGGAGTATCAGCAGTGTCTGTGGTGGGAATATATATACTTATCCGTAGCGTGCTTAAAATCATCCGTTTGTCAGTCAGCATATTCTTTTCAGTACTCTCTATCCTGTTGCTGATGATAGTTATCTCCCTGATTGTAGTATTAATCTTTTAAAACATCCAACTATGAATATCATACATGTAGAAAAAAGCAAATCCATAGCCTTTACAGGACACCGTACCATTAGTGGGTCAACCGATGCAGAGCAAGTAAGAACCGATTTGTTGGCAACGCTGACACAAGCCTATAACAATGGCTTCAGAGCCTGTTATGTGGGTGCAGCACAAGGCTTCGACTTGTTAGCAGCGGAAGCAGTATTGGAACTACAAAAGATATATTCCGATATACAACTCTTTTGTGTCGTTCCATACGCAGGACATCACAGAGCATTTGACAGGGAGGACAAACTACGCTATATAGATATAGCAGACAGAGCCACATCCAATATCATTCTGTCTAGCCAATACTATGACGGTTGTTTTCTTCGCCGTAACGATTACATGATACACAATTCATCATTGCTTATTGCTTACCACGATGGAGGATTCAGAAGCGGAACGGCTTACACTGTCCGCAAGGCAAAAGCCAATTCAATACCAATCATCAATTTGTATAACATCAAATAACAATACCATGAACAAAGTATATTTATTAGCAAGCAGACAAACCATAGATAAAGACCAGCAAGCAGTAGCCATTAACCAAATCATCCGCATGGAGGGTTACAGCTATGATAAATATGTAGTGTACGATATAACCCAAGACCGTTGGGGAGTACATTATCATTTAATCAACCTCAGAACATTCCATTTTGATACCTCCGAAATCATACGCCCTTTGAGCCAAAAGTTTGGTATCGGTATGTATTTCGATGAACACAACATTGTATTCAAAACCGATGAAGAAGTAGCCGAAATACTAGCTAAAGCCAAAGAACAAGAGGCTAAGGAACAAGAAGATGTATAATATAATTGAAAAGTAGTCCACTTAGTAATTGAAAAGTATACCACTAAGTGTCTCGGATGAGATTGGCTAAAGATATTTATTCTTCATCAGGTTGTAACATTTTTTTAGTTTCTTTAACTC
>NZ_JAAKEL010000048.1 GCF_011039205.1 Dysgonomonas sp. ZJ279
TTGCGAAAGTAGCTCAGTTGGTAGAGCACGACCTTGCCAAGGTCGGGGTCGCGGGTTCGAGTCCCGTCTTTCGCTCTGTCTCTGAGAGACATCAGAAAGAAATATATAGATAATAGCTTCCAAATCAATAGATTGGAAGCTATTTTTTTAATATCTATTCCAATTTAAAGACTACAAAAAGCCAACGGCAGACAAGAAATAGGTACTAAATCGGTACCTGTTTTGAAAATGCCAAAACAGGTACCGATTTAGAGCATAAGTCTCTGTTTTGTCGCATATTGTCTGCCTACCTGTTCTTCTTTCGAATCAATTAAATTTATTTTTGTAATTTAAATCGAAAGAGTATGAGAAGAAGTACATTCAGGATTCTTTTTTATATCAAAAGAGGTAATCCGAAGAAAAACGGTAATGTGATTATAATGGGACGGATTACTGTAGACGGTGAACGTTCGCAGTTCAGTACAAAGCTCGAAATTATCCCTTCGCTTTGGGATAATACTTATGGAAAAGCCAAAGGAAACAGTGTCAATGCGGCAAACTTAAATCGTATGTTGGATAATATACGGGCTAAAGCATCTATGTATTATAACAAACTGACGGATGTCAATGGTTATGTTACTCCTGATAAAATAAAAAACGCATTGCTAGGATTAGAGGAAAAGAGCAAGTCGATTATGTATTATTTTGATAAATTCAATGAGCAATACAAATCTAAAGTAGGTATGATGGTTACACGAACTACTTACATGAGATATGAAACGGCAAAGAAAAGGTTATGCGAATTTATGAAAGAGAAATACGATGTGACTGATATGCCTTACAGAGAGATTACAACTGTTTTCCTTCAGGATTTTTACTTGTTTCTTCGCAATAATTATAACTCTGCCAATAATAATACAATGAAAACGATTCAGCATTTGAGGGCTGTCTTCTACTATATTAAGAATACGGGGGAAGCTTTTGCCGACCCGTTCGCCAATTTTAAGATTCATTTTGAAAAGATAGAACGCTCGTATTTGACTCAGGAGGAATTAACAGTACTGTCGAATAAAGAATTCGGGTGCGAAAGATTGGACAAAGTGAGGGATATTTTCCTTTTCTGTTGCTACAGCGGATTATCTTACTCTGATTTATCTGACCTGACAACAGATAAAATAAAGAAAGGAATAGATGGTCATTTATGGATCATGGATACACGTAACAAAACAGGGGTTCCTTACAAAGTCCGTTTGCTGGATATACCGGCGGCTGTTTTAAAGAAATACGAAAACTCACAGGATAATGGTAAACTATTGCCGGTTATCAGTAATCAAAAAATGAACAGTTACTTGTTTGAAATTGCTACTATTTGCGGTATTGATAAAAAAATAACCTGCCACGTTGCCAGGCACACTTTCGCAACTTTATGCCTGACAGAAGGTATGTCGATAGAGAGTGTTTCGAAGTTATTGGGGCATACAAAAATAAAAACTACTCAGATATATGCCCGGATAATCGATAAGAAGCTGAGCGAGGATATGGATAAATTAGCCCAAAAGCTGAATGTATCAGATAATCAGACAATAACAGCCTAAAATAAACCTGAAATTAAAAGCAATGAATTTAGAAAAAATTAAAGATAAAATTATTCTTATTCAGGGACAACAGGTTATACTGGATACAGATGTCGCAAACTTGTACGCAGTGGCAACTAAACATGTTAATCAGGCTATAAGAAATAATTCTGATAAATTTCCCGAAGGTTACATTATTACTTTGACAGAAGAGGACAAAAATAAGGTGGTCAAAAAATTTGACCACCTCTCAAACCTCAGATTCTCATCGACATCAATAACAAAGTCTGAGTGAAAAAGCATTGTATATGCTGTCGACGATTCTCAAAAATCCTGTTGCAACACAAATAACAATTGCCATCATTTGAGACAACTGATACTGAGACAACCCTGGAGCTTAATTTAGCGATACTCCCGGTAAAACATACTGTAAAGCGAAAACCTAAAAAGTAATGGATTAATTCCAATAGTAAAATAACATTATCATGAATAGAAGCATAATCAAAATAACTGAAAATTTCAATACAAGAACCTCCATAGAGATAGTTCCTGCCGGTGGAGAAGTCTGGATGACAAAACCTGAAATAGCCTACTTGCTAATGGTATATCAAAATACTATTGGAAACAATCTACGGGCAATTTTCAAAGCCGGTATTCTAAATGAAAAAGATGCTGTCAAGGAGTATAGATACAAAGAACAGGATATTGAACGTATTACAGTTTATTACAATCTTGAAACAATTATTACATTATGCTACCGCATACGCACTTTTCAGGCAGAAACCATCAGGAAACTTATACAAACTGAATTCTATAATAGAAATAACAATAAGCCGGAATCTTATATTCTGCATAATCTGTCCGTCTTCTCCTTAAATTGAAAACCCTAATGACAGGATTATAAATAACTGTACCCGGTACTATCTGAAGTATCGGGTACAGTTATTTATGGGCTGTCTTATATCTGCTATCTACTCTAGAAATTTCCACCTCATTTCCTTCAATCTTTATTCAGGCAGATATTTAGGTAGATTTTCGAAGGAGCGGGCCGATCATTTTTGAAATAAGATATATGAAAACATATCGGAACAAATACAAAACAATGGTTGTATTATCCTAATTTGTTAATGTTGAAATCTTAATACTAAGACATATAATAACCCTGTGAAAATCTATTCCGTTGGTTATGCTCCCATATACTACAAAGACATTCTCGGATAGAGGACAAGAGTCCCAAAATGTACACTTGCTTATAGTCTGATATTATGCTAAGTGTATTCTTATGTAAAGTGATACACTTAAGAATATATTTGAAACAAACGAGTTGCTATCCGATTCAGTTGTTTCCATTTTGGAAACAACTGCCGCTGAATAGTACAAGCCTAAGTGGGGATTGTTATGCGAAAAAATGATTCTTAACTTATCTGCAAAATGAATCCATAATAATTACCGTACCGTTTTTCAATTAGAATTTATCTATTTGCGGAACAAGTCTTCTAAAGTGTTCTGTCTGACAATGAATATCCAATGCCTTTATGTCGGGTCATTCTTCGATGAAGATGAAATGTGTTTTATCGTCCTGATCGATATAAAGATTATATTCAATATACGGCTTTTCTTGTTTAGTTTCTGCAACTAACGAAAGAGCGGAAGATGCACATTTTCATTGGTCTTACCGTCAATACGTGAATGCTGATTCCATCATGTCTTGTTCTGAATTTGGAATCTGATATTTGATAGCAATCGCTCTCCATTTAGAAACGATT
>NZ_JAAKEL010000049.1 GCF_011039205.1 Dysgonomonas sp. ZJ279
TAACGTTTCAACTTCAACTACTTCAAAGTAATTCAACAACCCTTCGGGTAATAATAATTCATAGCCTGTTTGCATGATGCGAAATTAGAAAAAAAAATGCCTAGTCCACAAGAATTCGGGTTGATCCGTTGATCCTTTACATCTTGGTTTACAGTAAATATGTATTAACCCTAAATCTACACTTCAAACAATAAAGGCAGTGGCAAGTATCTAAATAAAGAAAGCATGTAACTCATTGAATTACATGCTTTCTTATTTATTAAAAGTGACCGCGCTAGGATTCAAACCTAGAACCTTCTGATCCGTAGTCAGATACTCTATCAAGACCTTTAAAACTCGGCAAAGCCTTCGTTTTCAAGGCTTCAGTTGAGCCACACAGCCATTGCTTCACACTTGCGGTTGACATCTCAGTTGACATTTAGTAGTCTGTTCATATATCAATCAAGATTGATTATTAATATTATTATTTTCATTAAAATCAAAACGGTAAATAGTTTTCATACTTACCGCTTCAATTATTATTCTAATTAATTCTCTGATAACTGTCTTTAGTATTAGAAAGTGTACCATCATTATGAAATTCTTGTAGTATCAAACTTATAGTATTCAATTCAACAATTTGAGAAGTGACCCAATCTTCTTCATCACTGAACATCTGATATAGTTTATCTGATTCAATCTTATACTTACCGACTTCTTTATAATCAGTTTCCTTTGTACTTGTATATTCAAATGTTCCGTCTGATTTAAATTCTAAATGAGTATGAATTGAACCATTATTTGTGGTTAGTTTCCATTTGCCAACAATAGAATTAGTTTGCTCTTCGTCTTTGTCGTCATCGCTGCTACAAGCGTTAAAACCTAAGAATAATGTAGCTAGTAACAAGATAGCCGAAATAAATTTAATCTGCTTCATTTTTGATTTGTTTTGATTTATTAATTTGTAAATATCAACTCCTATATTAATTATAGTAATTTGTCTTGCTGTTTGTTTTTTGAACACTATAACTGTTACTTTTCACCGAAAAAACAATTTCACCATTATAGATAATATCATAAATATATGGCTCTCCATTTATTGTAGTTTCAAAATGAGCTATTGTTGAAAAATCATATACTTCTATGATATTTCCTGTTGGTGCATATAATACTTCTTTATAAGAGTAGGTAATATGTTTAATATTGAAGGTTTTGGCGTTATCCCAATAGAATAGTTTCTTTAGATAATTTTCCGCATCAGTTTTATTAAAATCATATTTTGTATTTTCTATTGTTGGTTCTTGATCATTCTCTTCATTGTCATTGTTACAAGCACTAAAGCATAAAAATATAAGAGTTAATAATAATACCGAAATAAATTTGATTTGTTTCATTTTTGTTAGTTTATTGGATTTAATTTATTGATTAATAATATTTTATAATTAAAACTGTGAATTTTATTGCTCTTTTACAGTCTCAATATTTTTTCTATGGAGGATTTATTAAAAATCAATTCTAATGGCAAATTCCAAGCAATGCAAACATTTCTAAGTAATATTACTTTTTCTGTTGTACAACCTTCACCAGCTGTAGACATTTCCTTAAGAATGTATGCAACGGTTTTTCTTACTTCATAGGATGATTCTTTCAAAACTTCTATTGTCAGTTGTCTTGACATCTTTTTTGCCTTATCAATAATATCATCTGTTAATGATAGCTTGTCTTTCAATTTTTCAAAATAACAATGTTCATCAAAGGTAATTTCATAATCAGCACACATCATATTTGTGATAATGGATGCAACTGCGACTTTTTCTGTTTCTATTAAATTCATAGTTTACAATACTTAGTTTGTGTCTTTCGGTTTCCCTATGAAAGACGGTTATATAAAATAAGAAAGCAAGGGAACGATTGAACTATTACACATCTGATTTGAAGGGTCTCGACTCCCTGCCATTCAAGATAGTAAATAGACAACCGCCCCTTGCCAATACTTTATATAATACCTTATGAGGTTATATAACGATGACAAGGAAAGCGTGTTGCTATTACTCTCTGATGGCTAAAAATTGTCGAGATTTTCAAATCAAGAGTAATGCTTTTATGCTTTCGTTAATATGTCCTTCCAAAAATCAACTCTTTGATAAATTGGAATTGATACAAAGGTAAACAAAAGCTATGATCTGCAAATAATTGAGTTGAGTATTTATTAAAAATGAATATTTTAGATTTATTTGACTCTATTTTACACATTGAACCGTTAAAGAATATAATAAGGCTTGATATACAGATTTATTAATAGATTCTTATTTATAGTATATTACTTTTTATAGGGATTTGGAATGTGTTTTACTGTGCTGATTTGCGTGTAAAGTTTCTATTTTCTTATCGTACTATGCGGGGGTCGTTATGGGGTACTAGGGGAGCATTTATATACCTTTTACTCCTTTTCCTTTATGAGTAGGGGGATATATTGTTTTTGATATAACTTTTTGCTAAAAATATTTTCACATTTTACAACATTTCATTATAAATCTTTATCTTCGTTGCCTAAACTTTTAAATGTAAAATTATGAAGAAGATCGCTTTAATAATATGTTTTATTTTTTTTGCTGGAGATATGTTCTCTCAAATTGAAGAAATACGAAACAAAAGTTTAGTTATAACCAACCCATCAATTTTTCCATACGGAGTAAATATAAATATGGAACTTCCTGTTACTACAAGATGGGCGAGAGAATTTAATTTCTCGGCTAATGGAAAGGGAGATATATTTTCATTTGGAGTCGTAGCCAATGGAGCTAAATTAGAATATGGGTATATAGGAGGAGATAGGATGGATAATTCTAATATTAATTATGCAAATCCATGGATGGTATTTTTACCAGCTGGTAAAATAGGAATTGGAACATTGACTCCTCATTATTTACTGTATAATATAATTGAAAAGTAGTCCACTTAGTAATTGAAAAGTATACCACTAAGTGTCTCGGATGAGATTGGCTAAAGATATTTATTCTTCATCAGGTTGTAACATTTTTTTAGTTTCTTTAACTC
>NZ_JAAKEL010000050.1 GCF_011039205.1 Dysgonomonas sp. ZJ279
TAATTGAAAAGTATACCACCGGTTAAGTAAAATCCGCTAGAGCTTCTAATAAAGCCCTGCATTTTACTAACAAATATTAACATTATAAATTCCTTTGTGTATGAAACACTAACACAGAGGGTAAAATGATAACAATGGTGGAAAAACAAACAATTATACATATGTACCGTACGGTGGGGTACAGTAAACGGGCTATAGCCAGAGAATTGGATATCAGCCGTAAGACCGTTCATAAAATCATTTGTGAGTATGAAGCATCTTTATCCTGTGCGGATCCGGAAGCCTCTCTGGAATCGATACTAACTATTCAATCACGCTATGATAGTTCCAAACGAGCTCGCCGTGTTATTACCGGTAGCCTGAAAGATTTAATAGACGATTGTTTAGACAAGAACACCCGTAAGCGTGCTATGGGGCTGAAGAAACAGTGCATGCGGGGTAAAGACATCTACGAACTGTTAATAGACAAAGGTTTCCAGGTCAGCTACACAGCGGTTTGTAAGTACATCGCTTCTGTTGCCACCGCGGGGAAAGAGGATAAATCCCGGGATACTTTTATCCGTGGCTATTACCCACCGGGAGAATCCTGTGAGTTTGACTGGGGTGAAGTCAAGCTTTACTTAAAAGGCAAACTTCACCGTCTTCAACTGGCCGTCTTTACCCTGAGCCATAGTAACGGGCGTTATGCCTGGCTGTTCCATCACCAGGACCAGTTAGCCTTCATGGAGTCTCATCGTAACTTCTTCGCCCAAGTAAAAGGTGTCCCCTGCATTATGGTTTATGACAATATGCGTGTGGCCATCAGAAAGTTTGCAGGACAAGAGAAAGAACCTACACAAACCCTGCTTCGCATGAGTAACTTCTACCGTTACCATTACCGCTTCTGTAATGCCCGTGCCGGCTGGGAAAAAGGGCATGTAGAGCGTTCAGTAGAGTATGTCAGGCGTAAAGCTTTCAGTTTTAATCTTCATTATACCTCTCTGGCAGATGCTCAATGCCACTTACTGAGTATATGTGAGAAGATTAACTCGCGCAGTGGCAGCCCCTCGACTATCAATAAAGTGGAGGAACTGGCAGCAGACCTTGCTGCATTAAAACCTTTTACCAATGAGATGGGATGCTTCCAGATGGCTGAGTACAAGGTAGACAAGTGGTCCACCATCTGTATGAACTGCTCCCACTACTCGGTTCCCGATACACTGGTAGGCAAAATGGTTACCGTTAAGATGTACTCCGAGAAACTGGTTGTCCTTTTTGGCAATGACAAAGTAGCCGTACATGAACGGATTTACTCCAGAGAGAAAGGGTGGTCCATCAAACTGGAGCATTATCTAAATACCCTGTTGCGAAAACCGGGAGCATTAAACACGTCTCTGGCATTAAAACAAATGCCGGTAAAAATACAGGCTTTGTTCAATAAACATTTTACAGACAAGGCCAGGGATTTTGTCTTCCTTTTACAGTATGCCAGGGATAACAATTTTAGCGATAATGATATAATAGAAGCGTACAGTTCATTGAAGGAACGAGGCCTGAGAAGTATATCGGCAGACCAGATCAAGGCCATGATGTATGCCAATAACGAACCGCAAGGAATATCGAATGAACCTCTCTATTTGGATGACAGCCATAAAAATGGATCTGCTCTGATCGAAGAGGGAGCCATGAAGATATTGATGGATCTCTCACGCATCATGGACACAGAAAACAATATAAAAATCATTACCAAAAACTAATAATCAGTTATGAGACAGGAAGTATTTAATATAAACAGTATGCAAATGGAAAATCTGAACGAAAAAGAAAAAGTTTTTAACTATGCCAAAGAGCTTAAGCTAACTGTCCTGCGGGATGAGCTCGATGACTTTATTACTCAGGCAACTGATGAGAACTGGTCGTACCGGGCATTGATATGTCAACTGTTAACCAAGGAAATGGACATGCGTATCGAGGCTCGCCGTAAACAGCGTATCAGGATAGCCGGATTCCCCGAACTAAAGTACCTTCAGGAACTGGTAAGGCAAGAGCTGCCTAAAGATGCACAAACAGCACTGCCTGAGTTGGAAACCTTACAATTTATTAAGGAAGGACGCAATATCGTATTTTGCGGTAATCCCGGAACCGGTAAAACACATATGTCAATTGGACTGGGTATTAAAGCCTGTCTGGAGGGCTATACTGTCTTTTTTACTTCTGTTCCCAGGCTGCTTACGCAAATCAGGGAATGTAGGTCGCAAAAGAGTCTCAGACTGCTTGAATTACGCTTCCAAAACTATGATATGGTCATCTGTGACGAGTTTGGATATGTATCGTGTGACAAAGAAGGAGGCGAATTACTCTTTAACCACCTATCCCTGAGAGCAGGAAAGAAATCAACAATCATTACTACAAATCTCGCTTTTGACAGGTGGGGCGAAATAGTAAAGGATAAAGTACTCGTGGCGGCTATGGTAGACAGGCTAACCCATAAAGCATACCTTATCAACATGAATGGACAGTCGTACAGAGTTAAAGAAACTAAAAAAATGTTACAACCTGATGAAGAATAAATATCTTTAGCCAATCTCATCCGAGACACTTAGTGGTATACTTTTCAATTACTAAGTGGACTACTTTTCAATTATATTATACA
>NZ_JAAKEL010000051.1 GCF_011039205.1 Dysgonomonas sp. ZJ279
ATTTTACCCTCTGTGTTAGTGTTTCATACACAAAGGAATTTATAATGTTAATATTTGTTAGTAAAATGCAGGGCTTTATTAGAAGCTCTAGCGGATTTTACTTAACCGGTGGTATACTTTTCAATTATTTTAGTGGACTACTTTTCAATTATATTATACACTTTACACTATCGCCCGCCACAATACGGGTAAATAAAGAACTCGTTTTCCAAAAAAATTGGTGGCAAACAGATATTAATCGACAAGACGCGCAACCACAAGAAGAAACCAAACTTAAGGTAAAAGATGTATATTGGAAAAAAGGAGAGCAAGACACGAAAAAATATATTGATTATCCGAATTACCCCGTCACTCTCTTTATTGAAACAATGGACTACAACGAGGGCGACACCGCTACAATTATACTAAAGTCTAAAAACAACCGAAAATTTGCGGGCGGTAAAGACGAATTAAGCGTGTCAGGCAAAGTAGACGCCGACGGCATCGCCACAATAGAAAACTTCAAAATTAACTACACACTTTAATACTATGGCTTTAGAAATTTTAGACGCAAATAACGATAATGTACTCGTGCAAACTTGGACGTCGATAGAAAATGTATATATTGTAATTGATTTTAAACCCAACCCCAACGATCCTGACGATATAGACAAAGATAAGGATGTAATTGAGTTTAAAGACCTCGAAACTATCGGTTGGTTCGGCGTGTATGCAATGGACTTATTGGACGCCGAAACCCAACTTATAAAATTAATGGGTAATAATAAAGCCGATAACATTGTACTCATTTCGCACGGCAATGTAGCTGCTGGCGACGATTTGGTTTTTTTTGCTGATAACAATTTCAAAACTCAAGTATTTGGCAGTGATATAGATGATGTTATAAAAGACAAAGATAAGGTTTTCAAAAATCACCCTAAAAGATATATGAATGTAGAACATTTAAGATTTATCGTAAGCAATGTAAAAAGCGGCGGTAATTTCGTTTTAGGGTCATGTAACAGTGCTAACAACAAAAGTTTCTTAAGTAATTTACAGCGATTTACGGGTAGCCGTGTAAATATGTACGGAATTAATTGGACTTCTACAATGCCCACTATACCAAAGAGAGATAAGGACAGAAATATAATACAAGGTGTTGGGGTCGTAACCGCCGACAATTTGCTTAAATACTCTATCATAATGCCGCCCGACGAAGGCGAAACGGATAACGGCGGGGCTAAATTATTTCCTATGGGATGGCAAGAAAACGATTTCCCTACATATATTACGGATATACGAATCGGTAATTGCGGACTTATAGTAACCCCTTAATATAAAAATATAATGATAAAAAAAATATTTATAGCTCTAATACTTTCGCTTTGCTGTATTGCTCAACTATATAGTCAAGAAAAGTTTACCACTATCTTAGATAGTTTTAGGGTTAAAGATAAACATATCAGTATAGATGTAAACACCGATACAACGACGAGCTATTTTAATAAGTTGGATAACAAACAAAGTTTTATGTATGGCAAAAATTACAAAATGTTATATTTAGATAGTTACGGCGATTTTTCACTATTCGGTACATTTGCGAATGAGTATATTATTGGTTCATTAGAAGATGGGCTTTATATACCCGTGTATGATTTTTATTTGTTCGACCATGCAAATAAAAGGTGCTTTAGCCTAAGATACAATATAGCACAAAATTTTAGCTCTGACAATGGCATAGACATATCAATAGATAGAAATTTAGGTCTTGGACATACTTATCTTAACATTATAGTCGAACTAGATAAAGACTTTACCGCGCTTAGTTCTTTTTGGATTGTTGGTTTAGTTGCCGAAAAAGACACCAACCAACAAAAAGGTGATATTATTGCGTGGGCTTCTTATTTCCAAAAAGAGGGTATATGGTATAAAGATAAGGTTAGCTATTCGCCCCCATATCTAAAGATCAACGATTTGTCTTATACCGACTTTCTAAATCTGATCGCAAAAAAAACAGATTGTAACGAAGTATCGGAGGAGATAATTTGTGAAGATGCAAATTGCTATGAAGCTAGAGGCTATTTAAGAAAAAGTAAATAAGCCATTTATAAAACGACAAAAGCCCCGCGAATAATTCGCGAGGCTTTTTATTTATCCGTTAAACTCTATCGACATTTGACCGTAATTTGTCTTTAGTATTTCTTGTTTTACATTCATACCCATATACCGATAAAATGACCGTTCGGACATTGGATAAATAGAGTTTACATAGTACCGCCACACTTGCCGCTTAGATTTACTTTGATTGCCTACCTCATGCCGTTCCCTTACAATGTCTTGTATAAGTGCAACGCGCTTAAGTACATTAATATTTCTCTTTGTCTCTCTTT
>NZ_JAAKEL010000052.1 GCF_011039205.1 Dysgonomonas sp. ZJ279
GAGTTAAAGAAACTAAAAAAATGTTACAACCTGATGAAGAATAAATATCTTTAGCCAATCTCATCCGAGACACTTAGTGGTATACTTTTCAATTACTAAGTGGACTACTTTTCAATTATATTATACACTGAAATATTGAATTAGTCTTTTAACCCTAAGTAAAGATAGGGAATACTATCCGGAAATTCATGCAACTATTGTTCTTATTGAAAACTGCTAATGAAATTTAGGTATATTCGGGTTAGGTCCGTATGCTGTTAATTCGATTTGATTAGGTCACATAGGAATTTAAACACTCTCTAACTAAATACTGATGAGTGCTTAAATATTTTTGCTGGTGTCAAAGATATATCAATTCTAATACAACCAGGCTATAAAGAATAAAAGAGAAGGAGAGAGAAGAGAGAAGAAGTTCATACCCAGACTTCGGCTAATTCAGGTTTCGCAGCAATTCATAGACACTACTTACTCAATCAATTTAAGTTACTGATGCTCTAAATTACCTAGAGGCTGTGAAACCTGCTTAGTCAAAACAGATCAGAATTATATTTAAACAATTTGCTTACTAGGAATTCACACGGAAGTTCATTAAAAACACGTAATTCTATTTACTGACCCAGCAGTTTTCGTATTACCGTGTGAATTCTGAAAAGCAAAATAATGATACAAGTATTTAATTACTTAGAGAAAATGGTTTCTCTAAGTGAAATTTGTTTAATAACATGCCGATATTTGATAAACTGAGAGTCATTGGTAGATTTGAACGCTTGCCAGAATGTCTGTTAGCCGAGATTGCAGATCACCAATCAGATACATTCAGAGAGGTAACTGCCAATGAAATAGAAGGACTGATAAAGCAGGAGATGGATAAGTTAACCAGACATCGGAAGAAGGCTTTTAAGATGAGCAGGGAAGAAGACCTCTCATACAGGGAGATTGCAGATAATACAGGTCTCTCTGTCAATAGGGTCAATTATCTTATATGCTGTGCATTGAAATCTTTTCGTCTTAATCTAACCAAGTATGGTGTTTAGTATGTTTTGTGGTTTTTATGTATAGCTGTAATAACTATCTCTGGTTAGTGAAATTTCCTCCATCGTATCTTTATCCTATTTTAGGAATTAAAGTAAAGGTGAGGCAGAGCCGCACAGAAGAGTCAAAGAAAAGGAAAATAGACAACTTATATGCAAGGACTGAGTGCCGGCAGCTTTTATCCCCCTAAACTGAAACAATAGATTGATCTCTTACATTATTTTACTGTTCACGTGACGAATCATGACAATAACATTCCTCCTGTCTTATATGCACCGGCATCGGCACGGCGAGCTATATCCCCTTTGCTCCTTTTATGAAGCGGACGACACGTAAAATTTTTAGCATCAAAATATTATGCAGAGCATAATATTTTGATACTAAACCGTGAGGCTTGAATTTTTACCAGTGTGTCCGCAAATAGATATTCGCAAAGGGGATATAGTGGCGTGTTGATGCCGTTAAAACAGGAATGATAAGGCTATAAAATTTATCTTCAATTGTAATGTTTGATGTATCAAACTTAGGTGAAAATTCTGCAGTAAATAACTTCCAGTATCAATCAAAAGAAGAAAGGCGTGGAAATGTAAAGATTCCCATTGTTTACTCTTATTTAATATTCCTCGTCCATTCTTTAGCAATACATTGTAGCTCTGGCCATAATACATTTGCTCATACAGTAGGTATCTACTGATTCTGTAAGTTTCAAAACGTCAAACCAACCTGAAACGACCTACATCAACTTTGCATTAAAGTTTCAATTTTCGCAATCTCAAAGCATTCACAATAACAGATACCGAACTCAGGCTCATAGCAGCAGCGGCAATCATAGGCGATAAAAGAATTCCGAATACAGGGAACAGGATTCCTGCTGCCAAAGGAATACCAAGCGAGTTGTAAATGAACGCAAAAAACAGGTTTTGCTTAATATTTCGCATGGTGGCATGACTCAGAGCTTTTGCTTTCTGTGGAACTAACTCCATCAGATGAATGTTGTAGCGATGTACAAACAACTGAAGCTGGAGAAGGAACTTCTTGTTATTCAGATTCAACTATAAATAAAGTTTGAGACCTCAATAATATCATTATGAA
>NZ_JAAKEL010000004.1 GCF_011039205.1 Dysgonomonas sp. ZJ279
ATAAAAACTATCGAAATAAAACATTCGATGTAAACCTAGGATAGGAATATATATTTTTATGATAAAGCTAACTATTTATTATTCATAATCTGTCAACTTATTTTAGGACAAGACAGTCTTACACAGCGTATATTTCCATTAATATCCATTGTAATAGGTTTGTACAATACGTTTTCGGAACAATGGACGAATAGAATATGTGGGTAGTCTGCCGGATCGAGCAGGCAATCGGTAGAGCATACATTAGAAGATATAACCAGCCCTAACTCTCTTGCTTTACGATTGGCTATAACGAATGCCTGCTTCAACTGTGCATGGTTAGCCGATACCGAAGCGCCAGTGCCACAGCCTCAGATGTTGTAACGGTTCATTATAATACATCTCAGATCAAGTGAACTAATAAAATCGAAAGGCCACAATAGTGGAAGGGTATTGGGTGTAATTGTCTGTTATTTAATCAATTGTTTAAATTCTTATGAGAACAACTAGTTAAACAATATCTAAGGTGCCGAGCTAGGTATAGTATATGTGATGTATTGCTGTATCTAGTTATAGTAATAAATTTAGCATAAGATTAGATTGATCTTATAAAAATTAGAGCATACATAGTTTATATAATCAGATAATTGATAATATCCGAAAGTTTGGATATTATAAGAGATCTTCTTGGACATACCAGTGTTACAACTACTGAGATTTATGCAAAGGCTGATACTGAAATGAAACGGGAGGCATTGGAAAAAGTGAATATTCCAATTGAAGCAAATCTGCCGGACTGGACTGGTGATAAAAAGTTAATGGATATGCTAATCGATTTATGTAGTATTGATAAATAGTGTAATTCAGAATTAGGGGATGTTTAATGCAACTCCCTTCTCTGTTTATTTTTTTGTCAGTTATAGCTAAGCACGACCTCATAATATTCACTAATATCAATAAAACTTTAAATTATATATCTCAATTTTTCTTATATAGCGAGTGATTATTCTGGATGGAAGAGCTAGGTTTTTTAATCGTCAGAGGAAATAAATTCTTTTATATTGCATATGGTTCAGGTAGGTATAAAAGAGAAATAAGCACTAAAGTGTGACATATCAATAGAGACGATACATTTTTAATTTTTTAGTTGTTTTTAAATTTACAGCAAAGCTATTTGTTAAAATACAATCTAAAAAATAAGTTCTCCGTAATGGTCGATTTCGTATATAGAAACTGTTTTTTTGCATCTAAACCCTTATTACCTCGTTAGAAAACGTATTTATTGGCTGTAATCAATCACAAAGTATATAGAATTGAACGCATGAGTATAATCTCAAACAAGACAAATCCTTGTGCCCGCTTATATGGATTGTAAAGATTATTTATTTTCTTTGAGCTTCGAACAATGCTATCAGCCAATAGGGAATTGAATCCCGACTGATTAATAACACAGTTTTATTAATATATAAGTAGAATTGATTGAATAAGAAAGTCAATAGCAAAATTGTAAAGCAAGATTAAACAGAAAATTATATGGAAATAATTATTATTATAGCACTTATTCTTTTAAATGGCATTTTTTCGATGTCGGAAATGTCGTTGGTCACTTCCCGAAAATTCAAACTGGAGAATGCAAAAAAGAAAGGGAGCAAGGGTGCTAAAACCGCACTGGAGCTATCAGAAAATCCTGCCAGATTTTTATCGACTGTTCAAATCGGAATAACCCTGATCGGAATTCTGTTGGGTATTTATAGCGGAGAGAAATTAACAGGTAATCTTATAGGCTTCTTAAATCAGTTTGATGCCGTCAAACCCTATGCACATGATATTGCTGTGACTATTATAGTGGTTTCCGTTACCTTTCTATCCATTGTTTTAGGAGAATTACTGCCCAAAAGGTTAGGGATGGCGTTTCCCGAACGTATAGCCATTATACTGGCTAAACCGATGAAAATACTGTCCGTACTTACCACCCCTTTTGTATGGTTACTGACTGTAACAAATGACCTGCTCTTAAAAATAATCGGTCTTAATAATACAGCGGATGATAAAATATCCGAAGAGGAAATAAAGTCCATAATAAGACAAAGTGCTGAGGGTGGAGAGATTCAAGGCATAGAACAGGATATAGTGGAAAGGGTGTTCGAGTTGGGAGACAGGAAAGTAAGTACCTTGCTTACACACAGGGGCGAGATTGTGTTTTTTAATACTACCGATACATGGGATGTTGTGAAAAATAAGATAAACGAAGAAAAACACTCGGCTTACCCTGTATGCAAAAAGGGTAATCTGGATGATATTCTCGGTCTTGTTCTGTTAAAAAACCTGTTCCCGATAGCTACGGATCAAGAGTTCAATATCAGCGATTTTGTAACTCCTGCCTTGTTTCTTAATGAAAATATGTATGCCTATAAAGTGCTTGAATTATTCCGAAAAGAGAAGATACATTACGGCATTGTTATCGACGAATATGGTGCTACCGTAGGCATTGTAACAATGAATGATGTGGTGGATGCCTTGTTGGGAGACATTAGTGAAATAGGACAGGATGAATACCAGATAATACAACGGGATGAAAACAGCTGGCTGGTTGACGGGCAGTATTCGTTTATAGAGTTTATGAAGTATTTCGATATTAATCCCGATAACTATATGAAAGGCAATTTTACTACCCTTGCAGGTTTAATAATAAGTATGAATAATACTTTACCAGAAGTCGGAGAACGGTTTATATTTGATAAATATGAGCTAGAGGTGGTCGACAAAGACGGTCAACGAATAGATAAGGTGTTGGTTACAAAACATTAATATAGTTTCACGAAGAAAATGGTATTTAAGATACCTGTTTTCTTAAGCTATACTATAGCCTTGGGTAGACTTCTCAAAATCTTTTTTCAACACCTTCATATAAGGAGCAACAAACTTATAAAATTTATAATACCCTTCATGTTCCATTGGATATCACATCTGGTTACGGATAAATGTGATGTCAGATTAGATTATAAGTTAAAGGACTCAAAGATGATTAATAGTTCTTTAGAAAAGAATGCTATTGATGAAATTGTTAACATAGACATATATCTAAATACAAAACAATTTACAAAAGTTGATGCCCTTTCAACCTGCAAAGGTTATTCGGCTAAAAATACAAGCAATGGGGTATCTATTGAAATTCTAGATGATGAACTTAAGCAATGTAGTAATACTCCTAATTGTTTGTTTTCTTGTAAATGGATGCTAAAAAAACAAGATTACTTATTTAAAGAATTGGGAGAACTGAAAAAGTATCTGAAACGAGTCAATAATGGCATTTTTGAAACTCAAATATATGTAAATCTTATATGTGAAGATAAAATCAACTTAGACACAGAGTTTAGGGATATTGTAAGTAATTATTTAGAAAATAAATAAATGCCACCTAACAAATTGGTAAAGATGGGAATACATTATTAATAAAATAAACAACATATTTTATTGTCTGTTAAATTATAGAGGATTAACTTTATATGAGACCTATCAATGCGTAATAGGAGGTTATTGACACAAAAAATGGGAGAATGAGATTGATTAATTATCGTTTGATGATTTCTAGAATAGGCTGGAGATAACTGAGATCAAAATATAAATCTTGACAAACTGAAGGAAGAACTCTCAGTTTTGTAAAGCGACATACGAGTTAAGTTAAGCGATTACAATATCTGAAGCAACAATAACAGTAATAAAGTCTTTTATCTTAACCAAGTTTATCGTGTAAAAATATATTTATTTATAATGTATATTATTATATTCATTATCTTTGTATTTGTTTATTAATAGATATAATAATATGCCTTTACTGTACAACTTTGATATTGACACAGTATCCGATATCCAGAAGATTTTAGCACAAAATCTTCAGAAACGACGTTTAGAAAAAGGGTTTTCACGGAACACTCTTTCGGAGATAAGTGGAATTCCTGCTCCAACAATAGCCAAGTTTGAGCAAAAATTTGTAATTTCCTTAACCTCCTATATAGCCTTGGCTAAAGCACTCGGTTATACAAAAGAAATAAAAGAATTACTTTCTCAACCACTTTACGATACAATGGAAGAACTTGAGATGATCAATAAAAATAAAGAACGAAAAAGAGGGAGCCGTAATGAAACAGGTAAATAAACTACTCATCCAATACCGTGACCAAAAGGTTGGGGATTTGACGATGACGCCCGATAATAGATTGTGTGCATTTCAGTACGACAAGAGTTGGCTTTTGTCCGGTTTTTCTATTTCTCCTATAGAATTGCCATTAAAATCGAATTTATTTATCGCTAAGCCTGAACCATTTTGGGGTAACTTCGGCATATTTGAAGATAGTTTGCCTGATGGTTATGGACGCTATTTACTCAATCGCTTACTAAGAAAACAAGGAATAGACGACAGTACTCTTACCCCTATTCAACGATTAAGTATTGTCGGAACTTCGGGAATGGGAGCTCTATCTTATCTTCCAGAATCATTTGTCGGAAAAGAAAAAGCTTTACCCGAGTTAGACTATTTACAGCAATTGGCACTGGATGTCCTTTCCGAAAAAACAGATACCGGAGCAGATCTACTCTATTTTAATAGTGGTAACTCAGGAGGTTGCCGCCCTAAATGTTTATACCGTGACGAAGAAGGTCCCTGGCTGGTGAAATTTAGGCATACTTATGATCCCATAGATATGGGACAAATGGAATTTCTATATAATGAAACTGCCCGTTCATGTGGTATCGAAGTATCAGACTTTAAGCTTTTGCAAGGCAAATATTTTGCCAGTAAACGTTTCGATATTGATAATTATAGTCGCTTACATATTGCTACAGCAGGAGCATTACTCAGCGAATCCATCCATAACCCAAAACTCGACTACAAGACATTGCTTCATTTAACAGGATTCCTCACACAAGATCCTGCACAGGTCGATGAAATGTTTCGTCGAATGGTTTTTAATATTCTAACAGACAACAAAGACGATCATGCTAAAAACTTTAGCTTCATTTGCCGCAATGGTAACTGGTCTTTATCCCCGGCATACGATTTGACTCTTAGCAGAGAAGGATACAATGGAGAACACGCTACCTCAGTAAATAAAAATGGTAATCCTACAATAGAAGACATGCTGGTTGTAGGTGAAAATATCCGTATCCCTCGTAAAAAAGGAATGGAAATAATTGATCTTATAACTGATAAGTGTGAGGATATTTTAGCTCAAAGATTTAGACGGTTTTAAGTATAAGTAAGAGGTCCAGTTTACTTCCATTTTTCATTAAAAGAAGCCTTAAATAGAAACTTCAAAATACAGTTCCCTCCGAAAAAAAGGAGTGCTTTACGAATTATTTATTATAACTTTCTGAAAAATAGTCTAATAAAACATTTGCAGTGTAGATAATTTTGTATATTTTTGTAACAGTATGACGTTCAGTTAGTTTTGCGGAAACACGCACCGACGAATTCGGGGACAGTCAAAATTTCAGAATTTTAAAGCATTCATTTATAGCGGTATAGGATGGGGTATATGTCCCCTCTCTCTCCGCTGGAACAAAAAGATAAGATGTAAACCCTTGAAAATCATTGATTTTCAAGGGTTTTTCTTTAGGAGATGTATGGAATCGAACCCTTGGAGATGTAAATGACATAAGTGGTTGTTTATTAATATTTTAAATAGCTTCAGACATTCAATCTTCTCAAAATAAGTCATAAAATAGCACCTTTATTCACATAAATTCGTTACAAAATCGTTACATTTTTTCAATTAGTCTCAAATAAATGTAAGAGATTTATTATAGCTCACTCTGTTTTTTCTTGGCGCTCTTACTTGGTAAAATATCCATCTGGGTCCCCTTGTTGACAAAGAAAAGCTTGCAAAAGCAAGCTTAGTTGAAAGGAGATTGTTTATTGATTTGAAAACGATGATACTCTGAAAAACTTCTGATTGGTGGTAAAGCTTTTTCCCTTATATTTGTAGTTTAACCAAACTCACTTGTTACTAGATGAAATATCTTATTTATATATTATTTACCCTTAGCATATTATCTGTCACAGCACAAGAGGAGTGCACAATAGCCACTATTCGTGTGTGACGATATTGAGAGTTCCTTTTTTCGGTTGAGCATTTCATCAGCCGATTCTATGGCAAGTGTGACATTAGACTTGGGCGATGGAGAACTCAAAAAGTATGAATCCACGCCATCTTATGACTTTTACGGAATATACGATATTGAAATAAAATGTAAATCAAAAGGAGATGTGAAAATCTATGGGAACAATACGCTTGCCAAAAGTATGTCTATATCTATGAACTATAAGGACTCTCCCTATCCTTGTTGTGTGTACAGTGTTGATATTTCTGAAAACAAAAATTTGACATTTTAAACGTTGCTAATGATGCGGGAACTTCAGATAGAAAAGTGGATGTTGTGGGATGTACCTCGTTGAAATCGCTGTGTATGGTTGGAGAATTTAACATTGATTTTAGGCATTGTCCAAATCTTAGCCTTTTGAGTATAAGATCAGAAGGTAAATGTCCAAACTTTGAGACTTGTAAGGACTTACAGATTCTCGACCTTACAGATTTTAGGAGTCTCTCGCTTGATTTGTCTCCCTTCAAGTCTTTGGAGAGAGTTACATTGTATAATATTGAAGGACTAGAGCTAGAGTTTGGGGACACACCCTCCCCTAAAAACCTCTCTATCTGGAAATGCAATCTCAGCCATTTTAATATTCCTTCTGGTTTGGAATTTTTAAGTTTGAGAGATAACCAGTTGAAATCTATCGATTTGTCACAATGTAAAACACTCGGAGGATTAGATCTCTACAACAACAAACTCACCGAACTAGATGTGTCGGCTTGCACTCGATTGGACAATTTGGATTGTGGAAGAAATTTTATAGAAAAATTAGATTTGGGTAATAACAAAGAGCTACATACTTTTTATATTGTTCCACAAATAGACTTTCCGAACTCTTGATTTCCAATTGTACAGAGCTTGAGAAAGTGGAGTGTCGGGTCAATCGCCTCACTAGTTTGCAGCTTCCTGCTAATACTAATTTGATTCATTTGGATTGTAGCGACAATAGGCTTCAGGGTCTCGATACTAGCACTAGTTTGGGCTTGTATAGGCTCTCTTGCATGGATAACAAAATTACAAGTCTTGACTTTAGGAAAAACGAAAATCTGAGATTGGTAGTGAGTTATGGAAACCCAATAGAATCGGTACAGCTTATCGAAAAACAAGTGATAAATGTTAACGATTATGATCAGCCAGAACCTTTGACTGCAAAAGATTGGGGAGTTCGAAAAAATCCACCGGTCATCACTATCGATGTGTCGGAAGATGCTGTGGGCAAGAAGCTCAGCATGAACATTACTTTGGCAAGCGTGAATGATAAACTCATCAATGATTTTGGTAGCGGACTACGCAAATCATATAGACCAGTAGACGCAGACAACACCACTGTGAAGGTGGAAGGAGAGGTAGAGGGACGCAAAATTCGTATCTATGCAGCAGATACGGCAGTACTGGCAATAGAAGCCGAGTCAGATTATATCCGCGCCATAGATACATCTCGGTGTAAGAATATGAAAGAGTTATAATCTTAAAGCTATTTCTTTAAATTTGTTAAGGGGTCTTACTTGCGACCACAAATTACCTATTCATAAAATAATCATTTGCAAGTTGTTGTTTAGAGGAATTACCAATTGACTAGATCATGAGGATAATATTATACTGCTTATTATTATTATTTTATTTAAATACGTTTTCATTGTGCCATAGCAGATTGTCTGCTTTGGGATAGTGCGATAAGTTATTAGGTAGAATTATCGTTTTATTTTCAAATTGTTTGAGTGAAGAAGAGTTATCTGTATTTTCTTCAACATTGTTTGCTACAACGACCTTATAGCTTTCATCTATTGTAAGATGCCCTCTATCAAAAGCCCTATGTAGATTGGGACAAAGAGCCAAGCCATTAATATAAAGGAGTTTTTTCTTGTGGATTTTTTCGTACCATTGATTGTAGAAGCTACTTATTAGAATTAAAAACAATTCGGTATTTTTCTAAGTCATTGTAAAGCGTTACAATTTCGTTACAGGAATAGATTCGAAAAGGTTAAATTATTTGTATATAGCAAGATAATGGTAGCAATATTCAGTATATGGAGGAGCTGCAATAGTTGTTAGAGTCACCGTAGACGGAATCCGAACCGATACGACAGCAAAGAATACTATCAACCCGAAGCTATGGGATACCGCCAAAGGCAAAGCCTATGAGCGTTCTCTCCTGGCAAATGAATTAAATATGTATCTTGATTCAATTCGTGCGAAATTTATCAGGATTCATCGGGATTTAGAACAAGACGGCATTGAACACATTACTGCTGAAGCTGTGGTTAGCCGCTTCTTAGGTAGAGACAAGCCTGAGAGATACACTTTACTTGAGATTTTTCGCGAACATAATGAGCCCTTTCACTCTAAAAACACAAAAAAACTTAAATACAATAAGTTTGAATTTCATATCTTTACACTATGAAAGCAAAACGCATCATTTCGGAGTTTAACAATGAACTCAAGCTAAAAGGCTTCAAGGCATTTCAGATTGATGACGACAGTAATGCCACACGCATTTATAGTCGTAAAGATTTCTACAAGATTTGTCTTACTACCGGTAAAAGCGTTATTCACTATGCCGACAGAAGCTTTGAGCAGGAAGGTACAATTCTGTTCTTTGGCAACCCGCATATCCCTTATTCATGGGAAACAATATCAACTACATACGTTGGGTATACCTGCCTTTTTTCTGAAGAATTTCTGAAACAATCTGAACGCTCGGAGAGCCTCCTTCAATCGCCGTTCTTCAAAATTGACGGAACTCCTGTTTTAGAGATATCAGAGCATCAAAGGCTGTTTCTGAATACACTTTTTCAGAAAATGATTGAAGAGCAGGAAAATGACTATACTTTTAAGGATGAACTAATTCGGAACTACATTAGCCTGATTATTCACGAGGCGTTAAAACTGCAACCGACAGAACATTATCACCAAACTAAAAAAGCGACTGCACGCATTACATCTGTATTTCTTGAATTGCTGGAAAGGCAATTCCCAATCGAAACTTTCGACCACCCGCTGCAACTGAGGACAGCACAGGATTATGCACAAACCCTGAATATTCACACCAACTATTTAAATCGTGCCATAAAAGAAATCACAGGCAAGTCGACCACCACACATATTACGGAACGGATTATTGCAGAAGCAAGAGCTTTATTGCAACATACGGATTGGAATATATCAGAAATCGCCTTCGCTCTCGGTTTTGAATATCCGACTTACTTCAATAATTTCTTTAAGAAACATACTGGAACAAATCCAAAATCTCTCAGGGAATCGATAGTTTGAATTTCTTAATCATCGGTTTGAAAATCGTTAACTGTAAAGGCTGATAAATCACGATCTTTGTATTAAAAAACACAAAGATGGATAAAGCAGATATTTTTGAGCGGCTGAAAAACGGAGAAACTATACCGTGCGACGACCCACAAGCCTATAAAATGCGGGAGGCTTCTTATGCCACAAAAAAACTACTCTTGCAAATGAACAGCTCTTCTGATCCTGCTGAGATCAGAAATTTGTTAAGCCAGATTGCAGATAGCATAATAGACGAAAGTGTCTCCGTATTTACCCCTTTTTATATCAATTATGGAAAGCATACCAAAATCGGTAAAAACGTATTTATCAACTTCAACTGTACTTTCCTCGATTTGGGCGGTATCAGCATCGAAGATAACGTCCTGATAGCCCCCAACGTCAGTATCTTGTCTGAAGGGCATCCTGTTTCGCCAGAAGAAAGGCATTCGCTTGTACCTAAATCTATTCATATCAAAAAGAACGCTTGGATTGGGGCAGGAGCAACTATCCTTCAAGGCGTAACCATTGGCGAAAACGCTATCGTGTCGGCAGGTTCGGTAGTATCAAAAGATGTACCCGACAACACGATTGTAGGCGGTATTCCTGCGAAAATCATTAAATACATTGAATAAAATGAAGAGACTATCAATCCTGGCAGTTTTAACCCTAATGTTTTTAGGACAATCATATAGCCAAAATCAAAAAACGAACAATCAAAATTCAGAGAATATGAATTATACAGAGCAAAAAGAACACTATACATTTGATTTAAGTGATAAGGTTACCCGTCAGAAAGTAACTTTCAAAAACCGTTATGGAATTACGCTTACAGGCGATTTGTATATTCCGAAAAATAAAGGCAATGACGCATTACCGACTCTTGCTATCAGCGGTCCTTTCGGTGCGGTAAAAGAGCAGTCCTCGGGACTTTATGCACAGAATATGGCAGAGCGTGGTTTTATTACGCTTGCTTTTGATCCCTCTTATACGGGAGAAAGCGGAGGCGAGCCCCGACATATAGCATCGCCCGATATTAACACCGAAGATTTCAGTGCGGCTGTTGATTATTTAGGAATACAGGCGAGTGTTGACCGAAACAAAATAGGCATCATTGGTATTTGCGGCTTCGGAGGTTTTGCGTTAAATGCTACCGCTGTCGACAAACGAATTAAAGCCGTAGCAACCACAAGTATGTACGATATGTCGAGAGTGAATGCCAACGGTTATTTCGATACCACAACATTGGAGCAACGAACCCAAACATTAGAGCAATTAAGCCTACAGCGTTGGGTGGATGCAGAAAATAGGACTCCGGATTTAGCCCCCAAAGGACTGCCTGACAAAATTGAAGGCAATGAACCTCAATTTGTAAAAGAATACTTTGATTATTATAAAACGGAGCGGGGTTTTCATCCGCGTTCAATAAATTCAAACGGTTCGTGGACAGTTACCAATGTGTTATCGTTTATGAATATGCCGATCTTAACCTATATAAAAGAAATCTCGCCAAGACCCGTTTTGCTGATTGCAGGGGAGAATGCACATTCTCGCTATTTCAGCGAAGACGCTTACAAAGCAGCTTGCGATCCCAAAGAGTTAATGATTATCCCTCAGGCTGTTCATGTGGATTTATACGACCGTCTGGATATTATACCATTCGATAAACTGGAATCCTTCTTTAGGGAACATTTAAGATAGACCGAATATCAAAAGCTATGAAGCAATTATTTATAATAGCATTCACCGTATTACTAGCAATGAATGTTTCGGCGTGTAGCTCGGATGATCCTCCTGCCACGCCTAAAGTTCCCGAAAGCGGGCAGACCGACGATAACAATAATAACAATGGTGGAGAAGATAATACAGAAAATAAAGGTATGAAACTTAGGATAAAAGTCGGCTCGGAAACATTTTCAGCCACTCTTGCAAATAATGAAACGGCAAAAGCATTCAGGGCTATGCTTCCGATAACGATAAATATGGCAGAACACGCTGGAAACGAAAAGTATTACGACCTTCCGAACAGCTTGCCTACAGCAGCATTCAGTCCGGGAACTATCCGTAACGGCGATATTATGCTTTTCGGTTCGAGAACGTTGGTATTGTTCTATAAGAGTTTCTCGACCTCGTACAGTTATAGCAGGATTGGAGTTATTGATAATGCTTCGGGATTGGAAAGTGCTCTTGGGGCTGGAAGGGTAACGATAGTTTTTGAAATAGTAGAGGAATAAGTAGCGAGATTTTTATTATAATATGTTATTATTCTTCTTTCAATAACAGGTGGTAACATAGGTGGGGGCTGCATATAAGATACTTACACCTTACACAATAAATTGTTTGGTGGTGAATTTTAGCATAGTATATCTACTTTATATCGTGCTAATTCTTTCCGTATGCTTTTTATCTGAATATCTCTATTGAAATTTTTTATAATCAAATAATATATATTAAGAAAGACCAAAACTTTGTATTCATAAAATTCGTTATTACTTTTATCACCCCAATGATAAATTGATGGGGTTAATAAATATATAATGCATCAGATAGAAGTAAAAGACGTATATAAGTCATTCAAGGATGTACATGCTGTAAGAGGTATTTCTTTCGCAATACTTCCCGGAGAATTTGTGGCTTTACTTGGCCCTAATGGAGCGGGAAAGACAACAATGGTTGAAATGATGGAAGGATTGAAAAAACCGGATTCGGGAGAAATTCTGTTGAAGGGTAAAAATTGGCAAAAGAATGAAAAAGAACTTCGGTCAATTATTGGTCTATCATTGCAGGAAACACGTTTTTCCGACAAGCTGACTGTTTTTGAAACCTTATGCCTGTTCGCTAGTTTTTTCCGGCTTGGTCAAAAACGAGCGAATGAAATCATCGAATTGACAGGGCTGGAAAGTAAACGAAAATCGATGGTAGGAACACTTTCAGGAGGTCAGCGGCAACGGCTTGCTTTAGGTGTAGCATTATTAAATACTCCGCAAATTCTTTTTCTGGATGAACCCACTACCGGACTCGATCCACACTCGCGACTCGACCTTTGGAATATTCTGAAAGAATTAAAAGACATAGGAGAAACCACTCTAATCCTGACAACCCATTATATGGAAGAAGCGGAATCGCTTTGTGACCGTATCATCATTATTGATGAAGGGAAAATATTAAAGGAAGGGAAACTGATTGAATTATTGGACGAAAAGTCCCGTAATCTCGACGAATTATTCATCAATCTCACAGGAAAAGCTCTTCGTGAGAATGGAAATGTAGTACTTTAATAAATACTTGTATACTTTCAATTATTTCAATAATGGAATCAATCAAAAACAATCAATTATATCAACTCTTCAAAACCCAATTTCTGATGACAGTCCGTGAACCGGAAGTCCTTTTTTGGGGTATGGTTTTCCCGGTACTTATTTCCATCGGATTGGGACTGGCTTTTACACAGCAAACAGAATCAAAATTTAATATTGTTCTTGTTGAAAAAAATCAAACAGAGCTAGATTCGCTTCTCAATGTTTATGGTACAGATGCGGAAAGCAAAGAAGAAAACATTCAAAATTGGAAAATCAGCGACAAAACACTGGGTAATACTGTATTTAAGTTTTCACAAAGCGATTGGAATTCAGCTATCATATCATTAAAGAGAGGTGAAGCAGATGTGATCGTTACAGACTCGCTGGGAAAAGCCGTTTATCATTTTGATCCGCTCAACTCCCAATCTCAATTAGCATACATGAAGCTTTCGGCATTGGTAAAATCGCCTGAGACAAGCATAAATACTGAGAATACGGATATAGAGCCATTGACATTGATGGGTGTTCGTTACATCGACTTCCTGATTCCGGGATTGATTGCTTTCGGGTTGATGAGTTCTATTATGTGGGGAGTTAGTTATACAATCATTGAACGAAGATCTCAGAAACTGTTAAGGCGGATGGTTGCAACTCCGATGAAAAAATCGAATTTCCTATTTGCATTGATGTTTGTCCGCATTCTTATGAATGTAGTTGAGTCTCTGATTTTGCTATTTTTTGCATGGCTAATATTCGATATTCATATACAGGGAAACATCGGAGCTTTGATTGTTTTGTTTCTGTCCGGTAATCTCGCTTTTACAGGAATCGCTATTTTGGTTGCATCCCGTACTACTAAAACGGAGGTCGGCACTGGATTGATTAATGCTGTACAAATGCCCATGATGTTGCTATCAGGTATTTTCTTTAGTTACCATAATTTCCCCGAATGGAGCATCGGAGTTATTAAGCTACTCCCTTTGACTGCGCTAACCGATGGAGTCCGAAGCATTTTTAATGAAGGAGCCGGATGGATGGAAATGATTTATCCGACTTGTATGTTATCTGCTCTTGGCATTATTTGTTTAGTTATAGGTATGAAACTATTTAAGTGGGATTGAATTTACGATTCTCGTGATTTACAATATATTTGCACTCAAATAGTGAAAAATAGGGATATTTATGCATTATTTGAGTGTGTGTTTTTATTTCAATTAAATCTCAAATCGACACTTGTCTTTAGATATTTAAAGTGATGCTTAAAGTATCTTTGTTGAAAATTAATAAACTTCTTTTGCCAGAGATTTCATTATTCGCTCCAAATACCATTTTTGAATAATTGATACCATTTTTCGATTCGGGTAGAATCATATAGAGAAATGGACTCGAATATTTCTTTTGCAAACTCGATAGGAGCAGTTCCATTAGCAGTTATGATATGCTTATCTGAATAAGCCTTTTCGTGCTGATAAAGATGCTCACCTGTATACTCCGGAGCGACCATTTTCAAATATTGAAGATCGTTGCTCGTATGTTTAACATCGTTCAAGAATCCTTTTCTCGCTAAGAATATAGTTGCTCCACAGATTGCTGCAATAGTTATATGTTTATCATATAATTGCTTTACCAATGGTAAAATATAGTCCAACTCGCCATCCCAAGGAAATCCTCCGGGAAGAATCAAGATGTCGATATCTTCTGTTTTTATGTCTTTAAGCGAATATTCTGGTATGACCTGTAAATAACCTGCTGATCTGACAAAATTTCCGTCGGCACTAAAAGTTTTTATAGCGAACCCTTCGTTTTTTGCTATTTCGGGAGTTAAGTAAGCTATTTCCCAATCTGAATAGCCTTCGAAAAGAAATATATACACATTCTTCATTTTTTTCTAATTTTTAAAATTCAAAACAAAAGTAGCACTCTCGCATGACAACAGTATGTCAGTAACTAATCAGCCGTTAATTTTTTTTGTTTCCTTTTCCATTGCTTCTGCCTTTAAATTAGCAGACATTTTTTCAATGGCATAACGTAATGCTGTACGAGGCATAACAGCCTTTTTTGAAACTACGTAATCAAACACTTCTTGTGATGATCTAGAATTTTTCATTCTCTATCAAAAGATCTTCAGACCAATTTTCTTGAGATAAAGGAGTAAATAGTTCTATTAAATTATTTTCCGGATCATACAGATGAACAACACGCGCTCCCCAATCGGGCATATCATGTGGTTCATTGATGAATTCAATACCACGTTCCTTTAGCCTTTGATATTCTTTATCTACATTGTCTACATTTAAAACGATCATCATCTTTTCACGGCAATCAACAGGGATTTGCTTATCTACATTTCCAATTGCTTCTGCCATCCAATCCGACACAAATATGGCTAAGCCTTCAATGCCATCTGCAACTTTAAAACTTGCATATCCGCTATTTTCATCTCCCCAAGCAGGTTCTAAACCTATTTGTTTTGTATAAAAATTAAAACATTTTGTATAATCTTTAACTAATAGTCGCACATTGTTTAATCTCATATCTCTATTTTTTTATTTCAAACTCTTTTTCAAGTAAACCATATCAATTAGTTGAACACCTTCTTCAAACATTGGATGGTCGTAATTGTCTGTAAAGAAATTTTTGATTCGATGAGAGAGTTCAAATCCACATTTCTTGTAAAATGATAAAATCGACGGAACGTCTCCTGTACCCAGAATCATCGTTTCATATTTTCCTTTGTAGTATTCGGTAATATAATGCATAAGTGCAGCTCCGTAGCCTTGTTTTTGAAATTGCTCATATACAGCAATATTTTTCAGTTCGCAGGTTGTATTATCCTCTTGTGTAACTACACAAACAGCTTTTAAATTACCATCGTACAACGCAAACATATCTCCACGATTTAGGTAAAGATCTATCATATCTTCCGACTCATCACCTAAAAGTAATAAATCGAGAAACTGTTTCTTATTTTCTGAAATATATTTGATTTCCATAACTAAATATTGAAATATTCTTCCTGTTTCTTTTTGGGGAGTTTTTCTATCACTTCATCTGCTGAATGCTGAATTAACTCTTTAATCAACTCATCAGATACATCACTTTCCAACGTAATCCAATTCCACAAAAGGGTTTTAAAGTCGTCGGGCTTTACTCCATTGTATTTTTCACGCAATTCAACCGACCTCTCGGGATTACATTTAAGGTATGCCTTGAAAATTCCGTCTTCGGGTTCCAGCGTGAAATAGACAAATACCTTTTCCATCACTTTAAACACCAGTATTTTGCGAGTCTGTAAAGAAATCGATTCTTCAGAACCCTTTATTGAGAGGCAATATTCTCGAAATTCTTCGATATTCATAAAATGTAAATAATAGAGTTTTTTCTCCACTAAATTTAAGAGAAAGCAGTTTCTATAGCTGTTTTTCCTTTTTTAGTACCTTATTAAGGCATATTAATGACCGTACGTAATTATAGCATCACACTTCTATTAATAGACACTATTTTCTCTGATAATACTGCATTTAAGTTAGGCATTATATCGTAAATAGTGGATGTAATTGAGCTATTTATTTCACATATAATAATATCGTCTTTGAAAATTGAATATTTATTTTCGACATTAAAAACATCAACTAATGCTTTTAATGCTATATATTTATTATTTCCATATTTTTCGATATACCATGATTCCAATACAGGGTAATCCGAAAGAATAAATAAAAATTCGACATTTGTAGCTTTGTCGTTCTTTTTCATAACACTATATTTAAGGTTTCCATTATTACTAGGATAGTGAATGTATATTTTATGAGAATGGTACATTCATGTCTTTAAATATAGGTAGGGTGTTTGTCACAATATTAATATAATATTTCCAGTTATACGCAATTGCGTATTTATTTAACTTTTATTTACATGAAGAGTATTAATGAAAGAATTCAATTTATTATTTCTGATCGATTTAGAAACGATTTAAAAGCATTCGCCAAAGAAGTGAATGTTGGATATACAACTGTTTACGATATAGTTAGTGGCAGACAAAGTCTGCCATCTTGCAAAACAATACAGGCAATAGGCTCAAATGAAAAATTGAGTATTGACCTAAATTGGCTGATTAGTGGATTGGGTGAAATGTACAAACCAACGAAAATATTCTCAGATAATATCACTTTATGTTATGCTGATAATCCAACATGTAATTGCAAAGTTATCGGGCATGTAAGTATTGAGAATGTGAATGCACTTCACTTTTTTAAATTTTATGGCACTTCATATTTAGAGGAAATAAAAACTGGAGATATGATCGGAGTGAATAACATTGTAAATATTGATAAAATAGATTTTAACAAGGCCCATTTTATTTCTATTCAAGATAATGATACTATAACTAGATTTTTGCCAATAAATACAAAAAGCGATACACTTTATAGCATATCGCTTTCAGCGCATTCTATTGAAATACCTATAAATCAGATCTCCGGTATTTACCAAATAGATTATTGGATTAAATCACTTTAGAGTATTTTTTTAAAAAATAACGGAACATCTATTTTTAAAAAGTGAAAATATCAAAATTTATATTTCAATCCAAATAGATGCCCGTTATCATTATTAAATATTCCTCGCTGATGCTGATACTCAATACCTATCTTATGATAGAACACACCACCCCCAATACCAATATAATTTAAAGTAGAGTAAGAGGCCGAGGCAAATGGTTGCAACACTTTCAGTTTGAAGCCTGTGGTCTGTTTCTCCATAGGCGTAAAATCATAATCAAAAGATGTCAATTTATTATACTGGATAGTAGGGTATAGTTTTAACTCACCTAAAGTCTTAGTATCAAATACTTTTAGATCATAGGAACGCTTTAGAATATAGTCTTCAATAATGGCTGAAGTGTCTACCACCTGATAGATATATTTAATACACCCTGTATCGTTATATTGTATTTCTAAATTCTTTGTTGGTAATATAGGCTTGTCTGGCTTTACCTCTGACATAGGAGCTAGTTTATTATTACTAACTGATCCTATTATAGTTTCTCCCTTTAAATACTGAGTTTTCACCTCATTTTGAATAGTTGATCTGCCAATAAAAAAGAATATCAATCCACCTAAAATAAATGATAATAGAGCAGTTATTATGTAGCTTTTCATCTGATACGATTTTGCATTTTAAAACCACATTCTACATCACTCATCACAGCAGGAGTTCCATTTTCAACGCTAGACATAGCAGCAACTATTTTAATGTAATCTGCACTGTCTGTTTCTGACAATATTTTATCTCTAGCAATACCAGACCTTACAGATACTGAATTTATATAAGCCTCTGTATCGTTTTCAAAAGGAGGGGCATAAATCTCTATTATTTTCTCTATGGTATTAACCCCTCTTTTCATTTTGCTAGATAGATCCACAAACATAGCTCTATATCCATAAGCCATTGTTTCAAACTGCTTGAATGATTTATCTTTTGAGGGTCTTACTTCTCCTTGAAACACATCTGCATTGATACGAATATTACCCGGATTATTATTTCTTAGCCCTCTCGCTTTATTCTGCATCTTGTTTTTCCTCCTTTTCTTTCTCTAATTCTCTTTTTGCTATATCGGTGATGGTTTTCAAAATATCGCCTCTGTTTTCGAAAATAGTCAAAAGCATACCTATATCTTTATTCTGTTTGCGTCTCTCCTTTTCGGATGCTTTTTCCCTGATTGAAATACCTTCAGTAATTACTAAGTATACCCCTACTGTAAATGTGATATATGGCAAATTGTAACTGTCAACTATTGACGCTAATATATCGACCGTTAAAGCTAAGATCAAGATTGAATAATACTCTATAAACTTTTTACCTGATCTCCTTAGTCCGTATGACGTTCTTACTTCTCCTAACGATATTGCTTTCTGGATGCCAAAGATTAAATCAATTATCATGGCTATAAGCACAAGAAAGAAAGGAATGAGAGCGATTTTGATCTCTTTAACCAAAGAGATCATGTCACCAGCTAAATATTTTGTAATAAACAATATTGTCATAAAGTTACTTGTAAACTATTGGGGGGATTATACTTGATCTTCTGTTATATCTACCAATTCATAATCATCCGCTGTCTCTACAATAGGTTGATCTAACCTTTTACCATTTACAAAGAATAACATTCCTAATTTTTCGATTTGACAGAAGGTTAATCCATCTATTTTTCTTCTCCACACTTTTCCTTCTGTAGGAGGAAAATCATATACAATTTCTTCTATAATTTCTTCCTCTTCTCTTATCACTATTGTTTTTGTATCTTTTTCTTCCATATTATTTTTATTTTTTATTAACCTAATAAACTTATTGGTAATATTTTATTCACAAAACCAGCACCACTCCAATTTGTTGCAACTTTATAGGCTGAGACTAAACTATCTGGTACATACACTGCTGTTAAGTTTTGATAAACCGCTGAATCATTATATTCTAAAGGAATAACAGAATTAGCTCTAAGTACTAATTTTAGATTCCTATATACTGCAACGCCATAAGCGGCTGATAGTGAGATTTTAGCAGGAATATAGGTTGCTGGTAAATCCACATTCTCTAGTATTCCAGGAGTACCTCCATCGCTTCTTAACATAGAAAATATTGATCCTGATAAATTATTACAAGTAAGTCTAGTAACAGTTAAAGATGCGAGTGTAATAGATGTAATGGCAAAAGTAGTAAGTGGATTTCCAGTAGTATCATCTATAATCAATGTATTCAAAGGATTTCTTCCTATAACAACATCATTTACTGTTTCTGAAAATCCTCTTATAGTTAATGAGTTTAAACTTTGAAAATAAGGAAGAGTGAAATTTCTTACATTATTTAAGGTTAAACTTATTAAACTACTTCCCCAAGGATATGTACTATTTTTAAAATCGTTAATATGCATTACTATTTTTTCATCTATTACTACAGCTGAATGTCCTCTTAATGGTAAAACTGCTCTATAATAATCTTCTCCTGTATTTGATTGTTGTTTAGCTAATATAAATCCCCCTCTTGAATTTTCATAATACCTTCCTCTTACAACAATTGTAGGAACCTCATAAGTATTAGTCACAACATTATAATTTAAAGAAGGTGTATCTATTAATGATTCTCCTTCAGAGCCTATAGTTAATCTTTGTAGATTTGGTAAATCTCTTAACACAGCATATCTAGGATTTATACTTACTTCTTCTAATGTATTTATATCGGTAATATTACTTACCCCACCTTTAAAGTAAGTAAGTTCATTAAATAGTTTAGCGCCAGTTCCAGTAAGCATACCTGTTGGTATAACAGCATTTGTTACTTCCGATGAACTTATCTCACCATCACCATTGGTATCCCATTTAGTGACTACTAAATTCTTTACTATTGAATCTTCAAAATCAATAACATCAATAATAGTTCCTGCGGTAATTGTTAATTGAGGGAATAATAGTCTAAATTTATCTAATCCTGACTGAGATATTTGAGATACAAATAATTGACCTGTAACTACAGCTGTTTCAGTAGGATTACCATTTTCATCTTCTCCGGACAATCTTGATAAAACTGCTAAGGTAGAAGGTGAAGAGTCATTTGCATTAATACCTATAATTCTTACTCTACTAAGTTTCGAATTAGCTGCTGCAATACATGATTTAACTAAGGCATAACTATCTACACTAGGAACATTATCTATAACTACTGTCGTAATATTGGCATATCCTGCTAAAGACAGTATTGTTAACAAAGGTTGATTCTTAATGTAAATAGATGCTATAGTTGCAGGTAAATACATTGTTTTAAGGACTCCTGATGATGGTAAAGATATCCCTGTAATACCGGATCCTCGCGCTTCAACTTCCGTGATAGAGTAACATTTAGATAACTCTAGCGATTGTTGCAAGTTAGGACAGTTAGCAACATTTACTTTTTTAAGCATCTCATTAGTCCCAGTGTGTAACCCTGTCAAGTTATTATTTTTATAGCCTGAGGTTAAACTACCGACTATAAGTTCCTCCAAAGCAACTGCGTTTGTTATATCAACTGTCCCCGGATACTTAGGAGCTAAATCCCCTAATGACTTAATGGAACTGATACCATAAATAATAGTCTCAGTATCATTGAAGGTGGTCCCGGTCGGAGCTTTTATAACATAAGGAGTTCCGGCAGAACCTCTAACAGCGGTCGTTGCATACGACCCATACTTAATTTGTAAGTAACCAGCTTTAGTTGGAGTTAATGTGAAATCTGCATTTGGTTGTACGCCTGTCCATGTAGTTGGTGTATAAAGTCGCATAGTGGCATAATCACTGAGAAAATCTCCAGTAGCGTACTTACTATCAAGATACAAAAACCTATTTTGGGTCCACCAGATTCGATGTCTGGCTCTACTTCCTTGTAATGCATACAAGTATGCCGAATTAGGTTGACTTCCCGGGTTGGGTGCAGTTAGTGGGGCTATATACTTAAAGTAGCCATCTTGATTATAAATGGTTTCACTCCATTTACTAGACTGCCGACCTTGTAATACTTCAAGAGTAGCATTCGCAGATAACGCATTTTCTCTAATACGTTTATACATTGCTTGAAGTTCTGTTTTATATTCAGTTTCAACAAGAGTCCATAATGCGGAATTCCAACCATTCCAAACATGCCCACTACCGATAATATCTTGAGACTCGATGTTATATTCAAAAGCGATCCGACCTTCATTATTAATACCTAATACAGTATCATTATCATAGAATATGAAATACCAGATCAATTCACCGGTTACTCCACGCTCACCGTATGTAGTCAACATCATGTTCTTGGCACGTTGATCGACCATACCGTAAAGTTCTGTCATTACGCAGTAGAACATAAGCCAATTTACATTAAAGTGTTCGGCTAGTTCTTGTCGGAACTTAGTAGGATTACCAATACACGAATAAACCCATGTAATTACTTTAGATAAGTTAGTGGCATCTGTATGTCCGTCCGGATAACGTCCCTCAAAGTCGTTTAACCAATTTGTGCCTGTAAAGTCGGCATTTCTAAATAAACAACGATCAGCTGTATTATTCAGGAACTCCCAACACTCGCAACCAGGAGTAAACCCGAATACTTGTGTAGATGCTTTATCATCGTTAAAGTTGTATTTACCTACAAATTCAGAATTGTCTGAAGCTGTTTTTTTATGAAAAACAAGGATAGGAAAACCGTAAATAGTTGTTCTAACTCTATCATCAGTACCTTGTGGGGGAATTTTATAATCAAGTTTTCTTAACGCTTCATCAATTAATATGGCAACACCCGTATTATGTGTTCCGGAAGACTCCGCAAAGTCAGCTTTCATAGTGAATATCTTGGCAGGAATTTGTTTTCCTTGCAATTGATACATTTCAAGATGTTCTCCGGTTTCAGAAAGAGTTAATCCATTCGTCAACGTAAACTTGAAATTCTTTCTGGGATAGAATTGGGAAGAAGTACCTTGAACATCATTTTTAGCTCCTACTGCGGTAAATGAATTTAAAGGAGCTCTACGATCTTCAAATAAAATATCGTTATCTTTTTTAGTCCCTTTAATTGTAGGTAACTCACCTATAAATGTCAAACAAGGTAAAAACTCCAATGCTTTGTTGTAATCGATACTTCCATAAGCATCCATAATATTGTTAAACTGATACAGAGCTATCTTTTCATTAAAATTCTCAATATCGAAAATATAGTTACCAAATATCTGGTCAAAATTTAAATTATTATCATACCACCTAATCGAATACACCATATTTGTACAACTTCTACCTCCAGAGTTAATAGTCAGACCCTGCTGCGTATTTTGTGCAAAGTTATCTGTACTCGGATATTGCATAGATCCTGACATAATGCCATCTATGAATAAATACATAAGACGATTATCTGCTAATTTTTCTACTACAAAGGAAATACTTGTTTTAGTTGAGCTATCCAATCTGGCACTCAATGTTGATTGCCCTGAGCTGATAGTTGCAGAAGATGGAGTCATAACGATACCTACTCCACCGAACATACAGGATATAATCTCAGCTGCAGCATTGGTTACACTAGCAGTTGCATATTCAATAGTGAGTGTGAGTCCGTTCAATACTACAGCACTATTGAATGGTTTTATGCCGATATCGACAGATGAGTCGCCTATCAGGCGTAAATGGTTATTTCCGGCTGCATCTTTTTGCCAACCATCTTCAGCCCAAAGAAAGTTTTTAAATATGGCATCATAATCACCATACGCCCACGAAGCTCTGTCTGCACCATTGTTAGATTTACCTATTGCAGATACTTTGTATCGCAGGTCGCCTTTTTCTTCAGTAATATCAAACTCTGAAGCTACAACTGAAATATTAAGGCTTCTGGAAACATTTCTGCATCGTACTTCCATTTTAAAGTTACCTTGTTCAATAGCTGAATAACCCCATTGCTGTCTTGATCGGGGAACTTGTAAAGACTGTCTTACTATATTGTCTATTGCCAGTTCAACAGTCGTTATAGCATTAATTGGATCATAAACAAGATAAGGAATGCTTATTACTTCAAATTGAGATACCTCTATTTTGCTATAAGATATTGTTATCACCGGCTCTGTTACTCCGGTATCTGCAAGGATGAACTCATAAAATAGTTCATTACTTTTCAGCTGTGCCCCATCGATCGAACTTTCTGCAACTACTCGTATAGAATTAGCACCTGATTGTAATGCTGTAAGATTTCTTGTGAGCTGTTTTCCGGAAGCGGTAGTTATCTCAGGTGCGAGTTCGATATTATTCAGCCAAAATCTTATTTTCTTATCGCCTGCACCAATAGGTGTATATCTGAATGTTACAGGGCTTGTCTTATAAATAATATCATCGGCAAATGTAGATGTAAGGATCAACGAAGCTTTCTGAACGCTGAATGTGATTGTCCTTACATTATTATAGCCATCAGTCAGACGGACACGGACAATATTTGCACCCAGATTCAGGGTATCTCTGACATTATATTGATTGTCACCTTGGGGAACAACGCCACTGTAAGCCGGCATACCATTTACTGTAATATACACGTTACCTTCTCCGGTATCACCACCTGTTTCCTGATCAATGGATGTCCAGTTATATTGTACGATAGCATCCGAATCATCGCCAACAACAAGAGAAGTACTGCCAACGGCTCTTAATCGCATAACGACTCCGGCCGGGCCTGTACTTCCACCCCCTTTAGGTATGGCTGTTCGGGCAATTTCTTCACCATTCGAGGTAAGAATTAGATCGAGCGTTGTTTCGTCCACATCTTCAGTGTAAGCGCCATCGACTTTGGTATTGATAACTTTAGCCAGATTTTCGACACGACCTTGTAATAAGTCCAGTTCGGTTAAGATTGGGGATAGATCTCTTAAGAGGGCATAACTCACCCAGCTGCCTTCCGATTCCCATGAACCGACTGATTCGCCGATAAACTGATCTAATATCCAAGTACCGTCGTTTAGTTTATAGGTGATGATCTGCCCTAATATTCTGTCTGTAGCTTTTACAGTTTTTCTGGCGTCCAATCCACTCTCAAACTCGATGTTATTTTTGTACGACAGATTAATTATTCCGGATGGAAGCTCTAACGGGGTTCCTATGTCAGTACCGTTGCTTGTGAGTTGCAGCTTATTATCATCGGTAAGTCTGACATTATCTGCTTTACGGTTAGCGATCTTGGTTACTTCTTCAGTAACTTTGCGAAACTGTGTATCAATATTCTCTGATAATAATTGAAGGGCTCTACTCGTGATTATCTGCTCCCACTTAGTATCATTAGTCCAAGCAGCGACATCATCGCCAACAAACATTTCATAAACCCAGCCTAGTCCGGACAGTTTATAAATGATAAGTTGCCCTTTTTTTCTGTCGTGTAATTTTACGGCTGCTCTAGCAGCATTATTAGACTCAAATGCGTAGTTCTTTTGAGCTTCGGAAACATCTAAAACACCACCCGATCCGAAAGCTTTCCAAGAAGAGTCAGCTATCCATAGATTATTATTAGCTATCTCTGCTATAAATTGCTCTGCTATCCAGTCGCCAGTAGAGAGTTGGTATATTATAACCTGTCCTAAAGCTCTTAGATAGTCCGGTACATCCTCACGAGCAGCTTTTTTATCACTATAATTGTATTTAGCTCTCAACTGAGATACATTGAAGAATTCTTTTTTGTCTGCTTTATCCTTTACGGCTTCTTTTATATATGCATCGGCTTCCGTACCACCTATCATGTTTATTGCATTGCCAAAATTCATCTCGAAGTTGATACTATTACTATCAATGCCCATATCGACATTTATAGTTCTATTATCAATCGAAAGACGACCTGAATGGTTGCAACCTGAACTTTCAATGTCAAGAAGTTCGCAAGGTATACTCTTTCCTATTTTCACCTCAGTTCCCTTTTTTAGGCTAAGTATTATATTAAAGCATCCTTCATGCTCTAAACTTGAGGTTTCAGCAGCAGTTATTTCTACACGAAAAGAATTATTGTCGATTGCAGTTACACCCTTTACTATTTTCGATGAAAAAGGTGTAAATAAAGTAATCTCTTTCGTATACCCGCTAATATTAATAAGTTTTTTATTATTGTCGTAAGCAGTGAATACAATGCTTATTGACTCCCCTTTGTAGAATTTCATGCTCATATTTTAGTTTTATTATAAAGATAGATATACAGAAAAAGCCAACGAAATGAATCGAAGTCCTGAGATAAACAGATGGAGAAAGATTTGATTATAGAGATTAACAGATATAACAGCAAATCCTATAAATGCATTTACTGGTTAGCATCTACGTATAACTTTGTATTTTAAACTTAAAGTTTTATATAGCTCAAAGTTTTATTATAGAGGTAATTGTTTCATCCTAATGTTTTCCTAATATGAGTCATTAGTGTTCTCCCCGAATACAGTAAAAAAGAAATTGGTATTTACTTTTGCAGCATTAAATTTTCTAAACAGAATTACAAAATCATCATTAGTAACTGAATGTAGGCTTGAAACACAGTCGGCAGGATAATCATAAGGGGTAACATTAACGACATAATTATTATGCCCTAAAAAATGTTCTATTTTATACTCTCCTTCACTAATTCTTGAAGGCGCAAATGAACTATCCTTGTTCAATTTACCTCTTCCACCTCTTCCCCACATATACAAAACTCCGCACGAACTATTAATTCTTCCTGCAAACAAAAGTCCGGGGGTGTCTATAATGTTGTTAGGGCTTACCCTGAAAGCACCTTTAGATATATTTAACGCTATATTTTGAAGAGGCATAAGAGGATTGTCAAATGAGGGCGGTTGACTATTTATATTTATAATTATTTTCTGACTTAAGTCTGTATTTTTATTGTTTATTAAAAAAGTACTATCAGTGTTATCTATAGCTGAATTAATGCCATCTCCCAAGTATATAGATGTCCCATTTGCTTTTTTATATCGTAAAAATGAATTGAATATTTCAAAATCACCTATAAACATAGTATTGTATTTATCCCATCTAATATCTTTGGCCAATTGCCCTGATCCATCACTATTAAACAATACATTTTCATTACAAAATAATGCCGACCCATCTTCTTTTATTTGCGTAACTATCTTATCCTTAGAGTCTCTAAACTCAAGAGTAATCCCAAAAAGTTTAAATACCTTATTTGTGGCATCAAAAAGTAAACCTTTAACCTTATTACCTATCCGAATACTGCCATTATTCAAATCATATTTACTACCCTCATTTTTATCCTCATCATCTACATAATTGATAGACTTAATGACATCCCCGTAAATACTACCACCGGATATGTAGGCCATCCCGTTAGTAAGTGATACATCTCGCCTATCTTCTTTCGCAGGGTAGATAACACCCATCAGAAAATAAAAATAGTTAGTATCATCTGCATATTTCAACTGATTGGTAGTCAACTCCCATGCAGCCGAATCGCTTTGCTTTTCGGCTTTCACATACATGTAATAAGAAGCTGCATTGTCTTGTAATATCTGATTGAAAGCTTGTGTTACTTTCCATGTGTATTTTGGTGAATTGGACGCTGGAGTTTCCGTCTCTCCTCCCCACCACAAAGAACGATGATTGATATAGCCTACTGATAAAGTAGCCCTATAGCTATTACCATCCTTATTTGTTTTTATGCTCACTCCACTTGTTGTGAAATCCTGGCTTTTTGCACCCACGGCAAGGTACATCGTTTCGATACTATTAGGCTTGATCTGTGTATTGTCGAAGTAACCATCTGGATCGAATATTAGGCCTTTCAGTGCGCGCAGGTTTTGGGTATTTCTCACACCATTTTGGCGAGATTGAAGGCTTTGGTTAGTATTAGATTCTATAATTATTTCTTGCTCTTTTACCGTTTCTTCTAAATTTGTGATCCGTTTATATTCCGGGTTATCACCTACTTTATACACGGCATCGTATTTATTGATCAGCTTTTTTTCAAATCCCATAATACGGCTACTACGGTATCCGTTTTCAAACCGATCATTAATAAGGCGCACTTTCTTGCCTATTTGTAAGTCATACTTATTTTTATAGAAGTACTCAATAACAGTGGGGCACTCGTAGAGATCGGTATCTTTGTTATTCTTATCTAGCCACTTCACAGCTTTTTCGTATAGCTCCTGTTCAGCCCTCGGCACATACTGATCTCCTACAAGGGCAATATTGAAGCCATATAGAATATATTCATCTTTCTCTACAGGTTTGAATATATCATTCGGAATATTTGTATATTCGTCTCTGTAAATCTCGAACACCTGTGATGCTGCATCTGTTTCAGGTTTATTTAGTGGGTTAAACATTACCTTAAAGTCAAATCCATTCAAGTTACCACTTTTGAAATGTATCATTAAGTCAGTACCAGGTAAAAGGTAATCTTTTTTGAAGTTAATCTTCGAATCCGTAAAACGGTAAGCATTCCAGTTGGTAACTACTTTTGTATTAGTATCTGTATCTGTACATGGCACTATCGAAACAGTTTCGATTATCCCCTCAAATTGAGGGTACGCATCTTCAAATACCACAGTCCCTTCTATCACCTCTTCCGGTGTCATGTTTGGTTTGGCATCAATATAATTGCCTTTGGATGCAGGGATACGAAGTCTTTTCTGATAAATTGCATCAACAGCTTCTCCTGTTCCGACACTTCTGTAATTGGTAGGGATATTTCGTGATGATCCTAGAGCCAACATACGAGTTATCTTTTTGTCGGCTGCTCCTCGTGAATTACTCATCCTTAAAACAGATACTTCATTTTCGAAATCTACTTCTGCACCTTCAGCTAGTTTTTGTACAAGGTTAATAGTTCGCCCCGAGATATACCACTCACATTCAAATTCTTGAGCTATGTTAGTCAAGGCATCGAATACGTAGGAATTATCGAATGACATAGATTTAATTTCAGCAGGTTCTACTGTGCCGACTGCGAAATCTGTAACATCAAAATAACGGTTCAGGTTATCGGCAGCCACTTGCAGGAAGCTACTTGCTTTACTAGTCAAACTCCAGGTTGATTCTTTGAGCCCCTGACTTAAGTAATAAAACTGCACGCTTGCCGCCATCATCTCCTCGCCGTCAAATCGGAGAGTATATTTGAATGTAGAACTATCCGACTCTTCAGGGATATAATCGCTCAGAACATAATATTTATAGCCTTCGTAGAATAAATAATCTCCACGATCAAACCTCTCAAATCGATCCAGCACAAAGCTAAACTCGATATAGTGTTGATTCATCAACTCATTGCAATAAATTGCATCATCACCTATTACATATTTAGCTTTGATAGATCCTTGCTTATCGAATATATCTACAATTAAATCGCTAGGTGCATATTTTATTAATCCTATCTCAATCATAATTTAATGCGGTCTTTAGGGTTGGGTTCTGTGAAACGAACCGTTAATGTGCATGAACTCAAACTTGACGAAAGAGTGAATGTGCTCTCTTCATCTAAAATCAACTTGTATGTAGTTCTATTGGGAACTACTTTCAAAAGAATAAGCCCTTTTGATAATTCGGCTTCCAATGCCTGTTTCTTTGCTCTTAGCTCCTTTCTTGAGTTGCATGTAATAGCAAAGGTGAGTATAACCTGCCGTTTATTTACCCGGGGGTTATTCAGAAATATTTGGACACCATCATGTCCTCTCAAATCATTAGAAGTATACGCTTTTATAGGCGGATGCATATCTAAGTTGTCGAAAGAATCATCTATCAATCTGGCACTATAGTTAGCCCATAGGCTTTTGTTATTTATGTAAGTCTCGCTAAGCATTTCTAGTTTTATTTTAAAGGTATATATAGATTAAAATTCTGTGAAGCAAATAGCAGAATTCGAGTAAACAGATGCGTAAAGGTTTAATTATTTAAACCCTCTCGTATTCTTCTCGATATCACTTAACCGTTCATTCATCTGATACAATTCTTTTGTATTCTTATTAATATCTTTCAGTTCATAGTAAGAATTAATAGCGACGACCCTGTTTTCCTCAATCATTCGTTCAACCCTTAAGGCCGAACCACTCATTACATTTAGTGGAACCGATAATGAATCTATAGTGAGTGTTTGAGCTATTGGTTGGTTCCATGATGCTATTCTAGATACATTGCCATCGATAGATATCAGATTCATTTGCATAGCTGTGAACCGTCCTTCCAATGCTCCGGCCTGATCTTGTGTCATAGTCTCGAATCCTCCTTTGGATGATGATTGCGTAAATTCTTCTGCATCTGTATTTTCAAAATTTTCACCCGTTTTTTCTTCCCATTTTTGATTAGCATAATCGTACAGAAGCTTTCCGTGTCCCGAAGCGGCAAGTGTTCCTTCAACCATATTATCTACTACGGTCATCAGTTTGTCCATACGTTGTTCGTCCGAGAGAGAGGTATCTTCCATTATTTTCATTGCATTTTCTTGCGCTTTGGCAACAATAGGAGCAATGGTAACGGAATATATCATATCCTTGACAAGCTGCTGAACCATTTTACTTGCGCTCTTATAGAAGGCTTCGGATGCATCTTCTCCTTTTTTGAAAGAGTCGACAAGGGCATTAGTCATTTCGTTACCCAATTGTCCAAAAATACCTGTCAGATAGTTTTTCATTTCGCCGTAAGCTTGTTTTACGGCTTCGGCATTCTCTATCATGCTTTGGAATGCCGCTTTGTCTGAATCGGACATTTTTTCATTTGCTAAAACTGACTTGGCGCGTTCTATATTAAGTTCTCCTTCAGCTTTTATCAAGTCTTTGTATTTGCTCGTAATACCAGAGTAGAGGTCTTTACCTTTACCCATGCCGAACAATCCTGTTTTTTTATGGCCGGTTACAATCTGAATATTTTCGAGGGCAGCAAAATCACTTTTCTCCTGCGGCTTAAATAAACCGAATATTCCTGATTTTGGTTTTAGCAATCCATCACCTTTCAGCGATTTATTAGCGTCTTCTACCGAGGTCTTGTATACTTTAGCCGCATTTATTGCTTTGCCATAAGGGTCTGAACCGAATATCGTATCGCCGTCTTCGTATTTCAGGTTTTTCAGCTTGATAGCTAATTGATAGGCATGTTCTTCGGCTTTAGTAACTTCAGCTATTTTCTTTAGAGCTTCCTGATGACGTTTTTCAGCTTCGGTTGCCGCCCCGAATAGTTTTATACCTTGACTAACTATTGCTAATGCGCCACCAACAGGGCCTCCGGAAGCAAATCCTTGAGCGATACCACCCACGGTGTCCATTACCATGTCGAGGCTTTCGTCCATTCCTCCAAAAACAGATTTCAAGCTACCGACCCAACCTGATACTTTACCTGCATTGGTACTAATGGCATTGAAGACTCCTATTGTTTTGGCTTCGGCATCTTCAGCGGAGTCTCCCATCTTCTCGAAGCCATTTTTCACTTGGTCAAAAACTAACTTTTCAACTATTCCTCTTGGCGATTTTATAGGACTCTGCTGATCTAGGTTTTTTTGTTGGGCTTCGAGTAGTGGTATTTGTTTTTTCGCATCACCGTTACCGTTTTGGGCGGCTATTTGCTGCACTTTAAGGCGTTCTTCGTTATATTTTTTTGTAATTTCTAACTTCTTAGATTCGTACAGTTCAGTCATACCAACCGATTCCAGACCTTTGAGCCGTTCTAATTCAGTACTCTCAGCTATCGCTATACTTGCCATTTCGGTTTTAACGACTTCTCCTTTTTCTTCTTTCTTTTTGGTTTGTAATGTAGCTATGGTTTCCTGGTTTTCTCCTGCTTTTATTATCTGTTCTGCATAGTTGGAATCTATTGCTGCTAATTGTTGCGACAGGTATGACTCGAAGGTTGTGTTTTGTCCTCCCAAAAAGCCAGTGAGCCTTTTGTTCATAGCCTGAATACGTGCCATAAGATCGGCTTGTGCCTTATCCGCATCCGCTTGTAGCTTATCTTTTAGTTTAGGTGCTAAATCCTTACCTTCTACTTCCACTTCCTTTAACTCAACAGGATTATCGATGCCATGTATTGGAATTATAGATTGAGATGGTCTTACTGTGGATGTTTTTGGGTAAGCAACTACATCATTTGCTTTGGCTTCATAATTAAATAAGTTTGTAAATGCAGATGATTCTCTGTCCATGATCCATTGTCTATTCAAATCAGCGTGTTTATTTACAGATAGCCTTGCTTCACTATTCTTGATTCTTTTTTCGGCAGGTGATTCACTTGTTGCTGTGACCATTTCGAGCCAAAACTCGGCGTCTGTATATCGGAGTTGCATTTCTTCAACTTCTTTTTCACGTATATCTGATAACTCTTTATGTCGTTTAAGCTCAATTTTCATTATCGCATCAAACTGAGCATGTTCAATCAAACGTTCTTGATATTTTGTCGATGATAAATTTGCTAAATCTTTCTCTCGTGAAATTTTCATATCACGATAAAATTCTTCCCATTTCTCTATGGAATAAAATTCAAGCCCGTCTATTGGTGTTTTTATCGGTATCGGATCTTCAAATGCGTAATCAAATTTCATTAATGCATTTACAACTGTTTGTGGTATTTCTATTGCATCAGGAGATAAAACTTTATTTGCAGCATCTGCGACCTCTCCCAAAATAGGTTTGACTATTTTTAATAGATCAATAGTCTCGTTTTTCAGTATAGACTCGAATAGTTCTTCATTCAGTACACTAGTTAAAGCTTTTAGACTTTTATTTTCTAATGAAGGTTTTTCTGCTTCGATATTTCTTTTTCGATATTTATTTATAGTTTCATCAACATTTGATATTTTTTTTTGATTATTTGTGATAGCTTTCAAACTATCTGTAAGCATTTTTTTGATATCATTACTAAACTTTCCAAAAAATTCGTCTTTCTTTACCATGTCTGTATTTTTTTATTGCTTTATCACATTAAACATTTAAATAATATACAACCTTCATATTCTACCTCTTTTGATGAAGAGTTCAGCTCCTGCATTTTAATATAAATCTGCCATATCTTATCTTATCCTTTTATATTTGCGAACAATTCGTTACTACTTGTTTTCTTCATGATATCTCCGAATGCCTCATGAAGTTTATTTTGTTGCATCATTATCAGGTTTCTATAGGGTATTACTTCAAATACCTCTTTGTAGGAGAGGTGAAGATTGTCGATAAATGTCGCTATCTGACCGTGCATGATATCGTTACCTATTATTTGGGTTTTGCTACTATTTTTGTTACGCTCGAGCACGATCGAGCACACAGAAAAAAATCATCTGAACCAATTAAATTAATTGCAATCACAATTGCTTCGTTTATTTCTTTTGGCGTGCACTTTTCAAGTTTACGGGAGAGCCGATATGTTTTGTACTTCCAAAATTTCACATCACCAATAATGAAAACACATAATCCCTTTAGCATTTCTTTGTAGCTTCTTGGTATTTGAGCAATAGCATCTGCTTTATTCTGTATGTCCAAATTAAAATTCATTTTAGACCAATAAGCCAATCCACGGCAAATAATCTTTATTGTAGGAGGCTTAATTGTATATCCTTCACTGCCTAACATTACTGTTTTGAAGTCTGTCCCTAAGAGGGAATCAGAAACTAATTTAGCCGCATCGTTTGTCATATATTCTTAATAAAAAAAGGTAGGCGAATAACACCCACCTTTTGGTTATATACAATTAATTTGTCACGGATTAGTAGCTGAATCAACGGCTGATTTATGAATCTGAACCTCCGATTCCAATTGAATATCGGGTTCAAGCGCTGTTGCTTCAATCGATATAGCTACTGCATCATCAGTCGTTACTCCACCAGCAATAATATCAGCTTTTGGGTAGACGATGTAAACATTATCTTCCGTTAGTGCTACAATAGTTAAATCTTTCGGAGTATATTTCGATGCAGCTGACCATTTATCAGCACTTGCGTTACCTCCTTCAAAATCAGCTTTTGTATCAAAGTCATACTTACCGATAGAGAAAGTGATCTTTGATACACCCGGATCATCAGTTGAACTACGGTAATTTTTACCTGTCAACTTGTTTTTGTAGTAGTTTTTCGACGCCTTTGCTTTTTCGTAATTCCAGTTGTCTCCATGTATGTTTTTTACTTTCTTGGTTTCTGTATTCGCCAAGAATGCTTTTAGCTCAGCAGGTGATAATCCGCTTGTTGCATCTCCATCTACAAATGGTGTCGCTACTGTCGAGATGGCAGCACCATAAAAGATTGCTTTTACACCTATTAATGAAACTTCTTTTCCCATAATCTCACAATTTAAAATTTGAATTTATTACTCTTAACTTTACCGTGATAACATGACTCCATGTATCGGTTTTTTTTTCTTTGGTTATATTCTCTAACTGATAATATACTGTTTCGTCTGTTGTTTCGTCGAATGTCTTGTACTTAAATAGCTTAATAGCTTCTAATTCATAAGCATTTAATTTCTCATCGTTTTTTTGATATATATTATTTACTTTGACATCCGGAACAAAAATATACGCGTATGCAGATGAATTTTGCCACCCTTTGTTATCTGATTCTTTACAGCAGATGGAGATCCGATCGTGATTGTTTTCTTCTGTAGTGGGTGCTAAGTCTCCTTTCTCTATTTCGGAAAAAGCTCCAAAAATAGGATTAGACTTAAAAGCCTTGTGTATAATTGTTTCTATAATTTCTGTTGTAATCATTTGCTAAATATCTTTTTGCTTCGACTCTCAGCCGATCAGAATTAATTGTATTGTTTTCTCTAGGCTATACATAGCTCGGATAGTTCCTCATTTGCTCGTTTCAAAGTTTTTTTCCAACAACTAGGTGTTGTATTCTTTATTCTAAGGGACATATGTTTTTACTATCGCTTAATTCCAAATGAGTCTTGAGCAGAGGCTTTTCCTGTAACCAAATCGTCACTTTTAGTGCATTTTTTTAAATCTTTCATTGAGTAATTTGATTAAAATTATTTTTGATTAAAATTACATACAATCGAAAGACTAGAGAAGTGTTTCAAAGGTGGGGACTAAATAGTTGTAGAATAGTTTGTAAGTTCATTAATAATTCCTGCAAAGTATTTGCCATGGAATTATTATACAGTAGTTTATCAGATATTGACTTGTAAGCGAATTGAATCAATATAATTTTAATAGTGATTTCATGTACTATTTTCTACTTTATGTACTGATAAATCATAAAAATGCACAATTTCATTAGAGTACACCTCCTCGATCTCAAATATTTTTATAGTATGCTTTATATTACTGGTGTCTACTAATATAATTTCGGTTTCACCAATAAAGTCTACATAACCTAGAATGCTGTTAATCATCACTGTTTGATCGAAGGTGATTTCATTTATTTTTTTCATGACTGTATTATTTATTTTTCAGGAATTGTTATTCTGATTTTTTCATAAGAGGTAGTATCCTTATTTTCAAATTATTTTAAACCATTTAGCTCAATTCTAAGCAATATCTCACTGTAGAGATAGTCCAGTGACACTTGGAAGTCTCGGTAAAACTTATACCACGAACAAACACTTTTCAGACTATTTGAAATGTGAGAAGGGGACAGCTGTAATACCTCCGCTATTGCATCTCGTTTACCTCTTTCAAAAAAGTATCCTGCGAATATCCGTGGTGAATAGAGTAGAGCTGCGACCATCAGAAAATAATATTTTTCGGCATATCTTGAATTATTTATTTCATCTTTTTTATGACAAAGCTCTTTTACCCAGTCATAAATAGTGGAGATTGTTTGGAGATCTTCCAATTCGGGTTTGAGTACTACTATCTCTATTTTTTGTAATTTTTCGGATTGTTTTTGATAATCTTCTATATCTTCGATTCTTTTTCGAAGTATACCTTCATTTTTAATTCGTTCCATGTTCCGTTGTATTAAATAAAACTTTGTTGGTTTTTTGATTTATAAAAAACTTAATGTTAACTATTGTCCCTTGTACTACCACTCTTCGATATACTTTCATAAAGTTTTAGAAAGGTTATTATGCATATTTTAGTTTTATTTACTATCTCTGATATTGTGTATAATAAAACTGGAAAAGTAAATCAAAATCATATTTACTATTGGATTATTGATTTTATTTTATAGGGTTATGGAGAGGTTTTTGGCTGTGGATTATCCCAAATCTTTTTGTATCGATCATCATGATAAAAGATAACCGAATTATTGCGTGCACCCTCTCTATATTTCGAAATAATAATCTTGCCTCGGCCTTTCCACGGCTCATTTTTAGAATCTATCGCACCAGAGTCGTAGTAGTCGGGTTTGTGTATGAATAGAACGATATCTGCATCTTGTTCGATATCTCCCGATTCCCTTAGATCCTCTAATTGAGGTTCTTTCACTGCAACACCTTTAATCGGTCTGCTTAGCTGTGAAAGCAGGATGATAGGGATATCTAATTCTTTCGTGAGATTCTTCAATTCACCAGTTATATAACCTATCTCGAGATAACGACTTGCGAATTTCAGATTGGTTTTTATTAATCCCAGATAATCAATAATCATTACATCTAATTTATCCTTTCGCTTTAGTCTTCTTGCTTCAGACTTAATGTTATTTAAATATCGTATATTGTGATCATCGCCAATATTCAGCTTCATATCCCATAATTGTTTTGCTCTCTCATCCATAGCAGCCCATTCTTGCATATTCATTTGCCCGGTACGAAGATTATACCCGTTAATACGATTATCTTCAAGTAAAAATCTATTTACAAGCTGTGTAGCTGTCATCTCAATAGATACGAAGAATACGTCTTTGTTATTCATTGATGCTGCTTTTGCGAACGATAAAGCATTCTGAGTTTTCCCCATGCTTGGTCGTGCTCCTAAAACAATCAGATCAGGTGACATCCATCCTCCGGCAAACACTTCGTCAAGCGAATGCAGACCTGTCGGTATTGCTATTTGAATGCCATTTTGCTTTAATTTTTGAATCATAGCTGCTTTATCAAGGGCTATGGTTAAGGCTTCTGGCATTCCAATAGACTTGGAAACTGTGGAACTTGTGACTAATTCTGTAAATGATTTTTCAAGACATTCGATCGTTTCGGCTATATCCTGTGTTTCATCAAAAGCTTTTGCCTGTATCTCTGATGTTATTCGTATCAATTTTCTGGCTTGTGACTTTTGTTTAATGATTTGAGCATGAAAAATGATATGTGCAGAAGATGCTACTTTTTCCGTCAATTCAGCTATATACAGGGGACCACCGATAAACTCCAGTTCACCCATTGCCTTTAGTTCTTCAACAACGGTGAGTATGTCGATGGGCTTTCTTTTTCCGCTCAAATTAAAAATTGCTTTGAATATTATTTGATGTATTTCAGTATAGAAATCATCGGATGTCAAAATATCTTCTATGTCTTGATAAGCTTTAGATTCCATTAGCAATGCTCCGAGTATAGCAGACTCTAGCTCTATAGATTGAGGCTGTATTTTGCCTAGTGGCTCACTAATCAACAATTGTTGGTTTTTTGAATTGTTCTTGTGTCGATTTTTCATTATTATAATTTCCTTCAAATACTTTTACCCAGTTTTTACCATTATCGAATAACCAGTCAAATGTGGCTTTCCACATAGTTTTGTTATTTCCACGCAAGAAGTCAGAAGCTTCCATTTTTGTAAATAATTCCCGAATTACAATTTTATAATGAGTATCCTTGAATTGCTTTTCAAGTTCTTTAATCCGTACTCGCATTTTTTCTTTTCGTAATTCTGTTAATTTTAGAACTTTAGGAAAAGAAATACAGGTATCGTGGTAAATTGAAATAATCTCTTTGTAATTTATGGGTTTTATTTTCGTATGTTTATCTGCTTCTTTTTTTGATTGCAAACTTTCGCTAATTAAAAAAAAATTCTGATTGGGATTTGCAAGTAATAAATTAGAATGATTTTTACAATCTACGTTAGTAGATAATAAATTAGAAACTTTATTTTCCTTTACTTTACTTTGTGGGATTTCTGTAACAGAAATCCCACCACTGTCGCTAATATCGCTGTGAAACTTACAGTTAGATTGTGATTGTTTTTCAGCTTTAAGCTTTGCCCTATTGCGTTTTTCGTATACAGGAGCCAATCTTTCTTTAAGAGATTTTGAATAAATAATACCGTTTTTTCGAACTAAAAGGTGTAATCGATAGCAATAATCAAGGATGTCTAATATTTCTGTTACAGAAATACCAAAGTCACCTGCAACAAGCTCTATTTCTATTTCTTCGTCTTGCATTTCATTGTCCTCTAAACCAGTTAAATACTCTAGTAACATACACCATGTTCCGTAACCAAGAATACCGAATTTTGATCGTAAAGCTTTTATTTTCCGATCATCTCTCATATCTCTATCGTGCGAGAAATAATCAGCATTGTTTTTTTTAGGTCTCGCCATAATCTACTTAAATTCTAATTTGTTTTGCCTTCTACGCTTGAGCTCATTTTCGTATTGAATAAGAGCCTTTTTCACCCTTTCGGCTGTTCTCATTAATCCATAATCATGAAAGGATAATTTATGCTTACACCTGATTATCCCGTGTCTAATTTCATCGGTTGTAAAATCTTTTATTGTTTTCATTTTTTTATCACTTTAAAAATTTGGAACTATCAATATATGAAGCCATTTTACCATGTCTGATAGAATAATTATTAAACCGCATAATTAAAGGATTCATTGTATTTAACTCATAGGATATTTATTCTTTTTCTTTTCTTTCCGAATCTTCTTCTTCATTCTTGCGTATGTAATCACTGTTAGATAATAATTTTAAACGGCTCTCATTTTTGTCGGATTTATATACTTTCCTAGACCTGAAAAGCTATATATAATTTCACTTTCTCAAATTTGTATTATGAATGTACAAATGATTAAATATCCGGCTTGTATGTTTTTTATATGTGCACCTCATGCTCTGCCAGATGAGCAATACATCCAAAATGACAGGCATTCCTATCAGTCACCTGAAATGATTTTCAATTGTCAAATAATTGTTTTTTCAATTAATGTGGGTATACTATAGTATCATTTCAAAGGAAACTCTAAGATATCTTTGTATTTGTCACACCCTATATCATATATAGAATCTGCCTCTTATCGATTTTAGCTTCTTTATCATATATCCACCATTTGATGTATAAGACTGAGAAGATTATTAGCAAGCTTATAAATATGGCAGTAATAGTATATCCGTTTGTCTTAGTTTTATTCTTTTTCATAGCGATTCATTTCTTATCTAGTCTACAACACATTTAGTACTACTGAATTCTACATTATCTCTTATAGTTATGCTTCAACGTTGGTGAGAATATGCTGTTAGAATTGAGATCTATTGTTATACGAATCACATCTAATACATAAGTGACTTCATTGATACTATAAGCTATTGATACATCAAATTTCGCTTATACATAATTTGCCTATCTCATTGCTAAATGATATTTATATATTAATTGCTTCTATTTACTTAAATCTCTTATCTTTGCAAGTGTATAAGTTTTTTACACTGTATAAATGTACAGTTAAATACAGTAAAAAAAGTAAATGAATAAAGTATTTTACTGTATTTAACATTATTTAACTGCTCAACTGCTTTGATTTCATATAAAATATAGGTAACAAAAATATAAAGAAGAACTTAACGCATTTCAATCGTAAAAAAAACAGAAGCAATATAGAAGGTAAGGTATTGATTACAAATACAAGTATACAGTAATTTACAGTAATATGAAGACAATCGGTAGCATAATTTTAAATTCTATTTTAGCAAATGAAAAAATAAATGCAAATCAATTTGCGGAGTCAATAGGTTTATCAAGAACTCAGCCGATATATGATATCCTGAATGGAAAGGTAAAAAAAATAACTCCTAATTATGCGCGCAAAATTCTCTCTGTATATTCACACTATGACTATAGCTGGCTTATTTCTGGGGAAGGTAAAATGCTGAAACAAGATTTAATTATTTTGAATACAACCCCTATTTCTATGTCTGAGTTTAAAATGATACCCTTGGTTCCTATTCGCGCTCGTGCTGGTTATCTTTCTGGCTATGGAGATGGTGCTTATATACAAGAATTACCGACAATACCGGTAATTACAGATCGTACTTTTCACGGAAAGTATATGTGTTTCGAAGTAGAGGGGGATAGCATGGATAACGATTCGCGAAGTGCTATCTGTGATGGTGATATTATACTAGGGAGGGAAGTGAAAAAAGATTTATGGAGATGCAAGTTGTATTACAGAGACTGGTATTTTGTCATAGTGCACAAGGAGGGAATCATGATAAAACAAATAGTAGACCATGATATGGAAAAAGGAACAATTACTTGCCATTCTTTAAACCCTATTTATGGAGATGATTTCAAATTACAGCTTAATGATGTCCATGAATTATATAATGTTATTAAGATCGCAGACAGATCAATGAGAAAATAGAGGTTGGGAAATAAATGAGGAGAACAACTATAAAATTACGATATGAAATGAGCTATTATTATATATATTTTATTTATGAACTATGAAAATCAAAAAATACTTTTAATTCTATTGCAACTTTACTACTATTAGGTTACATCACAGTAAACTGTAGAGAGTTTTGGTTGTAATAAATGGGAATACTCAGATATCTCAAGAATAGTTGTAGAATGCTATTAAAAGTAAAATTCAATACCTTGATTAATTTATTTCTAATATGTTATAAAATATTACCTATGTAATTCTTATGCGTAAACCCCGATTCAGAAATATTTCCATTCCAGAAGTTATATTTCTCTAAATATGTAAATCTATCGTCCATGACTGAAATTATTTCTTAAAATATAAAATTATTCTTTCATATAATCTTTACAATGAAAGCTCATTGATACAATATATTATGACGAAAATTGGCGAAAAGTCCGAGTGGGTTTATTCGTGGGACTGATTTTTTTATTCAACACATTGATATTAAGTGTGTTGATCTTTAGGTTCAATTTCGTCCAATTATCAATGGCTAAGAAACGATGTGCCGATAGTAGGTGCTCCTAATGTAGCGACTTACACCACAACCGTTGGTTGGTGACACTTCAGGCACTTACATCACGTCTGACAATGAGAGCAGACTTCGCACAATTGGCAACGAATACGTAGGCATATACTTTCACTACATCGGGCACAGTAAGTAATAGCTCGTCTCCTATACTATTGTTATAGACACGCCTTAGGGTACATATCCGATAATAATATTACTACGGCATGTAGAGCTACGGTTGTATACAATTCATTTAAATGATAACCAATCTGATATAAATCATGGTGATTGCCTGAAATAGGTGACGATATGGCTATCGGTATGCATTGATTATATGTCATATAGAGTGTATTAGTTGTTTTGTTCATTTTGCGGGTTTGAAATTCAACCTGTTCACCTCCACACAAAGATCTGGTATGACTTACATCAATGGATGATACAGATGAATCCAATTTTGATTTATTATTTTCCAAAATATGTACCCATGAACTTTTCCATTCTCCATTTTTACTCCATTTACGAAAATGCTAATAAACAGTTTTATAACTCAATACAACATATAAAAACAAACTGGTAACCGGAAGCATATACCATTGAATACCTGTTTTAAGTTTGTATAAGACGCTATTTGTCAATCATATAAGACAACTATTTGTCTCATATCCTCGTTTTGCTGTTGACAAATGAGGCGATATTTCATTTTCTATTATATCTTTGCTTAGTACTTTGTACATAAAGAAGTGTTGATGATTAGTTGTTTAGCGATTACTAAACTAACACTTACTTATTATATCAACAATTTTAAATTAGTCTAGAAGACTTCCTATTCACATATTCCATTCTTCTATTTTCCTATAGTTTTGTGTATCCAAGAATACAAATATAGATAGATTATAGGAAAACAGTATAAACGACCTATTCCAAGAGCAAACCAATGCGACCAATGCTTCGAAATATGCTATTCTGGCCAATGAAGCCAATTCTCTTTTTTCAAGATTAAGTTCTGTTACCTCCTTCACTTCCGAAAGCATAATACGACTTATTCAAGAGATAAAATAGACGAACTTATACAAAATAAGATACGACACATCTCTAAAAAGTTCTATCTTTGTTATGTAAATCGAATCTACCATAAAGGACAAATAATGAAACATTTTGTTTTCTCCATTTTTTATTTGCTATTTGCAATTGGTTCAATCTCTGCTGAATCAAGGTTAGACTCATTGTTGATTGAATTGGATAATACTTTACTAAATGAAAAAGAATACACCATACAGAAAGAAGCATATATTAACAAATACAAACAACAGCTTGATAAACAAAATATAAATGATGAGAATAAATATCTGATTTACCAAAATCTCTCCAAAGAATATGAGGCTTTTGTATTTGATTCTGCCTATTTATACTCTCAAAAAGCGATTGATATTGCGCAAAAATTAGGTAATAAAAATTGGCTTCATCAAAGTAAAATACAAATGGCACGTATTCAGGCTAAAGCCGGAATATTCACCAGAGCGATTGAAATTCTCAACGCAATAAACAGTAAGGAATTAACCAAAGATCAGCTGATTGACTATTATTACACATATGCCGATTCCTATATTTACTGGCTTGAGTATCAGAATGGATTTGATATTCAGAATTTAATAGAAAAACGAAGAAACTATCAGGATTCATTATTGCAGGCAGTAGAAACAAACACCTATGAACACGCTATTAATTATGGAACACGCTACATCGAGATAAATGACTTTAAGAATGCAGAAAGAGTTCTATTCCCTTATTTCTCAAATGTAAAACCCGACACAAGGAACTATGCAATTCTCACATCTATATTTGCATATTTTTATGAACAAAAGGGAGATCGGGAGCAGCAAAAAATATATTTAGCCATGTCTGCAATTGCAGATATAAGGGCTTCGGTAAAAGAAAACACATCATTGCGTACCCTCGCTGTTTTATTGTTTGAAGAAGGCGATGTAAAAAGAGCTAATAATTATATAAAAAAGAGTTTGGATGATGCAAATTTCTATAATGCACGGTTAAGAAATATTCAAACGTCCAGACTCCTACCCATTATTGATAAGGCATACCAACTAGACAGAGAATATCAGCAAGATAAGCTCAGGACTTTGCTTATTATCGTTAGTCTCTTATCTTGTATTCTGCTCGTAGCCATCTATTTTGTAGTGAAACAAGTAAGAAGATTATCAAAAGCAAAGAATGAAATAGAACAGATTAATTCACGTTTGAGTATATTAAATGAGGATTTGAAAATTGCGAATGAAAATCAAAACCATACAAATCTTTCCCTTGCCGAAGCAAACCGCATTAAAGAGCAATTTATAGGCAGCTTTCTTGAAATTTGTACCCAGTACATTGATAAACTCGATGCTTTTAAAATTACTGTAAATCGAAAGATTAAAGCCGGACAAACAAATGAGATACTGAAGATGACATCTGCATCGGAAGATTCTGTTCGTGAGTTAAAGGAATTATATACTAATTTCGATAATGCATTCCTAAACATCTACCCCAACTTTGTTGAGGAATTTAACAAATTGCTCAGACAAGAAGAACGTTATGCCGTAAACAACGAAAAAATACTGAACCAAGAACTTCGTGTATTTGCATTGATACGTTTAGGTATAACAGATAGCAATAAAATAGCTACCTTTCTACATTATACACTTCGCACAATCTACAATTACAGAAGTAAAGTAAAATCGAAAGTGCTGAATCAGGAAATTGATTTTGAAGAAGCGATAAGGCATATTTCCACGCCAAAAAGCTAATATTGTATTCTATTTTTTACTTCAAACGAATATCCACAAGTTACATAAGCTGATTTTAGGAATTAGATTACTGGTCTATATATCAGTAGTTTATTTGCATATCATTTTTACTAAAAGTTACTTAGCTATTTACTTACACGCTATATTAGTGCATTTACCTCATTATATTTGCTGGCAACCTTTCAATATTTAATAACCATCAAATGAAAATATACCCATGAAAATAAATTAACCACATTACCCACTTACCGGGGCTACTTCATTCTAAAAGTCAACCACGAAAAATACTACCTATATTAAATTATTAATACATATGGAAAAAAAATTCAAATCGAAAAAAACGACAAGATTTATCCTATTTCTACTTTTTGGATTATTTCTTACCTCTAATGCCTTCGCTCAACAACAGAGTCTGAAAGGTATAGTAAAAGATGAAACAGGAGAACCAGTTATTGGAGCCAGTGTCGTTGTAAAAGGCACGACTAATGGAACAAGAACAGATATTGATGGTAATTATTCTTTATCTGGGATCAGTAAGGGTGCTACCATTGTGGTATCTTATATTGGATATACCAGTCAGGAGATTGCTTACACTGGACAAAAAGAATTAAATATCATTCTTTTAGAAGATACTAAGTTATTAGACGAAGTGGTTGTTATCGGTTATGGGCAAGTACGCAAGGGCGATGCCACCGGATCGATATCCAGCATTAAAGCCGATACCAAAGTACGAGGTTTTGCACCTAATGCTCAAGATATGCTAATGGGTAAGGTTGCCGGGGTAAATATTATCAATGAAGGTGGATCGCCAAGTGCCGGAGCGACCATACGTATACGTGGCGGCTCTTCCTTATCAGCTAGTAATGATCCGTTAATTATAATCGATGGAGTTTTTCTCGACAATAAAGGAATGGGTGGGGTCGGTAATATATTGAGTACAGTAAACCCTACAGATATTGAATCGTTTACAGTCTTAAAAGATGCTTCGGCAACTGCAATTTATGGTTCACGCGCATCAAACGGAGTTATCATCATTACTACGAAGAAAGGTGTTACAGGCAAAGTGAAAGTAACCTACGACGGCAACTTCTCTATAAGTACGCCTAAAAATCAAATTGATGTACTTACAGGCGATGGTTATCGTGCTTTTATAGATAATGCATTCTCTGGTAATAGTAACTTCGAAGAAATGAAAAGTAAGCTAGGTAGTGATAACACTAACTGGCAAGATAAAATATTCCGCACTACAATAAATACAGAACATAATTTAAGTGCCCTCGGTTCTGTGAAAAATGTACCTTACCGTGTATCATTCGGTTACACTAACCTGCAAGGTATTCTCAAAACATCGGAAATGGAACGTTACACAGGTAGTATTTCACTATCCCCTACTTTATTTAATGATCATTTGAAAGTGAACCTGAACGGAAGAGGGATGTATATCCACAACCGTTTTGCCAATCAGGGTGCTATTGGAGCTGCAATCAGTATGGACCCTACACAATCGGTATATGATGAAAACAGCCCTTTCGGAGGATTTTTTACATGGATGAGTGGAGCTGTTCCCAATCAGGTAGCAACTATAAATCCGGTATCTATGCTGGAAATGACTCAGGATAAATCGAATGTATATAACTTTATCGGAAATGCACAATTTGACTATAAGTTACATTTTCTACCCGATCTGCATTTTAACCTCAATTTAGGAATGGATTATTCTAAAAGTGAGGGTACTAAATACATACCGGAAAATGCTCCTTCCGATTATATTTATGGTGGATTAGATTCGAGCTGGGATCAAAAACGCCGAAATACAACTTTCGATTTATATAGCCAATATTTTCATAAGCTCGATTTTCTGGATAGTAAATTCGATGTGATGGGAGGATATTCATGGCAACATTACTGGCGATCGGATAGCAATATCGGTCACCGTATAAGCAAATTTGATGCTGCAGGAAATCCACTCTTAGTAAGTTTCAACGATACCGCAACAGAGCATTACATTATTTCATTCTTCGGACGTTTCAACTATAGTGTAAAAGATAAATATCTTATGACTTTCACTTTGCGTCAAGATGGTTCATCCCGTTTCCACAAAAACAATCGATGGGCTTTATTTCCCTCATTAGCATTGGCATGGAGAATGATTGACGAGGACTTTCTCAAAGATTCAAATGTTATAAGTAATATGAAATTCCGATTAGGTTGGGGTATAACAGGGCAACAAGATATCAACCAGGGAGACTATGCTTATATGGGTACATACGAACAAAGTTCAGGTAACGAAGCTAATTATCTACGCGGATATACCGACGGACAAGGCAATTGGGTATCATTACTTCGTCCGGCAGCTTATAACCCTGATCTGAAATGGGAATCCACAACGACATATAATGTTGGACTGGATTATGGTTTCTTGAAAAATCGTATCGAAGGCTCTATTGACATTTATCATAGAAAAACAAACGATTTGATAAATGAAGAAACAAGAGTAGCCGCAGGAACAAATTTCAGAGAAAGAATCGTTACAAACGTTGGATCATTAAAGAATTCGGGTGTTGAATTATCACTAAATGGAACTCCTATAGTAACAAAAGATCTCGCATGGGAAATCGGTGGTAATGTAGCATATAATAAAAATGAAATAACGAAATTAAACTTAGGAAACGTCGATACACCCATACCTAATAGTGGGGTGAAAGTATTTAAAACAGGAGAATCGGCACAAAGCTTTTTTGTATACGAACAGATTTACGACGAGCAGGGTAAACCTATCGAAGGTTTTTACAAAGACAGAAACAACGATGGCCTCATAAATCAGGACGATTTATTCGTCTATCAGAAAAGTACACCCGACTGGACATTTGGACTTAATACCAAATTGACATGGAAAGCCTGGGATGTAGCTATTGCCGGCCATGGCAGTTTAGGAAATTTCAACTATAATCAAATAGCTGCCACAGGTGCAGCACTGAGTTCTGCATCAGTGTTCGCAAATGAATTCCTCGTAAACCGTCCTCTAAGTGCTTTTGATACGAATTTCCAAACAGGACAAAATAGCTCCAATTATTATGTGCAGAATGCTTCATTCTTTCGTGTTGATAATATTGTTCTCGGATGGTCTTTTATGCGATCCAAACAACTTCCTTTCGGGGGCAGAATATATGGAGCAGTACAGAATCCTTTCATCTTTACAAAATATAAAGGACTAGACCCTGAAGTATATGGTGGTATAGATGGCAATATATATCCCCGACCTCTGACTATTTTATTTGGTGTAAATCTTAATTTTTAAACGACACAATCATGAAAAAAATATATAGTATATTAATCGCCTGTAGCTGCCTGGCCATTTTATTCTCATCGTGCCTTGATGATTTGAATACAGAACCATTAAGCAGTAATGTCTTATTGCCGGAGAGAGCATGGGAAGACCCCAATTCTTACGAACAATTTGTAGCTAAGATATATGCCGGATTTGCACTCTCCGGTAATGAAGGCCCTGCGGGACAACCTGATATTGCAGCAGATGATCAAGGTGAAGCTACCTTTATAAGAACCTACTGGAATTTGCAGCAACTATGTACCGACGAAGTCATAGGTGCTTGGGATAATGAAACACTTAGAAGTTTACAATTTTGTCAATGGAATTCAAGTAATCACTTCATATCATTAAACTATACACGTATGTATATGAATATTGCTTACGCCAATGAGTTTATGAGACAAACCACAGACGAAAGATTAAACCAACGTAACGTTGATCCTGAACTTAGAAGCAAGATTCATACTTTTCGTGCAGAGATAAGAGCATTACGGGCATTAAATTATTACTTCCTAATGGATTTATATTCTAATATACCGTATATAGACGAAGCAGCCGGTGTAACTACTAATTTCCCGGAACAAAAAGACCGTGCATTTTTCTTCTCTTGGATAGAATCTGAATTGAAGGATATTGAAGATGAGCTTCCGACAAATAATGGAATGGCTACTTATGGTAAGTTAACCAAACCTGTAGCCTGGATGATTCTATCTAAATTGTACTTGAATGCCGAAGTATATATTGGGGTTAAGAAGTACACTGAATGCCTTACATATCTCAATAAAATATTATCGGCAGGATACACGCTCGATCCTACTTATAAAAATATGTTCGGTGCTGATAATCATAACTCATCGGAAATTATCTTCCCTATTGTATTCGACGGACTAAAAGCAACTACTTATGGTGGTACAACCTTTCTTTTGGCTGCTTCTTACAAATCGGATATGGATCCTAGCGCCAATTTCGGGTTTACACAAGCGTGGTCAGGTATACGTGCCCGAGAAACATTATCTGTTTTGTTCGACAATAACGATGCACGTGCTCTTTTCTGGAAAGAAAACCGCACACTAGAGACTTCCACCTGGTATGATTTCGCCAAAGGGTGGTCTGTCATAAAATATACAAATATGAATAGTGATGGCACACCGGGTTCTAACAGCGTATTTTCGGATACCGATTTTCCCATGTACCGACTGGCTGATGTATATCTGATGTATGCAGAGGCGGTTCTTCGCGGAGGACAAGGTGGTACACGCGACCAGGCTCGTACTTATGTAAATGATTTACGGGAGAGAGCCAAAATATCAAAAGTGAGTGATACGCAATTTAACCTGTTGTTTATTCTTGACGAACGCTCACGCGAATTGTATTGGGAAGGACACCGCCGTACAGATTTGATACGTTTCGATCGTTTTACAAGAAACTACTCATGGCCATGGAAAAACGGAGTCTTCAGTGGTGTACCAAATATTGATGACAAATTTAAATTGTATCCCTTGCCTGTTAGCGAGTTGACGGCAAATCCAAACTTGACCCAGAATAAAGGCTTCTAATTAATGATTTAAAAGTAAGAAAATGAAAACATATAAAATATTTTTAGCATCCCTCTTCTGCATATTAGCTCTTTGCGCCTGTAACAAAGACGAAACCCCCGTGTTGACTCATGTGGAGACGAGTATATTGGATAATTTGCCGGCTCAAAACTATATATTGGAAGAACCTGCGAAAGGAACCAACCCTCTGTTATTTACTGTAACATGGACTGAAACTGTGTTTCACTTCGATGGCGAAAATACCCCACGACCCGCAGGGCCGGTTAATTACACACTTCAGATAGACAGAAAAGGAAATAATTTTGCATCGGCTCAAGTTTTGGCAGCAACCAATACTCTTTCTTCCAATATTTATCTGAATGATATAAACTTATTACTACTGAATAAATTGGGGGCATTACCTAACGAAGCTATTGATGTCGAATTGCGGATAGTAGCCGATTATGGACAAAATATGGCAGGCTTAGCTATTTCGGGAAATACACTGCCCGTTTCAATCACACCATATGAAGCGAAAAAAGAGTTACAAGCCCTTTACATTATAGGTGATATGAATAGTTGGAACAATACGAATACAGACTTTATAATGTATCGTAATAATAATTCTGATGAGGAAATATATACCTATACAGGCCGGCTTGCAGCAAATACTTATTTCAAATTTATACTTGAACAAGATTTGGGTACTAACAAAATGTATTCACGCAATGATGAGACTACACTTGTATATGCCGAAATGAGCGATGGTGCATTCCATAACGAAACAGAAGGTTATAAAACAATAACCCTCAATCTGAAAGAGCTGACTTATACCATCGTTGATTATGACGCATCAGCTGATATGATTTATAATACAATAGGCCCTATCGGTGGATTTTGCGATTGGGATAATGAACCGGCAATGATCAAGTCTGCTTATGACCCTCACCAATGGAGTATAACTTACGAATTTAAAATATCTACCGCTTGTAAATTCAGAGGAAATAAAGATTGGGTATACAACTGGGGTGGTGATTCGAGTGATATACCTTATGGAAAAGCTGTCTTTGACGGAGCGGGAACAGATATAAAAACTCCGGGAACGTATAAAATTAATTACAATGACATAACTCATCATTTTGTAATCTTGTCACAAGAATAACCTATAAATCGCTGTAAACATGAAGAAAATAAAATATATAATAAGTTTGTTTTGTATGCTGACTTTAATGTCGGCATGCAGCAACGATGAAAGCATCGGCAGTATATCGACTACGGAACCTGTACTCAATTCATTAGCTAGTAATGAGTGGGTTTTAACTCAACCCGAAGTAGATCAAAACCCTTTCTTATTCAGATTGAACTGGACAAAAGCACGTTTCTTTGATCAATCGGGAGAAGCACTCTATGTCGATAATGTACAGTATGACATCGAAGCCGATTTATCAGACAATAATTTTTCTAAACCGATTATATTGGTTTCAACTACTAAACTATTTGCAGACATATACACGCAGCAGTTTAATACAGCCATTGCACAAATGCTGGGAGCAGAAAGTAAGACTATTCAAAATATAAACATTCGTGTAAAAACATCGGGAGGTTCTGGGGAATCTGTTTATTCGGAAGCTTTAACACTCGTAGTTACACCCTATATCTATGTAGCACCTGTGCCAGATCCCGAATCATCTAAACACATCTATATAATAGGAGATATGAATGGATGGAATCCTAATAATACCGACTTTATTATGTATCGCAATAGTAACGATGTAGAAGATGGTGTTTATACATATACAGGATATTTTGCAAATGGAAATGAAGGTGCTTATTTCAAATTCTGCGCTGAAGAATTCTTAGGTGGCTACAACAATATGTACTGTGCCGGAGAGGGTGGTAAACTAGAGTTTGGCGATACAGGTGCATTTTATGCTGGGCCGGGTTATTATACAGTAACTATCGATATCATAAATATGACATGGACACTTACACCTTATGATGCATCAGCAGCAAAAAACTATACTACAATGGGACCTATCGGTGGTTTCTGTGGATGGGATAATGAACCGCTAATGACTAAATCTGCTTACGATCCACACCAATGGCATATTGCATATCTGTTCGAATCGGGTACTGCATGCAAATTCAGAGGCAACAAAGACTGGGCTAATAACTGGGGTGGCGGAGAATTTGATATTCCGTACGGAAAAGGCGTTTTTGATGGTGGCGGAGCTTCTATAAACGAGCCCGGCTTATACGACATCTACTTTAATGACCTTACCGCTCATTACATTATTAAGATACGAAATTAAAGATAGAAAAAAAATATAGATTATGAATACAATTAAATTATTCGTACTGGGTCTTATTGCAATATTCTCATTCTATAGTTGTAGTGACGATGAAGATGATAATTGGCAAGAAATACCAAATACCGAAATAACACCCGTAAGCAAAAACAACAATGTAATTTACGAAGTTAATATTCGCAACTACTCAGCCGAAGGCAATTTCAAAGGTTTGGAAAAAGATTTACCAAGACTCAAAGAGTTGGGTGTAGATATATTATGGCTCATGCCTATACATCCTGTTGGAGAGAAAAATAAAATTGGAACGAAGGGCAGCCCTTATTCTATAAAAGATTATAAAGCCATTAATCCCGACTATGGTACAGATACCGATCTGAAATCACTAATTGCCACGGCACATGCTTCGGGTATAAAAATATGGTTTGACTGGGTAGCAAACCATACAGCATGGGATCATGTTTGGGTTGGTAATCACCTTAATTTCTATGCTTCGAAAAATGGTGTACGTCCGTATTCTCCCGAAAATTGGAGTGATGTAATTCAGTTGGACTATAAAAATGCGGATATGCGTGCAGAAATGATCGATGCCATGAAATATTGGGTTGAAAGTTTTGATATAGATGGATACAGATGTGACGCAGCTACATATATTCCCCTTTCTTTCTGGCACGAAGCACGTACGGAAATAGATAAAGTGAAAGAAATAACATGGCTCTGCGAAGGCGATAATGCTTCTTATATGCAGGTATTCGACTACGATTACGCCTGGAGTTTCAATACTGCTCTGAACGATTTTGGCAAGACCAACAATATTTCTAATCTGGTGAGCGAGTGTAACAAACTATTCAGCAACAATGCTTATACCAATAAAGGGCGAATGATTTACCTTACAAATCACGACCTGAATGCATACGACGGCACAGAATTTACCAGATATGGAAAGAATGTATTACCTCTTACAGTATTGTCTTTCACAATCTACGATATGCCTCTTATTTATAATGGGCAGGAAATAGGTATGGATAAAGTGATGGGACTGTTCGATGTCGTCCCTGTGGTATGGACACCAGCTAATAATACATATAACGATCTGTTCAAAAAACTGACCCAGTTAAAAAGAACACAACCTGCACTCGAAGACGGAACAAACAGAGGAGTGCTGAAAGTATATCCGACTAATAATGAAGATATATTCGTGTATTCAAGAAAAAGAGGAACGAATGAAGTCATAACTATGCTTAATCTTACAGATCATTCTATAAAATTCAAATTCAGTAATACCACACCATTAGGTACTTTCAGAGATTATCTGAAAGGAGGGAATCAGGATTTCTCTTTGCAAACAGAAATAGAACTTCCTGCGAATGGCTATAGTATATATGTTAAATAAACAATAGAATAATGACTAAATATTTATTATCGTTTTGCCTTTTATTTACCCTATTGAGTTGTGCTCGGCAAGGGCAAAAAACATATACCTTGCCCCAGTTGGACGATGTTGTGATATATCAGGTAAACCCTCGTGTATTTGCTGAAAAGGAATCTTTTAATGCAATCGGATTATATCTTGATTCAATAAAACAATTAGGGGCAAATATTATCTGGTTTATGCCTATACATGAAATAGGAAAAGAGAAATCGGTCAATTCGCCCTATTGTGTGAAAGATTATAAATCGGTTAATTCAGAATTTGGGACGATGGAAGATTTCAAGAAGCTTATAACTCAATGTCATGACAAAGAAATTGGAGTTATAATCGATTGGGTTCCAAACCATACATCATGGGATAATCCATGGATAAAGAATACTGCATGGTACACACAAGATAGTATTGGCAACATTATTTCGCCGGCAGGAACAGGATGGAATGATGTAGCTGATCTCAATTTCAACAATCAGGATATGCGTTTAGCGATGATAGATGCGATGAAATATTGGATTGTAGAAGTCGGTATTGACGGATTCCGTTGCGATGCGGTTGATTTTGTTCCTGCCGACTTTCTGCAACAAGCAAATGACACGTTGAGGAGTATACCCGGGCATAAGCTACTCATGCTGGCGGAAGGAAAGAGAGAAGACCATTTCGATGTTGGTTTCGACCTTAATTATGCATGGGATTTTATGGAAGCCATGCGTGATGTGTATCTGAAAGATTCGTGTGCAACAGCTCTGTTCTCTGCCAACGAAGCGGAGTATAAAGCAATACCAAAAGGTAAGCGAAAACTAAGATTCAGCACGAATCATGATGAAACTCAAAAGCAATCTCCTGTTGAGGAATTTAATAGTGAACGTGGATCTATGTCAGCCTTTCTGGTTTCGGCATATATGCCGGGATGTCCTATGATTTACAGTTCGCAGGAAGTGGGATATCCAAAAGCGATTAATTTCTTCAGGTATACACCTGTCGATTGGTCTGCAAATAACAGACTAAGAAAAGAATACGAACGTATATTTCAGATATATAATATAAATGAAGCGTTACGTAAAGGAGACCTGAAAACATATCCTAACCAAAACATACTGTTGTTTGAGAGATATACGGATACCGAAAAAGTCATTGTAGCTATTAACGTAAGAAATGCAGAACAAAAGATGGAGCTTCCATACGATTTGAGCAACAAGAAATTCACTAATTTATTTTCGGGAAACTCAATGACCTTAGGTAATACAATGATTCTAAAGCCCTATGAATATTTAATTCTAAAATAAAATTATAGAAATGAAACATATAATCAGCTATTTTCTACTATTTATACTACTGATTACATCTGCTTGTAGTTCCAACTACTCGGATATAATATCATCCCCCGACGGAAAAATTAAATTGCAAGTCGGACTGGATGACGGAAAGATTTATTATACAGTAAACAAAGAAAATAAACCAATCTTAGACAAATCCTTTCTGGGTTTCACGCTGAAAGACAGCAATCTAAACAATGGATTTGAAATCAAGGATATAAAACATTCCACTTTCAGTGAAACTTGGGAACAACCTTGGGGTGAAGAGATATCTGTTGACAATACCTATAATGAAATGGCTGTCAATATCGAAGAAAAAAGCGGATTGAAACGTAAGTTTACAATAGTCTTTCGTGCGTTTAATGATGGTATAGGCTTTCGCTACGAATTTCCGGAGCAAGAGAACCTGAAAGATTTTGTTGTTATGAATGAACTTACTGAGTTTGCTCTTACAGGCAATCATAAGGCATGGTCTATTCCTTATAATACCGAGTTTTACGAAGGATTGTATAAAGCTTCTCCTGTAAATGAATTAGATACTGTTTGTTCTCCGTTGACAATGGAAACGAAGGATGGAATGTATTTAACGATACACGAAGCAAATCTGACAGATTATGCAGCCATGAATGTATATCCCGAAGACAAAACGACTGTATTAAGAACATATCTTACACCATGGGCAAGCGGAGAAAAAGTATTTATGACAGCTCCACACGTTACCCCTTGGCGGACGATGATTATTGCAGACTCGCCAGGGGATTTACTCCTTTCGCGACTGATGCTCAATCTAAATGAACCGAGTAAAATAGAAGATACTTCATGGATTACTCCCGGTCGTTATATTGGCATCTGGTGGGGTATGCACATGAAAGAGTATACATGGGATCAAGGCCCAAAGCATGGAGCTACAACCGAAAACGTAATTAAATATATTGATTTTGCTGCGAAGCATAATTTTGCAGGTGTACTTGTCGAAGGATGGAATAAAGGATGGGAAGATTGGCAGTCGTTCGAATTTTCAATTCCATATCCCGATTTCGATATTGCTAAAATTACAGATTATGCTGCATCAAAAAATGTAAAATTGATAGGTCATCACGAAACAGGTGGTAAAACCAAGAACTATGAGAACCAGATGGAAGATGCCTTTGCTTTTTATCAAAAATATGGTGTAAATGCAGTGAAGACAGGGTATGTAGGCGGAATATTGGATAACAAAGAAATGCATAGTAGCCAATATGGGGTTCGTCACTATCGCAAAGTAATTGAAACCGCCGCAAAATATCAGATAATGATTGATAATCATGAACCGGTAATGCCTACAGGCTTGCAACGTACTTATCCTAACCTGATGACACAAGAGGGCGTTCGTGGACAAGAATGGGATGCATGGTCTGTCGATGGAGGCAATCCGCCCGAACATACTACTATCATTCCTTTTACAAGAGGTCTGGCTGGACCTATGGATTTTACACCGGTAACATTCAATTTCAACAATCCGGTTCTTCCTAATACTCGGGTAAGGACAACATTGGCTAAACAATTGGCTTTATTTGTTGTCTTATACAGCCCTTTACAAATGGCATCGGATATGATAGAAAATTACGAAAAAAATCCTGAACCATTTCAATTTATCACTTCTTGTCCTACAAATTGGTCGAAGACTGTAGTTCCAAATGCAAAAATCGGGGAATACGTAACAATTGCACGTAAAGATCGCAATAGTGATAATTGGTTTGTTGGGAGTATTACTAACAGAGACAGTCGTAAATTATCTTTACCGTTAGATTTCCTTGACAAAAATGCGAAATATACAGCTAAGATTTATAAAGATGGCAAAAGTGCCAATTATGAAACAAATCCATATCCTATTAGTATCGAAGAAACTGAAGTTTCATCCAATTCCGTTTTGGACATCGATTTAGCATCTAGTGGCGGTACTGCCATAATGATTTCTAAAATGAAATAATTAAGTAATATATAAGTTATTGAAAATAAGGGATAAAATCCACTGTTTGTAAATTAAGAGTGTCTGAACTAGTCGAACGAAAAGAAGCGGAATAGAGAAAATCGAATAGAAACACCCATCAGTATTTAGCTGGTGGGTGTTTAACTATTTATCCTATATAAAGATATGCCCAACTTTTTCTAAAGCCATTCTTTTGGTGATCGTGGTTCCCGAAAAGGTTCTTATTAATATCTCAGAGGGTTGGTGAAAAATAACATATAGACTGACGTTGAGAACTCTCGCCATTCGTTGGAGTAAAGAAATATGTAAATGGAATCGTGAATCACTTGTGGCAATAAATAAACCAAAAACAAGGTTTATGCCATTATTTTTTTATCATATGACCAAGTAGAGAGGGAAAGGAAAATGAACTGATAATTTTAAATAAAGCAGTAAGATAAATGCATTATATCTAACAGAAAAAAACATGTAGTAGATAACTAAAATAAAAAAGAATTATCTTCCCCCCCCCCCAATAAATCGACATATTAGCTATTTTTTTAGAAATTGGCGTTTATTATGAAAAAAATAGCGTGTTTTATGAAAAGATAGATATGTTTTATTTCGGCATTATTTTCCACCTTTATCTACCTTTGGCTAATGAATAATCAATGACTAAAGTAGATCAAAGTGGTCTACAAGTGTGTTATGAGATTATTGTTTAATGTTCTTTTTTGACAACATTGCATGAAATTAATTACACAATAAGTTATTGATACGAGAAATGCCTTATTTAAAAGATTTACAAATACATCGCATTCTCTTGTTTAGAATTACGTTTAGCATTAAATTTATAAAGATTGTCTGACACACGCGAGTACTTAGTGCTATCCGTAATTTTCATCTAATCTAAAAACATTTTATTTTTGAAAGGGTATTTATGTATCTTTCAATAGCGAAGCTTTTGCTTTCCTCGAAAAATTTAACCTCATTATTTCATTGTAAAATATTGAAATAGAGATGAGAAACAAAATCGCTAACGCTTTAATTATCACATCAAAATTAAGCACTATTTGTTGCATTCTTATGTTACGCTGATGATAAGCAACATAAGCAGACTTCAATGAACTGAGGTTTTTCGTTCCATAGGGATGACAATAGATATATCACCTTGACAAATTTCACAACTCAACAATTTCACAAATGTTATACTACAAATCAAATGTGTGGTTTGCAGCTCGTGTAAGACGCAACCAAGAAAGACTAATAAAAGAAAAGCTGGAGCAACTTGGAGTGGAGAATTATATACCATTCCGAAAAGAAGTTCGCAAACGCAAAGATCGAAAGGTTGAAGTCTGGACGCCTGTTATTCCTAATATTGTTTTTATATATGCAGATTTTCATACCGGTATGTCAATAGCTAATGATTACGGAGTCAAAATCTCATACATGAAGTCTATAGATGGTAAGAGTCTGCTTATTGTGCCGCAAAAGCAAATGGACGATTTCAAATTGATATGTGAAAGTGGTGTAGAATACACTTTGGACGAAATTTACGAAAAAGGAGATCGTGTACAAGTTGTTGACGGATCTTTGAAAGGTGTTAGGGGAGAGCTGATAAGCACTGATAAAAATAACAGTAAAATGCTCATACGACTTGAAGGAATTGCTACTTTTAAATTGATAGTTCCTGCAAATATATTGAGTAAAGCACTGAATTAAATGAGTTTGCCAGATTTTACCTTAACGCTAGAATATAAAAAATGTCATTACTAAAGAGAAGTTTCGTTTCTATCAATACAAGCTATAGAGATAAACTACGTAATTTGCAATACTTGAATCGGGGTATTGTATTTACTACTGATTTGTTCTTATCTTCTTTCGGTACATTATGTGCTTTATTGCTTGTTTGGTTTATACAAAAAAAGAATAGTATAATGGACTCTGTTGGGTTCATTCTGATTTTGGCTATTGCAATTTCTACACTTTTGTTATTTTTATTTAGATTATACAAGACCAGTATAAGATTCTCCACGCTCCGTGAACTCAAACTGATATTCTTCCTTTTGGTTATCAAATCCCTACTAATATCATTGATTGTTATAAAACAAGATATTTTAGATGCAGATGATGCTATTACCTGCGGACTATTGGACATGCTTATATCTTCGTTCTTTATGATATTTTCTCGGGTTTTTATAGTAAGTATTTATTACTCGATATTGCATAGAGACGATAAGCCGACAAGCAATGTGCTAATTTATGGAGATAGTGAATATGCACCATTACTTGCCTCTCAAATTAATAACAATGATGAAGTTCCATACAAGGTTGTCGGAATACTAAGCCGGCAGCACCGGAAAAAAGGATTCAAAATCGCAGGTTTACGAATCTATACTTGGGATGGCGATTTGAGTAAATTATTACTTTCTATTAAGCAAAATATAACTCATATTATATTTACCAATTATGCTGATTTTAACTATGAGCATAATAGATTGGTATATAGCTGCATAGAGCATAATGTGCAAATGCTGATGAGTGGTAGAATACACCCATTAGAGAAACAGGATGTACGACAACGAATAAAACACATTGATATAGAAGATCTTTTGCAACGCGACGAAATAACAATAGATGTAGAGGCTGTATATCAAGAAGTAAGTGATAAGGTTGTATTAGTAACAGGTGCTGCAGGTTCTATCGGACGAGAGATCTCAGTGCAATTGGCACGCTTTGGTGTGAAACGATTGATTCTGTTGGATATTGCAGAGACACCGTTGCATAATTTGGAGCTTGATATGCAAAAGAAGTTTCCCAACCAGAATATTACCTTTATATTGAGTGATGTTCGTTCGAATACAAGAATCAAAAATGTATTCGAGCAAAATAAACCCGACTTTGTATTTCATGCAGCAGCTTATAAGCACGTTCCTTTAATAGAAAATAACCCTTGTGAGGGAGTTCTTACTAATATTGGAGGAACCATAAATATTGCTCGTCACGCACAACTTAATAAAGTAGAGAAATTCGTAATGATATCTACTGACAAAGCGGTGAATCCGACGAGTGTAATGGGAGCTACAAAACGCATAGCCGAATTGTGCATACAAGGATTGAATAACAATTCATCTCATACTCAGTTTATCACAGTTCGTTTTGGAAATGTATTGGGTAGTAATGGATCTGTCATCCCTCTATTTAGGAAGCAAATAGCGAGTGGGGGACCTGTGACTGTTACCCACCCCGAGATGATACGTTACTTTATGACAATTCCCGAAGCTTGCAGACTGGTTTTACAGGCTGCAACTATGGGAAGAAGTGGTGAAATTCTTGTTTTTGATATGGGAGAACAGGTAAACATTGATAATCTTGCCCGAAAAATGATATTACTTTCTGGATTTATCCCTGATGAAGATATAAAAATAGAATATACCGGTCTTCGTCCGGGAGAGAAACTGTATGAAGAGCTACTGACAGAAGCTGAATCTACTCAAATAACTAAAAATAAAAAGATAAGGATAGTACAGGGTGATAAAATAGACGATAAAAAATTAACACTTCAAGTAATAAAGCTCATGGGATATGCTGAAAAAATAGATATTACGAGCACTGTCCAAATGATGAAACAGATTGTTCCGGAATTCAAGAGTAACAATTCGGAGTTCGAGGTTTTTGATGAAGAAGAGCTTGTAACATACAGTTAGAAATAGAAAAATGGGTATGACTGAAAAACCGGTCAGGGTATTAATGCTTTTTACGATCCTCAATAGAGGAGGAGCAGAGACCATGGTAATGAATTATCTTAGAAAGATAGACCGTTCTAAAGTCATTTTTGATTTCATTGTGCACCGTGAAGAAAGGGGAGCTTATGAAGATGAAATAGAAAGTATGGGATGTAAAATATTCAGATTTCCTCCTATTAATATCTTTCGTACTTCGTCATATAAAAAGTCAATATCCGATTTTTTTGACATACACCCTAAATACAAAATAATACACGGTCATTGCTCCGAACTAGGTTACTATATATACAAGGAGGCTCATAAACGAGGTCTTAAATTTATTGCTGCCCATGCACATAGCGAACCTTGTGGATTTGATATGAAGATGCCTGTAAGAAATGTTCTTAAGTGGGCAATGCGACCTTATTTAACTCATTATTTCACTTGCGGTTGGGGTTCTGCAAAATGGTTATTTGGGAAAAAAATAATGAAAAAAGTAATTTTTTTTCCAAATGCAATCGATGCACATTCATTAATGTTCAATCCTCTAAGAAGAGAAAAAATAAGAGTTAACAATGAGTGGGTACAACGACTAGTTGTAGGTAATGTATCAAGTTTCTCACAACCCAAAAATCATTTTTTTCTTTTAGACATATTTGTTGAAATCGTTCGCCGCGAACCATCTGCACTATTAGTACTTGTGGGTAGTGGTGGTGACTTGGAGAGCAAAGTGAAAGAAAAAGTCTTGCGATTGGGGCTAAAGGAAAGTGTAAGGTTTATGGGAAGCCGTTCAGATATTCCTGATCTGTTGCAAGGAATGGATATATTCATCTTCCCTTCATATTTTGAAGGTCTGGGAATGGCACAACTAGAGGCTCAAGCATCAGGATTGCAAGTTCTAAATTCAACAAAAATACCTAAAGACGGAATTATTATACCCGAACTGGTAAATTTCCTATCACTGGAACAGCCTGCTACAGAATGGGCAGAAAAAGCATTGCAAATAGCAGAAAATAAAGATCGGAAGAATTGTTCACAGGAAATTATCGATATGGGATTTGATATAAATAAAAATGCAGAATGGCTTCAAAATCTATATATAACGGAAAGCCAACGCTAACCATATTCACTCCTGCTTATAACCGTGCTCATACAATCGACTTGTGTTATAAGAGCCTTTTGCGTCAGACTTCGTCTGATTTCAAATGGTTAATAGTCGATGATGGATCTACAGATTCTACAGGCGATTTGGTTAGGAGCTGGATTGCTGAAGGTAAAATCCCTATCGAATATCACTATCAGAAAAATCAAGGAATGCATGGAGCACATAATACTGCATATCAATTGATAGATACAGAATTGAATGTGTGTATAGATTCGGACGATTATCTTGCTGATAATGCAGTAGAGCTTATTGTCAATAAGTGGGAAAAGCATGGATCTGATGAATATGCAGGAATTATAGGTCTTGATGCAAAATTTGATGGAACAATAATCGGAACTGAATTTACGACAGATAAGACTACTCTTTCAGGTTTCTATACTCGGGGTGGGCGTGGAGATCGAAAACTTGTCTATCGCACATCGGTAGTAAGAAGCGTACCTGAGTATCCTCTTTTCGAGGGTGAAAAATATGTCGGGTTGGGTTATAAATACCAGCTTATTGATTTGAAATATGAGCTGTTGACAATAAATGAGGTACTATGTTATGTCGATTACCAGATTGATGGTTCTTCAATGAATATGTACCGACAATATTTCCGTAATCCGCAGGGGTTCGCATTTATACGTAAGGAGTCTATGAAACATCATCCCTCACACAAGCGGAGATTTGTTGAAGCTATGCATTATGTTAGTTCGAGTATAATTTGTCGTAACTCTAGGTTTATATCTGAGTCGCCATTCAAATTTATGACAGTGTTGGCTATACCTTTTGGGGTTGTACTATACTTGTGTCTTTTATTTCAATATAAGCGTAACAAATTTATGACCCTTGAATAGGAATCAGAAGCTAATATGATTGATTACATCCCCACATATTTATATACTGATTACTTTAACTATTTGGTGTTCGCTTTAATTATAGTTGCCGCATTCGAATGTTTTTCGGGCAGGTTATTTAAGCCTGAAGTGAGAGCGGTAAATAATATAATTGGCTTCATCGTCATTATCGCAGTGATTTTATATATGGGATTACGTCCCATCTCATATGTATTCGGAGATACTGTAAACTATGCGCACTCGTTTTATCGATTGCAAATGAATATCGATCAGTTCCAAATACTCAAAGATGGAGAATGGTTTTTTAATACTATAATGTTTTGGTTTGCTAAATATAGCAATGTCCATTTCTTCTTTTTGTTTTGTGCAACAACGTATGTAGGGGCGCTCTGGTGGGCATTTAAGCGTATTTTCAGAGAAGATTATCTGATACCATTTATAGTCGTAATGGCTATGTTCACATTTTGGAGTTACGGAGTCAACGGAATTCGGAATGGGATGGCTGCTTCAATAATAATTTTAGCCTTGACCTTTAGACGGAATATTACTATAATGGTAATATTGTCTATTTTGGGGTTGGGGATTCATAAATCCTTATACCTCTTACTTATAGCGGCAGGAATGGCATTCTTCATAAAAGACTCTAAAATATATTTTTGGATTTGGGTAGGTTGCATTCTTCTTTCGCTAATTGTAGGTAATTCCGTTGCAAATATACTCGCCGGGAGCAATTTGATCGAAGATGACCGTTTTGCAGGTTATATTTCAGGTAATAATAGTGAAGATGTTTTCAGTTATACCGGTTTCAGGTGGGATTTTTTATTATACAGTGCAATCCCTGTTTCAGTTGGGTATTATTTTATATTCGAAGAAAAATATACAGATAAATTCTATATATGGCTATTCAATATTTACTTAATGACCAATGCTTTTTGGGTTATCGTAATCAGAGCAAGTTTTTCAAATCGTTTTGCACAAATATCCTGGTTCCTTATACCGTTGATATTGATTTATCCATTATTTATGAAAAAGTTTTGGAGTGATCAGCCGATTAAGATCGGGTACACTGTGGTAATTTCCTACCTATACACATTTTACCTAGTATTTGTCAGTTGATGAAAAAAATAATACGTGTGGCGGCTGCACCCATTTCACTTGATATATTATTGCGCGGGCAGCTTCAATTTTTGAATAATTACTACGAAGTAGTAGGAGTTGCATCACCGGACAAAGAAATACATAGGAAAATATCAGACAGAGAAGGAATACGTACTGTTGAACTTTGTATAGAGCGCAGAATATCACTACTCAAGGATTTGAGAGCTCTAATTAATTTATATATACTTTTTCGCAAAGAGAAGCCGGATATAGTGCATTCGCTGACTCCTAAAGCAGGATTGCTCTCTATGGTAGCGGCTTGGGCAGCTAAAGTGCCCGTAAGGATGCATACATTTACCGGGCTTATTTTTCCATGGAAAAAAGGGTATATGAGTAAACTACTCAAAACAATGGATCAATTAACATGTATAGCTGCTACACATGTTATTCCTGAAGGAGAAGGAGTAAGGAAAGAACTGATAAATATTTGTAAAGCGAACAAACTATCGAAGGTTTTAGCCAACGGTAATATCAATGGTATAGATGTGGAATATTTTAAACCCATCCCCAAGATTTCGGATAATACCGTTACACGTTTTGTTTTTGTCGGTAGAATTGTACGCGATAAAGGAATAGAAGAATTGAAAGAAGCTTTTGAACGATTGGACAATGCCGAGTTGGTTCTAGTGGGTCCTTTTGAACAAGATATTGATCCCCTAAGCGATAGTTGTCATAAGTGGATTAGGCAAGGAAACCGAGTAACAAGTGTCGGATTTAGAGACGATATCCGCCCATATCTCGCAGATGCCGATGTTTTTGTGTTCCCCTCTCATCGTGAGGGTTTCCCTAATACACCTCTTCAGGCCGGATCTATGGGACTCCCTACTATAGCAACGAATATTTGTGGATGTAACGAGATTATTATCAATGGAAAGACAGGTTTTCTAATTGAACCTCATAATATAGATCAGCTCTACCAAGCTATGAAATCACTTGCCGAAGATGCTGCATTAAGAAAGGAAATGGGTTTGAATGCCAGAGTACATATTGTTGAAAAGTTTTCGCACCAGAATGTGTGGAATGCATTATTACAATTTTATCAGAATGTATCGCAACTTCATTAAACGAATCTTTGATATTGTAGGGTCTGTTGTTGGGCTTGCATTATTGTTACCTGTATTATTGTTCATAAGCATATTCTTAGCTATCGCCAATCATGGATGCCCTTTCTTTTTTCAGGAAAGACCCGGAAAGAATGGGAAAGTTTTCAGAATTGTTAAGTTTAAGACAATGAACGATAAACGGGATGAGAATGGAAAGTTATTACCCGATTCAGAAAGAATTCATCCAATAGGACGGTTTGTGAGGTCAACCTCCATAGACGAACTTCCACAAATGATAAATGTGTTACTCGGTCATATGAGTTTCATCGGTCCACGTCCGTTGTTGAAAGAATACCTTCCATTATATACATCTGAACAGGCCTGCCGCCATAAAGTGCGACCGGGAATAACTGGATGGGCACAGGTGAACGGACGAAATACCATTTCGTGGGAGCAAAAATTTGAATATGATGTATGGTATCTCGACCATCTGAATTTTAAATTAGACATTCAAATTATATGGATGACAATACAAAAAATTGTGATTCGCGATGGAATTAATTCAAATGAGAATATAACTATGATTCCTTTCGATACATATTGTCAACAATTTCAATCAGACTTGGAATAAGTAATCGTACTTGGTGCACTCTACGCAAAAGATTGAATATTAAGCTAAAAATAAGGATGTCAAAATAATACAATTACATGAAAAACTTAATTGTTTTTGGTGCAGGAGATCTTGGTAAATTCATTGTATATAACATAGAAATGTTTGACAATGAATATAATATACTGGGTTTTATAGATGAGGATGTAAATAAAGTGGGGGGTGAGCTTTGCGGGTTGCCGATATTTGGTATAGGCTATTTGCAATCTAACAAAATAGATAATTTATGTATCGTTATAGCCATGAGCTCTCCGACGGCAAAAGAGGCAATCTCAAAAAAACTAAATCCCTATGATGTGGAATATCCAAACTTTATATCTCCTAATTCCTGGCTGTCAAAAGGGGTGAAAATAGGACGTGGAGTTTTAATATATCCGGAGAGTTCAGTTGATTTTGAGACAGAAATAGGAGATTTTGTTACAATTAATGCTGGATGCTCTATTGGTCATAATGTTACAGTAGGACAATTCGCAACATTGGCTCCCGGCGTTAATCTTGCAGGATTTACGAAAATAGAAGAAAAAGCTAATTTGGGTATAGGATGTTGTTCCATACAAAAAATCAAAATAGGTAGTTGCAGTATAGTAGGAGGTCAGGCGATGTTGATAGAAGATGTTGAGTCTGGAAGAACTGTAGTGGGAGTACCTGCCAAAATAATCAAGTAAATGGAATCAAAAAAAATATGGTTGTCTATCGCCCAAATGGGTGGTCACGAACTACAGTACATTCAAGATGCTTTCGATAAAAATTGGGTGGCTCCATTGGGTCCGAACGTAACCGGATTCGAAAAAGATCTTGAAGGTTTTCTTAATCAGGAATGCCATGTTGTAGCTCTTAGTGCCGGAACAGCCGCCCTCCATCTGGCTATGGTACAATTGGGCGTAGGTTCGAGTGATGAAGTTATATGCCAATCATTCACATTTTCGGCATCAGCCAATCCTATTGTATATCAAGGTGCAACACCAATATTTGTCGACAGTGAGGCTGATACATGGAATATCTCTCCCAAATTACTGGAAATAGCTATTCTTGATAGGAAAATGAAGACAGGGAAATATCCCAAAGCGATTATTGTAGTGGATCTTTATGGTATGCCTGCGAAAATGGATGAGATTATTACCATTGCATCACGATACAATATTCCAATAATAGAAGATGCAGCAGAAGCATTAGGATCTGAATATAAAGGGCGTAAATGTGGCACATTTGGAGAATTCGGAGTACTGTCATTCAATGGAAATAAGATGATAACTACTTCGGGTGGTGGAGCTTTGATCTGTAAAAATACAGAAGAGGCACAGCAAACTGTTTTTCTTGCAACTCAGGCGAAAGAAAATAAGCCGTATTATCACCATGAAAAAATAGGCTACAATTACAGACTAAGCAATATCTGTGCAGGAATAGGTCGGGGGCAGATGGAAGTACTGTCACAGTATTTGTCGCGAAGGCGAGAGATTCATGCTCTATATTCAGAATTGCTGGCTGATGTGGATGAAATAGCTGTTATGCAATGTCGAGACAAGGCATTTAATTCTAACTATTGGTTAACCTGCATTACTATCGACAATACGATATTAGAAGTAACAGTAAATGATATTCGCTTGTATCTCGATTCTGTTAATATCGAGTCACGGCTACTTTGGAAACCGTTGCACATGCAGCCGGTATTTGATTCATGTCCTGCATATATAGATGGCACATCAGAAGAGCTTTTCCGCAAAGGGCTTTGCCTGCCTTCCGGTTCGGCACTGACAAATGATGATGTAAAGAGGGTGGTGACCGAGTTGAAGAAATATATATACAATAGTAAGACAGAAAAGTCAGATCGGCAGACCGAATTAATTTCGGCAAACTAGAGGTGAGGTATATATAGATACCATCTCTACTTTATATTCACCCAAGATAAAAGATATGACCAAAGAGCAAGCATGCCTTCTGTTCTTTAGTTTAAACAGATAAATTACAAAAAAAGAATTATGAAAATTCCATCTAAATTATTTATAGGAATACTTATCACAACTTTACTTAGTTCTTGTTCGTCCAAGAAGGTCGTCTATTTTCAGGATATTGATAAGATTGATATGAAAAATCTTACTGCTTATCATAATTATGAGCCTAAAATAAAAAAAGATGATATGATTGGTATCATTGTTTCAGCTCCGGACAAAGAGGTTGTTGCGCCTTATAACAATGATCCAATGGTCTACATGGTTGATATCGATGGTTATATAGCTTTTCCTGTATTAGGGAAAATTAAAGTTGAAGGTCTTACTTTGCGAGAACTGTCCAATTGGCTTACTGACACGATATCCAAAGATGTGAAGAACCCTATTGTTAATGCATCTTTCATGAACTATAAAGTAACAATATTGGGAGAAGTGCGTACGCCGGGAACTTATGTTATGCCAAGCGAAAAAACAACGATCCTACAGGCTTTGGGTATGGCCGGAGACCTCACTCTGGGGGGAAAACGTGACGATGTATTACTAATTCGCGAAATAGATGGTAATTACAAGCATATAAGAATTGACCTTAGGAAATCTGATATTTTATCTTCTCCATATTTTCACTTATGTCAGAACGACGTTATTTATGTGGCTCCAACCTCATCCCGTACATTTTCGGGATCGAGTCAATCTACCATCATTCCATTAGTTGCCTCTTCTTTAGGATTGGTGATATCAATGGCAGTTTTGATTTTCAATTAATTAAGCAATTACTGTGTTGTAGGCTATATTCCAATAAAAATATTTTGATACAATCATGACTGAAAGAGAATTTTTGAACGATAAGGAACGAGCAATCAAAGTAGATTATCGTAAAATAAGCACTATTTTATGGAACATGAAGTATATATTACTCATGTCTATAATATTATGTCTGACAGGGGCTTATTTTTATATTCGCTACACTACACCGGTCTATAAGAAGAATATAACTGTAGTTCTCAAGAATCAACAAACTCAGTATTCCGATAATTATCAGCTAATATCTAATACTTTGGGTATAGGGAATAAGACTAGCCCCGATAATCAGATATTTATATTGAAATCGGCAACATTGATGAGCCGTGTTGTTGAGCTGGGTAATTTTAATGTTAGGTATTTCAGCAAAGGTCGTTTTATTGATAAAGAGCAATATACAGACTCTCCTGTTAAGTTTTCGTTTAAACCCAAAGCCAATTATGAGAAGGTTGACATTAATCTGGAAATAACATTTTCGACAGGGAAAGAAATATTTATAGACTCTTTGATAGTAAATAACGAACCAGTATCATTACCTGCCCGAAAAATTAATTTCGGACAAATCGTTAACACACCTGTTGGTAGTTTCAATCTAACTGCACAAGAAAATATAGATGTTTCCAAACTAATAGGCGAGATGCGTATTACTCGCTCGAATGTAGAAAATGCTGCGAGAGCATTGACAGGAGCTTTGGAAATAACCTCTTCGGCCCAACAGCCGGATGCTTTAATTATCTCACTAAGAGAAAAGCATCCCAAACGAATAGAGGATATACTGAATATGCTAATAGACGAATATAATATTCTGACTAAGGAAAACGATAGTCAAAGTATTCTCAGTACGATATCATTCCTCGATGAACGCATCATGGGACTGGAGGATGAACTGGAAGAAGTGGAAGGATCGTTTACCAAATATCAAACAGCAAATGAGTTGGTTGATCTTGGTTCGCAGTCTCAGATTGCAATGAACTCTGAACAAGGATATAAAGAACGCTCGAATGAACTCAGATTACAACTTAATCTATTGGCTAATATTAAAAAATCTTTTGAGAGTAATGTTCATGAGCTTATTCCAGCCAATATAGGTATTACTGATGGTACTCTAAACATGTCTATCTCACAATATAATCAATACATTATTGATCGGAACAGGATGTTAGCAGGATCTAGTGAGAATAATCCTAAGGTTCAAATAGTAAACGATTTGATTGCTACTTTGAGGAAGAATATTAAGCAGTCAATAGATAATTTAGAGGCTGGTTACAAACTCCAGTTACAATCTACAACCAGACAACAAAATTTAAATCAACGCGAATTGATCGCAATGCCTTCAAAGCAACTGGCCCTAACGCGAATGTCACGTTTACAGCAAGTAAAGGAGCCGCTCTATACTCTCTTACAGCAAAAAAGGGAAGAGGCATTACTCATGTTATCATCATTGTCTAATCAAGCTTATGTTGTAGATAAAGCCTTTGGGTCAGACTTCCCAATTTATCCAAAAGGGGGGGATATATATATGCTTGCATTGATTGTATCAATTTTTGTGCCTGTGTTCATTGTGTTGATTATGAATATATTTCGTGATAAAATTATTTTTGAAAAAGATATTACAGATCGAACAGACATTCTGTTATTAGGAGCTATTCCTTCGGCATTGAAGAACAGAAAGTCGCCGATGAAAGCCCATATAATAACGGCTACAGGTCGTGATCCCCTTACCGAGAGTTTCCGCATGCTGCGAACCAAATTAGAGAACTTTACTATCAATAAGAAAAAACAAGGAGGGTTAATTCTTCAGATTTCTTCTTCGGGACCGTGGGAGGGGAAAAGCTTTGTTTCTATTAATATGTCTTTATCCTTAGCATATTTAGGAAAAAAGGTTCTATTGATTGGAGCAGATCTACATAAGCCGGCACTTAGTAAATATCTGGGGATAGATAGTAAAGAGAAAGGTTTGTCTACGTATTTGGCAGGTATGGTGGACGACATACATCAGGTCATAATTCCTCATGAAAGTACCCCAAATTTAGAGATTATCCCGGCGGGTCCGATACCACTAAATCCGAGTGAATTGCTCTCTCTTCCATTATTAGAGAAAACGTTGGACGAGTTGCGCAATGAGTATGACTATATTATAATTGATTCTGCTCCATTTCTAGTTGTTTCTAGCGGATTCATTATCAGTAAATATGCTGATTGCACTTTGTACATCGTAAGATCCGACTACACCAAATTTTCGGCTATAGATGCTCTGAACAGTATAGTTAAGGAGGGTAGTTTGCAATCAGTAATGCTTTTGTTGAATGCAGTCAGTTTTAATAAAAAATCAATTTATGGTGTTAGTCGTTCCGGGCAGGCTTATGGTTATGGATACGGCTATGGCTATGTTGAACATAATAAAAAGATTAAAAATAAAAATAACTATAATTAAAAAAAATCTTGAGCGTTTTTTAACCCATAATATTAACAAAACAAAGAACAAAATGAAAAGCGAAGAAAAAGCAATGAAAAAAGAGTATGTATCCCCTCTTATCGAGATTATTGAGGTGGATGTGGAAGAAGGCTTTGCCATGTCTGTGGAAATAAAAGGAGCTGCAAATGATTTTACTACAAACAGCTTCGGTAACGGAGACGGAGGTAGTACAATGGGAGATTTTTAACTAAAGTATGACGACTAAAAAAGAAAAAACGATGAAGAAAATAATATTTGCTACATTAACGTTAGCAATTGGCTTATGGTCATGTTCGCAAAGTGAAGAAAATGAGAAAACTGACAATACTGACAATACTTCGCATGGTTATGTAAATGTAACAATAGGTACCGAATCGGGAAGTCTCAAAAGTATAGTGGCTCCCGGAGGAGCAACTAGTTGGGATCTTGTTGACCAAGTAAAGATTCTAGATGTTGATGGTGTAGAGCAACTGTTTTCTTATGCAGCTGAAACACCTAAAAGTTCAGCTCAGTTTTCTGGAAGACTGAAATCCGGACAGGGTAAGCAGGTTTATAGAGCGTACCATGTTCCTAAGAAATCTAAGGTTACATTGAAGAATGGTCATATTCTAGTTGTAGGAAGAGAAAATATTGAAATAACCGAAGATAAAGCGACTAACAATTCAGCTCTATTTGGTATGTATTGTCCAATGGTGGCCACTCCTTTTGAATTTGATGCTGAAAACACAAAAGATTCTAAATTAGCTCAATTTTATCATTTGGGTACAATGATTGAAGGTCGAGTTAGTCTGAGAACTCCTCAAGATTCAAAACATTTGGACAAAATGTTTGACAAGATAGTGTATGAGGTTAAAGCAATCGGTTCATATCCCTTCTATACCGAAATAGAATTAGACTTAAATAAACTAACGACTTCTTCGTTGGTTGAAGATTTGAATGATTGCATAATACCTAACAAAGCTGTGAAAACAGATTTAATGTCAACGACTATAAATATGCAAGCACGTTCTATAAGAAGTCTTATGGAAGAGTATAAATTATTGGGTTCTTATGCTATTCCAATATTTGCTCTTCCGACAGAAGAGGGCTTTAACTATACAGCAACCATCTGTTTCTATAATCAAGGGAAAGAACAATTGAAACTACAAGGTAGTGGTGTAGCAACGAGATTGAATCCGGCAGGATTGAATATTTTGAATTTCGATTATAAGAAAATTGTCGAATAAAAATTACCTTAATTAATACTGTAAAGGATTATTATTGCTTCTGTAGAATAATAATCCTTTATATTTTTTTCTAAATATATCAATATGAGAATTCGAAAAGGTTTTAAAATACAGTCTGTAGGAGGAGAGAATATTATACTGTTGCAGGGTACATACGGTGTTGATACCACCAAAATAGTATCGTTCAACGATACATCTCTTTTGTTATGGAATATCTATGAAGATAAGGAGTTTACAGCAGAAGATATAGCCGCCTCTCTTGTGGAGGAGTTTGGTATAGAAAGAGAGCTGGCCACTAAGGATGCTATAGCTTGGATTGATGTATTAGTTCAAAACAGACTGATCGAGCAGCAATGATAAATTCAGTAAATATGTTTTTTTCACTGCTTCGGCTGAGTCTGAATGCTGATAAAAACAAAATAGATCGTTGCTCATCAACATTTGTTGGTGCAGAAAGTAACGATTGGGAGCAATTGTTTGAACTTTCTGTAAGACAAGGAGTGCTATTATTGTGTTATGGTGGTTTACAGTACTTACCTAAAGAGTCACAACCGCCTCGTAAATTGAAGTTGCGTTGGTGTGTAAATGTAGTAAAAGGCTGTGAACGATACGACCATTATAAATGTATTATTGCGAAGTTATCAAATTTACTATCAGAAAATAATATAGCTCTTCTTATAATTAAGGGGGTTACCATATCTGAATTATATCCTGTTCCATATTTTCGAGAGAGTGGCGATATAGATATTTATTTGTTCAAGAAAGCCGAACAAGCTAATGATCTGATCTCATCTCTCGGAATAAAAAAAGAGGAGGGAATAGAGAAACATTCCATTTTTATAATAGATGGGATACCCATAGAAAATCATTATACATTTTTTGATACTGCTTTACAATTTCAAAGAGAAAGCCAATTGTATCAGAAAATGGAGATTATGCTTAACGGCATGTTCTCTCAAAATACTTGCCCTACTATAAAGAGGGATAATATTTATCAGCTTCCGCCACAGGCGGCGGCTCTTTACCTAATAGGTCATACGTTCAGACATTTTTGTTGTCTGGATGTAAACATTAGACAGATGTGTGACTGGACAATGTTTTTCAGTAAAAACGAAGAATATATTGACAGTGAGTTGTTAGCCTCTCAAATAGACGAATTGGGGTTAAAAGAATTTGTATGCCATATCAACTCTTTCTGTTCTAACTATCTTGGATTCAATCCCTATTTCATAATTCCACAAAAAAGAGAAGCAGCAACAGAAGAATTTATCTTGAAAACAATAATGCGGTACAGAGTCAATCCTAAAATACATATCCCTGTTTTTGGTGTATTGCACTATCTTTTCCGCAGAAATAATATATATAGAAAATATTTGGGTAAGGTAGATATTACAGAATTTTTACTCCCTGAGATCAAAAGCTATTTTGCCTATCTGTTAAAACATAGATGGCGTTCTACAAATAAAACATCGAAGATCTAATTCAGTTCGAGCCTATTTTTGCCATGAATATAAATTTATACATTAAATTGCTCCCTCATCAATTCCGAAAGAGAGCGATTGGAATAGTCATCATTGGGATACTGAATAGATTGTTAGATCTAGTTGGCTTAGCTTCGTTGTTGCCAATCATTATCGTAATTATGAATCCATCGAGTATCAAAGGCGGGGATTCGTTTATGGCTCGGCTATTCCAACTCATAGGATTGGATTCTCTAGCTCAATTCGGTATCATGTTGGGGGTAGTTGCTTTGGTATTATTACCATTCAAAAGTATAATTACAATTTGGCTCGGAAATATTCAGAATAAATATTATCTGGAAATATATAAACATTACTCCCGAAGACTTTATAATTATTATCATAACAAGGGACTCTTATTTATACGCCAGACGTATTCATCACAGCTGGCATTTCACATCAATGGTGCTTGTTATGGATTTGCGACAAACATTATCAAAACCATTTTGGATTTGATGTCTAACTTCGTAGTAATGTTATTATTGATCGGCTTTTTAGTCTGGCTTGCTCCTATGACATCTTTGATGTTACTGGCTGCTCTGGTGCCTATTTCTTTGATATATTTGGTAATTGTCAGAAATAAACTTAAAAAAATTGGGTCCGAAGCATACGAAGCTCGTCGCAAACAAGCTCAGATAGTTCAGGAGAGCCTAAAGGGATATGTAACATTAAAAGTTAATGATTCATTTGAGAGAACAAATGAAGACTTTAATAAGGGACTTGATACGATATTTAAAGCAGACATTAAAAATATTGTTTATAAGCAAATTCCATCAGTGATTTTTCAGATATGCACAGTTATTGCACTGATTATTTTGCTTGTTGAAGGAACGACTAACAACACTTCTGTCAATTCTTTCATAATCTTTGGATTTACAGCTATCCGAGTAATGCCATCATTACTAGCTATGGTAAACGGTTGGCACACTCTTCAGAATAACCAATACATAATTGATGTGATTAAAGGGATAGAAGAAGATGATAATAAGAACAATAATGAAGAGATTTCCCAACCTATAAATTTAAGTCAACAAATAGAACTAAGGGATATAACTTTTGGTTTCGAGATCGATACACCTGTCTTTTCAAATTATTCTTTAAAGATACATAAGGGTGAAACTATAGGTTTTAGAGGAGTCTCCGGAGCTGGGAAGAGTACCCTATTCAATCTGCTATTGGGATTCTATGTTCCCCAGAAAGGTGGTGTATATATTGACGGAGTTAAGTTATCCTCTCAAAACAGAAAAAGTTGGCATAAGGAGGTCGGTTATGTAGAGCAGGATGTCTTTATAAAAAATGATTCTCTAACTAAAAATATTGCGATGTCAACGGCTGAACCGGATAACGATAAGATATTGGAGATATTTGACCAAGTGGGACTTAAGCCATGGTTTGAGAGTCTTAAAGATGGCTTAGATACGATTATAGGAGAGGGAGGAGCAACCGTTAGCGGAGGTGAAAAACAGCGGATTGGGATAGCAAGAGCATTGTATAAAAATCCGAAAATTCTCTTTGTTGATGAAGCCACATCTGCTCTGGATACAAAAAGAGAGGAAGATATTGTTTCTTTACTACACTCTTTAACTTCTGATAATTTCACTCTTCTGATCATTTCGCATCGGGAGAGTACACTCCAATTCTGCAATCGCATAGTAGACATATAATTATTTCACTATAACAACTGAGTGAGAAAATTTTGGTTTTGACAGTTTTAAAATAATGAGAAAAATATATTCGATAGCCGGCTTGAAAGTGGAGCTGAGTGGAGAAAGTACTATGCAACAATTGACTAGATTACCCGAGTTTGATGTATTCGAAATCGATGATCAAAGTGAAGTTAATATTGATATTTTCATCCGCATGGACGAAAATGTGGATGCTGCTTACTTTACAGAAGTTTGCCATGTTCATCGTTTTAACGTATTGGATATAGAGCACTCTTTTTCGACTTGTAAAGAAGGGTATCTCTATGAAATGCACCGGCAGGATGGTAGTAAGATTGTAAGCGTTATCTATAATCCGCATAGCAATGATGTTTTAATGTCTTCTTGCAACTGTTCAATATCTATCAAATTTGCCATGTGGATTGCGTACTCTTTACCGGCAGTGAAAGAAAAAGTGCTTCCAATACATGCATCAACGATCGTCAAAGATTCGGAGGCCGTTCTATTCCTTGGTGAGTCAGGAACAGGTAAAAGTACACATACAAGATTATGGTTGCAATATATTGAAAATACTTACTTACTGAATGACGATTCACCTCTGTTACGTATCGAAGGCGACAAAATATTTGTTTGTGGGTCTCCATGGAGCGGTAAAACCCACTGTTACCGGCAAGAAATAGTTCCATTAAAAGCAATGGTCAGACTAAGTCAATATCCGGAGAATAAAATGAGTTGCTCAAGTAAGCTAAATTCTATTGGGGCTATATATCCATCTTTTCCTCCTTTTTTAGCATACGATGGGTCATTCTCCGAGAAAATAATTTATTGCTTAGATAAAATTCTTAAAGATACACCTGTATATGAACTAAAATGTCGTCCGGACAGGCAAGCGGCTGAGGTCGCATATACTACAATATATTGATTTATATGGCTGTGAAAGAAATATCCAATAATCTGTTTTTTACTAATGTTAGAAATATTATTAATTCGGGCAATTCGGTAGAACTGAAAATTAAGGGGACAAGTATGTATCCCACTTTGTTAAATGGTGAACATAAAGTGGTACTAACATCTTATCAAAAACAATATCTGAGGATTGGTATTATACTTCTCTTTGTGTATAAGGAAAAATACATATTGCATCGTCTGGTGTCTATCAATGAAAATCAGCTAATACTTCAAGGAGATAATCAGCCATATATTAGAGAATATATTGAGGAGAAAGATATAGTTGGTATGGTAGAATACATTATTAGCCCTACAGGTAAAGTTACAGACTGTAAAAAACGTCGTTTTTTTGTTCAAAATAGATTGTGGCGACCAATATATCAATATCATTTATTCTTCGTTAGAAAAATGAAAGGTTTTTTCATTAAGACTTTTGCATATACATAATCAAGGACATGGAACAAAAAATAAAAGTGTTGTTTTTTATCGAATCGCTTGCTGGTGGTGGAGCAGAAAAAACACTTTCTACAATTATAGATCATATAAACAAGGATAAATTCGATATAACTGTGGCTACTATAATAGCCAACGGTGTATATGTGGATCAGATTAGTAGATTTGTAAAATTTAAGCCATTAATAAAAACACGTAATCAGATTTTATATAAGATATTATACCACTTGATCTATTTCTATTTGCCTTTACGGATAGTTTATAATTTGTTTGTTCCAAAAGGGAATGATGTCGAAATTGCTTTTTGCGAAGGCTTTGCAACAAAGCTATTTGCACATTCGCCCAATAAGCGTAAGATTGCATGGGTACATACAGATATGCTGGTTAATCCATGGACTCAAGGTTTGGTCTATTCTTCGATAGATAAAGAAAGGAAAGCATACTCGAAATACGAAAAAGTAATATGTGTTTCAAGGACTGTCAGTCAATCGGTTAATGCGAAGTTCGGGATAAAAGCTAATACTATTTATAACCCGATTGATAGTGATGAGATCGTCAGTAAATCCAAAGAAAAAGTTTCTTTACCTATAAAGAGTAGACTTCGTATTGTTACTATCGGACGTCTTGTAGAGCAAAAGGGATATGATCGACTATTAAAGGTGATTAACGAACTCAAAAATGAAGGTTGTGATTTTGAATTGTGGATATTAGGGGACGGACCTGAAAAGGAAGGACTAGCTGATTATATTGATAAAAACAATCTGAATGACGATGTAAAGCTCTGGGGTTTTATTTCTAACCCATATCCGTACATGTTAGCCAGCGACATTTTTGTTTGTTCATCACGATGCGAAGGATATAGTACAGTTGTAACGGAAGCTCTGATTCTCGGACTTCCTGTAATAACAACACTGTGTTCGGGAATGAAGGAACTTTTAGGCGATAACATCTATGGAGTCATTGTGGAAAATGAAGATGTGACCTTACTAGAACCGTTAAGAAAAATTATACACGATCGTGATTATCTCGCCATGTTAACTCAGAAAGCTCAAAAAAGAGGTAACGACTTTAGCATATCGTCGTTAATGAAACCCATAGAAGATTTGTTAAGATGAAAAAGAAGGATATAGCATTTGTCGTTAATGGACTATATGGCGGAGGAGCAGAGAGAGTATTGCAGGTATTTTTAAATAATTTCGACCGACGAAAATATAATATTACACTTGTAAATTACAGGGAAGAAGATATTAATAATGAGTTTTATCCCGCTGATATTAAATATATAAGTATTCTTAAGAACCTAGAAAAAAAGAGATCGAAAGCAGGTCGCATTTGGGCTAAAATATATAATAAGATTAATTTGATTGTATATGATAATTTTTCTCCACGTGCTTTCAGACAGCTTTATTTAAGGGATAAATTTGACATTGAGATTGCTTTTATCGAAGGATATGCTACAAGGATTGTCAGCGGTGGTCGCTCTAATAAAAAAATAGCATGGGTTCATATCGATTTGAAATTATATCCGTGGACGGATATCGCATTCCGATCTATGAATGAGCAAATCAAGTGCTATTTATCTTTTGACGAGGTGGTTTCTGTTTCCAAAAGTGTACAAAAATCAGTCGAAGAGTTGTTTTTGCATGAGTCGATAGTTATATACAACCCCATCGATACTGAAGGGATACGAAGAATGTCTTCTCTCTTTACTGTTGAAAGAAAGGAAAATACTTTACTCTTTATATCAGTCGGAAGATTAGTTCCACAAAAAGGATATGACAGATTGATACCTATTGTCGGCAAGTTGATTGCTGAAGGTTTTAACCTCAATTTATGGATAGTAGGTGAAGGTGCAGAAAGGAAACATCTGGAAGAGCTAATTAAAGAATGGAAGCTTGAGGGAATTGTCAGATTATTAGGCTATCAAAGTAATCCATATCCGTACATCAAGGTAGCAGACTGGCTCGTTTTCTCGTCACGCTACGAAGGATACGGCTTGGTTGTGGCTGAAGCTCTGATTCTGAAAACTCCGGTCATTAGTGTCATGTGTGCAGAAATGGAACAACTTCTGGGAGAACGTAACGAATGGGGGATTATAGTTGAAAATGAAGATATAGCTTTGTTAAACGGGATGAAAAATATCCTGGAAAATGCAGAGCAGACTACACTATATACAGCCCAGGCAATAGAAGGAGGTAGCCGTTTCTCATTAGAACGTCAAATGAATGAAATATATAATGTGATTGATAATTAGCATCACAGATCAAAGAGAGTATGGAGATATCGGTTATAATACCCGTTTACAATACTGAAGCATATCTGGAAGAATGCTTGGACTCTGTAATTGCACAGCAATTCGAGGATTGGGAGTGTTTGCTTATAGATGATGGGTCTAACGATCGCAGTAGTAGTATCTGTGATTTATATGCTAGCCGGGATGGTCGATTCAAAGTATTCCATATTGTAAATTCTGGAGTATCTGCTGCACGTAATCTGGGAATAGAGCACGCATCAGGAACATATATCGCATTTATTGACAGTGATGATACTGTTGCCAAGAGTTACCTCTCCCGACTTTACGAGGCGATGATGCAAGTTGATGCAGAACTAATCGTCGGTGGTATGAAACTGGTTCGCCCTTTAGCGACGGAAATAAATACTGCAACTCAAGGTTTGGTTATAATTGGAAGTGAAGATTCCAACCGTTTTGTCGAATTAAATAGAAAGTTCTTGTTATACGGACCAGTTGTTAAGTTATATCATTCATATATAATTAAAAGCAACAACATAAGGTTTCCATCAGGAGTTCAGTATGGTGAAGATCTGATATTCAATCTGGAATATTTGAAATATGTAACCAACATCTTTGTAATAAACACAGCAGATTATAACTACCGGATTTTATCGGAAGGATCGCTTTCTTCTTCGGCGCATAGTCGAAACTTTGCTAATAATTACACACAGTGGAAGATTATCTGTTCCTTTTTCAAGAGGAAAAAGATCAATAGTTCAAATGCTCAAATATACTTATCAAATCGTCTGTGGGGTATCGCTTACGACTTGGTAATGAGTAATAAGTTATCTGTAAAAGAGATAAAAAATGCTTTTAGTATTGAGTTTTTGAATGATCTGAGAGCTTTTAATAAATACACAATACCCATTCCAAGTTGGTTGAGAATGGGTATGTCCGGAAAATTTTATCGACTGATGTGGTTGATACAGCGAAGGGCTAAATAAGAAAAATCGAATTGAGGTCAAAGTAAAGGTTTCAGACCTGTTTGTTATCTATGAAGTGGTTTTGACTTTTTGTTTTTCGTATTATTTTGTCATCCTGAGGAACGAAGGATCTCGGTTGTAAGATGCTTCACTATCGTTCAGCATGACAGAGAGTAAGAAGAAAGACTTTTCAAAAGTCAAGACGAATTTTATACAAGAGTAATTATATCAGATAATTACATTGAAAAAATATACCATCAAATTTTACATTTACTAATATGAAAATTATTCTTTCACCACATGGAGGAAGTGGAAATCACGGATGCGAAGCGATAGTCAGATCGACAGCAAAAATATTGAAAAATATCGATTTTGAGCTATTCTCGGCATCTCCTGAAGAAGACGCAAAATACGGATTGACTAAATGCTGCAAATTGTCGGCTGCCCAAAAGCCAATTAACCGTTTTTCCATGCGATACCTCCTGGCTCGGATAAGCGGTAGTGTGGAGAAATTTGACCGACTAGCTTTCGATCCTATCCTCAAAGCAGCAAAGCAGAGTGATTTGATGATGAGTATAGGAGGTGATAATTATTGCTATGGAATCAACAATCACATTCTGTTAGTTAATAGAGCAGTCAGAGAATTAGGAAAAAAAACCGTGCTATGGGGTTGTTCAATAGAAGAGGAGGCAATAAACAATGATATAGTTTTTGATGATCTTGCGGCTTTCGATCTGATAATTGCCCGCGAAAGTATAACTTATAATTCGCTAAAGAAAAAAGGTTTAGCTAAAGTATCATTGTTCCCCGATCCGGCATTCCAACTCAATCGGATAGATCTCCCTTTGCCTGAAGGCTTTAAAGACGGGAATACGGTAGGGATCAACATAAGTCCCATGATTATCAGTTATGAAACAAACAAAGATTCTACGCTGAACAATTATATCGGGTTGATAGAACATATAATGGCTACATCGGATATGAATATTGCATTAATTCCACATGTAGTATGGACACATAATGATGACAGAAAGCCTCTTTTACAATTATACAATCGTTTTGCTCATACAGGAAGGATCGTTATGATAGAAGATACCGCAGCATCGGAACTCAAGGGGTATATAGCCCGCTGTCGATTTTTTATAGCAGCACGTACTCATGCCAGTATTGCTGCATATTCAGAGTGTGTACCGACTTTGGTTGTAGGCTATTCGGTGAAAGCGAGGGGAATAGCACGTGATATTTTCGGAACGGAGGATAATTATGTAGTACCTGTACAGTCGTTAACAAAGGATGACCAGCTAGTTAAAGCTTTTAAATATATATATGAACACGAAGCTGATATCAGAAATCATTATGCTTTGGTTATGGGGCAATATAAAGCAAAAGCTGCAGAGGCCAGAAAAGAAATTACAAAAATATGATAGTTATTATATCGCTGTTTGCTATACTTCTTATTTTTGTTGGGTTCGACTTTATCTTATTCTTTTGTGAGTGGCAAGCCAGAATTCATATAGGCAGATGGGATGATCGGCTCAAGTGGCAAAAGGCAATCGAATCGAGAGCCCGTAAATGGTTAGATAGGCCTCCAACTGTAAAACTAACAGACAATAATTATTGGGTACTTTATGATGTGTTGCGTGGCAGATATCGTAACCGAACAATACAAAGCTGGCAAGCAGCAGGTCTGTTGATGGCTTTCGGCAAAACTGAGGCTGTCCGATATAGTAACGGAAAAATAGATACTACAACCGGCAATTGGAAAAAAGATCCCACACATATCGATGAAGCTTTGTTGGCATATATTCTAAAAAAAAATAAAGCATTAACTCCAATAGCCGAGAAAACTATTATTTCTCTCCTAACAAAATTGAAGGGAGACCAAGAGACTATTCCCTATCGGGCTACTATTCCAGATGTGAGGTTTATAGATACAATAGGCATGGTTACTCCCTTTCTTGTCCTCTGTGGAGAAGGTGAGCTTGCCATGAAACAAATAGAAGAATATGACAAAGCGAAATTGGCAGATTCTTCCATTCCCTCACATGCTTATGATATAGTTCGAGATGTTCCTTTAGGAATATATGATTGGGCACGAGGTATCGGATGGTACATACTGGGGCTTGTGGATTCTAATACGGGCGGATCGCTTGATATTCGCATAATTTCGTTAGCAGAAGAATTATTATCTTATCAAAAAGAGGGTGGTGGCTTCGGTGCTATGTTTTTCAATAATGAGGCTACATGCGAGTCGTCCGGTACAGCTTTGATAGGTTTATTGATGGTAAATGCATATCGGATAAATTCTGACACACGATTTTTGGATGCAGCCTTTCGGATAGAAAAGCAGTTGATGCGACAGACTCGTAGAACTGGTGCTATAGATTTCTGTCAGGGCGATACAAAAGGTATCGGTTATTATTCTACTTCTTTTTCAGTTATGCCATTCGCACAGGGTATTGCATTGAAGTTGTCAAAAGATCTGAATGAATATGCGAACGGATAACTCGCGGAAGAATTTCATAGCCAGTATCTCAGTTATGCTAGTGATGACTTTTCTGGGATTTCTTACCCGAAAAGTTTTCGTAGATAACATAGGTGTCGAGTATTTGGGGCTTAATGGGTTATTGCTCAATATTCTGAGTGTAGTATCCTTACTTGAAGGCGGTTTTGGTACCAGTATAGTGTATAATTTGTATAAACCGCTTGCAGAAAAGGATCAGCCAAGAATCATTGCACTCGTACAGTTATACCGAAAGATATATCGCTACATCAGCCTCGGCGTACTATTAATGGGGTTGGCAATATATCCTTTTCTTGATGTATTTATTAAAGACGGGGAATCATTGAAGTATGTCTCTGTTGTATTTTTCATTTTCCTGTTCAACAGCATAGTTCCTTATTTCGCTGCATACAAATGGTCTTTAATTAATGCAGATCAGAAGCAGTATAAACTAGTACGTATCAATCTGGTATATCAAGTTGGGTTGAACCTGACAAAACTGGCTATACTATACTATACGAAAAATTATATTTTATATCTGATTATTGAATCTCTGTTTCTTGTAGGGTACAATGTAGCTATTACCTATAAAGTCAATCAACTGTATTCATATATTAGAACGAAAGTGAAATACAAGGTTGACGAACTTACACGGAAAAGAATCATAACGAACTCAAAAGCTTTATTTCTACATAGTCTCGGGGGATATTTGATGCATTCGACCGGCAATATTGTTATATCTTCATTTGTCAGCATTGCGATAGTTGGTTTGTATTCAAATTATACATTGATAACAAGCTATATAAATAATATTGTCACAAACACTTTAAATAGTTTCTCGGAGAGTGTCGGTAACCTCATAGCTACGGAAAGTGTTGAGCATGTCAATAAGGTTTTCAATACCATATTCTTACTTAATTTTATTATAATATCCTTACCTGTAATTGTACTTTCAAATACAATTAATCCATTTATTGTTTGGTGGTTAGGTTCCGAATATTTATTGGATATAGCTACCGTAGCTGTTATCCTGATCAACCTTTATATTTTTGGTATGCGTATCTCAGTTCAAATATTTAAGGTGAAATCGGGCATATTTGTACAAGACAAATTTTCTCCGCTTATACAAGGATGTGCTAACCTGATACTATCTCTCATTTTTGTGCAATTCTGGGGTATTACAGGGGTTTTACTTGCTTCAACCATAAGTGTATTGTCTATAGGATTTTGGCAATTTCCGTTTCTTGTTTACAAATATACATTCAAGAAACCACTCAGGCTCTATTTCATAAGTTATGCGAAATATACGCTGATTGCACTTATTTCTTGGGTAGTCACTTATTATCTGTGCTATCTCTTGGATGACAACTCACTGATTGGCATTGTTCTCAAGAGTATTATTTCGTTAGTCGTTCCCATAGGGCTATACTATATATTGTTTAGTAGGACAACTGAAATGCGAAGCCTTATATTCACTTATATTAAACCAATGTTGCTCAAGATATTTAAATAATGAAAAAACGGCTATTCATTTCTATGCAATATATGGAGATAGGAGGAGTGGAACGCTCCTTACTGGGTCTTCTGGATAGTTTCGACTATTCATGTTATGATGTGGATCTTTTTATCTATCGTCATTCGGGTGAATTAATGCAGTTTATACCATCGAAGGTCAACCTACTACCCGAAATTCCAGCCTATACAACTCTAACGCGGCCTATAACTCAGATCGCTGCTGAAGGATATTGGAGGATTGCTTTGGGGCGGTTGCAGGCTAAATATCAGGCAAGACGATTTGGTAAAAGGAATACTAACGGAGAAAACTATTCTATATATCAATATGTTGCCGATGCTACTACTCCTTATTTGCCTCCGATAAACGATATTGTTTACGATCTGGCAATAAGTTTTATAACACCGCATAATATAGTGAAAGACAAAGTGAATGCGAAATGCAAGGTGGCATGGATTCATACCGATTACTCGAATATTGCGATAGATGTGGGGCGTGAACTGAAGTCGTGGGGTGCATACGATTATATCGCTGCTATTTCGAAAGATGCCCAAAAAGCATTCATATCAAGATTCCCATCTTTGTCTGATAAAGTTGTCGTTATTGAAAATATTCTTTCTGTAAATTTTGTCAGAGAACAGGCTCTCCTGCAAAAGCCGGAATTAGATGCAGAGATAAAGCTTCTCACAGTAGGACGTTTCTGTTATCCGAAAGCATTGGATCAAGCTGTGCGTATCTGTGCCAAACTGGTAGAGAATGGATTACCTGTCAAGTGGTATGCCATCGGTTATGGAGATGAAGATACAGTCCGAAATGCAATTGACGAATGTGGAATGCACGATCATTTTATTATCTTGGGTAAGAAAATGAATCCCTATCCTTATATTGCCGCTTGTGATATTTATATTCAACCCTCGCGTTACGAAGGCAAAGCAGTTACCGTACGGGAAGCACAAATACTGGGGAAACCGGTTGTGATAACTGCTTTTAATACTTCGGCCAGCCAATTGATAGATGGTTTCGACGGTCTCATTGTCCCTATGGATATCGATGGTGCTGCATCTAGAATCCAATCTCTTATAGAGAATAAGTCGTTACAAGAAGAGTTTCGTAAGAATATGGAGATTACCGATTATGGCAACTCTAAAGAAGTAGAGCTTATATATAGATTATTATGAGGTTATTGTATATAACTAACGGAATAACAGGAGTTGGAGGTCTTGAGCGTGTACTCTCTGTAAAGGCGTCGTACCTTGCCGATAATCTTGGTTATGAAATTTGTATAGTATCTCTTAATGAGAAAGAGAAAGAACCATTTTATAAGTTCAGTTCCAGAATAGTTTTTCGTTCGGTAGAGGTAATAAAGAGTAAATCCGAATATTTCTTGGGTATAAGACGTATAGTCAAAGAATTTGCCCCCGATGTTATTTCCGTTTGCGATGATGGATTAAAGGGTTTTTTTGTACCCCTATGGATTGGCTGTAAAGCCAAGATTATTTACGAAAGACATGTTTCGAAAGAGATGGTTACCCATGGTAAGAATCCAAATCTAAAACAAAAAGTATCTTTATTATTGATGGATATAGGAAGTAGGCTCTATGATAGATTTATTGTTCTGACAAGTGATAACAAGCAGCAGTGGAGATCTAAAAATATCGAGGTAATACCTAATCCTCTTCCCTTTTATCCCGATTCGGTTTCTAAATTAAATAATAAACGTATTATTAGTGTTGGAAAAGTCTCGGTTCAGAAAGGTTATGAACGTTTGTCAGAAGCTTGGAAACTAATTGGGCATAAGTATCCGGATTGGAGTATCGACATATATGGTTCGGTTTCAGATAATAGTAATTTGCCGGAGATTATAAGAGAAGCTTCTATAAATATAAATAAACCGGTTAAAGATATACAGAACGAATATCTGGCATCTTCGATTTATGTATTACCTTCTCGATTCGAGGGCTTCGGAATGGTGCTAATCGAGGCTATGGCGTGTGGAGTGCCTTGTGTAGCTTTTGATTGTCCCTGTGGACCGAGAGATATAATCAAGGATGGAGAAGACGGTTTTCTAGTTGAGAATGGCAATATAAAACAATTTGCGAAACAGCTTTCTTTACTGATTGAAGATGAACAATTGCGTAAAGAAATGGGTAGAAATGCCCGTCGTAATATACGGCGTTATGATGTTAGCATCATTGCTGGCAAGTGGGATGAACTTTTCAAGATTTTATGATAAGTATAATTGTACCGGTTTATAATGTAGAACATTGTCTGGCTAAGTGCTTGGATAGTCTGTTGAAGCAAACCTACTGCAACATAGAAGTGGTGTGTGTCGACGATGGTTCACAAGATAAAAGTGGCTCTATTTTAGCCGAATATTCGAAAAAAGACCACCGTTTGAAAATGATTACACAAGAAAACAGTGGTATAGCCTCGGCGCGTAACCGAGCTATAGAGGAAGCACAAGGGGAATGGATCATGTTTGTAGATTCGGACGATTGGGTAGATGTCACCACATGCGAGAGAGCAATAACTTTGATAGGAGACTCTGATATAGATATAGTGCTTTGGGCATATACTCGCGAATTTGTGAATGGGAAGAATGCTCCGCGTTTTTTAATGGATGGGGATAGGTTGTTTGACGAAAACAATATACAGTCCTTACATCGTCTGATTATAGGTCCTATTGGAGCAGAACTGTGTGACCCTACATTACTCCATTCGTGGGGAACTGTATGGGGAAAACTCTATTCTCGCAATGTAATCTCAGAAACCAGATTTGTAGATACAAATATTATTGGCTCGGCCGAAGATGTATTGTTTAATATAGAAGTATTCACTCGTATAAAAAGAGCATTCTATGTGAACGAGGCTATGTATCACTACCGTAAAAGTGGAAAGTCATTTACCGGAGGTCATAACAAAAATCTCAATGAACGGTGGATAAATCTTTATTCGATGATGTCGGATATTATTGTGGCATACGATCTTCCTTCCGATTTTAATGAAGCTCTTAACAGTCGGATCGCACTGGGGCTGATAGGGCAGGGGATAAATGAATGTAAGTCCCCGCGAAGTACACAAGATAAAATAAACGTAATAAAACAGATAATAACCCAAGAGCAATATCGTTTAGCCGTGAAGAATTTACCACTCAAGTATTTTCCACTCCATTGGCGCCTGTTTTTCTGGGCTGCTAAGAATGGTAAAGCAAATATACTTTATATTCTTTTACTGATAATGAGTCGATAATAATTTGATATATTTTATATCTATTATTTTATTATATACCTTTATGTATTAAATATAATTTAATAATTTGAATATTAATGTGATTTTATAACATAATGTAGGTGTGTATAAAATTAAATTTGAACTTTTTGAAAAAGTGAATTCTATTATTTTTTAACTTAACAATAATAAAACTCATAATGATAAGATATTATAGTAAGCTCTTAATGGTTATGTGTCTGCTTGTCTCTTCGTGTACAAAAGACGAAGACCAGAATGCAGATATGCGTATGGTTCCTGAAAAAATATATGTAATAGACAACAATGTCTTTGGTATCAGAGCAGATAAGACAGAAGCTAAGGCAACTACAGATGGGATCAATAAGGCTATCGCAAAAGCAAAATCGGAAGGATATAATACCGTTAAACTGGTCAAAGGAGATTATCTGATATACTGTGTTAATGAGAGCGACTGGTATGCCACCGATGGTATATTCGTGCCGACCAATATGACTCTCGATCTGGGTGAAGCCAGATTGTATGTAGAGCCAAACGACGCTCCTCACTATGCATTGATACAGATAGATCATGCCGAAAATGTAACAGTCAGAGGTGGACATATTATTGGAGATAGAGCTCAACATGCGAATAAAAACCATGCCTTAGGGTATGGTATTCAGGTTATAGCATCGAGAGATGTAAAAATAGAAAATGTAAAAATAGAAAGTGTAACAGGAAGTGGTATTATATTTACGACATACGTTTATATAGCATTTCATGGAAGGTTCCCTTCTAAAAATGTAAAAGTTACCGGATGTGATATTTCGGACTGTGGTAAACATGGTATTCATGCAGTTGAAAATAAAGGGCTTGAAATATCAAACAATAAGATTTCTAACATTAAGGGAGGCATAGATCAATATGCAATCGATATAAATCCTAACTCAGCGTGGAAAAGTGTGATGGGAAACGTTAAAATAAGCAACAATACATTAGAAAATTGTAGCAATGGAATGAGGCTTTGGGGTGGGAGTGATATAGAGATATCTGAAAATTATTTTGAAAACTTAAATATATTTGGCATACACTGCCAAAGAGTACAAATCTATAAGAATACGCTGACCAATACAGGCACTATCTATATCAGCGCAAGTAGTGAAAATGGTCTGAGTGAAGATTATTGTATCCCCACTGAGGGCGATAAGAAGAATATCTGTTACAAGATAACAGACTACTCAACCAAAACTCCGAATTTTACTTGTCCATAATCTCATTGTTATAAAAGAAATAAATCAAATGAAAGCTAAATATATATATTTAATCCTATTAGTATCTTTACTTGCATACTCATGTTCTAATGATGATTCTGAGCCGAGTAATGTATTTGTTATAAATAATTCTCAATTTGGAATTTCGGCCAACAAATCGAATGCCCGACAAACCACCGACGGAATAAATAAAGCTATCGAACAGGCTAAAGACGAAGGGTATAGTATAATAAAGCTCGCTAAGGGCGAGTATCTGATACGTAGCGAAGGTGCTACAGGCTATGATAATGGTAATGGTATATTCATACCCAATAATATCACTTTCGATTTGACAGAAGCTACATTATATATTGAGCCCGGCAGCAAGGACGTGCATAAACTGATTCGTATAGATGAAGTAGAAAACGTAACTATCATCGGAGGGCATCTGATCGGTAACAAGGATAAGTATGATGCCGAGAACAATACGAAACCTAGTGAATGCGCTATCGAAATAAACTGTTCGAGAAATATTATAGTAGATGGTGTAAAAATGGAAAACTTCAGAGGCAGTGCCATGTGGGTTGGTTATGGATTTATAGCACCCAACGAGAAACGATTGAATAAGAATATTAAGATCGTTAACTGTGAGATTTTTCATAATAGCATGCAAGGAATAAGTATTATACATGCAAGCAATGTCGAAATAGCCTACAATAAGATTTACGATATAGGCGGGATGGCACCGGGTTGCGGAATAGACTTAGAACCCGAAACCGATTGGCTTGATCCGTTGCATCCTTGGAAATCGTGGGTCGAATATGTTAATATTCATCACAACGAATTTAAAGATACCAAAGGTGAAGGTTTGTGTTTTGTCAATTACTACACCACAGACATAGAAGCTACAGACAATAAATTCGATAATTCGGCCATTATAGTTAGCAGCAATGCTAAAAGGATTCGTCTGATGCGAAACACTCTAAAAGGATGGGAATCATATATGGTTGCAAGTACTTCAGAAGACGTATATATGCCTCTCGAAGGACCAAATAAGAATGACATAGAATTTAAGGAGCGAGCGTTAAACTGTTCTACTCAAACAGGATATATTAAGGAGACTGATAATTATGCAAAGTGTTATTAAAAGAGAAGCCTTACATAAGCGAGCAAGCATGGAAAGATGCTCCGTCATTATGCCCATATATTTGATACGAGCATTTTAAGAGATATCCGAAGAAAGAAATACATATTTAGAAATATAAAAGCCTGTCAGAAATAATCTGATGGGCTTTTATCGTAAATAAACGTTGATTCTTTCATTAAGATTATAGTACTATATTATCCTGCATACACGGAAGTACATCGCTTGATAAGACCACAATTTTGGTGGACTTTAAATTGAAAGAATAATTACACTAATATCCCAAGCAAAGCACGAGCTTCTTTCAAATTCATCTTCTCGCCTTTCATTTCTATCAATCGCAGATTTTTTCGTTCTAATATTTTTTTTCCTACAAACATATCTTCGATGACATCATTAGTATAAAGGTTAGTCCAGTTTCCTATTTGCAAAAGCTGTTCTATATCCTCGGATGTCGTATTGTCTATATTTAACCTAAGTGTTGTCAGTTTGGATAATCCATTCAATATTTGTATGCTCTTTTCGTCCAATAGAGAAAGGTCGAACGAGAAATCTTTCAGCTTTACAAGCTTCTCTATCTCAAAATGAAAAGAAGTGAAAAGATTGTCCATCATGCCTAATATGGATATATCTTCCATTTTTGATATAGTTTCAGGAAAAGAATTTAATTTGCAACTTGAGATATTTAGGTTGACCAATTGGGGTTGAATACAATGGATATTAGGTTGAAAATTTCTTTCTAAATTAAGTTTTTTTAGTTTAGGAAATGATTTATCTATCGATAATTTACTATTGGTTTTCTGAGAGGAGATGTCCAGTTCTGTTAATTGAGGTAGGCTATATAATACATCGGGAACTATTTCAAAATGGCATTCATCAAATTTCAACTTTTCAGGGATTGTAATAACGAAAAACTATCAGGCAAATCAGATATCTGATTATAGCCTGATTCTATTTCTTCCAGACTTGTAAGTTGAGATAATATTTCGGGAAAAGAAGTGAATTCACAATTATCTATGCTAATTTTTTTTAATTTGTTTAGCTTCACTATATCATCCGAAATAGTATCTATGTAGTTTCCTGAAAGATCTAATACAGTGATTTCATCCAGTTCCCATACTTTATCGGGGATATTCTCCAAATCCATGTATGATAAATCCAGTTTCTTTATTTTACTTTCCTGTAACTTGGAAAACCGTTTTTCCAGTGAGCTTTGTATTGATTTATCGCTGATAATGGATTCGCCCTTTAGAATTGCTTTCAGTATATTGCTTTCCTTAAGTACCTCCTCCCATTTATCATAATACTTGCTTTGAAATATATCTATTAGTTCGTATTCTGTATTGTCATTATTTCGTCCAATTATATAACCTTTTTTTATATTTTTAGTTCTTAATGCATGATCAGATGATATAATAACCTCAGCCGCCAGAGAACCTTCAACTGTGGTTGTTCCATGGTTGTATACCCCAATGAATGTCTGTGCAACTGTTACGTCTTTTTCGAAAGTAGTTTCTCCTCCTCCCATCCAAATATTCCGGGCTATAACATCTCCTTGAAATGTAGTTACAGGACCAAAATCTTTTTCCATTTGTACTAATGCATTTTCGACAGATACATTTTTCCTGAAAACAAAAAAGGGATTGTTCTTGCTCTCTTTTTCCAGATCATCAAGAAAAAGGTTCTTTACAGCAACTTCATTTTCCATGATAAATATGGTACCATTATATGAATTTCTATAATAATCAGGAATATATATATATATATATATATATATTGAATTCACCTAATTTTTCGACAGGTATTTCGTATTGTATAAAGTCTGCTAATGTTATAGTATTATTTAAAGGGAATTTCGACCCATCATCTTTGATTGATTGCATTATTTTTTTTCTATGATATATGCAAGAAAGTTTGGTGATATATTATTGTCAAACTTTCCATAATTAATTTCTCAGGTACAAATATAATTAAATTTCACAATTTTATTTTCTCATGGAAGTATAGTTAGAACATATCTTAAATATGGAATAACTGAAATGAATGACAATTAAATATTTATAGTTTACTCGTATACTCGAAAGACAACCAATAACTTATTTTATTACCTTTTGCGATTACTAATCGAATATCAAATACCACTTAAAAACGAATATACCAATCTCACCATATAATATCTTATCAATATCGAAGTAAACAATACTACAAAATCACCTTTTAAGTTAAATACTTACAATAATTTGTTTAATAGTTTTATATTTGCCGATAAGCTTATTTATATGCAAAGCAATGAAGAAATCTTTACTCTTGATATTTGTATTTTTGCAATTTAGCTATATATATTCTGCTATAGAAAAAGACACTACTTTCCAATATTTAAGCAAATTATTGGATAATAAGGAGGTGTATATGCATGTGAAGGAGCAAAAAATATCAGAAATTAAGAGAATGCTCCAAACGCCCAATATATCAGAGGTGCAGCGCTATGATATTAATCTGAAATTGTACGATCAATATAAAACCTATATATCGGACTCGGCCATACACTTTGCTCAAGAAAATTTACAGATAGCGCATCGACTGAATAATATATTGTGGATCGACGAATCGAAATTAGCTTTAGCATCCTTATATACTATTGCCGGAATGTATATAGAATCTATAGACTTGTTGAGGAGCATAGATCGAAAAACAATGCCTGAAAAACTTTTGGTCAGTTACTACGATACATATAAACTATTGTATAGTTCTTATTCGTCCAATAACTTATATACAAATATTTATTATGCAAAAAGCAATTTATATCGTGATTCACTTCTAAATGTACTCGATAAGACATCTAATCATTATAAGATAGTATATTCCGAAAAATTGCTGGATCAGAATAGATTGGAAGAATCAAAACAGATTTTACAAAATCTTTTGGAAGAATCAAAATTAGAAGATCATGAAAGAGCGGTACTAGCTTATGCACTAGCTAATGTTTATAAGAAAGAAAACAATATTGAGCAGCAAAGAGTATATTATACTATTTCTGCTGTTTGTGATATAAAGAATGCTATTAAAGAAAATGCTTCGTTACAAGCTTTAGCCGGTGTATTCTACGAAATGAGCAACATTGATAATGCTTATAAATGTATCAAATCTTCGATGGAAGATGCTATATTCTGTAATGCCCGATTGAGAACTTTCGAAGTATCTAAGGCATTCCCGATTATAGATACGGCATATCAAGATAAGGTGAATAAGCAAAAAGAGGGTTTGCTATTTTTTCTCATCCTTGTCAGTCTGTTATCTTTATTTTTAATTGCTGCTGTAATATATGTATACAGGCAAATGAAAAGAGTAGCCGGTATTCGAAAAGAACTTTACCGTACAAATGTAAAACTGAACGAACTGAATACCGATTTGCAAAAGAATAATGTCCAACTCAACAATCTTAATGGTGAACTGTCTGAAGCGAACCGAATTAAAGAAACATATATCGGACACTTTCTCGATCTGTGTTCTATGTATATAAATAAGTTGGAGAAGTATCAGAACACACTGAACAAAAAAGCTGTAGAAAAAAGGCTGGACGAGCTTTATAAGATGTTGAAGTCTCGTGATATGATCGACAATGAGTTGAAAGATCTTTTCGATAAATTTGATAATATATTTTTACACCTTTATCCTAGTTTTGTTGAGGATTTCAATTCACTGCTTCTCGAAAAAGAGCGTTTTGTATTGAAACCAAATGAATTATTGAATACAGAATTACGTATATTTGCTCTTATACGATTGGGCATCGTCGATAGTTCCAAGATAGCATCTTTCCTCCATTATTCTGCAAATACTATTTACAATTACCGTACAAGGGTAAGAAATAAAGCAGCTGTACCTCGCGAAGAATTTGAACTTTTAGTAACAAAAATAGGAGTCAAATTTACAAAAAATAGCTAATTTTAGGATATCCTATCTACTTTTATTAGCATCCAAAAACACCTTATGTTTCTATTAATAAGACATTTATATTAATGTCTTATCTATATTATTTCTATATCTTGTTTTTCTTTCTTTATACTCACCCTATTTTTGTAGAGATCAGTTTAGAAGAGGTTTAATAGCCAAACTTCAAAACTACCTTTTATCCTAATTCAAAATCTAATTTTAATTTAAACACCTTGCCATGATGAATGTAAAATCTTTTACGAGCTTACATAGAATATGTTTCATATTTATGTGTATGCTGTTCAGCCTGAATATACTGGCTCAGGATCAGAACAAAATTACAGGAGTAATAACCGACCAACAGGGAGAGCCTATTATAGGAGCCTCGGTAGTAGTGAAAGGTACCACGACGGGTGCGATTAGCGATATCGACGGAGTTTTCTCATTGGATGTCGATAACAACGCCGTACTTACAATCTCTTACATTGGTTTTGTAAGCCAAGAAATTCCTACTTTAGGAAAATCAAATTTGAAGATTATTCTGAAAGAAGATTCTAAAATTCTAGACGAAATCGTAGTTGTAGGATATGGAGTGATGAGAAAAAGCGACCTGACAGGGTCTGTTTCGTCTATTTCTGCCCAAACGATCAAAGACAAACCTGTAGCCAATATCGGTGAAGCATTGCAGGGACGAGCTTCGGGCGTACAGGTTATATCATCCGGAAAACCGGGCGATAACGTCTCTTTTCGTATTCGTGGCATTAGTACTATAAACAATAGTGAACCTCTATTGGTAATAGACAATGTTCCTACCGATATGCCACTCAATGCCTTGAACATGGAAGACGTGGAGTCTGTCGATGTTTTGAAAGATGCTTCGGCCACTGCAATTTATGGTTCACGTGGAGCAAATGGTGTTGTAATTGTCACAACAAAAAGAGGAAAATCGGGTGATGGCTCTATTTCCCTAAGTGCCAATTGGGGAGTACAGGAAGCTACAAGTATGCCAAAAATGCTTAATGCCAGCCAATTTGCATCGTTACATAACGAAATGATCAAGAATTACAACAATCCGAATTATACTCAAAGACCTGATTTTGCTGATCCTTCAGCCTTAGGTACTGGTACTAATTGGCTTGATGAACTGTTCCGTGCGGCAGTTATGCAAAACTATACCCTATCTTATTCGGGAGGTAACGACAAAAGTAATTATTATGTATCAGGAGGGGTACTCGATCAGGAAGGCATTATATTAAATACCTCTTACCGACGCTATACATTTCAATTCAATAGCGAATCGAAAGTTCGTCCATGGTTGAAATTCGGGAATAATGTAACGTTGAGCCATGATATCAAAAAACAGGGTTCATACAGTGTCCGCGATGCTATGGCTGCACTGCCTACTCAACCGGTATTTAACGAAGATGGTTCATTTTCAGGACCGGGAGAACCAGCCTATCAATATGGGGATATAAGGAATCCGATAGGAAGTGCCACCTTGAATAAAGAACAAACAAAGGGTTATAATGTGTTGGCTAATGCTTTTGCCGAAATAAAGATAATGAACAACCTTACGTTCAAAACCTTAGGAGGTATTGATTTCAAGTTCTGGGACAAACGTAATTTCTATCCTAAGTACAACTGGAAGCCAATTCCCCAACCACAATCGAATCTTTATGAAGAGTCGAATAAGAGTATGACTTATCTGTGGGATAATACACTAACCTTTATGGAAACATTCAAGGAAAAACATCATTTGAATGTAATGGTCGGATCGAGCGCTCAAAATAATGTATATAACAATATGAGCGCAAGTGTTCAGAATTTTCTTACAGACAACAATAATCAATTGAATAATGGCTTAACAGACCCTACTGTAGGAGGTACTAAAAACGATTGGTCTATACTATCATTCATTGGTCGTGCCAACTATAATTATGCTGACAAATATTTACTGACTGCCACTATCCGTCGTGATGGTTCATCTCGTTTCTCTAAAGAGAATCGTTGGGGTACATTCCCTTCTTTCTCGGCAGCATGGCGATTGTCGGAAGAATCGTTCTATAACAAGAATAAATGGGTGAGCGATATCAAATTGAGAGCAGGATATGGTGAAACAGGAAACCAAGCCGGTATAGACAATTATGCTTATTTTACACGATTGAAAACCGGACAATATGTATTTAACGAAACTCCTGTTTCGACACTATACCCTAAAGTGATGCCCAACCCTAATGTGAGATGGGAAACAGTAAAACAATTTAATGCCGGAGTAGATTTGTCTTTATTGAATCAGCGTATTAATGTTGTTCTTGATGCTTATATAAAGAATACGTCCGACATGTTGGTGCCGATGTCGGTGCCTATCACAACAGGGTATTCGGATATAGATGTTCCTAGTATAAATGCAGGAAAGGTGAGAAACAAAGGTATAGAGCTTACTGTCTCTTCTCAAAACCTGAAAGGAGCTTTCGAATGGAATACCGATTTCAATGTGTCTTACAATAAAAATGAAGTGATAAGCATGAACGATGGAGTTCCTTTATTTGTAGGAGGTGACATTAACATGACAAAAGTGAGAGTGAACACCGAAGGGCATCCTATTGGTTCATTCTACGGCTATGTAACCAATGGAATATTCCAAAATCAGCAAGAAGTTGATAGATATGCTATACAAGTGCCGGGAGGAACAGCACCGGGTGATATCCGTTTCAGAGATTTAGACAATAATGGTGTAATCAATGCAGATGACCGTACCTATATTGGTAACCCGTCACCCGAATGGACATTCTCGATGAACAATACCTTTGCTTACAAAGAGTTCGATTTGCAAATTTTCTTGCAAGGTGTTGCAGGTAACGATATATACAACGCAAACAGAATATGGCAGGAAAGTATGTCTATACCACAAAATCAGACAATAAAAGTGCTGGATAGATGGACTGGCGAGGGTACAAGCAATAGCGTACCACGTGCTATATATAGCGATCCTAACCAAAACGTGCGCCATTCAAACCGTTTTATAGAAGATGGTTCGTATCTGAGAGTGAAGAATCTGACTTTGGGATATACACTACCTAGATCTATTTCACAAAAAGCATTCCTTGGTATGACTCGTTTTTATATCTCATGCCAAAACTTACTTACTCTTACAAAATATTCGGGATTCGATCCTGAGGTAAATGTAAGTGGTGTCGATTTAAGCACATACCCTGTTACTCGTACATTGAGTGTTGGTGTAAACGTTAAGTTCTAATTCAAAAAACATTGATTATGAAAAAAATATTATATATAGGATTAATATCCATCTCGGCTCTATTTGCTTCGTGCTCCGATTATTTAGACAAAGAGTCATTCGAAGATCCTAGTGCAGAAGCTATAAACGACGAAGCATCTGCTATTGCCTTAGTGAATGGAGCTTACCAACCGCTCCAACGTCCTAAACTCTATAATATGAGAATCTGGACACTAGATATTATTGCCGGAAACAGTGAGGTTGGAGCAGGTGGTGGAACCGATGGTATAGAAACTATTACCCTAGCCAATTTCGTGACTACAACCGACAATGCAGCTGCGCTTGATATATGGAGAGGGCCTAATCCCGGTATTCTCTATTGCAATACTGTTCTCGAAAATATTCCGAACATAAATATCAATGAGGCGTTGAAAAACAGATGTCTCGGGGAAGCTCGGTTCCTTCGTGCACACTATTTCTTTATATTAGTCCAATTGTTTGGCGATGTGCCAATGGCTGTGACGACATTGAAACCAGGTGATGATTTACTTCCGACACGTACCAATAAGATGACAATCTATAATGACGTTATCATTCCCGATCTGAAAGAAGCTATAAACTTATTACCTGTGAGAGAAGAGTACAAAGGCAGTAATGTAGGTCGTGCATCTAAAGGTGCGGCAGCGGGTATGTTAGCCAAAGTGTATCTGACATTGGGTAGATATCAGGAATGTTTGGAGATGTGCAATCTTGTAGAAAGTTTAGGATATACGCTCAATCCCGATTATAGCGACTGCTTCGGTGGCGAACAACAGAATAAAAATACAGCAGAATCATTATTTGAAGTTCAATACTACGGGCTTACAAAAGCAGGTTTTTGGGATGATGATAACCAGGCTAATTGGTTAAGTACTTATATGGGTCCACGCAACAGCGGTTGGGTCGGCGGAGCATATGGCTGGAATCAACCGACTGAAGAGTTTGTAAGCCAATATGAAGAAAATGATAAACGAAAAGATAAAACTATTCTATATGAAGGAGGACCGGCATTCGATGGCAAACAGTATAAGAAATCGATGTCGAGTACAGGCTACAATGTTCGTAAGTTTTTAGTACCGCTATCTGTGTCTCCCGATTATAATACTAATTCAGCTAGTATAATCGTATTACGTTATGCAGATGTGTTACTAATGAAAGCAGAAGCTTTAAACGAATTGGGACGAACAAAAGATGCACAAGAGCCATTATATCAGGTGCGTAAAAGAGCAGGACTAACCACACGAGCAGATGTGGAAGGATTAAATCAGGATCAAATGCGTGAGAAAATTATCAAAGAGCGCCGTATCGAGTTGGCATTCGAAGGGCATCGTTGGTTCGATATGATTCGTCTTGACAATGGACAATACGCTTTAAATTTCTTACACTCTATCGGAAAAGTCAATGCAACAAGTAAACATTTGCTATTCCCTATCCCTCAAAAAGAACGGGATGCTAATCCTAACTTGTCTCAAAACACAGGCTATTAATCAAAAAATGAATGCATTATGAAATCATATAAAATATTAAGTTTATTGACTCTGTTTTCCTTATTTTTCTTTTCGTGTATCGATGAAGATAATACGGAATACAACAAAGGAAATCAGCCACTGGAAGTGAAAGCTTCGAGTGAGAACATCGAATTGGATGCAACTAATCCTGAAACAAATGCCCTGACTATTTCATGGACATCGGGTTCTAATCAAGGGACTAATAGTGCTATCTCTTACACATTCCAAATGGATGTACAGGGAAATAATTTCGAGAATGGACTTACGCTCGATCTGGGACAAAACACATATCAAAAAGATTATAAAAATGAAGAACTGAACGATCTGCTTATTTCATGGGGAATAGCAACTGAAACAGAAGTCATATTAGATGTACGTGTAAGGGCTACCGTTGCTTCTGATGCTGTTGAACCAGCTATGTCGAACATTCAAACGATAAAAATAAAAACACATAAGCCCATAACTAAGACTTTATATTTGATAGGTGATGCTACTCCTAACGGATGGAGTGCTGATAACGCAACCGAAATGTCTGCTATAAAGAATACACCAAAAGGGTTTACATGGAGTGGGAGATTAAATCCGGGTAAGTTCAAATTTATAACTACTCTTGGTGAATTCACGCCTTCATATAATATCGGGTCTGATAACACCAAACTTTACTTACGTGAAAATGGTGATGATCCGTATGATAAGCAATTTGAGATTACCGAAGGTGGAAATTATAAAATAACGCTCAATCTCGCATCGTTGGCTATTTATATAGAAAAAACCGAAGGTGCCGAGTTTACAGAACTATGGTTTGTAGGAAATCCTACGGGATGGAGTTTTAAACCGATGACGGTAGACCCACTTGATCCATTTATTTTTCATTACAATGACAACCTTTCGGCAGGAGGAGAATTTAAAATAGGAACAGTCTCCGGTAGCTGGGATGCAGCTTTCCTACGTCCTGAAACCAATGGAGCAGGAATAGAAGCTACCAAGGTCGTTAAATGGGCAGGAGATCCCGACAATAAATGGAATATCCCTGGAGGAGTTTATAAAATAGCATTAGATACGCGTGAGATGAAGATTAATATTGCTCCGTTTACTCCTTATGCAATGATTTATCTGGTAGGAGATGCTTCGGCTAACGGATGGGATATCGGTAATGCTACAGCTATGAGTGCAGGTGATACCCCTTATAAATTTAAGTGGTCAGGTTCATTAAATACCGGTGAGTTGAAATTTACCTGCGATAAAAAAAGCGATTGGAACGGTGCTTGGTTTACAGCTACTAAGGGTGATATGCCGGCAAACGGACAATTACAACAAATGGTATTTACTGCTAAAGGTGCAGGACTCGATTACAAGTGGAAGATAACAGAAGCTGGTAGTTATACAATCGAATTCGACCAGTTGAAAGAAACTGTTGTTATTAAGAAAAATTAATAAGTTAAACAAACTGTGGTGTCGTAGAAAACGGCACCACAGTAAAATATAAATAGCATGAAAAAAATATATAATTTTTTAGCAGTAGCCTTGTGTAGCTTCTTCTTGATATCGTGCGATGATTACTACGATACAAAGAATGATCCTATAACCTTTGGCGATACCTATTTGAGTCTCGATCTCAATACCGATAAGGCTGTTTATAAACCCGGTGAGACAGTTCATTTTTCATTGAAAGATAATCCCAGTAATAATTTGAAAGTACGGTACTCGTATTTGGGTGAAGTTATCAAGGAAGAAAACCTGTCAGGTAAATCGTGGACTTGGGTAGCTCCATCCGAAGATTTCAAGGGCTATCTGGTTGATATATATGAGTCAACAGACAGTAAAGAGATTATACATCAGAGTATTGGTATCGATGTCTCGTCAGACTGGAAGAAGTTTCCACGATACGGATTCCTTTCAGGATATGGAAAGTTGACAGATAGTCAAATAGAGAAAAACATAGATGTACTGACCCGCTATCGTATCAATGGCATCCAATTTTACGATTGGATGAACGACCATCAACGACCATTGGCTGGTACAGTCGAAAGTCCTGCTGATTCATGGATCGATTTAATAGGGCGTCCTAATTATCTTTCTACTGTAAAAGGATATATCAGTGCAGCTCATAATAAAGGTATGAAAGCGACATTCTACAATCTGGCTTTCGGTGCTTTAAGTAATGCGGCGGCAGATGGAGTAAAAGAAGAATGGTATATTTTCAAAGATGCAGATCATAATGAAAAAGATAATCACCATCTTGATGCTCCGTTTCGCAGTAGTGTTTATCTTACCAATCCTGCGAATACCGAATGGCAGAATTATCTGATACAACGAAACAAGGATGTGTACAGCGTATTCGATTTCGATGGCTATCATATCGATCAATTGGGTGACAGAGGTACTGTTTATGATTACAATGGCAATGTGGTTAAACTCCAGAATACCTATAAATCGTTTATTGCAGCCATGAAACAGGCTAATCCGACAAAAAGTCTGGTGATGAATGCTGTTAATCAATTCGGACAAGAAGAGAGTATTGCCAAATCGGATGTCGATTTCTTATATACTGAAGTGTGGGATCCCAATAAATCGTTCGAACAACTAGTTCAAATCATCCAAAATAACGATACATATACCAATAATACGAAACGAACAGTTCTGGCTGCATACATGAATTATGACAAGTCGAACAGTGCAGGATTTGTAAATGCTCCGGGTGTATTATTGACTAATGCCGTGATTTTCTCGTTCGGTGCGTCTCATCTCGAATTAGGAGAGCATTATCTGGCAAACGAATACTTCCCGAACTCTAACTTGCAAATGAAGACGGAACTGAAGCAGTCGATGGTAACTTATTATGACTTCTTGGTTGCCTATCAGAATATTTTGCGTGACGGTGGTACATTCACCACTTACAATCTGCAATGTACCAATTCTAAAATGGCATTGAATAGCTGGCCGGCTCAACAAGGTAATGTGGCGGTAGTAGGGAAGCGCTTTACCGATAAAGATGTATTGCATCTGATTAATTTTACCAACGCCAATACAATGGAGTGGAGAGATAAGAACGGAACCCAGGCAGAACCGGTTCTCATTGCTGATACTGAATTGAAAATGATTGCAGCAAAACCTGTAAAAAATATTTGGGTTGCATCGCCTGACACAAATAAGGGAGTTGCACAGAAAATTACGTTTAATCAAACGGGAAACGAAGTTGTATTTAACTTGCCATCTCTCAAATATTGGGATATGGTTGTTGTAGAATATCAATAAAAACAAAATAAATGAATAAAATTAAATATATATTATTGCTATCTCTGTTGATTCCGTTAAGCCTTTTAGCTTCTGCTAATAAGGATGCGAAAGAATGTATTTCTTATACAAAGAATGGCAATCAGGTAATATTTAATAGTAAAGATGGGGCAAAGCTCTCGCTGACTATAAATAGTGGTTCGGTAGTAAAGATATGGTTCGATCCTACAGGTAAGCTTACCCGTAAAAATGAATCATTTGCTGTTGTGAACGAAAGTTTGGAAGATGTAGGCGAGATAAATGTGGACGAACAAGCTGCTTGTTACGAGATATATACATCTAAACTACGCATCAGGTTGAATAAGGATCCGATGCAACTTCAAATCTTCGATAAATGGCAAAAGCTAATTTTTAGCGATTTCAAAGAGATCGGGCACGTATCAGATTCTACCGCTAAAAAAGCCTATAAAGTATTGCGCAAAGATGAACAGTTCTTTGGGTTGGGCGAAAAAACAGGCCCGTTGAATCGCCGTGGTCGTGATTATAAGATGTGGAACAGTGATAAACCATGTTATAGTACATCAGAAGACCCGCTTTATAAAAGTATCCCTTTCTTTATGAGTAGCTACCGTTATGGTATCTTTCTTGATAATACCTATAAAACAGAGTTTAAATTTGGCACGGAATCAGATGAATACTATTCGTTTGAAGCACCTGATGGTGAGTTTATTTACTACTTTATTTTCGGAAAAGACTATAAAGAAATTCAGGAACAATATATTTCATTGACAGGGAAACCGATTATGCCACCCAAATGGGCACTTGGGTTTTCGCAATGTCGCGGACTTTATACAAAGGAGGCGCAAGCATTAGAAATAGCTGCCGAATTCCGTAAACGTCAGATACCATGCGATATTATTTATCAGGATATTGGCTGGACGCAAGGACTTCAGGATTTCAACTGGCGAAAAGGCAATTATACCAATCCTAAAGCTATGCTCGAAACATTGAATAAACAAGGCTTCAAAATGATTCTGTCGCAAGACCCTGTCGTTTCGCAAGCTACAAAAGAACAATGGGAAGAAGCAGACAGATTGGGCTATTTTGCAAAAGATGTTCGTACAGGGAAATCGTACGATATGCCATGGCCTTGGGGAGGCAATTGTGGGGTGGTTGATTTCACTTTACCCGAAGTTGCCGACTGGTGGGGTGAACTCCAACAAAAGCCATTGGATGATGGTGTCAGAGGGTTCTGGACCGACATGGGCGAGCCTGCTTGGAGTAACGAAGAAGATCTGGATCGTCTGAATATGAAGCATCACTTAGGTATGCATGCCAAAATACATAATGTATACGGATTGACATGGGACAAGGTTGTAAAAGAACAATTTGAAAAACGTAATCCCAATAAACGTGTATTTCAGATGACACGTGCTGCTTATGCAGGGCTTCAGCGCTATACATTCGGATGGACCGGCGATAGTGGCAATGGAAACGATGTGCTTGAAGGATGGGGTCAAATGGCTAATCAGGTTGCTATGGGTATCTCTGCCGGTCTAGGTGGTATTCCTTTCTGGACTACAGATATATCGGGGTATTGTGGTGATATAACCGATTATCCGGCTATGGCTGAGTTGTATATCCGTTGGATGCAATTCGGTGTGTTTAATCCGCTGAGTCGTGCGCATCACGAAGGAGATAATGCAGCAGAACCCTGGATGTTTGGCGAAGTAGCAGAACAAAACAGTAAAGCTGCTATCGAATTGAAATATCAACTGTTCCCTTATCTTTATACCTATGCCCGCAAGGCGCACGACACGGGTTTACCAATAACGAGAGGTTTGTTTATGGAATACCCGAACGATGAGGAAGCAACTAAGATAAACGATCAGTTTCTTTTCGGAGAAGAATTGTTAATTGCTCCTGTATTGAAAAAGGGAGAGCGAGTAAAACGTGTTTATTTACCCGAAGGCGAATGGATTGATTTTAATGATAAACAAACCGTTTATCTTGGAGGACAGACCATAGCATATAAAGCACCATTGAATGTAATTCCAATTTTCGTAAAGAAAGGGTCTATCATTCCGCAAATGCCAATCATGCAATATATCCATGAGAAAAAAGATTTCCCTGTATTTGTCGACATTTTTCCAAATTACGCAGGCGAAAGCACTAGTTTTGAGTTGTATGAAGACGAAGGAGAGAATCAGGATTATTTGAAAGATATTTTTTCGAAGACTAAATTTACTTGTTCGACGTTGGATAATGGATATTCAACCGAAATTGTATCTACAGATAATGGTTTCAAGCAATCGAACAAAAGAAATATCGTTTTAAAGTATCATTTGGAAGCTAAACCTAAAAATATACTTGTAAACGGTAAGGATGTTAAGAATGTAAAAGCCGATAATATTATAAAAAATATAGACTTAGATTTTAAATCTGTACAATGGTCTTGGAATGAAGTCACTAAGGAATGCTGGGTAAAAATACCAGATGAAAGAGGGACTGTAAGCATATCCGTAAATTAATTCAAAACTAAATAATAAGAGGATAATGAAGAAACTATTTTTACTGTTGTGTATCTCTGCTATGGCAAATTACATGATGGCACAAGAATTAAAATCACCTGATGGTAATCTGTCTATGAACTTCTCGGTTCAGGGTGGGGGAGTACCGACTTATAGACTAACTTATAAGGGTAAGGATGTTATCAAAACCAGTAAACTAGGTCTCGAACTGAAAGACGAAAATCCGACAGCTGAATTTGGTACAGAAATGGGAATGAATGGAAAAAGTAATAATCCAAAGACTTCTTTATACGATAAGTTTAGTGTAGTGGATACCAAGACATCAACTTTCGATGAAACATGGAAACCAGTTTGGGGTGAAGTAAACGAAATTCGCAGCAATTATAACGAATTGGCTGTAACATTAAATCAGTCGGGTACTAATCGTCAGATTGTAATTCGTTTTCGTCTCTTTAATGACGGTCTTGGTTTTCGTTACGAGTTTCCACAGCAAGCCGATCTGAATTATTTTGTGATCAAAGAAGAAAGAACTCAATTTGCTATGCCGGGCGATATTAAAGCATACTGGATTCCGGGCGATTATGATACGCAAGAGTATGATTATGTTATCTCTAACTTGTCAGAAATAAAAGGATTATTCAAGAGTGCTGTAACCGATAATGCTTCGCAAACACAATTTTCGCAAACAGGTGTTCAAACACCGTTAATGTTGAAATCGAACGATGGCATATACATTAATATCCACGAAGCTGCATTGGTAGACTATTCTGCTTTGTCACTCAATCTGGATGATAGCAATTTCACTTTCGAGTCGTGGTTAACACCTGATGCAAGAGGTGATAAAGGTTATATGCAAACACCATGTCAATCGCCTTGGCGTACGGTAGTAGTGAGTGACGATGCCCGTAATATTCTGGCTTCTAAACTTATTTTGAATCTGAACGAACCCTCTAAGATTGCAGATACATCATGGATCAAACCTGTAAAATATATGGGTGTATGGTGGGAAATGATTACAGGCAAAAGTTCGTGGGCATATACCGATCTGCCGAGTGTGCAACTAGGCGTTACCGATTATTCGAAAACTAAACCGAATGGAAAACATGGAGCTAATAACGAGAATGTAAAAAGATACATCGATTTCGCTTCAAAACATGGCTTCGATCAAGTGCTGGTAGAAGGATGGAATGTAGGTTGGGAAGACTGGTTCGGTAAAACCAAAGACTACGTATTTGATTTTGTCACACCTTACCCCGATTTTGATGTTGCTATGCTACGCGATTATGCAAAAAGCAAAAATGTAAAATTGCAGATGCATCACGAAACATCAGGTTCGGTTCGCAATTACGAACGTCATCTGGATCAGGCATATCAATTTATGGTAGATAATAACTATAATTCTGTAAAAAGCGGTTATGTCGGTGATATGATACCTCGTGGCGAATATCATTACGGACAATGGCTTAACAATCATTATTTATATGCAATAAAGAAAGCAGCCGACTATAAGATAATGGTTAATGCTCACGAAGCTGTTCACCCTACAGGATTACACCGTACCTATCCAAATCTGTTGGCGCAGGAATCTGCCAGAGGAACAGAATATCAGGCATTCGGCGGAAGTAAAGCATATCATACAACTATATTACCTTTCACCCGCTTGATGGGTGGTCCTATGGATTATACTCCGGGTATATTCGAAATGGATATCAATACAATTAATCCCGATAATAATTCGCATGTAAACACTACGTTGGCAAATCAATTGGCACTTTATGTAACAATGTATAGTCCATTGCAAATGGCTGCCGATTTCCCTGAACATTACGAACGTTTTATGGATGCATTTCAATTTATAAAAGATGTAGCTATAGACTGGGATAATAGTAAATATCTTGAGGCAGAACCGGGAGAATTTATTACGGTAGCTCGTAAAGCAAAAGGAACAAATAATTGGTTTGTAGGTAATGTTGCAGGAGAGAAAGGTTATACATCGAATATAATTTTCGATTTCTTAGATGCTGATAAAACGTATATTGCAACTATATACGCCGATGCAAAAGATGCTCATTATAAAACAAATCCACAGTCATATACTGTACGTAAAGTTGTTGTGACTAATAAGTCTAAATTGACACAGTCATCTGCTCCGGGTGGTGGTTATGCAATTAGCATTTTCGAAGTGACTGATAAGACTCAGACCAAAGGCTTGAAAAAACTATAAGGATATATCATTTAGTTTCATTGTAATATAAATAAGTCTCAAGATTTTTCTTGGGACTTATTTATTTTGAGTTCGTCTTGACTTTTAACCACAGAGTCGCACTGATCTCCGAAATTTTCTTCTAGCTTGTTTTTTATCTCTATGCTTTCCTTATCTGAACTTAAAAAAATAGGTGGACAATTTTAATTGTCCACCTAAAAAGATATAATTGATTTGTTTAATGAGTCAATCTACTTTCTTTTTCGACTAAGAATATAAGAGAAAAAGAAAGTACTTATATAAGTTCCTAATTTTTCTTACAACGTACACTGAATAAATCTACCCTAGCGCTCCATCCACGATGAGTGCCCCCATGTATAGCCTGTGAATTAATTTCAGTATAAAGAGAGCGACGCATACCGTCAGTTGCTCCAAAACTACTGGCTGACCAGAAATAGGCATTGTTTTCTTTGTAAGTGGGATTAGAAATATCAGCATTATAGTGCCCTGTTAAGTAAGCATCAAAGCCTCCTAAAAGAGCCGTGTTACTTTCTCCTCTCGTTGCAACTTTTCCGGCAAGAGCTGTTTTTGATTTCATTGCGCGCCCCAGACCATCAATACCACGCCAGTCCATATCGTCATAGCCGATCATCTTTGCTTCTCCTAAATCGGGTACATTACTAAACACACTGGTTTTTCTGATGATTCCGTTTTCGAGGTCAGTCCATTCCTGATCACTTGGCAGATGCCAGCCTGAAGGGCAAATACCTTGAATATTGACATCACTTTGATTACTACCGGCCTGATTGGCATCTCCGGGATTGGGTGTTTGCCCTGCTCCTGATCCTACATTGATACTGGCGTACCAATTGTATAGCAAGCCATAAAGATTGGCCGGATCACTACTTAACATTTGGTAATGAGGGGTTCCAACAGGCATACTTTCCGAAAACTGAAGAATGTCTGTTCCATTAGGCATTTTTGTTGTATTCAGGTGCTGAGTCATCCAAATACCATCTGTAAATACTTTCTCTGTTTGGGTTATGTTTTCTACACTGGTCCATGCCGGATTAGATACGGGATCACAACTATTATTGCGTTTCACAATATATGACCTTGTTATGGTTTTATATCCTACATAAAAACGGGAGGTGGTATATGTGCGACTTTCCGTACCTCTGGTATCTTGCAAATCGGGAGTGTTATTGGTTGTATTGTGTCCTAAGTTATATTTTCCTGCTAATCGGTCAGCCTGTTTATCTAGCGACCAACCATCAGATACTGAAGGGTCCAAGTATTGAAATCCGCGCACAATAGGTTGAGTGTTATCTAATTCTTTTACTTCGATTGGAGCGGCATAGGATGCTATTGGTTGCCAAAATTCACCATCCCAAACATGCATGCCGGGACATATACGATTAGTTTGGTTTTCAACAGTATTCACGTTATATACCAATAAGCCAATGTGTTCATTTCTATCCCAGATGTCGGCAGTTGTTGTACCATCAAGAGTTGGAGCCATATTGGTCTCCCCACCTGCGACATCAATAGTTAAAGACTTGAGTGATATTCGTGGCATACCCAGCCCTTTGTTTGAGGAACCATCAGCGTTTTCTTTTAGATCGAGCAATGCTCCTGTATTAGGGGTTACATGACTTCCGATAGTAGCTTGAGCATTTGCTACTATAGAGGAAATTAAAAACAGCACGAAGTATACCCAAAAATGTTTTGTAAAGTTCTTTTTCATATTAAAAAGCTACGTTGAATGTAAGTTTATGTTATTGATTACTCCAATCGGCGGACAAAAGTACAAAAAAAAGAATAAGAAAAAAAGTTAACTGCATTCTCGTCTTAATTTAACATTCAATTCTATCACTCCATATACGAAGACTATGTTGGAATTATAAGTGGTGGAAAGAAAAATATTCTGATTGTTTTTTGTTGTTACACGTTTGATTATAAACTGATCTATTTCTGTTTAAGTGTTTGATTTTGATTTGTTTATATATTTACAACCAAACCATTATAAATATATGTATAATATTGGCTACAAAGTTAACGTGACAGTAATCTCTTTGTATTTATTCAAAATATAAAAAAAGGTCGGAATTTCTTCCGACCACTAGTGACCTTTCGATCACCTTAAAACAAAATGTAAAATTATATTACTTTGAAGCTTCTATTGAAGTCTTTCTGAATTCTTTCAAAGCTTTTTCTATTGCTAAGGAAGCCTTTCTTGCACGAGTTCCGGCTGCTTTGTTTCCACTTTCTACTTGTTGCGTAGCGTCTTTAGTAAAATCTGCAAATAATTGGTTTAAATTCTCTAGTTGTTGTTTCATAATCATTTTTTTTTATTTAAAAATTCGGTCAAAGATAATTTGAAGTAGAAAATAAACAAAGTAACACTAGTTTTAGTTTTTAACAATGTAGTTTATTTTAATAAGATCCGCTTTTGAAACTGGATATTCTACTTCATATAAGATGTCGATATCAAAATTATCATTCTGATTTTTTCATTCAAATATGTATATTAGCAAATCAAATAAATACTTGGGGGATAGCTTATGCAAAAGATAACTGGAACATATATTATAGAGGTAAAATAATCAGAGATTATAATTGAGTCTTTGGGACTCCTCGGAATTAGGATATGTTAAAAAAATGCGAATTATCGTGGTTCAAAGGGTTTGATTAACACAAGCTTTACAAAACTGCACAAAGGCTTAGTACAAGCTTTCTTTCTACATTATTTCTTGCCTGTATTGACAATTCAAATATTGCTTTTATACCGTTTTAACTTCTGATATTTTGTGAAAAGTGATACTTCAGTTATAATTAATTGTCCGTAAAGCTTGGCTAAATTGTAGCGAGTAAAGGAATGGAGAGTATAGCGATGGCTCAAAATAACAAAATAGATAAAGTCTCACATGTGAGACTTTGTTGATTCGATCAAATATAAAGATTAATAAAATTCAATAGGCACACAAAGAGGTGATTAATGTCTAGACAAGCTGCTGAAACGGATTAATGTAATCTTAATAGTTAGATTTAGTTCCTCATTAACGAGACTTTTATTTGATTGTGTCCGATATTCGAAACGATTAGTGGCCTCAACTTGCTTATAAAGGAACAACTGGACGCTTTCAATCATTTCTTTATTATATATGTTTGTACCGTTTTACAAGACTCCGATATGTAGGAAATAAATAGCTTTATGGCACAGTTGGAATTTAATAAGAGAATAGTAGAGGAAATTCAAAGAACTTTGCCCGAAGGAATAACTTTAGCAACTGTTTTATTGGAAGCATTACCTCTTGGAAAAGAAAGTGTTTACAGAAGACTAAGGGGGGAGGTTTCATTTTCTTTGGAAGAAACAGCATTACTATCTAGGAAGTTTAATTTCTCGATGGATAAAATTCTTAATTATCATGCTGAGAATGTATCTTTCAATTTAGATGCCCATGAGCCTCACTTTGAAGTCGAACTTTACACACATAGACTATCTGTTTGCATCAATTTTTTCAAGAAAATGACAACATACTCCGATTCTGAAGCTAGGTATGCTCTTAATACCTTGCCTTTCGTATTTTATCTGGAGTGCCCCCATCTTTCACGATTTCAGTATTTTAAATGGCTACATCAATTAGGGAAGTCTTCCTATAATACTAGTTATAATGAGGTAGTTATCCCTCCGACCATATTTGAATTACAAAAACAATTTGTTAGAGAAGCTCAAAATATTAATTCTTCCGTACTAATATTAGACCAAAATGTATTCACGTCTTTACAATATGATATAGAGTATTTCTATCAATTGCAATTAATAAGTGGGGACGATTTGCAATTGATTAAACAAGAGATTCTTGATTTAATTGGTTATGTAGAAGATATTGCAGAAAGTGGAACTTACAGCACAGGAGAAAAGTTTTTTATATATCTATCTAACATCAATATAGAAGCATCATATAGTCATTTTCAATATGCAGATAATCAATATGCACATCTTAGATTATATGGAATAAGCGGTGTGGATACCCAATCAGCCCAAAGCTGTGAAAAACAGAAGGAGTGGATTGACTCAATTAGAAGACACTCTACTTTAATATCGGCTAGCGGACAAGTATATAGGTACGAGTATTTTAGAAAGCAAAGGGAGTCAGTAAACTCGATGGGAAATATATTATAAATAGAGCCGAGAACAAATTATGTTATAGTTATACAAACTATAACTTTTCGCTTAGGCTTCGACACAATAATACACTATATAATTTACAAACAAATTTTACACATAGAGAAATGAAGTACATTAAAATTTATTTATTATTATTTACACTGTTTTTACAAAATATACTTTGGGCTCAGGTTACGATCGGCTCTGGCGAAAAAGCTACAGATGGAGCATTGCTAGACTTAAAAGAAGTGCCTTCGACTAACCAGACAACTTCGACCAAAGGATTGCTTCTTCCTAGGGTTATAATACCTGATTTAAAAATCTTACAGATGGGAGATAATAAAATTGAAAATACTAATGATGCATGGCTTAAGCATTCAGGATTAATGGTTTATAATGTTAAGAGAGATGATTGTGCCAATGTTATGCCGGGAGTACACTTGTGGGGCGGCAGCGAATGGTTACCTCTGGGTGAAGCTTCTAAATTTATTGGAGAAACAGAGGTGTTAACCGATGTGAGAGGTAGCGAAGTGGTTAATTATCAAATTGGCAGATTCAAATCAGCGAATACAGATGCCGGTTGGTGGATGTTAGAAAACGTGAGAGCTACAAAATGGGCCGATGGAACGAGTACAGATCTTGAATTTACAATTCCTAGTGAGACAAATATGGGTAACGGTGACGAGCCGTTGTACACTTATCCTATGGCTGATCCGGCTAAGGTAAGCGAGCACGGCTTTTTTTATAATTATGCTGCTGCATCACGTAAAGCGCCTGTTTACGTTGAGCAATTTCCCGATAAAGTTCAAGGCATTTGTCCTGATGGCTGGCATTTACCCTCTCAGGATGATTGGCATACACTGTTTCGTGCAATCACCGAAAATCCTTGTCAATTTTCGCGTAGTTCAGTGAACGCAAATTATGCAGGAAATGCTCAGAAAATGGATGTAACGCCTTTAGGGAAAAGTAGACCAATGAAGGAAGGGGGCTTCAATGCTGTGCTGACAGGAGCTGTATATGCCAATGGTGCCGCAACAAATATTGATTCTTATGGATATTATTGGAATAGATATCCCTCTATTTCGGGCGGATACGAAGTATTGGGAGCACTTACATTCGTTTTTTATACAGCAACCCAGCATGGAATTAGGCTTATGGCTGCCAGTTACTATTTGCCTGTGCGCTGTGTGAAAGATGTTCAATAATTAGAGAAATATGCAATAAATACAAACAAATAATCTTAGAATACTGCAATTAGCAGCCTTTTATTCTTATGATTATTTGATAGAGTTCAGGAGTAATTATTTTCTCCGTACCAAGAAAAGTGGCTGTCTAAGCCACTTTTCTTGCTTTAAAACTATTTCTAGCGTAAATATCATTTATTTATTCCTGCTCCCTGTTTACTGAATTGATACTTTTCAGATTAGTATTAAATATTGAGAATAAACAAGTTGAATTATTTAGATATTGGAAAGTGTACAAAACTCAAGTAAATAATACTCTAATATAGACTAAGTTAGAAATGCATTTCTAACTTTTCCATTTATTAACTAACTTTCTGGTATCTTATCATTGGCTATGGTAAAATACTATAACTATTGGCTAAAATAAGATACAAAATGATTATAGATGAATTTTATATTTGTAAAACATATATTCTTATACAACCATGAAAAACGAAAACGTATATCTAAAAGAAATCAATTGGCCCGAATTTGGTCTTGCTTCTCCTATCATATATCCTGAAGCCGAAGAAATAGAAAATCGTATATCCAAATGTCGTGAAATGATGGAACATCGCAATCTGACTCATCTAGTTGTGTATGGAGATCGCGAACATTTTGCTAACTTGATGTATCTCGCTCATTTTGACCCTCGTTTCGAAGAAGCACTAATGATAATCAGTAAAGAGGGAGCGCCTCTTATGCTCGTAGGCAATGAATGTGTGGGGCATTTAACCGTATCACCTTTATACAATGCAGGTAAACTCCGTTATGAGAGATACCAACCATTTTCGCTAATTAGCCAGCCAAGAGACGAGAGTAGGGGATTGGCTGAAATATTGAGAGGAGAAGGAATAAATGATGACTCGAAAGTAGGATGTATGGGCTGGAAATATTATTCGGACATTGAGTTTGCCGACTATCAAAAAGCGATTGAAATTCCATCATTTATAGTTGACAAACTCCGTTCTATCTGCGGATACGATAATGTGCTGAATGCTTCAGATATATTGATGTCGCCTGCATACGGATTGAAATCAATATTATCAGCTTTCGAAATAGCCCATTTTGAATTTGTAAATGTGATGGCATCCGAAGGTCTTAAAAATCTATTTAAAAATTTCAGAGCAGGTATTACCGATTTTGAATTAATTGCAGAACATCATTATACAGGTTATCCGTTAGGTTGCCATACAGGGATAAAAAGTTCGGGAAATCAACATATAGGTCTCTCCAGTCCTGTTGGCGCTATAATTAAAAAAGGAGAGCCTTGCTCTACCGGAATCGCTTATTGGGGCAGTAATATTTGCCGTGCAGGGTGGGTAGCAGAAAACGAAAGCGATTTACCTGAGTATGCGAGAGAATATGTACAAAATCTTGCTGCGCCTTATTTTTATGCCTGCGCCCAATGGTATGAGACAATGAAAATCGGTACAAAAGGAAAAGTTTTCAGAGAACTGATAGATAAACTCCTTCCTTTCGACGATTTTGGTGTCTATCTCAATCCCGGTCATTTAATTCACTTCGACGAATGGGTCAGTTCTCCTATATATAAAGATTCAGAAGATGAGATTCGCTCAGGAATGTATCTTCAAGTAGATATTATTCCCAGATCGAAGAAATATTTTTCGTCAAGAATGGAAGACGGTATCGTTATCGCAGACGAAAAATTGCAAAAAGAACTCAAAGAGCAATACCCTGATACCTACAACAGATGTATGGCTCGACGTACGTTTATGATCGAGGAGTTGGGCATTAATTTACCTGAAGAAATATTACCACTTTCGAACATACCTGCCATAGTACCTCCATTTTTCTTAAACAGTAAAAAAATATTGAGCCTAAAACCCTAGAATAATTTAATAAACAAAAAAGTAGCTATGAAAAAACACCTATTTATTTATATCCTATTAGGAGCCTTCCTTACAATGCTCTGTATTTCTTGCAAAACAGAAAATAAAGGCAATGGAAGTACACGTATCTTAACATTGGGGATTCGTAACGAGTCTAATACGTTCTCCACGTTGCCGACTACAGAAGCTGATTTTAAAACCTTACGAGGTCAAGACGTATTAAAAGATGAGCCGTGGGCTGAAGTTTGCCGTAACGAAGGAGTGGAACTTATCCCTACTCTTCATGCCTATGCTTGGCCCGGGGGTATAGTGGAGCGTACAATATTTGAAAAATACAAGCAAGAAATACTTGATAGCATAAAGAATGCAGGGCATCTGGACGGTATATATATGGATATGCATGGCGCACTTCATGTAGAAGGTTATGAAGATGCACAAGCTACTTTGATAAAAGAAATAAGAGAGATTGTAGGGAATGATGTTCTTATAAGTGGCAGTTTTGATCTACATGGTAATTTATCGCCCGATTTTGTAAAAAACATCAATATCCTTACAGCTTACCGTACTGCTCCACATAGAGATGGAAACGAAACACAGACCCGAGCAATTACACTTCTTATTCAAGCAATAAAAGAAGATTTAAAACCGCATATCGAATCTGTGATAATTCCCATCTTAGTGCCCGGAGAGAAAAGTATTACCGAAGTCGAACCTTTGCACTCTATATATGCTCAAATTCCTGATGTTGCAAAAGCAGAAGGAATGATGGATGCTTCTATATTCGCAGGATATTGCTGGGCAGATCTTCCCCGCTCAGCTATGCGTGTGTTTGTTGTAGCAAAAGATGAAAAATATGCTGACATAGCCAAAACAAAAGCGAATAATTTAGCTCAACAAATATGGGATCGCAGAACCGAAATGAAACTGGATGTGCCCGAAGGCACAATAGATGAGATGATTGTGAAAGCCGGTGAATATGATAAAACAGTATTTATTTCCGATTCTGGCGATAATACAACAGCGGGAGCTCCGGGCGATAATACTCAAGTATTAGAAGCTTTGATAAAATACAACTCTAAAGACGCATTTGTAGCTGGTATTGTAGATAATGACGCATTAAGAAAATGTGTTGAAACTGGCATTGGTAAAGATGTTAATGTTAAACTTGGTGGAAAAGTCGATTATATTTTTGGAAAACCCTTGCAAGTAAAAGGGAAAGTTATATATTTATCACCGGATTCGATATTAAAAACACCAAGAGCCGCCGCAGTAGTCGATATTGATGGGATTAAAGTTGCTATAATTAGTACACGCCGATCATTTATCGAAGTACGGGATTTTACAGAAATAGGATTCAATCCACTTGACTTTAAAATTGTTGTAGTAAAACTAGGTTATCTATATCCTGAGCTTCGAGACATAGCTCCGGTACACTTGATGGCACTTACTTCAGGCTTTTGCAATTTAGATATGCGAACACTTCCATTTAAACACGTAAGCAGACCCAGCTATCCTTTAGATTTAGAAATGAATTGGAAAACACCTTAAAATATATAAAATGAGTACATAACATATCATTAACCATTACTAACACCAACACCTATGAAACCATTATATCAGGATTTGCCATTTACACCAGCTAGCTATGTAAATGTTTATAAAGAAGAACTGCCCCACTTTATTGTCCCTTGGCATTATCACCCTGAAATCGAAATCATGTATATTCTCGAAGGAACAGGAACACGATTTGTAGGTGATCACATAGAAGAATATGGTGAGGGCGATTTGTGTATAATAGGAGCAAATTTACCTCACGAATGGAGAAATGACGATATATTCTTTCACAAGGAATCGAACTTGCGGGCTTCATGCTTATGTTTATTTTTTCAGAGAGAATTATTTGGTGCTAATCTACTCAATCTACCGGAAATGGACAATATAAAATCTTTGTTGGAAAAAGCAGAGAGAGGAGTAAAGTTCGTAGGTAAATCGAGAGAAGAGATCGGTAAATTGATAAATGAATATGTAAATGAGAATGGTGCAGGTCGCATCGCAAAACTAATACTCTTACTCGAACAAATGGCTTCTGCCGAAGAATACGAATCATTAGCCAGTGTCGGTTATACCCGCAACACTCTAAATTCAGGCGATTTTGAGCGGTTCAACAAAGTATATCAATATATATTAAGAAACTTTACCAGACCAATCCGACTCGAAGAAGTCTCGTCGCTTGTCGGATTAACTCCGAATGCCTTTTGCCGCTATTTCAGAGATCGCACAAAGAAAACTTTTGTACAGTATCTGAATGATGTTCGCATAGGTCATGCTAAAAAACTTTTGATTGAAGATAAGATGACAATATCTGCTCTTAGCATAGAATCCGGATTTTATAATCTGTCTAATTTTATTGATCAGTTCAAGCGTTCTACTAATATGTCACCGTCAGAATATCAAAGAAAATACGGCGCTAAAAACAGAAAAGTACCAGTATAGTAAGATACCAGAAGTATTGGCGAGAATCGCATAAAATAGCCTCTATTATTAAAAATACATTTGCATTGTAACATAAATGTTTAATGCCTATGAATAAGTAATAATAAAGGCTTTTTCTATTAATATATGTAGAAAAGCAATTCACCTTAAACTTTCGTATTTAGCAAATAAGCTACCTAAATTTTAAAATCTTAATAATCTGATGGTATGAAAAAAAAATCAAATCAAAATCTTTTAGACAAACGAATAATTCGTTTTTGTCAAAGAATGCTCCTGATTATTTTTGGTTTTAGTTTAATTGGGATAAACCTATCGGCCCAAACTAAAACACAACAGGACAAAATACTTAAAGGTACAGTTGTAAGTGCATCAGGCGAAACCTTGCCGGGTGCTTCGGTAACAATAACAGGGACAAATGTCGGCATTATGTCCGACCATGAAGGACGCTTCTCAATTAATGTGCCCACAGGGTCGAAAGAATTGAAAGTGACCCTTATTGGTATGAAATCTCAAACTATACCTATTGGCTCCGAAACAAATATTAGAATAACTATGGAGGACGATGCTGTTATGTTGGATGACGTAATTGCTATCGGTTATGGTACAATACAAAAGAAAGACTTATCTGGGTCTGTAGCTAATATCTCCGAAAGAGACTTTAATAAAGGTGTGGTAACATCTGCCGACCAATTGCTAAAGGGAAAAGTTTCAGGACTTGTAATCACAAGACCCGGAGGTGATCCGACTCAAAGTGCCACTATGCGCTTAAGAGGTTCTACTTCTTTGATGGGAGGAAACGGACCATTAGTTGTAATAGACGGAGTTCCCGGAGCGTCATTAAATAGCGTAGCGCCGCAAGACATTGAATCGATGAGTGTATTGAAAGATGCTTCTGCCGCAGCTATATATGGAGCACGAAGCGCTAATGGCGTTATTCTGATTACAACAAAAAAAGGTAAAGCAGGTAAAACATCTATTACTTATGATGGATTTTTTGCAGTAGAAAACTTGGCCAACAATCTGGATATGCTCACTGCTGACGAATGGCGAAAATATGTAAAAGATAATGATATTACAAAAGCCATGGACTATGGTGGGGATACAAAGTGGAATGAAGAAATTTATAGAACAGGGTATTCTCAAAATCACAATTTAAGCCTGATGGGTGGAACAGAAAACTCTACTTACAGAGCATCTGTGAACTATCTCGATCAAAAAGGAATTGTACTTGATAATGGTCTGCAACGTTTGAACGCAAATATATCTTTCGATCAGACTGCTCTTGACGGTAATCTTAGAGTATTACTGAATGCTAATACAGCAATCGAAGACTGGACAAGTGTTCCTACCACAAATGTATTTGCATATTCGTTGAATCTAAATCCAACCATTCCTGTTTATGACGACAACGGAGGATTTAAAGAAGTATCGGGATACGAGTATTACAATCCCGTAGCAATGTTGAAACAGATGACCTCAGAAAGTAAACGCAATCAGTTTATGGGACGTATCCAGGTTGAATACAAATTCTTAAATATGTTTACAGCTGCGGTTAATGGTTCGTTGTCAAGAACTAATAGACTGAACGGTTATTACGAATCGAAAGATTCGCGAACCGCAGAGCAAATAAACGGATTGGCACGACGTTCGACAGTAGAAGATAATACTAGACTATTGGAAACTACTCTAACTTTCGATAAAACATTTAATAAAGTACACAAAATAAACGCAATAGCCGGATATTCTTATCAGGATTTTTCGACTGAAAACTTTATGGCTCAACGAAGAGGATTTATCAATGATAAATTTATGTACAATAACTTCGGTGCAGCAGAAGGTGTTATGAATCCATCTGATGTAACAAGTTGGAAAGAAAAAAACAAACTGATTTCGATGTATGCCAGAGCGAACTATTCTATGGCCGGAAAATACATTTTTACCGGAACAATCAGACGAGATGGCTCGAGTAAATTCGGTAAAGATAATAAATGGGGCACATTCCCTTCGGGTTCTGTGGCTTGGAGAATCAGCGAAGAAAGCTTTATGAAGAATATCTCGTTCTTAGACGATCTTAAAATGCGTGTCAGTTACGGTATTACAGGTAATCAGGATATAGGAAACTACAAATCTGCTGCATTATACGGTGCTGCCGGATATTACTACCGCGATGGAAGCTTCTATACTCAATATGCTCCTAATCAAAACGAAAATCCAAATTTGAAATGGGAAGAAACTGCTCAACTCGATTTCGGATTCGATTACTACCTTTTGGGTGGAAAAATAAGAGGAAGTATAGATTATTACAATAAACAAACATCTAACTTGCTTTATGATTATCCCGTTTCTACACCTCCATATCAATACAGAACTATGATGGCGAATGTAGGTAAAGTAGAAAATAAAGGGATTGAATTGTCTGTAGAAGCAACAATGGTTGATACTAAGGATTTCAAATGGGATCTGGGCTTCAATTTCGCTAAAAACAAGAATACACTTAAATCGTTGTCGAACGACGAATTCAAACTGGATGTAGTTTACACCGGCGAATGGTCTCTAAACGGATTACAGGAGACACCTCAAATACTTAAACCGGGTTATTCTATCGGAACATTCTATGGTGCAAAATACACAGGCAAAGATGAAAACGGTATATTCCAATATGAGGATGTAAGTAAAGATGGAAAATTTGTTTATGCAGACGATAGAACGGTGATTGGTAATGCACAACCTGATTTTACTATGAATATGTCGAACTCTTTCCAATATAAAAACCTGTCGTTGTCATTTATGATGAGAGGAGTATTTGGAAACGATATTGCTAACTCTACAGGACTGTATCTGGACGATATAAACCGTATGCCCGGAAGTAATGTATTGAGATCGGCTCTTGATAAAGCAGCTCAACCGTTGGTATATTCTTCTTACTATATAGAAGACGGAAGTTTTGTCCGCATGGAATATCTTACTTTAGGATACGATTTCAAACTACCTGCCAGCTCTAAAATTAAAAATATAAGACTTTCGGCCACAGCTAATAATCTATTTATTATAACAGGTTATTCAGGTATAGACCCAGAAGTAAACGCTGACGGACTGGTATTGGGTATAGATGCCCGAAACTATTATCCTAAAACACGGGCATTCTCTTTGGGAGTAAATGTATCATTTTAACTATCAAAAACGTATATCATGAAAAGAAAATATATATTATCCATATTTCTGTCCGGCATTTTGGGACTTACATCTTGTACCGATCTCGATGAAGATTTCTATAGTGTAACACCTCAAGATGAATTCGGAGGTACGACAGAAGAAATGAATTCACTGATTGGCCCTGCATACGGAACATTAGTCAACTATGTCAATAATGATTTCTGGATGCAAGAAATTACTACCGATGAATATATGATTCCGGCACGCGGACTGGATTGGTATTCGGGCGGTATCCATTTACGATACCATACACATGAATGGTCTGCAAAAGAAACTCCTGACTTCTGGCGGTTCGAGCAAGTAACTACTGTCAACAAGATTATTGACATGTTAGATAAGACAGCCGTTCAGATTGAAAACAAAGAGCGTACTTATGCTGAATTGAGAACGATCAGGGCTTTCTGGTACTTTATGATGCTCGACAATATAGGCAATGTGCCTATTGTTACGTCTTTCGACGGTACACTACCAACCAATAATACACGTAAGGAAGTTTACGATTTTGTAGAAAAAGAATTATTGGAATCAGTAGAAGGGCTTTCCGAAGACAAGAACGCAAGTACGTATGCTAAAGCTACGAAATGGGTTGCATATACAATTTTAGCAAAATTATATCTGAATGCTCAAGTATATACCGGTACAGCTCAATGGGATAAATGTCTTACTTATGCCAATAAAGTTATCGAATCGGGTTTGTATCAATTAGAACCTAATATCTTCAATAATTTCAAAGTAAAGAATGAAGGCTCTACCGAAAATATATTTGCTATACCTTACGATGCAGAATATTTCAGAGGTTATTTTATCCCTTACCAAATGTCTTGGCATTACTCCAACTATACAACTTTCGATGTACAATTCAGTTCGTGGAACGGACCTTGCGCAGTACCTGGTTTTGTGAAAAGTTTTGATAAAGATGATGCTCGTTATGCTTCATTCTTAATAGGACCTCAATATTCTGCTGATGGACAAACTCTTTATATACGTGATGGTGTTACTCCTCTTGATTTCACAATCGAAGTTGGTGATTTTGCGAATGCAAACGAGAATGAAGGAGCGAGACTATTCAAATGGGAAGTTGAAAAAGGAGGTAAAAATCACCTGAATAACGACTTTGCTATATTCAGATACTCAGATGTTTTACTCATGAAAGCAGAATGCTTGTTGCGTAAAGGAGACGAACCTAGTGCACGTACTATTGTAAATCAAGTAAGAGAACGCAACTTTAGCCCGGCAAAACCATTGCCTACTCTGACTCTTGATTTATTACTTAAAGAACGGGGCTTTGAATTTGTTTTTGAAGGATGGAGAAGAAACGACCTTATACGTTTCGATGCATTCAAGGGAACATGGGATTTTAAACCTAATCAAGACCCTGCTGATAAACACACTTACCTATTTCCAATACCTCTGGCGGTAATGGATAAAAACCCACATTTGAAACAGAATCCGGGTTACTAATTACTGACTTTTACTTAGCCATGTCTCAGAGGTCTATTATCTGAGGAGTAATGGAGAATTTTAAACTGAAAGGTCTATAGACTTTTGAGACAGGCTATTTTATTGCTTCATATTCAATATGAACTGAGTTTACACACCCTCTAAAAAGGCTGATTATGAGAAAAATATCAATAATTATATTTCTATTGGTGCTATCTTCCAATTGCTTCTGGGGACAAGATAATTTGTCTTTGCGATACATCGGAAAAGCTCCTACCTCATTGATAGGGGATGGGAAATATATAGTAAAAACAACACCCGAACGTTTTATTGCCGCAAAAGATTTAAAACTCGATGGATCGTTGCATTTCTTAAAAGGAAGAGAAGAATTACTACCTACAAGTACCTTATGGAATTCTACTTTCTTTCCTGGAGGAGCATCATATGATATTAGAATAGGCAGAGATTCGGTTCATGTCATGTATGGCGTATTACCAGCTACAGGTTTTACTATTTGTGTAAAATCGCCTGTAAATATAAAAACCCAACTTGAACTAAAAAACTCTATACCACTATACAAAAAAGAGATTCATAATGGTGGCACAAGCTACACTTTTTTTACACAAAATGAAAATTTTGATTCTGTAGAAAGCTATGAAGCTATGAATACTTTGCTGCAGGAAATCTATACACAACAATTAGTACTAAAATCGCCAAATACTACTCTAAATAAGTCAGTTGCATTTTCCCAATTTTTATTAGATCTGGGATATAACGGCGAAATTATGCTGTGCGAATTATTTCGCTGGCAAGACATCTGGGCTCGCGATTTAGGTTCAGGAATGTTACCCGGAGGACTTGTTTCGGGACGAGCAAAAATGGCTCGACAATCGTTGGATTACGACCTGAATAGATATGCATTAATGTCGCCTCAGGATTGTAAAAACTCAAATGATCCTTCACAAGGAGGCACATCATCCGAAATAGGATGGACGGCTCGTTCGTCATGGAATTATTACCTCCATTCGGGTAATATTCAAACTCTAAAAAAAGATGCAGATATAATCAGACCGTGGATCAATCACTGGATTACCAGAGATTATGATGAAGATGGCTTAATCACGGATGTTACCGAATTTATGGATCACATGATTATGATGCTAACAACTAATGGCGTCAGTACATTGGCAACGAATGCAATGTATGCATGTGCACTAGATTATTTCTCTAAAATAGAAACAGAAATAGGCAATAAAAAAGAAGCAGCTCGCCTGCAGAAACTATATACACGAACCGTAGACGCAATTAATACTGTTTACTGGAATAAAGAAAAAGAATACTTCAACAGCATGACTCTATGGGATATTGTCAGTGAAAGTAGTTCACAGACTTTCCAATCCATATTGCTCAAAATGCATGCGACTGATGACGTGCGAGCTAAAAAGACACTCGATTATTTAAAGAAAAATAATTGGTGCGACTATGGTTCTATAACAATCGTTCCACGTATGAATCATGTAGGGCTAGAGAACGACCAGAATGTGAAAGTATGGCCTTGGTGGAATCTATGGGAAGTAGAAGCACGTTTCAGATGCAATGATAAAGAAGGGGCTTATAAATTATTAGACTTAGCTGCTTCGACAATAGAAGATGAGAAGTACCCCGGACTAATAGAAGAAACACTTGATACAGACGGTACATCTATTGGCGGCAATGTATTTATTACTGCCGCAGGCAATCTACTAGAAGTAGTAGTAAAAGACCTGATGGGTGTGGAAACACTTGCACCGGGTTGGACAGAAGTAAAAGTTGTTCCCGCTGTTCCTGCCGACTGGAAAGATTATGAGTGTAAAATACCTACACCAAACGGGAATATGTTACTCAACTGTAAAAATGGAAAACTAACAGTAACAGTAAAAGATACCAGTATAAAATATGTACATGTTGATAAATTAGATGATGTAAATGTAATAGGTGCAAACAAAAAACAATATGTAAAACCGGTTATCAACGAGAGAACTTATAGTGCAGTATCGAAAATTACTGTACCCCAATTAAGAGAAGGTAAAACCGCAATATTTTATGATCCCGAATTTCATTCTGTAAAACCGGAACTCGAATTGGATGCGATCAATGTCGAATCGTTAGCAAATATGGCTGGTTCATCATACAACAAGCTTATTATACAAGGAAATAGCTTACCACTCTATACTAAATCAGGTAATAATATAAAACGAGCCTTAGAGGCCTATGTAAACAAAGGTGGAACAGTCGTTTTCTATGGTGCTACAGTGAACCCGAAGAGTGATGAAGATGGAGCGGGCATTTTGGGTGAGCAGGGTGGCATTGTCGATTGGTATCAATATCTTCCTGCAAAAGACAGGCAATATTTAAAAGACTGGTTGTTCACTCCACATGTAAACAATACATATCCGAATCAGAAGAACGGCAATTACACTTCTGAATTTACATTAAATTCCGCTTTCAAGGGAAAAGATATTTATATAGAACTTGGAGCTCTCGTTGGACTCGATAGTGTATTTATCAACAATACATATGTTGCCAATTATCGGGATATGGAGCAATTTATAAAACAAGAATATCCGACTAATACTGATTATCCGGACTCGCACCGCTATAAAATGCTTAGCCGTATGTATGTAGTAAAAGCTGGTTCTGATGCTTATAATGCATTGAAATTCGGTTCCTCGAATATAATAGATGTAAAGCTGTATGACGACGGAATGGATTTCGGTTTTTCCGAATCAAATTCACCAAACGTCAGTATACAAACAACCGCAAACGAATGGCAGGCAACAGACGATGCTCTCCCGAATATCGGATTAACCCATCCTAAACGAAAAGGTGTCAATTATTGGGGAAGCGAACAGTTTTTCAATTCGTGGAGTACCAAAAATGGATTATTCGGTTTCGAAATAGAGGGATCAGGTATAGACTTTTGCGATGGGACAGTATTAGAAGGGCTATCGTCCGAAGCATTCCCTGTAAACACTACATATACTGATTTTGCACTGTTTAAACCTTGGACATTCGAAGTTCTCGCATATACAAACACAAAGCAAAATCTGCTTTATCCGATGACTACCGAACGATACCCTTGTATAGTAAGAATTGTAGATACAAAAACGAAGGGCGGTTATATACTGATAACTCCTTCTGTAATAAATCGACCGATAGGTGAAGAGATACTGAAAAAGCTGAAAGTGAAATTATAAATAAAAGATAAAGATTTAATCATCAAAAATATATACAAATGAAAACGAGATTATTATTTATATTATTCATTGTTGGCATATTTTCTCTGTATGCCCAAACATTGAAAGTAGACTACAGATATGCGCCACAGTGGCACGCCTCTACGACTTCTTTACCCGATGACACTTGCAAAACGGTGGTTGGACCTTTAGGACAACTATTATATGAGTTTGGCAGTGATAAATTTTATCCTTACGCAAACAATAAGGGGTTTCGTACTGTGGTGCATGTCTTAGCTGATGAGAACGTAAAAATAAACGATCAAAAACTCTATTCACCTCGTGTTCCTATTGTAGTTACCGAAAGTTCGTATGCAGGAATGGAAATAATCCAAGAGGCTTTTGCTACCGGACTAGACTATATTCAAAAAGGAATAAGCACGAAGAAGGGGAACAGGGAAGATATCGTTCTTACAACAGTAGAAAATAAAACAAACACCCTGAAAACAATTAATCCTGTTTTGATTATCAACTCTGAGCATGAAGTCAAAGTAGAAGGTCGGGTCGTGACTATCAATAATAAAGAACAACTTGTTGTCAGTGAAGAGATCGTAAAAGTAAGAAAAGTACTTAGCGATTCTAAAACATTTCTCGAATTAGCTTCCATACAAATGGCTGCTGGAGAAAAAAGACAAATGGTTGTTCTCTACGACAATGGGAAACAATCGCTGCTTGCTAATGAACTTAAGGCAGATGCTAAATCATTAAATAATAAAATCAATACAATAAAAGAAGAGCATATTTCTTATTGGGAAAACAAAACAGAAATACCTTACGGACATATATCTGTTCCCGATCAGGAAATTCAGAATATTCTGGACGCTTCTATCAGGGGAATCTGGCAGGCACGCGAAATTAAAGATGGTAATATATCTTTTCAGGTAGGTCCAACCTGCTATCGTGGCTTGTGGATCACCGACGGCGCTTTCTTCCTTGAAACAGCGACTATGCTCGACAAAGGAAAAGATGCCCGCTATGGAATAGATTATACTCTCTCGTTTCAACAGGAGAATGGAAAGTTCGGAAAAATGACTCCTAACTATTGGAAAGAAAATGGCATTGTACTATGGACATGTGTTCGCCATGCCATGCTGACACAAGATAAGGAATGGTTGAGATCGATATGGCCTAAACTTCGCAAAACGGTTGCCTATATTAAAGAATTAAGAAAGACAACTCTTGACAATGATATCCCTCTCGACGATGGATTAATACCTCCGGGAGATATAGACGGCGGACTTTGGGGCGGAAAAGATCAGGCAGAATATACTAATATATATTGGAACCTGTCAGGGCTTAAAGCTATGATTCAGGCAGCTAATTGGATCGGCGAAAAGAAAGATGCAAAAGAATGGGATAAAGAATACAAAGACTTTTATGACACATTCCAAGCTGCTGCCCATCGTGATATGCAAACAGATGCTTTCGGAAATCAGTACTTATCAGTATTAATGGACCCTAAGTTTCAGGCATTGCCCCAACGTGCACAATGGGCGTTTTGTCAGGGAATATATCCGGGACAAATATTCGAAAAAGAAGATCCGATTGCTGTAGGAACTATCAATATGCTTCATACAACTTTACAGGAAGGTATCGTTATGGGAACAGGTTGGATGCCCGACGGAATTTGGTCTTATTTCGCAAGCTTCTATGGTCACGCATGTCTTTGGATGGGTGATAGTAAAAGCGCCTATGAATCTCTGTATGCTTTTGCAAATCATGCTTCGCCATTATACGCATGGCGTGAAGAACAAAATCCACGAGATCTGGAACCTAAATTTTGGGGCGAAATGCCACACAATTGGGGGAGTGCAGAGTTTGTCCGTTTAACAGTTCACTTATTGGCACTCGATAGAGGAAATGAAATGCACTTACTCGAAGGCTTACCGGCAGAATGGTTGCAGGCAGGTATGGAAACTAGTCTGAAAGATATAGCTACACCATTTGGCAAACTATCATTTACCTTGAAAGTAAATGAAGCTGGAAATGAGGCTAATTTGACAATAGATAAGTTGACAGATAGTTCTTGTATAGGAATATATGTTCATCTCGGAGAGTGGGCTAAAAACAAAGAATCGAATACTATAAAATTAAATCCTTCCAAATCGAATAGCTTAACAATAGCACTAAGATAATTCAAGAAATATAAATACTAAAACAAATAATTATGAGCACATCTAATATCATCAATCCAGCACTTTTTTTCGCGGATGATAATCTGATCGGAGACAAAGTTGAAAAATCGGTACGTAGAATGAAGGACCTGAAAGGCATATTTCAAGACGAAGCAGCCTTTCTGCAAATACAAGAAGAAAAGCTTGTTTATGAAGTCAGCAGTTTCTTACCTGTAAAAGAGGGTACACCGGGCGGACTATACTTTGGGATTACTTATTTGTACCCGGGTAAAGTAGGCGATGAATATTTCATGACTAAAGGACATTTTCATGCAAATATAGACAGAGCAGAATTTTATTGGGGTCTGAAAGGTGAAGGCATGCTCATATTTATGGATGAACAAAGAAAAGTATGGGCAGAGAGAATGTTTCCCGGTAGTTTGCATTACATACCCGGAGGCATAGCACATCGTGTAGCCAATACCGGCAATCAGATGTTGTCGTTTGGAGCTTGCTGGCCTTCTGACGCAGGACATAATTACGAGGAAATAGCCCAAAACGGGTTTGCCTGTCGCTTGGTAGATAGAAATGGAGTCCCCAACTTAATCTAAATTGAAACAAGATGTATAGCATAGGAATAGACTTAGGAGGTACAATCGTAAAAATAGGATTGATACATTCCGGCAAAATCATCGGATTCACTGTTTTGGATGCAAATTCCCGAAAAGGTTTGGAATCTAACTTGCCATTTATCGAAAAGGCCATTAATGATCTTCTTCTTAAAGAGAGTATTGAGCCTTCGCAATTATCAGGCATAGGACTGGCATTTCCGGGATTAGTAAATCCAATAAAGAAAACAGTTATATCTACAAATGATAAATACGATGATGCTTGCGACCTGAAACTTGACGTATGGGTTAAAGAGAACTGGGCTGTTCCTTTTTGTATGGATAACGATTCGCGCCTTGCAGCAATGGGCGAATGGAAATATGGAGCAGCTAAAGGACGTAATAACGTGGTGATGATGACTATTGGAACAGGCATAGGGACGGGTGTTATAATAGATGGAAAAGTACTTCATGGCGAGCATTTTCAAGCCGGCTCATTAGGCGGACACTTTGTAGTGGACTACAAAGCCAGAAGGTGCACATGTGGTAATATCGGCTGTGTAGAAGCACTAGCTTCTTCCTCTTTTTTGCCTGTCATAATAAAAGACAATAAGTCGCTGACACCAGAATTTAAAGCACGTGCTGATGAATATGATTTCAAGGAAATATTTTCGCTTGCGAATAATGGTAACAGTGACGCTATCACGATTCGCAACGAATGTATGAATGTATGGAGTGCAGCTATAGTAACATATATACATGCTTACGATCCTGAAATAATTGTTCTGGGAGGTGGCATAATGAAAAGCAGCGATGTCATTATCCCTTATCTCAAAGAGCGCGTTGATAAATTAGCATGGTGTCCTTCGGGTAAGGTAAACATTGTTGTTGCACAAGAAGGCGACAATGCTGCATTATTAGGAATAGAACATTGTTTAATAAACGTAAAAGAAAAAAAACATGAAACGATATACTGACAAATCGCCAAACTATGATAAATACCCTGTGATACAAGTACCATCCCATCATAATAAGTGCTCGGTGGGGTGGGAAAATATCACTAAACAGATGCAGGAAAAAATAGATAGTGTAACAACACCGAAAAAAATAATGGTGATTGAATGCTATCAAGGGGTACTTGACAGTGAAGTTGAAACGAATATAAGAAAGGTTTTTGCTTCAGCTATATTCATCAATTCTTCACAAGCAATGTTATCTGAATCAGTCTTGAATGATAAGCTGAAAGCAGATATAACCGACGATGAGATATTCGGCTATATGACCCGATTCAATATCGACTGTTATTTTGATACTGAAAAAGTAGAGAAAGTAAGACAATCTATTTGTGAAGTAAAACAAGGGGTTATTATTATCTATGGAGTAGGAGCGGCTTATATTCAACCAACATACGATATTCTTGTATATGCAGATATGGCAAGGTGGGAAATACAAATGCGCTTCCGCCGAAACGAAATCAGTAATATAGGTGTAAATAATAAAACCGAAAGAGCATCGCTTCAATACAAAAGAGGATTTTTTGTTGATTGGCGTGTCTGCGACAGATTCAAAAAAACATTAATGTCTAAATGGGATTTTGTATTAGATACAAATACAAAAGACGAACCGAAAATGGTGACAGGCGAAGCGGTGATAGCAGGGCTAAAGAAAGCTGTGCATATTCCATTCCGTGTAGTACCATTTTTCGACCCGGGCCCTTGGGGTGGACAGTGGATGAAGCAAATCTGCGGATTGGACGATGATCAAATCAATTTTGCATGGTGCTTCGATTGTGTTCCCGAAGAGAATAGTCTTTTCTTAGGCTTTGGCGGTGTTAAGTTTGAGATTCCGTCTATAAACCTCGTATTTGCTTATCCAAAAGAACTGTTAGGTGATCCGGTACATGCCCGTTTCGGTGATGAATTCCCTATCCGATTCGATCTATTGGATACAATGGAAGGCGGCAATCTTAGTTTGCAAGTACATCCTTTGACTGAATATATCCAAGATAAATTCGGAATGCACTATACGCAAGACGAAAGCTATTATATGCTCGATGCACAAGATAATGCAGTAGTATATCTCGGACTGAAAGATGGTGTTGACTCAGATGCAATGATAGATGACTTAAGAGAAGCTCAAACAACAGGGAAATTCGATACTGATAAATATGTAGGTTGTTATCCTGTGAAAAAACATGATCATGTACTTATTCCTGCGGGAACAATTCATTGCTCGGGTACAGATTCTATGGTATTGGAAATAAGTGCGACCCCTTTTATTTTCACATTCAAACTATGGGATTGGGAACGCCTCGGTTTGGATGGTCGCCCTCGTCCTATAAATGTAGAACATGGCAAAAATGTAATACAATGGGATAGAACTGAAGATTGGGTAAAGAAAGAAATTCTTGATCGTGTCACTGTGGTTGGCGAAGGCGAAGGCTGGATAGAAGAGCATACAGGCTTGCATGAACGTGAATTTATCGAAACTCGCAGGCATTGGTTTACCGAATCGGTACTGCATAATACAAACGATTGTGTAAATGTACTGAATCTGGTAGAAGGGCGTGAAGTAATAATCGAAAGCCCGACTAAGGCATTCGAGCCGTTTGTAGTTCACTATGCGGAGACTTTCATTATTCCTGCAAGCGTAGGTGAATATACAATAAGACCTTATGGTGAATCGGAAGGACAGAAATGTGGAACTCTTAAAGCATATGTAAGAAACCATGCCTGAATCAAATATATTTAATCCCGGGTTTTCTATCCAAATGACAGAAAACCCAATGGGTTTCATTTATGGAACCGATGTTTTTGGACCGGAAGTTGAAAATCGCCGATTGGATGATATTCGCAAGAGTCTGATGAATCCTGAATGCGATGGACCTTCTACCGTCTATACGATTGCAATGGATGTAGGGAAAAATACACATCGCCAATTACTAAACGATTTGCATCTTCTCTATGGCGTAGTTACTTATGCTGCCGGCAAACTGGGCAAAGAACCTATCAGAAGTCAGGGACATATACACAAAGTTTCTCTGTATAGTGGATGGTCTACACCCGAAGTATATGAAATTTGGTCGGGAGAAGCTATTATCTATATGCAGGAGTATGCGGAAGATGAACCGGGAAGATGTTTTGCTGTATATGCAAAACCGGGTGATGTAGTGATAGTTCCCCCTTATTGGGCACATGCTACAATCAGTGCAAACCCTGATAAGCCACTGACATTCGGCGCATGGTGCGACAGAGATTATGGATTTGTTTACGATGGGGTAAGGAGTCACAAGGGAATAGCTTGGTTTCCCATATTCAACAATGAAAATAAAATTGAATGGATAGCTAACCCTTGTTACAACCCATCGGAATTAATATGTAAATCGCCTGAAAATTACGAGAATCTCGGAATAGAAAAAGGAAAATCTATTTATAAGATATTCGAGGACGATCCTGATACGTTTCTATATGTACCACGACCTCAGTTAAAAGAAGAGGTCTGGACGAATTTTACACCTTAAGTTACCTACTTTCTAATTATATTTACTTACTAAATAAATATAGATACCATGACAAATAATAAATACTTATACTGGATTGTCTTCGTTGCCATAAACGGAGGACTGATGTTCGGACTTAATATGGCGGGTATTGCCGGAGCGAATGACATGATAAAAAGTGAATTCAGCCTGTCTGACAGCGGATTAGGCACTGTCGCTGCATTGCTGACTATCGGTTGTCTGATAGGTGCTTTATTCACAGGAGGAATAACTGAAAAATATGGTAGAAAAAAGGTTATGACAGTAACTGCTGTTCTCTATATTATATCTGCATTGGGATGCGCACTGGCTCCATCTGCAATGTTGCTTACTGCATTCAGAGTGTTATCGGGTATCGCAGTGGGTGCAACTTCGGTTGTAGCTCCAATGTATATATCGGAAATATCTCCTGCTAAAGATAGAGGAAGGCTCGTATCACTCAATCAGTTTGCTATTACGATCGGTATATTGTTAGCTTATGTTTTCGATTACTTACTTGTCGATCTCGGTGATAATAGCTGGCGATATATGTTGGCTGTTCCTGCTGTTTTCGGTGTGTTCTATCTAATATTTCTGCTTACTTCGTTTTGCGAAAGTCCAAGATGGTTGTTAGCGAAAGGCAGACGAGAAGAGGCTGTAGCTATTCTGCAAAGAATTGGTGGTGAAACTTTTGTAAAAGAAGACTTACCCGAGATAGAACGTTCTATCAATGCAGAAAATGCGAAGGATAAAGTTTCGATCGGAGAATTATTCAGAGGGAAAACCGGTAAAGTCGTACTCATAGGAACACTCATCGCTGCATTTCAACAAATAACGGGGGTAAATGCAGTTATTATGTTTGCGCCCGATATTTTTCAGGCAGCAGGTTCCATGAAAGAAGATTCACTTTTCCAATCGATGATAGTAGGTCTTATCAACTTTCTGATGACTATCGTAGCTCTAAGACTTGTAGACTCGAAAGGACGTAAAACTCTTCTCTTGTGGGGAGCTGTCGGCATGACAATAGCCTTAGCTTACCTTACTTACGAGTTTTCGGGCACAAGTACAAACAATACAGGCGTGCTGGTTGCGTTATTAGTTTATATATCGTTCTTTGCAGCCTCGTTTGCTCCTGTAATGTGGGTAATTATATCCGAAATATATCCGAATAGGATAAAAGGATTGGCTATGTCTTTTTCTACTGCGATAACATGGTTGTGTACATTCCTTACTATCCAGTTTGCGCCTATCATTAAAAGTTCGTTAGGGCTGGAATGGCTGTTTGCTATCTTTGGAGGATTCACCGTATTGGCATTTATCTTTGTTAAAATATGGATTCCCGAAACAAAAGGAAAATCGTTAGAACAAATAGAAAAAGAATTAGGATTATAAAAAATCGATATTAACTAAAATATGAAGACATGAAAAAGTTATTAAACTATATAGGTCTCTTTTTACTCCTGATCAGCACCGGCTGTTCCAACAAAGGGAATAACGAAAACGTGTATTCGGAATGGAGTTTCCAATGCCGCCAGACAGGAGAATATATCTACGAAGATAACGGATCTATAAAATTTGGAAAAGAACCGGCAAACGATAGCTATCTGTGGATAGCAGAATCGACAGAAACAGAGAGCGTAAAATTTAAAAATAAAAAGACAGGTAACTATCTTCAGTTAGATGCTGACGGTAATGTAGTCAGTAAGGATACTGAAAATGCTAACGAAAATAACCTGACATGGTCTTACAAAGGCTTCGGCATTCGCCAAATGAAAAATTGTGGTTGGTTTACGATATCCAATCTATCGGGAGGTGAAGATAAGTTTCTGACACAAACACCAGATGGTTTAAGACTCGAATCGCTGGATAGAAATGCAGACTTCAATTCGCATTGGACGGTTGTCAGAGAAAAAGGTTCTTTACTACCTTATACATTGTCTCCGGACAGTGTTGTTGAAGCTTCTTTTCTTGGATTACGTACATCGAAAGCTATATCGCCGACCGAAATACTATCAAATTATCATGGTGATGGCGGACATTGGAAATTGAAGGAAGATATTTCTGCTTTTCCTCAGTTTACGGCTGACAACAATACAATGGTTGTTGCATTGTACAATATGGCTTTAGAAGAAATGCAGATGAATCTTCGTTCCGATTCTACATTCAGTACAGGTGCTTTATGGCCGGATACATGGACACGCGATGTGGTTTACAGCATGTATTTCTCATTCTCGTGGATACATCAGGATATATCTAAAAAAACACTCCGCAAGCAAACTTTGGACAATCCTAAAGAAGCGCTTCAGGATACAGGTACAGGCGGTTCATGGCCTATCTCTACCGACAGGGTAGTTTGGGCACTTGCTGCGTGGGAATATTATTTATCAACAGGCGATAAGGAATGGCTGGCCGAAGTGTATGATGGTTTAAGCTATACTGCTACAAAAGATATCCATGTGGCTTTTGACAAGAACATCGGTTTATTCAGAGGCGAAACCTGTTCTATGGACTGGCGTACACATACTTACCCTAACTGGTTTTCGAACGAGAATATCGGAGAATCATTTTCCAGCGGAACTAATGCCTTACACATGTTTATGTACGAAATTCTGATGAAGTCGGGTAAAATGTTGGGCAAAAGTGATGAAGAAATAAATGTTTGGGAGAAATATTACACATCGGTTAAAAACGGATTAAATAAATATTTCTGGGATAAAGAGCGTAGTCTCTACACTGCTTATTTATACCCTGAATATTTGAACTACCGATCTACTCAACGGGTAGATGTGATGGGTAACGGTTTATGTGCCTTGCTAGGTGCAACTTCACCCGAACAAACGGTGAATGTAGTAGAGAATTTTCCTCTTTATCCATACGGAGCTGCGGTATTGTATCCTACTATCCCTGACGATTTTGCTTATCACAACAAAAGTGTGTGGGCTGTATGGCAAACACCGTATATGTATGCTGCAAAACGAGTTGGTAATATGACAGCGGCAAGCCATATTATGAAATCGCAAATAAGACAAGGGGCTATGTTCCTTACTCATAAAGAAAATATGACTCATGATACAGGATATGATCGTAATACGGCATTAAACTCCGATCGTCAGTTATGGTCTGTAGCCTCTTATGTAAGTATTGTATATCGTATGTTATTCGGGATGGAAATGACAGAAACAGGATTAAAATTCAATCCTATTGTTCCATCCGATATGATAAACGGAGCATTACATTTGAAAAATTTCAAATATAGAGATGCCGTTTTGGATATTACTGTAAACGGCTTAGGTAATAAAGTAAAATCGCTAAAAGTCAATGGCAAAGTACAAACCTTACCTTTCGAACTACCTGCCGCATCTAAAGGCAAATTCGACATTGAAATAGAAATGGAAGCAGATCCGAATATTTCAACTAAGATCAACATGGTAGAAGCTGGTCCACGTAAATGTTGGTCACCGATAGAACCAGTATTGAAAGAAGAGAACAGTAAATTATCATGGGTTCAAAATGAAGGGTTGAAGAGTTTCGTGTATGATGCTAATATCAATGAAACTGCAACTTCACCTTATGATTTGAATAATAAACCTAATGGTTTTTACTCGGTGTATACTGTCGATCAAAAAGGCTTTGAGTCTGATCTATCCAACCCATTTATCCATTCGACTTCGATAAATATATATGAAGTAGAAGATGCAAAATATAAAGGCACTGTTAAAAATTCTGCTAAGGGTTTCTCGGGAAAAGGTTATATTGAAGATATGGCGAATAACAGCGCAAATGTAGAGTTGACAATAGATATTAAGGAAGCCGGAAATTATGGAGTTGCTTTGATAGGCTCTAACGGTAGAGGCCCTCACGATGTATATTGCTATATCCGTTCGGTATTTGTAGATGATGTAGATACGGGTACTTTTATCTTAGAATCTTCTGGTGACTGGAATACATGGACAACGTCGAATTACTTGATATTAAAAAACATCCCTGCTGGCACTCATATTATTAAGCTGCGATTGAATCCGGAAAACAAAGGATTCGATAGTAATATGTCGCATGGGAAAAAAGATCAAAATGATGCATTTCTTGATTATTTGAAAGTCGTTAAGCTGTAATACGATTAGTAAATGACATCCCTGCTTGGTCCTCATCCTAGGCAGGGATTTTTTATATACTATTTAAAATAAAAGCTTGTTGATAATGTTTTATTTCAACCTTTTACTGGGAATCAATTAAATTATATCTTTGTATTATATAATACAATAGAGACATTAATTATTGGTGTAATTCAACCTTAAAAACAAAATACAATGAAAACAGAAAATCCGATCCAACTCTTACGGGAAGAAGAGGTAAAACCAACAGATATAGTCTTGGAAGCGGCTTTAGGAAAAGATCTTTTCGTAGTTTATACTAAACTATTAGAGATTATCTGTTCAGAATTTCAAATGGAATATGAATGGAGATTTTATAAAGATGGCAAGTCATGGTTTTGTAAAGTAGTCTATAAGAAAAAGACAGTTTTTTGGCTCTCTATTTGGGCGAAATTTATAAAGACCGGTTTCTATTTTACAGAGAAAACACGTGGCGGAATTTACGATCTCGAAATCAGTACCGAAATTAAAGAAAGCTTCAAAAATGCAGATGCCATCGGCAAATTAATTCCGTTGATACTCGATATTGAGAAAGGAGAACAACTGGCAGATTTGACAGAAATTATAAAATACAAGAAAAGCCTGAAATAAATGATACGGGATTTTGCAGCTATCGATTTTGAAACAGCTAATGAACAACTATCCAGTGTTTGCAGTATAGGAATTGTTGTTGTCAGGAACGGTATTATCACAGACCGTTTCTATAGCCTTATTCAACCCGAACCCAACTATTATAGTCTTCAGAACAGTAGTATTCACAGTTTAACTTACGAAGATACAGTGAAAGAAGCAGTATTCTCTAAAGTATGGTTTCGAGTGGAATCTCTCATTGAGGGGCTTCCGTTAGTAGCACATAACAAAGGCTTTGATGAAGCATGTCTTAAAGCTGCATTCAAAACTTATCAGATGGACTATCCCGACTATCGGTTTTATTGTACATTGGCAGAGTCCAGACGGCAATTGAAACATCTTCCTAATCACCAGCTTCATACTGTAGCTGCCGATTGCGGATATATTCTCACTAATCACCACCATGCTTTGGCTGATGCAGAAGCTTGCGCGGAAATTGCAATGCAACTGTTATAAAAACCTATATATAAAAACAGGCTATATCAATTGATAGCCTGTTTACTTATTTATTTAGATAGTTACCCTTTATCCATTAACCTTTTTCATCGTAGCTATTGAATCTAACACTTTACAGGAAAATCCCCATTCATTATCATACCATGCAACTACTTTGACAAAAGTCGGGCTTAATTGTATCCCTGCCTTTTCATCAAAAATAGCCGTATATGGATTTCCTATAAAATCAGATGATACAACATCGTCTTTAGTGTATGCAAGATATCCTTTTAAAGAACCTTCCGAAGCTTGCTTCATAGCCTTACAAATTTCTTCATAAGTTGTTTCTTTAGCCAGACGAGCTGTTAAGTCGACTACTGAAACATCAAGAGTTGGAACGCGGAACGACATACCGGTTATTTTTCCATTCAGTTCGGGAATAACCTTGCCTACAGCCTTAGCTGCACCGGTTGTAGAAGGAATAATATTACCTGAAGCAGCACGTCCACCTCTCCAGTCTTTCATTGACGGGCCATCTACGGTTTTTTGTGTAGCAGTTGTAGAATGTACTGTTGTCATCAGAGCTTCCAGAATACCGAATTTGTCGTTCAATACTTTCGCTACCAGCGCAAGACAGTTTGTTGTACAAGATGCATTCGAAATGATCTGCGTGCCTTTTGTATATTTATCATCATTCACACCCGGAACAAACATCGGAGTATCGTCTTTAGATGGGCCCGACATGACTACATACTTTGCTCCGGCAGAAATATGCCCCTGAGCTTTTTCTTTTGTTAGGAATAAGCCTGTCGATTCTACAATATATTCAGCTTCCACCTCATTCCATTTCAGATTAGCCGGATCTTTCTCGGCTGTAACACGGATTGCATTGCCATTTACAACAAGTTTGCCATCTTTGGTGTCGATCGTTCCATCGAATTGTCCATGGATGCTATCGTATTTAAGCATGTAAGCAATATACTCGACATCCATTAAGTCGTTAATCCCGACAATCTGGATATCCTTCCTACTCTGTGCAGCACGAAATACTAAGCGTCCAATACGTCCAAAACCATTAATACCTACCTTAATTGTTCCCATAATAATCTGATTTTAAATAATAAAACTTCTTATTGTCTTTAGTCTTAACAAAGATACACCATAATAAGTTTGTCTGTAATGACAAAAAATATGCAATTTCTGCCATAATTGTTTTGCTTTGACAAATAATACTTACTTTTAAGGTCTCAGACCTTTTTATTACTTTGGTAAGCATCATAGCAATAGTCTGTTATAATTCGGGAGGATAGCATCAAAACTATCATTTACTTAATTATTGAAATACGAAAAAGATGAATAAGCAGTTGGAAATAAGACATATTGTAATATTAGTTCCTCCGAATTCTACTTTGCTGACTACGGCAGGTCCTTTGGATGTTTTTACCAAAGCGATTGATGAGTTTGATCTCGTTCAGAATAAAGTTGATTTCAGATATGTGACTCATGTTGTATCTATGGGGCCAGACAAACTAATAAATACATCTTCCGGATTACCTATACTGAGTGAAAGGTGCTATACCGAAATAGATTATTCAATAGATACATTGATAATTACAGGATTAGCCCGACACCTCGATCAAAGTCTTAAAAATAAGATGTTGGAGTGGTTGAAAGAACAATCGAAAGTTATTCGCAGGATTTGTTCGGTATGTTCCGGTGCTTTTATTCTGGCAGAGGTAGGGCTACTTGATGGGAAAAAAGCTACTGCCCACTGGTCTAAAAATGAAGAACTAGCGCAAATGTATCCATTGGTAGATGTTCAGATAGCTCGAATCTTTATCAAAGACGGCAATGTATACACTTCTGCTGGAATTACTTCAGGTATGGACTTGGCACTGGCTTTACTAGAAGAGGATATGGGGCAAGCTTTTGCTTTACATGTTGCCCGATGGCTGGTTTTATATTTGAAACGACCCGGAAATCAATCACAATTTAGTACATTTTTAGATTGCCAGAGTATAGGTAATCCTATTATAAGGAAGGTCTGTGAATGGATATTGGAACATCTTAGAGAAGAACTAACAGTAGAGAAGCTGGCAGAATATGTTGCAATGAGCCCCCGTAATTTTGCCCGGGTTTTTGTTCGTGAATTAAGGGTTACTCCTGCAAAGTACATCAATAAATTGAGAGTCGAAAATGCATGCCAGCATCTTATTGAGACACAATTATCATTAGATGAAATAGCTTCATATTGCGGACTCAAGAATGCTGAAAACTTGCGTCGCCAGTTTATCAATGTTTTAGAAGTAACTCCAGCTCAATATCGCAAGAGTTTTCAATCTGCTTTAATTAATATGGAATGACAGAAAACAGTGTCTTAACTTCTGAACAAAATGTATTTATCGGTTATATACCATAGTATCATATATAATTAGTTTATTTAATCAGATGAAATATTAATTAATTTCTTTTAAACTAAATCGAGTAGGGGATGTGCAATTCTCTTTAATCAAGAGGCTACCATCTTTTCTTGTTATGATGTATTTTGATTTATTATTTATCAAAAGTTTATACTTCGAATCAGGAATCAATCCTGTAAGTGTAAATTCATATTTGTTAGGTGATGTTGTTGTCCATGAATATTCATCTTTTTCCCAATTGTTAATTTCCATGTGGAAAGGCTTTTTTGAATCGATTTTTACAACAAGGAGCATATTTTCTTTATTTTCGGGATAAAAGGTGAGTTTTGATCCGACTTTATTCGCTCCGAAACTGTTTTTACTTTTAATTGAAAATTCGTCAGTACTCATAGAATAATCATCGACACTTAGTTTCAGATGGTAAACCGTATCTCGAAGAGTATATGAAAATTCGGTACCATTTAAAATTTCAGACATATTGGGCTCTATCCCCATTCTGTTCCACTTTGGACGGATGCCATAAATATCCCGATAAAGAGCCGTTACACTGGTACATATCCCAGCTAAAATGTCAGAACCTAAACCTAGTTGAGTTGTTCGGCTATACCGTTGCGAGGAGAGACCGTCTTTATTATATTGCTCGAGTATATTGCGGATATATTTAAGCGCAATACCTTTGTCGTAATTCACGTATGCTCTTACACCCATGTAGCCCCAAGTTGGGAAGATGTCACCATTTTCATATTTAGGAAAAGGCCAATTACCATACTGCACTTCTTCTCTCTTGTAAGAATCGAAACAAAGAGGCCAGTGAAAAAGATTTTCAGCAGTAGTTCTCTTTTCTATTTCGTCAAGGATCAAAGATACTCGTTTCGGATCGTCACATATGCCAAAAGCTATGACTGCAAAGTTTACAGGTGTTACCATATTATCTCCATGAATGGAGCCATCTTTATCTCGCCAATATACATATTGTTTCTTTTCGGGTGACCAGAAACCTCCTTCATCGATAGATTTATTAAAGCTTATTTTAAGCCTTAAGGCTACATTTGAATAATAATCTGCCTTTTGTTTATCACCGAGGATTTGTTCGCAGTTTGCCCATAGATTAAGTGCTTCATACATTTGAGCATTGACAAATGCATTCTCGAAACTTGCCCAAACAATGTCGAGCCAATCGCTTGCGGTTTCTTCTGCAATGCCATTATTCATCATTTCGAATATACCATTATTGTTTGAATCTCTCTTGATCAGCCAATCTAGGGCTTTTTCGCAGCTTTCTTTGTGTGAAAGTAACCAGTTGACATCACCGCACAAATCGAATTGTTCGGAGGTATTGATTACATAGCCTGTCTGAGAATCGACAGTATAACCCCATTTAGCTTCATAGTAACCGGTTTTGGGATTGAATGTGCCGGGCATTTCGTCGTCAGCCGCATTATGCCAGCGGGATAATACACGACCATCAGGAAGCATAGCTAAATCTCTTTCTTGGTCGAGGGTGGCAGACATATTTTTCGTGTAATTTTTGTCATTTACAGCCATACCTATTTGAGCAAAGAATGGTTCGTGAAGGCATTTCCAATTTGTAGTCCAGCCATTTGCTCCTATAATATTATTATCAACCACTCCGTATCTACCTGTGGTATTAAGAAGTTCGCGTACTGCTTCTGCATCTATACCGGGTAACGTTCCTCTTGAGTATTCAGTAAAGTAATCAATATATTCTAATTCGAGATTTATCGACACACTTCCTTTTTTAACCTCGAAAGGTGAAAATACATCCGAATTTTGATAAACAAACCTATTCAGATTATGGCGTTGCCCCAGCTCTTCGTTGGTAACAAATTGTGTATATGTAAATTCATTTTTATCACTATGAGAATATTTTGCTGCTATGGAATTTTCTTTATCTGCTCCGGCTATTATTCGTAAAGCATTTCCCGAATCGGGATTCCAGAAGGTTACTCCTCCTGTGTGTACGCCATAAGTATCATTTACACCGGGTAAGTACTTACACCAAACCATACCACCATTATCTATGATACCGCCCTTCCATACCGTAAGGTCGGAAAAATTCCATTGTGAAAATGCCATTTCATCTAATTCTCCGGAGGAATTATAGTCTCGTTGAATATTCCAGTTGATTTTGTCTCCAATGAGTCTGAAAATCCATGATTCATTTACTTTGATAGAATTACCTCCGTAAGCTATATTACTCAATGTTATGCTTTCCTTAGTCTCGGTTACTTTAATATCGCTAGCATTTATACTGGAATAAATTGTTTTGTCCATAGTCTTGATTCCTGTATAAATACCTGATGAGGATAGTGTATTGTTCCCTTTTATATCTAATTGGGTAATCTTACATCCGTTTGAATAATCAATCAGAAGTAAAAGATTCTGATTAGAATCAGCAATTTTGACAGTTTTTGAAACAGGATCATGTTTTATTCCGCTATTCTTACCTGTCGCACCTTGTAAGTGCAAAGAGAGAAATTGTGAAACAAGCAGAAGAGTAAAGGTAAATAGTATAGATTTAAGTCTCATCAGTTTATTCTTTATAGCAATTGTTTATTTATTGGACTGATTATAAAATAAGGCAAAGCCCTTTTATCACACAAATATACTTGTCTGGGAATAAAACGAACTGTGTAATATGATCAATATACTATAGGAAATGATCGTAATACTTATCTGGTAGATGATGGATATAGAATTATAGATTTTTTCCTTGTATAAATTCCCTGTATTTTATTGGAGAATAGCCTGTCTTTTTTTTGAAAATCGCACAAAAATAATCCGGATTTTCATAGCCAATACGGAAAGCTATTTCCTGACTTGTTAACAGTGTATTAGCCAATAGATCTTTGCCTTTTTGAATTCGTATTTCCTGTATATATTGAAGTGGTGACAGACCTGTATATTGTTTGAAAATGCGTCTGAACGAAGAGTAACTGACACATATTTGATTCGCTATATCCTCAGGTGTAATGTTTGTATGTGAATTCTCGAACATAATCATTTTAGCCTTATCTATTTGATTGGTTACTTTCACGTCTTCGAAACTCAAAAGCTTGTTTCGGGAGTAAGCAATTCCTAGTAAATAAGTGACGATGCCAGCCAATATCTGTTGAAATCCGATTTCTTGTTTTTTTGCACTACTGATAGCACGCATGTAAAGCTGGACAATTTCTTCACTAGATCCAACATTGAAAATTGGTTTTAGCTTACAGAAGAAGCCATTTTCGATGCGGGATTCCATGTCTATACCTTTGAATCCTATCCAATATTCACGCCATCCGGTTGATTTATCGGGACTGTAAGAATGCCATTCACCCGGGAATAAAAGTACCATATCTCCGGATTTTAGTTCTATTATTTTTTGGCTTGATGAAACAAAAGTACCTTTACCTTGAGTTATATATAATAGTATACATTCATCAAGTATTCTGCCTTTTTGTATCGAGAAAAAATATTGTTCGGGATGAATCTGTGGGGGATAGATAGAGTTAGGTTCAATCTGCTGATATCCAACCGTATTTACGGTTAACCCCCAAGTAGCATCTTGTTCATTTGCAATCAGGTATCTAATTTGAATAGATTCATTCATTACTCCATATTATTTTCATTAAAACTCACTCTCTACACCCTACATATTTTGATGGATATATCTGTTTTTATAGACTTCATAGAGTTTTATATAATGATATATTTATTTTCAAAGATAGTCAAAGAAGTTCTATTCTTATCTTCGTCAAAATTTATTATAAACTAGATTGGTATCAAAATAAGGGGATACTTTGTGAAAAGTGGGTGTATAAAGTAAATAGGGAACTTAGGATAACTCTATTGCTTGTATGTGTTAAAATTCTGACTAATGAGGATAATCAATTAAAATATTATCAGTACCTTAACTCCTTTAATAAATAAATGTAATATTATGAAAAATAAACTGTTAATCTTAGGAAGCGTTTTTATTTGGTGTTTCTTCAGTGTTATTTATGCACAAACCTATACACATGGACGATCTGAAACATATATACTGCCGAAAAATCCGGCTGTATTGGAAAAATTGGATCAGTGGCAAGATCAAAAATTTGGGATGCTTATTCACTATGGTTTATATGCGCAGTTAGGAATCGTGGAATCATGGTCTATTTGTTCCGAAGATTGGATTACGCGCGATACCATTTTAACTTATGATCAGGATAAAAGAAAGTATTGGGGGACTATAGACGAGTTTAATCCAACAAAACTAGATCCAGAATCGTGGGCAGAATCGGGAAAAAAGGCTGGAATGAAATATGTTGTATTTACAACTAAACATCATGATGGGTTCAATATGTTCGATACCAAATATTCCGATTTTTCTATAACAAAAGGTGCCTTCAAAAACCATCCTCGCAAAAACATAGCAAAAGAGGTATTTAATGCATTCAGAAACGAGGGATATATGATTGGAGCTTATTATTCAAAACCCGATTGGCACTCACAAAACTATTGGTGGGACAAATATGCGACTCCAAATAGAAATAATAATTATAACATAAAAATTAATCCCGATAGATGGAACAGATTTAAACAGTATACCTATAACCAGATAGAAGAACTGATGAATGGCGATTACGGTTCGATGGATATTTTATGGCTTGATGGAGGTTGGGTACGTCCGGCCAGACCAGGTGATGCCGAGAAATATGGAGAAGCATATATGGGAGAACAAAATATAGATATGCCTCGCATAGCCGCTATGGCCCGCAGCCATCAGCCGGGACTATTAGTTGTAGATCGTACTGTTCCGGGTGAATATGAGAATTACCAAACTCCCGAAAGAGGAATACCTGATACACAGTTGTCTAATCCATGGGAAAGCTGTATTACTTTGGGATACGCTTGGTCTTGGACTCCTCGCGATAAATATAAATCACCGTCCCAAGTCATTCATATTTTGGTAGAGATTGTTGCAAAAGGAGGTAATCTTCTATTAGGTATAGGTCCACATCCAGATGGTACTTTACCAGAAGATATTAAGGTACGTTTAGAAAAAATAGGTACATGGACTAGTAAAAATAAAAAGGCTATTTACGGAACTCGAATAACACCGAACTATAATTCAGATAAAACATGGTTCACACAAAGTAAAGATGCTGAGACTATTTATGCTATCACCTGTCTTGAGGAAGGGCAACCTCTACCAAAGAAGATTGTATGGAATGGCAATAATCCGATAAAAGGATCGAAGGTTATTTTTGTCGAAACAGGAAAGGCTGTTAACTGGAAACAACTTTCGGATGGAAGTATTGAAGTCGTTGTTCCTAATGGTTTACCACTAGATCAGCCTGCTCTTTCATTTTCATTTAAACCGGAAGAGAAATAATATTATTTATTAAAAATTACAGCTGATGAAAATAAGATTCTCATCAGCTGTAATGTCTAAATTTATGGACTTTCCTTATTTATATAGCCCCTGTGTTTCTTTATACCACCAAAGGCTTTACTATGTCTTTGAAATACTAATATAGCGATTGTCGTGATTACTTTTTCAAAGAAGCCATATCAATAACGAAGCGGTACCGTACATCACTCTTAAGCATTCTCTCATAAGCTATATTAATATCCTGAATATTAATGATTTCTACTTCGGAAACGATATTATGTTTTCCACAGAAATCAAGCATTTCCTGTGTTTCAGCAATACCTCCGATTACAGAACCTGCTACCGTTTTTCTCCCCATAATCATTGGAACAGTGTTTAACATAGGGTCTAACTCGCCTAAATATCCGACTAAAACCAGCGTTCCACTGATATTTAATGTCGAAACATAAGGATTGATATCATGAACGTAAGGAACGGTATCTATAATCAAATCAAATTTGCCTTGTACAGATTTCATCTGTTCTGCATCGGTAGAGATTACAACTTCATCTGCACCAAGTTCTTTGGCATCCTTAGTTTTTCCCGGTGTTCTTGAAAACAAAGTAACTTCTGCACCAAGACCTTTAGCAAGTTTAATAGCCATATGTCCTAAACCTCCTAAACCTACAACAGCAACCTTACTGTCTTTTCCTACATTCCAGTGTCGAAGAGGTGACCATGTTGTAATTCCTGCGCACAACAATGGCGCAACAGCAGACAAGTCAAGATTCGCAGGGACCTTTAATACAAAGTGTTCATCGACAACTACTTTTTCTGAGTAACCGCCGTAAGTTTGTATTCCCAAGTGTTTGTCAGCACCATTGTATGTTCCTGTAAATCCATTTAGACAGTATTGTTCCAAGTCATGTTCGCAACTATTACATTCCCTGCACGAATCGACAAGACATCCAACTCCAGCTAAATCGCCTACTTTCAACTTAGTAACTTCATTTCCTATCTTGGTTACTCTTCCTACAATCTCGTGTCCCGGAACCACAGGATAAATAGTACCTCCCCAATCGTTGCGTGCTGTATGTAAGTCTGAATGGCATACACCGCAGTACAAAATTTCAATTTCAATATCTTTTGATGTTACTTCCCGACGTTGAATATTCATTTCGTTTAAAGGTGCATCTGCTGCTATAGTACCAAATGCTTTCGTTTTTTCAGCTCCCATAATTATTTAATTTTTAAGTTCTATTTATTTTATCTTTAGTTCTGGAATAAGTGGAATAGTATCGATCAGTTCAAGAGACTGCACCATATCCAATGTTCCCTCTTTGTATTTAAGAAAATGCGAAGTTTTGATATGGCTCTGATAAGCTTCTTCGTTGCTATAAATTTCAAGTATTGTTATCCGATTAGGATGTTCCTTTTCAGATACAGCGTACAATGTAAGCACTCCGGGTTCCAATCGCATAGACGCCTCAATTTCTTCTCTCAGGTAAATATTGTATTCATCTAAATGCAGAGGGTCGACAATGATTTTTGAAAGTCTTACTTTATTGTTTATTGAAGATGGTTGCATATCTGAATCTGGCTTCTGTCCAAAAATAGTTGTGGATATCAGTAGCATAATTAATAGTGAGAATGTTTTCATATTCTTTTTTTGGTAATATTTTATTTAAATAATTTATCGCATTCAATGCCCTTGGATATCCCAAATAAGGGGATTAGTTGTGTAATTACGCTACTTAAAGTCCTGTCCTTTTTTCAAGTTCTTCTGGGTAGCGGTTGCCCATCAAATCGATTTTTGAGCTGGCTTCATTCATGTTGCTTATATCTTCCACTGTCAGTTTCACATCTGCTCCTCTGATATTTTCTTGCAGGCGATGGTTTTTCGTAGTACCTGGTATCGGTACGATCCAGGGCTTTTGTGCAAGCAGCCATCCCAATGCTATTTGAGCAGGTGTTGCATTTTTCTCTTCTGCTATTTTTTTTACCAGATCAACAATAGCCTGATTAGCCTCAAGTGCTTCCTGTGTGAAACGTGGAAGTATGCTGCGAAAATCATTTCCGGCAAATTTTGTATTGGCATCAAACCTCCCTGTTAGATAACCTTTACCCAATGGGCTGAACGGAACAAAACCGATACCAAGTTCTTCGAGCATAGGTAATAATTCATCTTCGGGACGTCTCCACCATAAAGAGTATTCGCTTTGTACGGCGGTAACCGGCTGAATGGCATGAGCACGACAAATTGTTTTTACACCTGCCTCCGATAGACCCCAGTGTTTTACTTTACCTTCCTGTATCAGGTCTTTTACTGCTCCGGCCACATCCTCTATAGGCACATTGGGATCTACGCGATGCTGGTAATATAAGTCGATAATATCTGTCTTAAGACGTTTAAGCGATCCTTCTATTACTTGTTTTATATGTTCGGGGCGGCTATTGGTCCCTGTCTCTTTTCCGTTCTCGATATTGAAGCCGAATTTGGTTGCTATCACTACCTTGTGGCGAATGGGAGACAAGGCTTCTCCTACTAGTTCTTCATTGGCGTATGGTCCGTAAATCTCGGCTGTGTCGAAGAGTGTAACACCAAGATCAAATGCTTTACGAATCAGCGAGATCATTTCGTTTTTATCGGAAGCCGGACCATAGCCGTAACTCATTCCCATACACCCTAATCCAATAGCAGAAACTTCCAGATTAGTATTTCCTAATATGCGCTTTTTCATCATATATATTTTAGTTGTAATACAAAGATAACAAAAGAGCCACAGTGGTTGTTTTCCCTGTGGCTCAAAGATTATTTGTTATGCAGCTCAATATTCTACTTGGTCGGAGAATATCCAAATTGTTTTTTGAATGCTGATGAAAAATGAGAGAGGTTCTTAAACCCGACTTCGAGATATACATCGGACACTTTTTTATTCTCATTGCGAATTTTATCATAAGCAATTTCCAATCTTTTTTCCATGAGCCATTTCTGAGGAGAGGATTCGCTTATCTTTTTGAAATCCCTCTTGAATGTGGCAAGGCTCCGACCGGTGAAGTGTGCAATGTCTTCAATAGATAGATCATACATGTAGTTATCTCCCATAAAATCAAGTATGTCTATTTTCCATGGTTCAGTGAAATCAAAGAGAACAGGATAAAACATTTGATTTATATTTAATAAGGAATATACACCTTCATGTAATTTCAACTTCATAAGTTCGTCAGCTGGCTCTATTGATGAATCGAAATAAGGCGTCATAGACTGAAACAGGCTTGTGATATCGGGTGTTTGTGGCAACTTCACTACGCTTGATAATTCCTTATGAGGCTCTATCTTCGGTTGTTTTTTATCAATTGTCTGATAAAATTCACGTAAAAAATTGCGTTTAAAGATCATAAAAATACCTTTGAACTGTTCTCCATTTTCAGCTTGTTTTATTAAATCTACCCGGTTATCTCTACGCAAGAAAACACATTCTCCTGCTTCGATTACTGTTTTCTTTTTCTTTTGTTCAACAAGTAGTTCCCCAGAATAGATATATACAAGCATGTGGTTTTTAACCATTGATGTGCATGTTCTGTTATCATTGAAGTAATAACTGAAGAAGATATCGGAATAACTAAATGTCAATGATTCGTTGCGTCCAAAATCCATAACATATCTTTTTTACAAATATAGTATTTTGTTTGTCGAGTCACTATATTTGAAATGGAAAAAGAAATCCGATCTAATGAGATTATATTTCTCATAATGGTGGGGTTTAGGGTAATTTATTTCAATACATTAAACACAATTTAACACATATTATCATTGAAGGCAGATGCTTTTTAAAGCAACTATACTCATCCTTTTCATTAAAATGCTTTTAATACCTAAATCAGCAATAATAATCCATTTTTTAAACAGTTTTTATCCATTTCAGTTAGATTTAATATCCCCTAAATTCGTCATGTTAACCTAATCTAAAACTGACTATTATGAAAACTTTTTTATTTAAAAAGCTCACTGTCTTTATAGTGATGTTTTCCCTATCAGCTACAGTTTTTGCTCAAACTAACTCTCCAAATCAGGATGCTGATAAAGTGTCCGGAAATGTGATAGATGTTGAGGGAAACCCGTTGATAGGCGTAAGTGTTGTAGTAAAAAACACTCGAATTGGTACCATATCTGATGATAATGGTAAGTATCAAATCAATACAAAAGAAGGAGATGTACTGGTATTCTCTTATATTGGATTTGTCACTAGGGAAATAACCGTTCAGAAAAACAAAGTTGTAAATGTTACATTGCAAGATTCCAGCAGAACTTTAGATGAAGTTGTTGTGACGGCCTTAGGTATCAAAAGAGAGAAGAAAGCTTTAGGGTATGCTGTGCAGGATATCAAAGGAGATGTGCTGACAGAGGTGCGGGATCCTAACATGCTTAATTCCTTAGCCGGACAAATAGCCGGAGTTCAGATCACAAATGTATCGTCGGGAGGTATTGGTGGATCACCGAGAATATCTATTAGAGGTGAAACTTCACTGACTAATAATAGCCCTCTTTTTGTTGTGGATGGGATACCCATTAATAACAATCCTAGCAACTTCAATACTGATGGAATGGATTTTGGTGGTGGAGCCGGTGATATTAATCCGGATGATGTAGAATCAATAAGTGTATTGAAAGGACCTACAGCTGCAGCTTTGTATGGAAGTCGTGCTGCAAATGGTGCTGTAGTAATTACAACAAAGAGTGGAAAGAAAAGTAAGGGTATGGGTATTACTTACAATACAAATTTGATTATCCAACCATGGTTGTTGAGAACACCTGATTATCAGTACAAATACGGAGGAGGAGAAAACTTTGAGTATGAATATGTAGATGGGAAAGGAGGAGGGAAAAATGATGGCGCAGGTTATTCGTGGGGGCCCAAGTTAAATCAGCCGGATCCAACTACAGCCAGTGGTTTTGTAGAGATACCACAATATGCAAGTCCTATTGATCCGGTTACCGGAAAACGTATTGCTACGCCTTGGGTCGCTCATCCGAATTTCCTCGAAGATTTTTTTGATACGGGAACTGTATTTACCAACAATGTATCTATAAGCAATGGTAATGAACATGGAGACTATAGACTCTCTTATACGAATATGAATCAGAAAGGAATTATCCCAAACACAGACCTGAAGCGTAATACTGTTTCTCTTAATGCAGGCTATAAGCTAACTAAATTTTTACGTGTAAATGCCAATGTAAACTATGTGCAGAATAAAAGCGATAATATGCCACAGATTAATTATTGGGATAAACCCATAATGTATAGCTTCACGTGGTGGGGAATGAATGAAGATGTGAAAGCTTTAAAAAATTATTGGGCTCCCAATAGGGAAGGATTGGAACAATCTAACTTTAATAATTCATGGATGGACAATCCTTATTTCACATTATATGAAAATACCCAATCTCAATTGAAAAATCACCTTTACGGCAACCTGTCTTTCAATCTTGATATTATAGATGGGCTTTCGCTTATGGGACGAACAGGTACAGACTGGTACGATGACAATATTCGCATCAAACGTGCTTATAGTTCTAGAAACTATCCAAATGGGATGTATACGGTGAATAACTTTATTTTTGAGGAACGCAACTCTGATTTTTTGCTTTCTTGGGATAAACCTCTCCGATCCGATTTCCAATATAAAGTATCCTTAGGTGGTAATAGAATGCACCGTTCTATACGAAAAACCAGTTCAAGAGCTTCAGAGTTAGAAATACCCGGGGTTTATAACCTCGAAAATGCAAGATCGGCTCCTGTTGTCAGGGAAGAAAACACGGAGAAAGCAGTTAACAGTATCTATGGAATGGGGCAACTCATGTACAAAAATATGTTGTATCTTGATATTACAGCCCGTAACGACTGGTCTAGTACTTTGCCTGTTGATAATAACTCTTATTTTTATCCTTCAGTATCGATGAGTGCTTTGATCTCTGAAATGGTTAAATTACCAAAATCCATTTCTTTTTTCAAAGTGCGTGGATCATGGGCTCAGGTCGGTAACGATACAGATCCGTATCAGCTAATTCCTGTATACCAGTTTGCTGATAAATGGGGAAGTACGAGTGCTGCCCGTGAAGATGGCGCATTATATAATAGTGAACTGAAACCTGAAAAAATTAACAGTGCTGAGGTTGGCTTAGATATTCGCTTTTTAGGCGATAGGTTGGGGGTGGATTTTTCATATTATAATACCGTTGCAACCAATCAGATATTATCAATGGCTGTTGCACCGACATCGGGTTACACTTCAAGAATGACAAATGCGGGCAAAATAGAAAGCCGTGGATTTGAAGTGGTATTAAATGCAGTACCTCTAAAATTGAAAGATTTTGAATGGGGGGTAATACTAAATTGGTCTACTAATCGTGCTTATGTTCGTGAGTTGGCAGAAGGAATAACTAACTATAATATGTCAGGCTACGCTCAGGCACGTGTAGGCGGACGTATGGGGGACTTGTATGGTTGGGGATTCAAACATACTCCGGACGGACAAATTATTCACAGAAGCGGTCTACCTGTGTGGGAAGACGAAGTGAAATGTTATGGCAACTATAATCCGGATTGGATGGCCGGCTTGAAAAATACATTTATATACAAAAACTTTAAATTATCGGCATTGCTTGATTATAGAAAAGGCGGCCGTATATACTCGGGTACCTTAGCAAAAGGTATGGAAGGTGGAGTATTGGCAGAGTCAGCCATAGGAAACCAACGAGAAGAAGGTCTGATCGGTGAGGGTGTAATGGAAATTACCGATGGAGACGGAAATGTTACAGGATATGAAAAGAATGATGTAAATGTCAGCTTACGTGATTGGATCGGACGCTACCATAGTCGTGATTCTTTCGAAACAAACAGCTATGATGCTTCTTATCTGAAACTACGTGAGATAGCTTTTCTTTATACTTTTCCACAGATAAAAATATCTGAAAATTATTCATTACGTAATGTTTCGGTAGGAGTAACAGGACGAAACTTATGGATGTGGTCGAAGGCTAAACATATAGATCCCGAGTCGGGAGGTTATGGAAACGAAGATGCTCAAATACCTACACCTAAAAGTATTGGGTTTAACTTAAGCGTTTCTTTCTGATAAATATTCATTATTCAAAAATAAAACGTTATGAAAAAATATATATTTATATTCGCTTTGATATTGTTATCGTCCTCTTCTTGTACCAAAGACTTTGAGGATACGAATACCAATAAAAACAAACCTGAAACAATTGTGCCTAATCTACTCTTACCCTATCTTACTTATTCAGTAGTAGATGCCGGAGTAGGAGGTAGTGTAGTTACCCAACATCTGGCAGCTCGTGACTGGGTTGTTTCTCTCGGACGATACGACTGGTATAGTACTCCTTACTGGGATTATTCGATATTGCGCAATGCCAACAATCTTATATTGGAGGCCGAAAATGTAGGTAATGATAATTTTAAAGGTATAGGGCTTATTTTTAAATGTTATTTGTTTGCCAGAACTACCGATTGCGTAGGCGACATTCCTTTTAGTGATGCCCTCAAAGGTAAAGAAGGGGTGTATATGGCAACTTACGACAAACAAGAAGATGTTTATGTTGGTCTATTGGCATTTTTGGAGCAAGCAAATGATTTATTGGATGTTGATGGAGTGCCTATTTCGGGAGATATTCTTTATAACGGAGATATATTGAAATGGAAAAAATTTGCAAATTCTCTTCATTTACGTTTATTAATGAGAGTTTCCGATAAAATGCCCGATGCAAAAACTAAAATAAAAACAATTGTCGATAATCCTGCTAAATATCCCATTTTTGAAAGTAACGATGATATGGCAGCTCTCACTTACCTGCCAGATTCACCTAATCGTTTCCCAAGTTATAATGCACCTGGATTCGACGCCGGAGAAGTTGTTTTAGGCAAAGCTCTCGCTGATACTCTTTTGACTTACAAAGATCCTCGTATTAATGCAATGGCTCAGCCAACATTGTCATCTGTAAATAGCGGTACTCCCGAATTTGTGGGTGTGCCATGTGCAATGAGTAAAGAAGATGCTGTGTCATATAATGGAGGACGTGAAAATCAATCGCTCATAAACAAGCGATATAGCCACGATCCTGTTGGTGAAAAAGGTATTTACATGTCTTATGCAGAGCTACAGTTTATACTAGCAGAGGCAGCACAGAAAAACTGGATAAGCGGTAGTGCTAAAGCCTATTATGAAAATGGAATACGGGGATCATTCGAATATTACGGACTATCAGCTAAAGTAGACGAATATCTGATAGGAGAAAATGTTGTTTTCAAACCAAGTAAAGGTTTATTGCAGATTGCTGTTCAAAAATGGATATCATTCTATTTCAATACAGGTTATGAGGTCTTTTTCGATATTCGTCGTACCGGTATGCCTTATCTTTACCCCGGGACAGGTAATCTGAATGGAGGGAAAATACCTGTACGCTGGAAATATCCCGATACAGAACAAAATTATAACGGAAATAACTATAAACAAGCTATAAGCCTGCAAGGAGAAGATAATACAAACACGCCTATTTGGCTGACTAAGTAACTAAATGAAAGGAGAGGCTATTTTAAATATTCGAAATAGCCTCTCTATTTTTTAATCAATTTAAAATAAAATCATGTATACTATTTTAAAATACCTATTAGGTATATTTATTGCAATCACAATTTGTTCATGTAACAAAAAGCAGGATATCACCACAATTCAGCTAAAAGTGATGAGTTTTAATATATGGGTTGGAGGAGGAAAATCCATTGGATCTACAGGTGAAGTTTTCGCCAAAAGTGGGGCTGATATAATTGGAGTACAAGAGTCTACTCGTGATGGCAAAAATATTGCAGTACACCTTGCCGGTAGTCTTGGATGGCACTCATATGCATATTCTGAAAGCCAAACTATTATCAGCAAATATCCGATAATTGACACTTCTGCCAACAAGCATGGTGTGAAAATCCAGATTGATAATAATCATTTTGTATGGATGTTTAATGTTCATCTGATGTATTGCCCTTACGAACCATATCAGTTAAATAGAATAGAGTATTGCGGCGGTCCTATACTCAATACTCCCGAAGAAGCTATTAGTTCAGCTTTGGCCACCAGAGAGGCCGATGTTAATTCTAATATAGCTGATATACTAGAAGTTCGTAAAGAAGGTTACCCCATTTTTCTTACCGGCGATTTTAACGAACCTTCTTGTCTAGACTGGACTGCCAGAGCAGTAGAAGCCAGATTATGTAAGATTCCTGTTCAATGGCCATCGACAAAAGCGTTTATTGATAAAGGCGGAATGACAGATTCGTACAGATTCTTTTATCCCGATGAAGTTAAGAATCCGGGACATACATGGACTCCATTGCCGGAAAGTCAGGCATATAAAGAAGTTTTAGATCGTATCGACTTTGTTTTCTTTTCGGGAAATGGGTTTGAACTTTCAAATACCCAAATAGTAGGGGAGTCTAGCTCAAAAAGTGATATTATGTTTGATAATTATCCTTCGGATCACAGAGCTGTACTTAGTACTTTCACTCTCCGGTAAACTTATCGGAAAGCTTATTTAATACCCTATATCTTGCGGGAGAAATACCCATTGTCTTTTTGAATAACCGGGAGTAATAATATGGGTCTTCAAAGCCAACCCGCATAGATATTTGGTTAACTTTCATTGTGCTACTTAGTAAATGGTAACAAGATCGCTGAATTTTGAGTTGATTGAAATATTCCATTGGCGGTATTCCCATATTTTTATAAAATAGCCTGTAAAAATAAGATGTAGAATACCCGAAATAGTTTGCTATATCGGGTAATTTTAGTTTGTTTCCGATATTTTCATTCATATAATGCGTTGCAAGATGAATTAATGAAGTTCCATATTTGTCTTCAGATTTTGAACTTCTATGAGTCTTAACATATAATAGCGAACCTAAAAAATAAGAAAGTCCAAAATTTGCATATTGCAGTGCATTATTATCATGCGATACTGATAATACATTGTATATTTCTTCAAATAGTTTCAAGCGTTCATCAATCCGTGAATTATTCTCCGGATCAATAGAAATTATTTTTCCGAATTCATTTTTAAATAAATCAGATTTGTATCCTTTGAAATGTATCCAAAAGATTGTCCATGGGTCAGAATTATTGGCTCCGTAACGATGTGCAATACATGCAGGTAATATTATGTATTGGTTTTCTTTTACCCCATGAACTTTTCCATTAAATTCGAACCAACCGCTTCCTTTTGTGCAGTAAATAAGAATATTTTCAGGACTGCCGGACGGGCGACTAATGTAATGATATTTTGCACTTGGGAAATAACCCAAAGAATGGAAATATAAATCATTCATCATGGAATTTTTATCCATTTCTTCTACAATGAAAAATGGAAGTATAATACTCCATTGTCCATGAAATCCATGTTTAATCTGTGTCATTTAGGTTTAGCATTTTAATTGTAATAAAATTAGCAATAATAATCCATTGCTTGGGCAAGATTTATCTATTTTTTCATCATGGCTATTACGTAAATTTGTTTATTAACTAATTAATAAGATATGAACCGAAAACAGTTTATTCAACGCTTAGGAACAATAGGAGTCGCAGTAATTGCATCACCTATAATCGGAACCTCTTCTTTAGAAGCTTCACTATCTTCGCCGGCTTTTGGTGCTACGAATAATAAAAAGACTCGTGTAGGTATCATTGGCTGTGGAAGTGTATCGGGTATGTATTTACCTCATTTGTCAAAATGCCCTTATGCCGAAGTAGTAAGTGTCTGTGATATATTACCTGATAGGGCAAAAAATGCTGCACAAAAATATGGTGTAAAGAATTGGTATCCCCATATTGATAAGATGCTGGCCGGAGTTCCATTCGATTTATTAGTGAATCTTACCAATATGCAAGAGCACGGAAGGTTGAACCGTCAGGCATTAATGGCTAAAATAAATGTATGGAGTGAGAAACCTATGGCAAATACTTATGCCGAAGGGCGTGAATTATATAATCTTGCCAACAGTCAGGGAGTTCGTATATGGGGTGCTCCTGCGGTTGTAAATAGTCCGCAATTCGCATTTATGGCTAAGCAAATAAATGAAGGAAATCTAGGTCGTATTGCGGCTGCACATGCTCATTACGGACATCAAGGACCCAATTGGTCTGCGTTTTTCTTCGAAGAAGGAGGTGGCAGTTTACCAGATTTAGGTGTCTATAATATCTCTACCCTGACAGGACTATTTGGACCTGCAAAATCGATTATAGCAATGACAAATATTGTAGACCCGACTAGAAACACAGGAGATAAAGGTCATATACAAGTGGTTGCGGAAGACAATGCAATGGTGATAATGGAACATCAAAATAATGTGCTATCCCATATTCAGTGTGGATTCAACTATTTCGATCCCTATGGACATGAGGGTACAGGTCAGGAACGACCAACTATCTCCGTTACAGGCTCAACAGGAAATATGCATATGATAGGATATGATTGGAAACCATCGGGTGTGGATATGGCTACAGTCGCAAACGAGAAAACACAGCGATTTGCGACCGATCAGGGTACTTTTCTTTGGGAAGAGGGTGCCTCCATTATCTGTGAATATCTGGCAACAGGCAAAGAAACCCTTATTAATCCTGAGCATGCTTTGCACGTTCTGGAGATTATTGAAGCAGCACGCCAGTCTCAGGCGCAAGGCAAAAGAATTAATTTACAATCCTCTTTTAAATGGCCGGTAATAGGGTGATCAAATGAGATGAATTTCGATTTTATGATCAAGGATTAAACTATGTATTCGTATTTTATTCCTTCATTTAAGATAAGCTAAATAATAAACTTTCACAAAATATTGGTTATTCCGGCATTTAAATTAAATTTAATCAATCAATTATATTGTTAACTTGTAAAAAATTATTAATGAAAGAAATAAATGAAAAACAAAACCTAAAAGCGGCAGAAATGTCTCGCAGGAAGTTTCTTAGTGTTGCGGCCACTGGAGTTGCAGGCTTAACTATTCTTCCGAGTTTTACTGTCTCAGGATTAGGACACATGGCTCCGAGCGATAAACTATACATTGCCAAATTGGGATGTGGAGGTATGGGCGCAGCCGATCTCGAGTGTTTGGTAAATACACCGAGAAAGAATGCGGTAATAGCCTATCTCTGCGATGTTGATGGACGCATGGCTGCCGGTGCGCAAAAGAAATTCCCTAAAGCTCCTCTCTATGAAGACTGGCGCGAATTGTATGAAAAGGAGCATAAGAATTTTGATGCTGTATGTATTTCTACACCGGATCATAATCATGCTATTCAGGCATTTGGAGCAATGCGGATGGGGAAACATGTTTATCTGCAAAAGCCATTGTCGCACGATATTTATGAGGCACGTATATTGACCGATGCCGCAAAAAAATATAAGGTTGTTACTCAAATGGGAGATCAGGGTAATTCGTGCGATGGAATGAAAACTATGCGCGAATGGCTCGATGCAGATTTGATAGGTGATATACAAAAAGTTTATTGTTGGACAAATCGTCCTGTATGGCCTCAGGGAATCCCATGGCCTACCGCAAAAGCTTCTGTGCCAAAAGAATTGAATTGGGATTTATGGCTCGGTACAGCTCGGCATGTCGACTATATTGAAAATCTGATCCCTTTTAACTGGCGTGGCTGGTGGGAATTCGGTACAGGTGCCCTAGGTGATATGGGATGTCATATTATCGGACCTCCGTTCAAATTACTCGGTCTGGGATATCCAAGTGAGGTTAGTTGCAGTGTAACCAATCAGTTTACTGATATTTTTAAAGAAGCCTATTATCCGGAAAGTGCTCCGGTAGCAAGTTCTATTCGCTTTAAGTTTAAACAGCAAAACGGTAAGAATCTCGATTTATATTGGATGGACGGAGGTATTATGCCCGAACGTTTCGACGAAATAGATCCTAATGCAGATATGACTACTGCAATGGGAGACCTAGATCCCCTTGATGTTGAAGGAGCGACAGTGTTTGTAGGAACTAAAGGTAAGATATCTTGCGGTTGGGGTGGATCTGATCCCCGATTATGGGTAAATGATGGTAGTAAAAAACCACTTTTTGCTAAAGATGTAAACCTTCCTCAGAAATATGAGAGGATAGAAGGCGGTACTAATGGACATTACTGGGCTTGGATCGATTCGTGTATTACCGGCTATGATAAAGCGAAAGTCGAATCACCATTCGAAGGTTATGCAGGGCCACTAACAGAAGCGGTACTGATGGGTAATCTGATTCTCAGAAGTTATAATATTCGCGAAGAAGTGAAACGTAATGATTCGGTTTATGGCGAAATGGAAGCTTTTCTTTATCCCGGTCGTAATATCACATATCAATGGGATGGAGCAAATATGAGAATTACCAATTTCGAAGCTGCTAATCAATTTGTGAAAAGAGAATACCGTAAAGGTTGGGAAGAATTAAAATTGTAAATAACTTATAAAACAAAAATATGAAAATAAAATATTGTGGCATTCTCATTGTACTGGCAACACTATTAGTTGTTTCATGCACACCAAAAGAAAGTAGTCAGGAACTTGTTGTAAAAGACTCTGATTGTGCTGAAGAAGCTATACCCGAAGGTGGAGAATGGATAACCATGTTTGATGGAAAGACACTTGACGGATGGCGTGGCTATTGCCGTAAAGATGTACCCGATGGATGGGTTGTAGAAGATGGCTTTATAACTTTTAAAGGAAGTGGAAACACAATCGATCCTGAAGGTGGTGATCTAATGTATGACAAACAATTCGAAAATTTCGTATTTGAAGTGGAATGGAAAATAGATAAAGCTGGAAATAGCGGTATTTTTTATACAGCACAAGAAATTGAAGGGAAACCTATTTACTACTCAAGTCCCGAATACCAATTGCTTGATAACGAAAATATGCCCGATGCTTGGGAAGGCGTTGGTGGAAATCGTCAGGCAGGAGCTGTATATGATATGATTCCTCCTGTTCCACAACCAGTAAAACCTTATGGAAACTGGAATAAGACCAAAATTGTTTTGTATAAAGGACATGTTTATCACTATATGAATGATACTCTTATTCTGGATTTTAAATTCGGTACACCTGTTTGGAAAGCATTAGTCGATAAAAGTAAGTTCAGTAAATTCAGTAAAGATCCTGAAAGCTGTGTTGATGCTTATGAACTAATGTTAGACTGTGGCAAAAAACCGGGCTATATCGGATTTCAGGATCACGGATATGGCGTTTGCTTCCGTAATATTCGCATAAAAGAACTCTAACTTAATGAAAATAGAATTGTGCGACTCTTATGATCAATTGAGTCGTAAGGCTAATGATATTATTATTGGAAATCTGTTGCAGCACAAAACAATAAAGATTTGTGCTGCAACAGGCAATTCTCCAACACGAATGTATGAGATGCTAAGTAAGGAGTATTCAAATCGTCCGGAATTATTTTCTCAAATCCAAGTAATTAAACTGGATGAATGGGGAGGATTGCCACAGAGCCATTCGGGGACATGTGAGACTTATTTGCAAGAATATGTTATTAAACCATTGAAGATAACTGAAGATCGCTATGTTTCATTTCAAAGTGATGCTTTACACCCGGAAAAAGAATATAAAAGAGTTCAATCGGAGTTAGAGAAGAGAGGGCCGATTGATATTTGCATTTTAGGATTGGGCATGAATGGTCATATAGCATTTAATGAACCTGCTGATTCTTTGCAGCCTAATTGTCATATTGCAGCCCTTTCACCTCAATCGCTTCAACATTCTATGGTAGCAGGAGAGGATAGTAAACCTCAATATGGACTTACATTGGGCATGGCTGATATAATGCAGTCTAAATTGATAATTCTTCTTATAAATGGTGTGAATAAACGCGAAATCACGCGATCTTTTCTATCTAAAAAAATAACAACTGGTTTACCGGCTTCTCTTTTATGGCTTCATCCTAATGTTATTTGTCTTTTGGATAAAGAAGCAGCTGGAGATTTAAAATAATAATACTATGAAACACGCTATAGCGATAGATATTGGTGGTACTAATATAAAATATGCTCTTGTAGATAATGATGGGAATATATTATATGAATCCTTCAGATCTGCTAAATCGAATGATAATATGACTAGTCTTATAGATCTTCTTAAAGCGATTGTTACTGAAATTCGGGTTGTCGCATCTTCTTCTAATTTTTCAATTATAGGGATTGGTATCGGTGTCCCTTCGGTTATTGATGATGGCGTTGTACTATTTGCAAATAATTTACCTGAGCTGGATAATCAGAATCTACGAAAAATAATAGCTACTTATAGTGGCTTATCAGTATTTGTCGATAACGATGCTAATCTGATGGGGTTAGGCGAAGTGGTCTATGGTGGAGCCAAAGGAATATCTGATGCTGTTTTTCTAACCATAGGAACAGGTATTGGCGGAGCTTTGATTTTGAATGGGCAACTTTATGGAGGATACAGAAACCGTGGTACAGAACTAGGTCATATCATCGTCAATTGCGATGGAAATCCTTGCTCGTGCGGAGCAAGAGGATGCTTCGAAGCACACGCTGCTGTAATTGTCCTTATCGAAGAATATAAAAAGTTGCTAATAGATGACATCCAGACGGATGTAGAAATAGATGGCAAATATATTGTATCCCGATATGAAGCAAACGAAGAGGCAGCCATTATTGCAATGAATAATCATTTCTATTATATAGCGATGGGTGTTGTTAGCCTGATAAATGTTTTTGCACCGCAGAAAATAATAATAGGAGGGGGGATATCAGAGTCCGGCGATTTCTATATAGACAATATTCAAAAACTGGTAAAAGAACTGGTTATGAAAGAAACTTCTTGTTTTACTACAATAGAACGGGCTTCGTTAGGAAACAAAGCGGGATTTCTAGGTTCGGCAGCGCTAGTGTTTAAACATATGTGATGAGAAAACCATATATTATATTTCAGGTATTTTTATCCTTTTCAAAATCAAAGCCCTAAACCTATCCCGATATAGAAACGATTACCATCGTCTGATGAAAAATAAGAAAATTTACCCGTATATTTTTTAAGTAATGTCAGCCAAAAACCGCCACCATAGGATATATGCCATGTTCGGGAATGCTCATTTGGAAGCCAGACTCTACCATGGTCAAAGCCTGTAAATACACCATAATTAATAGGGGTAAAAGGATTTTTCAATCGCCCCAAATCATATCTAAAATCAGTATGCTGATAAAATGACTGTCTGCCAATAAAGCGATTATCCCGAAAGCCTCTAAGCTCAACTGATGCTGCTTGATAAAACTCGTATCGATTAGTAAATAATGCCTCTCCAATAAACGCCGTTGCTATTGAAAATCGATCGGTGCAGTTTATCTCCACTGATAATTTAGATCTTAAATAAGGGAAATTACGTCTCAGATCGCTCAAATTCCAAGTTAGCCCAGAGGTAACCGATAAATCAATAGCAGGTATGGTTGCATCTATTTCTTTATGTATATCGTAAGTCAGATTCACGTCGGCAAAAACCTTAGTGTCGAATACCTTGCTGTTATCACCATATACCTGATTTATGAATCGGTCTGTTGGTTCGCTCAGAGTATATACTTCTAATGTTGATTGAGCTGTTATTTTGTACATGGGACTTAATCTCCAATAGTAGGAGGGTTGGATGCTATATCTACCTATATCCACCCGATTATATTCGATTTCGGCGTCCCTATGGCCATTTGTTTGGTTTCCATAACCAAAGAAGTTATGAAAATCGTTTGCAACACCAAATATAGCTTCTATACTAAAGCCATTTTTCTCGTCAAGCGAAGGAAAAAATCCCTGATACATTAATCCGTCCAGATAACTAAAACCGATTCTATGTCGATAGCTATAAGGAGATCTTTTGAATCCATACATTGTTTTACTTAAATATGCTCCCAAATAAAAGCCCAAATCGGAGTCGTAGACACCCCAAGGTGTAAAGTTTACAGTGTGATATTTTAGCTTGGTGTAATCATAAGTATGCACTTTTTCCACATTAGTCCTGATGATATTAGCATCGCCAAGAGTGTCGTTGACAACATTATGATTCTTATAGTCATAAATTGTTGTGTTTCGGCTTCTCTCTATATTATATATATTAGTACCTTTTCCGCCAACTAAAGTAAGTGGAGTACCACTTCTTGATTTCCCCGATATTCTAAAAATATCATCTCCACTTAGCCCATATAGCCAAATCTCCTTAGTATTTTTATCGTATTCCTTATCAAATAATAAGGCATTGGTGTTTCGATCATAAATGCATATGTTAGTAGTATTCCTGTTACTTTGTTCTATTACGAATAAATCATTACCGTTAGTACCCGTTATCACAGGAGTTTCTTGCAATATGTTATAATATTTGTGAGCGATGTCTTCAATAGCATCTCTGCGTTTTTTGAGATTCGCTTTAATAGTTTCGGTGCTATTTGTCTCATATATTTCTTCAGGTAGTTCTTTGAAAGCGCTATCAATAACAGAATCAGTTAAAAGATACCCGAGATATTTAGCCTCCTCTTCCCAAACTTCACGTCCACTCCTTGCTACCAAGGCTACATCGAGAGGAATACCAATACCATTTGCTTTCTTAAGATTGTTATAATTACCGTCATAATTGGTTATACTGTTTAAACCAAATACATTCAGCATCAATTTGAATAATATTCCATCTACTCGTGTAAAAGTATGGCTGCGATCTGCAACCAAAGGCATATATACAATACTGTCGCTTTGTGGAATTCCATACCATTGCCAGTTTTCTTTTGTTTTATTCCAATCACCGATTAATATGTCTAATAGTCGCTCTCTAATGTATTCGTGTTGATTGACATGAAAAGATTTAGACTCTTGTATCTTTGTTAATAAATTATCTGTTTCTATTACTTTAGATTGGGTTGTAAATGTTTTTAGGTCGTAAATGCTTACCAATCTATCGGCGATACCTGTGCCATCTGCAATAGTATCGGTAGTTGCATTTTCGGGGATATAAAATATTTCGGAATCAAAAGAACTCAATCCAACTCCCTCGGCCAATTTATTAGCAACAAGGAAAGCATAAGGATGGGTAATTGTATAAGCATCACCTATAAATTTATCTAGATATGTGTCTTTGAAATCTTCTCTATTATATGTGTTTTTGAAAAAGTCCGATTCTATAAATGTTGTAGCTCCACCAAGGGGCCTTACTAAATATTGGTGCCCTTCTTTATCTTCAAGAAATAGTGCATGCAATCGAGGAAGTTGACCTACAAATTTGAGTCCTCCATAAAGGTCATAAAGCCTCGTTGATTTCACAGAGATAGGGGTAGAATATAATTCTCTATAATGTTTGCCGACTATACGATTATAAATTCCACTCCGTTTATGCGAGTCGGGTAGATAGATAGATTTTTTTATTAAACTATCAGAGTATATGGGTACTGTATCTTCCTTAATTTTATCAGAAATGTCTTTAGCTGAGCTACTCAGATAAAACAAATTGTATATTGTTAAAAGTACGATACCGAATTTTAGAGTAAAACGCATAGACAAAAACCTGTTATTGTAAATCGAATACAAAAATTTATACTATTTAAGATTAGATTAAAATTAATAACAAATGAATGATACAAAGTGTTTCGACTATATCTCCAATTTTAAAAACAGATAGAGCTATTTGTTAATATTTCATTTTTACGAGAATTAAGTGTCTGATAAATAGTGTTCAGTAAAATTGCTGAATAAAATATATTGGTTCTTTTTTTAGTTTTTAACTAGCGATATTTTGAATGTTAAAATTAAATATCTAATATTGTTTCTCAATTAACAACTATCTAACATGGAAACAACAGCAAGACTTTATTCTTTGACTTACAAGGAATCTAAAACGTATCTTTTTGCACTATTATTTGTTGTCGGCAATATTGTATTGCCACAATTGAGCCATTTAATACCCGGTGGAGGATTAATGTGGCTACCTATTTATTTTTTCACTTTAATCGCGTCTTACAAGTACGGTTTACGTGTTGGATTACTTACAGCTATCCTATCTCCGTTAATCAATAATCTTTTATTCGGAATGCCTCCTGTAGATGTTCTACCTATCATTCTGACTAAATCAAGCTTGCTGGCAATAGTAGCAGCATCTGCAGCACGTTATTTCGAAAAAGTATCATTTTGGGCTATATTAGGAGTTGTGATAAGTTATCAGGTAATAGGTACACTCGTTGAATGGGCAATGGTAAAAGATTTATTTGTTGCATTACAAGACTTCCGTATTGGAGTACCCGGAATGTTGATTCAGTTATTTGGTGGATTTGCACTGTTGAAAGCTATCGCTAAACTCTGAAAATATTAATATGCAAGGGAAAATATTTGAGGAGGTTCTGGAGCGATTCAGAACTATTCCTTTTAACGAAGATTTTGATATAATAGTTGCAATAGCAAATGGGGGAATAGTGCCGGCTGCCATACTCAATCAACGATTGGATATTGAAATACAATTGCTAAAGATCAATTTAAGGGATAGTACTCAAAAACCAAAGTATGATAGCCCACGGCTAATTGCACCTATCGATTTTGAGTTTAAAAATAAACGCATTCTTTTAGTTGAAGACCGTGTCAAAACCGGGGCATCTTTAACTTTGGCAGTAGCTTTGTTGCAAGGTGCAAAATTTATAAAAACATTTGCAGTGAACGGAAATGCAGACTATGCTTTATACAACGAAGATTGTTTTAAGTTTCCATGGATATTATAAGTAATAGATGAGTAAAGTATCAATCGTTCTCTTTTTTATTTTTTTACAGCTTTTTATTGTACATAAGAGTTATTCTCAGTCTATTGTTCGCGATTCTATTCATTTGAATGAGATTATAGTTACGGGATCACGAACAGAAACAAATTTGCGTAATTTACCGATGAGTATAACTGTGGTTGGTAATAAGCAGATTCAAAATAGATTAGAGCAGTCATTATTACCGATAATAACCGAGGAAGTACCCGGATTATTTATAACAGGACGGAGTATTATGGGGTATGGTGTTGCAGCCGGTTCGGCCGGTGGGATGAAGATAAGAGGGGTGGGAGATAGTCCGACCACAGGTATATTAATGCTCATAGATGGACATCCTCAATATATGGGGCTCATGGGACACCCTTTAGCAGACTCCTATCAATCTATGATGGCCGAACGTGTGGAAGTGATGCGAGGGCCTGCATCAGTGCTTTACGGATCGAATGCAATGGGTGGTGTTATCAATATCATTACAAAAAAGCAATTACAATCGGGAGTAAAAACACATTTTAGATCGATGTACGGATCATATAATACGTCCTCTACAGAAGCTAATAATGCTGTTAGATCAGGCAAATTCAGTAGTTACGTTTCGCTTGGATATAATCGTAGTGATGGACATCGTGAAAATATGGATTTCGAACAATTCAGCGGATATACCAAGCTTGGATATGATTTTACCTCTAATTGGAATGTATTCGCAGATTTGAATTTGACTAATTTTAAGGCGTCTAATCCAGGTTCGATAACGGAACTACTTATCGATAATGATGCTGATGTTACAAGAGGAATGACGTCTTTCTCTCTCGAAAACAGATATAATAAGACTTCGGGGGCAGTAAAGTTCTTTTGCAATTTTGGTGCGCATAAAATAAACGATGGATATAATCCAAATAAGGAAGGCAGCGCGCCTTTAGACTATCGTTTTCGTTCCAATGATAATATGTTAGGTGTCTCAATATATCAGACATATAGTTTCTTTCAAGGTAATCAGGCTACTGCAGGGTTCGATTTTCAGCGTTTTAGCGGACATGCATGGAATACTTATTTTGATGAAAGAGGGGATAAAGATATTGTAGACAAAGGAATCAATAATGTGGCGGGTTATGTAAATATAGAACAGCGTTTGAGTAATAAACTCGTTTTAAATGCCGGAATAAGAGCAGACAATAACAGTCATGCCGGAATGGCTTGGATTCCACAAGTGGGACTAAACTATTTGGTATCAGACATTACATCATTAAAAGCGATAGTAAGTAAAGGTTTTAGAAATCCTACTATTCGGGAGATGTATATGTTTCCTCCTCAAAATCCTGATTTGAAACAAGAACGATTGATGAATTATGAGTTGTCAGTCTCCCAGCACCTTTTAAATTATAGGTTGAGTATGGAACTTAATCTTTTTTATATAAAAGGAGAGAATAGCATACAAACTATAATGATTGATGGTAAACCATTGAATGTCAACACAGGAAAGATCAAGAATCATGGACTTGAGTTTGCCACTCATTACAAGATAAATAATAATTTGCGATTTTCAGCTAATTATAGTTGGCTGAAAATGAAATACAAAGTGATAGCCGCACCCGAGCAAAAATTATATGTGAGTGTAGATTATACTCAAAAAAAATGGGGTATATCATCAGGTGTACAGTACATAGGTAACTTGTATACCGCTGTAACACCGACAGAGAGTGTGAAAAATTCATTTGTTTTATGGAATACGAGAGTAATGTATCGTCCGACTAAGGCATTGGAAATATTTGGAAGAGGGGAAAATCTACTTGCACAAAAGTATGAAATTAACAAAGGCTACCCAATGCCACGGGCTACGGTTTTCGGTGGCATAAATTTAAGTTTTTAAAGATCAATTAAATTTAATAATTAGCGCTATGGACAGACGGAATTTCTTAAGAACAATAGCTATCACAGGAGCAGCTATAACATTGAAAACACAAGGAGGAATGGATATATTAGCACAGACAGTTAATAATGCACAGACCGGAAAACCTGTAGATATTGTTGCTGTTATGGGTGGCGAGCCTGATGCTATGTTCAAACGGGCAATGACTGAGTTGGGCGGTATGTCGAAATATGTGAAGAAAGGCTACAAGGTAGTTGTAAAACCAAATATCGGTTGGGATAAAGCACCTGAATTAGCCGGAAATACCAATCCCAAGCTTGTTGCAGAGATTGTTCGCCAATGTTTTGCTGCCGGAGCTAAAGAAGTAACTGTATTCGATCATACATGCGACGATTGGGTGAAGTGTTATAAAAACAGTGGTATCGAAGCGGCAGCTAAAGGTGCAGGAGCAAAAGTTGTACCGGCACACGAAGAGTCGTACTATCGCACTATCCAACTTCCTAATGGAAAAAAGATAAAAGATGCTAAAGTACACGAAGCTATACTCGATAGCGATGTATGGATCAACGTACCTGTGCTCAAACATCATGGCGGAGCTAATCTGTCTATCTCGATGAAAAATCATATGGGTATTGTTTGGGACAGAAGAATATTCCATAGCTCAGATCTTCAACAATGTATAGCCGATATTTGTACTATGCAGAAAAAACCGGTATTGAATGTTGTAGACGCATATCGCACAATGAAAACAAACGGTCCACAAGGAAAATCATCTGCTGATGTAGTAGATACTAAGAGCCTTTTTGTTTCTACTGATATTGTAGCTGTAGATACGGCAGCTGCTAAATTCTTTAACCAGATACGTGAGATGCCTTTGGCAAATGTAGGGCATCTGGCAAATGGGCAGTCATTGAAACTGGGAACTATGAATATAGATAATCTGAATATCAAGAGAATAAAAATGTAAGGTCATAGACCTATTTATTCTTCATCCAAATATCACACAATGCTAAAAAAAATACGTGTAGGAGTATCACTCCTGTTGTTTACACTGATAACTTTCTATTTTCTCGACTTCGTAGAATTAATACCAAATGATAGTCTCAATTGGTTGCCGAGGATACAATTTGTGCCGGCATTGTTAGCCGGTCATTTGATAGTATTGATAGTTCTTATTTTACTTACAGTATTATTTGGTAGAGTTTACTGTTCCTCGATATGTCCGATGGGGATATATCAGGATATAATAACTTGGTTTTCGAAGCGGACAGCTAAAAAGAAAAAGCGGCATAATTTTAGTCAAGCAAAAAATATATTACGTTGGTCAGTATTGGCACTAACTGTGGTTGGTGCTGTTTCGGGATTTACTATAATTTTAGGATTATTAGATCCTTACAGTGCTTATGGAAGAATAGTTGCTAATATATTTCGCCCTGCGTATATGGGAGGTAATAATTTATTAGAATATATTTTCACAAGTTTCGGGAACTATACTTTTTACAGAACCGATATATTTATCAATAGTGTATTTGCTCTCTCTGTGAGTGTGTTGACTTTTCTTATTATAGGGTTTATGGCTTGGAAGTATGGACGCACATATTGCAATACAATTTGCCCTGTTGGCACTATCTTAGGATTTTTAAGTAAGTTTTCTTTATTCAAAATCAGAATAGACGAAAGCAAATGCAATGGCTGTGGTTCATGCGAAATGAAATGTAAAGCCTCTTGTATAAATAGTAAGGAGCATGTTATTGATTATAGCCGATGTGTAAATTGCTTTAACTGTTTAGAAAGTTGTAACAAAAAAGCATTGAGTTTCACGCCTAAAGTAGGAAGAACAGTAAAAGTAGAAAATATAGTAAAACCTGTCGATTCAGGAAAGCGTTTGTTCTTGAAAGCAACATTTACTGCCCCTTTATTATTAGTACAAGATAAAACCGATTCATTAGTAGGTGAGAAGAGCTATGCTCGAAAAACACCGATCGCACCCCCTGGTGCAATCAGTATCAAACATTTATCGAATCATTGTACATCTTGCCATCTCTGTATCAGCAAATGCCCATCACGAGTACTAAAACCTGCACTTATGGAATATGGACTTGGTGGAATTATGCAGCCGACTATGTATTTCGAAAAGGGGTTCTGTAATTTCGACTGTACTATCTGTTCCGAGGTATGCCCTAACGAAGCTATAAAGCCACTCACCAAAGACGAAAAGCATCTTACACAAGGAGGCTATGTTGTTTTTAACGAAGATATTTGTGTTGTGCATACTGATGGAACGAATTGCGGAGCTTGTGCCGAGCATTGTCCTACACAAGCGGTAACTATGATCCCTTATGAGAATGGGTTAACAATACCGCACATAAATCCAGAAATATGTGTTGGCTGTGGTGGCTGTGAGTTTATTTGCCCGGTACGTCCATATCGTGCTATTCATGTGGAGGGGCATACAGTCCAAAAGCAGGCTAAACCATTCGAAGAAAGTGAAAAGTTCGAAGAAAAAATAGATAGCTTTGGATTTTGAATACTCCATCTCAAGGTGCATATATCTGTAATTTTAATAATTTTCGAACCTATTTGTAGCTAAATACCCTATAAAACGATAGTATTGTTAGTTTTTTATCAATATTATTGTTTTATTTGTATCTTTAATTTCTTTTCGCATTTTGTAATTCTAATATTTATAAATGCTATATTCTTTCTTTGTTTCCAAAAGAAGTATGGGATATATGGAAGTTCTATCAAATAATTAGTGGTGGAATAAATAAGTCATATGAGGCTTTGTTTATATAAAAATGGAATTAAAAAACGAAAGATTTAAATTGATCAAACTTAGCGAGAAATTATGAACGAAATAGAGCCAGAGCAAACTTCTGACAAATCGGACAACGGACTTAACAGACACCTTACAAACCGTCATATTCAACTCATTGCAATTGGTGGGGCAATCGGAACAGGCCTATTTATGGGTTCCGGTAAGACTATCAGTCTTTCAGGCCCATCCATATTATTGGTCTATGCCATAATTGGGTTCATTCTGTTTTTTGTAATGAGAGCAATGGGAGAATTGTTGTTATCTAACTTAAAGTACAAGTCTTTCATGGATTTTGCAACTGACTTGTTAGGGCCTATGGCCGGATTTTATGTGGGATGGACATATTGGTTCAGCTGGATTGTAACAGGTGCAGCCGACCTTATTGCAATATCAGGTTATGTTCAGTATTTAGTTCCGGATTTGGTAGGACCATGGGTTCCCGCATTAGTTTGTATTATTTTATTTCTAGGTCTTAATCTTCTATCTGTAAAATTGTTTGGAGAAGCAGAGTTTTGGTTTTCCATTATCAAAATAATTGCCATTATGGCACTGATTGCTATAGGTATACTATTCATTATTTACGGATTTGAAACGCCATCAGGTACAACCACATCGTTAAACAATATTTGGAATGACGGTGGCTTTTTCCCTATGGGTTTTACTGGGTTTATTGCAGGATTCCAAATAGCGGTATTTGCCTTCGTCGGTGTCGAATTGGTTGGAACTACTGCTGCTGAAACTAAGGATCCTGAGAAAACATTGCCTAAAGCAATTAATGCAATTCCAATCAGAGTAATTCTGTTTTATGTTGGTGCACTTGCTGTGATAATGTCGGTAATGCCTTGGAGAACAATTAATCCTAACGAAAGTCCTTTCATTGTTTTATTTTCTTTTGCAGGTATTGCCGCTGCATTTACTATAACTTATGTTGTAGTACTAACATCTGCTGCATCGTCGGCAAATAGCGGAATCTTTTCTACGAGTAGAATGTTGTATGGCTTGGCCACAAATAAAAAAGCTCCTTCCATGTTTAGAAAACTATCTAAATCGTCAGTTCCGGCAATAGGTCTCATTTTTTCGTGTATGTGTTTACTACCGGTTGTATTTCTGCTTTATTTCGAGAATCAGAATATTATCCATGCATTTACTCTCGTTACAACCGTAGCAACAGTCTTATTTATATTTGTCTGGTCGATGATTCTTTTTTCTTATATCGCTTTCAGACGGAAGAAGCCCGAATTGCATAAGAAATCTAAGTATAAAATGCCCGGAGGATTATATACTTGCTATCTTTCATTGCTTTTCTTCCTATTCCTGATAGTAGCTTTATGGTTTAAAGAAGATACGCGTCAGGCACTTATTGTCACTCCTATATGGTTTATGTTGCTAGGTGGTGCTTATTATCTGATAACTAAATCAGTTAAGAAAAATAGCAAGCAATAATCGGTAAAATATCGGTTATTTAGTCACTTCGTCAATCAGATAGAATATAGATTTGAAGTTAATATCACTGTACTCACTCAGCCCTATTTCACAGGTTCGACTTGTCGAATAACCGTCTTTACAATTGACAGGTATTTGCTCTTGAAGATATCTTTGACCGTGTTTGTTTAGTTCGGGATATGTAAATCCTCGATCTCCTGCGAATCCGCAACAGTTGCTTTCGACCATTGTAACCTTTTTTGAACACATTTGAGCTAACTTGTAAAGATGTTGTTCCATGCCGATCTTTTTCACTGAACAAACAGGAAATACGCTTACTACATCCCGTGGTTTTTTCACAGTCAACTTTGTCATTACGAACTTGAGCATAAACTCAATCGGATCGTATATTTTAATGTCTTTGTTTGTATAACTATCATGAAACGTATAGAAGCAGGGACTCATATCGAACAGTATTGGGTATTTGCCGCCTTCCGATGCTTGATATAATGCTTCTTCGAGTTCTTTCAATTTGCGACTACCTTCTTCTTTCAGCCCTTTACTGCTAAAAGCCATTCCACAACAAAGACTATTCAACCCTTTGGGATAGATAATAGTAAAACCGGCACGTATAAGTAATTCTTCTGTTTTTCGGGTCAATTCCAGATCACCTTTTTCATAGCCATTCGATTTCCCCATTGTTCTGTTAATACATGACGGAAAATAGACAACCTTATCAGTCTGCCCAGGATTAGCGATAGAATGTGCGATCTTTCGTGCACCTTTTGGCATATCCTTATTCCATTTAGGTATTGTATTCCCTGATACGGTTCGCATACCTCCCGCAATAGCACCCATAAGCGTATCACCTAATACCATGTGCGAGAAGTTTACCACATTTAAACCTACGCGTCCTGCAGAAGTAATGCCGGCCATATGATTTCCGATAAATGCTGCGACCTTTTTAGATGTATTACCCGCTTCATTATGCCGAAGGTCTTTTATAAACTTACCTGTGTCAATCTTAACAGGGCAGAGTAATGCACAAAGCCCATCGGTAGCACAGGTTTCGTTCGAGTAATATTTAGAATCTTTCAGCATTTGTTGCAAACGTTGGGGATTATCACCAGCTTCTTTTAACCGAGAGATTTCTCTTACAATGACAATGCGTTGCCGTGGTGACAATGTTAGACCTTCCGAAACACAATTGGGTTCGCAAAAACCACACTCCATACATTTATCTACAATCTCATTAACTTGGGGTAGCGGCTTTAGATTTTCGAGATGAATTTTCGGATTTGGATTGATTAGTACACCCGGATTGATCAGCTTGTGTGGATCAAATAAGTCTTTGATACGGACCATTATTTTATAAGCCGCCTCTCCCCATTCTTTTTCTACAAACGGAGCCATATTGCGCCCTGTTCCGTGTTCGGCTTTGAGTGAGCCATCGAACTTATTCACTACAATATCAGCGAGCCCATCCATCATTTGCGAATAGCGTTCTACTTCCGATGGTGTGGAAAAATCTTGTGAAAAGACAATGTGCAGATTGCCGTCGAGTGCATGACCAAATAAGGCCGCATCATTATATTCTAATTCTTTGAATAACTTTTTCAATGCGACACAGGCTTCAGCTAGTCGTGGTATAGGGAACGCAACATCCTCAATCATACACGTAGTACCTGTTTTCCTAAGTCCGCCTACCGAAGACAGTAAGCCTTTACGAGCTCTCCAGTTGAAATTATATTCCTTTGGATCCGATGTAAATATATAGGGCTGAATTGTTGGAATAGGAGATACAAGCCTCCTTATATCAGCTTCTTTTTGTTCTATTTCACTCTTTTCATTCCCTTGTATTTCAACCAAAAGCACGCATGCTGTTTCCGGCAATTTGCTAAAATATTCAGGGGCATCCGGATCATTCTCTACTGAACGAATGGAATCCCGATCTAGTAGCTCTACAGCTGAGACAGGACTTTCTTTCAATAAAGGGACAGCCTCACAAGCCTTTTCTACTGTTTCAAAAATCATTAAAGCACAAGCTTTGAACTTTTCATCGATAACAGTACTATATGTAAGATCAGAAATAAATGCCAATGTTCCTTCTGCTCCAATCATCAGATGCTTAATAATATCGAACGGATCTTCATAATCGACTAATGCATTAATGCTATAGCCCGTAGTATTCTTTATTTTAAATTTACGCTTGATACGCTCATATAGAATATCATCGGCCTTGATATCGTCTCTTAACTGAATTATTTCCTTTATAATCTCAGGGTGTTTTTCGGAAAAAGATACTTTGCTTTTTTCATCAGATGTATCAAGTATGGTTCCATCATACAGTACAATCCGAATATCAGCAATCGTTTTATATGAATTCTGCGAAGTTCCACAGCACATACCACTAGCATTATTAGAGGCTATACCTCCAATCATTGCAGCATTGATAGATGCAGGATCTGGGCCAATCTTACGACCGTATGGTGCTAAGAAAATATTCGCTCGTGAACCTGTAATACCCGGTTGAAGTTTTATTTTTAACCCATCGTCTAAAATACTATATCTTTTCCACTTATGCGTAGCTACCATCAATACAGAATCGGTAATTGCCTGACCGGATAGACTAGTTCCGGCAGCTCGATATGTTACTGGAATATTCATTTCTCCTGTTAAACGGATTACTTCAACTGCTTCTTCTTCGGAATGTACTTGAACCACAATTTTAGGTGTCAGCCTATAAAAACTCGCATCGGTACCATAAGCCAGAAGCTGCAAAGGATTTGTGATTAATCTTTTCGGATCAATTTTTTCAGATAATTTATCTTTTAATTGCTGGTAATTCGCTGGTAACATAATAAATGCTTCTTTAGTTGACAAGGTTAATTTCATGTAAAAGTGAGTTAACTGGATTAGACACAATCTACTATAAGATGTGCCCCATCTATAATAACCACAGTCCGATAAAATTAATCATAAATTGATTGTAAAACAAGTATGTTCTTGAGATTCTACTCTTCCACGTATAGCCCCTGATAGTAGTCTGAAGAAGGCTTGTATTAGTCTTTTCTCTTTACTTAATAAACTTTTATTTGTTGCTAATAATTGCGTAAAACTATTACTGGTATTATCCTCAAAATCTAATTTATACTCACATTTAGCTTCTTTAGAGTATGTCAGATGTGCATTAATTACTTGTTATTAGTGATAATTTATTGAAAATTATCATAAAAATAGTATCTTTGTCAAAAAATTAGCTCTCAACACTATCATTATAAACATACGTAATGCTTTTCCTAATAACTCTCTAACAATATTATAAATAAGGGATTAAGAATAAATTGGCTCGTTATTATATCAAGTCAATAGATAGTCCACTAACTAACTATGTATTAATATACAAGGTTAGATAGCTATTTTTCTATCATTTAAATTTTTAATTTATAAAATTCATAACATACTCTAATAAAACATCTTTTTATTACGCTTAATTTTACTAATTATGAAGAATAAACTATTATTTCTCTTCTTATGTATTTTAAATTTCTCTTTAGCCTTTGCTCAGAATGATGCAGTAAAAGGTAAAGTGACTGATGAGACAGGCGAGCCTATTGCAGGTGCAGTTGTCGCAATAAAAGGCACAAGTGTAGGTACAACCACTGATGCTGATGGTATGTATTCTATTAACGCTGCAAATTCTACGACGCTTAGATTTTCTTTTCTAGGTTATGAAACAAAAGAAGTTGTCGTTTCAGGTAGAACTCTTAATGTCAGATTAGATCTTAACGACCAACAGTTGGATGATGTGATTGTTGTAGCTTATGGTACGGCATCAAAAGCCGGATATACCGGTTCGGCATCTACAGTAAGTAAAAAAGAAATAGCAAAATCTCAGGTAAGTAGTGTATCTCGTTTGTTACAAGGTGCAGCTGCCGGTGTGCAATCTGTAGCAGTATCAGGTCAGCCCGGTTCAGATGCCGATATATTTATTCGTGGTATAGGATCTGTTAATGCTTCGAGTACTCCTTTATATATTGTAGATGGAGCTCCTTTTGATGGTGCATTAAGCTCAATAAATCCCGCAGATATTGAATCTATTAATGTAATGAAAGATGCTGCCGGTACGGCTCTTTACGGTTCTCGTGCTGCTAATGGTCTTATAATTATAACAACAAAACAAGGTAGTAAAAGACAAAAAGCACAGATTGATGCCAGTTTTAAATATGGTGTATCTTCGCGTGCAGTAGCTGATTATAAGCAAGTTTCAACAAATGAATATTTCATGTTGTATTGGGATGCTCTACGTAACAATCAGTTGTACTATAACGATAAATCACCGGCTGAAGCAGCTGCTTATGCATCATCGAATATTGTATCTACACTAGGTATCAATCCTTATGGAACAAGAATTCCGCAACCCGTAGGCACAGATGGTAAAATAGTAAGTGGGGCTACTCCTCTTTGGGACGATAATTGGTCAGATGCATATACACAAGATGCTAACCGTACCGAAGCCCAGATTAATATTGGTGGCGGCGGTGAAAATTCCACTTATTATATCTCATTAGGTTATTTGAATGATCAAGGTATTGCTTTAGCTTCTGATTTCAAGAGATATACAGGACGGGTTAACTTGAATGCCGATTTAAGAAAAGGGTTACGCGTTTCTGCAAATTTATCACTTATACACTCTAAACAAAATGCACCGCAAGGTGATGATAGCAGCACGAGCAACACATTGAATACAGCTCGTCTAATCCCTAGTTTTTATCCTATTTGGGAACGAGATCTTGAAACAGGAGCTTTTCTTAAGACAGCCGATGGACAAAGAATTATTGACTATGGTCCTTATCGTCCATCAGGGGCAGTACCTAAATACAATCACTTGGGAACTTCTCCATTCGACTATAATAGAATAACCAGAGATATGGCTTCCTTAAGAACGGCAGTAGAAATAGATATTTATAAAGGGTTGATGTATAAAGGTAGTCTAAACATTGATTACACTAATAAAAATGACCATGACTACACTAATCCTGTGTATGGTAGCGGTTCATATAATACTTATCCGGGAGAAATAACAAGGTATAATAGCCGTACAACCGGATTTACAGGTAATAATATTATTACCTATAACAGAACGGTTAATACAATTCATAATTTTAAGATATTGGCCGGACAAGAATTTTATGAATATAACACAGCCTTTATTGAAGGAACACGAACCGGTTTGCCGGCGTTAGGTCTCGAAGAACCTGCAGCAGCAAGTCAGCTTAATTCTTTTACAGGCTTCTCCGACAATTATAAACTATTAAGCTTCTTCGGTAACATCGATTATAATTACAACCATAAGTATTATGGTTCAGCATCTATACGTCGCGATGGTTCATCAAGATTTTCACCTGATTCCCGCTGGGGTACATTCTGGTCAGTAGGGGGATCGTGGAGAATTTCGGAAGAAGACTTCATGAAAAATATTAGAGAAATAACAAAGCTATCGATACGTTCCAGTTATGGAGGACAAGGTAATGATAGAATAAATGATAGTAGTGGTAACGAAATATATTACGCATATCAAGATCTCTTTTCTATAAAAAATAATCTTGGAGAATCTGGTTTTGTAAAAGAAAATATGTCTAACCCTAATTTGAAGTGGGAAACAAATCTGAATTTCAACCTCGGTGTAGACTTCGGATTATTCGATAATAGATTAACCGGATCGATAGAGTATTTTAACCGTCGTTCTAAAGATTTGCTATTTAATATACCTAAGGCTCTTTCTACCGGATACAGTGGCTACACAGCAAACGCAGGTGCACTGAAAAATGTTGGTTATGAAATAATGATAACAGGTACTCCTATCAAAACAAAAGATTTAACATGGACTATCTCGGCAAATGTAACCCAATATAAAAATGAAATTACCGACTTGCCACAGGATCCTATTATAACAAGCAACAAAATATTAACAAAAGGAGGTTCAGTATATGATTTTTTCTTAGTAGAGTGGGCCGGAGTAGATCCTACTGATGGATTGGCACAATGGTATAAAACCGATGCTAACGGAAACAGAGTAAAAACAAAAGTTTACAATGAAGCAAATACTACCAACTCAAAAATAGTAGCGGGTTCGGCTATACCTGATCTTGTAGGAGGATTTAGTACAAGTATTACGTTCCGTGATTTTGACTTTTCAACTTTATTTGCATACGCACTTGGTGGAAAGATATATAATCAAGATAAGATAATGATTTTGAATAATGGACGAACCGCAGGTCGTGCGATGTCGGAAGAAATATTGAAACGTTGGACTCCGGAAAATAGAGATACTGATGTTCCTCGTATGCAGACTTCTACAGCAAATGCATGGACTAGCCAATCTACCCGTTTTTTAGTCGATGGAGATTATCTACGTATGAAAAATATTACTTTAGGTTATAATATTCCTACATCTTTATTGAATAAAGCTCAAATAGGTGCTTGTCGATTGTATATACAGGGAGAAAACTTGTTGACAGTATTTGGAGAACAAGGATTAGACCCGGAACAAAGTGTAAATGGGGTATCTTACTTTAGATATCCGGCAATGAAAACATTTTCATTCGGAATGAATCTATCGTTTTAAACAATTATCGAATCTAAAAAAGAAATATTAATATGAAAAAAATTATATATTCATTTTGGGCGCTTTTGTTAGGAGTAACACTTTATTCATGCGATATGGATATTGATCCGACAAATTCAGTCAATAGTGAACTGGTCTTCGAAAATGCAGACAATGCAGATAAGGTATTAAACGGAACATGGAGTTATCTTTTCGATACGTACTTTACATACCAAAATCCGGGATGGACATCTGTCTTGTTGGCAAGTGATGCGATGGGTAGTGATATTGCAATCCAACCGGGCAAATATGGTTACATTGGACATTACGAGTTTTCTACAATGTCGAGTACAAGTACTACATCTGTTACTGCCGCCTGGACGTTGGCTTATAAGACTATAGATAATATGAACAACATTATAGCGAGAATAGATGGTGTTGAAGGAAAACCCGAAACGAAAGCAAGAGTGAAAGCTCAAGCTTTGGCTTTAAGAGGGTATATTTATCTTAATATGGCATCGTTCTACGCATTATCTTATGAAAAAGATCCTGCAGCACTTTGCGTTCCTATTTATACTGAACCATCGAGCATATTAACAGAAGGTAAACCAAAAAGCCAATTAAAAGACGTATTTAAAAGGGCTGAAGATGACCTTACTGAGGCTTACAAAACTATTGGAGACTACAATAGATCCGGTCTAAAATATAAGATAGATAAGAATGTTATAGCAGGACTTTTAGCACGATTGTATCTTCAAACCAGTAACTGGGCAGAAGCTCAATCGTATGCCGAAAAAGCACAATCAAGTTATTCATGGATGGCTACAGCCAGCTATTTGCAAGGCTTTAATGATTTAGGGAATGCCGAATGGATATGGGGACATGGACAAACAACGGAGCAAAATACAGCTAGCTACAGTTTTCAATACAAAGATGTATCTTCTAAATCATCCGGTTATTATAGTTTTCTTGCCGACCCATATTTCAAAGATTTTTTTGACCAAAATGATATCCGTTATCAATTGTTTGAGTGGGATTTAAGTAGATATAAGGGCGCTTTAATGTACAAGAAATTCTTGCTTCGTAGCGATGAGACTGCTGATATTGTTTTAATGAGAAAAGCTGAAATGGTATTGATTGAAGCAGAGGCGTATGCAGAACAAGATAAGTTACCATTGGCAATTGCAAAATTGAATGAGCTTAGGAGTGCACGTAATGCGGATAAGCCAAATTTATCTGGTCTAAATAAAAAAGATCTTATAGAGGTAATACTCATCGAAAGACGTAAAGAATTGTTTGGTGAAGGATTTTCTCTATCTGATATTATCAGACGTCAAAAAGCTGTTGAACGCAAGGCTGTTCCGAACAATACCGCATTGGTAATTGATGGGAAACCTGTTGAAGTAGGAGGTGAGGCTGTATACATAAAAGGTCATACCATTACTAAGTTTCCTTCAGGGGATGCTTTTGCTCCAAATAGCACTTATTATTTGTTTGCTATTCCGGCTTCAGAAACAACGAATAATCCAAATTTATAATATTAGATCAAGTCATTAGACTAAATATAAAAAAGGCAAGTATTTATTACTTGCCTTTTTTAATTAAAACTATCTACTAATTATAACGTTTTACCTCATACTATAATTATGAGATGAATAGGGCATACGATAATCATAATAAAACAAGTGGCTGTTTTTCTTAAATATAATATTAATTTTACATTGTTTTTAATGTATCTCTAAATATGGCAACAACTATTATTTTAATACTTATAATTATAGGAGCTATTTCTATTGTTATATATCTATGGCTGCGTTTACAGAGATCAGAAAAGCAGAAGAAATACATAGAAAATCGTCTTAATACTATACAGAAAGGCAATAATGATATTCATTTAGGAACAATCGAGACTGTACTGAATCCTCATTTATTCAAGAATATATTAAATTCGGTACAATCGCATGCTTACCAGACTTATTTTGCTTTGGATAAACTGGCAAATATTCTTGATTATATCCTTTACGAGAGCAAAAACAGATATGTTACACCAAAAGAAGAAATTGAATTTGCGAAAGACCTAATTGAAGTAAATAGGATTAAATTAAGCCCTTTGTTCGAATTGACCATAAAAACAAAAATAGACGAAACAGCATCGCTATATGCACAGAAAGTATTAGCACCGCTTATTACCATCGACTTGATTGAAAATGCATTTAAACATGCTGATCTACAAAGCAAAGATGCGTATATTTCGATCGTTTTTGGATTTAAAGACAATGTATTTACACTGACAGTATCAAATAAAATATCTCCAAAAGCCAGTTTAAAGAAAGAAAAAAGTGGAATTGGGAATGTGACATTCGAGCAACGACTGGATATACTATATAAAGGTTGTTACGAATTGGAACGAATAATAGACGATGATGCATTCATAGCTCATTTAAAAATCAATCTGAATGAATACAAAACTAAAATGCTTGATTCTGGACGATGAATTGCCCGGCTTAACTTATTTGAAGTTACTATGCGAGCAATTTTCTGAAGTAGAAGTAGTCAAGGCTTTTAATGATCCTCAAGTATTTCTGGAAGAAATTCATCTTTTAGAATTTGATGTCTGTATTCTCGATATAGAGATGGGTGGCATGAATGGCTTGCAGATAGCTAATCTATTAAAAGACAAAGCAATTATATTTGTCACTGCCTACAAAGAATATGCAGCAGAAGCTTTTGATCTAAATGCAGTCGACTATGTCCGTAAACCCATTCAACGAGATCGATTGAAACAAGCCATTGATAAAGCTATCGAAAGGGTTGAGAAAGCCCGACAAGAGAAGACCTTTGTTCAATTGAACAGTGAAAAAGGAAAAGCTTTACTTTACTTCGATCAGATCAATTATATAACAATCTCAGATACCGATAGCCGAGATAAGATGGTGCATCTGTCTGATGGAAAAATTCTCATCCTTAAAAACATCTCTTTTGATAAACTTTTAGATCTATTGCCTGATAATTTATTTTGTCGCATCAATAAAAAAGAAATTATTGCGTTAAGAATAATTCAATACTTTTCTTATGATGAAATAATCACCTCAATTATCCATAATGAAACTCCAATTCATTTTTTTCTATCTGATATATACAGAATAGATTTTATGAAGAAAACCAATCCATAAGTAAGATTTCATCTCAGTATTTCCCTGCCTTGTTACATTTTTACCTGATTTCATTTCCTTTCCGGTTTTTCATTTGTTTATATACATAAATTTACATTCAAATTAATATTTAATTGTAAAATTACAGATCAGAGCATGAAAAAAATCAGGAATATATTTTTCTATATCATCATCATAGGCGGCTTCTCATCACTAATGTATTGGATTATATCCACAGGTAAAGGATTGGAAAATGGGAGAGGGATTGTATCCAAATCTTTAGAGAATTCAGCTTTTCAAGAATTTATGAATTCTATCATAGGCAACCTACATCATTCGATAGGATTATTATTACTTCAAATAATCATTATAATTATCGTAGCCAGAATCTTCGGGTGGATGTTTAAAAAAATTGGACAACCAATGGTTATTGGCGAAATTTTGGCAGGGATAGTCCTCGGACCATCTCTACTTGGTATGTACTTTCCTGATGTTTCAGAGTTTTTATTCCCGCTACAATCACTAGGTAATTTAAATATTTTAAGTCAGATCGGACTAATATTATTCATGTTCGTCATAGGTATGGAATTAAACCTGAAAGTTCTTCGAAACAAAGCGCATGAGGCGATTGTAATTAGCCATGCAAGTATCATAATTCCATTTACATTAGGTGTTGGGTTGGCCTATTTTATATATACGGCTCATGCTCCCGAACATGTCGAATTTTCATCTTTTGCTCTATTCATAGGTATATCGATGAGTATTACAGCGTTTCCTGTATTGGCTCGTATCATTCAGGAACGAGGTATTCACAAAACTAAACTGGGAGCTGTTGTTATTACCTGTGCTGCCGCCGACGATATTACAGCATGGTGCTTGCTGGCTGTTGTTATCGCGATTGTAAAAGCAGGATCATTTGTCAGTTCATTATATACTATACTATTAGCAGTAGCTTATGTCTTTTTCATGATGAAAATGGTACGCCCTTTTTTGAAAAGAATAGGCGAATTGTATCAGTCTGAAAAGAATTTAGGAAAATCGATGGTTGCATTGTTTTTCCTTGTATTGCTTATATCATCTTTTATTACAGAAACAATTGGTATTCATGCGCTTTTCGGTGCTTTTATGGCAGGTGTTATTATGCCTTCGAATATGCGTTTTAGAAGTATGTTTATCGAAAAGATCGAAGATGTAGCCTTAGTTTTACTTCTGCCTCTATTTTTTGTTATCAGTGGATTAAGAACAGAGATCGGATTATTAAATGATCCTGCTCTGTGGGGTATTACCGGCATAATAATTCTGGTAGCTGTAATTGGTAAATTTGTAGGGAGTGCTTTAGCAGCAAGATTTGTTGGACAAAACTGGCGCGATAGTCTTACGATTGGCACATTGATGAATACACGAGGATTGATGGAACTCGTTGTTTTGAATATAGGGTATGAATTGGGCGTCTTAAATGCTGAGACATTCGCAATGATGGTTATAATGGCTCTTGTCACCACTTTCATGACCGGACCATCTCTAAACCTAATCCATAAAATATTCAAAACCGATAAAGAAGTTGTTAATGAGAAGATGTATGATCTTGCCCGATATAAATTACTCTTGTTTTTCCGTAATCCATCGAAAGGAGCAGCATTAGTAAAGTTAGCGAACGGTTTGTCGAAAAGGGTGGACGATAATACTTCCATTACGGCTATCCATTTTGCATCTTCAAGCGGATTGCATCAGATAGATACCGATATATATGAAAAAGAGAGCTTTGCTCCCGTAATTGCAGAAGCACATTCTCTAAATCGTAAAATAATATCGTTATTTAAAATATCGAATGATATTGCCTCCGATGTTGTTGATATAGCGAATAAGGGGGATCATGATTTACTACTGATGAATTTAGAAGAATCGATTTTCGAAGGAAGTGTACTGGGTCGTGTGTTTGGTTTTACGACACAAATTATTAATCCCGAAAAATTGATAAATACCGTGACGGGAAAAGAAAAACTGATCGAAAACTCTCTAATTGATAACAACACACGTTTAATACTGGCTAAAACTAAAATACCGGTTGGCATATTGGTAGATAAAGAATTAGAGGAAATTGATAATGTATTTATCCCTATTTTCAATGAAAGAGATGAATTCCTTATCACATATGCACAGAAACTTATTCATAACGCAGATGCACAAATTTCAATACTCGATCAGTCTGACAAAGAAAATCATACAATAAAAGAACGTATCAGATTGATTGAACATAATGCACCAAATCACATTCGATCTGTGAGCTTAGAATATATAAACGAAGCTTTTCTCAATAAGCAGAATTTAATCGTTATAAGTTTGGAGAATTTTGATAAATTATTTCACTTTAACAAAGAATGGATAAATAAATCTACATCTGTTCTTATTTGTTCTCCAAGTAAAGTTTAATATTTGTAGGAATAGATAAGCGCAATGATTATTCAGTCATTGCGCTTATTGTTTTATTGTCCAAAAATTCTAAATAAATATTACTCTTCTTCTTTTTTAATCACATTGCGAGCTACCTCTATCTTGTATTTTTTGCCTTTCATTTTTTGATCTTTAATAATAGTCAGTAAAGATTTGACTTTAGATGAACGAACAGCGGCAAACGAAATAAAGTCCTTTACTTCGATTAATCCTAAGTCCGCTTTATCAAGCTGCCCTATCTGTAAAAAGAAGCCGACAATGTCACCTTTATTAAGTTTATTCTTTTTACCTCCACTTACGTAGATTGTTGCAAATTCGGGGCGTTCGGGTAACGACTTATTCGCAGGAACTTTTAAAACGTTTAAATTATTGGGTATATAATCGGGAGCTTTATCATCTTTGAATAGTAAAATATAAGCTGTTCCATGCGCATGCATACGAGCCGTACGGCCATTACGGTGTGTAAACTCGCTTTCTTTAGATGGTAAATGATAATGTACTACATGCTTCATTTCGGGTATATCCAGCCCTCGTGCTGCAAGGTCTGTAGTAACAAGATAACGTAAACTGCCATTTCTGAACTGAATCAAAACACGTTCGCGGTCATCCTGATCCATTCCTCCGTGATAATAACCTGTTTGTATGCCTTTAGCTGTGAGTAAATCGCTGATACGTTCTGCCACTTCACGGTGATTACAAAAGATCAGTGCAGGTTCTGAGTTGAATGAGCAAATAAGTTGGAATAAAGTATCCACTTTATCTTTATCAGGAGATAAGACAAGCTTTATAGAAAGAGCATTGCTCTTTTCTTCTTCTGTATAATTTAAAGTCTTCGGTGATGCAACTTGTATAAAATCGGGAATTTCAACATCTGAAGTCGCTGATATTAAAATCTTCTTTTCCATATTGCGTAGTTGACTAATAATAGTACTCATCTCGTCTTGAAACCCAAGTTGCAACGATTTGTCAAATTCGTCTAATACTAATGTATGTATTGAATCGGTAGAGAAAGATTCGCGTTCTAGATGATCGGTCAATCGTCCGGGTGTACCAATTAGTAGGGCAGGAGGATTCGTTAAATTTTTCAGTTCCGTATCGATAGAATGTCCACCATAACAAACGTTTACTTTATAGCCTGTGCCCATTTTCTTCCAAACCTGTTCTATTTGGATAGCAAGTTCGCGGGAAGGTACAATTACTAAACATTGTACAGTTTTCACATCTGCTTTTAATAATTCCAGTATGGGAAGTAAAAACGCAATTGTTTTACCTGAGCCTGTCGGTGATAAAAGTATTGTATCCTTTTCGTTAATTATTGCAGACTGAGCTGCAATCTGCATTTCGTTTAAGGCATCAATGCCCAGATTAGACAATATTGTATCTAGTTGAATCTTTGTTTTCATACTGCAAAGGTAATCTATTGTAATGCTATTTTTTTCTTTTTGGCTCCAAAATATTAATTCCTGCTTTACGAGCCTGCGAATGCTGAAAGTGTCGACGGATATTATATAATTGTCCGTCTTTCATAAACTTAGCCCCTGTCTGTTTAAACCAGAATGAAATCTTACGTTCAGCACAAAGTTTTCGGAGAGTTAGTACCCAATCATAATTACAAGTTGTGGCACCGTTTCCCGATTCTCCACCGACTACCACTTGTTCTATACTCGCATCGAGATAAGAGGTCAGGTCGATTGATTCAAGAATGGGTTCACAGATAATTATTTTATGTTTTATGGGGGCATTCAAGTAGATAGGTAAACGATAATCGGCTCTATCCTGATTTTCGACAGTACAACAAATCGTGACATTTTCATAGCCATCGCCCCAATCGTCAGGAAGGCATAAATGGAAACGATCGATGCGCTTCGTTATCATCAGAAAAGTAAGGTCACTTCGTTCCCTTATCATCTGCCATGCCTCTTGCCGCCAGATATCAGCATCCTCTACGAAAAAGTCGGAAGTGAAGCATGTAGCTACTTCTGTACCCGATACAATCTTATATTCTCCTTTACGATTTTTCCGTGTTGGCAAATCGAAAGTTTTGGTTTGAGTAACGATAGAGCTATCAATACCGCGCTTAGCATCTCCTCTGTATACATAACAAAGCCTGCATCCTACACTTAACTTATGACAACCATGCCAGGGATTCCAGAGAGCCATTTTACTATAATTTATAGATTAGAGACAGAATTACAAATATAGATATTCTCTAATTATAGAAAAAATAAGAGTCCGCAAAATCACTTCGCAGACTCTTTCCCACCTTACACAAACTTTCACAGAATTATCAAATTTTAATTTGATAAAGATGCTTAACCTTGTGATATTTTTATTTGTGTTATCATAGTATTTGACAAATACAAAGTCCTTTTTATTTGAACGATTGTATATAGTATTTTTCCACTTCAAAATTATATTAAAAGCACTCAAAACGAACCCTTTTTCAGTGATATTTTCACTCTAATTTCGGTTCAAATCTTCTATACAAAAGATTTAATTTTCATTTTGTAAAACAAAAACTAAAACGCCCTTTATTTTTTTCATTATTTGAAATTTTATTCTGCTACCTTTCAATACAAGTGTTTTGCTGTTGCTAATGAATGGCAAATATATTTTAGAAAATACAATTATCTACCGGTTAATTATACTCAACGATTGTTATAATCTTTCGACAAGATTGTATATGAACGCCCAGTTATATACTTTTGTACAACATTTATACAAACACTCTATAGATATGGATTCATATACTGGTTTTAATGGTACACGATGGAAAAAAGATATCGATGTAAACAATTTTATATTAGAGAACTATACAGAATATACCGGTGACGAAAATTTCCTTTCAGGAGCTACCGATGCTACTAATAAACTATGGAAACTATTGAGCGAAATGTTTCTTATAGAAAAAGCCAAAGGAGTTTACGATGCTGAGATTCGTATACCATCTCAAATAGATGCTTACGGGGCAGGCTATATTGATAAAGATCTTGAAAAAATAGTAGGTATCCAAACCGACAAACCCCTTAAGCGTGCCATTTTTCCAAACGGTGGTCTGCGCATGGTAAAACAAAGTTTAGCCGAATATGGTTATAAAATAGACGACACTGTATCTGAGATATTCTCCAAATACAGGAGAACCCACAACGAAGGCGTATTTGCAGCTTACACCGATAGTATACGTAAGGCTAGGAGCAATGCAATTATAACAGGGCTTCCCGATGCGTATGGTAGAGGACGTATTATCGGTGATTACCGCCGTGTGGCTCTCTATGGTGTTGATAGGTTATTGACAGAGCGTCAAATCAGATTTGAGGAATGTGATCCGACTGAAATGACTGACGACCTTATCCGTTTGCGGGAAGAATTGAGTTCACAAATAGAAGCACTCAAAGCCTTGAAACGAATGGCTGCTTCTTATGGTTTTGATATTTCCCAACCTGCCCGAACTGCTCAGGAAGCTATTCAATGGACATACTTCGGATATTTAGGTGCAATTAAAGACCAGAATGGCGCTGCAATGAGTTTGGGTAGGGTATCAACCTTTCTGGATATCTATATAGAAAGAGATATTAAGAGTGGTATTCTTACAGAAGAACAAGCACAGGAGCTGATGGATCATTTCGTAATGAAACTGCGTATTGTCCGTTTCCTTCGCACCCCCGAATACGATGAACTATTCTCAGGCGATCCGGTTTGGGTAACAGAGTCGATAGGAGGGATGACAATGTCGGGTAAAAGCATGGTGACTAAAAACAGTTATCGCCTTCTACATACATTATATAATCTTGGACCTGCTCCCGAACCAAATCTCACTGTTCTTTGGAGTCAGGATTTACCCGAAACTTGGAAAAAATATTGTGCAAAGGTATCTATCGATACATCTTCGCTACAATATGAGAATGACGACTTGATGAGAGTGCAGCTTGGCGATGACTATGGTATTGCTTGTTGTGTTTCGCCAATGGATATTGGTAAACAAATGCAATTTTTCGGTGCAAGAGCCAATCTACCCAAAGCATTATTATACACTATTAATGGCGGCAAAGATGAGAAAACAAAAGTACAGGTAACCCCTGAGATATTTGAAAAAGTAACAGGTGATTATCTCGATTTTAATGAAGTATGGACAAAATTTGATAAGCTTCTCGACTGGCTTGCCGAAACCTACGTTAAAGCATTGAATATCATCCACTATATGCACGATAAATATTCGTATGAAGCCTTAGAAATGGCTCTGCATGATGTTGACGTTCGCCGTACACAAGCCTTTGGTATTGCGGGAATCTCCATTGTAGCCGACTCTTTTGCAGCTATCAAATATGGTAAAGTGCGTGTAATACGTGACGAAAACGGTGATGCCGTCGATTATGTCGTAGAAGGTTCTTATGTTCCATTCGGCAACAACGATGATAATACAGACAAGTTTGCAGTGGAGATTGTTGAACTGTTTATGAATAAGATACGTACACATAAGATGTACAAGAACGCTATTCCTACACAGTCGGTACTGACTATTACATCCAATGTAGTATATGGTAAGAAAACAGGTAACACTCCTGATGGCCGCCGTTCGGGTGAACCATTTGGTCCGGGAGCCAATCCTATGCACGGACGTGATACGAGAGGTGCTATCGCTTCTTTATCATCCGTTGCCAAACTTCCGTTCGAGGATGCCAACGATGGTATTTCTTATACATTCGCCATTACACCTGGTACATTGGGTAAAAATACTGAAGAAAAGAAATCAAATCTGGTAGGCTTGATGGATGGGTACTTCTTACAGACAGGGCAGCATTTGAATATAAATGTATTCGATCGTAATCTGCTTATTGATGCAATGGATCATCCTGAGAAATACCCTCAATTGACAATACGTGTTTCAGGTTATGCCGTTAATTTTATAAAGCTGACGAGAGAACAACAATTAGATGTGATAAACAGGACTATCACAGCATCGTTCTGATAATAAAAAAAATTGAACAGAGAGGAACATATTATATGTCCTCTCTGTTTATTTATAAAAGATATGTAATGAAAGGTTATATTCATTCTTATGAATCCTTCGGAACAAAAGATGGTCCAGGCATCCGCTTTGTATTCTTTATGCAAGGCTGTCCTCTGCGTTGTCTTTATTGCCACAACCCGGATACTTGGAAGATGAATGACTATAAATATGAGATAAGTCCTGAAGATGCTTTTCAAGAAGTATCGAAAGTAAAAAGTTTTATAAAAAATGGCGGTGTAACAATATCGGGTGGAGAACCGCTATTACAACCAGACTTTATACTGGAGTTTTTTGAATTATGTAAAAAACAAGGTATACATACAGCTATAGATACTTCTGGCTATCTGCTGAATGATAAGATAAAGGAAGTATTACAATATACAGACCTTGTTTTGCTTGATATAAAACACATAAATCCCGACAAGTATAATGATCTCACCGCAAGACCTCTTGAACCTACATTGAATTTCATAGAGTATTTGCATGAAATAAAAAAGCCTGTGTGGTTACGCTATGTGCTCGTTCCACAATTTACAGATGACGAGAAAGACCTTCACGATTGGGCTAAATATGTTTCTCAGTTCGACAATATAGAAAGAATAGATATACTCCCTTTTCACCAGATGGGTATTCACAAATGGGAACAAATAGGAAAACAATATCAATTGAAAGATATCCAATCGCCAACAAATGAAGATATAGAACACGCAGAGGATATTTTCAAGTCGTACCATCTTCCTGTAAGCTAAATATAGAGTCTGACAAACAACTTGTTTGAAAAAGAAAGTGTAGTTTTACAGTTGGAAAAATAGTTAACTTATATAGATGAATATTCTAAAGAATTACGCTTTCACCCTTTGCCTGATAGGAGGTATTTTAATAGGAGGTATCAGTGGTGTTATTTTCGGCGAAGGAGCAACAATAGTAAAACCTGTAGGGGATGTATTCCTTAACCTCATATTTGCACTTATTGTCCCATTAGTATTTTTCAGTGTATCGTCTGCCATTTGTAATATGAAGCAGTCGAACATGGTAGGGAAAGTGATACGTAATATTATTTTCGTATTTATGGCAACAGCTCTTATAGCTGCTGTAGTCGCATATACTTTCACTCTATTCTACAATCCTTTGGAAGGAATTGATAAAACAGATTTTTTACTGAATACAGTTCAGCAAGTGCAAATAAATCAATTATCATCATCCGAAATATTTGTTAATACATTTACAGTTTCCGATTTTACTCAGCTACTTACTAAAGCGAATTTGCTACCTCTTATTATATTCTCTATACTTTTTGGAATGGCTACTGCTTTTTCGGGAGAGAAGGGTAAACCCGTTGCCGACTTTCTAAATGCTGTAACTAATGTTATCTTAAAGATGATGAATATGATAATGTATGCTGCACCCATCGGTCTGGGTTGTTATTTTGCAAATACAGTGGGGAGGCTCGGCGAACAGATACTAAATGGTTATCTGCATGTTTTCCTTTTATATCTTATGCTTACATGCATTATCTTTTTCGGTATAAACTCAATCTATGTACTTCTGGCAGGTGGTAAAAAAGGACTTGTTTCATTTTGGAAAAACATGCTAACCCCTTCGTTAACAGCCATAGCAACATCATCGAGCGCCGCTTGTATACCTGTCAATATAGAAGCATCTAAACGGATGGGCGTTCCTGCTAATATAGCTGAGACAGTAATTCCATTAGGAACAAATATGCACAAAGACGGTTCGGTAATGTCAGCTATCATTAAGATTATTTTTCTACTTACTATCTTCGGACAGGAGTCTATGGTATCATCCAATATGTTTATGATAATAGGAGTAGCTTTGCTTGTCGGTGCTGTTGTTGGTGCTATCCCAAGTGGCGGAATGACAGGCGAGTTACTGATCTGCTCTATCTTCGGATTTTCACCCGAACTGGCAGGTACATTATTAATCATAGCCACTATTGTAGATATTCCTGCAACTTTACTCAATTCTACCGGAAACGTAGTATGTTCGTTATTAGTAACCCGCTTATCGGAGGGTAAAGATTGGGTTAAACAAATTGCTACTGAAAATGTTGATTAAAATAAAGATAACATAATATGAAAAAGTTTTTATTTAGCACTATCCTCTGCTCTCTATTCGCTAGCGGATCGATAAACGCACAGGAATCAAATGATGCTCTGAGCTTGAAAAAAATATTTCATGTAACAGATTCTGCTGCTACAAATCATCGAACATATCATGCCCCTTATATAGGCGTTTCGGCTAGTTACAGTAATAACGATGCTTCGCGGATTGCAACAGCTTATACAGAATCTATTGTAAAAGCAGGTGGTATCCCTGTCATCATACCAGTAACAACAGATCCTGCTACACTGCTAGATATCGTAAAACGTATCGATGGACTTGTTCTTTCGGGTGGTGGTGATGTCAATCCTGCATATTACAACGAAGAACCTAATACAGAAACATTAGATACCGATACTTTACGAGATGAATATGAGCTGATGTTACTTAAATTTGCAACAGATCGTAATGTGCCTGTGCTTGGCATTTGCCGTGGTGAGCAATTAATCAATGTAGCATTCGGAGGTACACTCATTCAGGATATTCCTTCTCAGTACGAAAATAAGAGTGTAAAACATTCACAGACCGAAGCTCGTGAAATAGGAACACATTATGTATCAGTAGCTCCCAGTTCGCAATTAGCTGCTGTTGTTGATGATAAAACAGAATTGTTTGTAAACTCGTTCCATCATCAGGCCGTAAAAGATGTAGCACCCGGATTTAAAGCCGTTGCAACCGCTACAGATGGTGTCATAGAAGGAATCGAAGCTTATCCCAACAGACCTATTTTAGCAATCCAATGGCATCCCGAAGCTCATGTAATGGGTGGCGATAAGACGATGCTCGAAATATTTAAATTTATGGTAAAAGAAGCTAATATTTATCGTCAGGCGAAAGAAATACATCAACGTATTCTATCTGTTGATACGCATACAGATACGCCTTTAGAATTTAAGAAAACGGGTTTTAATATTGCTAACAGAGATACTAATCAGGTAAACCTACCTAAAATGGAAGAAGGCAAACTGGATGGTGTCTATATGGCTGCTTATATAAGACAAGGTGAACGAGATAAAGCTTCTTCGCAAAAGGCTGTCGACTATATCACAGGCTTGATAGAAGGGGTACATAAGCAAGTGGGCATGAACAAAGATAAGTGTGATATTGCATACACAAAAGACGATCTTATCAGATTGAAAGGAGAAGGTAAGAAAGCTGTATTTATCGGTGTGGAGAATGGTTATGGCATAGGTAAAGATATTAGTAATCTGGCTCGCTACAAGAAAATGGGCGTCGGTTATATGACCTTGTGTCACAATAAGGACAATGATATTTGCGATACATCGAATGCTGCATCTACCCAAGAGTGGAAGGGGTTAAGTCCATTTGGTGAAGATGTGATACGCGAGATGAACAACTTGGGAATGATTATCGATCTCTCTCATTCGGGAGAAAGCACTTTCTGGGATGTAATAAAACTATCTTCTCAGCCAGTTGTAGCAACTCATTCGTCGGCTCGGGCATTATGTAATAAAGACAGAAATCTGACTGACGATCAACTGCGTGCCATTGCTAAGAATGGTGGAGTAGTACAAGTTGCAATTGTAGACATGTTTGTAAATAAAGACCCTAAAAAAGCGAGTCTGACAGATGTTATCGATCACATCGACCATATCGCTAAAGTAGCAGGTATAGACCATGTAGGTATCGGCTCCGATTTCGATGGTGGTGGAGGCGTGATAGGCTGTTCAGGAGCGAACGATTTAATCAACATCACTGTAAAGCTAATAGGAAAAGGGTATTCCGAAGAAGATATAGCTAAGATATGGGGCGGTAACTACTTACGTGTTCTTGATAAAGTACAATCTTCAGCTACTAAGTAATCTGTATATAATTTATATAAAACATAAAGGCTGCATAGATTGATCTATGCAGCCTTTATTATATGTTATTATAGTTATATATTACAAAGTTTTGACCTTCAGATTTCTCCATAATACTTTTATACCGCCACCATCGTGAATCTGTAGTGCGATACGTCCTTGGCCTGCTCCAATCTTAGCGTCATCGAAATTAACCATCTCTTGGCCATTCAACCAGGTTGTTACATTGTCTCCAACGGCTTTGATGCGAAGTGTATTCCATTCTCCTTCTTTTAGAATTGATTCTTTTTCGTCTGGTATTTGGATTAACCAGCCTCGACCATAAGATTCATAGATGCCGCCTGTGTCGTGACCTTTTGGTGCTACTTCTACTTGCCATCCGTTTACTTTTACGTCTTCTTCGATGAATGATCGAATAAATACGCCTGAGTTTCCGTCTGCTTCTTGTTTGAATTCTACTGACAGATCGAAATCATTATAATACTCGCGGGTAGCCAGATAACCATATTGTTTATCGGGACCGCTCTCGCAGATAAGTAATCCGTCTTTTACATACCATAGCTCTGTGCCGTATTTTTCCCAACCTTTGAGATCGACTCCATTAAAGAGTGATACTTCTTTCGATTTGCGTGGAAGTTCTTTTACTTTTATATTGCGGAAAGATGCCGGGTAACCATGGTCTTGTAAGCAGAATACGCCTTTTTTTGCTAAACCATATTCAGGAGCATGTGCCCATTTACCACTGTTTTTACGGTCGAACCAATCGTCTGTCCATGCTTCGAATTCTAATATTTTCACGCCGTTCAGCCAATGTTCCACATGACCGTTATCAAATATGATTTTCGAGTTATTCCATTCTCCGTAGGGATTTACTTTCATCAATGTTGTGTCTGGTAAATGCATGGCATAGTCTACGCCTAGTTTTTGCCAGTCTTCGAGTGGTTCGGGAAAGTTAGGGGTGTCTATCAGTTGGTATTCAGGTCCTGTGACATAAGGTACTGCAAATTGTGGACGCTCTACTACATGGTATAGCATACCGCTGTTTCCGCCTTTAAATAGCTTCCAGTCCCACGATAGTTCGAAATTTTCGTATTGTTTTTCACTGACGATGTAACCGCTGGCATCACTTCCGTCACCTTTGGCTTGGATGCAGCCGTCTACTACATGCCATGGTTCGGTTAGTACGGAGTCGTTGTAATCGCGCCAACCGTTCATCGTCTTGCCATCGAATAATAAAACCCAACCGTCAGCTGCTTCTTCAGCGGTTAGGGTGTTGGGCTCAGTACTTGAGCAAGAACTGAATAGCATTAATGAGGCTGTCGCAGACATCATTATACTCTTGATAGTTAATTTCATGTTGTTATATTTAAGTTGATAATAGAGAAGAATTATTTTATGGTGTTTTTAATTATAGATTTAAATTGTAAATATATAAGAAAAATTACAATTTTAAAAATATTTATTTTAGTGATTAGAAATTATACGATATAGATTTAATTTATGATATTATAATAGACATCTATTTTCTTTAATATATGTTATAAAAAGTATAAAAATCCTACCTTTGCATCTGCTTAGGTGATACAAAAAGATATCCATCTTTTGTATTAAAAGGGAATTCGGTTAGAATCCGAAACAGTGCCCGCTACTGTGAAACTCTTGTTAAGTTTTGAGCAACCCTCTTGCCACTGTCAGAAACAGTGAACAGTAAACAGTAAACAACAATTTCGTTGATAACTGATGGCTGATGACTGATATGATGGGAAGGCGCTCAAAATGGAGTAAGTCAGGAAACCTGCCAGGCAAAATACATTAATTTATGTACTCTCGGGGTCAAGAGTATAAGTTATTAACATCTTATTCTATTTATTCTCAATGAAGAAGAAAGTATTTTTTACAGCATTGTTGTGCTGTTTTGTTAATGTTTTATGTGCACAAATCACATTAAAAGGGAGGGTAGTCGACGAAACTGACCGCCCAATTGCAAATGCGACAGTACGTCTCGAAAAAACGACAATTGGAACAGTTACCAATGCAAATGGTTTTTTTGAACTGAACAATGTCCCGAATGGGGACTACACTCTAAGAGCTAGTCGTATGGACTTCGAAGCTACTCGTCTAGATGTAAATGGCTCGAAAGAAGATATTGTACTTACATTAGTAAAATCATTTCTAAATCTCAATGAAGTTGTTGTTACAGGGACAGGAACACATCGCCGTTCGCAAGAATCGCCTGTTGCAATAGAAGTAATATCGCAGAAGGAATTAAGAAATGTGAATATTCCTACTTTTGAGAATGCAATGATTGCTCTTAATCCATCCTTTACATTCAGCCCAAATGCTATGGGTACATATATGCAGCTAAACGGTTTAAGCAATAGGTATATTCTTATATTGATAGATGGTAGAAGGCTTGCAGGTGATGTAAGTGGAAATATCGACCTCTCACGTATCAATATGAATAATGTGAAACGTATCGAAATACTTAAAGGTGCTGCATCGTCTCTTTATGGCTCGGAAGCCATAGCCGGTGTAGTAAACATTATTACCGACAAGCGTAAAGAGAAAGTTTTCGCATCGAGTAATACACGTTATTCGGAATATGGACAGTTTACTCAAGGTATAAATGTAGATTTGAATCTGGGAATATTTTCATCTTCTACGGCATACCAACGGAATCAATCAGATGGATGGCAATTAAACTCGAAAACAGTAGACAGTAAAACAGGCGAACTCGTGGATACCGAAGCGCAAGCATCCATGCGCTTTTACTCCGATATATTAAGTCAGAAGCTTTCTGTTGCTCCAACAAAACAATTAAGCGTGTATGTGGAAGGTAGTCTTTATGATAAAAAATATATACGCGTACCAAGTGTATCAGCATATAATATGCTATACGAAGATTATTCGATCGGTTTGGGTGGTAAATATCTTCTCAAAAATGAAGGTGTTATCTCATTGGATTTGAATACGGACAACTTCGATTATTCGCAAGTATATATAGCTGATAATACGAAAACCGGAGTCGTAGCCGGAGATGAAGTATTTGTTCGTCGTCAAAAATACTATAATGCCAATCTGAAAGGTGTATTTAATGCCGGACAATATAATAAAATTTCAGTCGGTACCGAATATAGAATCGATTACCTGAAAAATGAAACTGATGTAAGAGACGGATCGAAAGATGTTTATACATCAGCTATCTATGCACAGGACGAAATAAGATTGCTGAATAATAAATTACAGTTTGTACCGGGTATCAGATATGTATATCACGAAACATTCAATAGTAAATTAACACCTAAATTGTCAGCAATGTATACGCTCGATAACGTAAATTTCAGGGCATCATATGCAGCAGGATTCAGAGTTCCCGATTTAAAACAGCTTTACTATGAGTCATATGGTACAAAAGAAACTGTTACTGTAGGTAATCTGGACTTAAAACCTGAAACTTCAAACTATTACTCGATTGGTACCGAATATATCAGTGGTAAATTTACCGCATCGATAAACGGCTACATTAATGAAGTTAAAAACATTATTGAAAAAGAAAGTGTTACACCATTGCCCGAAGATGTAGAAAATGGTTTTCCAAAGAGAGACCAATATGTGAACAGGGATAAAGCACGTATCAGAGGATTCGATGTATCGTTCAACTATTACATTGGCGCAGGCCTTACTGCAGGTGGGGGATATGCTTATGTAAGAGCTAAAAATCTGGAAACAGGAGAAGATCTTCAACGTATAAGCCGTCATACGGGAAATGTGAATGTAAACTATGCTAAAGATTGGGGATTATTCAGATCAAACTTCAATTTCAACGGACGTCTGCAAAGCAAAAGATATTTTTCGAACGAATGGGCACGTACATATCAATTGTGGAATTTATCGACAAACCATACATTCAAAAGTATGAATGGTGTTGTACTTGAACCTGGCTTTGGTGTTGAGAACTTATTTGATTTTGTAGATGACAGACCTTATGGAAGTAGCTATGCTACGCTATCTCCCGGGCGTACATTCTTTGTAAGTTTAGCAATAAAGTTTAGTAAATAAAGTGAGTTCCATATTAAGGAAAGGAACAATAACTGATATTTTTTTACTTGAACTTGTCATCCCGATACGTAGTGAGGGATCTGTTATCCTATTCCAAGGAGTAGTCAAGATCCCTCACTGTATATCGGGATGACAGAGCGGGCGAAAGATAGAGACGAGCTCATAATTACCTGATGTTTATATCGAATTCTCGCCAAATATTATATGCAAAAAGAGACTGAATAGTGCATTCAGTCTCTTTTCTTTTTATACAGAAAATCTTTCCATCGCTCTTCTACATCACCTTGCTGATTCATCTCGAAACGTGCCATGACAAAGAATAAATCAGATAAGCGATTTACAAATTGTAATATAATAGGAGGTAGTTCATCTATTTTATTCAGCGTCCACAATCTACGTTCTGCACGGCGGGCAATAGTTCGCGCTAATTGCAGATGTGCAGAAACCAAATTGCCACCCGGAAGAATAAAGTGAGAATTTTGACCCATTTTATTCGTCAGGTTATCGATTTGCCCCTCACATAGCGTAACTAAATTATCAGACAGTTTATTCGGATTCTTTTCGCGTATATCGGAAGGTGTTGCCACATGCGACATAACAACCATCATTTCAGATTGTATAAGAAATAATAATTGCTGCCATTCATGTTCATCAGACAGATAAGCACGTACAACACCTATCATGCTGTTCAGTTCGTCGAGGCAACCGTTTGCTTCAATACGTATATCATCTTTATCCACACGCTGACCACCGTGTATTCCTGTTTTGCCCTTATCTCCACCTCGTGTATATATTCTCATAACAATATTTTGTTTATTCAAAAAGACTCAATAAATCCAGTTGTGCCCAATAAATATGGGTATAACCTGCAATCAGATTTTTGTAACGAAATAATTTGGCATCCACTTCTATACCTTTTGCATTATATATTTTAGCAATAGAAATAGAGTCTTCCGCATCTGCGATTTTAGAATAATGAAACTCGTGCCCTTTAATATTCTGCCCATTGTAATTGAAACTACGGTAACCCAACTTTAACCTCATTTGTTGCATAGTAGCATTTTGTTTCAAAACATCTACCATTGGATAAGCATTTCCATCCTTATCTGCAATAGATGAGCATAAATACATCATTCCACCACATTCAGCTAATAGCTTACCTCCATTTTCGATGTAATTTCTGATACTCTCGTGCATCGATTTATTTTCGCTCAATTCTGATAGATGTAATTCGGGATATCCACCGGGAAGATAAATAAAGTCTGCTTTCGGTAGTTCCTTATCCCACAGAGGACTAAAAAAAGTAATATCTCCTAATTCTTTCAAATACTCTATATTTTCGTAATAGAAGAAATTGAATGCTTCGTCATAAGCAACAGCAATTTCTAAGTTTTTATTTGTTATCTTTTTATCCGCTAGGCAAACAACAGGTCTCTCTTGTTTTGTTATTTCCAGCAAACGATCTATATCGATATGTTCTTCAATAAGTAAAGCTACTTTATCAGCAAAATCGTCGAAACAAAATTCCTTATCGAGACTTAATCCCAGATGGCGTGACGGTATTTCTATATCCGTTTGCTTAGGAAGATAACCTAAAGGCTCTATTCCAACATCCTTACATGCTTCTTTAAGGAAATGGTAATGGCTTTCTGAACCTACAAAATTGAAAACAACACCTACAACATTTATATTCTTATAGAAATTTTTAAATCCATATAGCATTGCCGCTGCCGAATATGCCATCGATTTAGCATTAATAACGAGTACAACAGGAATATCAATTAATTCGGCTATCTGTGCACTGCTTCCCTGCATACGATCGTACCCATCGAAAAGTCCCATAACACCTTCGGTGACGCAAACATCTTTACTTGCGCTATGTTTTGCATATAATTGCTTCACATGACCGGGGGAAGACAGAAACAAATCCAGATTAATAGAATGGCCGTCCGATGCCAAATCATGGTATTTAGTATCTATATAATCTGGACCACACTTAAAGGGTTGCACCTCTAATTGTCTGTTCTTTAATGCCCTCAATAAGCCTAAGGTCAAGGTCGTTTTTCCTGATCCTGATGATGTGGCTGCAATAAGAAAATTGGATATCTTGCTCATAAAACTGATTCTTATTACAAAAATATGAAATGAACACTATAAATCATATTTATATATACATAAGTTTTATTTATTTTATTGAAACTATTTCCTATAACATTTATTAAGACTATCTTTGCAACCGCTTAGGTGATACTAATGGACAATCGTCTATTGTATTTAAAAGGGAATTCGGTTAAAATCCGAGACAGTGCCCGCTACTGTAAACTCTTCTTAAGTCTTTGAATAATACTCATACCACTGTCAGAAACAGTAAACGGTGAACAGTAAACAGTGAACAACAATCTAGTTGATGACTGATGACTGATGACTGATAACTGGTACGATGGGAAGGATATTCAAAGATGGAGTAAGTCAGGAAACCTGCCAAGCAAAACAGTAAATACGTATTCTCGGGGTCAAGAATATTTTATTAACACTTTATTCATTATTATAATGAAAAAAACCTTTTTCATGCTCATGGTATTAGCTTTTTCTAATGCCCTAGCAGCTCATTCCGGTCCAAATTTTGAAGCCTCCGACATCTTCAAAACATTAGGGAAAGGAGACAAAGTAGCCATATTGATGGTTCACTTCGGTACCACCCATGCTGACACTCGCGCCTTAACTATCGATGCTATTAACGAAAAAGTAAAAGAAGAATTTCCTAATGTAGAATTTTGTGAAGCATATACTTCACGTATCGTAGTAAAACGTTTAGGAGAGAGGGGTATTCAAAAAATGAACGCTTCTCAGGCTCTGGAACAATTAAAAGCAGAGGGATACACACACATCTTAATACAAGCGACTTGTATTATCGATGGGGTAGAGATGGAAGCCTTAAACAACGAAGTGGATCAGATGCGGTCTTCTTTTAAAGAAATCCGTATAGGTGATCCGTTATTGTATTCACCACACGACTATGAAAATGTTATAGAAGTATTAGCTCAAAAGAAAGACACATCCACAGCTTATATTTGGATAGGGCACGGTACGTACGATTCTTCTACTGCCCAATATGCGATGTTAGATTACATGTTGAAATCGAAAGGGTATAATAACTATTTTGTAGCAACAATAGAGGGTTACCCCGAATTTGATGATGTATTGATGCGCCTAAATTCGATGAAAGCAAAGAAGGTCGTGCTTGTTCCTTTTCTTTTTGTAGCAGGCGAACATGCTAAAAACGACATTGCAGAAGACTGGAAATCAGACTTAGAGGAAAAAGGATTTGCTGTAGATGTACACATGGAAGGCTTAGGGCAAAATCCTGCAATACAAGACCTATTTATTTCTCACCTTAAATTTATTTCTCACCACCGTAAAATTGGCATTATGAAAAAAAAGGCCATTTATGAAGTAACCGGAGAAAAAATGAAATAAGACTAAGTAAGCACAAAAAACACATTAATTTTAATGAAAAAAATAATATTATCTGCCATTTTTATAATGGCAGCAGGGGTAATTAATGCCCAATATAAAAACATTACCGACACAGTTCATGCTATAAAAGAGATTGTTATAGAAGCTCCTATCCAACAAAGAGTAAATATGATTAATCTTAATGTGCCATTGAGTTATCTGCCTCTTTCAGTGACTAGTGTCTCAAGTAAAGACTTAGAAATGAGAGGGATTCTGAATCTCGAAGATGCTGTTAAGTTTCTACCCGGTACTCGCATGCAAACGAGCTATGGTGCATTCCAAACGTTTTCGGTGCGGGGATTTACCAATGCAGCCATAATGATTGATGGCGTGAGAGATGAGAGAACTATCGTAAACTCAAATCCATTTCCTGATTTATCTTCTGTCGAGTCATTAGAGTTATTAAAAGGACCGGCTTCGGTTCTGTATGGACATTCGGTTGTGGGTGGAGTGCTAAATATCACAAGAAAAGCACCGACCGCCACAACTACGGTAAATACTCGTATGTCTTATGGTAGTTGGCAAAACAGACAGGCCACAATGGATTTTGGGGGCAAACTTGTTGATAAACTCAACTATAGAGCAACGATCAATTATGCAGATCAGGAAGGCTGGAGAGATAATGGAAATAATCGTTTATCGGGGTATCTAGCTTTGGGATACAAACTCGATGCAACAAGTAATATTGTGGTTAGGGGAGGAGCAGTTCGCGATTTCTATGGTACCGAAATAGGATTGCCTCCTAATATGGCTAATGATATTTATAATCTGGATGGTACTTCCTATCTGAAAAAAGGAGAAATGCAACCGGGACTGAATAGAAAAGCTAGATACAATAATGAATCTGATTTCTTTTACAATAAGAATTTCAATATTTCAGCTAGATATGATAAGGTTTTCGGGAATGGTTTGAAACTTGAAAACTATATTTCTTACATTTCTGACGATATTGACTATTTTGGAACAGAAGAATTAAGCTATTTAGAGAGTGGGGAAGATAATCCTATCTATAACCACTATTATAAAAGAAAATCTAAAGACGGATTACGAGATTCAACAGTTTATATATCACTTGATACTGTGCAATTAACATTTCCGCTACGATTTTCACATCTTAGTAAAACATTGATGAATCAATTTGAATTATCCGGTAAATTAGAAACAGGAGATATTAAACATAACTTTTTAGGGGGTTATAACTTCTCTCAGATGAACCGGAATTCATTTACCGGTTATAATCTGGGAAAAGATGTACAGGGTCCCGGATTGTTTTCGAAAGTGGTAGTTAATGATCCTCAAAGCATGGGTTATATGACATCAAGTTTTAGTAAGGTTACACTCACTAAATTCTATACACATGGTATTTATCTACAAGACCTGATAGAACTGAATGACAAATGGAAAGTAATGCTTGCAGGACGTTATGATTTCTTCAAATATATGAGTGAGAGTGGTATACCAACTTATAATGGCAAAAGACAATATCATAAATCAGAACAAAAAGGGTATTTTAAAAATAATACATCAGCATTCAGTTATCGTTTAGGAACAGTTTATCTGCCACATCCCGATGTATCTGTTTATGCATCGATGGCCTCGTTTTTTACTCCTTATAGCGATGTTTATTCTGAAAAAACTGTCTATATAAATGGAAATGGCGACAGGTTTTACCCCGAGGAAGGAAAAGAAATATTCAAACCTCAAACAGGCTACCAAGCCGAAATAGGCACACGATATACTTATAAGTCATTATTACAAGCAACAGGAAGTGTTTATTACATTCGTCGTAATAATGAAAAAAAGACTTTGGATACTGTAGAAGAGGATGGAGTAACTAAAAATGTTATCGGGCAGGTTGGCTCCACCGAATCAAAAGGATTTGATTTGGATATAAGTATATATCCTACAAACGGTTTAGCTTTAACCCTAGGATATGCATATATAGATGCTAAAATTGTGAACTTGGCTAAAAATAAATATCTAGATGTCGACCCCAATAAAGGTATGACCTTAGCTACTATACCCAAAAATACATTTATTGCTGCCGGAAACTATACTGTACAAAAAGGTTTTTTCAAGAACTTAGGGGTAAACTTTACTGTCTCTTATATGGATGAAGTATATCGCAGTTTGAGTAATGATATATATTTCCCATCCTATTGGTTAACAGATATGGGGGCTTCGTATAAATTGAATAGTGGCATTAGATTATCAGTTAATGTCAATAATATGTTCAATGAAAAATACTATAACCAAGCGCTGGGAAATCAAATGGTACCGAGTGCACCGACAAACTTTTTAGCAACAATATCTTATAGCTTAAAATGATATGCTAAAAAGAATATTATATTCAATTCATAGGGTGCTGGGAACTATTCTCAGCATCCTATTCTTGGTTTGGTTCCTTTCAGGATTTGTAATGATTTATCATACATTTCCGAAAATAAAAACAAAGGATAAGTATCAGAATATGCAGGTATTACCTAATAGTGTACCGAGTATTGATTCAGTCTTAAATAATTTGCCAAAAGATAAAAACATCTCAAGTCTTTCTTTAAAAATAAGATATAACACTCCTATATTTGAAATAGTTACAAACGACAGCGTATATAAAATATCTATTGATACTGCCGTGTTATTTATTGATAATATATCATATTCGCAAATAGAATCTTATGCTAAGCAATGGAATAATAGAAATATCACTAAAGTAGATACGCTTTACGAACTAGATCAGTGGATACCATTCGGTTATTTGAAAAAAGACTTCCCCATATATAAATTTCACTTTTCGGATAATAAAGAACATCAATTATACGTATCTTCCAAAACTGGAGAAGCGCTACAATTTACAGATAAAGACAGTCGTTTTTGGACATGGGTGGGAGCAATACCACATTGGGTTTATTTTACATCACTTCGTCAGGATTCGCAACTGTGGTCTGATGTTGTGGTATGGTTATCCGGCATCGGTTCTATTATGTGCTTAGGAGGAAATATACTAGGCATTTATGTTTTTTATAAACAATACAAAAATAAGAAAAAAGTAAGAACCCCTTACCGCAAGTTTTCTTATAAATGGCATCATATATTAGGTTTCGTATTCGGATTATTCGTTTTTACATTTGTTTTTAGTGGAATGATGTCATTAGCTGATGTACCTGACTGGATGGTAAAAACACATGATTCGACAATTGGCAGAAGCCTATATAAATCACAATTGCATATTCCATCGGAAGGCTATCCTTTATCGTATCAAAAAATATTAAGTAAATACCCGGATAAGGTAAAAAGTATAGAGTGGTCGTCTTTCGGAAATATACCATTGTATAAGGCTATTATAGGCGATAGCTTATACGTATTCGACGCATCTTCGGATGAAGTCGTCAATCTCTTATTAGATAAAGATGCGATCCGAAATAGGTTATCCAAAACACATAAAGAGGAAATAAATATATCGTTAATGACTGAATACGACAATTACTACGTCGGCAGAACAGATCACCTAGCGTTACCTGTTTACAAAGCTGAAATAAATGACGCAGACAACAGTACTTATTATATCAATCCGAAAAATGGAACTATTCGTTATTACAATACCAATCTGAAAGCACGCAAATGGGCATATCAAGGCTTACATAGTTTTAAATTTAAGTTTTTGGCAGAGCGCCCGGTGTTATGGAATATTGTAATGTGGACAACAATGATCGGAGGAACACTTGTCTCTTTCACGGGTGTCTGGCTAGGTTTTAGGTATTTGAAACGCAAAATAAAGAAATTAAAACGGTATATTTGTTCTAATAAATCTAAAGATAAAAACAACCCATGTCAGTAGGAAAAATTATAGTCGCAGGTATTGGTCCCGGCTCAAAAAATGATATAACTCCGGCAGTGCTTCATGCTATCAGAATATCGGATGTAGTAGTAGGATACAAATATTATTTTCAATTTGTAGAAGATATTATCAAACCCGATGCCCTTTGTATAGATACAGGAATGAAGAAAGAACGCCAACGTGCCGAAGAAGCATTCAAATATGCCGAAGAAGGTAAAACGGTTTGCGTTATCAGTTCGGGCGATGCAGGTATCTATGGTATGTCTCCGCTTGTTTACGAAATGAAAAAAGAGAGAAACAGTGATATTGAAATAGAAGTACTACCCGGAATCAGTGCCTTTCAGAAAGCAGCTGCATTATTAGGGTGTCCTATTGGTCACGACTTTTGCATAATTTCCTTATCCGATCTAATGACTCCATGGGATCGGATAGAGAAACGAATTATTGCTGCTTCGTCGGCAGACTTCGTTACTGCAATATACAATCCTAAGAGTAATGGTCGCTACTGGCAATTGTACCGCCTGATAGAATTGTTTCTAAAAGACCGTTCGCCTGATACCCCGATTGGATATGTACGCCAAGCGGGACGCGACGAGCAAGAGGTAAAAGTGACTACATTAGGTCAATTTGATCCTGAGGAAATAGATATGTTTACAATTATCATTATCGGTAATTCTCAATCTTATCTTTTCGATGAAAGCCATATTATTACACCTCGCGGTTATTATCGTGAGGCTCAACGAGAAGATGTGGGCATTGGTCAGGATATAATGATACGTAGTTTCCAAACAATTGAGAGCGAGTTAAAGAATAAAGATATACCATTGGATAAAAAATGGGCTCTGCTTCATGCTATTCATACGACTGCCGATTTCGACATGGAAAATATTCTGAATATAGATGATAGGGCAGTAGAAAAACTACACAAAGAGGTTACAAAAGGTACGGTTCGCATTATTATCACAGATGTAACAATGGCTGCTTCGGGTATCCGCAAAGGTGCATTGGAACGTATGGGTATAGAAGTGAAATGTTATCTGCACGACGATAGTGTTGCAGCTTTAGCTAAAGATAAGGGAATTACACGCACACAGGCAGGTATTCGTCTGGCAGCAGAAGAGCATCCCGATGCCCTTTATGTATTTGGAAATGCCCCGACTGCATTAATGGAACTATGCGAATTAATCCGTAAAGATAAAGCATACCCGATAGGAATAATTGCCGCACCCGTAGGTTTTGTAAATGTGCGTGAATCGAAACACATGACCAAACCATTTAAGAATATACCCAAACTGATAGTTGAAGGACGAAAAGGAGGAAGTAATTTAGCTGCAACGTTAGTTAATTCTATCCTTACTCTGGATGATGCTGAACAATTAAAACCGGGACGCGATGTGTGAAATATGTGATAAAACAAAAAAGAAACTCCGCCCCATCATGTTTGCCGGTACAGGCAGCGATGTCGGTAAGAGTATCATAACTAGTGGATTTTGCCGAATCTTTCTGCAAGACGGCTATCATCCTGCGCCATTTAAGGCACAGAACATGGCTTTGAACTCGTATGCCACACCCGAAGGTTTGGAAATAGGCAGGGCACAGGCTGTACAGGCTGAAGCCGCAGGAGTTGCTTGTCACACTGATATGAATCCCTTACTTTTAAAACCATCGTCAGATAAGACAAGCCAGGTTGTGTTACATGGTAAGCCGATTGGGAATCAAGATGCTTATGAATACTTCAAAAAAGAGGGTCGTGATGTTTTTCGTAAAGAAGTAAACGATGCTTTCGATCGCTTGGAAAGGCGCTTTAATCCTATTGTAATGGAAGGTGCAGGCAGTATTTCCGAAATTAATTTACGCGATACCGACCTCGTTAATTTACCAATGGCGATGAACGCCAATGCCAATGTAATACTTGTTGCCGACATAGACAGAGGTGGTGTATTTGCATCTGTTTACGGTTCAATTATGTTGCTTACCGAAGAGGAACGAAAACATGTAAAAGGTATTCTTATCAATAAATTCAGAGGTGACATGCGGTTGTTCGACTCGGGAATTAAGATACTCGAAGACCTATGCCATATCCCCGTTGTTGGTATTGTACCATATTACAAGGATATTTATATCGAAGAGGAAGATTCGGTAATGTTACAAACTAAGAATCTGCAAGCAACGTATGGCAAAGTGAATGTAGCGGTTGTATTGTTAAGACACCTGTCTAATTTTACCGACTTCAATGTATTGGAGCGTGATCCTCGTGTGCATCTCTACTATACCAATAATACAGATGAGATAGAAAAAGCTGATATTGTACTTATACCTGGAAGCAAAAGTACTATTGCCGATCTATATGAGCTTCGCCGCAATGGTGTTGCGCAAAGCATCGTTAAAGCTCATAAAGCAGGTGCTACGGTTGTAGGTATTTGCGGAGGCTATCAGATAATGGGGCAGGAGGTATGTGATCCGCAACACTTAGAAGGGGATATAGAACGATTGCCGGGATTAGGATTACTACCTATCTCTACGGAGATACAAGGAGAGAAAGTGACCCGTCAGGTTAAATTTTCATTTCTCGGTTCAGATTCTATTTGCGAAGGCTATGAGATACACATGGGAACAACTGTTCCTTTAAAAGATACACAATCTTCACCTCTGAATCAATTGCAGGATGGTACACATGACGGTTATTTCTTGAATAATAAATGCTTTGGAACATATATTCATGGCATTTTAGATAATGGGGTAGTTATAGATTATTTGCTTGCACCATATGTCGAAAAAATATCAGATAAGCCATTCGATTTTAAAGCCTTCAAAGAAGAGCAATATAATAAGCTGGCTGACCATATCCGTGAGCATGTAAATATGGACTTGGTTTATAAAATAATGACAGACGAAAATTAATATGCTGAACGGACACGGAGACGACATATATAGCCATGGCAAAACGATTGTGAGTAATTTCAGTTCGAATGTTTACAATAAGCTTGATCTTTCATTATTACAAGCTCATTTATGTTCGCAGATAAATACGATACATGCTTATCCCGAACCGGATGCTATTTCGTTGGCAAAGCTCTTGGCTCAAAAGTATAATGCAGATAGTAATAGCTTCTGTATGACTAATGGAGCAACAGAAGCTATTTATTTAATCGCACAAACATATAGAAGAGCTAAAACTACTATTATTATCCCGACATTCAGCGAATACGAGGATGCTTGCAGAATTAATAAGTACGAATTATCATTTTGTGAAAAATTGGAGAATATAAAACCGAACACTCAATTGGTGTGGTTATGTAATCCCAATAATCCGAATGGCTTTATATACAGTGCTGATTATCTGAAACAATACATAAATGAGCACTCTGATATTTGTTTTGTTATCGATCAATCATACGAATATTATACAACTAAAGATCTATTGTCAATTGAAGAGGCTATAGAGTTTCCAAATTTGATCTTGTTGCATTCTATGACAAAACAATATGCTATCCCAGGATTGCGTTTAGGATATATTACAGCTTGCTCTGAACTTATAAAGCGAATAAAAGCGTATTGTATGCCTTGGTCTGTCAATCAATTAGCCATAGAAGCAGGTAAGTTTCTCCTTGATAATGATTTGTCGTCACAACTTGATATAAATGAATACCTGATTGAATGTAAGCGATTGCAAAACGAATTATCACAGATAAAAGGCTTAAGTATTTTACCAACTGATACACACTTCTTTTTGTGCAAGTTGGATAATAAAAAAGCATCAGACTTAAAAAAATACTTAATAGACAATTACGGAATATTAATCCGTGATGCCTCCAATTTCAGAGGACTGGATGAACGGTATTTTCGTATAGCGACTCAAACAGAGCAAGAAAATAATTTATTGGTAGAATCAATTAAACAATGGATATAACTCTACTTTTTATAATACCCTTATTGATAGGGTGGATTGCCGACTTATTATTTGGTGATCCATCTAGTTTGCCGCATCCCGTTGTCGGGTTCGGTAAAATTATATCATGGGGAGAGAAAAGATTGAATAAGGGAAACAGAAAGATGCTAAAAGGAGGATTATTTGCTATATGTTTAATAATCTTATGTTTTCTATTCACACTTTATATAGTAAAAGGGTTAAACATAATTCATCCTTATTTAGCAATAACTTTTTCCTCAATTATTGTCTTTTATTGCTTAGCGGGAAAAACACTTATAAAAGAGGTCGAACAAGTATTTATAGCTGTCGACAGTTCATTAGAAGAAGGCAGAACACAAGTAGCACGCATTGTAGGCAGAGATACATCACAACTAAATGAACAACAAATACGAACAGCAGCGCTAGAAACGTTAGCTGAAAACTTAAGTGATGGAGTTATAGCACCGCTATTTTGGTATATGCTTTTAGGTGTTCCGGGAATGTTGGCCTATAAGATGATCAATACACTCGATTCGATGATAGGCTATAAGAGTGAAAGATATAAACAATTCGGATGTTGGGCTGCACGAATAGACGATGTAGTAAATTATATTCCGGCACGGTTAACAGCATTATTAATGATAGTAGTAAGTGGAAAACTATCACTATTTTCGTTTGTCAAGAAATATGGCAATCAGCATGCAAGCCCCAATTCGGGTTATCCCGAATCTGCTCTGGCAGGGATACTCAATTGTAGATTTGGCGGACCCAATAATTATTTCGGTAAATTGGTAGAAAAACCATATATCGGAGATAATTCAAAAGACCTAACAACCAACGATATGCAAATAGCCGTAGGGATAAACCGCAAAGTCGAGATTCTTATGATTGCATTGGTTATAATATACATACTAACTATCAGTTATATTTTCAGATAATATGAAATTTTACGTTATAGGTATAGACGATAATAAAGAGCAGCATTTCTCACCCGAAATACTTGAAGTAATAACTTCAAATAAAGTGTTTTCGGGAGGAGCACGCCATCATGATATTGTTAAGGGAACATTACCGAAAAATTATATGTGGATCAGTATAACTGTTCCGTTGGATAATGTATTTAAGCAATATAGCGTATTTGAAGATGTAGTGGTATTTGCATCAGGTGATCCTTTATTTTTTGGCTTTGCTAATACAATACAACGAGTAATGCCGGATGCCGAAATTATCTTATATCCTTACTTCAATTCATTGCAGTTATTAGCACATCGGCTTGTGATGCCCTATCAGGATATGCACATCGTATCGTTGACCGGTCGCCCATGGAACAAATTCGACGAAGCATTGATAACAGGGTACGAAAAGATAGGCGTATTGACCGATAATAAAGAACATACCCCATCTTCGATTGCTTCACGAATGCTCGAATATGGTTACGATAATTATACAATATCAGTGGGGGAGTTATTAGGTAATAAAGAGGAAGAGATAGTTACCACATTCGACTTAAAAGATGTAATAGGCAAAACTTTCTCATTTCCCAATAATCTCATCTTGCAAAAAATATATACTCGCCCTCGTCCGTTTGGAATCCCCGAAAGCGACTTTCATTTATTGAATGGAAGAGTTAAAATGATAACTAAGATGCCTGTTAGATTACTATCCTTAAGTATGTTAGAACTAAGAGGTAAAGCCGTACTTTGGGATGTTGGTTTCTGTACCGGTTCTGTTTCAATAGAAGCTAAAATGCAGTTTCCTCATTTGCAAATATATACTTTTGAACAACGTGAAGAAGGTAGAGTGCTAATAGAAAGTAATGCCCATAGATTTGGTACACCCGGTATAACATCTTTTATAGGGGACTTTGTAGAAACAGATATTTCAACTATTTCGCATCCCGATGCTGTATTTATTGGTGGACATGGAGGGAAAATGAACGAAATAGTTACTAAATTAGTAGGTGTTTTAAATAAAGACGGAGTTATTGTCTTTAACTCTGTTTCAGAAGATAGTAAATCTTTGTTCTTAAGTGCTATTGACTCTAATAATCTAATATTGGATCAAAGCATTTCAATTAAAATAGATGATTTTAATACAATAGATGTAATGAAAGCGAAATTTAAAATCTAATGTGTAAATGATTAAAACGGCAATTATATTAACATCAGAATCCAGCTATCCATTAGCTGAAACAATAAAAAAAGAGCTTACAGATTCGCAAATTTATACCAAAGCAAGTATAAAAGGCACTGAGCATATCTGTTCTATAAATGATTGTGTTAAGGATATATTTGAAAAAACAGAGTCATTTGTTTTCATTGGTGCTATGGGTATTTGCGTACGCTCCATAGCCCCATATATCAAAGATAAGCACAATGATCCCGCTGTTGTAAATATAGATAGTACAGGCAAATATGTGATATCTGTATTGTCAGGCCATGTGGGCGGTGCTAATGAATTGACTACGCGTATTGCACACATCATAGGCGGAGAAGCTATTATAACGACACAAAGCGATAATACCAATTTGTGGGCACTGGATATTCTCGGACAAAAATATGATTGGATTACAGAAACTAACGCTGCTAATCTGAATTATCCTCTTACATCGTTCGTCAATAAGAGACCTACAGCTCTGCTATTGGATATATACGACGAAGGAACTCAGTATTTGGAACGCACAGCCCCGGAACATGTAAAAGTATTCTACAAATACGAAGACATCGATTTGTATAATTATGAGTTACTGATTGCTGTCACTCCTTATTTATATCCGGATGCAAGTATACAGATAATATACTATCATCCTCAGGTATTACACTTAGGTATTGGCTGTCGTAAAGATTGTGATCCGAAAGGAATAGCAGAATTGATTGATATGGAGCTAAAAGGACTTAATATTGCAAAAGCTTCTATAAAGGATATTTCATCTATCGATCTCAAGAAAGATGAGCCTTTATTGAAGAAATTGCAAGCACACTTTAATAGTATTCCTGTCAATATCTACTCGGCTGACGAGCTACGAGATATAGAAGTCCCGAACCCATCAGAAAAGGTACAACAAGTTACCTCTGTTTTTGGAGTATCTGAATCCACAGCCATCAAAAGTGGTAATGGAGGTCCACTAATTCTTGAGAAACACAAAGGTGTGTTGAGCCATGGTAATGATTTCACTTTTGCTTTAGCATTAGATGCAGAAGTTGTTCGTCAGGGGCATATCGAAATAGTAGGGGCAGGTCCCGGTGATCCGGACTTAGTATCGGTAAAAGGACGTCAATTCTTAGAAACTGCAGATTTAATTCTCTATGCCGGCAGTCTTGTACCCATTGAATTAACTTATTGTGCGAAAGAAGGGGCGGTTGTTCGCAGTTCTGCTTCGATGGATCTGGAAGAACAGTTTACTACAATGAAAGAGTTTTACGATAAGGGAAAACTTGTTGTCCGTTTACACACAGGAGACCCATGTATCTATGGCGCTATACAAGAGCAAATGGCATATTTCGACCAATATGATATGTCATATCATATAACCCCCGGGATATCCTCTTTTCAGGCTGCTGCGGCTGCACTACGATCTCAATTTACAATACCAGAGAAAGTACAAACGATTATACTGACTCGTGGCGAAGGTCGCACAGCAATGCCGGAGAAAGAGAAATTAAATTTGTTGGCTCGCTCCCAAAGTACAATGTGTATATTTCTAAGTGCAACCGTAGTAGAAGATGTACAAAAAGATTTATTGGAACATTATCCACCTACAACACCCGTTGCTGCATGTTACAAACTAACGTGGAAAGACGAGCGTATCTATCGTGGAGAATTAAAGGATTTAGCTAAAATTGTAAAAGATAATAACCTAACTCTTACTACAATGATTGTAGTGGGTGACGCTATTGATAATCGTAAAGGATTGTCCAAATTATACTCGCATCAGTTTAAACATTTATTCAGAAAATAACTATGAAAAAACTATTGATTACTGCACTCGTTGCACTAACTTTTTTATCTTTTCAGGCAAAAGATAATGTAGCTAATTCGCAAACAGTTGATAATCTCAAGGACGTTTCCGATAGCTTAAGAATGGATGATATTTTGAAAAATGCTTTGTCTATAGCTGTTCAGAATAAAGATAAGGCAAGCTTTACCGATGAATATCAGGTAGAAGGTGATGAAGTATATAATCCGACTAAAGTTTTTATTTCTTTGGGGAATTTATTCTCAGCAAATCATAAACATTTATTCATCAAAAGAACAGTTGAATATGGAGATGTATTGATAGATATATATTTATTCAAAAACAATAAATTTGAACTAGTCAACCATAATGAGCAAAGCTATAATACATTTATGAGTGACGAAATAAGAGATATAAATGGTGATGGATATAAAGATTTAGATATACACTGGTATCCGCTGGCAGGTTGTTGTCTTAAAAATATACACGATGTGTATTTGTTAAATCCTAAAAACGGTACTTTTAAAAAGAAAGTCGAATTTATGAATCCTACATTTTATCCAAGAGAAGGTTTGATAAGAGGCCTTACTTACGGATATTCGGGAATGGATGCGGCATTATATACTATAAAATGGAAGGGCTCTGAATTAGAAGGTGTAGAAGGAATCTATCAGGCACAATTTATTGAGGACCCCGAATATCAAGTAAATGACGAAGCTCTTAAAAATGTATATTATCGTATAACAGCTAAAGGCGATTCTACAAAAATAAACAGTATTCCGAATGAATATCTGACTATAGATCAGTTAAGCCTTAATTGGTTTAAAGGGGGCGAATAATAATTAGAATGACGAAAATAACCCTCATAACAGGCGGACAACGTTCAGGCAAAAGTAATTATGCGGAGCAATTGGCATTATCACTTTCGCCTCACCCTGTATATATGGCAACTTCGCGCATCTGGGATGATGAGCATCGCAGACGCATCGAACGACATAAAGCCAATAGAGGGAAAGAATGGACAAATATAGAAGAAGAGAAAGAACTAAGTAAACACGATTTAGCAGATCGTATAATTCTGATAGACTGTATAACCCTTTGGGCTACAAACTTTTTCTTTGACTTAGAATCCAATGTAGAACAATCTTTGGATGCCTTGAAATCTGAATTCGATAACTTCACCCTACAAGATGCTCAATTCATTTTTGTGACCAATGAGATAGGGATGGGTGAAATATCACAAAATGAAATTCAACGAAAATTTGCCGATTTACAAGGTTGGCTGAATCAGTATATTGCGAATAAATCCGATGATGTATATCTCATGATATCGGGTATTCCAATGAAAATAAAATAATAAACCAAAAATAAAAAATGATACAGTTCAATATCGAAAAGCCTAAAGACGAAGTTCGCTCATACATACAAGAAAAAATAGACAATCTGACTAAACCCAAAGGTTCTTTAGGAATACTCGAAGATCTAGCCATGCAAATAGGATGGATACAACAAACACTTGAGCCCAAATTAAACCATCCTTGCCACATTGTTTTTGCCGGTGATCATGGTATTGCTGCCGAAGGTGTCAGTCCATCGCCACAGGAAGTTACATATCAGATGATAGCTAACTTCTGGGCAGGAGGCGCAGGCGTCAATTTTCTCTCACGTCAGCATAATTTCGATCTCAAGGTAGTAGATTCCGGTGTTAATTTCGATTTCAAAGCGGAAGACTCTATTATAGACAAAAAGATTCGTAAAAGCACACGCAACTATCTGCACGAGGCAGCCATGACTAAAGAAGAAATGGAGCTAGCCATACAACGAGGAGCAGAATGTGTTCAAGCTTGTTATGATGAAGGATGTAATATTATAGGCTTTGGCGAAATGGGTATTACCAATACTTCATCTTCTGCACTATGGATGGCATGTCTTACCGGAACACCATTAGAACAATGTGTCGGTGCTGGTTGCGACCATTCGGGGCAAGTCGTAGAACATAAACTCAAAGTACTCAAACAGTCGCTGGAAAACTATAAAGGAGATAATTCTCCCGAAGATATTATTCGTTATTTCGGTGGTTACGAGATGGTAATGGCTATCGGTGCAATGCTAAAAGCTGCTGAACTAAAGATGATTATCCTTATTGATGGTTTCATTATGACCAACTGCCTACTCGCTGCATCTAAACTTAATGAAAATGTATTGCATTATGCTGTTTTCGGACATAAGGGGGATGAAGCAGGTCATAAACAAATACTTGAATACCTATCCGCTAAACCTATTCTGCATCTTGATTTCAGGTTAGGAGAGGGTACAGGTGCATTATGCGCTTATCCAATTGTTGATTCGGCCGTAAGAATGATAAATGAGATGAATTCTTTTAAGAAAATACAGGTAACCAAGTATTTCTGATTGATGAAAAGTATAGCTGCTGCACTTGTTTTCTTTACCCGCTTGCCTTTCTGGCGACTAAAGGCCTTTAATGTACGGCCTGATTATTTCAAACAGGTAATAAATTACTGGGCTGTTGTCGGTTGGCTAACGTCAGTCATAATGGTTGGTGTATTATGGAGTGCAGCCCATATTCTTCCATATTCTATCGCCATAGTTTTGGCTATTCTTAGCCGTCTACTAATAACTGGTGCTTTACACGAAGATGGTCTAGCCGATTTCTTCGACGGCTTCGGAGGTGGAAACACAAAAGAGCGAACTTTAGAAATAATGAAAGACTCGCACATAGGTACTTATGGTGTGATAAGCCTTATCTTTTATTTCTTGCTTTTTTATCTGCTATTCGATAATATGAATTTACATTTAGCTTGTTTAGCAATATTGGCTGGCGATCCGTTATGTAAATTTATCGCCTCTCAGATAACATTATTTTTGCCTTATGCGCGTACGGCAGAGACAAGTAAATCAAAGACCGTTTATAACAAAATGTCAATCGGAACAGCCATTATATCTTGTATTTTCGGACTTCTTCCTCTTGTTTTATTATGGAAATTTCACTTTTGGCTAGCAATATTATTTCCTATATTTGTATTCATATTATTAATTTTCCTGATGAGAAAAAAGATTCAAGGTTATACAGGTGATTGTTGCGGTGCAACTTTTCTACTTTGCGAACTATCTTTTTATCTGGGAATTATTATATTATTAAGAATATTCAATTTATGAAAATATATCTTGTCAGACATACAGCGGTTGGAGTCCCTCAAGGCACATGCTATGGACAAACCGATGTACTTTTAAAAAACACTTTTGAATCGGAAGCAGAAATTGTAAAGCAGAAATTAGCTGATGTCGATCATGATGCTGTATTCTCAAGCCCATTGAGCAGATGCCGCAAGCTGGCAAATTATTGCGGATATGCTGATGAAATTCAACTCTACGATCGATTGAAAGAGTTGCATTTCGGAGATTGGGAAATGCACAAATGGGACGAGCTGGATATGTCTGAATGGGAAAAAGACTGGGTTAATAACCCTGCACCTAATGGTGAATCATTCAAACATATGTACGACCGTGTAGCTTCATTTTTCGACGAAATAAAAGAAAATGACTATAAAGAAGTGATTGTTTTTGCTCATGGTGGTGTAATTAATTGTGCAAAGGTCTATTTCGGACAAACCAACCTTAAGAGCGCTTTTGATAATTTAGCTGAATACGGACAAGTATTTGAGTTCGAATTAAAATAACGTGAGTTCGATATAAGAAAAAAACAATAACAAATAAAATCTTTAGTTGAATTTGTCATTCCGATACGCAGTGAAGGATCTCGACTACTCTTTGCTATAGAATAGACAGATCCTTCATTGCGTATTGGGATAACAGAATGAGTGAAAGACAGATTCTAGCTAATAGGCATAATGTACAGGATGCTTATATTGAACTCACGTTAAAATAACTCTATTTTATAATTCGTCCTTCTTCGTCAATCAATAATATTGTCAGTTCACCACCGGGAAGTAGAGGAGCGCATATTTCATGGCATTTCTTTATTATCAGATGAAAGAACTCAGATTCTTCATTGGGAATTATGTCCCATAGCTGACGTGCCATTGTAATGCTTTGTATTGCTTCAATCGTTTTATCTGAACAGTTTGATTCTCTAGCGGTATCAATCAAAAAATCTTTATTCATAACCACCTTTTTACTATGTGTATCTAGTGAGCCTTCAGCAAGTTTGACAGCTTTTCCCAGCATTATACCCATCGTTACATAACTGAATTGAAGTTCAGAAGCTATTTTGATCGTTTCGCCTATAAAGTTTCCATAATGTATAAAAGCCTGACTTGGTAAATCCGGATATTCACCTTTTACGAAACGTTCACTTTTTGCTCCCGAATTAATTACTACACGCTTGCACCTTAAAGCTTTGGCAACCTGCATTTCACGACGAATAGAATTGACAAATGCCTCTGATGAAAAAGGCTTTACAATACCCGAAGTGCCAATAATGGATATACCGTTTATAATTCCGAGCTTTGGGTTAAATGTCCGTTTTGCTATTTCTTCACCTTTGGGTACTGATATAGTTACATCAACCCCAATTTTTATATTCTGATTCGGTAATTTATCCTGATTGTGTCGCAACACTTTAAATACTTCCCGCTTAATCATCTTTCGGGGAGTCTCATTTATAGCTGGTCCACCAATCTCTAATCCTAAGCCGGGCAAAGTGATTGTACCTACACCTTCTCCTTGTAGCAAATGAACGCCACGTTTAGCATCGTTTAAACAAACTGTCGATTGTATTTCTATACCATTTGTAACATCTGGATCATCCCCAGAGTCTTTAATAACGGTAGCTGTAGCCATCTCTTTGTCGAATGCTACAAAATTTATAGGAATTCGTATCCATTCGCCATTTGGTAAAGTTATACTCACCTCATTTACAATCTCTTGATTTAATAAAGTTATTAGTGCGGCTTTAGTGGCTGCTGTGGCACAAGTACCCGTAGTATAGCCCGTTTTTAATTCAAAAAAGTCAGGAACAAGCTTTTCTATAATTTTTCTCAATCCATGTTCTCCATATACTGAAATAAAAGAAGATGAAAGGGTAGGGCGTTTCACAACTAGTATAGGAATATTTAAATTGCGTGCAGCTTCTATCTTCTCCTTAAAACCACCAGACTCTCCACTTTCTTTTGTTATGATTGCTTGAGGGTTTAGCTGCTTAAATAATGGTTCTTCATCTTCCCCCTGCTGATAATAAAGCACCTTTTCTATTGGAAAGCCAGAGTCTTCGACAATTGATCTGGATTCATCACGGTCTAGTATTCTGAACCAACAATTGCGACATTCCCAATAAGGTTTCAATTTAGAGATTGTATTTACACCTGTCAATGCCAATAAATTATCTATTTTATTTTTCTCCAAATAATTTATAGCATCCTCATAATTGTCGCACCATATTAAATCGTCTTCATGTTCAGGATAATTACGCTCATAGCGAACAACAGGTATTTCTAAATTTTTCGATACTCGTGCTATCGTTTGATGCAAGCCAACAGCAAAAGGGTGAGCTGCATCTATTATTAATTTGATATGATTATTTGTACAAATATCCGACATTGACTGATCATTTAATGCACCTGTCAAACGAATGTCATAAACACATTCTACCTCCTGCAAATCGCCCTTTGTAGAATAATAATATGCTTTTGCGGCTTCGTCACAAACTTTTACAGCGTGCCGCCCTTCGGTTGTTCCTCCAAATATCAATATCATATACCTACTATTTATTTATTAAAGAACGAAAATAGATTAATATGCTCAAGCAAATTCTCAATACTATTCACTAAAATCACTTCATTTTCAATCAAGTATAGTTTTATTTCTGTATCATATAAATTGCCGACCTCAATATAATAATCAGTCTCTATATTGCGTGACGCTAATATACCATTACGCAATAAGGCCTTACGCACCATAGCATATTTTTGTCCGTGTCCAACAAGTCTTATTTGCTTATCATACGTGTTTTCAATACGGAACAATCCTGTTTCCATATCGAATGTGATTCCTTTTCGCTCAAAAAATCTGCTTAACTGACCGTTTAAGGATAAATCTTCGGGAGTTCCTATATTTACACTCGAATACTGATCTATGAGCCATATCTTATCTGCTATTTGTAAAGCTAGCTCCAGATCGTGTGTCGATAAGAATATCGTTTTATTCGTTTTTCGGGACAAACGATGTAGCAATTGCATAATCTCGACCTTGCTCGGAAAATCAAGAAAGGCGGTTGGCTCATCAAGAAATATAACAGGTGTTTCCTGTGCCAATGCTTTTGCAATCATTACTTTCTGACGCTCTCCATCGCTAAGGGTATGAATCATTCGCTGAGCCAAATCTTCTATTTTAATCATAGAGATAGCTTCATCTACAATCCGATTATCTTCGTCACTTAATGTACCCCAAAATCCAGTATAAGGACTACGACCCAAGCCGATTAATTCCCTAGCTGTCATATTCTTCACATCAGGTTTTTCGGTGAGAACAACACCAATCAAAGTCGATAACTGTTTTTCAGTATATGTCGAAATGTCTTTATCTAAAACCCTAATATTACCACCTAACTTAGGTTGAAAGGCTGATAGCGTACGTAATAGAGTCGATTTACCTATTCCGTTAGAGCCTAACAAACAAGTTAGTTCACCACTATAAATGTCAGCAGTAATATTTTCGGCAACGACTTTCTTATTGTTTTTAGTCTGATAGCCGATCGCAAGATTCTGTAATTCTATTGTCTTTTGTTTAGCCATCCCGATCAACTATTTATCTCGTTTCTTCTTTTACCGAATAATACTGAAATAACAATAGGCGCACCGATAAGTGCCGTCACCGAATTGATCGGTAATGCTCCTTCCATACCCGGCATACGAGCTACAAGATTGCAGAACAAGGATAAGGATGCACCCATGAAAGTAACCGCAGGTACAAGAATGCGATGGTCTGATGTCTGAAATATAGTCCTGCATAAATGTGGAACTGCAAGCCCAAGAAAAACAATCGGTCCGCAATATGCTGTTACAATAGCAGTAATGACACACGAACAAGTGATAACATATAATCTTGCCCACCTGACATTCAAACCTAAATTACGTGCATAACTATCGCCCAAGAGCATAAGATTAAGCGTCTTGATAAGTAGAAATGAGAGAGGGATAAGTACCAGCATAATTGCTACAAAGGTATAGACTTGATCACCCGATACTTTCGAAAAGCTTCCTAATCCCCATATTACATAGGCTCTTACGTCCTCATCATTACTGAAAAATTTCAATACACCGATTATTGCATTAGCTATATAGCCGATCATAACACCAATAATTAGTAAAATTACGCTTCCTTTTATCCTTTGCGATATGGCTATTATCAATAACATGACTGCAAACGCCCCTAGTATCGCTGCTACCGATACTGCAATCTCACCAAAGAAACCAATCTTACTTAAGGCAATACCCCCTATGCTCCCAGAGAGTAGAATCATTAATGCAACCCCCAGACTTGCTCCCGAACTAATACCCAATTCGGATGGTCCTGCTAATGGATTACGAAATACTGTCTGCATCTGTAATCCACTTATTGCTAAACCAGCCCCAGCAACCAAAGCTGTTATTGTTTGCGGAAAACGTGATTTCCAGATAATATTCTGCCAGATAATAGGTTCATCACCAACATTGAATAGTATTTTGCCTATAGAAGATGGAGGGATCGAAATAGTTCCCAATATTAGATTCAGAATAAAGAATAGAATAATGGATGCTATAATAAGAATGAAGAAGAGTATATTTTGCTTTCTGCTCATTATTTCAATAATTCGTAATATACAGGTTTATGATCAGGCAACAATTCAGGATGAAAAGCCTTTATCAAATCAGCTAATACCACTTCTGGTTCTACCGGTGCGTTTTCATAAAATGGTTTCTGACGAAGATTGCAATATACCACTTTCTTTTCTTTAAAAGCTTTAAAGTCTGCGTAACGGGCATCGCTGGACTTTAACACTTCGTATGAATAGTCACCCGTATGACTTACCAGAAGCCTCCAGAAATCGGCATTTGCCCCTTGCGAATACACCGATTCGAAATCAAGATTTACACCTCCTGTTTCCTCATTACCTTTCAGGAAATATTCCGCACCTGCATCTCTGAATTGTTCTGCAAGATAGCTTTTGCCACCCACTACATACCAATTTCCCGAACGCATTTCGCCACTCAGTACTATTGGTTTATTAGTAACTGATTCACTAAGCGCTTTTAACTCATTGTATTTCTTTTCTATTTCGACAAATTTATGATTAGCGTGTTCTTCTGTCCCTAATAGCATGCCAACGAATTTCAACCATTCTGCCTGTCCCAACGAAGATGTTTCTTTATATCCAAGAAATGTAATCAGAGGAATATTTAAATCTTTGATAACTTCATATCCTCCGCGCTTAAACGGTGAAACCAGAACTACATCAGGATCGAGCGCCATAATAATCTCTTTATCGAAATTACCTTCTATACCTATCTGACTGGCTTTTCCTGTTTTTATTCGTTCTTTCATTTTTTCATTAAACAAGAAGTTGGTGCTTGTCATACCTACTACTTTGTCTAATGCATCTAACTTAATGAAATTGGAAAGTTGTAAGGTCGTCATGCAAATAAGGCTTCGAACAGGAGTTTCTATAATTGTATAATCTTGCGAAATCCTTTCATGGCTTTGTCCTCTGTTAACTAAAGCGTAGCGATAAATAGTTTCACTCTCACCTTGCGGATCTTGGATATCCACCAACTTATAGTTATCAAAATATGTCACTTTAAAACCTTGCGCATATTTTATCTCAATATGTGCAGAGTCCGAATTATTTATTGAAGAACTGTTTGTTCCTTCTTGTGATCTGTTCGGGTTGCAAGCCGAAAAGCAAATAGTAATAATGATAAGGTACAGAAACGAAAATTTGTTCATAGCTTTTTACTTATGAATAATCATTAATGAGAAGTAAGGAATTTTCCGATCGAGAATATCTGATGTGTTTTTAGTATAGTATTCTTTTCCATCTACACCCACATTCTCGAAATAATGATATGTAGCATCCAATTTTTCACATATACATTCTTTAATAGCTTCTGCACACTGCGATACTTTCATTATTACAACGACTTTTCCCGATTCTATTCTCTCTTTCAGATCTGATGCCGATATAATACCCGGAACAACATTCAACTCTTCTTCCTGCTTTACAATATGTATCTTAGCTAAAGCGCCACTTGCTATAAAAGCAGGAATCCCTGCAATACGCTCTACAGGAAAATCGCTATCTGACAGGTTATCGAATATATATTGTATAGAAGAATAGAAACCCGAATCACCTTCGGCAACAACACATATTCTCTGCCCCGTTTTATATTGTTTCTTTATCTCTTCCGATACTGCGTTATAAGCATCTATAGCCAACGAACGGTCTTTGCTCATCGGAACATGAAACGGAACTAATTTATTCGCATCAATATCTAACTCGGAAAGAATATCCAAAGCACGTGAGGTCTGAACACCGTCTTTACTTATAGTAGCAGGGTAGAATATCCGATCAGCCGACTGTAAAGTCTTCAATCCTTTTAATGTGATTAGTTCAGCTTCTCCCGGTCCGAGAGAAACAAAGGTAATAGGGTACATTATAAACTCTTAATTTGAGTATTATTAATAACGCCTTTGATAATAGGAATAAAACAAGATTACATACATGATGTCTTATATGTTATAAGCCTTTACCGCGAGCTTTAAACTATTATTTATTGGCAGGTCTTCTGACTTATTCCTTCTACACAACCTTCCCATTCTTAATGAACAGTGGCTTAAGTTTTGTGTAAAAACTTATGGAACTTACAGCAGCGGGTCTGTTCAGGATTTACACCTGATTCCCTTTTCATTACTTATCTGGCAAACGCAGACTTGTAACACCAAAATTCTAGTGCAAATATAATGTATTAAATTGACATGGTTTTAGTAACCAAGAAAAAATATGGAGAATATAAATTTAGCTTTTCTTTAATAAACACGTTCCGGCAGAATAACCGCCACCAAAAACAGATATACATATCAGGTCATTTTCCTTGAATGTATCATAATTTTGAGCAAAAACCAATAACGCACTTGTAGAACCCGTATTACCCAATTCCTCTATATTATTCATTGTCTTGTTTTGAGGTATTCCCAATTCTTTAACTACATGGTTTATAATCCTTTTATTCGCCTGATGTCCTATAAAATATGACAAATCAGAGATAGTATATCCATTTTTAGTTATAATATCTTCAGTATTTTGCACTAGATAGATACATGCACGCTGAAATACATCCCTGCCATATGGCATACGTAATCCGGCACCATTTGGTTCTAGATTAACAGCTTTCGGCCCTTGCCCTATATGTGCTAATCCCTGACTTGTGATGTCAACTATTTCCAATTCATCACTCGAATATCGTTCAGATGAGAAAAAATATGCTGTGGCAGCATCGCCCCATAAGTGCCCTGCTATAGAATCAGCATCATCAGAATATGTAGAATTCCTTTCCGCACAGATAAGCAGAGCTTTCTTAGACATGTTAGCCTTAAAAAACGACTGTATAATCTCCATTCCATTAATTGCGGAAGAACAAGCCGAAGATATATGAAATGCTTTAGCTTTTTCCATTTTAAACTCCCTCTGAATAACATGGGCCGTTGTACCTACAGTATCCGAAGGGGTATAAGAAGCGAATATTATGAGGTCTACATCTGTTTCATTGTATGGTAATTGTGGCAATGCACCTAATACCGCTTCGGTACACATGTAGTCTATAGTTTCTTTATCATTAGCTCTGGAGCGAGTTTTGATTCCGGTTCGCTGGTATATCCATTGTGCGTCAAGTCCATTTATATCAGTAAAGTAATCGTTCGAAATTCGTTTTTCAGGGATATAGTAACCCACAGCATTAATATACATAAATTCAGTATTTTTAATTTGAAGGTGATAAATGTATCTATAACAATCAAATTTTCATATTCGGCATATCACAAAAAAATCTAAGAGTATACATATTTATATTTATTTTAACTAATCCCATAGCATAAATAAATTTAATTGAAATACAAGGATTTTGATTGTTTAACAGTATATAATGACGCACTTTATACACTTTTGATTATCATCTCTTTCTACTATTCAGAACCTCTCTTTCGTATTACAGATAATCACGAGAACACTTTATATATTGATTTAGGCAAATAATAGTGCCAAAAGTTTACTCCTTACAAGATAATTCAGTAATTTCGGTCTCTATTTCAAAACTAAAAACATGTCAACACTAGAAAAAGCGATTGAAACACTTTCTACTAGGGGTTTTCTAAATATGGAAATTCCTAAGGGAATCAATTTGATTGAAGAAATAAATAAGCTACGTAAGGAAAAGAATGCAATTATATTAGCTCATTATTATCAAACAGGAGATATTCAAGATATTGCAGATTTTCTAGGCGATAGCCTTCAATTGGCTCGTGAAGCAGAAAAAACAAATGCTGATATGATTGTTTTCTGTGGAGTACACTTCATGGCCGAGACAGCAAAAATATTAAACCCAACTAAGAAAGTTGTTCTACCAGATACATTGGCGGGATGTTCCCTTGCCGATTCATGTTCGGGCGAAGGGCTCAGAGAGATGAAAAAGAAACATCCGAAAGCCATTGTAGTTAGTTATATAAACTGTGATTCTACAGTTAAGGCAGAAAGTGATATAATAGTTACATCATCGAATGCAGAACATATTATTAACTCTTTACCATTGGATCAAGAAATAATCTTCGCTCCCGATCGTAATTTAGGCAGGTATATAAATCAGGTAACGGGTCGCAATATGATTTTGTGGGATGGAGCTTGTATTGTGCATGAAGCGTTTTCTTTAGAACGGATTGCCCAACAAATGCTCAATAATCCGAAGGCGAAATTAATAGCTCATCCCGAAGCACAAAAGCCTGTATTGCAAGTAGCTCATTATATAGGATCTACAGCCAATTTATTGAACTATGTGGCGAATGATGATTGTCAGGAGTTTATAGTGGCTACCGAAGAAGGTATCTTGCATGAAATGCATAAAAGAGCTCCTCACAAAAAGCTGATTCCTGCATTAACACAGGATGAAAGATGTAATTGCAGCGAATGCCATTTTATGAAGTTAAATACATTAGAGAAACTCTATTTGTGTATGAAATATGAGTTGCCGGAAATACTGCTTGACGAAGATATCAGGCTCAAAGCATTACGCCCAATCACCAAGATGTTGGAATTATCCAAAACGATTAAGTAATAAACGATGATATATACAGACGTTTTAGTCATAGGTTCAGGAATTTCGGGATTATCGTACGCATTGAAAATTGCCCAACAAAGACCTGAATCAAAAATAACTGTTATAACAAAGTCGGACGACGAAGAATCTAACACTAAATATGCCCAAGGGGGTGTAGCGGTCGTTACCGATTTTCAAAAAGATAGTTTCGAAAAGCATATCGAAGATACATTGCGTGCCGGAGATAATCTATGTAAAAGAGAAACTGTAGAAATAGTTGTAAAAGAAGGGCCCGAACGCATAAAAGAAATGGTAGAGTGGGGGGCTAACTTCGATAAGAATGATACAGAAACATACGATCTGGGACGAGAAGGAGGTCATACCGAAAATCGTGTTGTACACTACAAAGATATAACGGGAGCAGAAATAGAAAGAGCATTACTCGAAGCTGTACGAGCTTCTGAAAATATAGAATTACTTACCCACCATTACGTTGTCGATCTGATCACAGAACATCATATTCCGAATGAATCGTTCGACAAATACAATCTCAATTGTTACGGAGCCTACGTTTTAGACATTAAGACGCAAAAGATAAAAAGAATGTCTGCCAAAATAACTCTTATGGCAACAGGGGGATGTGGGCATGTATATAAAAATACAACCAATCCTAATATCGCAACAGGCGATGGCATTGGCTTAGCACATCGGGCAAAAGCCAAAATAAGCAATATGGAATTTATTCAATTTCATCCTACTGCGTTTTATAGTAATAGGGCCGGTCAGTTACCTCTCATATCGGAAGCTGTAAGAGGATTCGGGGCTAAATTATGTACGATATCGGGCGAGCGTTTTATGCATAAATACGATGTTCGTGAGGAACTTGCTTCACGAGATATTGTAGCAAGAGCAATCGATAGCGAAATGAAATTGAGAGGAGACGATTATGTCTGTCTCGATTGCCGTCACTTAGATCATGAGAAATTCATGAACCATTTTCCAAACATCTATCAACAATGCAAAGATGAAGGTTTGGATATGTTCAAAGACCTGATACCTGTTGTTCCCGCAAGCCACTATTTATGTGGAGGCATCGATGTAGATTTATTCGGTCAGAGTACCATCAAAAATATGTTTGCCGTCGGCGAATGTTCAAATACAGGCTTGCATGGCGCTAATAGACTTGCATCAAACTCGTTGCTCGAAGCTCTGGTTTTTGCTCACAGAGCCGCTTTGAAGACTATAAAAAGGCTTTTAGAAGACGATTTCAATTATATCAATCTGCATAAAGTACCAGAATGGGATCAGGAAGGTATGAATGTCAACGAAGAAATGGTTTTATTGAATTATCTTCGCAAAGAACTGCAAAATTTAATGAGCGATCTGGTTGGCATTGTCCGCAGCAATAAGCGATTGAAATTAGCTAAACAAAAAGAAGAAGAAATATATAGAGCAGTGAAAGAGATATATAACTTTTCAATTCTTTCACCTCAATTATCCGAATTGCGAAATCTGGTAAGCGTGGCTTATTTGATTATATCCCAAAGCATAGAGCAAAAAGAGAACCGAGGAGCTTTTTATAATAAAGATTTAGAAAAATGAATAGACCTTCCTATGTAACACACGAAAGACTGACTCACTTCATCCGTGAGGCTATCAGAGAAGATATTGGCGATGGAGATCACTCTACATTAGCTAGTGTACCAGCTTCGATGCAACGGCGAGCAAGACTATTGGTTAAACACGATTGTATATTAGCCGGTATCGATTTGGCACAGGAAATTTTCCACTATTATGATAAGGATTTAAAAATTGAAATCTTCAAGCAAGATGGCGAAGAGGTAAAAGAAGGAGATATTGCCTTTACCGTTTCGGGCTCTGCTCAATCTATATTGACGATGGAACGCCTTGTACTCAATTGTATGCAGCGTATGAGCGGTATAGCCACCTATACGCACCAAATGGTTGCATTAGTAGCCGATAGCAAAACAAAAATACTGGATACTCGCAAAACGTCTCCTATCTTTAGAATGTGTGAAAAGTGGGCGGTACATATCGGTGGGGCACAGAATCACAGATATGGCCTTTTCGATATGATTATGCTGAAAGATAATCACAATGATTATGCAGGGAGTATTACTAAAGCCGTGGAATCGACGGTAAAATACTTGAAAGAAAAAGGCAAGGATCTAAAGATAGAGGTTGAAACACGCAATCTGGATGAAGTAAAAGAAGCTTTAGCAACAAAAGCTGTCGATATTATTATGCTTGATAACATGTCGCTGGAAGAAATGAAAGAAGCTGTTCAGTTGATAGATGGAGCAGCTATGACAGAGGCTTCGGGGGGTATTACAAAAGAATCGGTACGAGCTATTGTAGAAACAGGTGTAGACTACATTTCCTCGGGTGCTATAATCTATTCTGCGCCTAACATCGATCTAAGTTTGAAAGCTTTTTAGTTCAATGTCTATTAGTTATACTCAAAATAAATAAAGGACTACTAATTATTGTAGTCCTTTAGTGTATCTAGGTAGAATGCTTTTTACTTACTTCTTCATTATAATAATGATCACTCCATTTTTACCCTTCTCGCCATAAGGTTGTATAGCTGATTCAGCTTTAAGAACAGAAATAGATTCGATATTATCAGTATTGATAGCATCTAGTTCTACTTGTGAAGCTTCTTTTCCATCTATGATAATTAAGGCATCTTTAAATTTATTATCTTTATCATTCGATATCTTAACTCCTTTTTTAGAATCTTGAGACTGCTTATTTTTCTTATATTCTTCTGTTTCAAATATAACAACGCCATTTTTGCCTTCTTCGCCGTAAATTGCTACAGCTTCTTCTCCACTTAACATTGCTGTTCGTTCACCCAATTTTCCAGCTCTGGCAACTTTACTATATTCATCAATAGTAATAGTTTCACCATCTAAAATAATTAACATATTTAATACATTAATCATTTTAGGTTTAGGTAATGTACTTGTCGACTTATTAGTAGAAGCATCTTTTGTTGTTGTTTGAGTAACTCCACTATCGTTAGAATCGGCTATGGTTTCTTTGTTTAATACAGCGTATTCATCTACAATATAGCGTGGTTGAGCAGAAGCCCAGAAAAACAATCCTAATGCTGGAATGATTGCTAGTGCAGCAAACCTTTTCCTTGGCGAACTTTTAGTTTTCTTAATCATAACTAATCGATTTAAATTGTTTAAATAATTAAATGAATTGGAAAAAGAAAACACTGGGCCCTGAAATCGTTGGTTTATCAAAACTGCCTTATACAATGCGGGTGACGTCCCCGAATCGATCACAGCTTTATCCGCCAAGAATTCGTGATTCTCTTTCAATAGAAATATATAAAACCATATCAGCGGATTGAACCAATGAAGTAGCAGCATGCATTCGCTACACAATAAGTCTATCCAATGTTTCTGATTTATATGCGTTTGTTCGTGTTTTATTATCAGATCTTTCTCCGTATCCGACAATTTTTGTGTATTTATTACGATATAATTCCATACAGATAGTGGAGAATTAACTTTAACTGTATCAATCAATTTGTAAGTTTTATTTTTAGAAAGGGTCCCCGATCTGAGTAGCTGTATGAAATTGCCAAGAGTTCTTATGTTTCGTATGATTATAATCAACATACCTGTTATATAAAGGGCAAATACAATTGTCCAGATATCTATACTGTCATTCGCCGCCAATTGCCCTACCGAATTATCTGCTATCTCATTCGAAGCGGGTAAAGTCACATATACATTGTACGTATTGGGTATAAGCGGTATAGCTAGAGACGTAATCATCCCAAGCATCAAAAAACTTCTATTGAACTTAAAGAATGTACTGGAACGAAAGAATATCTGATAAATAATCAGGAAGATACTCAAGCAGATACTCGATTGTAAGAGATAAACTATAAATTCTTTCATGGCAATTTATTGTTGGTTATTATCACTATTATCTTCATTCAAGGCGTGGCGAGTTTCTTCTAATAATTCATCCATTTCTTCTATCGTAAAATTGCTTTCTTTTGCGAAAAAAGAAACCATGGATGAGAATGAACCATTAAAATAATCCTTAACAAAACCGAACAGTTGCTTTTTAGAATAATTATCTTTCGAAATAGTCGCTTTATAAATATTCACCCGCCCTTCGGTTCGATGCTCTACAAATTGTTTTGTTTCCAAGATATTGAGTACAGTAGCAATTGTTGTACGAGCTGGTTTACTGTCTGCAAACTTTTGCAATATATCTTGTACAGTACCTTCTTCGATACTCCAAAGTATCTGCATTATTTGTTCTTCGGCTTTTGTTAGTTGCATGATATTCATGTTTTATAATGTATGAAACAAATATATGTCTAAATTTTTAGACAACAAAATATCCAGTCTATTTTTTTAGACAAAAATATATAATTATTTACTGACTACTTGTAATCAGGTAGTTATGATAAACAAAAAAGAGTTATCCAAAACAGATAACTCTTAAATAGTATAGAATCGTAATTATTTTATTTCTTTAAGGCCAGCGTTTGCTGTAAATGACGCTCTTTCAATACCTGAATCATATCTATAGTCATTTTTGCCAAATCATATTTCGGATTCCATCCCCATTCTTCACGGGCACAAGTGTCGTCAAGAGAATTTGGCCACGAATCGGCAATAGCTTGTTTCAATGGATCAACATCATAATCCATCACGAATTGCGGATAGTGTTTCTTAATCTCTGCATATATCATTTCGGGATCGAAACTCATGGATGCAATGTTGAACGAGTTGCGATGAACCAATTTGCTCGGATCAGCTTCCATTATCTGAATAGCTGCATCTAAAGCATCTGGCATATACATCATATCCATATATGTTCCTGCCTTTACAGGACAAGTAAACTTTTCGCCTTGTACTGCATTATAGAATATCTCTACAGCATAATCGGTAGTACCACCACCCGGATGTGTCAGATTAGAAATAATCCCCGGAAAACGTACCGAACGTGTATCAACTCCCCAACGGCTATAATAATAATCGCTAAGTAATTCGCCCACAACCTTAGTGATACCATATACCGTATTTGGTCGTTGAATCGTATCTTGAGGAGTTTTATCCTTTGGTGTATTATTCCCGAAAGCACCGATCGAACTTGGCGTAAATACAGCACAATTTAATTCTCGGGCAACATCCAGACAATTCATAAGGCTATCCATACCAACACTCCAGCCTAGTTTTGGATTCTTTTCGGCAGTAGCAGACAATATAGCCGCAAGGTTGTAAATGGTGTCGATTTTGTATTTTTTTACAGCATCTGCTATCTGATCTATATTTGTCGCGTCTATTTCTACTGTTGGACCTAAATCGAAAAAATTATCAGGATAAGGCGGCTTATAATATCCGCATATAACATTGTTATCACCGTAAATCGAGCGTAATCTAATACTTAATTCCGAACCTATCTGTCCAGTGCTTCCTACAATTAAAATGTTTTTCATATAATTCCGAGCTCTTTTCCTATTTTAGTGAAAGCTGCAATACATTTATCTAAATGTTCCTTTTTGTGTGCAGCCGAAATTTGTACGCGAATACGTGCTTGCTCTTTTGGAACAACGGGATAGTAGAATCCTGTTACATAGATTCCTTCATCCAATAATTTAGAAGCCATATCTTGCGATAATTTGGCATCGTATAGCATTATTGCACAGATAGCCGATTGAGTAGGCTTAATATCAAACCCGGCAGCTGTAAGTTTTTCCACGAAATAGGCAGTATTGCTATGTAATGTATCTTGTAATTCGTTAGTCCTTTCTATCAATTCAAACATTTTGATACCAGCAGCAGCGATAGCAGGAGGTATAGAGTTTGAGAATAAATAGGGGCGTGAACGTTGACGAAGCATATCTATAATCTCTTTCTTCCCGGTAGTAAATCCGCCGATAGCACCACCAAAGGCTTTACCCAAAGTACCTGTTAGGATTTCGGCCTTACCTCTAAGGTTAAATAATTCAGTAGTTCCACGACCTGTTTTACCGACCACGCCTGCTGAGTGCGATTCGTCGATCATAATCATTGCATTATATTTTTGAGCTAACTCATATATCTTATCAAGTGGAGCAACATTACCATCCATCGAAAATACACCATCGGTAACTATCAAACGGAAACGTTGCGATTGTGCCAGTTGTAATTGTTTTTCAAGATCAGCCATATCAGCATTTGCATAACGGTAACGTACAGCTTTACACAAGCGTACCCCATCAATAATTGATGCGTGATTTAACGAATCTGATATTATTGCGTCTTGTTCATTCAATAAAGGTTCGAAAACACCACCATTGGCATCGAAACATGCTGCATATAGAATAGAATCTTCTGTTCCGAAGAATTTAGCGATAGCCGCTTCCAATTCTTTATGTATATCCTGAGTACCGCATATAAAACGAACCGAAGACATACCGTATCCATGTGTATCGAGTGCCTGTTTAGCTGCATCTATCAACTCCTGATTATCTGATAGTCCCAGATAGTTGTTTGCACAAAAGTTAAGTACATTTTGCCCTGTACTAACACGTATTTCAGCACTCTGAGGAGAAGTGATTATTCGCTCATTCTTATACAGCCCGGCAGATTGTATATTTGCAAGTTCTTCTTGCAGAAAATTTTGGAAATTCTTATATGTACTCATAGCTTTAAGATTTTGGAAACAAAGTTAGTGAAAATGTTACATTAGAAGCAGGTATCTCTTAAAAATAATCTCGTCAACTTTTGCTTTTTTAGCTAAGTTCCTGTTTAAATTTTATTGGTATCCTTTAACGAGAAAAAACTCTTTCATTTCCTTTGTCATAACTGAAATGTTTTTATCTTTATAATCAGCAATTTATCGTTCATCAAAAAACAGATATGCCATGAATCCCCAATTAGGTGCTACCACATTATCCTGGATACATCCCCTATGGAATGATGAAGCCGGATTGTACGCTATAAAGAAAGCTTCGGACATAGGTTTCGATCTCATAGAGTTATTATTGCCTCACTCGATGGTGATAGATACAAATAGTGTGAGAAAGCAACTTGACAGATACAATATAGATGCCGTGTGTGGCTTAAACTTATCTGCCGACACACATATACCAACTCATCCCAAAGAGGCTTTACAACTGATCAAAAAAGCATTAGACAAAGTCGCTGAACTCGAACTGAATCATCTTGGGGGTGTACTTCATTCGGGCATTGGCTCTTTTTCGGGGAATGTTTGTACAGAGAGCGAGAAACAAACAATCTGTGATGTTTGGGCAGAAGTCGCCGATTATGCTCAACAATATGGTGTAAATATTGGCGTAGAGCCAATCAATCGCTATGAGTCTTATATATGTAATACCGGTGAAAATGTATTAGAGCTATTAAAGAGACTAGATGTATCTAATATGTATTTGCATCTTGATACATTTCACATGAATATAGAAGAAGATAACTTTTATGATCCCATAATAAGTGCTGGCGATAGACTGAAACATGTCCATATGACTGAAAGTAACAGAGGAATGCTAGGAGAAGGCAATGTCCATTGGGCTGACTTATTCAAAGCGTTGAAAGAAATTGATTATACAGGAAATCTCGTTCTGGAAAACTTCTCCTCTTCAGTCGAAGGAATGTCAAGTGCGGTATCTTTATGGCAGCGATCGAAATACGATGCCGACGATCTGGCGAAAGGCAGTCTCGAATTTATTCGTAAAATGATAGCATTAACATAAAACCCTGATCTTACTTTTCGATAATATAAAGGGCATAAGTTCGACGAATTTACACCCTTTATTTATTATAATGCGCAGCTGTCTTTATAATCTGATTTATTCTAAATAAATGACATATATAACCCTCTATTCTAAAGGTTTTGAGCTATTAAATTCCCTCTTTTTAAGAACATAAAATCATAGAGAATGTTATACCTTTGGCGCAATTAAAAAAAACCTAATTATGGATTGGTTATTAAATACCATTTTACAGCCTTCTACCATACAGTCTATTATAATAATTTCGGCAGTATCAGCAATTGGCCTCCAACTAGGGAAATTGAAATTATTCAATGTCTCTTTAGGCATTACATTTGTTTTCTTTATAGGCATTCTAGTTGGTCATCTTAATTTAGACATAAATGAGGATATGCTTCATTTTGCTCAAAATTTTGGACTAATCATATTCGTTTATGCCTTGGGATTACAAGTAGGACCCGGTTTTTTCTCGTCATTAAAGAAAGGAGGACTACGACTCAACTCTCTGGCTTTCGCTGTCGTTGTTATTGGTATTCTATTAACTCTTATATTTAGTTATTTCAGTAACGTTTCGTTACCTAATATGGTTGGGCTCCTTACAGGTGCTGTAACAAATACACCTGCTCTCGGTGCAGCACAACAAGCATTAAGACAAGTAGCGCCTAACGATACCAAATCTATATCAGACATGGCGCTGGCTTGCGCAGTAGCATATCCTCTAGGTGTAGTAGGGGTGATATTAGCTATTGCTCTTATGCGCACATGGTTTGGACCGAAAGACAATTCCGGCAAAATAAAGGAAAAGAAAGACTCGGATACCTATGTGGGCGAATTCCATGTAACCAATCCTGCACTTTTCGGAAAAACAATACGCGAAATTATGAAGCATACATCTAAACGCTTCGTAATATCCCGCATCTGGAGAGACGGAAAGGTAACTATTCCAACATCCGAATGTGTATTAAACCAAAATGATCACCTCCTTATTATATCCATAAAATCGGATGTAGAAAGTATCAAAGTCCTCTTTGGAGAGCAAGAAAATGTGGATTGGAATAAAGAAGATATAGATTGGAATCACATAGACAATAGCCAGCTTGTTTCACGTCGCATAATTGTTACACGAGGTAAGGTTAATGGTGTGAAGCTTGGTACACTGAAATTACGCAATATTTATGGTATAAATATTACCCGTATCAACCGTGCCGGCATCGATCTATTACCATCGCCACACCTGTCTTTGCAAATAGGGGATAGGATAACTGTAGTTGGTGAAGCGGCTTCCATTAATAATGTAGCTAAGATTCTGGGTGACGAAGTAAAACGATTGAAAGAGCCTAATCTGATTGCTATATTTATAGGCATTGCTTTTGGTTTACTATTAGGAGCACTACCGTTTCCATTTCCCGGAATGAATTTTCCTATTAAGTTGGGCATTGCCGGAGGGCCAATAATTGTTGGAATCTTAATGGGTGCTTTTGGTCCACGTTTTCATCTGACAACCTATACTACACAGAGTGCGAATTTGATGATGCGTCAACTAGGTCTTGTTGTGTATTTAGCTTGTTTGGGTATTGATGCAGGAGGGCATTTCTTCGAAACTGTTTTACAACCCGAAGGACTTCTATGGGTTGGATTAGGGTTTGGACTAACCGTTATTCCCGTTATTATAGTAGGTGTACTTGCTATGAAAGTACTGCATATCAATTATGCCAAAAGTGTAGGAATGCTATGTGGAAGTATGGCTAATCCGATAGCCTTAAGTTATGTTGACTCCACAGTAGAGGGTGATGAGCCTTCTGTTGCTTATGCAACAGTTTACCCGGTATCTATGTTTATCCGAATCATATCGACCCAACTATTGTTATTGTTCTTCTTGTAACATTAGCTTTTAATTCGTTACTTTATACTCATAAAACTGTTGAAAATATAGATATGAAGAATAATATTTGTGTACTTTTTGATATGGATGGGGTTATGATCGATACTGAACCTCAATACGATAAGTTCTGGAAGCATGCTGCCGACAGATATAGTATAGGAATCCCTAATTTCGAGAAAATAATAAAAGGAACAACTCTCCCAAACATATTAAAGAAGTATTTTTCTGAATACACTCAGGCAGAACGAGATGCTCTTGTGGAAGAGATAGATAAATTCGAAGCGAATATGACGTACCCCGAAATACCGGGTTCTATCAAGTTTGTTAATGAATTGAAGAAGCAAGGTATCAAGGTTGGCCTAGTAACCAGTTCTACCGATACTAAATTAATTGGGGTGTACAGAGATGTACATTTCGATACATTGTTCGACACGGTAGTATCGGCAGCTCGTGTCACTCACGGTAAACCAGCACCCGATTGTTTCTTATTAGCAGCAAAAGATCTAGGTGCAGATCCCAAAGATTGTATTGTATTTGAAGACTCTTATGCCGGAATTGAAGCTGGAACAGCCGCCGGTATGAAAGTGATTGGTTTGGCAACAACACATCCGGCAGATACACTGATAGATAAATGTGTGAGAGTTATTCCTGATTTTACGAATTTCGATGTTTCAGAGTTATATAGTATCTGAATAAAGATTATTATAAAAGAACGAGGCTTACTATAGTATAGTAAGCCTCGTTCTTTTTAATATATTCTCAATTTATTTTTTAGGAACCATTATCACTTCTATTACATTTTCTTGTGATAGCAATGCTTTTGTTACTGCCTTTACATCTTCAGTTGTCAATGAATTAAGTATTGTCATGTAATTCGAATAAACATCGTCATTGTAAAAATAATAAGCATTTAATACTGCATTCCAATAACCGTTTTGTTTAGTATTTTCCTGAAATTTCTTTGCCATATATTCTTTTACTTTTTGGAAATCCTTATCCTTAGGGCCATCCTGAGCAATTTTATCTAGTTCTCTATGAATAATTTTATTCAATGTAGCTGCTTTATCAGGATCGGTATCGTATGTCATTTGTACAATTGTTTGCCCTTCGGGAATACGATTGATTTCAACTCTCGAACGCACGCCATATGTACCACCTTCTTCTTCTCTGATTGTTTCTACATATACCATATCCAACACTTGATTCAGAGCATCTAGAGCTATACGTGTTTTCTGATCTCTCTTTAGAGTACCGCTATAAAGATCAAATACAGAGGCTTTAGGATTCTTCATCTCTTGTTCGAAAACATTAGTATATGTACCTTTTCTTATATCATAATTCACATCTTTATATCTGGCATTTTTGTTTCCTGATGGGAGCGATGCCAAGTATTGCTCTACTAATGGTTTCATTGCGACTTCATCTACATTGCCTACAAACGTAAATACGAATGAGCCCGGATTAGCAAATACTTCTTTATAAATTTCTATTGTACGGTCATAATTAAGTTTCTCGGCATCTTCTAGTTTCAATTCTTTTGTTCGAAGGTTATCTCCGTACATAGCGTATGTTGTTGAATCAGAAAAAATAGCAGAAGGTTCAGTTTTCATATTCTTCAACTGGTTTTTAATCATATCGAGTAATGATGTATATGCATCCAGATCTTTACGCGGAGCTGTAAAGTACAGATAAGTCAATTGAAGTAATGTTTCAATATCCTTAATGTTTGATGATCCACTAATATTCTGATCCCATCTACCTACATTCACACCAACCTTAGCTGATTTTCCGGCTAATACTTTTTTCAGATCCGTAGCACTAAAATTTCCAATACCACCAATATGAGGAACTGCACCTACTAATTCTGCATTATGCATATCATTGTCCGGAACAATAGAAGTTCCTCCATAAGCTATGGATGACATTAATATTTCATCATCTTTGAAATCAGTCTTTTTAAGAACAACCCTCATCCCATTCGACAATGTCCATGAGGTAGAACCTAACTTCTCGTCAGTTTTTGTATCAACAATGCTTCCTGCTTTAGGTAATTGACTTATAAGAGGTTCATTTGATACAGTTTCAGCATATGGAGTTATATTTTCTGCTTCAACTATTTTAAATATATTCAGTAATTCACTTTCAGAAGGGTAGATAATACCATCCTTCTCGGGACCTGTTACCGATATAACAATATTTTTATCAGTTATAATTTGTCTGATAAATTGATTAATGGCATCGGCATCTACCATAGGTGCAAATTGTTTTACAAAGTTATATTCAAATTCAATACCCGGTATTGCATCGCCATCTGTAAAACTTTCTACATATTCTCTTATATAGGAATCATTCAATTCTTTGCTACGGTTATTATATGCAGTTTCATACCTTTGAAGCAGTGTAGCCTTGGCTCTTTCTAGTTCAGCATCCGTAAATCCAAATTTACTCACTCTCTCATTTTCTCGTATAAGAGTCGCTAATGTAGCATCGATCTGCCCTTCTTTACTAAGCGCTATCGTTGTCCAGGCATCTTTAGTTTTAGAGACAAAATAAGGACCATCATAAGCAATAGAAACAGCAAAAGGTGCATCTGCTTTTTGTGATATTTCACTTAAACGATCTGAAAACATTTTAGATACAAGTTCTTGCATGACAGACATGATTAATCCGATGTTTGTCTTTTTTAGTTCAGCAGGCAATACATCGTGCTTTATATACAGCGTAACTTGTGTTCTGACAGCCTCCGGATCGGTAGTAATAGCTACAATGGGTTCTTCATTGTCGGGTACCGGATAATATATTCTTTCGGCCGGATTAGCAGGGGCAGGAATATCAGCAAACATAGCTTTTATCTTTGCTTCCACCTTATCTGCATCAATATCTCCAACTACAATGATGGCCTGAAGATCTGGTCTATACCATTTATGATAATAATCTTTTAATGTTTGATGTTCAAAGTTTTCAACAACCTCCATTGTTCCTATCGGAAGACGGTTAGCATACTTACTATCTTTAAATAGGATAGGTAGCTGCTTCTCCCAAATACGCATTTGTGCGCTACCTCTTGTACGCCATTCCTCTTTTATGATAGAACGCTCTTTGTCTATTTCTTCATTATCTAAAGTAATGAAGCCAGACCAATCATGCAATATCAGAAGGCAGGAATCGACAACACCCTCACGCACCACAGGTATATCCGATAGGTTATAAACTGTTTCGTCGAATGAGGTGTATGCATTTACATTTGCTCCGAATTTTGCTCCATTTTTCTCCAAGTAATCAAGCATAGCTTTTCGACCCGGAAAGTTCTTACTTCCATTGAAAGCCATATGTTCTAAAAAGTGAGCAAGTCCCATCTGAGAATCCTCTTCTTGCATCGAACCTACTTTCTGAGCTATATAGAAATCAGCCCTTTTCTCAGGATACGCATTTTGACGAATATAATACGTCAAGCCATTACTTAGCTTACCATATCTGACCTGAGGATCGATAGGTAATTTCTCTTGTGCGTTAACATTAAGAACGAAAGAGAAAGTAAGTAAAGCAATTAGAATAAACAGTTTTCTCATATTAACTTAATCTAAATTATTTATTTACTGACATATAAGATTGTATAATTTTGGAACAAATATAATTAAGCCACAGACTACAGACATAATTGTAGCAACCAGAACAGCAGCCGCAGCCATATCTTTTACTTTCTTTATTATATCATGCCTTTGCGGGCTTATATAGTCGCACAAATTCTCAATTGCAGAGTTTATTATTTCTAAACTAAATACCAATCCAATCAGGATACATATAGCCAGCCATTCTGCAACCGATATGTTAAACACAACTCCCATAAGAATAACACAAACCGATACGACCAAATGTATACGGGCATTGTGCTCCTCTCTAAACAAGATTCTCAATCCATCAAAAGCATATCTAAAAGATCTTAATCTTTTACGTATTGAAAACCTTTCCGACTTAAAATCTTCCATATTACTGAAAAAGCATTTAAATATAAACGCTAAAGTATAAAAATACACTAGGATAGTAATCATTTTAAACTTTTTTCTTTATGTATTTTTATCATTTATGTACTCTATGAAGTATAGTCGGGCTTGTTGTTCTGGCTAAGAATCGTTACTTTTGATAAAACTTTAAAATTAATTGATATGTATAAATATATTTTCTCTATCCTACTTGGATTCATATTCTTTTCGTGTGGTGGTGCTTACGATCACACTTTAACTGAAATGGGTAAGTCTGTAAAGCAACACATCAGATATAATGACGAGAAAAACAATATCAAAACAAATATTGAAATATTAAAACCTATATCGTATGAGGAAGTACCCGTAGACCAAAGGGTTCAACCTGATGATGTATATTTATGCAAGGTTTATTTAAGAGCTAATTGGGCATATGTGGGTAGCTCTCGTTTATATAATACTGACGATACACTCAACTGTTATTTCGATAAGAATAAAGTTTTTGTACGAATAGATACGAAAAAATAATATAATGGAAGCCGAACAAGTTCAAACAGATTTTGATGATATAATAATCTCTATAAATTCATGGATGCAAGAGTTACTCACTAAATTGGGGGTTGCTGAGCAATGGATTATTTATACTAAGTTGGTAGTACTGTTAATAATAGTAGCTACCGCAAGTTATCTTTTGCAGCTACTGGTAAGGAAACTTTTGATATTTGTATCTCAGCGTATTACTAAAGTAACATCCATATCTTTCTTCAAATACGGAATTAACAATCGATTACCTCATTATCTGGCTCTTATTGTACCATACTCCTTTGTAAGGAGTGTTATACCTATTATTTTTTTCAATTTTAAAAGCCTGATAGTTCCTTGTTTGAAGATAGCTGATATCTACATGGTATTCATGGTTATATGGACTGTTATGGCTGTAATAAAATCATTTGGAGATATACTTCAAGAAAAACCTGCTTTTCATAATAAACCGATGAAAAGCTATATGCAAGTTATCCAAATCGTACTTTTTATATTTGGAGCAGTTGCAATCTTTTCGATAGTCACAGGAAAATCGGCTATGGCATTCTTTGCAGCAATGGGAGCTGCTTCTGCCGTTTTACTTCTGATGTTTAAAGATTCTATAATGGGGTTTGTAGGCAGTATCCAAATCTCGACTAACAACATGGTGCAGATAGGAGACTGGATTACAATGAATAAATATGGTGCAGATGGCTCAGTTGAAGAGATTACACTTACCACTGTAAAAGTTAGGAACTTCGATAAAACAATAACTACAATACCAACATATGCTCTGATTTCAGATTCGTTTCAAAACTGGCGGGGTATGCAAGAGTCAGGTGGCAGACGTATTAAGAAAGCTGTATATATAAAACAATCTGACATTCGTTTTCTAAATGATGATGAGTTAGATAAATTTAAACACATAGATGGGCTAGGTGAATTTATAGCAGAGCATAAGAAAAATAATAAAAAGATAGAAGGTTCCTCGCCATTAGTTATCGGACCAAGAATTACGAATAATGACCTGTTCATGCAATATGGCATATATTATCTGCGTCATCATCCTAAAATTAATAAAACGATGACATTAATGGTTCGCCAGTTAGCCCCGACCCCAGAAGGATTGCCCGTAGAACTATATACATTTACAGACACAGTAGTATGGGCTGAGTACGAAGCCATCTCGACCGAAATATTTAATCATTTGATCAGTGTCGTTAAATATTTTGATTTACAAATATTTGAAAGTTCGTCGGGTAGTGATGATTACAATGTTTATATGCGTAAAACTGAGAATGGGTGATTATTCTACCTAGCAATATAACGGAAAAGTTCATAGCATGTCAAAACTATGAACTTATTTTTTTAATGTAATTTCTACTATTTCAGGAGGGGCAAAGAAACGAAAGGGAAAACCTCCCATACCAATACCTGATGTGACATACAGAGATATATTATTCTTTTTTAGCCAGCCATATCTATATTTGTTTCCTGTTTGCATATATTCGGGATGCCCAGTGCTAGGCATAATAGGAGCCCATAAACCAAAAAATGTGATTTGCCCACCATGTGTATGACCCGATAACATAAGATCTACATGATCGCTATCTAGTACTTCCAAATAGTCGGGGTTGTGAGAAATAAGAATACAAAAATCATGAATCTTGACATCGTCTGTCGTATTCCCTATAATCTGCACATCTTCCCAGAAATCTCCGACACCACCAATCTTTATACTGTCATTACCCACTTTAATCCAATACGATTGATTGTCGCATGAATGAAAACCACATTCTGTCATTTGCTGACTGATAAGTACAGGATCTTCCCAATGATCGTGATTTCCTAATACGAAATAAGTGCCAGACTTACTCTTTAAGTTCTTTATTTCAACAAAAAAGGGTAGGAGATACCTAGGGTTTTTAGAAACTATATCTCCCCCGATTATTATTATGTCAGGTTCTCTTTCATTTATTCTATTGACTAGCTTGGCAACATCTTCACTTGTAAAGTACCGGTCGCAATGTATATCTGATATGAATATTATTTTCTTACCTACAAATCCCTCCGGGATATCTTTGTGAGTAAATGTCAATTTTATCAGCCGGATATTCCTGGCTTCATAATAACTGTACACTAAAGGTATAATAGTGATGAAAATGGCCGATATAAGGAGAATCAATATATTCTTTTTCCTAAATGTCATTTTCCGACAAACTCGTTATAATCTTGAATAGATCGCTCAATTACTTCATAAGCCACATCTACACCATATACCCCTGTCAATAAGCAGCGAGGCTCTTTATCCCCCGGCAAATCTTTATAAGTGGTGAAATAGTGTTTCAGACGTTCTATAACACTGCGCGGAACATCATTTATATCTTTATATTCGCCATAGATAGCATCATTATCCAAAACAGCAATAAGCTTGTCGTCCGCTTTATTATGATCTAATAATCTAAATCCACCTATAGGGCGTGCTTTCACTATAATGTCGCCATGTGTAATATCCTTTTCTGTCAGAACGCAGATATCAATAGGATCATCGTCTCCTTCTATATCAGTCCGATTCAGCTGAATATTCGTTAATTCTGCAACCCTCGAAGCACTTAATGTTTGAGGAATAAAACCATATAAGGCTGGTATTATATTGGAATATTTCTGAGGACGGTCGATACTCAAATAACCCGTTTCTTTATCCACCTCATATTTTACAGTATCAGTAGGTACTATTTCAATAAATGAAGTTACTACTTCAGGTGCATTTTTACCAATGCTGATACCATGCCAAGGGTGGGCTTTAAATTTCAATTCATTCATTTCTATATTACTTATCTAATTTATAATAAAAACAAATATACATAAAGATTGTTAAAACATCATCTTTTGCTTACAAATATGAAAACAGGATTCAAGTATAAAACTTAAACCCTGTTTTTTTCTATTTACCAAAAAATTCGAACGGTCACATTAGTGACAAAATATGTTAGCTCTATATGTAGCCAAGGACGGCGATAAATGTATATTTTCCCAGTCTATAACTCCGCAAATACGTATATTATCATTTGTTAATAATGCGCACTGCCCTATATTCAAACTTGTTAGATTTGTCATGCCAGACAAATTTATAGAACTCAGATTATTGAACTCGGTAACCTGCAATGCCTTTAAATTACTTAATCCAGAAACAAATGAAATATCGTTAACAGATGAAGAATTATATAATGTCAACGATAAATTTGCTAATCCCGATATTGGAGATAAATCGATTGTATTTGCCAAATAATACATACTTAATGATTTCAGTTTAGGAAGTCCTGACAACGAAGATATGTCGTTTAGTTGCGAAGCTCCGACAATCAGACTCTCAAGATTATTCAGTCCAGCCAGAGGGGTTAGATTACTTACTTTTGAGCCTTTTATATCCAAATATTTAAGGGTATGCAAACCGGATAAACCCGAAATATCATTTATTCTCGCTCCGCCAATTGCTAAAAACTCAAGATTGTCAAGGTCGACTAGGGGTTCCATAGTTATGGTTCTCGAAGTATTAACAGTAAAATAATAGAATTCTTTAAGGCTTTTCAATTTAGATAAAAAAGATAGATCACTAATATTTGTCGTAGATAAATCAATTGTTCTGAGATTATTCATATTATTTAGGGATAGCTTTTCCAAATTATCACATTCGAGAAAACTAATATATTCTATTGTATTCATATTCGTCATAGTAACTTCAATAAGTGTTCTAAGGAATGTACAGTCCAACGTCTCAAGTTTTGGCATATTATTGAGATTCACTTTTTTAATAGCTAGACAAAATTCAAAATCGATCAATTCCAAACTAGGAAGGTCTTGCAATTCTATATTTTCCATCATATCGCAATTTTGCATAGATAGAATTTTCAGCCCCATGCTTCCGGAAACAGGGCTTATGTCTGTTATATTTGTGTGACAAAGGTCAATGATTGCCAATTCGGAAAGTTTGTTAAAGTCCGATGATAATTTTTTAATATTTGTATTATCAAAGTCTATTTCTACCACTCTTAGTTTGCCGGCTATCAATTTCCATACTACGCCCTTCCATTTTGTCACATCATTTTCTTCAGCCCAGTTAGCCTCTTCTATACTGCGCATGACACTGGTAGGTCCGGCTGGTTTCAAAACACAAACAGTCAACTTCTTTCCTTCTGCCTGCAATAGTTCGTTGTTAACCTTTAGCAGATTCAGCAGGATTTCTTTATCGTTGATATCTTCATTACCCAATACTACATCTTCTCCGTTTTCTTCGCCCCATTCTTCAATATTTCCATTAGCAAGCATACCGTTCTTTATGGTTATATTGAGCTTGTGTTTTTTCCCTTTTTTCAGCGTTGCAAAGGTTTTCGACAATTCGTGCTTATATTCTTTGTCTCCTTGTTTAATTATCAACACAGCATTATCCGATTCTATTGAAGACAATACACTCTCATACTTATTGTTCTTTTTATTCAGAGGTATGCTGAACGTAGATTCTTTGCTGCTTTCTTCGGTTTTCAGAAGACCGGTTTTCACGTCAAATAATACTTTGCCGGGAGTATTTTGGATCTTAACTTCTAAACTACTGTTATCCGACGATGCGATAGACATGCTTAGCATCGAAAGCTGATGTTTGAATACCAAAGAAACCGGAGTATTTTGATCGGCTGTCGCATATCCATTGTTTCCATTATTGGCAGTGGCATACAGTAAATCCAGCTTGCTCAAATCCGTCTGATCTGTTAGATCTATCGCTACTTCGTTTTCCTGCCATTCATTATTATCAATAAATGGATAATAGGCTTTAAATACCAACCTTTTTCCATCTTCAGGATAATAAATTTTCTCACCCACTGCTTCGAAAGCTGTAGCATTATTACTTTCCAATGCCCTGAATTGTAAATTTTTATATTCGCTCAAGATTTCTGTAGACTCCTTATTTACAACTAAAACACCAATTTTATCATTGACCTCCCATTTGGATTTATCCGGATTCAATTCATCTTGTGTAATTTTAGTTGATTTTTCTTGATTATCTATGGTCATTGCAGACTCGAATCTCACTTCATTGTTATTCTGGAAATTATTTTCCTGAGTGTTATCGTCGCATCCACTTAGTAAAATCAGAGAGGTTATAAATGTAACCGCTCTTAAACAGATTGTTTTCATAAAATTTAATGTTAAAATTGTTAATAATGGAAGGTGTTAATAAATATATTTTATATACATAATATAAGACGTAGTTTAGTTAACAAATCGTAAAGTTTTATTGTTGCAAATATAAATACAAATATTGAGACTATGAAGCATTATGTGTATACATTTTTTAAATAATCTGATTACGAGTTGATTATTTCCTTTTTTGTCAGGGAAAATTCTTTTCAACAAAATACTATATTTTAAGATTTCTTTTGCAGATTCTATCATTTGAAATACTTTTCTTTGTAGTAGATGAATGATAACGTACTCGAAAAACTTACAGTTCTGGCAGAATCGGCAAAATACGATGTCTCCTGTTCTTCCAGTGGTACTATCCGAAAAAATAAAGCGGGTAGTATTGGAAATACTGTAGGTGGAATGGGTATATGCCATAGCTTCACCGAAGATGGAAGGTGTGTTTCTTTGCTGAAAATAATGCTGACTAACAATTGTATCTATGATTGTGCATACTGTATCAATCGGAGAAGTAATGACATTCGGCGTGCGACCTTCACTGTACAGGAACTAGTCGAATTAACTATCGAATTTTATCGTCGTAATTATATAGAGGGTCTTTTCCTTAGCTCGGGAGTAATAAATAATCCCGATTATACGATGGAACGTATGGTGAGAGTAGTTAAAGAACTTCGTACCACTTATCGCTATAATGGGTATATCCATATGAAAAGCATACCAGGTGCTAGTCAGGAACTCGTTAACGAAGCCGGCCTATACGCTGATCGTATGAGTGTAAATATAGAAATACCCACCGAACAGAATCTCAAGTTGCTAGCTCCCGAGAAAGATCATATAAGCGTTTACAAACCTATGCAATATATTCAGCAGGGAATGTTGCAAAGTTTAGAAGATCGCCGCAAATTCCGTTCAGCTCCGCGATTTGTTCCTGCGGGACAGAGTACCCAGATGATTGTAGGTGCCACATCGGAGAGTGATAAAGATATCCTAAGTGTATCATCAGCACTATATAGGCGACCTAGTATGAAAAGGGTGTATTATTCAGGGTTTATTCCTGTCAATAGTTATGATAACCGCCTACCTGCGATCAAACAAGCGCCATTGGTAAGGGAAAACAGATTGTATCAGGCTGATTGGCTGATGCGTTTCTATCAGTTTAATGCCAATGAGATAGTTGATGATGCCTATCCTAATCTTGATTTAGAAATAGATCCCAAACTTTCGTGGGCATTACGACATCCCGAAATGTTTCCCGTCGATGTCAATAAGGCTGATTATGCTTTAATACTCCGCATTCCCGGTATTGGTGTTAAGTCAGCACAGTTAATCGTAACTTCGAGAAGATACGGCAAACTGAATGCGATGCAGCTTAAGAAAATGGGGATCGTGATGAAAAAGGCACAGTATTTTATCACTTGTAACGAGTTACCGATGTACACTGTGCATGAAGCAACTCCTGAATATGTACGAAAAATACTTACAGAGCCCAAGAAGCATAAGGGCGATCAGGATCAGCGACAATTAGCTATTATTTTTCCCGATTGATATGATAGTATTCTTCTACGATAAAACATTCGAAGGCCTATTAACTGCTGTTTTTGATGCTTATAGTCGAAAAATATTCCCTGATAAATTGTTGGTGGAAGGTGATGTTGCACCAATGTTTATGGAAGAAAGTTATACTGTAATGACTCAGAGTGACAAAGCATCTCGAGTATGGAAGGCTTTACACGAAAAGCTATCAAAATCTGCGTGTAATATGCTTTCGTACGTATGGCTATCAGAGTTAGATGGTAGCGACGACCTTATATTCCGATATATTCGTAAGGCATTCGATAATAAGTCATCGGTATCTATAGAAATGAATTTTGGAGACAATGATATTTTAGAAGTTCATCAACTTGCAAAGAAAGTAGACAAGGAACAACACTCTTTAAAGCAATTCATACGTTTTCAAAAAGCAGCTGACGATATTTATTTTGCCCCCATCGTCCCTCTCTATAATGCGCTTCCGTTAGCGATAGATCATTTTACCGATCGGTTTTCGGATCAAAAGTGGGTAATTTATGATCTGAAACGTAAATACGGTTATTACTATGATTTAAAGACCACTGTGGAGATTACATTGACTGATGACGATCATATTTTAAGCGGAAAACTGGACGAATCGCTGATGGCAGAAGACGAGAAATTATTTCAGGATCTATGGAAAGGCTACTTTAAGGCGATGACTATCAAAGAACGTATCAACCTAAAACTTCAGCGCCAACATATGCCCAAAAGATTTTGGAAATATCTAACTGAAAAACAATAAGATATCCCCAATAGGTGAAATACACAACATTTTTTAACGCTTTTTGCCCTTCAATAATGATTTTATTTTCTCACATTTGCATTGTGAACGATCGTTCATTTATAGATATTATTTATGAAATATAGTAGAGAGTACATATTAAGAAATGCCTTCGACGTCTTTATGACAAAAGGATACGACAGCGCATCTATTTCAGTTTTACAAAAAGAACTGAACATGTCAAGAGGCGTGTTATACAGATATTTCGAAAGCAAGGAAGAACTTTTCTTAGCAGTAATAGATGAGTATTTTTTCAAAGTATATGATAGAATATCGCAAAATGTCGATGTGCAAAAAACCACGGAAACATTTATTGAAACTATGCATCGCCGACAAAAATTGATGGCTACTGTTTTTATAAAATCTGGTGTTACACATATAGCATTTCTAAACTATACGGCATTAATTATACAAGCAGCTAAGCATTATCCTAATTTTGTTACCCGCTTTAAAGAAATTTATTCACGTATTGTAAACAATTGGGAGATAGTATTAAAAAACAGTATAGAATCGAAAGAGATAAGAGCAGATATCGATATAAAAATAATGAGCACCCTGTTTGTAAATGCATGTCTAAAGGAAACCTCTGATCAGGATTTTGATGAATCAAAATTTGCCTTAGACATAATGAGGGATATAGATAGGCGAAAAGAAGTTATGGATTATTTATTCACTTTGATAAAAGTATAATTTTTTCATATAATAATGAACGATCGTTCACGAATAAATATCAATAAAATAGAAATAAATCAAGTATACACTTTCATTAATTCACCATATAGTTATGATCAAACAACGAACACTAAAAAGCAGCTTTTCTCTCGAAGGAAAAGGTCTACATACAGGCTTAGATATACGTATTACTTTCAATCCTGCCCCAGAGAATCATGGCTATAAAATCAGGCGTACTGATATCTTCGATCAACCAATAATAGATGCTTTAGCTGAAAATGTATCAGCGACTCAACGGGGAACAGTACTATGTGTCAATGGAATACAAGTTAGCACAACAGAGCATGCTCTTGCAGCACTTTACGCCAGCGAAATAGATAACTGTCTCATTGATGTAGATGCACCCGAATTCCCTATTTTAGATGGCAGTTCGATTATGTATGTATCTAAAATAAAGGAAGTAGGAATTATAGAACAGGATGCTGAAAGGGAGTATCTTGATCTCAAGAAAAGAAAAATAAAAGTAATAGATAAAGAAACAGGATCGTCTTTGATACTCATCCCCGATAATTCGTTCAGTATCCAATCGCGCATATCTTTCGACTCATGCTTTCTTAAAAACCAGGATGCCAGCATGGAAAACCTGTCGGAGTTCACAAAAGAGTTTGCTCCTGCCAGAACTTTTGTCTTCGTAAAAGAAATAGAATATTTATTGCGGAACAATCTTATAAAAGGAGGTGATCTCGATAATGCGATTGTTATTTACGATAATCCAATCGATCAAAAAGATTATGATTCTCTAGCCGACCTATTGGGTGTGAAAAGAAAAAATGCTGCACACTTAGGATACATTATGAACAAACCCCTTATATATCCTAATGAGCCTGCTAGACACAAATTGTTGGACATAATAGGCGATATAGCCTTAGTAGGTAAATTTATAAAAGGAAAAGTTATAGCAGATTGCCCGGGACACAAGATTAATAACATGTTTGCGAGAGCCATCCGCGAATGCATGGTCGAAGATAAAAAACAAGTAGGGGTGAAATATCTATACTGTTAAAAAACATTTTTTTTCTTTCTATATAACTTATACACTACTTTCAACCAGACTTGCAATACATTGCAGGTCTGGTTATTTTTTGCATTTGGATGAGTAAACAGAACATTATATAAACTGAAACTAAAATATATTAGCGACTTCTGTAAACCAATTGCATCTATTATTTGTTCTATGTAATAGATTTAACCAATAAGTACTAAATATGGAATTTGATATCGCTATTATTGGAGGTGGTCCTGCTGGGTATAATGCTGCTGAAAAGGCTGCTGTTAACGGTTTGAAGACTATCCTTTTTGAAAAAAATGCAATAGGGGGTGTTTGTCTAAACGAAGGGTGTATTCCCACCAAAACGCTATTGTACTCAGCTAAAACATTAGATAATATAAAAAGTGCAGCCAAATACGGAATTTCTGCAGAAGGCAATCCAACATTTGATTTAAGCAAAATTATCAACCGCAAAGATAAGGTTGTTAAGAAATTAACCTCAGGTGTCAAAATGAAATTGACAGGAGGCGGAGTTACTATTGTAGAGGGTGAAGCCTCTATTACAGGAGAGAAAGATGGAAATATATCCATCGCATGTGGTAAAGATACATATCAAGTAACTTATGTATTAGTATGTACCGGTTCCGAAACAGTTATACCACCAATCAAGGGGTTATCTGAGACTCAGTACTGGACATCGAAAGAAGCTCTTGAGTCAAAGGAACTACCTAAATCTCTTGCCATTATCGGTGGTGGGGTTATTGGTATTGAGTTCGCTTCTTTTTTCAATAGCATGGGAGTAAAGGTTAGTGTAATTGAAATGATGCCTGAGATACTGGGTGCCATGGATAAAGAAACTTCTGCAATGCTAAGGGCTGATTATACAAAAAAAGGTGTTGATTTTCATCTGAAAACAAAAGTTGTAGAAGTTACTCCTAAGGGTGTTATTGTAGAAAAAGATAATAAAACAATTACCATCGAAGCTGAAAAAACACTTGTAAGTGTAGGACGCAAGCCTATTATCAGTAGCGTAGGCTTGGATAAACTGAATATCGAACTACTACGAAACGGAGTGAAAGTAAACGAGTTTATGCAAACAAGTCATCCGCAAGTATATGCTGCCGGAGATATAACAGGTTTCTCTCTACTTGCCCATACTGCTATTCGCGAAGGAGAAGTAGCGATTAATCACATTTTAGGCGTAGACGATAGTATGAGCTATAAAGCTATTCCGGGTGTTGTATATACCAATCCTGAAATTGCAGGAGTGGGTAAAACAGAAGAAGAACTGACAGAAAATGGTATAGCCTTCGATGTGTTAAAGCTACCTATGGCCTATTCGGGGCGATTTGTTGCTGAAAATGAAATTGGAAACGGACTCTGCAAACTGATTATCGACAAAGACGAACGTATTATCGGATGCCATATGCTTGGTAATCCCGCTTCCGAGCTTATTGTTATTGCAGGTATCGCTATCGAAAAAGGATATACAGTTGACGATTTTAGTAAACAAGTGTTCCCGCATCCAACAGTTAGCGAAATTTTTCACGAATCTTTATTTGCCTGATATACCTTAATAATGCTCTGTATAAACAATACAAACGTTGATCCGTATTTCAATATCGCTGCTGAAGAATATCTATTAAAGAATTTTTCGGAAGATATTTTTATGCTCTGGCAAAACGAACCGTCCGTTATTTTAGGTAAACACCAAAATGTACCGGCTGAGATTAATCTCGACTTTGTACAGAAAAATAACATTAAAGTGGTACGCCGTTTTTCCGGTGGTGGAACTGTATTTCATGACATGGGAAATCTCAATCTTACATTTATTGAAACCAATAGCAATATTAATTTCGATAAATTCACACAAGAGATCGTAGACCTTTTGTCTGAACTCGGTATCGCGGCTCAATCGGATGCACGCAGAGCAATAAATATAGATGGTCTGAAAGTATCGGGGAGCGCTCAATGTGTGCATAAAGGCAGAGCTATGTTTCATGCGACTTTACTATTCTCTTCCGATCTGAGTAGCCTTGTAGCTACCTTAGAAGGTGATCCGGAAGAAGCTGAGAATAAAGATAAGGCCAGCAAAAAGGTATATGTAAAGTCTGTGAAAAGTCCTGTAACCAATATCAGCAAGTATGTACCGAATTCTTTTGATATAAATGATTTTAAGAAATTCATATTAGATTATTTCACAAAAAAGAATGAAGAAAATAAGATATATGCATTTGATAAAAAAGATATTATAAATATTCAAAACCTAAAAGAGGCTAAATATCTGACACCCGAATGGAATTTCAATTCTTATTCTCTAAAATAGTCTAAGTGTGAAAACTTTATCCGAATTGTCATTGTTTAATTGTTAATAAAAGGTCATAGACCTTGTTTACTGCTTTAGCATAATAAGCACTAAATTCATTATAGCACTATAAACGGGTTATAAACCCTAAAATATAATTTCTATGCCAACATTTGATATAAAAATGCCCAAACTGGGCGAAAGTATTACAGAAGGAACCATAATGTCGTGGTCTGTTAAAGTAGGGGATATCATCAATGAAGATGATGTCTTATTCGAGGTAAATACAGCAAAAGTAAGTGCAGAGATACCATCGCCGGTAGCCGGAAAGGTAGCTAAAATTCTTTTCGAAGAAGGAGATACTGTAGCTGTAGGTATAGTTGTCGCAGTGATAGAACTCGAAGGAGAAGACACAGGTGATAGCACTGCCGAAAGCCCGAAAGAAGAGGTGAAAGAGGCTCTTCCGGCACAAGTCGAAGAAAAACAAACTCTTGTTGCTGAGACACCAGCCAAAAATGTGAAAGGAGATGATGAAAAATGGTATTCACCTGTAGTTTTACAAAAAGCTAAAGAAGCTAAGCTTTCTAATGAGGAATTGGATAAAATTACCGGAACCGGTTATCTGGGTCGTTTAAGCAAAAAGGATATAGAACATTATATCGACCAAAAGAAACAAGGTGTAACACCTACTCCTGTACAAAAAACGGCAACTGCAGAAAAACCTGCGGCGATATCTGCGCCACAACAAAGCAGTCAACCGAAACCTGCTAGTCCAGTTGCAACAGCAGTTGGCGATGAAGTGATTGCAATGGATCCTATACGCCGCATAATAGCAGACCGTATGGTCGCATCTAAGAAAATATCTCCGCATGTTACCAATGTAGTGGAAGTAGATGTAACTAAACTGGTACGCTGGCGTGAACAAAATAAAGATGAATTTAAACGTCGTGAAGGAATCAGTCTTACTTATATGCCGGCTATAGCAGAAGCCACAGCCAAAGCATTGAGGGATTTCCCGAATGTGAATGCGTCGGTTGACGGATATAATATTATCCTTAAAAAACGTATCAATGTAGGTATTGCCGTATCGTTAAACGACGGTAATCTTATTGTACCGGTTATCAAAGATGCAGATAAGCTAAGTATTAGCGGTCTTGCCTCGGCTATTTCTGCTGCTGCAAGTAAGGCACGTGCTAATAAATTAATGCCGGACGATATACAAGGCGGTACATTTACTATTACCAATTTCGGTTCGTTCAAGAGTTTGTTCGGAACTCCGATTATAAATCAACCCGAAGTAGCTATTTTAGGAGTGGGTACAATAGAAAAGAAAGCTGCTGTGGTTGAAACTCCGGAAGGTGACGTTATAGCTATCAGACAAAAGATGTATCTGTCTTTATCGTACGACCATCGTGTAATAGATGGTTCGTTAGGCGGAAACTTTTTACGTCGTATAGCCGATTATTTAGAAAATTGGAATGCTTAATAATTAAGCATGCTTAAATAAAATAATTATGAAGAAGAAATTCGATATAAAAACAACAGATAAAGAAACCCTGAAAAAATGGTTCTATCTGATGAAACTAGGACGAGCTATTGACGAAAAAGCACCTGCATATCTATTGCAATCGCTAGGCTGGTCATACCACGCTCCTTATGCGGGACACGATGGTATACAATTGGCTATGGGACAAGTTTTCGAAAAAGGAAAAGATTTTCTGTTCCCATACTACAGAGATATGCTTACAGTGTTATCGGCAGGAATGACAGCCGAAGAAATAATACTAAACGGAATATCTAAAGCTACGGACCCGGCCAGCGGCGGACGCCATATGTCTAATCACTTTGCAAAACCTGAATGGGGTATACAAAATGTATCCTCGGCTACGGGCAATCACGATTTGCACGCAGTAGGGGTGGCACGAGCAATTTCTTACTATAAAAGTGGAGGTGTTGCCATTACATCGCATGGTGAAGCAGCAACATCCGAAGGTTATGTATACGAAGCTATAAATGGCGCATCGAACGAACGCCTACCTGTAATATTTGTCATACAAGACAATGGTTATGGTATCTCTGTTCCTAAAAAAGATCAGACAGCAAACCGTAAGGTAGCAGATAACTTTGCAAGTTTTAAGAATCTTAAAATTGTACATTGCAATGGTAAAGATGTATTCGACTCGATGAATGCTATGACTTTTGCCCGCGAATATGCAATCGAAAACAGAACCCCTGTTATCGTACAGGCAAATTGCGTACGTATAGGTTCTCACTCCAACTCCGACAAACAAACATTGTATAGAGATGAACATGAATTGGCTTATGTAAAAGCTGCCGATCCATTACTCAAATTTCAACGCATGCTGTTGCGCTACAAACGCTTCACTGACGCTGAACTAAAAGAAATAGAAGAAGAAGTTAAAAAAGACTTGAAAGACGCTAATCGTAAAGCATTGGCTGCACCTGATCCCGATCCGAAAAGTATCTACGATTTTGTTATTCCCGATCCATATTTACCTAAGAAATATGTGGATGGAACACATAACGAAGAAGGTGAGAAGAAAAACCTTGTTACGGCTCTTAACGAAACATTGAAAGCTGAATTCCGACACAACCCCGATACTTTTATCTGGGGACAAGATATGGCTAACAAAGAAAAAGGAGGCGTATTCAATGTATCGAAAGGTATGCAACAAGAATTTGGCGAAGAACGTGTATTTAATGCACCTATTGCCGAAGACTATATTGTAGGTACAGCAAATGGAATGAGCCGATTCGACTCTAAAATACGGATTGTGATAGAAGGAGCTGAATTTGCTGACTACTTTTGGCCGGCAATGGAACAGTTTGTAGAATGTACACACGACTATTGGCGAAGCAATGGTAAGTACTCACCGAATATTACGTTAAGGTTAGCTTCAGGCGGATATATCGGTGGAGGTATATACCATTCTCAAAATATAGAAGGTGCATTATCTACATTCCCCGGCGTACGTATAGTTTACCCATCTTTTGCTGATGATGCAGCAGGGCTGTTACGCACAAGTATGCGATCGGAAGGATTTACTCTATTTTTAGAACCAAAATCACTATACAATGCAGTAGAATCATCTACAGTAATACCCGATGACTTTGAAGTTCCGTTCGGGAAGGCACGCATTCGCCGTGAGGGTAATGACCTGACAATTGTTACTTATGGTAATACTACTCATTTTTGTTTGAATGTGGCCGATCAGATTGCCAAAGAAGACGGTTTAAATATAGAAGTAATAGATATTCGCTCGTTAATACCTTTAGATAAAGAAACTATCTTCGAATCGGTAAAGAAAACCAGTAAAGTACTTGTAGTTCATGAAGACAAAGTATTTTCGGGATTCGGTGCTGAATTGGCAGCTATGATAGGAACCGAAATGTTTCGCTATCTGGATGCACCCATTCAACGTGTAGGTGCTACCTTTACACCTGTAGGTTTTAATACGATTCTGGAAAAGGCTATATTGCCACGAGAAGAACGTATTTATGAGGCCGCAAAGAAATTACTGGAATATTAAATTATAAAATATAGTCAACTATGAAAAAGATTGGACTGTTTTATGGAACAAGTACAACCAAAACAAAAGCTATAGCTGAAAGGGTTCAAAAAGCATTCGAACCTGTAAAGATTGATATAATACCAGTGGAGGATGCATGGGAGAAAGATTTCGAAAAATATGACCATTTGATAGTTGGGACTTCGACTTGGTTCGATGGCGAATTACCGACTTATTGGGACGAAGTTATACCCGAATTAACGTCTCTAAAATTAAACGGTAAAAAAGTTGCTATTTTCGGATTAGGAGATCAGGTAAGATACCCCGACAATTTTGTAGATGGAGTCGGAATATTAGCTGAAACTTTCGAATCGATAGGAGCAAAGCTGGTTGGATTCACATCGTCGGAAGGCTATAACTTCGCTCACTCACGAGCATTGAAGGATGGAAAATTCCAAGGTTTGGTAATAGATATGGAAAATCAATCTGATAAAACAGATAAGCGAATAAATGATTGGGTGAAACAACTCAACAAAGAGTTCAAGTAATTCTGTATCATAAGAAGAAAGCCCTTTATTCGATTGAATAAAGGGCTTATCTTTTATATCATATTCTCAATAATTTCTTTTTGTTTCTCGAAAAAAGAAAGCCTTTCTTTTTCACCACTGGCACTTATAAGAGTGGAATATTTGCGTAAAGATTCTATCCATATTTTATGGCACCCAATTCCTCTTTTAAAACTGTAAGTTTTTCCTCCAAAATTAATTTCAGATTATAGAAATACTTTATCTGACTAATGAATGACATAAATATGTTACGTCCATAAGTGCTGATATATTTTAACTTATCACACGGAGGTAATTATTTTAGATTTTAACTATATGAAATAAATAGGTTATTAAGTAGAATTGAATCTATTTTAAGGATTATTGTACGTCATCGAAATATAAATCTATACCGAATACAATGCTTTGTATACTATATAACAGCGAAAGTATATTATCACACATTAACTATCAAAAACAATCTACTTTCGTCGAAACATTCAATTAAAAAGCACAATGAAACTAGCATTTATTTCTATTTTACTATTAATAATTAGCATTGAAGCTAATGCACAGGCATTTGTAAGAACAGAATATATAGGTTCTTCTAATTACAAAGACGAAAATAACGAAAAGACAGAAGGGAGTGGAGATGCCAAAATTATCCAGGCAGGTTTTAAGATACCTCTTTCAACGAAATTAAACGAAAACAATCGTCCAACGGCATGGGCTATCGGTCTAGGTGGCTCTTATGCTTCTTTAGGAGGTAAAGGACTATCTAAAGAATATTACACGCCCGAAATTTTGAATGCTCAGATAGGTTTGATGCATATGAGACCTATCAGCGAAAAATGGTCTATGTTAGCCAGCATTGGAGTAGGTGTATTTACAGACGACACCAAAATATCAAATATACGTTTCAAACATGTTATGGGACACGGGGGTGTTATTTTTATTAGACATTTAAAGCCTACTTTAGATATTGGTGGCGGTCTTGCTTTGAACAATGCATTCGGCTACCCAATGGTATTTCCTGCATTTTATCTCAACTGGAGAACCGAAGGTCGTTATCAGGTAAGAATCTCGTTAATAGATGCAATAGAAATATCGGCCGGAATGGAACTTAATAGGTATCTGAATCTGAAAGTAGTAGGGGAAATGAGTGGAATGATGGCTTTGGTTGAGAAAGATGGTAAAGATATGGTGTTTACCCACCAATATGTAGTGGCAGGTATTCAGCCCGAATTTAAGATTAGTAAATCATTATCTGTACCAATCACAGCCGGTGTGTCAGCATATCGTGCAGCCTATTTTCAAGAGCGAAGCTTAAAAGCATTTTTCAAAGAAAGAGAACATGACCCTCACTTTTCTGTTGCTCCTTATGTGGCCGTAGCAATAAAATATGGATTTTAAGATAAGAAATTCTACCGTTACAGGATATATTACTACTTTAGCACGCATCATAGAATAATACAGAATTAATGCCAAAGAACAAAGAACAGCTATACAGTGGGGAGTATTGGAGTAGATTTTTGATTAGTCCCAGATACAGGATAGTCAGACATCTAATACTTCTCATCATCCTATCTTCAATACTATTGCATGGATTTCTCGTTGATCTTAATCAGATAATGGATTATAATTTGGTTACATACTTATTTATACTCCTCACGCTAACTTTCTGGGGCTTAATATGCCTAAATATTTATGTTTTAATACCGAAATTATTATTCAAGAATAAGTTTAAGGCATATATTCTTTCTTTCTCGGGAATTATATTTCTCACGCTATCTATTACTCTTACTTTAACCTATAGGACGGAGCAGAACCTCCAAGTAGCAGATCGAATTCTCAAATCAGATTCCCAGTTTATTGCTTTTCTTATTGCAAACACACTTGCAATTGCTTTCTATTTTTTTGCTTTTTCATTTACCGTATTTCTACAACGATGGATGTTACACGATCAGCAAATTAAACAGTTGGAAAAAGATAAATTAGAAACAGAACTCAAAGAACTCAAAAGCCTTATTCAGCCTGATTTTCTTTCGCGAATGCTTAATAAAGCAAATGTTTTAGCAAAAAAAGATCAGGAGAATGCATCATTGCTACTACATAAATTGAGCCATCTATTACGGTATCAATTATATGACAGTACAAGAGATAAGGTACTACTAAGTGCTGATATTTCTTTCATTAAAGATTATCTTAATTTGGAGAGAGTACATAGCAATAACTTTGATTTTACTGTAATTGCTAATGGAAATACGAATCAGGCATTGGTTTCGCCTCTTCTTTTTATTCCCATAGTCGAAAAAGCAATTAAATATATAACCGTCAATAAATTAGATAGAGATCCTGTTATTGAAATCATTTTTGAATTAAAAAAAGATATGCTTTATTTCAGTTGCATATATCCTTTGGCTAGCACTAAACAAAAAGAAATAGAGCCAGATGATCTATCTCGAAGACTAGAATTATTGTACGGGAAAAATTATAAATTAATTATAGAACAAAATGATATTAATAATATAAACAGTTTACAATTATGTCTATAAAGAATAATGGGCAGACTGCTGTACTCTCCAATTTGCTGGTAAATCCTAAATTCAAATATTTTAGATACCTATGTCTGATTGTTGTATTAGTACTTTTTGCTTATCTAAATGTATTTTCAGGCTTCAAGGGAAGAGGACTTTTCTATGCATTTATTCTTAGTTTGCCCGCATTTGCATTTCCCATATATATTAACATATATCTATTGATTCCAAGGTATCTAGTGAAGAACCTGTTTTCTAGATATGCCATTTTATTCGCAATTGCTATCTCCATTGCTCTTTTGGGTCTAGCAATATCACTAAACTCTATACCAGAATATTATAGAATTATTGAAGATGATGCCTGGCTTGAGGACTCACTTTCTATAATTAATATTGCGTTTGCGTTTGTAACTCTTTCACTTATCGTTGTGGGTACTACCAGTGTAGAATTATTCCGCAGATGGACACTCTATGACAAACAAATCACCGAACTGGAAGAGACCACCATGCAATCGGAACTCCAACAATTAAAGAATCAGATCAACCCACACTTCCTATTTAACATGCTTAATAACGCAAATATATTAATGAAAGAAGATCCTGGCGAAGCATCGCAGATGTTGGTAAAGTTAAATGATATGCTACAATATCAACTAAATGATAGTACACGCAACGAAGTATTTCTCAGTGCAGATATCCAGTTCCTTACAAGTTTTTTAGATTTAGAGAAAATTCGCCGTGATAATTTTGAATATATTGTATCGAAAGAAGGTGATATCCATAATATACAAATACCGCCCTTACTCTTTATTCCATTTGTAGAGAATGCGGTGAAACACAATCCCGATAGTAATAATCTGTCTTATGTTCACTTGTACTTCGAAGTCCAAAATAACGAACTTTCGTTTATTTGTGAAAATTCCAAACCTGCAATTCCGATAAAAAAAGAACAGGGTGGGCTAGGGTTATCCAATATAAAGAGAAGATTAGAGTTATTATACAATGAAAACTACTCTTTATCGTTTAATGAAACAGAAATAACCTATACTGTAAATCTGCATTTAAAATTATGAACTGTATTATAGTAGACGATGAGCCGTTAGCTCGCAAAGGAATAAAATTGTTAGTCGATCAGATACCTCAACTGCTATTAGTTGGCAGCTTCAATAGTGCAACTTCTGCATCAGAATTTATGGAAGCTAATCCTGTAGATCTGATATTTTTGGATATACAGATGCCCAATATAACAGGTCTTGAATTTGCCCGCAATATACCCAAAAGCACATTAGTTATTTTTACTACCGCTTATGCCGAATATGCGCTGAATAGCTACGAAGTCGAAGCGATAGATTACCTGATAAAACCTGTAGAGTTTTATAGATTCGAGAAAGCTGTAAATAAGGCAATAACTTATCAGGCTTTATTACTAAATAAGAAAGATGATATAGAAAATATAGAGAATGAATATATTTTCATCAAATCAGAACGCCGGTTTTTTAAAGTCAACTTTAAAGATATCCTCTTTATTGAAGGATTGAAAGATTATGTTATCGTCCAGCTCGAAGATCAACGGATAATCACTAAGATGAATCTGAAAACAATCCATGAGGAATTGCCTAAGAGTACATTTCTGAGGGTAAACAAATCGTACATAATTAATAGCCAACACATAGACTCGTTCGACAATAATGATATTTTTCTAAAATCATACGAGATATCGATTGGAAACAGTTATAGAGAATCTTTCTTGGCTGATTTTGTGATGAAGAAACGTTGAATAAATCAGTCTTTAGCTAATAAAAGTTCGGATAATTAGACGATTTTACATTGTTTAATTATCCGAAGTATATTTTATATTAGTCAAAAAAGTTCAGCTCACTTTTATGTTTATCATAAAATTTCTTAGCTCCCACTTCAGGATCTCGATCAATAGCAACATCATTCATTAATTCATTTACTAACTTTTCGTCCAACGAAAACTTACTGAAGAAACTTGCTAATTCGGGTTTGTCTTCAGCAAAACCTTTTCGAGATATAGTTTCGATTCTATCAGTTGGATATACGCCTTTAGGATCAGCTAAAGGTTTCAAGTCAAAATCCGACCAAATAAAATGGGGCTTCCATCCTGTTATTACAATCCACTCACTATGGTTTACAGCTTTCTTTAATGCTGTTATCATAGACGTTTCGGATGATGCCATTTGTTTGAAGTCTAATCGATATTCTTCAATTGCGATCTCTGTATTCTTATAAATACCTGCGCCGGAAGCTATACCATATATTTTTTCTCCGAATTTATCTTTATTCTCATTCAATTCTTCAATTGAGTTTATATCTACATAGGTGGGAACAACCAGACCTGTAATACCATCATTAAAAATAGTACCTAATACATCGAGTTTCTTTTCGTAGCGATCCCAATAATTTTTATGTGTATAAGGCAACCATGCACACATATAAATATCTGCATCTCCACGTGACAGTGAAGCGAATATAGGTCCCGGTTCCAATCTTTTGAGCCTTACAGTATATCCTTTATCTTCCAGCATCACCTTAGCCAGGTAAGTGAACGAAATACCATCTGCCCAGTTAGGATATAATATTAACACATCTTGTTTGGTTCGACGTTCACACGACGAAGCAAGAATGAAAAGAGGCAATAACAATAATAATAGATATTTTTTCATCATTTTGCTACCTCCTTCTTTTGACCCACCGATTGTGTCATCCGATCTAATATTATAGCTAAGATAACAATACATAAACCGGCTTCGAACCCAAGGGCAACATCTGCTTGTTGAATCCCTGCATATACACTTTCGCCCAGTCCTCCTGCGCCGACCATTGATGCGATAACAACCATAGATAAGGCAAGCATGATTACCTGATTAACACCTGCCAAGATTGTTGTCATAGCCAGTGGGATTTGTACTTTCCACAATGTTTGTCCTTTAGTACAACCAAAAGCAACCGAAGCTTCTACAATCTCTTTAGGTACTTCTTTTATACCTAGTGCTGTCATCCTAACAGCAGGAGGGAGAGAAAATATTACTGTTGCTATTACTCCGGGCACATTCCCAACAGAAAAAAATAAAATAGCCGGAATAAGGTATACAAAAGCAGGCATTGTCTGCATAAAATCGAGAATAGGCCTTACAACTGCGTATGCTTTCTTATTGCGGGCACACCATATACCCAGTGGAATACCTATCAACAAAATAATCAGTGTTGCAACAACTACCAATATGAATGTTACAATAGTTTCTTCCCAAAATCCCATTAAATAAATAAGCGTAAGCCCTAATATACAAAAGAGAGGCAATCCCAAAAGATTATTTGCATTCTCTTTCGTAATCTTACATTTTTTAATCGTTTTACTTTTAATAAAAAAAGCAGCTAATGCAAATAATAATATTATCACATAAAAAGGTATCGCTAACATCACCTCTTGTAATATATCTACACAATTTTCTATTATAATCGTAATTTGCCGAAAAATGGGAGTTCCCACATCTGATAGCCAATCGACAAACTGCTCTACATATTTTCCTATATTTAATCTTTCCATATTTTAATTATTTAGTCTTTAGAGACTGTTTGAATATTGCAAATCTTAATTTGCATTTTCTATTATTGTTTGTACTTCGTCATTATCATATCCTGTAACCATAGACACTACATCAGAATGACGAATGTAACCCACCGGTCGGTCGCGCTGATCAACTACAGCCAAAGGATATTTCTGATTGATAAATAAGGGTAATAAATCCGAAACGGAATTATCTTCTTGTACTTTTGGTATTTCAATCAGAATAGATTCCATATCCTGGTCTCTGAGTTCTATTTTCTTAAGCACATCTTTCTCCCGTATATATCCTCTAAAGCAATTATTTTTGTCGACAACAGGAAGAAAGATTACACGGAAGCGTTCCATCAATCGCAGAGCCGAGGCGGGCCCATCTTTACCAAGTTGTATACGGGCTTTGAATGGTTCCTGAATAGATGATGCCGTTATAATCTTTGCCATATCGACATTGCCGATAAAAGCTTTCACATAATCATCCGCAGGATTCATTAAGATATCTTCCGATGTACCTTGCTGCACAATTACACCATCTTTCATTATGGCGATTGTGTTACCCAGTTTTAGCGCTTCATCTAAATCATGAGTAATAAATATAATCGTCTTTTTAAGTTTTTGTTGTATCTCTATCAATTCATCCTGCATCTGATTTCTTATTAATGGGTCTAAAGCACTAAAGGCTTCGTCCATAAGTAAGATCTGCGAATCGGTAGCCACTGCTCGGGCGATACCTACACGCTGCTGCATTCCGCCACTCAATTGGTGAGGGTAGGAGTTCTCATATCCCGAAAGACCAACCAATTTTATAACATCTTCTGCTTTTTTATTCCTTTCTTGTAACGACAAACCCTGTGTTTCCAAACCAAAAGCCACATTATCTAAAATAGTACGGTGAGGCAACAAACCGAAATGTTGGAAAACCATTCCTATCTTACGACGGCGAAGATCTAATAAAGAACTTTTATCCATTTTAGTAACATCCTCCCCATCTATACATATCGAACCAGAAGTGGGTACATTAAGCATATTAAAGCATCTCAACAAGGATGATTTACCACTACCAGATAGTCCCATAATAACGAATATTTCACCTTCATTAATGGTCAGATTTACGTCGTTTACTGCTGTCGTACATTTGGTTTTAGCATGGATCTCTTTTTTAGACCTTCCGCTTTTCAACATTTTCATAGCTAGCTTCTTAGCCGGCCCAAAAATTAGGTACAAATTTTTTATCTCAATTTTATTCATATTTTAAATTATATATGTTCAGATATATTTTATATTTATAGTTGTGTTATTGTAAATAGCTTGATCGTGTTAGAAGTAATAACCCATGTTTATATTGAAGCGGCTATTCCATCGCGCATCACTCTGCCCTTCGCCCAATCCTTCTCCAAAATTGGACGTCAGCCACGGTTGATTTTTCCCTAAAGCATAGTCTATATGTGTATAAACAGGTCCTGATACAATCAATACTCCCGGTATAAAATGCTGGGTGGAATAATATTGTTTCTTGCTTTTATCTACGATGGAATAATCCATATATGGCTGAATACTTTTAACAAATCGCTTGTTTATCGGTATTATATAAGATAATCCTGCCAGATATATTTTGCCTTGAGTAGCCACATCGTAGGCTGCTCCGTAAGCAGCCATTTGCAGAATATCTAGTTTCTCTCCATTATCGGCTTTTGCATTATAGTCATATCCGATAATCTGTCCTTTGAAATTCCATCTGCCATAATTTACTACAGTATGTGCAGCCCATGTGAAACCCCAATTTCTCTCGTTTAGTTCTTTGTTATAGATACTTCCCAATTGTCCTGATAAACCCAATTCTAAGTAATTTGTTATTTGATAACGAATACGAGTATTAAATTGATCCAATTCCCGGATATTAGCCTCCAACAATTCACCGTTTGCATAGCCAGTAGTAGGGACGACAGCATAAGAAAATCGGCTGTTACCAACAGCGTTATCTTCCACATTAGATGGCATAAACCCTTTTGGTGCTGCCTGACGAAAATAAGCGGCTTCGAAAGTCAATTTGTTGTATCTATAGCTAAATCCCAACCCAGTATTGTAAGTATCTTCGAGTCCCATATAATATGGAATCTGAAACCACCACGAATGCGACGCAAAATCACCTATACCAAATGGTTTTTGAAATACTCCCAATTTAGCATACCATTTTTCGTCAATTTGGTAACCAATATAAGCATGATGGAGAAAGTGAACCTTAGATTCGGGGTAGAAACGATATTGAAAACTAAGATCAAATCCTTTTTTATGAGCAGCAAATGCCAGATACCAAGTATCCATTTTTATATATGTGTTAAGCGCATCATTACTCGACTCATAATTCTCAATCACAGTGTTGAAACGAACAGCACCGCCAATCCGAAGAAAATCTTTTTTTTCCGGTTCGTCAGCGTAAGTAAAAGAAGATACCGAAAGAATAAAGAAATAAGTACAAAATAATTTTCTCAACATATTGATATATGTTTGCTAAATCCACTTATACCTTACATGTAAGATATAATAGGAACTACAAAAGTGTTAAATCGAAATTGAAACACTAAGGTGCATAACTGATATAACGGGACAAATCATCTCAAATGATTATCAGAGTCCTCGGACGTTATGCTTTATTAATAAATAGAATTCAGACTTTCCGATAGGTCATTGCCAAACGATTTTTGACAAGAATAAAGTGATATGACCAAGCCTGAATAATTATAAGATTCTCTTACAATCGAGGCGAAGGTAAGAAAAAAAAGTGGTTTGTCGAAATTTATTTAAATGCAATCTATCTCATTATCAAATTAATAATAGATTTTAGATAGTAATATATCATTGTAACCAAGAGATTTAGGTCACATAATGATGAAAATAAATAATGCTATATTTATTTCTAATTATTTCTTCAAGAATTTACTGAAGCCTTAATATTTTCTTCGAATAAAGCTAATTTATCCGTCTCTCCGGCAAGCCAAAGGACGTCTCCTTCTTCGAAAGTTAAGGTTGGTTTAAAATCAGTAATAGATTGATTATCTCTGTCCAATCCAATTACCATGCATTCGGTATTTTCTCTTATGCCTAATTCAATAATAGATTTACCGATAAGAGGAGATTTCTTTTTTATAGTATACTGAGATAAATCAATATGGTGTTGCGTATTTTCTAACTCTTTCAATATAGCATCTTGCTTACGCTCTTCCAGTGATTGAATAAGCTTTTGAATTTCATCATCCGAACCTGCAACAACTATTACGTCAAATGGATAAAGACGTTCTTCTGCATCGGGTATATTAATCTTCTGAGTACCTCTTATTATAGAGATAATATTAACTCCAGTCTTTTGCCTGAAATTCAATTCACGTAAAGTTTTTCCAATGCTATGAGATGATTGAGGAATTTCAATTTCTTCTATATGTATTTCTTTCAATCGGAGATCATTCGCAACTGTAGGAAGCAGGACGGCCTTTTTCTCATCTAATATTTGTTTTCTGTGCAAATTTGCAAGAAAACGAGCTTCGAGTAATCGAGACTGTGTTTTAAAACCTTTAGAGAAGATTATAGCAATTACTAGCACCGTAGCAATGAGAACTAACCATATAGGAGACACTTGTTGGAATAAAGGTATAATCGTCATAGAAATCAATACAATACATATAATGATACGTAAAGCAATAATGAATATGAGTATTCCTTTATTAAGATCATTTGCTCTCCACAAACTTTTAAATTCGGTAGATCTGTTCTTTTTCATTATGAGAGCTCTCATAAAAGGAGCCATCAATGTAAGAGTAATCAATGCGTCTAAAACAGTTCCCCAGATGCTTGATGTATATTTAATAATGAAAGGAGTGACTATTTCGTAGCTGATAAGCATTATAGCTACACTTATCGTAAAGTATATAATTACATTAAAAATGATGCTCTTTAATAATTTCTTCCAGTTGTTTTCTTTACTGATGGTTTTATAGCTGGATGCTCCATAGCCTTGTATAAGTTTATCCCATTTAGCAGGTATTCGCTTTTCAAGCCAATTATAAGCAGGATCTGCGGCCTTAATCAGATAAGGTGTAGTAAATGTAGTAATAACCGATACTGCCACAATCATAGGATATAATCTTTCGCTTATTACCCCCAGACTCATACCTAGGGTAGCGATAATAAATGAGAATTCACCAATCTGCGCTAAGCTGAATCCTGATTGTATTGCTACTTTCAAACCTTGCCCTGACGCAAGAACTCCAATCGTTGCAAATATTACGCGTCCTATAAGAACGACTATCGTAAGTAGGAGTATTGTAGGAGCATACGCAATAATTATTTGAGGATCTATCATCATACCTACTGATACGAAGAACACTGCTCCAAAAAGATTTTTCAATGGTTCAACCAAATGTTCTATATGCTTAGATTCTATAGTTTCAGCCAAAATAGATCCCATAATGAAAGCTCCTAATGCAGCAGAGAATCCTACACTGGATGCAAAATAAACCATCCCTAAACATAAACCAATCGCTACAATCAATAAGGTTTCATCATTAAGGTATTTCTTTAGTCTTTTCAACATGGTTGGTATGATATAAATACCGACCAAAAACCATATCAGCATAAAGAATACCAACTTAAGCATGCTATTAACGAGCTCTGTACCTTCAAAATTCTTGCTGACAGCCAAAGTCGATAGCAATACCATCATAAGTATAGCTGCAAGATCTTCGACGATAAGCATGCCAAATACAATTCCGGCAAACCGCTTCTTCTGGAGCGACATGTCGTTAAATGCTTTTATAATAATGGTAGTAGATGACATCGACAACATTCCACCGAGAAATATACTATCCATTTTAGACCATCCCATAAACTGACCGACAACATAGCCTATAATAATCATTGAACCCAGATTAATAAGCGTTGCGACAGAAGCTGTACCTCCGACATCCATTAACTTTTTGAAACTAAATTCTAATCCCAAAGCAAATAGAAGGAAGATAACCCCAATTTCGGCCCAGATAGTGACATTGGCCATATCTGAAACTTCGGGTAGCTGATTAAAAAATTCAGCTATAACATTCTCTGATATACCTGTTGTTTTCTTTACTATACTTTCGATTAAACTTTTGAAATGAAGGCTTGCGAAAAATCCGGCAACTATATATCCTAATACAACTGGTTGTTTCAGTCTTTTAAATATGATAGTTACTATCCCTGCTGTAATGAGGATGATGGCTAGGTCACTTATAAAATCAGGTAAATGAGTCATCTGCTATGTTATGCTTGTTTTTTAAGTATGGATACGAAAGCTAGTTATATACAATTTCTATTAGTTTATCAACTAAATAGATTATTTCGTTTCTAAAAGTATCAAAAAAAAATGATTTATGAAAATAAAACTGCATACTGAGCATTAGAAAAAAGAAATATGACACTTGTTTTTCATTACTATAAATGTCATAATTCAAAATATATTGATCAATTAGTATAACTTAAATAGTAAAAGGTAGATTATCTTTATCAACAATCGAAATCCTGTTCCATCTAGAAAATAATTTGAAATGAAAAACACGAGTCTTAGCCTATTGATGATTGTGATATCCTTATTTATCGGACAAAGAATCATTGCGGATGACAATCAATCTAAAAGTAATTATCTGACAAAAGAATCTTTCAAAAATCCGTCCATGCAATACAAACCAAAACCTCTCTGGTTTTGGAATGATACAACAGTAACACGTACAGGTATCGAAGAGCAAATGACTGCATTTGTCAATCGGTGCGGTTACGGAGGGTTTTCAATTCTTCCTTTTGGAAAAAAATTCAAACCAGAATATTTATCCGAAGAATATTTTGAGGTATATAAGGCTGCTATTAATAAAGCGAAAGACTTAGGAGTATATCTGGATATTTATGACGAATACGGTTTTCCGAGTGGAAGTGGCGGAGCCATTAATGGTGATGATACCCCTCGTTTTATGAATAAATACCCTGATCATACAATCAAGAGACTTGACAAGTTAGAGAAAGAAGTTGCAGGACCTTCCCCATTTCATTTAGCCTTGCCCGATACAGGAATAATAGAAGGTGTAGTTGCAATGAATATAGAAACACTGGAACGTATCAATATTTCTCCCCTCATTAAAAATAATTTGCTTGATTGGAATGTTCCTAAAGGGAACTGGAAAGTTATGTGTTTTTATATAGTAAAAGATGGTGACCCGAATGTTGATTATTTAGACGCTGAGTCAGTAAAAAAATACATAAGTATGACGCAGGAGCAATATTATAAGAGATTTGGAGAGCACTTCGGCAAAACAGTTATAGGAACATTCTTCGACGAAATAACAATGTACAGGGCGCAAGGTAGAATATGGACTCCAAAATATCGTGCGCAGTTTCAGAATTGCTACGACTTCGATCCTATTATCTATTACCCCGCATTGTGGTACGATATAGGGAAGGAAACAGTTGCTGCCCGTAATTATCTTTTTGGCTTTCGAACTCAACTTTTTGCAGAAAGTTATCCTAAAGAATCTAGTGAGTGGGCGAGAGCACATAATGTGAAGGCAACAGGACATCAAGATAATGAAGAGATTGTAAATCCGGTAAATACATCGGGAGATCTAATGAAGTGCTTTAAATATCAGGAAATTCCCGGTATTGATAAGATAGGAGGGAACAGGCCGGCAGAAAAATTCTATAAAATAGTAAGTTCTGCGGCGTATAATTGGGATAATCACTTAATTATGTCTGAAACATACGGAGATATGGGTAATATATCGTGGGATGAGATATTTAGTATTGCTATGGATCAGTATTCAAAAGGAATCAATGTACTTATTCCTCATGCAGTATGGTATAACGACAAAACCAGAGGTGTATTTTTTCTTCCTGAACTTTCGCACCGCAATCCGATCTACCGAGATTCTTTACCTGTATTCAATCAATACCTCTCGCGCCTGAACTTAGTATTGCAAAATGAAGATAAAGTAATTGCCGATGTCGGCGTACTTTATCCAATTGCTGCTATGCAAGCAGGTAATTATTTAGATGGTCCATTGGGACATTATAAAGGAGGAGTTGAAATTCCTGATATGGATTATTTGGAAGTAAGCCGTTTACTATCTAATGAAATTGGTTTAGACCATATCTATTTACATCCCGAAGTTCTTTCCGAAAGGTGTATTATAAAAGATAAGCAATTAATAATGCCTTACAAAAAGGAGAGTATATCTATGAAAGTCTTAATTATACCTTCAGTTTTAGTGATCGATATAGACAACTTAGAAAAAATCAAGGCTTTTTATGATCTTGGTGGAACGATTATCTTTACAACTCAACTTCCAGAAAGGGCTGCGCAATTCAATAAAGATTCGAGGGTGAGAGAAATAATGGCCGAAATACTACCTAATGGCATTTCTTCGGCAAATAATAAAGGAGGAAAAATATTTTTTGTTCAACAACCTGATAAAAGCACATTGCTTAGTGCTCTGAAATATTCCGGACAGACCTACGATGTAAATTTTCCATCGGAACAAGTACTCCATTATATACATAAAAAAGGGAAGAACGATGTGTACTTTTTTGCAAATCCAATTTCAACAGCTTTTGATGGACAAGTTGTAATAAAAGGAACAAAAAAACTTGAATTATGGAATCCTCATACAGGAGAAATAAGCAAAGCAAAATATAAATTGCAGGATATTAATGGAGAACAATGTACTGTTGTTGACTTGCATGTCGACCCGATAAAATCCATTTTTTTAAAAGTAATATGATCTATTACAGTCTATATCTCCCTTCTTCTATTAAAGAAGGGAGATATCCTTTAATCATTACGATATTTCCGTGGTGAAACACCCGTATGATGCTTAAAATATCTGCCGAAATGTGATGGCGTCGCAAAATTCAATTCATAACTTAACTGTTGAATGTTTACATAAGTTGATTTTAGCATGGCTTTAGCTTCGAGGATAGTATATTCGTCAATCCATTCCTTAGCGTGTTTACCAGTCAATTTAAATATAACTGTTGAAAAATATTTAGGTGTTAAATGACTTTTCTGAGCATAAAAACCAACATTTCTTTCTTTTTGGAAGTTAGTTTCAATGTCTCTCATAAACTTACGGAAAATCTCTTCACTCGGATTTGGAACATTTTTCTTGTTATTTTCATTCTCGATTAATAACAAATTAGAAACTTCACAGAAAAGTATATTCAAATAGTTATATACCATCTGCTTACGATATATATTATTCTTATCTCCTATTACATCCTCCATATAACGGAACAGAACAGAGAATAATTCCATCTTGGAAGGAGGTAAAGAATAGCAGAGATATTCCCTTAACATATTCTTCACATTGAAATTATACTGGTCGCTGCTAAAATCAAAAAATCCGGGTTTCAGACATATAACTTTGGATTTAAAATCGTCACTTACTTCCATTACCTGAAATACTTTCTGAGGATGTATAATTATAAAATCGTTTTTACGGATTACATAATTACTATAACCTACATTGGTACTTAACGAACCTTCCTGACAAACAACAGCAATCATAATATCTAACCTGACAGGATAATCGGTGGCAATTGCCCGAGTGGGTCCTTCGGTATCCTTGCCATAACTTTCAAAAATGAAAAACTTATCCGACAATGAATCTGCTGAAGAATGATCTAAAACAGTTTTGGCTTTTACATCCCTAATCTTATCTATCATAAAAACGACTTTTAGTTCAACAAATATATCTACTTATTTCTTTTATTATATACTATTCCATCCTTTTGGATATAATAACAGTCATTTGTGACAGATTGGAGAGTGAATAAATATGAACTTTGCCACACAAAAAATGAGTGAACACCTATTGTATACTAACTACTAAAAATTCAATGAGACAATCAGCAATCTGTTTAATAATTCTGTTAATACTAACAACTACCACCACCGCCCAAACTCCAACCGATAGTGTGAAGCAAGGAGTCAGAAGATATATTGCACGTAATTTCTCGGAAGCTCGTACATTCAACTTATATTGGGAGAAAACACCCTTCCACGATTATACGTTGATGCAAAATGGCAAAGAAATAGAGAACGGAGAGTTCCGCCACATAAATACAGTGAAATTTTCAGTAACAGTTCCTGTCTTATTGCTCAAGAACTTCTCTCTCTATGCTAACGGACAATTCAATTCTTATCAGTTCGAAGCAAACAATAATGTAAACGGAGGTAAATCAGCTATATTTTCGCAAAACGATGATGGCTATAACTACTACGAAGGGATACTGGCAGGAACCTATCGTACAAGAATTGCAGGTAAACCTCTAATCTTGATCGCAACCGCCTTTGGTGACGGATGGAATAAAGGATTCGGAAAAGCACAAGGCATATTTTCAGCCATAATGATATTTAAACAATCACCCACAACCAGCTTTAGTGCCGGATTGTTTGGCATGACACTTTACGAAAAGATACCGGTAATACCCATTATCGCATATACACATCAATTCACTCCCGATTGGAGTATCGATCTCACATTACCTAGCAGATCTTATATTCGCTATCAGCCTAATAATCATCGTTTCTCTATGGGTGCATCACTGGGAAGTGAACACTTTTATATGAAGCCGGGGATGAAAGGTATACCGGAAGTCTCTTTCTTTAATAGAACAGTCATTAAGCCCGAAATTGTTTATGAATACATTATAAACAAACGCTTCTATCTGATCGCACGGAGTGGAGGATCTGCATTAATCAGTGGAGGTCTTTACGGCACTAACCGAAAAGGTATAGATGGTGATCCTTACATAAAGTTTAAACAACCGATGACACCCTTCTTGAATGTCGGATTCTCGTATAATATATTTTGAAGAATCACTATGTACATAGAGAAAAAGCACCTCTTTCTAAATTTGTCTTTCGCTATATACAGATAAGTTTTCCTGTGTTAAAATAAATAATAAAAACATACTGGTATGTCTTTATTATTTTTATCTTTAACTAGTTAAATCTATATATTGTGAGCCAGACATATTCCTTTTTCACTTGTCTTTTTCTCAAAATTCATATTTGCAAATTATTGTTGGCGGTCGAATTAATTTTATATCGTTATGAACAAACGAATTGAGTATTATGATTTCCTTCGTGGGGTCGCGATTATCGGTGTAATAGGTATCCATGCCTTTTGGTCTTACCAAGATTACCTAAAAGAAACAGGTATAACAATGTTCGACATCAATATTTTTATCCGCCAACTTATCGGCTGTTGCGTACCTATGTTTCTTGCTTTGTCGGGTTTCTTTCTGGCCAACAAGGATGTTTCGTCATTTGCAAAATATAGGCAATTTTTACGTAAGCAAGTGGCGCGCGTTTATATTCCCTGCCTTATATTCTCACTTCCATTTCTATATTGGGGAGTTTGCAAGAGTTTGGGAATAAACAACTCTTTTATTGAGGTCTGTACCAAACGTTGGTTGATCTGTAAAGATGGAAACATCATAGACAACATCCTATATTATTTGGTCTGTGCCAAAGGTGTGTTCTACTTTGCTGCTGTGATTATTCAATTTTATTTTCTTTTACCAATAATGCAATGTCTAGCTAACAAAAAAGTAGTCGGGCTTTGGATAGCTTTTGCAATTTCCTTTGTTAGTACTGTTGTTCTTTATTACATTGTTTACATTGCCCAGATCAATCTTTCTCTCATTATCTATGGTGGGCTTTTTCCTTTCTGGATTCTCTACTTCGTAATTGGCGTATTTTATGGTAAAGGATATCGTTTTGGCTTTTCTTGGAAAATGTTGGCTGTAATTGCTCTTTTACTCGTACCTGTACTTTATGCTGAAACCTATTATATGGTAATCGATCTGGGATATAACCTTCCGGCGGCAATGGGTAATCGAAAGTTTTCGTGGATCGTTTACTGTGTGGTCTGCCTTCTACTGATGTTTGAGGCAGTAGATACATATTTCTTACTGTTTGTTATTAAGGCTGTCAATCCACATATACATTGGCTGATTGAAACCGTTTTATCGCTGCTGCTTTCGATGGCATTCATATGGATTTGCCGCAAGATATCTTTACCTTTTTCAAAGAAGTATCTTGGATTTTAACCGTTATTGGTTGAACATAGTAAAGAAGTTATCTTAGCTTTCGGAAAACAATGTAAAAAAAGAAACGTTGGTTATTTATATTTTTCGATACAAATAACCAACGTTTATCATGTATATAATTCTTACTTTTCTTCTTCCTTCTCTATCAATTCAGAATCGTGTAACTTTACAGGCTTCGATTTTCTTCTTAGCTTCATATTTAACACTTCTACCAATAATGAGAATGCAATAGCAAAATAGATATACCCTTTAGGAATTTCACCTACGGTACTTCCAAATATTGACAGGTCAGACAAATGTGCAGCCTCAACTAATAGCATCACCCCTATTAGTATAAGGAAAGATAATCCTAGCATTTGTATAGTCGGATGCTCATTTACGAACTTGCTAACAGGGCCGGAGAATAAAAGCATAATCAGAACGGCTATAACAACGGCTGTGACCATGATAGTCATAGCACCTACATAACCAAACTCATTGAAACTAACGAGCCCTACGGCGGTAAGAACACTATCGAACGAGAATACTATATCTAATGCCACAATCTGAGCAATAACTCCCGCAAAACTATGCTTACGAACATTGCCATGTGCACCCTCTTCTTCACCTTCCAGTTTGTGATGAATTTCAGTTACACTCTTGTATAAAAGAAATAATCCACCTATTAATATTATAATACCTTGACCTGATATATAACCACTTAACCATTCGAGATCGAATGTAAAAATAGGCTTAGTCAATTTCATTAGCCAAGATATACAGAACAATAATGCAATACGGAAAAGCATGGCTAAAGTAAGACCTACGGCACGTGCTTTAGGTTGCTCATTTGCCGGGAGCTTAGACGAAACAATAGATAGGAATACGATATTATCGATACCTAGAACTATTTCGAGAAAACTTAAAGTCAACAATGCTATCCAAGCACTGGGTAGGAGAAAGGTTTCAAAGATTTCCATATTATCTATTAATTTTTCCACAAATTTAATAAAGAAGATTATCAGTACTCATATAAATCATTTACTATTTTTATATAATTCGTAATTAATCTGAATAAAAACGAATAGGCACAAATCAGAAAAAATATCTTTATCTTTGATCATCCTAAAAAATAACGTTCCTGAATAATGAGCAATAAGAAAAAAATAATAAATGATCCTGTATTTGGCTTTATAACAATACCTAATAATTTTTTATACAGTCTCATTCAGCACCCCTTTCTGCAAAGGTTAAACCGCATAAAACAATTGGGGTTAGCATCATTTGTATACCCTGGTGCGCAGCATACACGTTTGCATCATTCTATTGGAGCTATGTACTTGATGGACGAAGCTATTCATAATCTAAGAGCTAAAGGACACGAAATAACTGTAGAGGAAGCCAATGGAGCGATGGCATGTATCCTTCTACACGATGTGGGGCATGGTCCATTTTCTCATGTATTAGAATTTACACTAACCAATGGCATACATCACGAAGAATTTTCATTAGAGTTGATGAAATGGCTAAATGAAGAATTAGATGGCCAATTAGATATTTGTATCTCCATTTTCAAGAATGAATACCCTAAAAAGTTCTTGCATCAGCTAGTGAGTGGACAGTTGGATGTGGATAGGCTCGATTATTTGCGTCGCGATAGTTTTTTTACCGGTGTAACTGAAGGAAATATTGGTTCGGCCCGTATTATTAAAATGCTTGATTTGCGTAATGATAAATTGGTCGTTGAATCGAAAGGTATTTATTCGATAGAAAACTTTCTGATGTCGCGTCGATTGATGTATTGGCAGGTATATCTGCATAAAACAGCCGTAGCTGCTGAAAAGATGCTTATAAAAACTTTCACCAGAGCCAAGGAACTATCAAGTAATGGAACAACATTGTTTGCATCGCCATATCTTCAATATTTTTTAGAGAACGAGGTTAATAAATCATTTTTTGCTCAACATCATAAAGATGTATTAAATCATTTCGTAAATCTTGATGATAACGATATATGGTGCGCTCTCAAAGTCTGGTCTAACCACGAAGACAAGGTCTTATCTAAACTTAGTTCTTGTCTGATCAACAGAAAACTGTTTAAAATAGAAATAACGAACGAACCACAATCTCTGGAGCGTACACAGCAATATATAGATCAATACATGAAGTCATTGAAGATCGATGCACATGAGGCTTCTTATCTGTTGTCGTGTGATGTTATTTCATCCAATATGTATAATGAAGTAGACGATAGTATCGATATATTATATAATGATGGCTCTATAAAAGATATATCGGAGGCTTCGGATATGTTAAATATTCAGCTATTAGCGAAAAAAGTTGAAAAATATTATTTCACGTATTTGAAATTATAGATTTAACATAAAGATTATTCTATAAGTTTTATAGAAAACAAAGAAGGTCGCTTCCGTTGGGAGCGACCTTCCTATATATAGTATTTACATTATTTTACTCAGCTAGTAAAATCTGCATCATCTGAACAGCAGCTTTTGCCACAGATGTTCCAGGTCCAAAGATGGCAGCAACACCAGCTTTGTAAAGATAATCATAATCTTGTGCAGGAATTACCCCTCCGGCAATTACAATAATATCTTCGCGACCAAGTTTCTTAAGCTCTTCCATTACTTGAGGCACAAGTGTTTTGTGACCGGCAGCAAGAGATGAAACACCAAGAACATTCACATCATTCTCAACAGCTTGGCGAGCAGCTTCTTCCGGAGTCTGGAACAATGGTCCCATATCTACGTCGAATCCGCAGTCAGCATAACCTGTTGCAACAACTTTAGCTCCACGGTCGTGACCATCTTGCCCCATTTTGGCAATCATGATACGTGGTTGACGACCTTCTTTCTTCGCAAATTGTTCCACTAGTTCACAAGCTTCTTGGAACGTAGGGTCTTTTTTAGTTTCTGATGAATACACGCCTGAAATAGTTCTAATTATTGCTTTGTAACGACCCACTACTTCTTCGCAAGCATCAGAGATTTCTCCCAATGTTGCACGAACACGAGCTGCTTCAACAGCAAGCTCTAGCAAGTTACCTTCTTTTGTCTTAACACATTCTGTAATGGCAGCAAGTGCTTTCTTCACAGCCTCGTTATCACGTTTAGATCTTAGTTCTTCGAGACGTTCTATTTGTTGACGACGTACTTCAGTATTATCAACATCAAGAATATCGATCGGATCTTCTTTCTCTAGGCGATATTTGTTAACACCTATAATAGTTTGTTGTCCCGAATCAATCTTAGCTTGCGTACGAGCAGCAGCTTCTTCGATACGCATCTTAGGCAGACCTGTCTCGATTGCTTTTGCCATACCACCAAGTTTTTGAACTTCTTGGATCAGATCCCATGCTTTATGAACAAGTTCGTTAGTCATAGTTTCTACATAAAAAGAACCTGCCCAAGGGTCAATCTCTTTACATATTTGAGTTTCCTCTTGGATATATATCTGGGTATTACGAGCAATACGCGCCGAGAAGTCTGTAGGCAATGCAATAGCTTCATCTAATGCATTAGTATGAAGTGATTGCGTATGTCCAAGAGCAGCAGCCATAGCTTCGATACATGTACGGCCAACATTATTAAATGGATCTTGCTCAGTCAACGACCATCCTGATGTTTGAGAGTGAGTACGTAGTGCAAGCGACTTAGGATTCTTAGCTCCAAAGCTTTGAACGATCTTAGCCCATAACAAACGTCCTGCACGCATTTTAGCAATCTCCATGAAGTGGTTCATTCCGATTGCCCAGAAGAACGATAGGCGAGGAGCGAAGGCATCTACTCCGATACCTGCATCGATACCTGCTTTAAGATATTCCATACCATCGGCAAGTGTATAAGCTAACTCGATGTCTGCTGTTGCACCTGCTTCTTGCATGTGATAGCCCGAAATAGAGATAGAGTTGAACTTAGGCATCTTTTGAGATGTATATTCAAATATATCAGCAATGATTTGCATTGAGAATTCTGGTGGGTAGATATATGTGTTACGCACCATGAATTCCTTTAGAATATCGTTTTGAATTGTACCAGCCATTTCTTCCAGCTTAGCACCTTGTTCTAATCCTGCATTGATATAAAAAGCAAGAATAGGAAGTACTGCACCATTCATTGTCATAGATACTGACATTTGGTTCAATGGAATACCATCGAATAGTACTTTCATATCTTCTACCGAGCAAATAGATACTCCGGCTTTACCAACATCACCAACCACACGAGGATGATCTGCGTCGTATCCACGATGTGTAGCAAGGTCGAATGCTACCGAAAGGCCTTTTTGTCCTGATGCAAGGTTACGACGGTAGAATGCATTTGATTCGCTTGCTGTAGAAAATCCTGCATACTGACGGATTGTCCAAGGACGCATAGCGTACATACCAGAGTATGGTCCGCGTAAGAATGGAGGAATACCCGATGCATAGTTCAGATGCTCCATGCCTTCAAGGTCTTCTTTTGTATAAACAGGCTTAACCGGGATTAGTTCAGGTGTTTTCCAAGTAGCCTCGATACCGTTATCAGCAACCCATTTTGCCGCGTCTATCGCTGCAAATCCGGATTGTTTGATGTCTATATTTTTAAAATTTGGTTTCATACTATTTTTTTTATGCTGTTCGCTATTAATTTATTAGATTCCCAATTTAGAGCTAAAGCTTTTTAATGTTTCAAGTACATTACTTTTTACATTCACAAAGTTTTCGATACCTTGAGCTTTAAGTTCTTCTGTACAAGCAGGAGCACCTGCTACTACGAAGATTTCTTTTCCTTTCACTAAATTGTATGCCTCCGGAGCAAGTGTTGCATATTCATCATCACTTGAACAAAGTACAATAATATCTGCTTTCTTTTCGCGAGCAGCTTTTACACCGGCTTCTACTGTATCAAATCCTAAATTGTCAACAATTTTATATCCTGCGCAACCGAAGAAGTTAGCTGAGAACTGAGAACGTGCAAGGCGCATACCCAGATTTCCGATAGTTAACATAAATACAGTTGGGGTTTTACCCGATTTTTCTGTTGCAAGACGAAGTTCTTCGTATGAAGTAGCGAGACGATCGGCAGGTAATGCTTCGTATGGAGCACCTTCCGAAGAACATCCACAACCACAACCTGAAGTTTCTTTCATTATTTTGCTTGCAGCAACTTCAGTAAAATTAGGATATTGGTTAGTTCCCAATAGCACTTCACGACGAGTAGCCAATGCTTTAACTCGATTGTTAGCCGAAGCTTTTACCGCAGTTTGAACAGTGTTAGCTTTCAATGCGTTGTAGAATCCTAGTTCATCTACTTCAAGGAATAACTTCCAAGCTTGTTCAGCTATTGAAACAGTTAAATTTTCAATATAGTAAGAACCTGCAGACGGATCAGTCACTTTATCAAAATGACACTCTTCTTTCAGAAGTAATTGCTGATTACGGGCAATTCTTTCAGAGAAGTCATCCGATTCTTTATAAGTTTCGTCAAACGGACGTACAGTCAGAGAGTTAACGCCTGCGAGAGTTGCAGACATTGCTTCTGTCTGAGTACGAAGTAAGTTTACATGCGCATCATAAATAGTCTTATTAAACATAGATGTTTGAGCATGTGTATAAATTTTAGCAGCACAACGACAAAAACCTCCTTCTGACTTGTTAGGACAGTCGTGGTTGCAAAGTGGTTGGTAAGCATCAACAATTTCAGCCCATAACCATCGTGCAGCTCTGAACTTAGCTATTTCCATGAAATAGTTGCCGCTAATACCAAAATTGAATTTGATCTTTTTAGCAACAAGTGCGGCATCTAATCCAGCTTCGATAAGTTTACTTAATAGTTGATTTCCATTAGCCAACGCATATCCTAATTCCTGATAGATGTATGCACCACCATCACTTGTAAGATGAGCGTTTACACTTAGTACGCGGAAACGCGGAAGCGAAGCCGAAGCTTTCACTATAGTTGCTGCCTGTTCTACCCAATCGCCACAATCTTTACCTTTCTTTAATAAAGGTTTGAATGCATCATAATTGATAGAGCCAAAACATTTCATTACATCTACATCCAGTTCTTTGTAGTAATCGGCTACGATCTTAGTTAATTCCACAGATTTCTTATGACATGTAGAGAAATTCAGTTCTACTGCTTCAGGACAAATGTCTTTCAATAATGTCTTGATGTTGTCTGCTGTTACGTCTTCGCTCTTTATTGCAAAAGAAAGAGAAGTGATACCTTTGTTCAGAACATCTAGGGCTTTAGCATTTGCTGCTTTAAAGTCTATAACATTAATGTCTTGGCGTGTATACCAGTCGTTGTCTTTTTTAGTTCCACGAACGTAAGGGAATACACCGGGAAGAGATTCAAGCGTATTTAAACCCTCAATGTCTTCATTTCTGTAAAACGGGTTCACGTTAAAACCTTCATTTGTTCTCCAAACGAGTTTTTTCTCAAAGTCAGCACCTTTCAGATCGGCAGTGATTTTCGCCATCCACTCTTCGGTAGAGACTGGAGGAAAATTTGAAAAAAGCTTTTCTTTTTGATTAGCCATGATTTTTAAATTTGTTTTAATGTATAGGTATATCTTGTATTTTATTGATTCTTAATCTATTGCAACACCATTATCTATGTGTGTATAAATTATATTTATAAGTGCTTAAATTCAAATAGTTACCTTTTTTGAAAGGCAACACAAAAGTAAAATATTTTGTTTGGTTAATAAAGCTTTTTAAGGTATAATTTGTTTAAAAAGCCATATTTTGAGGAATTGAAAGACATATTACAATCTTCAATAACATTTTTGAGTTGTAGTCACTTAGTGATATCTTAGAAATATGGTCTCGATCTTTTAGAAAAAAGTAGCTTACCTACTGATTTAAAGCCTCCTAAATTTACATATTCTTATTTTAGTCCCTTTCGTAGAAACAAAATGTGAAACTTTTCGCTTAAATTATTTTTATTTATTCAAAAAATACTATCTTTGCACTCGCTATTAAGCAAAAGATGGTCCGGTAGCTCAGCTGGATAGAGCATCAGCCTTCTAAGCTGAGGGTCCTAGGTTCGAATCCTAGCCGGATCACTTAACGGAACAGAACTAAAAGACAGTTCAAAGCCAAAACAAGACAAACCTCTATAAATTAATGATTTATAGAGGTTTTTTCTTTTCTGTAAAGACACCTCTAAGACAGTATAATATCAAATTCGGACAAAAAATCGTTACCAAATCGTTACCCGATATATCGGTAAAAAAATGGTAACGATTTATTAAATAAGTCCTTGATTTGTCGATTATTGCCTCTGTTTTGTCCACGATGTTTATGAAAGTATAAAGTATTTTTACAAACAAAAAGGTAAACATTATGAAGGCAACTTTTAGAACACTTTTCTACCTCAGAAAAAATCGCCCGAACAGTAACGGACTTGTATCGATCATGGCGAGGATAACCGTAAATGGTCAAATAACCCAATTCAATACAAAATTGGAAGTCAATCCGGATATATGGGATACCAAACTAGGCAAAGTAAAAGGTCGTAATGCAGATGCGACTAATCTGAACAGGCTCTTGGACAACCTGCGGACAAAAATGGACAAAATCTATAATAAACTGATGGATACAAAAGGATATGCTTTGCCCGAAACTATAAAAAATATTCTATTTGGTATTGATCCTGAAAGAAAAACACTTCTTCAATATTTTACCTTACATAATGAGCAGTACAAACTCAAAGTAGGTAAAACTACCAGTCAGATAACTTACTCAAGATATGAACTGACCAAAGAACGTATTGAGGAGTTTATTAAAAAGGAATATAAGCTATCTGATATTCCACTTCCTGAAATAGATTTCCTATTCGTTGAGAAATTTTACCTCTTACTGCGTAACGATCATGATTGCAGTAATAATACAGCCATGAAGTTTATTCAGCGGTTCAGGTCTGTATTCAATTTCTGTGTCAACTTGGGAGCTGAAATAAAGATAAACCCTTTTGCCAATTTTAAATTTCATACAGAAAAAGTACATCGGGAAGTGTTGACACAGGAAGAAATAAACCTGATTTACAATAAAAAATTCTCCACCCAAAGGTTGGAGCAAGTGCGGGATATCTTCATATTTTGTTGTTATACAGGTCTTTCTTACAGCGATGTGCTGAAGCTCCAAGAAGATGAAATCCGAAGATCATTCGATAAGAACCTTTGGATAATGACCGAACAGAAGAAAACGAACGAAAAAGTAAATGTTATGCTTTTGGATATACCATTAGCAATTATAGATAAATACAGTAAACAAGGTAAATTGCATGGTGGAAGGTTGTTCCCTGTCTCCACCAACCAAAAGATGAACGAATACCTGAAGGAAATTGCAGATTTATGTGGTTTAAAGCGGACTTTATCCACTCATGTAGCACGTCATACATTTGCCACATTTCTTTTATTTTAAAACAACCATCTAAATATCAGCATTTTAAAACATGGCTAAAATCCAATGGGTAATGGTTTAGTAATAGAACTCTGACTTTGATCTGCTTTATTTTTCATTTGTTCAAATAACTCTACACCAAAGATAAACATTCTTTCTAATGTTTTATTGAAAAGCAAAAATATTTGAAGGTCTAGAATTAATCGATTCAAAGTGCGAAAATACTTTTTGGGAATACAGGTTAAAACGTTCCCGTTTATTGAATAAATTATTCATTATCAATCACATTTAATGTGATGCAAAGTTAGGGTTTGATAATGACTGGGAAATACCATATTTATGGCATTTTTATATCTTACTTTCGGTATCATTAAGTAATGATATGTTCCACGCTATGCTCTTTAATACTTCTAATAATAGAACAAATGGAGAGTTTCAAGTCCAACTCTCAGATCAGAAAGAATATATCACTGACAGTATCTATAAAATGAAAGCGAAACGGTTATCTGCCCTTATAAAGTAACTTGATAAAGCTATCGAATCAATCAAGACAGAAATAGAATCTATAGTAATTAACGGTGAATTATTACATCATCAGATGAATTTATTAATGAGCATTAAAGGCACTGGGCATAAAACAGCTTTTATGATGATATTGGAAACACAAGCTTTGACAAGATCTACATGCAGTCGAAAATTTTGTTTTCATATAGGTGTTGTACCATTTAGATGTTTGTCAGACAGTAGTCAAGTACCACTTTTATCAAATAAAAAAATTAAAGCTCTGTTACATTTAGCTGTATTATCAGCCATCCAAAATAAAAAAAGTGAATTTAGAATTTATTACGACAGAAAAATTATCAAAGGAAAAAAGATGTCTGTTTTAAACACTATCAGAGCAAAGCGTGTCGCTTGTACGTTTACTGTTATTAAGAATAAAGGATATTACAAAAAAGAGTATATAAACCACTATACTATCCCACCAAATTTCTTATATATTGGGTGGGATAGAATTATCATCAAATATTGAATTTAGCTTCACAAATCCCTTTTATGCTTGCAGGATAGTGATGATCAAAAATTGAACTTTTTCCTGTGCCAAGTGTAGTAATCGCAGCCATATCTTCGGCAGTAAGTTCAAAATCGAATATACTGATATTCTCAATAATACGTTCTTTTGACTTCGATTTTGGGATAACCACAACATCACGTTGAACCAACCAACGCAGAATCACCTGTGCTACACTCTTATTGTATTTGTCGGCAATACCTTTCAGAAGTTCATTATTAAGAACACCTGCGTCGTGTGCGAAAGGACTCCATGATTCTATCTGAAGATTCTTTTTGAACTACTTAAAAAGGTTCTCCCTACTTACAAATTCTAAGAGAAGGGTCGGATTTTTACCCATAATTTTCAGATAATTATTACTAATATGAGGAGGCTTCTGAAATCGCGGTAAGAAGTGGAGCATTATCATCACCATAACCATAGGTGCGACTACACCTTGACTTTTTTTATAACAGAAAAAACGAATTAAATTCGGACTTTCATATTTTAAGTCGGTGTTTAATGTCGAATTTATAATCGACACTACTTCGTCAAAACTCAAGTTTTCGCTCCCTGTTATCTCCAAAGCCTGATTGCAGTACCGTCTAAAATCCAATAAAACTTTTGCTGCCACTTCGCCGATATTGATAACGTCTACCCAATTGAATTTTGCTTTACCGGCAGGGAGAACTATTTTTCGGTTCTTAATATCGTCAGCAAGTGTAGTAGTGAGATTCTGCATAAAGTAAGAAGGACGCAAAAAAACATATTGCAAGTTATTTTTCCGAATTAGTTTTTCAATTTTAGCATGAGGAATGAAACTCATTTTCTCAGCCCCTTGAACAGAAAGGAAAACTACTTTACTAATCCCACATTGACAAACAGATTCAATCATCGGAAGGAATACTTTATCTACATTTGCGATCTGTGGAGGGCGCAGTAAAAACAATATATCTATTCCTTCAAATGCAGATTTGTAGCTATCGGCATCTTCAAAATCAAAATACCTGTACATCAGGTTTTTCAATTCAGGATAAAGGCATCGAGCCTTCTCTACATTTCTTACTCCTACAATTATCTCTTCATCTGATAAATACTGGAACAAAAAATTTATGGTTTCAATTCCTACATTCCCGGTTGCTCCGGTTATTAATATACGTGTGCCCATTATTCGGTTTCTCCAAAACTCATCATACGCATCTCTTCCATTTCAGAAAATCCTGACTTCAGATAAAATCTATAAGGAAAGAAATCTTTACCCGTAAATAGTATAATCGTTTTGATGTTTATTTCATTTAGTTCTTTTTTTATAGACTCCATTAATTTTCGACCGATTCCTTTATTCTGATATTCGGGCGACACAAACATCTCTTTGACATAGTAATAATCCCCCATATAATACGGCTCTATATTTCCGATACAACATCCCACAAGACTATCTTCTTCCCATACCATAAGCCCTATAAACCTTGGAGAATTGTAGAAACACTCCAATTTTTCAAGTGCTTTTTCTTTTGTCCAATTATCGTTCCAGGGTTCACTGTTATATGCTTTGACAAGCACCTCGGCACAATCTTTGAGAACATCATCAGATTCAATACGTTGACATTTTATATTATTCATTGTTTCATGTTTTTTGTGCTAACACAAAGATAATCATCTAATATATATTCTTTTCATATATTAATTCTGAATTTCTCACCTGCTTGATTTGTTTAAGAAATAGAACATTAGTGTTTAGTAATAAGTTGAAAAATAAATATTTAGAACAAAAACAAATAACAGACTCGATTTGTTTACTCTTTATAAAATATAAAAATTGAAACTTTATGAAAAATGATGCTTTTAAATCGGAGAAACAATCAGTTAAGTATTCGTGGACATCGCTGATTGTAGGTATTATAGCCATATTACTAGGTATGTGGGCTACTGTTAGTCCAGAGAAAACGCTGTTAACATTATCTCTTATTTTTAGTTTTAGCTTTATTATAAGCGGTTTGTTTGAATTGGCTTTTGCCTTACTTAACAGAAAAACACTTAACGGTTGGGGTTGGACATTTATAAGTGGTATTATCGACCTATTGTTTGGTCTTCTGCTTTTGTCAATGCCTGTAGCCAGTATTTTAGTCCTTATGTTTTTTGTAGGATTCTGGATTCTCTTTCATTCCATCCTGAGTATTGGCTCGGCTATAGAACTTCAACGCAATGGTGTAAGAAATTGGGGCTTAATGTTATTTCTTTCCATATTAGGTGTAATTTTAGGTTTCATGCTTATTACTAACCCTGTATTTGCGAGTGGGTTTCTTATTACTGTTTTCGCTTTTTCACTCATATTGTATGGTATACAACGTATATTTTATGCAGACAGGCTTAGAGCTCTTATCAAAAAAGTAAATGAAAAATAAAGTATCTAATTTGCATTGAATGTATAAGTAAGTACTCAATAAAATCAAGAATGACAGTAAATAAATATTATTCAGTACTAGTAGTACTATTTATGTCCTTATCCATAAATGCCACAAATAATAAAGAGGCTATTTATAATGCCTTTATAACCGGAAATATGGCAGAGTGGAAAACTATTATAACGGATATTGAATCTCGCAAATTAACTTCTGTCTCCGATAAACTGGAACTTGTAAATTATTATTATGGCTACATTGGTTATAATCTGGGGGTGAAAAAAAAGAAAGAGGCAGCAATATATGTCGATAAGATGGAAACCATTTTGGATGAATTAACCAAGTTGAGTCCAAATGTTGCCGACGTATATGCCTATAAGGCAGCTTTGGTTGGTTTCAAGATAGGATTATCGCCTTACAAAGCACCTTTTATCGGCAAATCGAGCGGCGAAAATGCTAAAAAAGCACTTGCCATAGACGGAGATAATATTCAAGGAAATATAGAACAGGCAAATGTTCTGTATTATTCCCCATCCGCTTTTGGCGGCGATAAGGCAAAGGCAAAAGAGTATTACAAAAAAGCAGTATCTCTTTTCGAGAACAATCCTACACTACTAAAACAAAATTGGTTGTATTTAAGCCTGCTTACCAAGATAGCCGAAATACAAGAGGAAGAAAAGGACTTTAAGAGTGCAAAACAAACTTACGATAAGATATTGGCTAAAGAACCCAATTATTCTTATGTTAAGAACGAGTTGTTACCAAATCTAAAGAAAAAAATGTAAGCTAGTCGATAAAAATATCGCGTTCTTTCCATGTCAGCGACTTATGTTTGCGATGTAACAAAGCGATGCACATAATTTTCAAAAAGATAAAGTGCTGATGCACCATATATAAGAGATTGCTTTTCACAGACTGTTTACTCGCTTTTGATATAAACACTCTTATCAGAACGATAGAGCAGACGTACATTGCCGATGCGTAGCCTCCCAGCAAAAAGTACAGTATTACAGGAGATAAGGTAGTGAAAGCGGCAAACAATAACCCTGTTACAATGCTTCCACCAAAAAAATCGAATACGTTTTTCGAAAACCCATCAATAGATTCATCTAACGTGTTATACATTTTGCATTGTATATCTTCGTTGCCAAGAATAGTACTTACACGCATTTTCTTTTTTTTGTAATACCTGCAAATAGCAATATCCTCCACCTTGTTTGCCTTATGAATCGAGTGTGGTGCTAGCTGCTTGTAAGCTTGTGCCTCGAAGAACATAAATTGCCCGTTGGCAGCCGAAAAAGAAGTCCAGCTTGACCAGCGAATCAATATAAGAGGTAACAAACTCAATAATATCCAATTCATCAGAGGAATGGCGAGCAGCGTTTCTTTACTGCTGATAATTTGCTTGGGGAAGATAGACAATAGCTTTAGCTTTTGTTTCTTCATCAAATAAACCGATTGCTCTATCAACTGATGCTTTACCCTTACATCTGCATCTAAAAATAGAAAGTACTCTCCTGTGGCTTTTAAAGACAGGTTTTGGCAGGCAAAATTTTTCCCTAGCCATCCTTTTTCTAACTCTCCTCCCTCTATAAGTATTATATTGGGGTTGTTATGCATTGCCTGTTTTACAATATTGACAGTATTGTCGGTCGAACAATCGTTGTATACGATTACTTCATAATTAGTGTAGGATAGATTCTCAATATCAGCTAACAGTTTACCTATATTTGCTTCTTCGTTTCGGGTAGGTATCAGTATCGAAACTTTCGGATGATTTTCAAGACGAACGCCCTGCGGGAGATACACATTTGTCAACAGATTTACGGCAGATACGAGTAGTCTTATGAACCCTAAAAACAATATGGCATATCCTATATATATCATTTCTCAGTCTGGTTTTTAATACATTCGTGCGTAAAACGGGTAAAGTCTTGCTGAATAGTTTCGATGTCTATCGTGTCCCCCAAAGTATACGGTGTGAAGTAGATATTCAATGAAGGCTTCTTATAAGAGAAGTAATCCACCAAATTTACATTAAAAACGATTTGTACTTCTCCGTTCAGCTTCTTTAAAATATATTCCAGTCCTTTCTCAAAAACAAAATCGTGTGTATACAGTGTCTGTATTTCTCCCTGAGGAAAAATCAGCAATACATTTTCTTTGTGTTTTAATAAATCAGTTGTATATGCCAAGCTTTCAACAATATCTCTGCTGCTTTTTCGGATCGAAAAAGCTCCTCCTTTATTAAGGATCATAAATTTTCGGAGCTGTTCTTCGAGCATCATTACATACAGTTTTCGCTTGAAAACTCTCTTGTTAAGCCACAATTGTATAAAACCATCCCACCACGAGAAGTGATTTGCAATTAAGAGAACGGGCTTCCCATTATCTTCAAAATCACCTATTACTGTGATTTCTCTAAAATACCTCTTGAGTTGTATTTTTGCATATAGATCAAAGAACAGAACTCCCAGATATGTTTTATTGGCTTTTATCATTGGATGAACAATAAGCTAAAAATACTGATGATGGCGAAAAATAGCATTTGAATCCAAAACAAGGCTCCTGCGGATTTATTATCGACCGAAATCTTACATGAGACTAACAAACTGTGATAAAATAATGCGGCAACAAACCATGTTACAAAATTTTCGACAGGCGGATAGAATGTCTTGAAATGCCACATCTGCATCGGAGGTGCAGCCAATTCTAATATTAAATCATAGCCAATCATTAGCGAAGCTCCACCTGCTATTCTGAGATATGCGTTAGTTGTAAAACGAGAGATAATAGACTGCGAAGCATATACGAGAAATACCCAATTGAGTCCGATAATGAGAGGGGTATTCCACAATTTCAATCCCAAACTTACGTCGTATTGATATTCACCAAAAAGAAGACCTGAATTGACGCCTGCCACTTCGAGAAAGAACGAACTGAAAGCAATGAAAGCAAATACTAAGACAGTAGATTTATTCCACTCTTTATGATGGAAAAGTATACAGGCAATAACCAATATAAGTGTAAAAGCAGTAATGCTGAAAAATAATTCCCGGGTGTAAGGTATTATAAATAGTAACAAGCCGACAAAATAAAAACGTAAGAAGGTCTTTGGCAGCTCTTCTTCCGAAATCATTTTCTGTAAGACTTTATTTTTCATACTTGTCATTTCAGTTATCAGTTATCAGTTAACAGTTAACAAAACTTATAACTTGTAACTATTAAATTTTAGTTGCAGCGGGTATTTCTTTGCATACTATCTCGGAGCTGGCAATGCAAAGCGGAATACCACCGCCCGGATGTACGCTTCCTCCTACAAAGTATAGATTTTTTATGCTGCTAAGCAAATTAGGATGTCGCAAAAAAGCGGAGAACATCGAATTGGATGCCGTTCCGTATAAAGCACCGCCGTAGCTGAGCGTGTTTTTCTCTATTGTGAGTGGCGACCCGATGCGTTCAAACTCCATATACTCCTCAATATTGGTGTTTAAAGCCTTATTTATTTTTGTTATAATATTCTTCCGTGCATCACTTATCAGCTTGTCCCAATTCTGACCGCAGTCGGCAGGGACATTGATCATCACAAACCAATTTCCGGAGCCTTTCGGGGCATCGGATGGTACGGCCTTCGAACTGATAAATATATATACCGTAGGGTCGTCAATTATAGTTTTGCTTTTAAAGATATGGGTAAACTCATCTTTATACCGATTGCTAAAGAGAATATTATGCACATCGAGACCGCTGAATTCTTTTTTTATGCCCCAATAAAATATCATAGCCGACGAAGAAGGCACGGCATTGTTCAACCGCTTCTTCAATGGATGATTCAGCATATTATTAGCCAGATATTTAGCGTCAACGTCCGATACAATTGTATTGTATGAATGTATCTTGTCGTTTACCCGAATGCCTGTTGCCTTCTTATTCTCAACCACAATTTCAGTAACTAAACTATTGAATCTGAATTCTACGCCTTTCTTTATTGCCAGTTCGTACAGGCTTTGCACAATGGCATACATTCCCATTTTGGGGAAGAAAGCTCCTATATTATTTTCGAGATGGGCAATCATATTCAGCGTAGCAGGAGCTTTATACGGGTCAGAACCATTATAGGTTGCATATCGGTCGAACAGTTGCACCAGCCTTTTGTCGTTAAACGATTTTTGGTTTGCCTCGTGCATTGTTCTGGTAAAATTCAGCTTATGCAATTTGAATACTATATTCCTGAAAGGAGGCTTATTGAAATTCGATAATTTGTGAAAATCGTTAAACAGAAAAACGGGGGCACTTGCATTGTATAATTCCTCCGATTCCAGTAAACGCTTTTGTATATGTTCGTATTTTTCAATTGTTTTCGATTCAATTTCTGCCTTTAGCTTTTCTTTATCGTGGTAAAAGTTGAACTCCATACCATCGGGAAAGAAATACTTACAATTATTATCAAGTAATTCATAGGGCAAATAATCTTTCAGATTCTCACCGCTTTCAGCAAAAAGGTCTTCCAGCAGATGGGGTAGTGTAAACAACGAGGGGCCTGTGTCGAAACGATAGCCTCTCTCTTTTATTTCGGCTATTTTACCTCCGGCAGTTGTATTTTTTTCGTAAACCACTACCTTATGCCCTTTATTTGCCAAGCGGATAGCCGAAGCCAGCCCTCCAATACCCGATCCTATAATTGCTATATTCATACCAAGTGCCTTTCTATATATTCATGGTATCCTTCTATGATAATTTTAAACCACGGGGTGTATCCGTCGGGGTTTCTTACTATATCTTCTCTGATGTCATTCAGATACATATATTTAAAATCGTTTACTTCCTCTTTGTTTATCAAAGGTACATCATCCGTAAATCCAATAAAAACATGATCTATTTCATGCTCGGTCAATTCATTGTCAAAAGGGGCTTTGTACTGAAACTTAAATAAAAATTGTAGTGCCGTGTCTATTCCCATCTCTTCCCTGAGCCTTCTGTGAGCCGCCTCTTCGGGTGTTTCATCCTGATAAGGATGGCTGCAACAGGTATTGGTCCACTTGCCCGGCGTATGGTATTTTCCGGTTGCACGTTGTTGAAGTAATAGTTGCCCTTTCGAATTAAATATTAGTACTGAAAACGCACGATGCAACAACCCCTGTTGATGTGCCTCAAGTTTCGACATATATCCAATCGTTTCGTCGTTTTCATTGACAAGAATTACCATATTTTTAGTTTAATTTCGTCGTTATGTATGCTCTGCAAAGCAGAAATAGTTTTTGATGATTAGGTACACTGATTCGTTTCTTCATTAGTTCGTCGGGCTTTGTCTTTTCAATCATCTCAGTTAATTTAAGGTAATACAGATAAGCTGTATACACACCTAGTTTTGATTCATTTGGCAATCTTTTTATACCTATCATCGCTTGTTCGTAATCTTTGTATATATTTTGTAATATTATATCTTTTGTCTTTTTATTCAACGGTTGATGTTTGAGTATCGGAAAATAAGTCCTTTTAAGTTCTTCTGTGTCATGCTGTAAATCCCTTAGGAAATTGACTTTCTGAAAGGCTGCTCCCAATCGCATGGCATAAGGTTTGAGTTCATCATAATATTCTTTATCGCCTTTTACAAAAACCCTCAGACACATAAGCCCTACAACTTCTGCCGAACCATAGATGTATTCGTTGATTTCCTGATCGTCAAATTTTTGCTTTCTTAAATCGCTTCGCATACTATTCAGAAACGATTGTATCAGGTCATCTTCTATAGAATAAGCCTTTACTGTTTGCTGAAACGAATTAAGTATAGGGTTTAGGCTAATTCCATCTCTCAACGCTTCGTAGTAGCTCTTTTCGTAATTATCGAGTAAAAGTTCTTTATCATACTTATGAAATGTATCGACTATTTCATCGGCAAATCTTACAAATCCGTATATACTATATATTGCATCTCTTATAGACTCATCCAGGCAACGGACTCCTATAGCAAAAGAGGTACTGTATTGCTTGGTTACCATTTTACTGGTCTCGAACGAGATTCGGTTAAATAGTTTTTCCATAACCTGTTTCCTTTAAATAAGAATTTGCTAATCCTGAAACAATTTTACCTGAAATAATTGCCGGAGGTACTCCGGGACCCGGAACGGTTAACTGTCCTGTATAAAATAAGTTTCTTATTCTTTTGTTTTGCATTTTGGGTTTTAAGAAAGCTGTTTGTGATAATATATTTGATAAACCATAAGCATTTCCTTTATATGCGTTATAATCACGAACAAAGTCGCTTGTTGTGAAGCTCTGATGAAAGATGATCGATTCTTTTACCGATTGGTTAGTCAGCCTTTCGAGACGTTCTATTATCCGATCGAAATACAGTTGCCTGATTTCCTCCAAATCTTTCAATCCGGGAGCGATAGGTATTAAAAAGATGGCTGCCTCTTTGCCTTCAGGGGCAACAGTGGCATCTGTGATACTGGGAAAGCTGGCATAGAATAACGGATCGTCGGGCCATGCGGCTTTGTCGTATATTTGCGAAGCGTGTATCTCGAAATTAGAGTCGAAGAATAATGTGTGATGAGATACATTTTTCAGTTTCTTATCGAGTGCCACATAATACATCAGGGCAGACGGTGCAAACACACGCTGCTTCCAATATTCTTGGCTATAATTGCGATATTTGTTTTCGAGAAGTTTTTCGGTATGCTGATAGTCGGCTCCCGATATTACTAAGTCTGCCGGATAAAATACGCCATCTACTGTAACTCCTGTTGTTAAATCATTCTCCACATTTATTTTTTCGACGGGACTGTTCGTTTTTATTGTTACGCCATAGCTTTCTGCCAATTGCTTCATCGCTTTTACCAATTCGAACATTCCTCCCTGTATGTGCCACGTGCCCAATACCATATCGGCATGATTCATAAAACAATAAAAGGCCGGTGTTTTATCGGGTTTTGCTCCCAGAAAAAGTACCGGAAATTCTAAGAGTTGTCTGAGCTTAGGGCTTTTTACACCTTTTCTGATCTTGCTGCTGATGCTTTGTAGGAATTGGAATGCACGCATAGCAGTAGCAGGCATAATCAACTCAAATATGCTCTTTCCCGGTTTATAAACAACTTTATTGATGGCTACATCATAATTGAAATGAGCTTCTTTCAAATACTTTTGTAAAAATTCACTGCTTCCGGCTTCCTCCTTTTCAAATAGTTGGTATATTTTATTCAAATCTGCCGAAATAGACAAAGAGTCATTTTTGCCGAAGTAAACTTCATAGCCGGGATCTAACCGTATCAGCTTATAATAATCGGATGTTTTTTTATTGAAATCACCAAAGAACGAATCGAATATATCGGGCATCCAATAGAATGTAGGACCCATATCGAAAGTAAAGCCCTGTGTTTTCAATTGTCTGGCTCGACCTCCGATCATTTCATTTTTTTCTAAAACTGTTACCTGATAACCTTCTTTGCCTAAATAACAAGCGGCAGAAAGGCTGGAAAATCCAGAGCCAATGATTATAATTTTTTTCATATTTATGATTTACTCCGGATGTTGATAAGGTTACCTATCTTTGAAATAACATTGTAATTAAATATATATATAAACAATATCTACAGATCGTTTATAAAACATAAATATAACAATTAGAGTTCGTTTTTGTTTTAGATTTTTAACCATAGATATTCGTTGAATAAGGTGTAAATGTAAGCTTAACCCGATGGTCAATGAATATTACTTGGGTAGAGTTCTCTGCCTTTCCATGGCTGCCTTCTGAAAAAATAGACATTTATAGTAAGAATCGAATATTATATTAACTTGCCTGTATGTCTAATGATAAATATAAGTAGCATGAATTAGAGCATTCTACATAAATTTATCTTTATTTGTGCTTTGATAACATGTGACTTATTCACTTTTGGTTGGTAAACAATAATGCGGCTTATTTCAGCTAGTCGCTGATAAAACATAAACTTAGTCACTCTTTAGCTGAAGTTGCTTTAAAGGGTGTTTAAAAAGCATATAAAAGGGAGTAAATCGACTCTTGTGATACTCCCTTTATTTGAGGTGAGATTGTCTATTTGTTTCATATGCCTATGTTAAATATTACTTGATAATATGTGGAAGTATGCATTTTTATATCTGTCGAGTCAATTGATTTTTATTATCTAAAATAATCGAGGAGGCAAACCTTTTAAAATAGATTAATAGTTTTTCACTATTGTGTAATCCCGGAAATAAAGTGTTATCATAAATATTATTGATACGATAATAGGCATACGCTATATAAGCTATTATATAATGTGTATATCATATATATTATGCTGATATTAGCAATTATTGATATCCATGCGTTAAATTTAGCTTTATTTAAAGTAATTTTGAATTAGTTTAAAACGTTTTTTATATACACTTGGGAGTATAAAACAATGTAAAATAAAAATACAGATCAAAAGATAAAAAAGTCTTCCCTGTTTAAGAAACAAAAGATCACATATTTTTTTGCATACTTCTACATATTATCGCATAAAAAAAATGATCGGGAAGGCTTTAGTTATCCTGCATACTATCAATAATGTAGAAAAAACCTTTTTTTAAATAGGATGCTAATGTACAATAAAATACATAGCAATGAAATTAACTGTATCTAAAGTGTTATCCGCTAGGTGATTGTTTCGCTACGGAAAATTCAGATGGAATACCTCTCAATGCCACATTCACAATCGAAGGCAATACTAGCCCTACACCAAAACCATGTATAGCCAGCAAAAAGCATATAAGCCCGTAAGAAATAGACTCATTCCTAAAAGCAACTATCTGCAAGACTATAGATATGATAATCAGAATTACCCCTGCTTGAAGTATCCTTTTTCCATGATTAGCTATAAACCGGATCGCAAGCACCGACGATACCATTAATCCTACTCCCTGCACCACAATGACAGTACCGGCATCTATGGCATTCATAGCCAGCCCATCCTGAAAGAAGAGACTTAACATCAGAAAAAAAGAATCGAGCATCATATAAAAGCCCGGCCAAGATTGAAGTTGCTGTATTTAAACAACCTGACATCAATCAAAGGCGACTTATTTGTCCTGGTTTTCTTTATCTGGTCTTTAATGAAGTAATAAAACAAACAAACCGAAAGTATCAGCAATAGAATACACCAAAAAGGCCAATTGTGCTCCCGCCCTTGAGTCAGTGGGTAAATTAAACTGATGAGTGCTACTGTGAGAACTATCGTTCCTGAGTAGTCAAACTTTTCGTTTTTGATCAATACTGTGTACCACACTTTATAGGGATATTAATTCATTCAGGCATTAATGAGAAAGACAGTGCAGGTTGCCTGATCGTAGGCTTCAATACAGTAAAAGGAAAAGTACTTCAATCGAGATTTACTTCCGATAAACTAAACACAAAACTCAATAATCAGAAAGAGATAACAATCGAGATAGTGTAATGGCGAGTAACAAACTAAAACCGCCTAAATCTGTCCGCATTGATTTTAAGCCATCGCCTCGTCAATACGAGTTATGGAAACTACTTCAACCTGATTTTTGTCCTCTATACGGTGCAGGAATCCAGCAAGTATTGATCGGATATGATATTAACCGGAACCCACAATATAAACCACAATGCATTAAATGCCTGAATCAGAACCTACCTCAACTTATACTGGGGGGCGGCTCTGCGGGCGGGGGCAAAAGTTATCTGGGGAGTGTATGGTTGATAAGCAGTTGTATCCGTTTCGATAACATCCGGGCTGTCGTAGCTCGGAAAACACTCAAATCATTGAAAGAATCGACTTGGAATACCATTAAATTGATATTGAAGGACTTGGGATTGAAGGAAGATGTAAACTTTAAGATTAATAATCTGGAAGGTACACTCTTATTTTGGAATGATTCGGTAATTATAATGAAGGAAATGGCAGACTGTCTTGTCCTAAAATAAGTTGACAGATTATGAATAATAAATAGTTAGCTTTATCATAAAAATATATATTCCTATCCTAGGTTTACATCGAATGTTTTATTTCGATAGTTTTTAT
>NZ_JAAKEL010000053.1 GCF_011039205.1 Dysgonomonas sp. ZJ279
TTTAAAAGAATTCAATAGATCGAGCAGGATCAAGCAAAAGTATAAGAAAAACAATATACAAAGAAGAGTTTGATCCTGGCTCAGGATGAACGCTAGCGACAGGCCTAACACATGCAAGTCGAGGGGTAGCAAGATGTAGCAATACATTGTTGACGACCGGCGCACGGGTGAGTAACGCGTATGTAACCTACCTACTACAGGGGAATAGCCCGAAGAAATTCGGATTAATACCGCATAAAACAGGGGCTCCGCATGGAGATATTTGTTAAAGATTAATCGGTAGTAGATGGGCATGCGTTCCATTAGCCAGTTGGTGAGGTAACGGCTCACCAAAGCAACGATGGATAGGGGAACTGAGAGGTTTATCCCCCACACTGGAACTGAGACACGGACCAGACTCCTACGGGAGGCAGCAGTGAGGAATATTGGTCAATGGGCGAGAGCCTGAACCAGCCAAGTCGCGTGAAGGAAGACTGCCTTATGGGTTGTAAACTTCTTTTATATGGGAATAAAAAGACTTACGTGTAAGTTATTGCATGTACCATATGAATAAGCATCGGCTAACTCCGTGCCAGCAGCCGCGGTAATACGGAGGATGCGAGCGTTATCCGGATTTATTGGGTTTAAAGGGTGCGCAGGCGGTTTATTAAGTCAGCGGTGAAATCTAGAGGCTCAACCTCTAAACTGCCGTTGAAACTGGTAGACTTGAGTATAGATGAAGTAGGCGGAATTCGTTGTGTAGCGGTGAAATGCATAGATATAACGAGGAACCCCAATTGCGTAGGCAGCTTACTAAACTATAACTGACGCTCAGGCACGAAAGCGTGGGTATCAAACAGGATTAGATACCCTGGTAGTCCACGCAGTAAACTATGATTACTAGTTGTTTGCGATATGATAGCAAGTGACTAAGCGAAAGCGATAAGTAATCCACCTGGGGAGTACGCCGGCAACGGTGAAACTCAAAGGAATTGACGGGGGCCCGCACAAGCGGAGGAACATGTGGTTTAATTCGATGATACGCGAGGAACCTTACCCGGGCTTGAAATGCATCTGACGTACGTGGAAACATGTATTCTAGCAATAGCAGATGTGTAGGTGCTGCATGGTTGTCGTCAGCTCGTGCCGTGAGGTGTCGGCTTAAGTGCCATAACGAGCGCAACCCACATTGTTAGTTACTAACAGGTCAAGCTGAGGACTCTAACAAGACTGCCAGCGTAAGCTGTGAGGAAGGTGTGGATGACGTCAAATCAGCACGGCCCTTACGTCCGGGGCGACACACGTGTTACAATGGATGGTACAGAGGGTAGCTACCTGGTGACAGGATGCCAATCTCGAAAGCCATTCCCAGTTCGGATTGGAGTCTGCAACTCGACTCCATGAAGCTGGATTCGCTAGTAATCGCGCATCAGCCATGGCGCGGTGAATACGTTCCCGGGCCTTGTACACACCGCCCGTCAAGCCATGGAAGCTGGGGGTACCTGAAGTACGTAACCGCAAGGATCGTCCTAGGGTAAAACTGGTAACTGGGGCTAAGTCGTAACAAGGTAGCCGTACCGGAAGGTGCGGCTGGAACACCTCCTTTCTGGAGCTGATTCTGTTCGATCTAAGGGTAGCTAATGACTTTGTATTACTTATTTATTTTTATTGTATCTTTAATAATATAAAGAGAAACCAAGAAGCTGATAAACTAATCAGTCTTCAGGTAGATAGCCAGTCCTATAGCTCAGTTGGTTAGAGCGCTACACTGATAATGTAGAGGTCGGCAGTTCAAATCTGCCTGGGACTACCAGG
>NZ_JAAKEL010000054.1 GCF_011039205.1 Dysgonomonas sp. ZJ279
AGACTGTCTTGTCCTAAAATAAGTTGACAGATTATGAATAATAAATAGTTAGCTTTATCATAAAAATATATATTCCTATCCTAGGTTTACATCGAATGTTTTATTTCGATAGTTTTTATAAGCTCTTTTACTCCATTGCTTTTTGATTGTTCCTGATAAGAGATAAGCCTGGCTTGGAGTTTTCATATCACAGCTTAAATGAGGTCGTTTACAATTATAAATGGCAATGATTTCATCCACCCTTCGCCTTACCTGATCAAAACAGATAAACCGCTCATGATCCAGCCACTCATCTTTTAAGATGCCGTTTATTCTTTCTGCCAGAGCATTCTGATAAGGATCTCCGTTTTCAGTCATACTGATTCGGATATGATTTTGCTTTAACAGTTTTACATAATCATAACTACAGTATTGAGTTCCTCTGTCCGAATGATGTATCAAACCAGTTCTTTGTATTGCTGGAATATTAGTTAATGCCATCATTAATGCGTTAACAGCTCCATCTCGTTCTAATGTCTCTGATAAATTATAACCCACTATCATATGTGAATACACATCGGTTATCAGTGAAAGATAAACAAATCCCCTGTCAGTGGGTATATAAGTAATGTCACTTACCCATAACTGATTAGGATGTGTAAAATTAAAACCTCTTATCAGATTGGGATATTTTTTCATCCAGTGCTTTGAATTAGTAGTTACTGCGTACTTCTTCTTTCTCTTAACTAACATGCAGTTTTCACGAAGGACATCGAACAAAGTATCTCTTCCGATATCCATGCCTTTTTCTTTCAATAGGAAATGTATTTTCTTACATCCCAAACGAGGCATATCTTTACGAATGAGTTGTACTTGGGTAATAATAAAATCTCTGTCTAAGATCTTCTGAGCGTTTTTATTCAATTGCTTATAATAGGCTTGCCTTGTGTAGCCAAACAATCCACATAAAGTCTGCAAGCCTACTTCTGTGTGTCGCTCTTTGAGTCGGAAGATTGCCTGGCTTCGGATTTTTTTAGTAAATCAATTCCATATTCTTCTTGAAGGATATCGCCCATAATCTGATAACCTTCAAGTTTGAGTTGGGCTAAATTCAATTGACGTTTCAATTCTTCGTTTTCCAGTTTCCAGTTTAGGTTTTCGGGTGTGCTTTTCTTCTTACGTCCCATAATCGGTGTGGATAATTGATTCTCAAATATAAAAAGATTTTTCTGTTTATATCGGTTTACCATCTTGTTTATACTGTTGATGGTAATACCATGTTCGATACTGAGCATATAGGAACTCTTACGACCACTTAAATAGTCCTGAATAATCTCTTGTTTTAATAATCGAGGCAAGCTACCTCTTCTTTTTTGTCCTGTCATTGGTTTACATGTTTTATTGTCAACCTATTTTAGGACAAGACAA
>NZ_JAAKEL010000055.1 GCF_011039205.1 Dysgonomonas sp. ZJ279
GGATCAACCCGAATTCTTGTGGACTAGGCATTTTTTTTTCTAATTTCGCATCATGCAAACAGGCTATGAATTATTATTACCCGAAGGGTTGTTGAATTACTTTGAAGTAGTTGAAGTTGAAACGTTAGAAAAAGTCATTATCCTTCATTTAGATGAAAAAGTTTTGTCATCCCAAGAGAATAAAGACAATCAGTTTATCTCCAAAGGCTTTTATCCCCCTAGCGATATTCACGACTTTCCACTTCGAGGCAAAAGTTTAATTCTACGTGTACGTCGTCGTCGCTGGCAGAATAAACTATCAGGCAATCCCTATATGCGTGACTGGTCTGTAATTGCAGGGGGTACTCATCTAACAGCAGAATTTGCTGCTTTTTTAAAAGCACTATCTTGACACAGAACCAGTAAGTTGTTCTACCTTAGGTAAATTCTTCAACGTTAAGAGTAAGAAGCTGGAAGAATGGTATCGTTGCCTTTTATCAGGCTTTCATCAGTGGTCTGAGCGTGAACATGCTGATAAATGGCTCGTGTTTCCCCAAAACATTGGCTCGCATTTAAGTATAGACGAAACAGCCCTGACTTATGACGAACTATATACCATTATTACCAACAAAGCAGCAAAAGGTAAAAAAGGAGCATTAGTAGCTATTGTCAAGGGTACAAAAGCAGAAGATGTTATCGAAGTTCTCAAACAGATAAAAGAAAGACTTCGGAATAAAGTACAGGAAGTAACTTTAGATATGGCTGCCAATATGGAATTGATTGTTCGCAGAAGCTTTCCAAAAGCTGCCATTGTCACAGACCGTTTTCATGTGCAAAAACTGGCAAGTGAAGCTCTTCAGGATATGCGTATAGCTTATCGTTGGCAAGCTATCGATCAGGAGAATCAGGAGATTGAATTCTCCAAAGAAAATAAAAAATCTTACAAACCGTTAGTCTTAGGCAATGGAGATACCCACAAACAACTTTTAGCACGCAGCAGATATTTACTTTTCAAAGCTGAGAGCAAATGGACTCCGACACAAAGGATCAGAGCCGAAGTATTGTTTAATTATTATCCGAATCTGGAAACTGCTTATAAGCTATCTATGCAACTAAAAGGTATTTATGAACATACCAAAGATAAAACTCTTGCTCTTACTAGGCTCGCCAAATGGTATGAAGTAGTCGAACAATCGGGTTTTAAAACCTTTAATACAGTCAAAAGAAGTATAGCGGCTCATTACCAAACAATACTCAATTACTTTGATAATCGTTCTACTAATGCTTCGGCGGAGTCATTCAATGCAAAGATAAAAGCCTTTAGAACAATACTCAGAGGGGTAAAATGCATTCCCTATTTTTTATTCAGACTAACCAATATTTATGCCTAGTCCACAAGAATACGGCATGATCCG
>NZ_JAAKEL010000056.1 GCF_011039205.1 Dysgonomonas sp. ZJ279
AACTACAGTTTTATGTAAGCGATTACGATATATTGGTTGTCACAAGCGGAGTATCGGATGGAGGAGCAATCAGGTCACTCAGTAATGTAGAAGATTTGTATTATGACAGGGCAAAAGACCCTGACAGACAGCCTCCTGTTCAGTTTATCAGTGAGGATATGAAAAAGCTGAACAAATACCTGAATGATGGGCGATATTTCTATACACAGATAAAGCAAGAAGGTGTTGTTCTATATGATAGTGGTAAACATAAGCTTGCACGAAGAAGAAAACTCAGTTTTGAAGAAATAAAGCAACAGGCTCAGGAATACTTTGATGATAAGTTTGACAGAGCAAATAGTTTTATGGAACAAGCTAAATTTGCATATTCAAGAAAAGATTACAGGATGTCATCTTTTGATTTGCATCAAGCTTGTGAAAACTTTATTTATGCTATTCGACTTGTTAATACACTCGAAAACCCAAAACAACATAATCTCACAAAACTGCTAAACTCTGTAAAAAAATATTCTAACGAGTTTATAAAAGTCTTTCCACAGGATACAGCAGAAGAGAAACGTCTTTTTGAGCTTATCAAAGCTGCTTATGTAAATGGACGCTATGATCCTGATTTTGTAGTCACAAAGGAGGATATTGACGCTCTTGTTCCTAAAGTGGAGTTGCTAAGGGATATTACTAAACGGATTTGTGAGGAGAAGATTGGCGAGTATGGTGAGATGGGATAAGTTAAGTGAAGTGAAATATCTCACTTCTATCGAAAAAATAAGCTAATTTATTAGGAGAATCGCATGATTTAGAAGAAGCAATTAATTTCTTCTTAGTTTCTTTGTCAAATAATAAATTGCTACTAAACAGTAGGGTCTAAGTTTACCGCCTGTTTTGCTTTGCCACCCTTGAAGTTCCTGATTAAGAAACTTTACAAATGCTGGTTTATCTTTTTTTGTTCTTTTACTTTCTGTTCTTACTCTTTCTTGAACAACATGGTAAACCTCCTTTCGAGCATCTTTTAAAGATTGCATATTTAAATTTAGAATAGCATTTATTTGTTTATTTACAGCTTCATCGTCAGATATTGAACTCATTTCTCCTTCTGAATTAAACTTAAACAATCTTTCACAGCTCGGATTTGTATTGAGCGGATTAATTATTAAAGTTCCATTAGCTTTTTGAGTATCACATGTTTGAATTTTTTTTGGGTGTCCTTCATTTCCTGTACAAGCACCTAATGTATAATATAATTGAAAAGTAGTCCACTTAGTAATTGAAAAGTATACCACTAAGTGTCTCGGATGAGATTGGCTAAAGATATTTATTCTTCATCAGGTTGTAACATTTTTTTAGTTTCTTTAACTC
>NZ_JAAKEL010000057.1 GCF_011039205.1 Dysgonomonas sp. ZJ279
TATTTAATAGAGTTTATATTTAATAGTTTATTAAAGCGTTTTTTTACATACTTTTGTGATTTAGTAATCACACATGAAATACGACAAGATTCGAAAAGCTCCAAAGCAATTGCTATCATTAACCGGTTTTAGTCTATTGGAATTTGAAGCATTTTTACCAACCTTTAAATATCATTGGGACGAATACCATTCCCATTTTACCTTAAAGGGAGAGCCTCGCGCACGAATTTCTTATGGAAGAAAGAGTAGCCAACTGCCCTGTATAACAGATAAATTGCTATTTATTCTGTCCTACATGAAGAACAATCCGTTACAGGATTATCATGCTACTATGTTCGATATGACTCAACCCCAATGCAATGAATGGATACACCGTTTGTCTGATATTTTATATAAAACCTTAAAGACATTGGGCGATCTACCCGACAGAAATCATTTGAGGGTAAAATATCTAGCAGAACAATGTACCGATATATTGCTTGACGGAACAGAAAGACCAATAGAACGTCCTCAGGATTCTGACAGACAAAAATCATGTTACAGTGGTAAAAAAAACTCATAACGTGAAGAATGATCTGCTTTGCACTCCTGACAAACGTATTTTATGGCTCTCTAAAACCTATGACGGCAGTATTCACGACAAGAAAATTATGGATGAGCAACCCTTGAATTTGCCTTCAGGAATTACATTGTGGCAGGATACGGGTTTTCTTGGACATAAACCTGAAAATGGAACTGTTAAGATGCCAACAAAGAAACCTAAAGGCAAGCAATTATCTGATAGCCAGAAAGAAGAAAATAGAAAAATATCCAGTTTTCGCATTCTTGTAGAACATGCTATCGGTGGTGTCAAAAAATGTCGTATTGTCAAAGATCGTTTTAGATGTCGCAAATTTGGATTTGACGATTTAGTCATACTTATCGCTTGCGGTCTACATAATTTTAGAATTTCAATTTCTCTGATTATTAGTCATATATAACTTTATTGAATATAATGTCTAAT
>NZ_JAAKEL010000058.1 GCF_011039205.1 Dysgonomonas sp. ZJ279
TCTAGACTAATTTAAAATTGTAAATATAATAAGGAAGTGTTAGTTTAGTAATCGCTAAACAACTAATCATGAACACTTCCTTATGTACAAAGTACTAAGCAAAGATATAATAGAAAATGAGATATTGCCTCATTTGTCAACAGCAAAACGAGGATATGAGACAAAGAGTTGCCTTATAGAAGTGGTAAATAGTATTTTATATAAACTCAAAACAGGTATTCAATGGCATATGCTTCCTGTTAGCAGTTTGTTTTCAAATGTTGTATTGAGTTATAAAACTGTTTATTGGCATTTTCGCAAATGGAGTAAAAACGGAGAATGGGAAAGTTCATGGGTACATATTTTGGAAAATAATAAATCAAAATTGGATTTATCTACATCCTCGATTGATGGAAGTCATACCAGAGCTTTGCGTGGGTGAAGAGGTTGAATTTCAAACCCGTAAAAAGGGTAAAACAACTAACGCACTCTACTTGACAGATAATCAAGGCATACCCATAGTTATATCGTCTCCTGTTTCAGGCAATCACCATGATTTATATCAGATTGATTATCATTTGGATGAATTGTATCAAACATTGGTAAAAGCCCATATTGCAACAGATGGTTTATTTGTCAATGCTGATGCCGGCTTTGATTCTAAAGAATTCAGAAGTAAATGTTTTGAATATGGGATAATACCAAATACAGCTATTAATCCCCGAAATGGGACGAATGATGAAGTTGTAATATTTGATGAAACGCTTTATGAACAGAGATATACCATTGAAAGAACGAATGCCTGGATGGATTCATACAGGACATTGCTTAATCGCTTTGAAACAACAGTGTCGAGTTGGAAGGCTTTCAATTATATCGCTTTTATAACGATATTTTTAAAGAAAATTTACAAAAA
>NZ_JAAKEL010000005.1 GCF_011039205.1 Dysgonomonas sp. ZJ279
AATGAGTTCTCAGAAATCAGATTTATATTCTTTTCCTAAAGTTATTATTGATAGAAAGGAGCTTGTTATACCAGATAAGGTTGGTCTAAAAACAAATCGTTTCCAAGGATTATTAACTGTGGGATATCGCTTTTGAGAGTAATTCTATCGCTACACTTTCATCAAAACGAACCTCCTTATTGTCTCATTTTATTCGACAGTCGGTACGCTTTTATGATCGTTAGGCGATAGGCAAGAGGGGGCCGGATTCCACTGCGTTTCACCCTGCCTCCCCTCTTGACCTGCGGTGCTTATCACTGTTTTACAGTGATTTAAAGAATTGCATAATTACGTTACAACTATAACTTAGTTATAACTAAAAAGCTAAACCTTCTGCTAATGAAAGTATTATGCTAAAAAATATTATAACATTTGGTATAACATGAATGAAAAAAGAACTATTTCAATAGATGTAAAACATGATACAATTTTGAACAAATTAGCAAAAGCTAATTCGGTTTCTAAGAAAAAGTTCATTTGTGAATCTATTGCCTATTTTGAGAAATATGGTATCTCTCCAATTACACATGAAAGTCCCAGTCAGGAAATGCAAAAACTTATTAAAAGAGTAGACCAGGTCATTGGATTTATCCGCCAAAATGAGAAGGATATTTTGCGCCCGACATGTGAAGCTCTCTTCTCAACCAATGAAAGAATAAAATTGCAACTTGACAGTCTTGTTACAAAGCAGGATATAAAACCTATTTCAGAAAGATTCCAATTTCTGATATCGGGACAGAAAGATTGTCAAAGCCTTCTCTCACAAACTAAGGTAGCACAAGAGCAAGGATTCAAATTATTGGCTCGACTCATAGATGCAAAAGAAAAGACAGGTGTATTTCTTGATATCACTAAAGCATACAATCAAAAATGAATGTAAAAATAAAATCAGGTGGTTCAGGATCATCAGAACATTTAGCCAATTACCTCGAACATGAAGACCTCAATAGAGCCGTTGAAAATAAGGAGATTGAATGCTTCTTTAATAAGGAAGAAGATCGAGTGCCGAAAAAAGAGGTAGTAAGGGATATAGACAATAATAAAGCAAGGTTATCAAAGTCTGAAACCAAACATTTTCATTTGATTCTTTCTCCCTCTAAATCTGAGATTAAAGCAATGGGAAATACACCTCAAGAACAAAGTGCTAATTTCAAAAAACATATCCGTCAAGATGTTATGCAGAAGTATGCGGAGGGATTTAACAAGGGCTTAGAAAGCTCTGATATAAAATTCTATGGGAAGATACATTTTGATCGTAAAAAGTCCGATAATGAACTAAATATGCACTGTCATATCATTATCAGTAGGAAAGACCAATCGAACAAAATGAAAATAAGTCCTCAAACTAATCATACAGGAGATAAGAAAACAGGCACAGCTAAAGGCGGTTTTAACAGAAATGAATTCTACACGAATGTAGAAAAAGACTTTGATAAAAGATTCGATTATAAGCGAAGTAAAGAAGAAACATTTGAATATTGTAATACAATGAAAAAAGGAAAAATACTTGAAATTGAAAAAATGGCAGAAAAGAATGTACGCCAAGAGTTGGATAAAAAACTTGATAAATCACAAGGTAAAGAGCTTGATAAGATGTTACATAGAGAATTAAACAAATCAAAAGGGAAAGGGCTTGGATTATGAATACTCTAATATATCTAATATTTAAACTAGTATTATGGGTTTTCAAAATGTCAGTTTATTTAGCAGTTTATTGGCTAATTATCTTTGGTCCTTTCTACCTGGTGTATTATTTCGTTCCTCCACCAATCAAATCACCTCTAGCCATCTGTATGCCTGTATTTGGTATTGGTGCGATTATCTATTATTACATCAGGAAAAAAAGAAAACGCAAACCAAAGGCTCCTAAGTTTAAATCACTGCCTCATGCTGTACAATTGGAAACAAAAACAGGACCTATCATTTTGAATAATTGTTTTCGAGGTATATTCGTACTCGGAGCCGCAGGAAGTGGCAAATCTGAATCAATTGCAATTTCATTACTTAATCAGTTTATTATTAAAGAATTTGCAGGCGTTGTATATGATTTTAAATTTCCAACTTTAGCCAATGACGTTCAAAGCTTCATTGAACTAAATAGAAGTAATGTGAGGCACTTTTATTTAAACTTCAACAATCCACTTCAGTCACATAGGGTAAATGCTATTCATCCCAAGTATTTGCCTAATACAAGCTATGCGCGTGAGTATGCTCAGGCAATAATAAGTAATCTCATGAAAGAGAGTATCCGTAAGCCTGACTACTGGAGCCGATCAGCAACTGATTTATTGACAGCATGTATTTGGTATCTAAAAGAGGAACACCCCGAAATATGTGACTTACCGCATGTCTTAGCAATGATAACGAGTAATGACGAAAAGCTATTAGAAATATTGCAGAAGAATACGACTACTGCTCAAATGACAATTAGTATCTACAATGCCATGCAAAGAGGTGCTGATAATCAGGTGTCAGGAGTTATCGGCACGTTGCAAGGTGTAGTAGCACAAATCAATACACCAGAACTAATGTATATTTTTGGTGCTGATGATTTTTCTCTAGATGTGAATGATCCTCACAATCCAATAGTTTTAACGGTAGGGAGCTATCCGACACTTGCAACTACATTAGCCCCTCTTTGCTCTCTTGTTATTACTGTTACAACTAAGCTAATGAATCAGCCAAATAAAAAAGAATCATTTGTATTGCTTGATGAAGCACCAACTGTGTATATTCCAAATATCGAAGTTTTGCCCAATACAGGGCGCAGTAATAAAATTGCAACCGTCATTATGTGTCAGGATCTCTCACAGCTTCGTGATGGCTACGGTAAGGAAAAAGCCGATGTTCTATTTTCAGCATGTAATAATCATTTCTATGGAAGGGTAGCCAGTAGCTACACAAGCGAAGTGTTAAGTAAGCAGTTTGGCAAAGAGGACAAAACATTTATTTCAACCTCTAAAGGCTCATCGCAAGGTGCTTCGTTTAGCAAATCAAGCTCTCAAAGTGAAAGTGTACAGGAGCGGGACGCTATAAAGCCAGCAGAGTTTCTTAACCTTGAAGTAGGTCAATTTGCCGGTATAGCAGTGGAGAGCAATGTCAATATGTTTATGAAAAGGTTTCTCCCTATAAATCGTAAGAGCGTATCTTCTTTGCCGTTTTTGAATAATGGTCATCAGGATGACATTTATACTTATTACCGGAACGTTAGGGCAGATATAGATCATCTATTGATGTGATGTATTATGAATGGAATAACACTAAAATGTGAATGCGGTAGCCGGAATATAACAATTGTTCATGGCTACTTTAGCTATTATTTGTGTGAGGATTGTAGTAAATGCTATGAAGAACATACAATGAAGCGATTGACAGAAGTTAAAGCTACTTTCAATATACAAGGAAATGAATATACTCAGGTCTTTACTATTGATGAAATAAGGAGTATCAGAGAATATAAAGATTTGGAAAAGATTATAAAAAGTAAACTATGAAAGAGATAAAAATTATTATTAAAGAGAAGAAAAACAAGGATGGAGACATTATTTATATTGCTTCACTAGCACTTTATCCTGACATTAAATCAGAAGCTTATGATTTAGCAGATGCTAGAATGTGGCTTGAGGAATCGGTATCTATGAGAATCGGATTTAAAACGATTGAATTAGATTCTTTTCCGGATTATATTCCTGATAAATTGGAAAAAGAGTTTGACTTAGTAAATGAAAGTGAGTTGAAAGATGGAGATTTATTTAGGTTTGTAGTTGAAGGAGTTCGATGTGAAATAATTAAAAATCTGATTTTATAAATAAAACCCCGATCTATAGGGGAATTTGGGACGTAAATGGTTAATGAGATATTTTGCTTAAAATGCTATCGTTTAATAACAAATAGTTAATTTTGAAAACAAATAGAAAATAAGCTAAATCAATAAATGAATTGAATCTTGAGTTTTGAAAATGAAATTAATATAATTGAGGAATGGGTTACATTATTACTAAATTACCACTTGATATTGATATTGAGACAAAGGTGGTCTTAAAACAATTAAATGCAGCTAACAGAAAATTAGCAGAATTAAAAGGTGTTGCCCTTACAATTCCAAATGAGAATATTCTCATTAATACACTTTCGCTTCAGGAAGCAAAAGATAGCTCGGCCGTAGAAAATATTGTTACAACTAATGATGAGCTTTTTAAGGGTGAATTAGATATCGAAATGAAAGCTTATATGGTCTCAGGCGCAACCAAAGAAGTATTAAATTATGCACATGCCTTAAAATCGGGATTTAATCTGGTTCGGAGGAACCGTTTATTAACAAATTCTTATATCAAACAAATACAGGAATTACTGGAAGAAAACAAAGCTGGCTTTCGTGCAGCACCTGGAACCACTCTTAAAAATCAATTTAAAGAAATAATATATACACCTCCGCAAGATAAGAACCAAATTGAGGAGTATATGGCTAATTTGGAAGCATATATTAATGATGATAGACTATCGGACGTAGACCCTCTTATCAAAATGGCAATCATACATCATCAGTTTGAAAGTATTCATCCATTTTATGATGGGAATGGACGTACGGGGCGTATTATTAATATATTGTATTTAGTAATCAAAGGTTTATTAGACTTGCCTATACTCTACCTGAGTCGCTATTTTATTCGTAACAAAACGGAGTATTATACTTTATTGCAAAAAGTTAGAGATAATAATCAATGGGAAGAATGGATACTTTATGTTCTTAAAGGTGTTGAGCAAACAGCTACACAAACGATAGAATTAGTAAAAGGTATTTCTTTACTAATGAATCAATATAAACAAGATATGAGACCATTGTTAGGAAAAGCCTATAACCATGAGCTTTTAAATAACCTGTTTAATCATCCCTATACTAAAATTGAATTTGTAGTCAGAGATTTAAATGTTACTCGGATTACAGCAACAGGATATTTAGACAAGCTGGTAAAAGCGAGATTGCTGACTAAAGTAAAACAAGGAAAATACAATTACTATCTAAACATGCCATTGATAGATTTATTAATGAGTGTTAGCGGAGAAATATCAGTCAAACAATCAGAACAAATAGAATCAGTCAATGATTGAATATTTCTATACATGTTATCATTGATATGTATAGAAATGTGCAAAAAACTATACATGTTATTTTGATATGTATAAAAAATAGCTGAATCCTTTACATATCTCTAAATAATATCACATTGCAGCATTTAGGGCTGGGCTATTGAGCTGGTTAGTGAATAATATAAGAACACTATTTATGGAGAACACAAGTAAAATTCCCAATTTTAAGGAGAGAATAAAGCAAAATAAGAATCATATTGCTGCTACTATAATAAGTATATCTGCCATATTCTTCTTCTTAGAGTTTTGCAAAAATCAGATTTTGAAATATATTATTCCTTTTACTGAAAGTTTTAATTATGAATCTGATTCTGTAAAGGTATTTGTAGTAATTCTTGTTGTCTTATTTGTTTACTATTTATATAGATATAGGCTGTATTTGATTCATCCCAATTTTTTCAAATCTGTTTTAATCATAACTATCGTTTATTCTATTTATCGGATTGGTATTATCAACCATCCCGAATGGGATTTTATACCTTTTTATGGCGTTTTTGTATACCTTGATATTATATATATGGTTTCTTTAACTTACCTATTAGTATGGCTATACTTGAAGGTCGATGATAAACTCCATGATACACATGGTTTGCTTGAAGATTCCCAAACAAAAAAGGAGGACACCTTTAAGTACAATGACGGTTACCCAATAAATGAATCAGGTGAGGAAAAATTTCAACGGGGTCCTTTCGCGAAACGAATTGCTCAAACAATTTATAATTATAATAATGATAAATCTTTAGTTATAGGCTTATATGGAGAATGGGGGACTGGTAAATCATCGGTATTAAATCTTATCCAGTCACGCATAAACGAGATTGATACCAATAAAGATGTGATTATTATAAAATTCAATCCGTGGCGTTTTTCGGATGATAAAAGTTTACTTTTATCTTTTTTTGATACTCTAGCGAAAACAATTGATATAGAAATTAAGAATAAAAGTGAAAAGATTGGTGAAGTTATAGTAAAATATGCGGGGTTATTGGCTCCTCTTTCGGGAGCCGACGATATGGCAAAGACTATTGGTCTTAGTTTATCCCAAGGGGAGAGTATAGAAGTACTGAAACAACGCTTAGATAATGCAATCAGAGAGACAAAGAAAAAGATTTTAATAGTTATTGATGATATTGATAGACTCGATAAAGAGGAAATATACACACTTCTTCGCCTTGTTAAACTAAATGCCGATTTTCCCAATAGCATCTATCTATTATCTTTCGATGAAGAGATGGTTGCGGGAGCTATAGGAGAACGTTTTGGTGAAAAAGGTAAAAAATCTGGTCGTAATTTCTTGGAGAAAATTGTTCAGGTTCCTTTATATTTACCTAAACTTATACAAGCAGATTTGATTACCTACAGCTTTGAGAAAATCACAAATACGATTAATTCTTTAAATTTAAAAATATCAACGAAGGACTTAGAACCTTTTCCTTTTTATTTTGAGGATTGTATAATACCAAGAATAACTACCCCTAGATTAATTATCGAATATATTAACTTGATAGGCTTTTCTTTACCATTATTGAACAAAGAAGTCAATATTTCCGACTTACTGTTAATTGAATCTGTGAAGATTTTCTATCCTAATTATTATCAGTTTATAAAGGGAAATGTATCTTATTTTTTGAAACTATATAATCCACAGAACGGTCACCATGGAGAAGATAAAAAGTTTTTGAAAAATAAACTTGAAGAACTTGCTGCTGAATTATCCATCGAAGAGAAAAAAGCAATACTTACTCTCTTAAAATATCTTTTTCCATATTTAGAAAGCCTATATGCAAATAATGATAACTCTTCAATGTATAGGGATTGGGTTAAAAATAAACGTATTTGTACAGGTGAATACCATGAAAGATATTTTGTTTATACTGTGCTGAAAGGGGATTTGTCCGATGCCGAATTTCATAATTATATAGATGGAATTCTAGATATGGAAGAAAGTATATGTAATAAAGAAACATATCGTTTAATTGAAAACAGTTCCAAGTCAGCCTTTTTAAATAGACTTAACGTTCATTTCGAGGATTTTTCAGATATAACAGTTAATAAAATATGTACTGCAATTTGTTCTTTTGGAAGTAAGTTATCTCCTAATGATCATATCCTTTCATCTTTCCTCTCATCGCAACGTCAATATGCAAGAACTATAGTAGGCTTGGCTTCAAGAGATAAGGATAAAACATTTGAATGCTTAAAGGAACTGTTAAGTAAAACCGATTCTATAGTTTTTATGCAAGTAATATGGGATATTTTAGAAGCTCAAAATAAAGAACTTTTTTTAACCAAAGGCGAGAGGGATGAATTGGCTTGGATATTAATTAATAGAGCTAAACACGAATCTAAACTTAAGCCAATGTTTGAAATCGGGCAAATCAATACATCTGTAATATTTAAACTTTGGTATGGCTTAGATAAAGAAGGTTTTACGAAATATATTCGCGACTCTTTAGAAAAGAAGCCTAGTCGGGTTCTTTCTATTTTAAAAGACAGCGCGGATCGAATTTCACAATTGGGGCAGGATCACTATGTTAATGTATCTTTGAATAAGAACAATTATGAACATATGCGATCTATTTATGATTTAGATTATTTATATGATTGTATTGCAAAATGTTTTCCTTCAGAAGTCGGTAAAGGCGTTATTTGGATGGAGGAGATGGAAGAAGTTAAGGCAGACAATATATACATAGGACAATTTTTACATTTTTATAAGGAAGATAAAATTAAATAGTTAATCGGAAATAGTATCGTTTTATTATGAGTGTAAAAATGAGTGTTTTAATTTTTTTAATATCATAATATATTGATATACATGTATTTGTTTATTTGTGTGTGACTTCGCCAGAGTCACGAAAAATACGCTGAACAGTCAATCCTTAAAAGGATATCCTTTTAAAGCAGTAATTGACGAGTTTGTATGATACAAGAAAAGGGGTTGTCTTTATGATAACACCTTTTGATATTTTAGCTTGTATGTTGTGAAAGTGAAAACTAGCCTCTCTTTTTCTTATTTTCTCTTATCCTCATTAATTAATTTACCTAATACGAAGTAAAATTTACGATCACTTTTATAAACATAGATTGTATCTGTATTGGCTTTCTTCGATATTGAGTCACCGACTTCCAATAGAGATTCCATACTCGGTTCATCATACAGAAAGTTCCAAGGGCCTCCAAATAAATTCAGCTTGATACCACTTGATAGGTCAACATAACATGAACCTCTGTCGAACATCCCTATAGATGCCTCTTTCTTAGAAACGATTCCTTCTATTGGTAAATTTATATATTCTCTTATTAACGTATAGTTCTCCTCTCTTTCTATCGCATCTTTCTTATTATACCATATAAACAATATGATCAGCGTAAATAATATGAAATAAGCAAGCACCATAAGGTACTTACGACTAAAAAAGAAATTAATAATGTCGTTCATGTACTGCTCTTTTCGTTATTTTCTCCATGTTTAGCTATCACCTGCCCATAATAGAATCTATCCGCTCTTTACTGGCATAATCAAAAGAATATTTTTCTCCATGCTTAATAACGAATAGCGAATCTTTTCCGGCAGGTTTATAAATAGAATCTCCTGTTTGTAAGAAATTAATTAAGGCGTAATGATTTATATTATCGGGATTAATAACTACCTCTTTGGGATAAGCATTGACTGTCGCTGTAAACTTCTTTCCGTCGGCAAGAGATATAAGGAGTGCTCCCCTAGGATTACTATTAGTATATGCATAATAGTGACTAACAATACCCATTATAGCAGAATCTTTTGCTAATGCGGGGTATTCTTCATCTATAGCATCCAACTTCTGTTGCTCTCCTTCTTGGATTAATAAGAAGAGCATAATGCTTATGCATAAGCCGATTAGCAACACAATCATAGTTGCCTTTTTATTGTTTTTCACTAAGGTTATTAAGATTACAATTTATTTCTAATAAGGAGTAAATTTATTATTGTGTAAAGATATTATAAAAATAAAAGAGCCAATGAAAATCATTAACTCTTTTTTAATTGTCATCATTGTCATGTTTCATGTTTCTTCTTCCTACTGTATATCTTGATGATAGTCCTCACAATAAAAATATATAATGTGATGGCTAGAAATAAAATCTGGACAATTCCGACCGCAAAAAGAAATAATAGAACATCTTTCTACCCGCTGTTTCGATTGCTGGAAAAATGACATTCTGCGACTTATGTCAAAAGATAAACTTTTCCATATCATATATTGTTTTATATATCTATACAGAAGTAAATAGAGTATAATACAAAAATTAGATATCAATGAAATCGAAAAGTACTTTAGTCACAGTAGCCGTAATTATCGGTATAATCGTTATCGGACTACTTATAGGAAGTTCCAGCTATAACGGAATGGTGCAAAAAGAAGAAAGTGTCACATCGCAATGGGCACAAGTAGAAAATGCCTATCAGCGTCGCGCTGACCTCATCCCCAATCTTGTATCGACAGTAAAAGGATATGCAGCACACGAACAAGGAACATTGGAGGCTGTAGTCGAAGCCCGTGCAAAAGCGACCCAATTGCAGATAAATGCCGATCAGCTTACCGAAGAGAATCTGAAAAAATATCAGGAAGCACAAGGACAACTAGGTTCGGCATTGGGTAGATTATTAGCCGTGCAGGAAAATTATCCTGACCTGAAAGCAAACACGAATTTCCTAGCATTGCAAGATGAACTCGCAGGAACTGAAAACCGTATTTCTACAGAACGAAAAAGATTTAATGATACGGTACAGGAATATAACCAATCGATCCGTAAATTTCCTCGTAATATTATTGCATCTATACTAGGTTTCGAGAAGAAGGCATACTTTGCGGCAGATGCAGCAAGTCAGTCAGCACCTAAAGTTGAGTTTTAATATTAAAAATGAAACTGAAAAATAAAATAGTATTTCTGCTGTTCCTTATAATCTTTCCGTTATATGGGCAGAACATACCCGACCCGATGTCGCCGCCTCGCTTAGTCAACGACTTTGCAGGCATATTCGATAGTGCGCAACAATCCGAGTTGGAGAGCATGTTACATGCCTACAACGATACTACCTCTACCCAGATTTATGTAGTAACAGTCAACGATCTGCAAGGCTACGCCCCTTCCGATTACGCTACTACGCTGGGGCAAAAGTGGGGTGTCGGTCAGAAAGGTAAAGACAATGGTCTCGTAATTCTTATTAAACCACGTATCGGTAACGAGCGTGGTCAGGTTCAGATTGCCACCGGCTATGGAGTAGAACACATTCTGAATGATGCCCGCTGCGGAAGGATTATCGACATCTATATGCTCCCATATTTTCAGCGTGGAGACTATTACACCGGTACTAAAGATGCTGTAAATGCAATAATGAAATACCTCTCAGGCGAGTTTAATGCCGAGGAACTGGATGATTCCATTCCTGCGGGTGTTATAATTTCGCTCGTGGTGATGATCGGATTCCTTATATATGCCTACTACCTTTCGCATAAGAATAAAGGCAATAACGGAGGTCGTAATTCGTCCGGTGGAACCGGTGGCGGTATGTTCTTTCCTCCACTATTCGGTGGCGGCGGAAGAGGTCGTTCCGGTGGCTGGGGTGGAGGAGGCTTCGGCGGTGGTGGCGGCGGAGGCTTTGGCGGCGGCGGAGCCGGTCGGGGTTTCTGATGTCAGATAGAAATTATTAAGAAAACATATATTAAAGCACAAGGTCTATAGCTTGTGCTTTTTTCGTTTAATATAGAATGTGGTTTTTAAATCTTCGATGAGTCTATATCCTTATTTAAAAATCAATAGCTATTTTTGTTTTGAAGCCGGATATCACTTTCTGTTATCCTTATGCATACTTGTCATTCCCAACTGAGAGCCCCTCCTCACCTCCCCAAAGGGGAGGAATACACAGAGGGTTTGGAATAATTATGAGTTATGAATGATAAGTTATGATATGAGTTAATCACACTTTGTCATCCCGATACGCAGTGGGGGATCTGTTCAGCCTCCCCAACCCCTCCCAAGGAGGGGTTCTTGTATACTCTCTTTGTATTCCTCCCCTTTGGGGAGGTGAGGAGGGGCTTTCAGTTGGGGATGACAGAGACGGATAATAAAGTCCCCCTTGGAGGATTAAAGAACTATTGAGGATGAGGATGCAAAAGAATATTATAAAAATAAAAGTATAGACAGCTGCATAAATAATAAATATACTATGAATATTGAATACAAAGCGCAAAAAGAATTTACAGAAAAAGAGTTGCAAGACCTGTTTCTCTCTGTTGAGTGGTATCTTGGGCAGTATCCCGATAAACTAGTGATTGCAATGCAAAATTCGTCTGCTGTATTTACGGCATGGGACGGAGATAAGCTCGTCGGACTGATAAGTGCCATCGCCGATGGAGCAACTACGGCTTATCTGCCTAATCTGCTTGTAGATCCTCGCTATCAGCATCTGGGTATCGGACAGAAATTGCTGAACATGATGATCGATCAATACAAAGAATATCTCGGTATTGTACTTATTGCCGACAAGGGTAAAGCCTCATTTTATGAGTGTTGCGGATTTGAAGTTGAAAAAACTCAGGTTCCGATATTCAGAATATCACGTTGGGGCTGATAGGATTTATCTCCTAAACGAATATTTCTCCAATCAGGTATAATCTGCCTTGTCCGCTGATTTCGACTCTGTCGTTGAGGTATTTACATTGTAAATAACCCTTTCGTTCAGATAGCTGAATCGCTGTCATATCATCTTTGCCTAGTACTTTTGCCCAATAGGGAGTCAGCGTGGTATGCGCAGAACCAGTTACAGGGTCTTCGTCAATCCCTACTTGTGGAGCGAAAAAGCGGGAAACAAAATCGACCTCATCTCCCTTAGCTGTTACAATAACACCTCTGGCATCCAGCTTAGCAAGGGTTGCAAGATTGGGATTCATATTTCGTATATCTTCCTCCTTCTCAAAAACAAGCATATAATCTGTTTTTCCTTTATAAGCGTGCTTAGCCTTAGCTTCGAATGGAGCAGTTATATCTTCGGTTAAATCTATTTCGTTGAATACATCAGTCGGGAAATTCAGTGTAAGCAGATCACCTTTTTTTGTTATAGTCAGTTTCCCGCTTCTTGGCGAATAGAAATTAATTGTATCCCCGTTATGATTTTCTAGATTAAACAGAACATAAGCCGCTGCAAGGGTTGCATGTCCGCACAGATCGACCTCTGTTTTTGGTGTGAACCATCGTAGCTCGTAGCCATCGCCTTGTTTCACATAGAATGCTGTCTCAGCAAGGTTATTTTCCATCGCTATTTTCTGCATCAGATCATCTTCGGGCCATTCAGTGAGTGGGCAAACAGCCGCAGGATTCCCCGAAAAAACTTTATCTGCAAACGCATCTATCTGGTATATTTTCTGTCTCATATTTTTTTATTTTAATACACTTCAAATTTACAATATTTTTATGTGTTTTGTAATATCTTGTAAAAAAGTAAATAGAATATTCATTATATTTCTGACTGTGATGGTTGTTTATCTTAATGCTTATTAAATGGCTAAAAATAGAAGTAAAAGGAAAGGATTTGGAAGATGAAGTGTGTAAATGAGAGTAAATGTATTATTATTACACAATTGTGATTAAATTAAATACAAAAGATAGCATAATTAATATTTATATATATAGATTTGCAGCTGATTTAATTAACTCAAAATTTAAACTACTATTAAACATCATTTATGAAATTAAAAAACATTCAACTTTGCTTAATTGCAATGGCATGTATGCTAATGACATCATGTTACACAGCTAAAGTGGCTAACGGTAATATTGGTATAACTGAACCTACTGTAAAAGTAAATTCTAAAAAGAATCATTTCTTACTATGGGGATTAGTTCCACTAGGCGAAACTCAAGTAGCTAAAGATTATGTAGGAGACAGAACAGACTATACGACCGAAAATACTTGGACTTTCGTTGACGGATTGCTTAATTGCGTAACATTCGGTATTTACTCACCGACTACTACATCATATTATGTACCACTAGGTGACGTGAAGAAATAATATAGCTGTAAAAAAAGACTAGGGGCTGTTCGAGAAATCGGGCAGCCTTTTTTTATTGGATGGTATTATTTTTTTGATGAATCTCTCCATGCAGCCCCTCACTCCTCATTAGGAGGACTTTAGTAGAAGCCTCCCCAACCCCTCCCAAGGAGGGGCTCTTGTATACCCTCTTTGTATTCCTCCCCTAAGGGGAGGTTAGGAGGGGCTTCCAGTTCGGGATGACAGAGAGTGATTAACTCATATCATAACTTGTCATTCATAACTCATAATTATTCCAAACCCTCTTTGTATTCCTCCCCTTGGGGGAGGTTAGGACGGGCCACCAGTTCGGAATGACAGAGAGTGGTTTTTCTTTAATCGTTAAAATTAAATTATTATTTATATCTATATCATTTGTATATTATTTATTTATATCTAATAATTATTAAAAACATTTACATATATTGCTAATGTCTGTTTTTGGGAAATATTTATTTCTGATAATTAAGTTTTTTAACCTTTAAATATTATTTTATATGAAAAAGATTGCATTATTATCTCTTCTATTTTGTTTTTCAGTGATTATGTCTTTCGGTCAAAGTAATTGGATAAGGATAGACAAGCATATACCTTACCCAACTTCGAGTCAGATAACATTTACAGTAACAATCGATGAAGGCTATACTATCGATACGATAGGTGGCGAAGCAGAGTTATTTTGGACATGGTCGGGAAATAAAGTTACATGTACTACAACGGCTGAGGGTTTTAAGAAATTTGTACAGCGACAAGGTGGTGCAGTTCCTCGCTTTGGGTTCACTGCTGATGGAAAGGGTTCTTATCGTACCTATGTTATTTACTTCACATACGATCCTTGGTTTGCGAGTAAATAGATTGATCTGAAAGGGTATGTAAGGCCTCTTGTTTAATTAAAAGCAGTAGACATGTCAGTGTTTATATATCTTGAAGGGTTGTTGATCAGAGGGATCAGCAGCCCTTTTTTTTTAGAACTTTTGCTTTCATGAAAATTTGTATAGCTAAAAAATATCTATGAGTGCTAATTCTGGCTGTTTTAAGCAGGGATTAACCGACTACATATTTAAAAATAGTTAAAGTTGCTAGATGGGCAAAAAAAAATACATCTCGATTAAACATTTTCAGATGCGACGTGTTTATAGTATGTAGTTTTGTAAAGTTTGTGTTAAGGTTTGGATAGTCTACGATGTGATATTGTGGACTTTCTTTTTTTTATACCCTTCCTATATTAGTATAACAATCAACTCTTTCATTTGTTAAGTATTTCCTAATATATTATCTTTACGCATTCTTATAAACAGAAAAAGATGAAGAAAATATTTTACTTTACACTACTATTCACACTATGTCTTGGCTTTACTGCTTGTGGCGATGATAAAGAGGATGAACCTATCATCGAGCCTGAAAAACCTTTCGTATGGAACGGAGATTGGAACGATCCGAATGACCCTAATTATAAAAAAGATGGTTATAATCCGATAGTAGGGGATTGGCACTCACAGGATGATTTGGAAATAAGACTCATTTTCACAGAAGATTTTGTAATTAATTGGGCTATTTATGATAAAATTTATAAGAAATGGGATATCAGTCAGTTTTCAACTGATAAATATTTAATCAATAATGATGGTATCCGATATATCAGAAATGTCTCTCAACATACAAGAGAGTATAAAATTATAATTGAAAATGGGGAAGAGGTATTGCTAATGCGTTATCAATTTCCTGCTGATAAAGAATGGAAGATATATAAACGCTATAAAGGATAATAAATAATAAAGACCGAGTTTTTCTCGGTCTTTATTGTTATACAGATTTTCGGATTAGTTTGAGGCTTGCTTTTTTTCTATTCATTGGGTCGTACCCATCTATTTCTGCGACATAGTACAGATCGTTGTTGAATTGTACCCAGCTATTATCAACACGACTATATTCTTTGGGTGTCAGATAGCATTCTACTGTTGTGTATTGATTGTCGGCATCCGCCATTAGTGCAAAATAATTATCCAGAATCGAATGTTCCTCATTCTTATAATGAAGTTTTATCGGATTGCTTCCGTTATATTCGTTCGATACTAATCCTGCTTCAATTTTCACACCACCATCTATTGACGTTGGGTAGATCTCGTTGTCTTTCTTATACCAGAAACGTTGTGCTAGATTTGAATATTTCTTGTTTAACATATCCGCATAATCCCCACTATTTGTCCGTTCCCAAGGTTCTTTTTCCGAGATAATGGGTAGATTGTAGTTTTCTTCTGTACTATTATCTTTTATCGTTTTAAACCAGTTGTACGAGAAGTTGGATGCCTGATTGACCCTTTTGTTTTCCGGGCTACCTGTTTCGTACAATCCACCGCCAGTATCACCGTTTTCAGTGTCTCCACTTTTGCTTTTTATAAACCCCTCCTCATTTGTATTGATGCTAAATCCTAGTTCGTATGAAGCGGGTAAGCCTAAAGAGGTATTGCGGCGGTTGCTATTGACATCGGTTTTATTGTCGAGGTTAATAATTGAAGATGTGTTTAATATCCGTTTTTGTTTGGTATTCAACTCGAATGTATCTCCTGTGGTTTGTATCAAATCTAGATTGAACGCCTTACAAAAGTTATCGATCCAATCGTTTATTTTTACATTCGATGGCAGGAAGCGTATCAGATTTAGTTTGTTAACTATCGTATCGTTGCTTTCGCTGTAGTCCATCACTGTACCCTCTATGCTTTTGCCTTCGTTGTCTATTTTGAGCCAATCGTCGTTGTACTGAAAAGCCTCTATGTACAAATTATAATCGATGGAGTGGTGAAGCCATCCATGATTGTATGCTTCGGGTTTGCTTCTGCCATCCCATCTGTAATGAACACCTTCGTCGGAATTGCTGATTACAGTTATTTTCTCCCCTTTTTCCAGTTTCACGACTTGCATTACTTCTCCCCAGCTCCATGTTTTAGGTTTCATCATCCATTCCATAGTTACAACTTCATTGCGGCTATTAATCATGTTTACATAAAACATATCTTTATGAGTTGTATATTCCCACTTATTGTTTACATATTTAGCTTCCATATAAGGAGGACTGGCCACAGCAGAGTATGAGCGCACTTTAGTATCACTCCATGATTGACCTCCTGATGTAGCCATTATATTACAGTATCTGCCGTTTTCCTCAGTAGGATTATAATTTTCGTAATTGCTGCCAAACGAAAAACCGCACAACAGGTTTGCATTTTGGGCGGGATCTATAAAGTTTACAGACTGTGGTCCGGGTTGAGGAAAATACTGTATTTTGCTTGCCTCCCACTTGTCTTGCTCTAGATTGTTTCTGTAAAATACATTATCGTACTGTACTTTTTCAAGATTGAATGCATCATCGTCAAATCTGTCTCTCATCACTTTTATTTCGAAGCGCCTTTCTTCAAGATTCTCATAATGGTAAATCGTTTCATTATTCTTTTGATAGTTCGAACCGATATCAATGATTCTTGGATTTTCATTTAAGACTCCATTTATTGCCTGATGATGAAGTGTAAACGATGAGGTAAAATGAATCTTATACAATCCTGTGTAAGGTATCGTAATTGTCGTTTTCCCATTCTCAGTCGTTATATTGTTCCCCGTATTTGCATATATCTGAGGAGTCGTATTTGTAGAATTGAGCATGTCGACGGCATAAAGAGCATGTCCGTCTTCGGGTTCATTCCTTTTGAATTTTCGTTCGACAAATGTACCTAGCAAAGGCGATGGTCGTTTCACATAATTACTCCAATCGCCCCTTATACCCATTTGCCCCAGTGTTCCATAGTTCCATGGCATTTCATATTCGGTCGGGTTCTTATACGACATATAGAGATTGGTCAGCCTTTCGTCGTTGAATGCCGATCCACCCAGATTTAACCCTTCGTTTTTAAATATTGTCTCCAACATTTTCAGGCAGTTGACCGATGGAGGGAAATTATCCCGCTTAAAATCTACGTACTCGTCCAGTAGTTCTTTGTCTGTGTATATGCCTTTTTCAGCATCTAGTGGCTTCTTGGGGAGTAGTCCGTAGAGTACCAATGGGAATATGCATGGTGAAATATCGCCGTATTTATTTTTGTCGTATTCGCCCGTATTATATTTTGTTATCCATGTCTGATCCTCAAAGTCGATTTCCCAGTTTCCTGCTTCGTTCATCATTTTCTCAGCAAATATATCCTTCACAGTTTTCTGTGCCGGTATACCTAAGTTTCCTTTGTAATAAGTCTTGGCTATCTCGCTCAATTTGAATTTGCCATCGAATATTTTCACACCACCGACTAATAAATGGGCATCGTACAACCGGGCGAATTTGCCCCGTACCTCTTCTGTATTGATATACCCGAAAATAGCGTTGTTAGTAGCCGAAGCAGGCAACGTAATGTCGTACGAACGTTGTGCATCTTTTGTGCTCAACTCCGAAGGATTGAGTAACTGACGTTTGAGATATACAGAGAATTCTTTCGGATTTTCGATGTCGCACAACTGCTGATTGATGTAGAGTTCTATTCCTGTCATAACCGTTTTATCTTATAGATAAAGATATGAGGAAATGGTGAAAAGGAGTCTTTTCACAGCCTCCCTAACTCCTCTTAAGGAGGGGCGTAATGCTCCTCTCTGTCATCCCGAAACGCAGTGAGGGATCTACTTCTTTTATGACAAGACAATAACAATAGATCCCTCACTGCGTTTCGGGATGACAGAGACGGGAAAAAGGGATAACATTCGGGTGGCAATGAAAAAGATATAGGTTTATATTTTCAGTTTCACACCCGCCTTACCCAATAAGGCAGTGATACCTATTGTCACAAATGAAAAGATTACGCATTTGACCAGTCCCATAGGTGAAGTCAGAATCTCGGCAGGCAGACTGAAAGCTGTCAGCGTGAAAATAGAATAAAGCAGATAAGGTACCAGATAACAAGTCAGTGTGGCAGTACCAGCAGGTTTGATTATATTGAACCAATTGGCTTTACCTTGCATGTCGGTCAGCCAGTAGATAAATATGTAGAATAATATAGAGATACCCGAACATAGAAACAGCCATGTAGGAGTAGCTTGTAGTTTCGAAATAATCCACCACGAATGTGATAACCAGCCTAAAAGGAGTATTGCTACACCTGCTCCGAATGCAATCAAGAGCTTTTTGCGTAAGGGAATTTCAGTCTCGGACTTATTGAATAAAAGAGTGAGCAGCACACCGCTCATCGTGAAAGCATGAAAGCAACCATCGCCCGGGATGATACCACTAAATCCGCCCAGCCAACCGTTAGCACCGGCTATGCAAAGCACAACGAAGGCGATACATGAAAGCATAAGGTAAATCCAGTTGCGACGGAGAAAAAGATAAATAATCGCACATAGCAGATATGTCCACCCGATAAGACCTAATATACCCCACCAATGTTTTTGAAACGGTTCGCCGCTTGCATCCCTGAATATAATCAGTAAAAAAAGGAGAACGGCAACACCTGCAATTTTTAGTCCGTTATAAACATATTTTGCAGTCTTATTTTCTGTTCGTGGGTACACATTCCATATCAGAAAGAATCCGAGCAACATGAGAAGGATAAAGACAGATCGGCTCATCCCTGTGTCGGGCGAAACACCCGATTCGGTATTCACCGTAAAAAGTCCCATTACCAAGAGGGCAATAGCACGTATAACAATGTGCTTAATTATCTCGAACTTAGAATCTTTCTTCTGCAATCGTTTTTCGATAGCCAAAGGGATAGACATGCCCAGTATGAAGAGGAAAGATGGAAATACAATATCCGAGAAACCCAACATATCCTCATTGCCTGCAGCATGTTCTAACCAATGAGGAACGTTAGTGATAGACCATAGATCATTTACAAAAATCATAAAGAACATTGTGATCGCCCTGAAAATGTCTATGGACGCGATTCGCGGTGTTGAAATGCTATGGGAAAGAGTCATGGCTTGATCATTTGGTTCTTTAATGCTGCAAGTATAACAAGAGATAAACGATTAGCCAAATGTTTTTAAAAATATTTACTTCGAGGGGTTTAACCTTAACATTTTGTCTGAAATTAACAATTGAGGGTTCAGTTTCTGTCATTTTTTGTATCTCATCCCTCTTTCTTCTCTGTCATCCCGATACGAAAGCCCTACCTAACCTCCCCCAAGGGGAGGAATGCAAAGAAGGTGTTTGGAATAATTATGAGTTATGAATGATAAGTTATGAGTTAATCACACTTTGTCATCCCGAACTGAGAGCCCCTCCTAACCTCCCCCAAGGGGAGGAATGCAGAGAGGGTATACAAGAGCCCCTCCTTGGGAGGGGTTGGGGAGGCTAAGATCCCTCACTGCGTATCGGGATGACAGAGACGGATACTAAAGTCCCCCTTGGGGGGATTAGGGGGCTACTCTTGGGAGGGGTTGGGGAGACTGCTGGGTGTCTACTTTCCCCTTATCACCGAGTAACTTAATGATGTGTTTCGCTCCAGTAATTTATTCAGGCAAACATAACGCTGCGCATCTATCGAGTGGTTATAGCGGTCGATAGGTATATTCCTTGCATTGCCGAATTCGTCGGTCTGCCAGCGATAATTCCGATATTCATTTATAATATTTGTGCTGCGACCTGTTATATGCTTCGTGTATCGGTTGAGAATCGATATACCTGTATTTATACTATCCTTTCCTTTTTGTGCAGGCTCTATACGCCAGCCTCTCGACGCTATTTCACGTATCGATTTAGGTTCGGCACTATCGGCTATAATAGGAGTGTCGCGGGGGATATTCTGCCGATTCAGAAAGTCGGCTATCATCATATTATCATATCCACGTTCGTAAAGCAGTTCATCTATCCATAGCTCACCATCCGAAAGGCGAATGTCTACTATTGCCGTCGGGTCGTTGGTAAACCCGAAGTCGATACCCAGCCAGCGTTTCTTATAAGTCGAAGGCAAGGCAGAGACGATATCCCAATTGTGGATAACTGCTCCACGCAGCGAACCTGTTAGCCCTTCGCCATAAACCTGCCACCAGTCTCGGTCGTTGCGGTTCGATTCTATTTCCTTTATTTGTGCATCGGTCAGAAACTGATTGTCACGATACGTAGAATGGATAAGGGTCGAGGTGTCTTGTGTCAGTACCTTCTCGTCGAGCCAGAACTCGAAGTAGGGGTTACAGTCCAGAAAGATTGTTTCGGTAGTACGGATAGCCAATTGGCGATAGGTTTCGAAGTCGATATTGATACACTCGTTTACATAAAGAATGTTTCGTGACGGGCCATGCACCTTACTCGGATTGTCAGCCGAAAAGAATTCTATGATGGAATTTCTCATCTTGTAAATCTTGTCGGTAGCATTCCAATCGTTTTCGTTCCAGTAACCTTTAGCCGAAAGTATTTCCTTAAAATCTCTTATGCACCCTTTCTTGAGATGGGGCATCGATTCGGAAACAATAGAAATAACAAGAGGCTTTGCCGAATAGTCGGCTATAAAGACCAACAATTGCAGAACGCTGTAAGTTTTGGACGAACGGGTCGATCCCTTATTTACAATATACCTGACACGGGCATTGTAGGCTTCGATATTTTTTTGGAATACGGAAGTAAGATTCATAGTCTTTTTAGGTATAGATAAAAATGGGGAGAAGGGATGAATATTGAATCGGCAAAGAGGCTATACACTCCATACCTCAAATTCTAAGGTTGGTCAGAAAAATAGCTGTTCATACAAAAACAAAGTTGATAATACCATATCTTTGAATCTGAACTGAATCATTAGTAGAGTATGTCCCAAATCAATCGAAATATAAAATACCTGATCGTAGAAGACGAGCAATTGGCGTATAAAGAATTAAAGCGGATGATAAGCCTCTTACGACCCGAATACGTACTATCGGGGCAGACCAAGACGGTTGAAGAAACGATCTTATTCCTTCGGAACAATACCGTAGATCTTATCATGCTGGATATACATCTGGCTGATGGAGACTCGTTCGAGATATTCAACCAGATAAGGGTCGCTACACCCATTATTTTCACGACGGCATACGACGAACATGCGATAAAAGCCTTTAAGCTGAACAGCATCGATTATCTGATGAAGCCGATAGAGGAGGCCGATTTGGCAGCAGCCCTGACCAAGTACGAAGAACTATATCAATCGCAGCAAGCCGCTTTCGATTATAAGCAGTTGGAGAACTTAATGCCCCAAAAGGTAAAAAACAGATTTCTCATTCAGAAAGGTGATTCATTCCTTTATATCGAAGTGAGTAACATTGCCTTTTTCTATAGCGAAGACAAAGTGTGTTTTCTGCATACATCCGACAACAAGCGGTATATAATAGACTACACGCTCGATCAGTTGGAGAAACATCTTGATAAGACTGTTTTCTTCAGAGTCTCACGCAATTGTATCACGAATATAAAGGCGATAAGAAATATTTCCAAGTACTTCAATAGCCGCCTTAAGCTGTCTTTTCAGCCCGAATGCCCTCACAAGGTGCTGGTTAGCCGTGTGCGTGTCAACGATTTTTTGAAGTGGGTGGATGGTATTATCTAAAACAGAAGAATGAGTATGGAAGATCGTAAGAGTCCTTTAATTATTTTTACAGTCATTATTTTTGTAATGTCATTCCTGTTTCAATGGATATACAATGTTATGACAGACTACAAAGAAGGCGATTTTTTAATACAACTTCTTGTGGATTTGCCTTTCGTTATCATTATGGCATTTGTGAGTTTTTCGATGGTACACACTACCAATAAATATTTTAAATATAAAGACAATATATATATACGTGTTGCTTTCGAATTATTTTTGGCAGTTATTTTTGCATCAGTATACTCGCTATCAGTTAACTACTTGCTTGGGGTAGTTATTATAGGCGAGAAAAATCCTACTTACCTCGAGTCTGCCATTGTGCTGGTGATGGGTAATGTCTTTATGGTCATGTTACTCGAATTGTTTTTCTACAACAGGCGTCAATTGAAATCGGAAAAACTTATTGCAGTTATAGAGAAAGAAAAAATAGAATACCTATACTCCACCTTAAAAGCACAGGTACATCCACATTTCTTATTCAACAGCCTGAATGTATTATCATCGTTAATATACGAAGACCCGCAGCGGGCAAATATTTACACCAAAAAACTATCGAATATATACCGCTACTTCTTATCGACCAATACACAGAAAAGCGTAATGGTAAAAGACGAAATATCTTTTCTCGAATCTTATATCTATTTACTTCTGATACGTTTCGAAAATGCTTTAAAAATCAATATAAACGGAGATACCGATATACCAAAACAGGTGATTCCCGTTAGCATTCAGTTATTGATAGAAAATGCAATAAAGCATAACGTTGTATCTGCCGGCAACCCACTTATCGTAGATGTAAATATAACCGCCGAATATATAGAAGTGGTCAACAACCTGCAACCACGGCTAAATGTGGAAGAAAGCGGTCATGGATTAAACAACCTTCAAACACAGTATGCGCTGTATGATAAGACCGTTGAGGTCGTTAAAACCAACGATCGTTTTATCGTTCGTGTTTCCTACCTGTGAAATCTTATCCTTTTAATTAGTCAGTTTGTCGGGTTAATTATGCGGTTCGTCATTTATGGCTTTTCGCTTTTCATCATTTGTCATTCTTTTGTAGAAAAACAGAAGAATAATGAAAATACTGTTTACATTAAAATCAGTCAGAGACATTTTTATCGATTCGGGATAAAGATACATCAGCTCATTAATCCGAGCTTGCGGGCATAATTCACAGCCTCGAAAGCATTGGCGACTTCCATTTTCTGTAATATATTTTGACGATGAACATTTACTGTATGAATACTTATCGATAACTTATCCGAAATCTCTTTACTAAGCATGCCATTATTCACCAGCTTTAGTATTTCGATTTCACGCTTAGTTATATTTTTCGGTGAGTTTTCGACAATCGGAAATGGGACTACCTCTCCCGTCTTAATGTTCATCAGCCTGAATCGCACATCTTCGAAGTCTGATTGGTTTGGCGAATAATCTACGATACCTAACATGATAAGAGGATCTTTCCTTTCGCCGATTTCCAATATCTGATGCTGGCTGATAACACGGATGTACTGCTGCTCTTTGTTCAGTGCTCTGAATTCAAAAATATGCTTGTAGTCGGTTCGTTGCTCAAGAGGTAGACCGAAAATAAAATCGATCAGCCTTTTCTGGATATTGCCGAGAACCAGCAGATCATCGGGATGAATACGTGTTTCCAAATAATCCGCTCCTGACTCTTCCGGTGCTTCTAATTTAGAAGAATCGTATCCGAAGAATTCTTTAAAATTTGGAGAAAGAAATAAATACCTGACACCGTATTCGGCAACGAGCACACAACTATTATGTACCTGTGCTAATAGCTCTATATAGGGCTTGTGCTTCTCCCAGTTGTGGGGTTCCCGATCACTCATGTTCTATAAAATACTGGTTACAAATGCAGTTGAAATTAGTGATAATTCACTATTGTGTCCACTTTGCCATTCGTCTACTTTTGTCTCAAAGATAAAACAAAAACAAATTACTAAATGAAAACATTACTATTATTCTTAACTACACTTTTTCTAAGCACATCTATTGCAGCTCAGACAGGAAAACCAATAAGAGGCGTTGTCGTAGACAATGCTTCGGGAGAGTCTTTAGTCTCGGTAACCGTACAGGTACTCAACAGCAGTTTGCCCAAAGGAGCATTGAGCGATGCCGACGGAAATTTCAGTATCGATGGACTGCCCGTAGGGCGCTACGATATACAGGCATCTTTTATCGGATACGAACCTATGGTGTTTCGCGAAATTGTAGTTTCGTCGGGAAAAGAAGCCTTTATAACAATCTCGCTTAAAGAAAATATCAACGAACTGAAAGAGGTTGTTATAGAACCTCAGGTCAATAAACAATTACCGCAGAATATTACAGCTACTACAAGCGCACGAATGCTTAGTGTAGAAGAAGCGAGCCGCTATGCAGGAGGTATGGACGACCCCGCACGTCTGGTTTCAGCTTTTGCCGGAGTGGCAGGAAGCATGAACAGCAACGGTATTGCCATACGTGGAAATTCACCCCAATTCTTACAATGGCGATTAGAAGGTGCAGAAATACCGAATCCTACCCACTTTTCGGATATTACAGGAGTGGGTGGAGGTATCTTTACCGCCCTTAGTTCGCAGGTGTTAGGCAATTCGGACTTCTTCACGGGAGCTTTTCCTGCCGAATATGGCAATGCCCTTTCGGGAGTATTCGATATGCAGTTGCGCAATGGTAACCGATGGGACTATGAGCATACCGTGCAAGTAGGTACACTGGGTGTGGATGTAAGTTCCGAAGGGCCTTTCAAAAAAGGAGGGCAATCTTCTTATCTGTTCAACTACCGTTATGCAACAATGGCTCTGGCAGACGATCTGTTTCCCGGCTTATTGGGCGATGCAGCAGGTATGCGCTATCAGGACTTATCATTCAAACTAAACTTTCCGACCAAAAGCGCAGGTACATTCTCGGTGTGGGGAATAGGTCTTATAGACCGTTTCTCGCAAAACGCCGAATCGGATACTACCAAATGGGAGAGTGTGACGGATAACAGCAAAGCCGATTTCAGACAGACTATGGCATCGGGTGGGATAGGCCACAAATATTTCTTCAACAACAGCACTTTTATCAAAACGGCATTAGTAGGCACATACACCAAAAATCATCTTTTGCTCGATGTACTCGACACGCAAAAGAACGCGACACGGGTAAACGATATGAAAGGTACTAACTGGGATATGTCGATCAACTCGTATATCAACAAGAAATTCAGTTCCAAGCACACCAGCCGTACAGGGTTTAATATAACCCGATTGAGTTACGATCTGGATTATAATATCAGTCCAAGCTTTCCCAATCCGTTTTTACCGATGGAGAACTTTGCCAAAAGCGATGGCAGCACCATGTTATTCTCGGCATTCAGCAATTCGACAATACGATTGAATAATGAGATTACGGCCAATATAGGTATAAACAGCCAGTACTTCGTTCTGAATGAGAAATGGACGCTCGAACCACGTGTCGGTATTAAATGGCAGATGCAGCCTAAACATTCCATCGGGTTGGCTTATGGATTGCATAGCCGACACGAGAAACTCGATTACTATTTTGTAAGAACACCCGAAACAGGGAACGAGATGGTAAATAAAAAACTCGATTTTGCTAAAGCCCATCATATCGTCTTCTCTTACGATTGGTCGTTGTCCGAAAATACGCATCTGAAAATAGAGCCTTATTTCCAATACCTATATGATATTCCTGTGGCAAGAGACAGTTCGTTTTCGATAATCAACCAACAGGATTGGTATCTGAATACAGCCCTTGTCAGCGAAGGAAAAGGTATCAACTATGGTATAGATGTTACATTAGAACGTTATCTGGCCGATGGTTATTACTATTTGCTTACAGGATCTATATTCCAGTCACGATACACAGGTGGCGACGGTGTTTGGCGAAACACACGATTGAACCGTAATTATGTATTCAATGCACTTGGCGGTAAAGAATGGAAAATGGGTAGACAAAAACAGAATATATTCAATGTCAATCTTCGTGCTTCGTTTCAGGGTGGCGACCGTTTTTCTCCGATCGACACAGAGGCTTCACTACTGGCACAAGATGCTGTTTACGATACGTCGAGAGCCTACGAAAAGCAATTCGATCCGGCATTGATAACGAGCTTTACAGTAAGTTATAAAATGAATAAGAAGAAATTAGCACACGAGTTTGCCGTGAAAATTATAAATGCTAATGGTTATCAGGAGCCAAGCGGTCATTTTTATAACTATCGCAGGAGCGAAGTCGAGTTGTATAAATCGGCAGTCGTGATTCCTAATATCAGTTATAAGGTCGAATTCTAAATAGATGCAGACTACTCTGTCTAGCCTCCCCAACCCCTCCCAAGGAGGGGCTCTTGTATACCCTCTTTGTATTCCTCCCCTTAGGGGAGGTTAGGAGGGGCTCTCAGTTCGGGATGACAGAGAGGAATATAATACTCCTCTGGCAGATCCCTCCTATCGGGAAGGCTATCAGAAGCTTAGGTACAGGTTTGCAGCCTGTGCCTATTTTTTATATCATCGCATTAAACTTTCATCATCCAATAACGTCTCATATTTAACACTATTTCTAATCTTAGACTTTAATACAATACTATTATGAAAACTGCAAACATCTTTAAAACAATTTTCCTTATTATATTAATATCGCCTTTTACCTTGAATGCTTATAGCCAACAATCAGGGTCGAGCGTAGAGTATATTGCTTACGGATTGCGTTTTGGTATTGGAGCTTCCAAATTCAAGGGCTTGGAGGATTATCGTTATTTGGGTCGATTACCCGGAACTGATATTCCGGCACAAGACTATTCATCAACATTTCGTTTGGCGTTCGATGCTGGGGTAAGTGCACAAATCATGTTTTATAATAAGCTGCTGATTCAGGGCGATTTGTATTTTTCGTATGCAGGGGCAGGACTCAAAGGGGCTAATGCAATTACGTACGACGATAGGAGGAATACTCGTATAAGTGCTTATTACACCGTACTATCGATTCATGTAGGGAGAAAGATGCCTGTAAATGATAAATTCAGATTTATTGTCGGTGCAGGTCCTTATGGCGGTCTGGAATCTACCTCTTGGCTGTACGATGAGGATGCCCATACTCCCGAAGAAGATTTGTCGATAGGGTATGGTGATTTTAAAAAGTATGATTTCGGTCTGTCGCTTATGGGTGGAGTGGAAGTTGGTAATGTACAATTTACGATCGATTATAATCATGGTCTGGTGAATATTGTGAACGATGACTATCCTCTGTATAATAGAGTAATTAAGTTGAGTACGATTTATTTCTTTTAGTCTTAGTCTGTCATTCCGAAACGCAGTGAGGAATCTGTCTCGCTTCCCCAACCCCTCCCAAGGAGGGGCTCTGTATACCCTCTTTGCATTCCTCCCCTTGGGGGAGGTTAGGAGGGGCTATCAGTTCGGAATCACAAATTCGGATGAAGTATTTATTACTCCTTCCCTTATATCGAACTCACGCTAAACATATAAATTTATTCGTTCACTCGGTTGTTTGAATGAAAATAGTCGTCTGCAATGTAAAATGAATCAGTAGGTTACCCTTTTCCTGTTTTAATCCAAGTTGCTTTTTTCCATAACCATTCTAATGGCCCTTGACGATGCGAACGAAGCCACCAGCGACTAAAGAATAACTGAATAAGAAACATTCCGATACCCATCAGGAAACATACCGTAATGCCTGTATGCAGGTAAAGCCCCAGCCCCCAGTTGTAGAACAAGAATCCCCCGATCAAAGACTGCGACAGGTAGTTTGTAAGACTCATACGTCCGTAAGGAGCTAATTGATGAAGAACACGTCCAAGCCTTGTCAGGTAATAAACAAGTATTACCCCTGCAAACAGTATTCCTGTAAATGCAAGATTTGCAAGCGATTTAAGTAGAAGAGTAGAAGGTACAAGTAGTGCCTCTCTGCTTATAAAGTCGGGAAGCAGAGCTACCAAGCCATAAATCGGGAAAAAGGATATAGTGACTATGATGAACACTTTAACCCAAAGTTTTATATTTTTCTCTGAATAGGGTAATACATTGCTGCGCCCTATTATCATACCTAGCATAAACAGTCCTGCGGTTTGAGTAACCCTTCCATGTAATAGCATCCAGCCCATATTAGCAACATTGCCCGTCCAGATGGTAGTTTTGCACAGTTCGAGGAAAGAACCTTCTTTCTGAGCTGTATTGACTATTTCCCAGTATGGAGCATCGAAGTCAGCAATAGGAACGTATTCGGGGTTGATGAGTGCATAAATTATTTGTCCCCATTCGAGAGGCTGTAATAAAAGAATAACTGCTATAATAGCGATTGTGCGGGTCGAAAAACGACAAACTGCAATCATTACATAACCAAGCAATGCATAGAGTATCAGTATTTCGCCGGGAAACAAAGTCGAATTGACGCATGCTATTACAAAAAGTAACACCAATCGCCAGGCAAACCGTCCACTAAAATCTTTTCCTTTTTCTTTTTGTGAGTTGTCCTGAATGAAGAAACTGAATCCGAAAAGCAATGCGAAAATGCAGTAGGCTTTACCGGAAAAGGTGAAAAATATACTGTCCCAGATTACCCTGTCCGTAAATAACAGAAAGTTGCTGGTTTCTTCGGGGAAGCTGTTGAGGCTGAACCGTTCGATAAAATGAATAAGGGTAATTCCCATTACAGCAAAACCACGTAATACATCCGCTATTTCTATGCGATTATTACTGGTCAGCGTAGTTGATGAGTGCATGTCTTCTTAGAATTTAAAAGGTTAACATATTTATTTGAGGTGTAAATTTATTATAAACCTTTTATGATTCCTAAAAATACTGTTCAATAAATAATAAAATGTGGCTGATACAATTGATTAGCAAAGTAAACAGCAAGAATATGAACAACTTAAAAAACTTATATTGCCCAAAAGCATCACGGATTCTTTTAATAATATTCGGGGTAGTATAAACAAAAAAAGTACAGACATCACTATCCGTACTTCTCTCTATTTATAGAGACTATCCTTTTTCTTCGCAAACGTTATACTCGCATGGAGTATACGCAGCGCGATAATCTGGCTACTATGTTTTGTGAAATAAAAGAAAGTGAGTTGAGTTTTGGTGTAATCTTGTAGCCTTTGTATTAAACTTGGAAGTCTAATTTCGAGTTTACAATAGTTAAGTATAAAGATATACAAAAGAATCTAAATGGCGTCTATATAACGCCTCAAAATCTGTTTTTTAACTATTTGTTGTTCAGTCTTTTCCTGTTCATCGGCGTTTTATTTATCCTTTCACGCTCCCATTATACGAATCGGAGTAATGATATTTCATCTGTAACGTGAAAAGGTCGTCTTTGCTGTTTGGCTTTATATTCAGTTCGTCCACAATTACGTATCGCTTGGTCGACAGTTCATATACGGCAGGCGAAGCACTCAACTCTTTGAGCCACTCGGCTATATGTGCTTTTATTGGCATGGTTTGTACAATAAATTGTTCGCTTACCTCTTTCGTGTAAACCGATTCTATATCGCTGCTGATAGAATAAGCAGGTGTCTGTGTCTTGTACAGCGTGTTGGTACTTGTTCTGAAATCGGTTTCCTCTGTTCCCGAAAAATTGAACGAGCTCCATCCGCCCATCGAATTGAGGAATGCAAAGTCATTTACCTTATACAGCGATTCGGGTAATATATTGAATGTAAGCGGTTCGCTGCTCTTATTGCCGTCTTTAGATAAATAGACTTCTACAATGCCTATCTTCTCGCGTTGGGCATGCGTTTCCAGTAGATTGTCTATATCGAGTCTGATGGTATTCACTATACTAAACTTCTTTCTGTTCTGCATATTCGATACAAGATATCCCAGATTGCTGCCCGATTGGGTTTTCAGTTCGTAGCGAATACCCATATTGTATTCATTCGTAATATTGTTGCGATCGGGGTCGGACAGTACGAAGTTGAAATACTGGCTTTGCCCTTTCACATGGGGCAGAATCGGCTGACGGGTAAGTGACTTTACGTTGTTTTTCTTTGTTGTATCATATACATAATCGGTTAAATCGGCATTGTCGAGGTTTCTGTTGTATCCCGATAGGGTATAAAGCACATCCGATATGTAAAAGGATTCTCGGTTTTTGCCATCGCTACGCTTTGCTACGAACCTATAATCGGTAGCTGTGCCTGCATCGCACCAAGTGTCGGTATGAAGAAATGAATTGCTGTATTTTTGCTGATTCCCCCAGATGCTATTGATATCAAACCAGATAGGATTGTTAAAATAGGCTTTTGCCAAACTGACCACAGGCGTGCCCAATGTAGTTTTGTCGGCTACACCCAAAAATACATTCGTATCCTGATAGATATCGATTTCTATTTCGCAATTGCTCGGATCGTCCAAACTACCGCTAATGCTATCGTTGGCAGGAGGTGTGGTAGAATTGTCGGTAAAGCGAATAAAAAGGTTATTCAAATCAGTTAACCTTATGCCTGATGTTGAGCCGATTCGTTTCGATACGATTCGTATTGTAGAGCCGTTTATAACATTTGAACCCGCAGCAATAGGCGGAACTGTAATATCGAAATTGCCATTGAAAAATGAATCTTTCATCAGGCAGTATCTTATGTTTTCGGCTGTGGTGGAAGCAGAACTATCGAGAAAAAATGTATTGTTATTTACTTCGTTCCTGTTTCTGGTCGCTTTTATCGAGTGATCTGTCTCTGTCGCTTCTTCTGTGATCGGTATAAAACATTTATCCGCATCCAGCGATGTAGACAGAATAGTCAGGCTAATATCGATCAGCTTATTTTTATTTCCAATCGGAAGATTCGATACTTCGCCCGTACTTTCGAATTGTACGTAATTCGGATTATTAGCCAATGAAACTTTAGTCGGCGATTTGCTTTCTTTCGCTATATTTTGTGTGAAAATACCCATGTCTTTTATTTATTAAAATATTAATTGAGTAGAAGAACGTATTTAATGTTACATCTTAAAGTTATAACTATCGATAATTGTTATACTCAGACGGACAATAAAAAGGTCTGTGACCTCAGCTCTTCGATTGTTGCCTCAAATAGTTGATCGAACCATTCATCTTCAAATTTCTTGTTCAGTTCTTCTTCGAGCGTGGCAAGGATGGGGCGTCCTTCGTAACCATCGCGCCATATTGCCCTGCTGATGAGGAATAGGGTGCTGTTGTCGGTGGGTATTCCTCGCGACAAAGCCCAGTTGTGCAACTCGTCTGTCGGAGGCTGCTTGCCTTGGTGCGGACGTCGCCCCTGCTCCAGATAGCCGATGTAGTTTGCAAAGAGGGCTTCAATTACTACCGGCTCACCCATACTTTTTATCTCCACTTTTATACTTTCGCTCAAAGAACTGTCTTTTAAGTCAATCGTATTATCTTCGAGAACAAGTCGAGCGAGGTTCACTATTTCGCCGGCAATAGCTTCTATTACTTTTACTATTTCGTTGTTCATTTCTTAGACGTTCTGATATTAAATTCGGGGAATTTATTGGCGAATACCTCGCAGTTGTCGGGCAACTTCATACTTGAATTATTAAGAGCCGCTTCCTTTTCAATACCTTTATTCTCATCAAACTGATCTTCAATCAGACAAAGGTTTTGCATATTTACCTGTACAAAATTCACCGAGAAACGACATCCGCAAGCATTGTCGTCGTAATAGTTGCGCAGGGTGGTATATGTCCAGTCGGGCTTGATGCCGATTGCAGATGTTTCGTCTTGTTTTATGCGTTCGATAATATTCAGCCCTGTCGAAAATGCCAGATTCTGAAGTTCTGTGATCGTTCTCTCTTGGTCGGGAATAAAAAGTACAGCGAAATTGACCGAATTGGTAAAAGTGTTATTCTGGTTACGACCACCGATAGGATCTTCGAGCCAGAAAAGCGGATGCTGTTCTTTTCCGCTGCCTAATTCGTAATTCCGATTGTAATAAAAAGCCTTGATGCTACGATGCTGACTAGCCTGTTTGCGAAAAATGTCTACGATATTGTTTATCATATCTTTTTGATTATAAGTTTTATTAGATAGATAAATAAGTGGAAAAGGCATTGTAAATTCGGGATGCCTCATCTATTATAAGGTGCTGGAATGGGGTGAATATCTTATTATACTTATACATTTATATACTCCCAACAACCTCTCTTTTCCCTCCCTGTCATTCCGAACTGAAAGCCCCTCCTAACCTCCCCCAAGGGGAGGAATACAAAGAGAGTTTGGAATAATTATAAATTATGAATGATATGTTATGAGTTAATCACTCTCTGTCATCCCGAAACGTAGTGAGGGATCTACTGTCTCTTGATGTTAAGCCAGTAGCTATTAGCTTATTTCAGAACAGATCCCTCACTGCGTATCGGGATGACAGCAGCGAGCATTTAGTCCCCCTAGGGGGATTAGGGGGCTGCCTTGGGAGGGGTTGGGGAGGCTGAGCAGATTCCTCACTACGTTTCGGGATGACAGAGAGAAAAATAGGGATGATAGAGCGAATCAATATGTCATAAAGCCTTTTCTTGTTTCAAGCTTATGTTAGGTTAGAAGCTAAATCGAATAAATCAAGATTGAGTAGTACAAATATTTTTAACAAAAATATCAAAAAATTAAGTATAATGCCACTGATATTATATATCTTAGAGAGGAATTCATTTGGATTTTTGAAGTTTTGAATGAACAACCAGAAGGCTTTAAATTTATGCTAGACATCAAACAAAAGGAATATGTTTCATACCACGCTTGTACGATGAAATAATGAAGGGAATAAAGGTTTGCCAAGCGGAAAATAATATCCTTAATTTGTTCCTTGTGATTAACCTTTTTTATATTTGTAGAATTAATTTAAAATATTTTAATACTATGAAGGTTTTTTTTATAATTCTATTTTTTGTGTTGTGCACAATTAGCTCTTATGCGCAGTGGAATGCTACAGGGAATAACAGTACTACGGGTGATTTAAGTGTAGGAGGCGATATAAATGTGAGTGGACACAAATTAATAGGAGCGGCTCCTAGTCATTATTTTACATACGATAATCAGAAAATGGGACACTACGCTCTAAGATGGGGCGAAGATTCATGGAGTAATGTTGGTAGTGGGTACACATTTTGGTTAAGTTCCTATAGAGGTATGAAGTTCTTCACAGCAGGTAAACCCCAATTTGTTATCCTTAATGATGGAAATATAGGAATGGGAACAGAGAAACCTACTTCAAAACTGGAGGTGAACGGCACTATTCGGGCAAAAGAAATTAAAATAGAAGCCACAGGATGGCCGGATTTTGTGTTTGATAGAGAATACAAATTACCTAGTTTGAGAGAAGTTGAGAACCATATAAACGAGCATAAACATCTTTCCGGTGTTCCATCCGAAAAAGAAGTAATAGAAAACGGAATCAGTGTAGGAGAGATGCAAGCAAAACTTTTACAAAAAATAGAAGAACTGACTTTGTATACCATCCAATTGGAAAAAAAATATGATGAATTGAGAGAAGAACTAAAGGAATTGAAAAAAGAGTGATTCAAAGAAGATAGTTAATCAAATAAAACTTATTTCTAAACACGTCCAATTTTCTTGGAAGTATATTAATGACAACGAATTACGAGAAATTGTTTTATTGTTTTAAAACATGTAAACAAATACTAATCACTATATGTTATACAACTAGACGATAAAGTCTTACCTAAATTTCAGAAGCTATGAAGAAGTTCTTATTTATTTGTGCAGTTTTAATGTTTACAGGTCTTACATTTAACTCTTGTAGTCCCGACGATGCGGTGACACAAGGTCAAGTAAGAAATGCGTTGTTGTCCCGTTACCCAGGTGTTTCATGCTCGGTTCGTAACAGTATTGTAGCCCTATCGGGTACTGTAGACTCGGAAGAAGCAAGAGTTGGCGCCGAAGAATTGGCAAAAGGAGTGAAAAATGTGAAATCGGTGGTTAACGAGATCGAGGTAGTAGAGCCTGTGGCAGCAGTGAGTCCCGACGAGTCGCTTAAAACAGCTATTTCAGTAGCACTTGGCGATGCCGGATTTAAAGATGTGTGGGTGGAGGTGAAAGACGAAGAAGTAACCCTTTCGGGAAAAGTTTCGAAAGCCGATCAGAAAAAAGTTTTGGACGTAGTAAAAGGTATCAAAACTAAGAAAGTAATAAACGATATGAAGTAGACTGTCCAACTTTGTACACATTCTTTTATTATATGTATGTAAAAGCGAATCTAAGGGTTCGCTTTTCTTGTTTTTAATCAGTTTGCTTTCAGATATATAGTGTGTGTTGCACGCAAAGCAATTTATAGTGAATCATGCTGAATCACTTATTGTTATAAGCTTACGTTGTATTTTAAATAAATCATATAGTATTGAAAAAAAACTTAAATTATTTTATATTTTTATTATTAATGCATAGATTATGCTCTGTTAATGAAAATAATTTAAAATGTTCATCTTGAAATCCATATGACATATGCATTCTAGTTCGCACATAGTAAATTTAATCGCCAACTCATCGGGCGAGAATTTGGATGTTGACCCTCCTTTTTATTAGAAGAATAGGCTGAATATATTTTATTATATACAGGAATGATTTTATAGAGATAAAAGATCATTACGTATTAATATATACAAATGCTGTATATATAACCCTCCTTTTTCAAGACGGAATGTCTTGGAACTAGTATTTAATTGCCACATTTTCACATGTTAACTATTCAATGAATTGTAATTATGAATATAAATTATCTAACCAAACTATTAACGAATATCCTCTTTTTCCATGCAATCGGGCTTAGTGCTCAGGTAACAATCGGTTCTGCCATTGCGCCTGTCGAAGGTGCTTTACTGGAACTCAAACAAGATGGAGAAACCACCAAAGGCTTGGGGTTGCCACGAGTGAATCTGGTCGCCGTCGATGATCTTGCCCCTTGTGTAACAAATGCCTCGCCAATAGCTAAAGAAGCACATGCTGGTCTGGTTGTGTACAATCAGACCGAAGATAATGGACTGTCTAAAGGTATATATGTATGGGATGGCGCTATATGGGAACGGTTGCTATTTACAGAGTCGTCGACCAATCCCGTGACAACACCATCGGATGCCAATTCGAATGCATTTATACTACCATTGGGAAAAAGCCTTGAAATTCCGGTAACTAAAGCATACGACATGTGGGAAAAATATAGCATGTTGGGTAATCAGACTTTGACAGGGCAGGTAACAGCCGAAGTCTATTGGTCTGATGCTTCGGGCTTAGTAGATATATCCCTTCCGAATGGCGATAATGGGCGCACTTCGGTAATCAGAATTACTCATAACAAGACGAACGACCAATTGGGCGGTAATGCAGTTGTTGCTGTACGCGTCGGAGGTATTGTCCGTTGGAGCTGGCATATCTGGGTTACAGGCTACGATCCCGATAATGAAGGTCAGGTATATACTTACAGCAATGGAACGGATACAAATATATTTATGGATCGCAATCTGGGAGCTTTGAGCAACAATCCTGCCGATGGCTTTTTAACCTTGGGTAACACTTACGAGTGGGGGAGGAAAGACCCTTTTCCCCGTTCGTCGGGATTAGACAATCCGTCGACTTCCACCTCTGCGCCCGAAACTATTTTATATGGAGTGAAAACCGATATTACTCGTACCACGACAAACGAAAATCCTGACGAAAACTTACAGAACTCGATTACCGACCCTTTGCAATATATAGGATATAACAGTTGGTTTATCGGAAATAATTATCTCTACAACAATGAGGATGCCGATTTCTGGGGGCAAATGTCGCAAAGTAAAGGCGATTTCGATCCATGCCCTGCGGGGTGGCGTATTCCTTTTGTTTCGGCCGACGGTCGAAGCCCTTGGGAAGGTTTGCAAGAATCGGATGTTACATTAGTGGTAGTCGAAGGTAAGGCGGGAAGTGCTTTCGACTTTTCCGACAAGCTGGGCTTGTATCCTCTGTCGGGAGGGCGTTCTAATGATGCAAATCTCGTCGGCAGACAATTTGATGGGACGGTACCTATTGGCGAGAAGGGTTTTTATTGGACAGCCTCTCACTCATACAAAGATGCGTCTTGCTATTTTGGTATAGTTAATCACGGTACTTACCTTCAGATTATTAATACAGGAATAGATGTTAACAGGAAAGCACTTGGATCGAGTGTGAGATGCGTTAAAGCATAGATTGTTTATAAAAAGGCATAAAGGCGCAACTGTACAAGTTTCGCCTTTTTGTTTTGTCATACTTGCCCAATCTTATCTTAATACTTACTTTTGGAGTCTTAATACATAATAATTAACCGAATGAGAATATTCAAAACTACACTGTTGATCCTACTTACAACACTCGCTATTAATCTGAATGCACAAAATGAAATAATAATAAATAAAGCGCTAGAAATACAGTGCGAAGAAGATAGTAACGAAGAAAGTAAGGAAGAAAAACCTTTTGTATTTGTAGAGCAAATGCCCTCCTTCGTGGGTGCAGAAATGGCTATGGTAGAATTTATTCACACGAATCTCGTTTATCCCGAAGAAGCATTAAAGGAAGGTGTGCAAGGTCGTATAGTAATACGTTTTGTTGTAACCAGAGATGGAGATCTGACAGATATTACGGTGCTTAGAGGTATTGGCCACGGTTGCGACGAAGAGGCTGTTCGCATTGTAGAATCGATGCCTCGGTGGACACCCGGCTCGCAAAACGGAGTGGCGGTTCCTGTGTATTATACGCTCATAGTTCCTTTTCGTCTTCCTGCAAAAGACACCGGTGTCGCTGACTGAAAACACGGTTATATAGATAAGCTAAATGAGGGTGTGACATAAGCGATTTTTCGTGTCATTCTGTCATCCTGAACGAAGTGAAGAATCTCCAAATCAAGAGTTTGGATTCTTCACTTCGTTCAGAATGACAAAGAGACTAACCAGTTGACGGTATTATTTTACTTACGACACCGCCTCTTTTTTCACTCAATGTATCAATATCAGAATTGTGATATGTGTGTTAGTAGTGTTTAGATATATAGTGTGTTTAATACTCATAAAGATAATACTTAGTTCTCAATAAAAAAAACTTAGCAAGACCTAGTTCTGCTACACTTTTATAAGTAATTGATAACAAGTGATAAATTTATCTTCTTATTTGTTTTTCAAATTTGTATTGATCATCTTCGGCACGAGCTTTGTCTATCCGATAGAGTAAAAATCCGAAAACTTCGACAACTGTTTTTCGAGTGATTTCGTCAAATAAGTATATCTTATCCTCTGCCAGATCGGCAATCGTTTTATACCATCCCCATTTTGAACAAAAGTTCTGGAATCCTTTAGAAACTGGTCTGCTTGAGCCAGAACCATTGAATAATGGTTCGAAATCGCTTCTGATTCTTGCTTTTTGCGCAAAAAAAAAGCGATCAGTGGCAGAACTTTTTCGCAGGTCAGATTTCTGAACAACTCCTTTCTCCGATCTATTGTCTGAGCATCATAGCTTTCGCCGGCAGGTCGGCACACAATAGCCAGTATCTCCGATATTTTGGTCATGCTGTCACTCTCCAGCGTGCTTTCTATATCTACCCATTCGGCTAAGGTAAGTTTGTCTGAAAGCGTAACGAAATAATTTGTTCCGTTTATAATTGTTTTACCCGATGGGTTTACGTCGGTATCGAATACAAAGTCTATGGTGTTAGCTACCATATCGAAAAGCTGAGTTGGCGAATGCAGTAACAGCTCTTTGTCTATCTTGCAAATGTCGCTTACAAACTGAATATACTCCATTTTATTTTCCGGCTTACTATTGAACCATTGCTCATAGTCTGCCAGTTTAATATCACTCCATGCATTTGGAATATGCATTGTTATATCACCCAATTCGAACTTTACCATATTTTCTTTGTTTTATTAATATAGATAAAGAAGTATTTATTTCGTTAAAATAGAGTTAATGTGTGAATCATACTCTTTAATAGAGGAATTTTCTATACATTTACTCGCTGAAACAGTGGATATTTGCCTGTGTATGAAGCGGAAAGTTAATTGTATTCTTTATTTTGGCCGCCCGATTAAATAGACTTGACATAAATAAAAGTGTACAAACATGTGTGGAATCTCAACTAGATCATTCTTTAAACAGCTAATCTGTTTACTAATTTTTACAATAATCATTTCGACAGTTAGTATGTATGGGCAAGTAACTATCGGCTCACCTCTTAAACCAAGAGCAGGTGCCTTGCTCGAACTGAAAGAAAATGATAATCTTCAGGCTAATTCTACAAAAGGTCTTAATTTACCCAGAGTCTCATTAGAAAATGCAAGTATGCTTAAACCGATGTTGACCGATTCGGAGTCGGCAGATGTCGATATGCGTAAAAGCCATATCGGACTTATGGTTTTTAATGTAAATGAGAATAATGGGTTTTGCAAAGGACCTTATGTTTGGAGTGGTGAAGTCTGGTTGTCTCTCAAGAACTGTCTGGAGTTGACTGTCGATGCAAACACTATTCAATTTCCGAGCAATGCTGCGTCGGGTGTAGCACCGTCGCGTGTACTAAATATAAACTGGAAGCCTCTATCGGCATCGCCCGTAATGACTTTATCCAGCGTTGCCGGATATAGTCCGGTGCAGGGTTATACACCTACTGCATCGCCTACGGGAGGCAGTCTGGCCGAAAATATACAGATAACGGCTATGTCGCAAGCCGAGGTAGCAGTGAATCCATTTTTAGAAAAAGCATCCCGCCTCGATATTTCGTTGACCGGAAGTAATAAAACCGTTACCGAAAGCGTTTTGCTTCGTCAGATTAATTATGCCCTGACTTATACCAAAGAGCCATACTATCTTATGGATGGCAGTACTTATTCGTTCAAAGTGAAATCGAATGCCAAGTGGAAAGCCGAATTGACTGATACCGGCGGAGGCGTGGTTACTAGCTTGTTGACTACCGCAGGCGGAACAGGTGAGGGCGCAGTGGAAACCAATGTCAGCTTTACGGTTCCGAATGACATGACCAATCCCACTAAATTTTTGGGTACGGCAAAAATAAGATTTTATAGCGAAGAAAGTCAATTTGCCGATGTGGTGGTCGATCTGCTTTGTGCTTCGGGCAGCATTGTCGGTAAAGCCAATGCATATATAGTGAAACCATCTACGGCTATTTTGATTCCTGTTAGTCAAGCAAATGCCGATGGAACTACACGTATTACCGCTGCCGAAACTTATACAGCCGGTTTGGTCTGGACAGATAATGTGAATCGTGTAGCAGCTAATTCTAATATCAGGATGATACTTCCGGCAGGTACCGGCTCGGCAGGCTATTTGTTTGTTGCCGCAGGTACAGCAGAGGGTAACGCTATGGTATCTGCCGTCAAAACTGGTGGTGCGATAGCTTGGAGCTGGCATATATGGATACTCAATGAAGACCCAACAGCTAATACGATTACAAATAACGGACTCGTGTTTATGGATCGCAACTTGGGTGCAACAACAGCAGTCGGAGCTAATGTAAACTCCTTCGGGTTGTATTATCAATGGGGACGAAAAGATCCGCTCCCGGGAACAGCCAACATTGCATCTCTCAATCCGGCGCAGAGAGCCATTTATAATTCTGTCGGATCTACAACAATGGCTCGAAATAGTACTGCCAGTGGTAGTCTGAACATCAGCACACTTGTGGCTAACCCGCTGACTTTTTATATGAATCTTCATATGGATGATACTTCTTGGGGATATGGCACAACTAAAAGTGCTTACGACCCATGTCCCGAAAACTGGCGTGTTGCTACTTTCGTCGGCACTACATCGCCATGGAATGGATTAACAGCACTTAATACGACATGGAACGAAACCAATAAAGGACGCACTATAAATGGTAATTTCTGGCCTGCGGGTGGACGCATGCAACTCTTGACAGCTGGCGATATATTTTATTATGTAGCTCAGTATGGTGGTTACTGGACAGACCGACCATATTTATCCAATACTATTTATAGTTATAGTCTGAATTTTTATTCGGCAGCTTTTGATCCTGCTCAGGCTTACGACAAGGCTCACGGTTTGTCTGTGCGTTGTGTTCGCATACCGTAATAGTAAAAAAGATCAAAGATAAAAGCAGAGCAGGGGCGTCAGCGTCCTTGCTCCTTTTAACTAAAATAGAATATTGTTAATGTTAAATAAATGAAAATGAATTAAATGGCAGACTAATGTAATGAAAAATTGTTTTTTTTTACGAACTTTGTATTTAACAAAACTTTCACTTCTAATATTACATCATAGTAGAACTTTATAAACGTATGAGACTAATAAATTATATATTAATACTGTTTTTTATCTCAACTTTAAGTGTAGTTTCACAAACAACAATGGCTAGTAGTGTAGCAATAATTACGGATGAAAATACATCTATCGCAGACACAGATATTATTTCACATTCGGAATTTTATAACAAAGGTTTATTTACGACCGGTATACAATTGAGTCATCAGATGTTTGGTAACAGTGCACCCGGAGGTGTTCAGCTTTATGGAGGCTGGGAGCGTAGTTGGATAAAATCGGGGAGCCTATATTTAGGTTTGGAGCCACGTATCAAAATCGGATATACAAATGCCAGTGTCGATGATTATTCGATAGGTGATGCTATAATAAAAGAGATCAATTATAATGCTTTTTCGTGGGGAGCTTTGGCGCTCGGTCGTGTAGGTTATTTGTTGAGAGACCGTACTACGGCTCTGTTCTTAGAGGGTCAGATGGGTTTGGTCAATTTTCATTCCAAAGCTGATATACGACAAACAGATGTTGCAAAATGGCACGTGACCCAAGATAGCTATGCTAATCTATATGTAGGTGGTCATGTGGGTATTACAGGCAAGTTGCCGACAAATACACGTGCTTCTCTTTGGGTTGGTATATCGACCGTCAATACAAATATGTTTATGGACAAAATGGGACTCAATGAGAGCGATATTGTCAATAAAAAGATAAATGGCGAATTGGGGGTTGCTTTCTTCTTCTAAAAGAATAAGTTATACGGCGAAAAGCAGCTGATTTCACCATATCTTTCGAAATACAGACATCAGGCGCACTATGATACACATCGTAGTGCGCTTTTTTGTACAGTCTCTAATGCACACTTCTATACCATATATATAATATACTATATCTAGTATATTAATATAATTTATTCTAGTATTTATATTTAATAATATATACTAAGTAATAATATAAATAATACATAATACAAAAAGAAAACCTACAAAGAAAAAACAATAAGATCTTTCTTTCATTTTCTGTTATGCTACGTTCTCTGTCATTCCGAACTGAGGGCCCCTCCTAACCTCCCCCAAGGGGAGGAATACAAAGAGAGTATACGAGAGCCCCTCCTTGGGAGGGGTTGGGGAGGCTGGGCAGATCCCTCTTTGCAGTTCGGAATGACAAAGAGTGATTACACATAACTCATAATCATTCGAAACACTCTCTCTACATTCCTCCCCTTGGGAGAGGTTAGGAGGGGCTTTCGTTTCGAAATGACAAAACAACGAAATAATTAATTCTGCCTTTATCTCGGCCACAGTAAATTTAAATGTTAAAAAACTCCATGAGAAAATATCGGATTTATCTATCAGTAAAAATCCAATCATAAGCACATGGAAAAAGCAGTCAATTACTCAGTTATCAAACTATCGGAAACCATAAAAAGTTATCCAACCTTCACCAAAAACACGAAAGGCTGGATCAGCTACGATCGCGACAATCTTCTGCCGCAACGTATTATCGAACTCAACAACGAGTCGGCTATCAACAAGGCTGTGATAGAAAATAAAGTAACTTATATCTGTGGAAGAGGAGTCAAAGATTCTGCGTATTACGGACAACCCAATCCATCGGACGACTGGGATGCGTTAATAGAAAAAACAGCAAAAGATTATGTCACCTTTGGTGGATTTTGTTTTCAGGTAATCCTCAACGAGAATGGTAAAACGGTAAGCATTTATCATACCGATTTCAGTAAAATACGGGTCGGACAAGTCAACGAATATGGAGCGAGCCTGAGTTTCTTCTTGTCTAACGACTGGCGAAAGACCACAGGCAAGTATGCTCCCGTCGAAATAAGAGCATACGGTGCAGAAGAGATGGGCAAGGGTGTTCCTTATCTCTATTACTACAAAGACTATGAGCCGAGTCTCGATTATTATCCCATTCCACAATACTATTCGGCATTGAGCTATATAGAAGCAGATGGGTTGCTGGGCAAATTCTATCGTAACTCTATCAATAATGGTTTTGTACCCTCAACTATTATTACCATGCCGAGTAATCCGGCTGATAGCGAAAAAGAACAGTTTCAGCACGATATAGAAAGTTCGTATGCCGGAACTAACGGGGCAAGCAGCATCGTTGTCTTATGGGGCGAAAGTCAGGAGATAAAACCTGTTGTGACATCGTATGCAGCAAGTAATAATGCCGATCTGTATAATAATGTAGATGAAATTATCTTCCAGAAAATTATATCGGCTCATCGCCTCACTTCGCCTACATTGGCAGGTCTGTCGGGATCGGGCAATCTGAGCGGGAATGCCAGCGAAATTGTCAATGCTTATATGTTATATAACAGTACTGTGATTCATAAACTACGACGTAAGATACTCGATACACTAAGCCAGTTCGTTATCAACAACGGATATGCGAAGTTAGAGATAGACGATCTGGATATAGTCGCTTCCCCAACTGCTCCCAAGGCAGCTCCCTAATCTCCCAAAGGGGGGACTTAATTCCTCTCTCTGTCATTCCGACCAGTTAGCCCCACCTAACCTCCCCCAAGGGGAGGAATGCAAAGAGGGTGTTTAGAATAATTATGAGTTGCAGCTACCTGCCGTCGCCCCTGTCATCCCGATCTGAAAGCCCCTCCTAACCTCCCCTAAGGGGAGGAATACACAGAGGGTATACAAGAGCCCCTCCTAGGGAGGGGTTGGGGAGGCTAAGATCCCTCACTACGTATCGGGATGACAGAGACAAAGAATAAAGTCCCCCCTTTGGGGGATTAGGGGGCTCCTTGGGAGAGGGTGGCGAGGCTCCTGTGTTTCGGAATGACAATGAGAACGACAGATAGTGCAAAATTCAGAACTTATCTTTCATGATTAATCCATAATACTCTCTCTGATTCCTCCCTTGGGGGAGGTAAGGAGGGGCTCAAATTCAACAATATGAATACACCATTAATAAATGAAACGCTTTTCAAGCAACATTCTCCGGTGACGTACAATACCGATATCACCGAATTTGTACCATATATCAGCATCGCACAAGAGCTACATATCGAACATGTGTTGGGCGAACCGCTGATGAATGAACTTCAAGCACAGATTACGGGCAACATACTCACGCCTCACAACAGCGACCTTATCTTGAAAATAGCTCCTGCACTATCGTTCTATGCCGTCTATCAGGCATTGCCCTTTCATTGGGCGGCAATAGTAAACAAAGGGGTGACCGTTCGCGAGAGCGAAAATAGCAAGAGTGTAGATATTACCGATATAGCACAGCTTCGCCGATGGATAAAAGACGATGCCGATGTGCTTAAAAACCAATTGATCGATTTCCTTTCGCGCAACAGTAGCGATTACCCATTGTGGCGACCAATAGACAGTGCTTGTGATACCTCGGCCAACAGCGGTTCGGCTAAAAAAGGTTTCGATAGTGGGTTTTATTTCGGAAAGAGGACTTGATCTCTTGTATTAGTTAAACGATTTCTTATTTTGAAAAAACACAAGCCGTGATGGTTTGTGTTTTTTTGTTATAGTAGCCACTCCTCACGACCTACTAGAAATAAGAAAGACACAGACTATCATAGCCTGTGTCTTTTATACCTAGCAATCTAACCTAATATCTTATTTGTTTTGCAATGTAGTAAGTACGGTATAGTTGATCAGATTGTTTTTGTTGTCACGAGTTTCCGAACGTACTATTCCTGCACCATCGGCAAACCATTCAGCACCACTGTAAGTTGTAGTCTTCTTATCTTTATAGACATCGAATGTGAATGTTATTTTGGATGCATCGAAAGTTCCTGCCGGAGTTGTTATCTTTTCGTTTTTCTCATATTGGCGATTATAAACCGTTACTTTCATAAACTCACTTTTGTCTGTTTTTGAACGAACAGTAAATTCACCACCATCCATAGCAAAATTTCCATCGAAAGGCGAATCGGGATTAATGTTAGGATAATCCAAAAAATCACCGACCAGTTCGGTGTCTTCACCTAAAAGATCCATCACATCGGGTGTCATATTTCTGTTTACCATACTCAAAAAGAAACTTTCACCATTACAGCGTGCTTCCAGATTTCCCAAGTCGATAACATTGTCTTTTGCATCAGTCATTACGAAGCCGATTTGCAGATCTTCTCCTGCAATGTATTCATGAGACGATTTAAGAATTCGATAAGTCATAGTGCTTAGCAGATTGTCTTTTGCATCATAACTTTTGCTGATAAGAATAGCTCCTTTGTTGGTAGGAAAGAACGACATACAATCATTTTGTGCTTTCACTAGAGCAGTAAATGCGAATACAGAGATAAAAAATAATAATAACTTCTTCATTATATTAAACTAATTTAATTAAACCTGTTATTATAACAAAATATTATAGTAAATGTTTCGGTGCATTTCTTTGATATGTTGTATATAACTCTTTTTATATTAATTGTTTATGTGTTATTTTCCTCAACTGCTTTTCACTCTATAAGGAAGAATAGGAATGAGCCTATGTTTCTTTTTGTTTCTTAAATACCTTATCTTTGTTTATATCCTTAAATATTTTCATTAAAATCGATACCTATGAAAAAGTCATTACAGATTGTACTTCCATTGATTTGTGTGTTAATTACCTCATCCTTTAGCCCTGTTTCTAAAAAAGACAAATGGCAACTGGTTTGGGAAGAAGATTTTGATGGTGCTAATCTCGATACTTCCCGATGGAGCAGAATACCGAGAGGTACGGCAGACTGGCAAAACTATATGTCTTTTTCCGATTCGTGTTACGAAATGAGGGATGGCAATTTAGTTCTGAAAGGGATTGTTAACCCCGACCGACAATCGGATACAGTTCCTTACCTTACAGGTGGTGTGTGGACAAAAGACAAAGTAGGGTTTCGTTATGGGAGAATAGAGATCAAGGCTAAACTCGATGAGGCGACAGGTGCATGGCCCGCTATCTGGCTGTTGTCGCAAAATGTGCCATGGCCCAAAGGTGGAGAGATAGATGTTATGGAACATCTTAATTTCGACAGTATTGCTTATCAGACAGTGCATACGCATTTTACCTATACCCTTGGTATAAAAGATCCTGTAAACGGTGGCACTAACAAACTGAATAGGAATGATTATAATGTATATGCCCTCGAAATGCACCCTGACAGCCTTGTGTTTTTTGTGAACGATAACCGCACGTTTGCTTATCCGCGTATCGAAACCGAGAAGGAAGGGCAGTTTCCTTTCGACGACGAATTTTATTTGCTCATCGATATGCAATTGGGTGGAAGTTGGGTAGGAAAGGTAGACCCGAATCATTTGCCTGTAGAGATGAAAATAGATTGGGTAAAGTATTATGCGAAGGAGTGATTTGATTTCGAGTTATATGTCTATAAGACAGTGTGTTGAATATCGGGTGCGTCAGAGATGAGTTAAAAGATTACTATTAACATTGTTATCAAATAAAAATCGCTTGTTTTGTATATATTTGCAGAAATAACCTAAAACTAAGAAATGGCAACAAAACTATGTCCTTATTGTAGAGAAACTATACAGGAAACGGCTCTTAAATGTCGTTTTTGTCACGAGTGGTTGAGCGAAAACACCTTACCAGCTCAGCCAATTATAGAACCTGTTATACAAAATTTAGAACCTACTGTGCAGGAGTTGGAACCTGTTACGGAGGATATCAAACCTATTGTACAAGAAGCAGAGCCTGCTGTGCAAGATGTAGAACCTACTGTGCAGAATATCGAAACTGTTGCGCAGGATGCAGAGCCTGCTGTACGGAATGTGGAGCCTGAGCCTGTAATAGAAGGAGCGCCCGTGGCCGAAAAAATCATTACTGTTCCCCCGCCAATAGCATCTCAGGTTGAAGAAGCTGTATCAAGAAAGCGTATGCCTGTGTTTGTTGAAGAAGAGCATCTTCCTTTAGTAGTAAGACAGAATTATAAATTAGCAAAATTGGTATCACTATCGATTCCTTTTGCTATGTTATTAATTACAATTGGAGTTTACTCGTTGGATGCAGATAATTATTCCACGTTTGAAGGCTGGTCTATGTTATTCTTGGTTAGTCTTACTGTCGGTCTTACCGTTTGGTTGTTATACATGCTGAATAAACACTTGTTGAATTTTGATTTATACAATAATATAAGAGGTAATATATCGTGTTTAATATATGGTATGCCAACCTGTTTTCTGATATTTATGTTTATACTCGGTGAGTTAGTGAGTATAGATTCTACAATTCTGATCATAATTGTGCTCATTTTATATGCCGTACTATTAGTTACTCATGTTTTAACAGGATGGCGACTAGCACGGTTCGAGGGTGATTATGTAGGCGGAATTTCGGCCTTCGGCTACGCCCTGTTCTTATTGATGATTTTGTCTCCATTTTTTATTCCATTTGTAGTTCCGTTTTTTGCTTACAACATTTTTAAGAAAGCAGAAATATATGCCGAAACTTATGGGTATGAGGAAGGGGAAGATTATTAATTAGTTGCCTTTGAATATAATTATATAAGATAAAGAAGATCAATTAGCGCCGGGCGAAAGTCTGGTGCTTTTTTTATTGAAAACAGAATAGTTTATCTGTACAATAAAAAGGTGTATGAAGAAGTTTGAACTTAAAATCGATGGAGTGCTTAAAGCGAATAGCGAAACTGCAATACTTAAAGACACTATAAAGGAGCTGGATAATAATACAAAGAATACAATAGCTAATCAGAAAATATTGTTTCTTTCGGCCAGAGAATTAGAGACTACGATGGGGAAGATGGCTAGTGGAATAGAGAAAACATCTGTTAATACCGATAAAGTAAATAAGTTATTTAGTTCTAGCGCCAATATTATGGAGTCCTTTGGACTTAAAACCCGATTCTCGCAAAAACAACTTGGCGAGTTGGGGGTGATGATGGGTAACATTAACACTTTACACAAGGATAACAATAAAATTACAGAAAAGGCAATAAAAACTCAATCAGATTTATGGTCATTGCAATCAGATCAAAGTAAAGAGAGACGGAAAGGAGAGGCCGAAACTAATTTGTGGTATGATGTTTTCAAAAACAGAGTAATTGCAGCAGTAAAATCGATAGATGTAGTAAATCTTGCTATAGAAACGTATAAAGATTTTACACTTGTTTCGAAAGCGGCATTTAAAGAAGTAGATGAGTATGTTTCGCAATTTGATAAAACAATTCATTATTCGGTAGAAGCTATGAATGCTCATAACAAAGAGTATATAAAACTTAAAGAGCGTGAGATTCTGACAGCAGAAAAAAATAAATCAAAGTTGATGCAGATAATGTTGGACGAATCTATTGCATTAGACATAATTTATAAAGAAAGATTAAAATCCTTAGCTCAAAATAAACTAATTAATGATGAAACAATTTTTACTAGCCCTGTAATAAAAGATAATAAATTAAGAGAAGAAAATGCGCAGACAAATAAAAATTCTGATCAGCAAATTGCTAGGATTAAAGAACAAACTCGTGAAAAAATAGCAGCTGTGGGCGGAGTGGCTTCATCAGATATAGACGATACCACTTATGTTGCTAAAGGCAATGATGTAATAGTGGAAGGTTATGGCAGACGAGTTGCTATAACTAAGAAATATCAGGAGGCAAATAAAAAGCTGACTAAGCAACAGCAGGAGGATATGAAAAATAGTATCAGGCAGTCCGTTGCTGATGAGGTAGATAGTGAAAATGCTAAGTCGGAAGAATTAGCGCAACTACGAGTAAAAGACGTTGAGTCGGTCAAAGCCGTTGCAGAAGAGAAGATCGAGATTGTTGCAGATGTAGTGGAAGCTACATCTGCCGGTAATGCTGCGATGGTTGAAAATACCAAGCAGAGTACTGAAAAACAAATTGACTCGTGGAAAGAGTTTCAAGCTAAAATGCAAGAGTACGTCAATAATATAATGACGGGAGTAAATGCGATATTTTCCGCAACAAATGCAATACTCGGCGATCAGTTGAATGAAGCGAAAGAGAAATATAACCAAATATCTGTACAATATAGTAAGGTTGTAGATGAGCGAAAGCAGAGTGACGAGAAAATTAAAGAACTGGAAGGGAATGCTCAAAATGCACGTGGCGAACAGAGTCTTGTTTTTCAAGAGCAAATCAATCAGGAGATGGCCAAAAATCAGCAATTGGCTCAACAAGAGAACGATTTAAGTAAAGCAAAAGAGAAGCAAGAGAAAGAGATCGCAAAGAAAGAAAAGCAAAAGAAAAAAACCGAATTATCTCAAAATATTATTCAGGGTGTTGCGAACACAGCATTAGGAGTAACAAAAGCATGGGGGCTAGGGCCAATTCTAGGTCCGATTCTCGCAGCGATAGTGGGGGCTGCGGGTGCAGTACAAATAGGTATTATGACCAAGCAGCTTGCCAAGCTTGAAGATGGTGGTCTTCTACGAGGTAAGCGTCATTCGCAAGGCGGAATGCGTATAGAAGGTACAAATATCGAAGTAGAAGGTGGCGAGTATGTAGTGAATCGCGAATCTACAAATAAGAATCTCGGATTAGTTCGCTATATTAATTCGCAACGCAAGGAATTGACTCCCACGGATATTAATTCGTATTTCACAAAAGCCACACAAGCGTATGAGCCGCCATTTCGTCGTATGTTTGAGGCTGGCGGCGAATTGCCTGCAATAAATAATACGGTAAATGTGGATAATGATGCCTTAGTAGATGCTATTAAATCTATCAAAATTTCTCCACGAGTTGCAGTATCAGATATTTTGCGTGTGCAGGACGAAATGACAAGTGTAGACGGCTGGGCTGGAGTGTGAAGTTGTTCGTAGGTTCATCGGGCGAATTTCCGTGTGTTAATCTGTATATATAAAGATGGACTTCAATTTCTATCGGCAATTGTTAACGTTTGTTGAGATTTCGTGCCAATCACATATATAGTCTCGCACTGTCATTCTCACTGCCATTCTGAAACGGAAGCCTCTCCTAACCTCCCCAAGGGGAGGAATGCAAAGAAGGTGTTTGGAATAATTATGAGTTATTAATGATAAGTCATGAGTTAATCACACTTTGTCATCCCGATACGCAGTGAGGGATCTGCCTAGCCTCCCCAACCCCTCCCAAGGAGGGGCTTCCGTTTCGGAATGACAGAGAAGATTTTAAAACGCTCCTTAACATCAGCAGTACTTGCCGTATAAGATACGCTGTATCTGGTATTAGATGGGTGTATGTGTCTAATTATTAACAGGTTTAAACAACAATATTTCACCCAAAAAATCATAAATTCCTACAAAATAGATTATGAACTATTTTTATTCAATTATAAATCACTACTTTTGCACTCTCATTTATTAAATGACTACGCAAACTTCTTATTTATTATAATGAAAAGATATATTAAACACTATTTCTCATTGAAAACAGTATTGAGTACATTTACGATGGTGCTGGTCGCCATGATGTTAGTTTCGTCTTGTTCCTCATCCCGTTCTCGTTCGGTACGCCAAATGCGCGAAGCCAAAGGAATGAACACCCCTTACAAAATATCAAAATCGGATAAAGATGCCCTGACCAAAGAATTGTTCATGCAGTCTAAACGTGCCAATATCGAATTGCCACGCCAAGAAGGTATTAAGTTCGATCCTACCACAGGTGCAGCTATCGTTTCGGAAGAGGTTACTTATGTAAACCCTGACAATCATCTTGATGAAGATTATAATCCTACAAAAGTAGGCACCGATACAGTCTATAAATTGACGGAAGTGGTTGTAACTGCCCGTTCGCGATTCACACCCGAACGTGACGGAAAAGTAAGCGTCGATTTTATGGTACGTGTACCCAAAGAACTTATTTCGAGCAAATGGCGTGTGACTCTTTCACCCAAATTGTTGCACAACGATTCTATCGTTTCATTGCAAGAAGTGGTGTTGAAAGGACAAGAATTTGCCGACAAGCAAAAGGCTGATCATGCAGCTTACGACAGTTATGTGAAATCGATTGTTGGCAAATCGGCTTACGATAGTGTATTTCTCGATCGTGCGAATATTACAAAAGATATTGCCAATCGTCAGTCGTTTTACTACGATAAATACCATACCGAGTGGAGTCGCCAAATGGCCTACGAAAAATGGATGAGAGATCACGAAAAGCGTAACGAAACTTATATTATAAAAGAAGTGGGTGCGCGCGACAATCTTTATCATCAACATGCACGTGAGGCAAATGAGCAAGCTATGCGCGATCTTGCATTAGGCAAAGATACAACAGGCATATTTGCTAGCTATATGAGCAAATATAACAAGAAGACAAAAGATCTTCCTGAAATATGGAAGTACAAAACAGAATTGAGATCTATTCCACGCGAATTTGAAGATATATACGAAAATGATCGTACACTGGCTGATATCACAAACGATATAATGACAGAAAACGATTCGGTACAGATTGCCAAACACCGTTATTTCTTCGACAAGATAGCCGAGAACGAAATAAAAGGTGCCCGTAAGGAAGATAAATACCTCGAACTTGTACCGTTTCCATACGAACAAGGTGTACGTGTCGATAGTGTTGTAGTAGCAGGAAGAGATTTCCTATATTACTATTCGCAAGACTATCCTGTAACAGTGGGCTTGAAACAGGTTCGTATCACTATGAGTGGGAAGGTGGATGCAATAGACCGCAGTTCGTATCATTTAGCTAAAAGCGATACGCTTGCCTATTTCGTGTCATCACTCTCTCAATTGGTCGATACCACACTTACACATAAAGAGACTAAGCTATACCGTGATGTGTTTAACCGCATGACAGCTTATCTTAGATTTGCCGATAAGAAAACAACTTTCGATATCAACTATAAAGATAATAAAGCCGAGTTGGCAAAAGTGATGGATACTTACCGCACATTTACCACCGAGGGCAAACTTGTTGTAGACAGTATCGAAATGACAGTATCTAACTCGCTGGACGGTACGTTCGACGATAATGCTGAGCAGACGATGAAACGTTCGCAGTCGTTGAAAGAATACTTTGTTAAGACTTATCCTGAGATGAATGCAGAGACGATTATCAAAACTTACAATATGGGCGAAGACTGGAACACATTGGCCGCCAATATTCGTAAGAGAATTGATATTGTCAATAAAGACCGCATTTTGGAAATGCTGACTACAGCCGTTAATCCGGATGCAACCGAAGCCGATATAAAGAAAGAATTCCCTGCCGATTTCAAAATCATACGCGATTCCATCTATCCGTTACTGAATAAAGTAGACTTTGTATTCAATATGCATCGCCCGGGTATGGAAGATGCAATGACTGTCAATCGCGAAGAACGTTCGGGATATGCAGAAGGGCTTCAGTTGTTAGTCGACAGAGAATATTGGAAAGCAATCGAAATACTTGCAGACTATCCCGACTATAATACAGCACTTTGTCTGGCTGCAATGGGATATAATGCCAAATCGTACGATATTTTAAAAGGTCTTGCCCCGAATGGTAATACAGAATATATACTTGCACTGGTTTCGATGCGTTTAGGCAAAGACGAAGAGGCAATGCAACATTTACAACGCGCTGTCCAGCTCGATCCGTCGAAGGCATACCGCGTGGCACTCGATCCCGAGATAGCCGATTTTGTGAGGAAGAACAATCTGAAGTTGTAATCATACTTCTATAATACCTTTGAGAATTTGAGAGAACGAGTAATTCAATTACTCGTTCTCTTTAGTTATAAGCATAAATAAGCGTGTGTATGATATGAAGAGTGGGATAATAATCAGTGAAATTTTTAGAAAGGCTTATGCCGATCTCGTTTTCCTTCTGTTCCAAACCCAAAGAGTGGCTCTAGCATCGAAATGGCGGAGGCAAATACCTTAAGATATTAGGATGATCTCATTGTAATTATCTTTAAATATTCACTAAGTTTACTCTGAATTATTATGCTATGTATGTTTATAGATTTTATTTATATCTATATAGTTTAACTTGTTTTTGTTAATATAAAAGTGCATTGTGCGTATAAATATTGGTTATTTTGTGTAATTGATTAAATAATTATATTATTTGCTTGTATTATTAAAAGTAAAGCTTATATTTGCTCTTGATAAGGAGATGAAACGAGGAAGTTGGCAAATATTGATATTTTGGATGCTGATATTTTGAAATTTACTTGTTTTAGATTTGGTTGTTTTTTACGTAATAAAAATGCCAAACATTCGACTTCCCAACCTGACTAACTTAAGTAACACTAACACTTAGAAAAACTTACTCTAAACACTACTCGACATTAATTTCCAAAAGCAGATGTTTATTTGCTTTTGGGAATTGTCATATATTTATCTTTCGTAATTCTAGCTGGTGTTATTAAAATATTTACAAATAAAAAAGGTGTATTGGCTCGCAGTCTCATTTGTGAGCCTTTTTTGCCTCCTTAATCGTTGTATTCTGCTTTGTGCTGCTGTTTGTCCCTATTGAGTGGGTTTAACGCTATTTAAACTCTCTTTTTTTGTGGAGTCATGTTTTTTTATGATATTTGTATTTGTTTGATATTAATAGGATCACTCAACACAATTCAATAAAACTTCAGTTTTATCCATTATTATCTGCCTTATTTTGGGGGCTATAATAATGTATTCTGTTTGTCTTCCTTTCTTGTAGTCAAATAGGTCATTTTGTATATTTAGGATAAACAACACACTATGCGTCTTACAAAACTGTTTTTTATGGCATTATTGCTGTTGCCGGTAGCACTCAGTGCTCAGGTAACAATTGGTATTGATCGCGCTCCTCAAAAAGGCGCTTTGCTACAACTTCAAAACCTACCCGATGGAAATTCTACCAAGGGCTTGCTTATGCCGCGTGTAACAATAACAGATCTTACTAGCTTAGCCGATATAAATAAAGGTCAAGCGGTGCGCCCCGATCCTGCCGAGCATGTGGGGCTTGTGGTTTATAACCCTATCGAGGGTAGGGGGATATGCTCCGGCTTATTTGCTTGGACGGGTACTCAATGGCAATATTTGCAACCTGAAATCGAATATTTTGAAGATGTGCGTACCTTTGCCGATGGTGTAACTAAAGAGCGCATAAAATATCCTATCCGTACATTTGGGTCGGCAGGTACATGGATGTTGGCGAATCTTCGGGCTACTACCTATGCCGATAATCTGGGGGTGAATAAGCCTGCTGACGATTTAGTAACGCCTGGAACCGGTGGCGCTATCCCTAAATCTTATTACTATCCTGCACTCGATCCTAGTTTGTTGAATGCGGATAAATACCCTGAACTCGGATTAGTCTATACTTGGGCGGCAGCTACTAACGGTAAAGGAGGATTTGATGGCAAGCAAAATGCCCAGAATGAAGGAGAATCCGCAGAGACGACTAGTGGGCCTAATCCCATTCCCGCCAATGTGGAGCAAGTGGGCAAGCAAGGTGTCTGCCCCGAAGGCTGGCATTTGCCCAGCGACAAGGAATGGAACGATCTGGAAGAAGCCATAGCAAATGAACAAACAGGGCTCTATACGCGCAATGAATTTAAACCTACAGCTTGGGATGTTAGCTGGAGGCTGGTGCCTGACGTGGCTAGGAATACTGTTGACGGACACGGAAAAAGCATGAAGAATTATGATGTTAAATTGGGTTCTTACGCAGCATCAGGCGCTAGTAAGACTTTTTGTAACGGTGGCGGATTTAATCTTATGCTCTCGGGTTATGTGTCTGATACAGGCTCGTATGGTGGGAGTCTTGGTCGCGAAGGACGGATATGGTCGCATAGCGCGAGCTCTGGATCTTCTGTGTGGACGCGTATTTTAACATCCACTTCATCAGGAGTAAGTCGAGGACGGGTGACCCGTGGTTATCATAGTGCTGTTCGCTGCAAAAGAAATTGATCTGTTTTCTTTTGAATTTTATTGTTGATAGTTAGTGGTGTCTGTTGCTTTTTAAGTATTTAAAATTCAGGTATTAATAGCTGTTGATCTCTATTAACAGAATTTGTATTGCGTCTTATTGTAACTTTGGTATTAAATTGATATTTTTGTAAAATATTTTATTATATAACGATATTTACAACAACGCACATCAGATAAACTACACGTATGATTTTGAAACATATTCGAAATATTTTCCTTCCAGTAGCAATTTTTGCTTTGGGCGTTTCATGCCTTAATGCCCAAATAACTATAGGCTCTACTTTGCCCCCTAATACGGGAGCTCTGCTCGATCTGAAAGAGTTTGCTCCCAATGCTCAGAATGCTACCTCTACCAAAGGTTTGCAATTACCTCGTGTTTTTCTAACCAGTCCCACTAGCCTCATGGATGTTCTCAAAGGAGAAAGTGAAATTGTCGATCCGCTTTTAGCTACCGGTTTATGGATATATAATGTGAATGAAACAAGTGCTATATGCCCTGGTGTATATCTCTGGGACGGTAGTCGATGGAATTCGATGATGCATACAGTGCTCGAGTCTTTCGACGATATTCGTACAAAGGCAGATGGCAGTATAGAACATATTGTCTATCCGGCACGCACTTTTGGCACAGCCGGCACATGGATGCTTGAGAATCTTCGGGCAACTACTTACGCCGATAATCTGGGTATAGATAAAACCATAAATGATATTCAGGTAACTAAACCGACTTCATCTCTAACTCTCAAAGCAGCATATTATCCTAACGCAGATAAAACGCTATTTGACCAGAATCCCGGATATGGAATGTTATACACCTTTGCAGGTGCAACCAATGGTAAAACAAAAACAATTAATGAGGGAGAGTCAGGTGCAACTTCGGGCACACCCAATCCTATACCCGGCAATGTAGAGCAAGTGGGTGCGCAGGGGATTTGTCCCGATGGCTGGCATTTGCCCAGCGATAAGGAGTGGAACGATCTGGAGGAAGTTATAGCTAACGAACAAACGGGGCTATATACGATAGATAACTATAAATCGAATCCGTGGAATTCTGATGGTCAGGATTGGCGGTTGTTGAAAATGGTAAACAGGAATAGTGTTATGGGTCATGGAACGAGTATGAAAACTGCTTTTGTAAAAGTAAATAATGATGCAACAACCGGAAAGAGTGCTTCGTATTGCAACGGGGGCTTTAATATTCTAGTGATAGGTGTAGTTAATAATGCGGGCATTGGCGTGAGTTATGGGTCGATAGCTATTTTTTGGAGCAATAGCGCTAATGGTGATTCCGGTAATGCTATTGTACGTACTTTATCTCGTACGAGCTCTGGTGTTACCCGCACAAGTGGTAGTCGGGATTTTGGATATTCTGTCCGCTGTAAAAAAAATTGATTAATGTCTCTTGTTTTTAGTTCAAATTCCCCCTGTTTGTTTTTAATCATTATGTGTTTCCTCGTTAAATATAAATTCTTAGTAACCATTCTTAACTAATTGAACATTGATACGTGTCTGTGGCTAAATACTTGATAAAGTATTTTTATAGCACAAACATGTATCAGATAATAAATTTTTATATGACCTTGACTAATATTCATATCTTTTTTCTTACAGTGGTATTAGCTGTTTTGACTGTCACGAGCCTCAACGCTCAGGTAACCATCGGATCTACTTTGGCTCCTAGTGGGGGAGCTATTCTCGATCTGAAAGAGTTTGCTCCCAATGCTCAGAATGCTACCTCTACCAAAGGTTTGCAATTGCCTCGTGTTTTTCTAACCAGCCCATCGACTCTTGCAGATGTTACCACAGGAGAAGATGTACCTTCCTCGCCGGCTTCAGCTACCGGTTTGTGGATATACAATGTGAATGAAACAAATGCTATATGTCCCGGTGTATATGTCTGGAATGGTAGTCGATGGAGTTCGATGACGCATACGGCACTCGAATCTTTCGACGATATTCGTACGAAGGCAGACGGCAGTATAGAGCATATTGTCTATCCGGCACGCACTTTTGGCACAGCAGGCACATGGATGCTCGAAAACTTAAGGGCAACTACCTATGCCGATAATCTGGGTGTGAATAAAGCTGTAAATGATATAAAGTTAGCTATGTTCAGTTCAAATAATTATACTAAGAGTGTATATTACCCTAATGCAGATAAGGCGATATTTGATGAGAATCCCAGCTTTGGGCTACTATATTCATTTGTCGGGGCAACTAATGGTAAAACAAAAACAATTAATGAGTCAGAATCAGATATTAATACGGGTCTTGCCAATCCTATACCCGGTAATGTGGAGCAAGTTGGTGTGCAAGGTATCTGCCCCGACGGCTGGCATTTGCCCAGCGATAAAGAGTGGAACGATCTGGAAGAAGTTATAGCCAACGAACAAACGGGGCTATATACGATAGATAACTTCAAACCGAACAAGTGGAATTCGGATGGTAAGGATTGGCGGTTAATAATGTCGTTTGATAGGAATGCTACCAACGGGCACGGTAAAAGTATGAAATCGGCTTTTGTAAAAGTAAATAATCTACCAATAAGCGGAATGAGCGCTTCGTATTGCGATGGAGGTTTTAATATTTTATTAGTAGGTGTCATTAGTTCTTCGGGTGCATCAAGTTTTGGTACATCTGCAGTTTATTGGTCTAGCAGTAACTCCGATGCAGCTTATGCAATGGTACGCACCATAAGGAGCTCCGATGGTGTTAATCGTACTCAAGGTCTCAGAAGCTATGGATATTCTGTTCGCTGCAAAAAAAACTGATTTGTTTGTTTTTTTGAGCTACTATATTTGTGATAAATTTGGTAACTCGGCTGTTTTGTTAAGTTCTTAAGTCATTCTCAATCAGACACTGATAGCTGTTGAGTTTTTTTGCCGATATTTTTTTAATTTTATTTGCATTTGTGAATAAATATTAAAAATATTTATATCTTTACCGAGAATTTTTTGATAAAAATGCTCAGTATTTAACGCAGAACTACAAACTAACTTTACTAAACACAGCTAATTATGATGCAGAAGCATATTCGTGTCTTTTCGTTTATGGTAGTATTGTCTACTTTTACGAATGTGAGCCTTAGTGCTCAGGTAACTATCGGATCTAATTTACCTCCTAAAGCAGGTACTCTCCTCGACCTGAATGAATTTTCTTCCGATGCCCAGAATGCCAACTCAACTAGAGGTTTGCAATTACCTCGTGTTTCGCTTACAGATCTTAATAGTCTGACCGACATAGCCGGTGGCGGAAGTGCCCTTCTCGACGCGGAATCTCTTACCGGTTTGTGGGTGTACAATGCTAAAGAATCTTCTGATATATGCCCCGGGTTACATGTCTGGAGTGGTAGTCAATGGACTTCGTTGATGCCGAGTGTTGTAGAATATTTCGAAGATGTTCGTACAAAGGCAAATGGCAGTACAGAGCGTATTGTTTATCCGGCACGCACATTTGGCAAGGCTGGAACATGGATGCTCGAAAACCTTCGGGCAACTACTTACGCCGACAATCTGGGTGTAAATAAAGCGACAAATGATATTCAGATAACTGTGCCGACTTCATCTACTACCCTCAAGGCAGCGTATTACCCTAATATAGACAAGGCAGCATTCGATCAGAATCCCAGATATGGTATGCTATATACATTTGCTGCAGCAACTAATGGTAAGACAACAGTGGTAAATGAGGGAGAATCGAGTGGTGTTTCGGGTACAGCCAATCCTATACCCGGCAATGTGGAGCAGGTAGGAGCGCAGGGTATCTGTCCCGAGGGTTGGCATGTACCTAGTGATAAAGAGTGGAGCGATCTGGAAGAAGTTATGGCTAACGAGCAGACCGGACTCTATACTGTAGAAAAATATAAGCCGACTATGTGGAATTCGGATGGTCAAAACTGGCGTTTGGTGTTAGGAGACACCCGTAATACCACTAATGGCCATGGGGCAAGTATGAAAACTGCTTTTGTAAAAGTGAATAATGAGGCAACGACCGGAAAGAGTGCTTCATATTGCCGCGGAGGTTTAAATCTTTTGGTGGTTGGTGTAATTAACGATTCGGGAAAAGCCATTGCTTATGGCGGATCGACTAATCTTTGGACTAATAGTGCTTTTGGCGATTCGGGTAATGCCTATGTACGTGGCTTTGCTCGCACAACCTCTGGCGTTACTCGTATACAAGGTTCCAGAAGCTATGGATATGCTGTCCGCTGCAAAAAGAACTGATTGAAAGCCTTTATGGAAAAAGATTAACTTGATAATAGTTGTCTAAATAAGAGGTGTGTATATTTCTCTTAGTTATTAAATAAATATTATTATGTGTTTTGTTATTTTAAAAATATATTTTATATTTGTATCCGTTTAAGAGTATTTGGTGATTTTAAAGCTGTTGATTCCTCTTTATTTGTGGATAAACGTGTTTCTTTACCGATTACTTTTAAGAGTGTTTTTATTCGATCGTTTTATGCATAGAGATTGGTAATTATACTCAGGACTTCCGACCTTGTTATTTAACAACACATTCTGAAAAATTCAACAATAATAATATTCAGAAGCAAGTATTTCTTTGTTTTTGGATATTATTATGTGTTTTCCTTTCCTTTTTTATTTGAAATAAAATTCTTGTAAACACATATTAATGTGTCTGCCGGTCTGGGTTTTCAAAATAAAAAAGTTATATTTGGAACTAATTTTGACCGGTAATTATGAAAAAGTTTCTTTACCTTATCTATCAATGGGTTGTCTTCGTACCCCTGTTGATACTATCTACTACATGGTGTACACTTACTATTATAATAGGTTCTACACTGGGTAATAATAAATTCTGGGGATATTATCCCGGAGTGATTTGGGGGCGCTTTGTGTGTATAAGTGCTTTGCTAAGAATCAAAGTAAAAAGAAATCCGTTACTCGACAGAAATCAATCGTATGTCTTCGTAGCCAATCACCAAGGGGCTTTCGATATATTTCTCGTATATGGCTATTTAGGACATAATTTTAAATGGCTGATGAAACAAAGTTTGCGCAAAATGCCTTTAGTTGGTCTGGCCTCGAAAAAAGCAGGGCACGTATTTGTAGATCAATCCAGCCGCAAAGGTATTGTCGAAACAATGCGTAATACGCGCGATACACTTCGTGATGGTATATCGACAGTTGTATTCCCCGAAGGACACCGCTCGCCCGACGGAAAGATGGCTGAGTTTAAAAAAGGTGCATTCCAGACCGCATTGAGTCTCAAACTACCCATTGTTCCTGTCACTATCGATGGCGCATATAAAGTATTACCTATTCATTCGTGGAAAATGAATCCCACAGCTATATCTTTAACTTTTCACGATCCTATCGAAACGAAGGGATTGACGAACGACGATCTGCCTGAACTTATAAAAAATGTATATACCATAATAGAGTCTGCGCTTCCCGAAGAAAACAGATAATATTATCACCAGAGATGCTGTTCGCATTCATCGACCTGAAACCAAATTTTACAACCAAGCTTAATTTATTTTGAAAAGACTACTTCTTACGGGCTTACTTTGCCTTGTTACATTACTTGTGTCGGCTCAAGAACAGACTCATTATGAGTCAATATCTCTCCCTCATCTTTGGCTCACATCGAATTGACTAACGTTATTTATAGGGGTTTTACAATCGGCATAACACTCTCGATAGGTACCTCGAAATACTATGTTGGTATATTTAACTAAGACTTATACACAAATTTATTTATAATAGAATTCACTAAATTTTTATGAGAAATTATTATTTTATTCTTTGCATTTTATTCTTAACCGCATGCGACCAACCAGTGCCGGAGGCTTCTAAAGTATTCTGGGTCGATAATCCTACTAATGCAGCGATCGATATTACTATCGATGATCAGCTATATACTATTCCTGCCAATTCGGGTATAAATGCCGATTTGCTTGCCGGACAGCATCAGTTGACATACAACAATCAGTCGATCAGGTTTTTTGTTAAGCCTAACGAACAGGCTTGTGTTATCAACCCTACATTGAATAATTATATATTTTATACAGAAATATATAGAGAAATAGGTAAAGCCGAGGAAGCGAATGCTGAATATGAAAAGCTAAAGACGGCCTATCTTCACGAATTTGTGTTGCAGACTGGCGATACAATACTGGTTCCCTTTCGTGTGACCAACGATTTGTTTATAGAACAATACGAATACTATTGGCATCTGAATGTAGTGGAGTCTTATAAGGAGCATGTAACAATAAGAACAGACAAGAATTATAATCTGACTACTGCACCACAATCTAAGCTATTCAGAGAGAACGATTTCTTCGAATATATCGGTCGTGAAAATCTGCCTGAAGGTTTTGTGTTTACTCCAAGTAATCAGAAACTTAGTGATCTGTCTCCTTATGTATTTATCTCGGACAATACCGTTTGCGATTGCCAACCGGTCAATGGGGCGATAGAGGCTTATCGTGCCCGATTCGATTCGTTGTTGATGACCGATGCTGCCAATTATAGAATGGCATTTGACGATTTTCGACGGGTTGATTTTTTGAGTAATCTGGAAAAAGAGTGTAGTCCTCGCTATAATAAAACGATCGAAAATAATAATTTTGATAGCCTGATGGTTGCAATAGGTAAGCGGAAAGAAGAATTGGGTATGAAAAACGCAATTATAATTAAGTAACTATTATAATAGTTTAAACTACTTCCGTAAAATTCATTAAGAACACTTTGGTTCTTTAATCATATAAAAAAGGAAATTTCCGCCGAGGGGATTTCCTTTTTTTAGATACTTATTTTTTATAGTTGAGCCTTTTCATGGCTTAATTGTCCACTTCGTAGTTTAAACCGATGAGATAAAAGATAATTGTTTCATTAAACTTGTCATCCCGAAACGTAGTGAGGGATCAATTCCCTCTACAGCAAAGTCTATCCAAGATCCCTCACTACGTTTCGGGATGACAAAGACGATTTTTTTAAATCTCTCCCCAAGGGTGGAGGCTGGTTGGTGATTTTATCCCTAAGTATGCTAAGCAGATGAATAAATAGTATATGATACTTATGCCGAACTCCTATTATTCAATAATTCTCCTCAAACAATTTTTTCATATCCCTTTTCATCATCCAATGGAAGAAGGCGACAGGCAAATCGCCCTTTACCCCATCCTGAATAACAGTATAATATACAGCATTGTCTTCTATCAGGAATATCATCGTGGTTTCACATCCCGGATGGAAACGTCTCGGACGATTTACTATGACATGATTGTAAGCATGTGTGCAAGAGGTAAAAGATTTGCTATCAGCATATTTCAGAAGAATATCCATGCAGTCCTCCTTCTTATACTTGGTTCTTATTTTCCATAAGTTTTCTTCGATTAGCAGCCTGTATATCATATAAATTGATAGAATGATAACACATACAGATAATACTTTCATCGCTTTCTCCGCATTCGGATATAGATTTTCTGTCTGCGGGAAAACCAGAATGATCATCAGAATCAGAAAGCTAAAGAGCCAGAGATTGGAGTATTTCTCCTTCTTAGAACGCTTTTTGCTGAAAGTCAGTTTGCGGTTCTTCATGCTTTCATAGATTTCCAATCTATCCAAGTCTCTCATTTGTTCGGATTCTTTTGGTATAATTCAGTATCGATTGTCGTCGAATTTCTGCGAAATAGTTTTCTCATATCCCATCTCATCATCCAATAGAAAATCATCGAAGGAGCATTGATCCTCGTTCCATCCTGTATCACTGTATAGTACACTATATTATCTTCAATGAAGAATATCATTGTTTTCATATATGCGCTTTGAAATGTTCTGTATCTGTTTACTATTAGCTTATTATGTGTTTTAGAATGTACGAAAAAACCTTCATTCTCGGCATATTCGAGCAGTATCTCAATGATTTCGGCTTTTTTGTATTCTGTTTGTCTGACACAGAGATGCTCATCTGCTATAACACGATAGATAATGTAGATATTGCATAAAATAATAATAGGAATAATTACTGATATGACAAACAGGTCATTAGGCGATTTAGGATCGAGCGATTTAAATAGTATGATTGTGAAGTAAGTCCATGCTGAGCAGAAAAGCAATAAAGTAAATGCGTCCGCATAATCGTACCATCTTTTACTGTAAACAAGCTTCCGCTCTCTGATACTCTCCTTTATATTTAATCCTTTTAAGTTTCTCATATTCAAGGCAAATATAATCATTACCAAAATACGTTTATTATTTCACAAAAATAAATCTTAAAAATCCCCATTTTATTTCTTTAGCGTGATCTATAATAAATAACTTCGTTTATTCAATTTTGAATTCTTAAATAGTATATTCTAAATTACTATATTTGTATGAGAATTGACAGCATTCTGAATGTTATATAATAAAGCAAGTTATGAGTGTACAGAAACAACATCTAGTAATAAAAAATATAGGTCCGATAAGAGACGTTGATATCCATCTTACAAAAATTAACGTAATTATAGGACCGCAAAGTAGTGGGAAAAGTACAATCGATAAGATTGCTTGCTATTGTTCGTGGGTAGAAAAACGTGTTTGTAGATTGCAATCTTTCGACTTTTTTTTAGAGGATGGGGCATTTGCAAAAGAGTTGGTTCGTTTTCATAAACTCGATGGATACCTGAGAGAAGATAGCCGTATAGAATACGAAAGTGATTTTATTAAGATTGCTTATCTACATTCAACCGGAAAACCGACAATGGAATGGGGAGTGAAAAGATATGAATTTAAGCGACCTAAAATCTCTTACATTCCATCAGAACGTAATATGGTAGCAGCAATTTCTAATTGGTTTGAAGTGAAATTTGACGATAATAATATTTTGAGTTTTATGGCCGATTGGGATAATGCTCGTAAAATATATAGTAAGGAAAGCCCAATTGAAATTTTAAATTTAGATGCAAAATATTACTATGATGCTTCTTCTAAATCTGATTGGGTAATTGTTGGTAATTGTGTTTCCTCTATTGAAAAAGAAAATAGAGAGGAAATTATATTAGAGTTAACAAATACATCCAGTGGTTTGCAGTCATTGATACCATTGTATGTACTTATTGATTTTTGTATAAATGGAATATATAAGTATGAGAAAAGTAGTGTGGAAACTCTAAGTGAGGATGATAAACTTAATTTAGAATTACTCAAGTATAAATTGAATGTAAATACCGCAGAAGAAATTCTATCGACTATTAATCATATTCGAAAAGCTTTGGAAAATGAAGATGTTAATGATGAGTCAGTTAAAAAGATCTTAGAATATTCAAGTTTGAAAAATAATTTCATTTCAAATAATTTTACAAAAATCTATCTCGAAGAACCCGAAGCCAATCTATTCCCATCTACTCAACGAGATTTGATATACTCGTTATTACAGACTATTAAAAAGAGGGAAGCGGATAGTATAATGATAACAACTCATAGCCCATATATACTATATGCATTGAATAACTGTATGAAGGGTTATAGTGTTAAAGATAAGGTCCCTAAGGAGGAGATCGGTAATTTTAAGAGCTATAATGCATGGACCGATCCGAAAGATATCTCGGTATGGGAAATAGATTATAATAATGGGACTTTGAAATCGATAAAGAATGAAGAGAGGGGAACTATTGGAGCTCACTATTTCAATAGAGTAATGAAAGAAACGATGGATGAATATTATGATCTGCTAAATTATTAATCTGAATGAAGGAGAAAATAGAGGGATTAAGGTCTTCTGATAAGCATGTTTTTAAAACTCTGTCGAGTGAATGTATATATGTTGCAGATTACGCAGATCAACCAGAAAAAAGGAAAGGAGTAGAGTTTTCAGATAAAGCTTTTACTGATATAAACTTTGTTCAAATAGCTAATAAGAATAAGATTGAAGTATACTGTGATGCTTTTCGCGAACATGCTTTTCAGAAAAAGAAAGGATCACATTGGAAGCAATGTGAATGTGCTTTATTTTCGACCACCTGCGAAGAGAGTGATTGGAGGCTTTTTATAGAAACAAAATATGCAAAAAGTAAGCATGCTGCCTTCCGAGAAGGTAACCCCAGCCATCCCCAAAAAGCAATAGCACAAATAAATGAAACAGTTCAGTTTTTTAGGGATAAAAAACTTCTTTCGACTGATAAGAAAATACATGCTATAATTGCTTTTCCGAATATATTGGAAGATTTTAGTGCTGCTTTTGAACAAGATGATGAATTGAGAGAGAAGTTAGAGGAAGCTAATGATAATAACATAGTTATACGTCCTAGCAACTACGCAACAATAGATTCGAATGCAATAATTCATCTTAGATAGATAATTAATAATATAACAAACGAATTATAAACATTTTAAGAAGCTTGCTCCCAGCAAGCTTCTTTTTTTATTGCCATTTTCACAAAAATAAATCTTAAAAATCCCCATTTTATTTCTTCCCGATTATCTATAAGTACAAATCAAGAAGAAACAAGATGAATATACCAGTTTACAACTGCCTGATAGAAGATGCAGACGATATTACAGGCGTTTATGCAATCTCTTTTGTAGATTGTCCAGCTAACGAAGTAGATTTCGTTGCACTCAATAAGCCTGCGAACGAGATTCTGCTCAATCGCGACAATCACAAACAAATACTAACAGGAGCAGTTCTCAAACCCGAACAACTCATCTTTCGCAATTCGCCCCAACTGGGTGATTATTACATCCGCTTCTCGGCAGATCAAATAGAAAAAATTGCCCACAAAATGATGCGTACAGGTATCGCATTGCATAATACCACACATCAGCATCAGACACCTTTAGATGGTAACTATCTCACAGAATTGTGGATTGTAGAAGACCCCGATACAGATAAATCGAAAGCATTAGGATTTGAGAACCTTCCCAAAGGGGCATTGATGTGTAGCTACAAGGTCGAAGACAAAGAATACTGGACACGGGAGGTGATGACCGGCAATGTCAAAGGATTCTCTTTGGAAGGTTTTTTCAATCAGCAAATAGAAATACATAAACCAGAAAAACAATTAAATCAAAAGTGTGTAAAAATGAATGACAGAAGAAAAAAACAGACACTTCTAGGTAAAATTGCACGTATGCTGCTCGATATTCAGACTGTGCAGAAAGCTGATGCGACAACCAGTGGTGCGCCGTTTGTAGTCTTTGTACTCGCAGATGCAAAGGAAGTCTATATCGATCAGGACGGATTTGCTACGCTCGACGAAGAGCAGATGCCTGCCGGCGAACACAATCTGGCGGATGGTAATATACTCGTGATAGATGAGCAGGGTCAGTTTGTAGAAACCCGCGAGCCGTCGGAGAAAAACACAAACCCAGAGCAAGCCACACCTCCACAAACTTTGGGAAAACGTGCAGGGCACAAGTTAGAAGATTTCGATCCGAAAACAGTAGAGGCTCTCAAGGCTAAGATTGCCGAAATGCAATCGACTATCGATCAGTTGAGCAAGGCACTTACGGATGCACAGGGAATACTCGAAAATACGAAAGGACAAGTAGAAGAGATGCGCCGTAAAACGCCCTCCGCACAACCATTGGTACAACGCATGTCTTTTGCCTGCAATGTCGAAAGCATGACCACCGCCGAGCGTATGGCTGTGGCTCTGAATCAAACAATAAGCAGAAAAAAATAACAGCCCCTCCTAACCTCCCCAAGGGGAGGAATGCAAAGGAGGTACAGCTTTTAGTCGATAACTTATTTACAATTTAATTTACAAATCATAATTATATAATACTCTCTCTCTGAATACCTCCCCTTGGGGAGGACAGGAGGGGCTAAATTTAAAAAATATGGCAAATATCTACGACATCTCATCACTGACTTACCAACCTTCGTCTAACATGGACTGGTTTACAAAAGCCATCTTTGGTGGGAAACTCATCGAAAAAGGGAAAATAACTCCTATCGTAGGAGTGAAAGACAGCACTCGACTCAATCTTATCGATCTGGCAGGAAATATCCTTCAGGCTGATGCCCGCGACTGTGCATGGACACCGCAGCAAATAGCCAAACTGAGCGAGAAAGAATTGAAAGTAAAAACATATAAAATCAATCTGGAACAATGTATTGACGACCTTGAGCGCAAACGCACTATCTGGATGCTAAGCCCCGGAGCCAAGAATCAGGAATTGCCCGATACGCTGGAAGATGCCACAATGCAACTTTTGGCCAACGAACTAAGTAGCGAAATCGAAACAAAAATCTTCAAGGGTGATAGCTCTGCGGATGCAAATGATTTTGATGGCGTTATCAAAGTGTTGACCGACAGTACTCAGGCTGTTAAACTGACAGGCGTTGCCCTGACAAAGGAAAACGTGCTGGACGAAATAGCTAAAGTATTTGCTGCACTGCCCGAAGACGTATTGGCTATCGGTATGCAGGAGGGAACATTGAACATCTATGTGTCGTATGCAACAATCCTTAAAGTCAAAATGGCTCTGGGTGGCATCTATGGCAGCAATGTGATGGTGAGTCCGAACTTTACGGTAGAAGGCGATGTGGTTCGTTATATGGGTGTCGAAATCGTTCCTGTGAAAGGGTTAGACGAAACAGACATGGTAGCGGCTGATGCCAAGAATTTCCTTATCGGAACCGATTTGGTTCGCGACCTGGAAGAAATCCGTCTCGGACAATTCCCTGCCCCTAACGACAATAAGATCTTTATAGATGGTCGTTTGCGCCTTGGTTTCGTCATTCCTTTCGAAGATGAAGTGGTGTACTATTCAGTTAACAATTAATAGTTAACATATATTCTCTCTGTCATTTCGAACGTGTGTGAGCAATCCCGTTCCGATTCGGAATGACAAATGAGAGATATTTAATTCAGTATCAATTATTCGTTTAATAAAAAACAAAGATTATGGAAGCAAACTGTTCAGGAGTATCAAAATCAACAAATTGCAGAGGAACAAATGTGTATGTTAATTGCTGTTGCCCCGATGATGGAGATGGAGGCGGTCAAAGTGGATTCAAAGGGACAAATGTATATGTAGATTCAAAGAATGAAAGCGCAACAGCCGATGGAACGATAAACAACCCGTTCAAAACAGTTCTGGATGCATTTAAGTATGTCGACTCGAGTGATGAGAATTATATTATCCATATAATAAGTATGGAGTGGGAGGAACGTGTAATTGACTATGAATTAAAAAGTAAAGGTCATTTAGGTATCGTTGGTTCAGGTCCTTATTGTATAAATCAGAATATCTATAGCTTCGAATCACTATCCCTGAGAGTAAGTGGCGAAAGTTATTTATTTCTAGGAGACATGTCGGTAGATACCTTAAATATATATGGTGCAGAAGGGGCGATGTTAGATAACTTACTATCTGCAAGTGTCAATATGTATGATATCCGTAACCGAATTTTTATAAATAATTGTAGGTCTTATTTTAATACATGCTCTCTTGCGTTGCGTTTCGAGAAAGAAATAAGTTTATTGGCTAATTTACATATTACAAATTCATCAATAAGTCTTCTTCTCAATAATGCTGTTTATTATGGACGAATGCATCATTGTTATGTTTCTTCGATATCTACAACTTTACCCGAAGGAGCAAATAATTCTTATCCGTTAATCCAGTTAGAGACGCATGGCTGTACTATTGGATACATAGACAACGGGCAAGCTATGGAAAGCTCATATTTTAATTTGGGAGCTACCTCTGTGAATTTCATTACTGAAATATCTGAAGATATGCCGAAAGTGAATATTCATAGTAGCGGTTTTTATACCGAGACTGCGTTTGCTCCGATCAACTATTCTCCCGAAAGCAGATCGTTGACAGCCAATCTCGAAGCAATAGACAAAAAACTGGGCGAACTCCAGGTAGGTCTGGGCGCATAATTATCAAAACATTTTTTTAAACTTATCATTTATAATTCATAGTTACTATGGCAGGGTGTAAATTGACCTCTAATATAACAAAAACGAATTGTCAGTATTCGATAGCCGGTGTAAAAGCCGTCTATCTTTTCAACTACGATTCCAAGCATACATATACTATCGGTGCCGATGGGGTAATCAGTGCAATAACCTTATCAGGAAGCGATAAAGCTTACAAAATCGACTTTATCAACAACACAGCTTCATTCTCCGACGAGTTGGCACAGAATGGCAATGGCGGCAAATATCGCACGCATACATTGAACTTCTCGTTGAGCGAATACGACTACAATATGCTTAATCAGGGCGATGCACTTAGCTTAGGTACATTCACAGCGGTGGTTGTCGACAAGTCAGGGCGAGTAGTGATGCTTGGCAGAAACAATGGACTGAACGCAACAGCATTCAACTATGCCTCGGGAGCAGCCGACGCCGATGCTAACGGATGGACTGTGACTTTGGCAGGAACAGAAAAAGAAATTGCTCGTCTCTTAGAAAGCGAGAGTGTGATTGCGCCAGTTGCCGACGAAACGGTTGTGACGCCGTAATTTCGGTCGATACATTAACTAATTAGTGAATGAGCAAATGACGGATTTACATCATCGCATTTGCTCATTCCTATATTATCACAATTAACATATGAGTTACAGATTAGTACAAAATATAAAACATACAGATGCTTACAATTCGGGAGGGATCACATCTCTTCATCTGTTGGATATAAAAGGCTTCGAGCATTATATATACAAAGATGACAAGCAGTTCGACGAATGTTTTGTCGATAGTATAGTCGTTTCTCTGCCCTATTCGCGGTTGGATACTGTACACGAAAGCAACTTTGCAGAGACTCACGAGAACGGCGTATATAAGCAAACGCTTACTACATTCGTCCGTACACTCGAAGGGACTAAACTCTCTAATATTCTGCTGGCTAGTGTGAATAAATACCTCGTAGTGTTCAAGACATCGCAGGGCAAAGGATATACTTTCGGTTCGGATGGTGGCGCATCTTTATCGTTTACACAGCAGACAGGACAATTGGGCGAAGCAGCCGGATATACGATCACGATAGGGAAAAACTCTGTTTATCCACTGTTCGAGATAGATGCAGATAAATTCGATAGCGATGTGGAATGGATACTCGAACATGGTTGGTGGAACGACCGTGGTGTATGGATGAGGAATGGTATTTGGCAAACGACAAACAGTTAGCCTTTTCCAACCTTCCCAGTTAGCCCCCTAATCCCCCTAAGGGGGACTTTTGGCTGACGCAAGTTATCATTAAAACAATACAATACTCTTTCTTAATGGCGACGATTCTGTCTCCTCCCCTTGGGGGAGGTCGGGAGGGGCTGCTGGAACTGTTAAGGAGGAACTAACATAACGAATATGCTCTTAAATATAAATCTGAAAGATGTAGAATTAGGCGATTCGGGCGAAGTGGCACGCGATACGATCAACGAGAACTTCGATCTGCTTGCCGGTGAGGTCGGCCGAATCAGCGGCTTCCATTGGGCAATGACAATTTATTCTAAAACATATATTGTCCCACTTTTTCCGGGGATGAAGAAAATTGTCTGGGCAGGCGGTTTCGGTCTGAATAAATTGTATGTCAAATCGGTAAAAGATACTGATACCAATTGGCGCGAAGTGTCTCCCGGCGATGCCAACTTCGATATTTCGACCTACGTCCCCAATCTGGGGATGATGATAAAACCCGATTACACAAATCTTGATAATTGTGCAACAATAAATCTTATAATGACATGAAATATACTGTAAAATATAAAAACGAAAATTATACAATAGACGGCAGCAGGCGATTTAGTGAACAAAGTCCGGACTTCAAAATTCTGTGGGCACAACTCGATAAAATACAGCTCGAAGGTTGCCAGACCGCACAGGTAGACAATGCCTCTGTAATAGTTTACGATATGGGAGGTGTAATTGTAAGTATGAACGAAAATGAAATGGAGGTGATATATGGCGAATAACTGGAGAGATATTTATGATGTAGTAACTAATGATTTAATACCAACTCCTCACTATTTCTCAGTTTATGGAAAAAAGGGAGAAGCTTCGTTCTCAAAGAACAATCCGGGAGCAGCCAGAGAGTGGGAAGGTAATAGTAAAATATCGGATTGTGCTCTGAGTGCGGGTACATTTGTCGGTCTGGGCAGTACGGGAAGCCTTAAATTCTATGGAATGGGAATGTACTTAACCACAATAAGAGTTGGTGGAAATAATCATTTTAGGAATTTGACTTTAAAACCCGTCGATCCGAATGCAACCAGTATGTCAATATCCGGTGGTGGATATTATCGGAATGTATTATTTGGTGCAGGCATTAGTGTAAATTATAGCAATGGCTTAATAGCTAACTGTGTATTCACAGGTAGTGTATCAGGTACATACAGAGCGAATAATAATACATTTTTAGGAATCTCCTCATTTGCGACATTGCCACCCTATTCGCCCAGTTCTTTATTTCACCGATGTAATATTCCGATCACCAATTTAGACTCATCTAATATCTACCTTGCTTTTAGTAATTGTTCTTATAAGATAGGTAATGAGAGCAGTTATACACCTTTAGCTACATCCTTGGGAACAGTAGACGAACTTAAAACTGAATTTGCAAGACGATGTAATGCTGCGGGATTAAGTACAAATACGAGCAAATTGGCGCAATGGGTGTTCTCAAATACTTCCTGTAATAACAACGGAGAAGTATTGGCAGAAAGTGAAATCCATTTATTCGGACAGTCTAAAGGGATTTACATAGGTCATTCCCAGCCGATAGAAACAGTGGCTATAAAAGGACTGTTAAGTGCAGAATCGTTTAATGACAAGCAGGGAGAAACAACAAACGGAATAACTGTAATAGATGATCTTATATATACCGATGAAAGTACAGTAGGGCGGAAAGGACTCTATACAAAAGAATCTTCTTTGATATTCTTAAACGATGAACTATCTATTACAAGTTTTGATATCGCCCATAACTTACCCACCGAGAATGGGGTGATGCCAAGTGTAAGCGACTTGCTGGTTGCTGCAACCACATCTGGGATTAAAGCCGGTTTTAATTATGTTGTCAGATCGGCTGTAGACGGTGTAGAGGCAATAATACAATACGATGGCAGCCTTTATTCGTCTATGCTGGATAATAATAGTGTACTTATTAAAGGTAATATTTTCAGAGGAGTAGATGGTGTTTCGTCACTGACGATAACAAGCGGAACACCTCAGATATACAGGGTTGTCGATCTGGCTTGTGCTCCTGTTCTGGCAGTTCGCTTTCGTAAAAACTTTATACGATCAGGTATTACCAGCGGAAATCTGACTCCTAATTACTGGTATGTTGTACAGGCAACAGATGCCAATAAAAGCGGCACAGTTACTTATAATGGTGTAACATACCGACATCGAATGTCGTTTCTGGCTACTAGCAGTACATCATTTACGGCAACTAATGCCAATCTGGCTCAGGCTATCGATGCCAATCAGAAATATGTTAAGGTAGTATCTGTAAATCCTCTCATTGTTTTGAAAGATTTCAATACTTACGAAATCCTGACAGGGAGCGATGGCGAATTGGTTGGTTCTGCTCATCCCGATTTTGATGCCATAACCAGTGGTATTTCGGGCGTTCGTCCTCCTGTTGTTCCTCCGTTTGGTACATTCTTTCAAATGAAAGTCGGTATAAACAAATAATAGTGAATATGACAAATGAGGGTTTAAAAGGTATAGGCTATGATTTAGGTTCCCCAGAACCTTTAAGGGGCGTGGACTCTCTGTCTCATACAGTCGGGGATGCCGAACCATTGAGGGGGATTGAATCTCTGTCACATAAATCGGGTGAGGCAGAGCCGATGAGAGGCGTACAGTCGTCGGCTTACATGACAGGTGAGCCCGAACCATTAAGAGGGATCGACTCCACATCCTATCAGATGGGAGATACAGAACCGTTGAGAGGTGTAAGAGGCACGTCTTATCAAGCTATATTCAGAAATAATTTGGTGGGTATATTGGGTATATCACTAACCGCAGAAAAGGTAAACACAGATCATGGTCAGTATTACAGATAAGGAATATAAGTAACATAAACTATAAATCAATATGATATTATTTATTCAATCATTCTTAACGGGCGACTTTGTGTCGCTCCGTTTCAAATTGGCTATCGTAGGCATTATGTGGCTCATAGTAGCGATTGCAATTATTATCGATCTGTTTAGCGGAGTGCGCAAAGCTAAAGAACGGGGCGAGGTGCGTACCTCGGTTGGTTTCAGGCAGACGGTCACGAAAGTGGTGCAGTATTATGCATTTCTTGCGTTCGCCTTTTTATTCGATTGCATGCTGATGCTTATTCTTTCGGCTTTTGGTCTGGAAGAGGCGAGAGTGTTGCCATTTTCGTCGATAGCTGCGTGCTGCTTCCTTGTTTTTATCGAATGGAAATCGTTTATGGAAAAAGCGAATGATAAGTATAAAAAGCAGTTTAACCGCAGTGTTTCCGATTTGGCTACCCTGTTAGAGAATAGAGAGGATTTGTTGCATGGCCTTGTCGAGATAATAAAGAAACAAACTGAAAAACAAAAAGAAAACAATGATGAGGAAGATAGATAAAATAATACTTCACTGCTCGGCTACAAGAGAGGGGCAGAGCTTCACTGTGAAAGATATAGATGGCTGGCATAAGCAGCGAGGCTTTAATAAGATCGGTTATCATTATGTCATCTATCTCGATGGCACTATACACGAAGGGCGTAAAGAAGAAGAGGTTGGAGCGCACTGTTTGAAGCAGAATGCCAATTCGATTGGTATCTGTTACATCGGAGGCTTGGATGCAAAGGGAAATCCTAAAGACACACGTACCGCTGTCCAGAAAACAGCTTTGCAAGAGCTCGTCAATATCCTAAAGAAGAAATATCCGGGTGCAACTGTTCATGGACACAATGAGTTTGCGGCAAAGGCTTGCCCTTGTTTCGATGTGAAGAAAGAATTCTAGTCTTTCCTTCATCTTCTCTCTTCGTCTCTGTCATCCCGAAACGTAGTGAGGGATCTCTCTAGCCTCCCCAACCCCTCCCAAGGAGGGGCTCTTGTATACCCTCTTTGCATTCCTCCCCTTGAGGGAGGTTAGGAGGGGCTATTGTATCGGGATGACAAAGAGAATACAGGGATGACCAAGCGAATCAAATTATAAATGAAATATTTTCTATCTATTTAAATCAACTATCAGAATGAAAAATATATTAATCCTGTCGATACTTATCAGCTTTTTGTTAATCAGTTGCAAATCCAAAACGATCTATGTACCCGTAGAATCTGTAAAAACAGAATATAAAGACCGCTTGTATCGCGATTCGGTTTACTTACACGATTCTATTATGATAAAGATGAAAGGTGATACAGTCTGGTACGAAAAGTATAAGACTGTTTATAAGGACAAGTTGGTGCGTGATTCTGTTTTTATAACCGATTCCGTTCAAGTACCTTATCCCGTTATCGAACAGCAGGAAGTAAACAGGCTATCGTCCTTCCAGTCGTTTCAGATATGGTGCGGACGGATATTGTTGATTTTGCTAATATTATATTTTGGTTTGAAGAGATAATTGTCTTGTCGGCATATTATGATGTTTCGATCGTTTTAAAAACCGCAAGGCAATATTATATAATGTGATTTCTATTAAATAATGGCATCAAAAATTAATTCAGCTATCCTTTTCATACCTTTATCTCCAGGGTGATTAATTACTTCTATAGCTTGATCTCCACCTTCACTAATTTTATGTAAAGAGCCTTCGTCGTCATATACTTGAGTATCTAATGTGGGTTTGTATTCGGGGAAGTCGAGCTGGCTGAGAGCAACCCACGTACATCCCTCGGACTTTGCAACATTATATTGAATTAGATCTCTTTTTGAACTTTTCCAAAAGTTACCAGTTAAGACTATATGTGCATTCGGGGCTTGTTTTTTTATGTGTTTAACTAGAGTTGTTAGGTTTTTTTCGTAGGTATTTAAATCTGGAAATGGAACATTTTCTCCAATCCTCAATATTACTAAATTTTCATCATGGTCAAAATAACTATTGAGCTTACTGTTATCAAAAGTATTTGTGTTTTTTTCCCATTCTGCAATATTAATTGCTTTATATGGTATTTTATGGCTGAATTTGTTTTCAAGTAAGCTGTTGAATACGTGCACATAGTCTGAACTAGCTTTTGTAGCAGCCATTCCCCATTCTCCCCACCAGTAAGAACTTTTTTGAACAACAGTTATAGAGTTTCCTAATATTAAGTATTTAGATACGTCTCGAAGTTTGACTGTGTTTTCTTTTTCAGGCAATAGTTCATCTTTGCTACAAGATTGATTAAATAATGCAGTAAAGCAAAATACGACTTGACAGATTATAAGAGAAATTCTTTTCATCATTCGATAATTAATTATGAGTTACAAATATAGGTGTTAATTCTTTTTGTGCAAAAAAGGAAATGAAAATATTCATTGTTTAATATATAAGCAATACTTGTTGTTTAGTGATCGTAGTTATCGCATTTTAATTCTCATCAGTGTCTCTATAAACTCGTCCACCGCTTTTTCTTCTGTAGCCCACGATGTTATAAACCGTGCTGCCGAGTATTCCGCATCTATCTCCTTCCATATCAGAAATGCATATTTTTCTTGTAGCTTTTCGATCGTTGTGTTTGGTAGGATTGGGAAAATCTGGTTTGTGTCCGATTCTATTAGCATATTATAACCCAGATCGATAAATGCTTCTCCTATCTTGGCTGCCATTGCATTGGCGTGACGAGCTAAATCAAATATCAGATTGTTTTGTAGCAATTGATCGAACTGAACACCCATTGTTCGGCCTTTAGCCATGAGTGCTCCCCTTTGCTTGAGGTGGTATTTGAATTCTACTTTCAGTTTGTCGTTTGTTATAACTACCGCTTCGCCGAGTAATGCACCACACTTTGTTCCACCGATGTAGAATACATCCGTAAGAGCAGCTATATCTGCCAGAGTGAGGTCGTTCGACAGGGCAACAAGTGCCATCGGAAGGCGTGCGCCATCCATAAACAAAAGTAGATCGTTAGCTTTGCAGAAATCAGATAGGTCGGTCAGTTCCTGTTTCGTATAGACAGTTCCCAATTCCGTAGAATTAGAAATATATACCACCTTCGATTTCACAACATGATGCCCGCGCGCCTTGTTCAGAAATTGGACGATATCTTCGGGGCGAAGTTTACCATCGGCTGTTGCAGCAGCTTCTACCTTATGCCCGGTAGCCTCTATGGCTCCCGTTTCGTTTACATATATGTGTCCTGTATCGGCAGCTATAACCGATTCGTATGGCTTGAGCATAGCGCCTAATACGGTTAGATTGGCGAGTGTTCCTCCGGCTATCATGTGTACATCCAGATGGGGGTTGTTGGTCATCTGCCTGATCGCCTTTACTGCATTCAGTGTGTAACTATCATCGCCATATCCGGCTTGTTGTACGAGGTTGCTCTCAGTAAGCGCTCTCAATATAGAGGGGTGGCAACCTTCGCTGTAATCATTTGCAAAACTGTATTTCATATTGTATTATTAAGTTTATACCCAATCTTATATCTTGAAACGCAAAATTAGGTATTTTGTTTATTATCAGAGTCTACCATATCCAGTCTATTTCGACGAATAAATCATTTTTATGTATTGCCGTTCCGGCTATGTAATAAGTCACTCCATCGGTAAGGCATTCCGGATGAAGTATGTCTAGCTTATTTAAATCGATATCAGACGCAACTAGCTCCTCTTTATAAAAAAGATTCTGCCCATCGTAAATATAGTGTGTCGGTTTGCCGGATGTATTTCTTACTATTTGCAGATTATTTCTATCTATATTGTCTTTAACTCCGTAATTATTCCGTCTCAATATTCGCAGATATTCTTTATTATCTGTCTCGATATTATTACTAATTTCTTCTTTTTTTATGGCATTGTAATCGATATTGTAGACAGAATATGCGTCATTTAGATTAATAGGGATAATAGCAGTTTTTTGTTTTTGTATAATATAAATCTTGTCCTTATTTGCATACACTCCGTCAGTTATATACTTTAGAGTGTCGGTATAATTATATGCTAAAAGGAAAAGACCTTCTTTATCTTTATAAAAAGATCTTTGCTGATACATATATATTTTGGGTGCAGTATTTTTCAGAACAACCCGTTCTCCGTGCCAATAAGTAATTATGCTGTCGCTTGTATCTGACTGAGACATACTTTGTACCGATTCGGGATTTTGTAATAAATTACTTAATGCTTGTGAATCGAACTTTTTATTTACTAAAAAATTTCTCTGTCCTACAACCACTACTTTTGTTTTAGTATGGTCAACCCCCAATCTAGCAAAGCCACCTCCTGTACCTACCGTACCAACAGGAAATAGAATACGTTGCCCTATTTGTTTTTCCTTGCAATCGAAAAGCATCCTATTTAAAATAAAAGCCTTTGAGTATTTTACCGAGTCATCTTTATTCTTAATATTAATACGGCTCATTAAATTTTTAGGTAAATAAAAGTCTTCAGTTTTATCATAATCTTCAGAGTCGTCCTTCTCTTGCATTATTACATTCAGAAATTTGTTGCGTTTTACAGCTATTTCCTGACGGATATACGAAGAATGTCCGTCAAATATAAGGTTGGTCTTGGGTTTGATCTGAATGGAGAAATATCCTTTATCATCGCCTTTAGTATAATTCATGGGGTTGCCTTTTTCGTAAACATATAAAGCAAAAGCCGGTTTTCCTTCGTTGTCCAATACACGACCCTTGACCGTTATCAGCTCTTGGGCAAAAGAAAGCTGTGCTATATTTAGAATAAGAATAAGCGTAAGAAATTGTTTCATTGTGTATTTGTTTTTTTCTTCTGTACTATTTGGTGTCGTCTTCCGGAACAGTACTATTCTCATTTTCTAGTTTGAAATTCGGTTCGCCAAAGGTATAAATTTCGTCTAATTATTATGAGTGAGAGATATTATTTATTGAAGTCGTCTTGACTTTTTGTTTTTCGTATTATTTTGTCATCCTGAGGAATTAAGGATCTCGGTTAAGAGATGCTTAACTATCGTTCAGCATGACAAAGAGAGTAAAAAAACAAACAAACAAAACTTTTGAAAAGTCAAGACGGCTTCATTGAGTTTACTTTATTTTAAAAAATTGTCTCTGTCATTCTACATCTCAGCCTTTGGCATCGTTTTTTTTCGCTGCTGTCATCCCGATACGCAGTGAGGGATCTATTCTGAAATAAGCCGGTAGCTAATAGCTATTGGCTGATAAACCCAAGAGACAGGAGATCCCTCACTGCGTATCGGGATGACAGGGGCGACGGCAGGTAGCTGCAACTCATAATTGTTCCAAATACCCTCTTTGCATTCCTCCCCTTAGGGGAGGTTAGGAGGGGCTAACGTATCGGGATGACAGAAGGAACGGCAGATAACTGTCTCATAACTTATCATTCATAACTCATAATTATTCCAAACACTCTCTTTGTATTCCTCCCCTTGGGGAGGTTAGGAGGGGCTCTCATTTCAGAATGGCAGCAGTATTACCCCTTAATCTATGACTATCCAATGATTTGCCGTAAATGCTATTTAGATCAATTCTAAATGATGTTTGTGTGGTAAAATACATAGTTCAATATTTTACCAATTGATGTGATTGGTGTATATTTGTACTATGTAATTCAATTTAATACTAACTGATGATTGAAGATAAATAATAACAAAGAAAGGAGAGATGAATGGGGGCATTAAAAATCGAATGTTATTGCGATGAAAAGAAGATGAGCGATATTCTTTCAATGGTTGAGAATCATTTGCAGGAATCGGATATAAGAGAATTGTCCGACTTGGACAAAGAGATTGGGGGTATACGCATTTGTGTCGATTTCAATACATATATGGATGAGGTGAAGCTGAAAGGAGCGGAGATTCTCGATAGCGATTGGGATTTGCTTTACGAAGATACAGCAGTGTTAAACTCACGACTCAAAAAAGTAATAAGTGACTTTAATATCAATTGGCATAAGGTTGTAGCACAAGCTTACGATGTGAAGTCCGACAGGTTAAAAGAAATAGGTATTTATTAATTCAAAATTGAACTAGATTATGAGTAGGGATGCATTTTATAAACAGTTACAGAATATCTCTGAATCAGGAAGAGGACTAGCAAACGTATTGGAGTCGTATTTCTTCACAGGCAACTTCGAGCATCAGATTGGGCTTATCAGCAATGCTATTCAGGAGATTGTAAATAAAGGGTCGGACGATACGGATCAGAGTCTCGACAATCAGTTTGGTTACACCAATCGCTATATACGCGAATCGATATATGATCTTACCGAATTGCAAAAGTTTCTTACACGTCTGCATATTGTTTATGCCGATTACAAAAAGCAAACGGAATTGTTGGATAAATGTTGAAAAATGAATGTGTATAAAGAACGAGGAATATGGACAATATGGAATTGATTGATAAGGCATGGAAATTGAGAGAGCAAGGCGTAATATCTTTACATGAGCACGATTTGTATAGCTATCTCCTTCACAGGTGCGGAGAGATCGGGCAGAATCCTTTCTGCCAATCTACCGGTGTGCTGTGTGCGGTATTGGGTATCAATAGGAATGCATTAGCCGATCGTCGGAACAAATTGTCTGCTCTTGGTTTTATTACATTTAGAGAAGGGGTCTCTAAGCTAAAACCTGCACAGTATTATGTCTGTAAGGCTCGGGAAAACCAAGTTGCTAACCAATCAAAAAGAATAGTTACAGATCATCCATCTACGTCTTTTGCAATACCGACATTGGCAGATGTTACTGCTTACTGCACCGAAAGAAATAATGGAATAAACCCTCAGGCATTCTTCGATTTTTATCAGTCGAAAGATTGGTTTGTAGGTAAGAATAAAATGAAAGACTGGCAGGCAGCAGTCAGAACATGGGAGATGAACAGGAAAGAAGAAAAACGAATTGCGCCAAAACACGATAATAGTATCACTTATGTACAATTTTGATCAGGTATACCATGAGATGGAACGCCATGGGATGAAGCTCCCACAATCTAAAATAAAGGTGAAAATAAAAAATGCGCAGCAGGTTCTCGAAAGTGCACTGATTTATTTCCTGAAGCGCGAAGATAAGGATATGATCTGGTTGCCCGAATACGATGAGGTGGTCGATTGGCTAAGCGATAACCAAGGACGAGGCCTGTTTCTTTACGGACAATGTGGGCGAGGAAAAAGCCTTTTAGGCAGAATGGTATTGCCTGCAATCCTTCTGAAATTCAGCCAGAAAGTGGTGTCGGTTTTCGATATGCAGGATATGAATAGGGATGTGGATTATGCCTTGTCGAAACACCTTATCAGTCTCGATGATGTGGGCACCGAAGAGCAAAGTGTGAAGTATGGGCAGCGCCGGTGGGCATTCGACGAAATAGTGGATGCTGCCGAAAAATACAATAAATTGATTCTGATTAGCAGTAATCAATCGGTAGACAATCTTCGTGAGCGCTATGGTGACAGAACTTTAGATAGAATAAAATCGACAACAAAACGAATCATGTTTCGCGGAGAAAGTCTGAGAAGCTAAGACGGGTCGTCAGTCGGTAACAATCAGTTTAACATTATATAAACCCTTTTTTTAAGGCTCTTAATTGCGAGGGCTTAGGGTGCTTATTGCGAAGTCGTCTCGACTTTCTTTTAACCACAGAGTAAAAGGAGTTTCACGGAGTTGTTTAGGTTTCAGTACTAAGATAAAACATATTCTGATGATGAAACAGTCTGTTTTACAGCAATTATTTACTCCGTGATACTCTGTGCGACTCCGTGGTTAAAAGTCAAAATGAACTTTACTTTAAAAATAATAAAATTATGCGATTAGGAAACAGTTTTAGAGGTAATACAGGTAAAAAGTATATGATTCGCGGTAAGCATGATAAAACTCCTGCGAAAGATGGAATTGTTAAAGTTCAGCGGTTTAATGAATGGTTTGCAGAAAGTCATTCGTCGCTTGTGTGTGAATTGAAAACTAAAGACATATTTAATGAGGACACCTTGAGCGAAACCTATTTGAGGATGTACGAAAGTATACTTTATTCGGGGTTGGATATAGATAACTATCGTTCTTATTTCTTTCGCTCGTTTTTCACAAACTATGTACAGGGCAATATGAAAGCCAGTCGTTATTGTGCACTTTCGCCCAATTACGATAAGCCTGATATGGGAGGTTATAACATGGAGCAAGAGATTCAGCAAAAAAGGCTCGAGGAGGATATTTTCGATTATGTATATGACCGCTATAAGATTCGAGAGTTTGAGCTGTTTAAAATGTATGTAAGCCTTAAACCTGCTATTAATTACGACGTACTGGCTGATATAACCCATCTCAAAGCGCATCAGATTCAAGCCATTGTATCTAAGATAAAGAAGGATGTTTGCCGCAATCACGAATTTCTACAAAGGCGTAGGGAGGTGCTGATGGTTTGCTAAGCCTGTCCAATCCGGCTTTGTGTACTCGCCTCTGTCATCTCGAAACGCAGTGAGGGATCTCTTATCTTTTGATGTTATCAGCCAATAGCTGTTAGCTACCGGCTTATTTCAGAACAGATCCCTCACTGCGTTTCGGGATGACAGGGCCGACGGTAGGTAGCTGCAACTCATAATTATTCTAAATACCCTCTTTGCATTCCTCCCCTTGGGGGAGGTTAGGTGGGGCTATCAGTTCGGGATGACAAAGAGGGAAGATATTGATTCATAACTAATAATTACCATATGTATAAAATAAGAAGGATAAAAATAATAGGGGTAACTCGGCTAAGCGTCAATCTGGTTACTGATAATATTGAAAAGATAAGGCGCGAATATGCTGATATTTATAATGTAAAACTGTGTGATGTGAAATTTGTATATGGTGAGGTTTAATTTTGAATTATATTGATTGTTTATTAAGTTAATTTAAATAAAATTTATATATTGGTGCTCGTATTGTGTTTTAAATCTAAAATTAATGCTTATGAAAAAATTATTACTCTTATTGTCTTTTATTTTTATTTACTCATTAGGTGTCTTTTCTCAAGTTAAAGTTACCGAAATTATCGGGCTATTTAAAGTTTGTGATGGTGGTAGGGTTTCTTATACTGTAAAATACAATAATACAACAGGGGCGACAGCTGCGGTTGCTGTTGAGGTTAGTACGCATGGACGGTTTGATGATTCAAAACAGACTATGACTAAATATGTATCGAAAGGACAAGGCCAGTTCGATTTTTATGTTCATTGGAATAATGTAGCAACAAAAGATGCTTATATCAAAGCAGCAGGTGCTGGTGGAACTCCCACGACATTAAAGATTGAAATTACAAATGTATTAAATGAACTTACATTAAATGGACCTGATAAATTGTCTCGGTTAGAAATAGGAACATATAGTATCAATTCTTCTTGTGGTACGGTTAATAACGTTGCATGGAGTATCAATTCTGATAAAGCTAAAATAGCAGAGGCTAAAGAAAATGTGGCAAAAGTGCAAGCATTAGCTGGTGGAATAGATGTTGTATTGACAGCTCAAATAAAAAATCAAAATAATAATGTTTTACGTACACTTACTAAAACAATAGTACTAGAATCAACATTTAATATTGTTGGACCAGATATTATTTGCTCAAATATTTCAAACGTATTCTCTATATCACATATTGAGGAAGCTCCAGATGCGAAAATAACATGGACAGCAACTAGTAATGCAACTCTCCAAAGTGGGCAAGGAACCCCGAATGCTACCTTTAAGGGTGTTGGAAATGGAAATGCTGAGATTCGGGCAGTGATCGTGTACAAGGGAAAGACTTTTACTATACAAAAGACCTTTTGGGTAGGTCCTCCTGCACTATTTAGGCCTCCAACTGCTAATGGGCCGTTATGTTTAAATATTAGAGATGATGTTAAAGCGACAATAAAATTAGAAATGAAAGGCTTAAATCGAACGTATGATTATAAATGGGAAAAAGGATCAGGGAAAAGGTTTGAGTTCCTAACTAAAACTAGTAATTATGCAATTGTACAACCATTAGAGATAGGACAAATAGCAATTCTGTATAGTGCTAATAACCAGTGCGGATGGTCTGGCCCGGTAATAATACTAAGGGATGTTGCTATGTGTAATTCAAATGAATGGGTGATGAAATCAGCTCTTGATGACGTAGCAGATTCAGAACCATCCACCGCTTCCATCCGTATCTACTCCCTCACAACAGGGTCGGTAGTATATACGGAGAAGAATATAATGAATTTCAATATAGAAAACACAGGACTAAAGAAAGGTATCTATGTATTGGAGAAGACAGACGGAGAAGGAAATGTGACACGTATCAAGGTCGCTAAGCAATAAACTATCTCTCATTATATTACTTAAAAGCCCTGCTAGTCAGGGCTTTTTTGTTTTCTGGATATTAAAAATAGACCTTGCAGATAGATGGTGTATTGTAATGTAGAAATTTAAATTTATATTTGCTGCCAATAAACGAACTTGCACAGTTATGATCAAAAATACACATACTTACTCCATTCGCGTCCTGTATATACTCACGCTATTCCTTTTGTGTACAACATTTGTTCAGGCACAAAAGAAAAGTTCATCGAAGAAAAAAGCCGAAGTTATAGTAGAGAAGATAGATACCATAGAGGCTAAAAAAAAGCCACTAAGTAAAGCCCCGGTTGCCCCGTTTCGCGATACGATATTCTATGTTTATGGCAATATAGGTTCATTTACTTCCGACCAACGTGCAGAAGCTATCTCGAAGCGAATTGTGGAACTGGAGGAAGATCATAAATATACCGAAGATTCTCTTAAACTGGTAGAGCATAACGGTACAATCAATATCCTGTACAACAATCAGATAATAGCCAGTATAGATACCATACAGGCCGAGCAGCAGTCCAGATCTAAAATAGATGTTGCCCAAGAGTATAGGGCGCAGATTATCAGTGCGATAGATAATCATCGGGAAGAGACGAGCTGGCAGCGCATTGCCATTCAGGTGGTGGGCGTTATGCTGATTCTCGTTGCCGAATATTTCCTAGTCAAACTCATCTACTATGCCATCAGGCGATTGAAGATATTTGTACGCATGCAACGCGATAAGAGAATCAAAGGATTATTTGGTATCATAGATGCGCAGCGTGAGGTACAAGTGCTTGTGATAGTGTGTAATATATTGCGGTCGTTGCTTATTTTGGTGTCGCTCTATTTGTGTGTATTACTTCTGTTCAAATTGTTTCCCGACACCAAGGATATTTCAGACCGTTTGCTCGACTATGTTGTATCGCCATTCAAGTCGATAATAAAGAGCGTGATAGATTACATGCCTAAACTGTTCACTATAATTGTTATAGTTGTTATTTTCAAGTATCTGCAAAAGTTTTTGCGTTCTATTGCCGATAAAATAGCAGAAGGGAAAATTACCCTAAAAAGTTTCTATCCCGATTGGGCACGTCCGACCTACAACATAATCAAAGTTATACTCTTTGTATTTATGTTTATTCTTATTTTCCCTTATCTGCCGAAATCCGATTCCAATATTTTTCAAGGAGTATCGGTTTTTGCAGGGATTATTATATCGCTAGGGTCTACATCCATTATCGGTAATCTTGTCGCAGGTCTGGTTATTACCTATATGCGTCCGTTCAAATTGGGAGACCGTATCAAAATGGGTGATTGTGTAGGTAATGTGATTGAAAAAACGGCTTTAGTGACCCGCATAAAAACACCAAAGAATGAGGTGATAACAATACCTAACTCTACAGTGATGTCTTCGCAAACAGTAAATTATAGTTTCTCGGCTAAAGAATATGGTCTTATATTATACACCCCTGTAACTATCGGTTACGATGTCCCTTGGCAAAAAGTACATGAGTTGCTGCTGGAGGTAGCACAGCGAACCGATAACCTCTCGAAAAAACAAAAGCCATTTATTCTGCAAACTGCATTGAATGATTTCTATGTAGAATATCAATTAAATGTGTATATCAAAGAAGCGAATATGATGCCTAAAGTTTATTCCGATATCAGACAAAATGTTCAGAATGTGTTTGCAGAAGCTGGTGTAGAAGTAATGTCTCCGCATTATATAATCAATCGTGCAGTAGATGGTACGGATAGTACAATTCCTCCTGTGAAAGGGAGAGATATTCACGAATAATTCATCAGAAAGATAATCATCTCTAATCAATATTTATCAAATGCCTCGATCCTGTATCGGGGCATTTTTTTGTTCGTTTATATTTTTAACCACAGAGTTGTACTCTGTCATCCCGAACTGAAAGGAGGGATCTTGTAGCTATTGAGGCTATTGGTCAATAGCTAGCAACTAGCAGCTTATTTCGGAGCAGATCCCTCCTTTCAGTTCGGGATGACAAAGGGAACAGCAGGTAGCTGTAACTCATGACTTATCATTTTTTGTCGAGTTTATCTATATAGTAAAAGACTATATGGATGCAATAATTATACTGATAGGCTTTGTGTTAATTCTTACCGCAAGCCTTTATTGGAGTTCAATTCTTTCCTTACGCTTGCCCGAGATCAGCCGGTTTTTCGATAGGAAACCCTTCAACTGCCGACCCTGTTTAATCTTCCATTTCACATGGTTCTTATCTCTTCTTTTTGCTCTGGTTGCTTGGTCGATCGAAATATTTGTAGTCGGGCTGATTGCTGCATTTATAATATTCTTTACAGTTAAATATATTGATAATAAAAAAGTAGTAAAATGAATCAAGACATCAAACTAGAAAACGAAGTAAAGCAACTTATCTCAGAAGTAGAGAAAACACACCGTTACTCAATGAGTCGTATTTATAAATTATACAATCAGGTTTTTGGTACAACAGAACAACCTCAATCGTGTGCCAGTTGTTTGATACGCAAAGTGAAGCAACTGCGAATATGGCTTGCAGCACAACCTGAAAATAAAACAGGGATAGAAGAGACTAAACCTAGAAAGCGTACTAAAAAGACCAGTAATGATTAAGTAGTATGGCAAAAATAAAGAAAAAATATTATATGAATCGTGGCAAGGAAGGGCAGGAGCAGGCCTATGATTCGCCCGATAAGCTCATGCTCAAAGCCTATGAATACTTTGCATGGTGCGACGAGCATCCGTTGAATAAAAGTGAGTTGATGAAGTCGGGCGATCGTAAAGGTGACGTGATCGATGTCCCCATTGGTCGTCCATACACCCTAGTCGGATTATGTGTCTATTGTGGGATAAGCGAAGGATCGTTCAAAACTCTCGGTGCAGAAGATGATTTTGCGACCGTAGTGAAGCATATTTGTGATATTATCAGGCAAGAACAGATAGAGGGTGCAAGTCTGGGTATTTATAATGCAACCATCATATCACGCATGCAAGGGCTTAACGATAAGCAAGAACAGTCTGCTAATGGCAAGCAAATGCTGACAGTGAACATTGCCAGCCAAAAAACAAAAGATGAAATAGAATATCTTAAGAACTGGTTGTCCGACGAATGATTATGTAAATTATATAATAGAAAATGCAGATTGTTAGATAAACAGTCTGCATTTTTATTGTATGGATTGGAGATTTAGCTAGATTTCTATTCAACTTCTACAAACATCTTATCGAAGTTAATTGTCACTTTGTCGAATAATGTGACAAAGCTCATCCCTAAAGAACCATCTTCTTTCCCCTGTTTTATAAATACGGGATCGATGTTTACTCTTATATCGTTCAATCGGAAATCTTTATTCCCTACGCGTAGAGGAATGCTTGGTAATCTGTATATATCGATTGTTTTAACACCTCCGAAGCCACCTGATATTTTCGATTCTTTATGACCCGTTCTTTCCACTTCGTCCTTGTGTTTTTGATAATAAGTATAATGTAGATCCGATTCGATGTTTCCTGTGTCGAACTGCATTATCATTCGTTCGGCATTCGAATAGGTTTTTAGCAATACCTGATTCGAAAGAAACAGTATATTCCGCCCACTTTCGGGTAAAGATGTTTGCCTGATGGGGAAAATTATTTTCTTCTCTTTAGGTAATATTCGGACTTCGCCCGCAGCCGTCATTATCCCCAATCCTAGTACTGCATCAACTTTATAAATACTATCTACTGCCGAAACCGCAGGAGCGATGATTGCCGTCAGGTTTTTGTATGTCATATTTCCAATGCTTATACTATCTATTAACCCCATTTTGCCCAATCGTGTGCCTGTTCCCGAAATCTGAAGCGAATCATATATTATTTTCACATGATGCCTGTTCGCAAAATCTTCTGATATAAATGCACCTCCGGGACAGCCCGTATCGAAAATAAATCGTTCATTTTCACCATTTATCGCCACCGGAACAAAAAGTGTAGTACCCATTGGTGTGCCTTCGTATTCGAATGGCTCCAGTTCAATATCAATTATGCAATCGCTATCGGGACGGATCAGTTCACTTTTGGGAATATTGCGCATCGCTTTGTTTATCCGGTCTAATTGCCGATAGTTATTCAATGTTACAGAATCGATATAAGGTTCTATACTTGCTATGAAGTTGCTTAACTCATCGTCTGCTTTAATATATTCTCCCTGACCTGATAATAGTTGATTTTTCCACGATAGCATAGTCTGTACATTGTCGAAGCCAATATCTTGTTGATGATATTGTATGAGCGAATCGATGGATGCGAAGGCCTTCTGCGGACGATTAAAAACGGCATTCAAAAGCGACTCGGAAAAGGTCTTGAGCACCGGACTCTGTACGCTGTCCTTCAATAAAGTATATTGTTCGTCGAGCGTGAAAAAATCGCTGTTGTTGAGGCATGCGGCAATTTTTTCGTCAGGGCTTTGAGCATGCAGAGCAATACTCGAAAGGAAAAGGATAAATAGCGGCAGAATCTTTTTCATATTAGCTGTGTATTAGAAGCAGATAAGTCAATTTTATTAGGGCGTAAGTTAAAAAATAAATATGGGATATGTAAAATAAATTTATTTTTATTTGTGAGTGTAGTTTTACATATAATTTAGCTTAACATGAAAAAAAGGATGTATTGTAAGTGATTTTTCGTATCATTCTGTCATTCTGAACGGAGTGAAGAATCTCTCTATCAAGAGTCGGGATTCTTCACTCCGTTCAGAATGACAAAAGAGAATAACAATTTGACGGTATTGTTTTACTTACGACACACTATTTTAAGATAAAATATGTCCCATTATTTATATGCCGGATAGTAGATTCTTACCCATTTGGTTTCGCCATTGCTTAGATAAAATGCTAATTCTACATATGTAGTAGATGTATGAGTTCTTGCCCAGTCTCTCATCTCTTCGGCATAAATCGAAATCCTTATATCTTTCGATGTGGTTCCTGAAATAGATACATTGCATAAAGGAGGTGCACTGACATTGGCCACTGTTGTAGGGAAGGTAACATTAAATTGGCCGGCCGCAGAACTGTTGTAATCGAACGTGAAAGATGCATAATAAGGATTGATAACTTGTTGGGTTTCTTTTACCTCTGTGGTATGTGCACTGTTACCTAAAGATACGGCAACGAATAGAGTAAGCAAAAAAAAGATTTTCTTCATGATTATTAAAATTATTGGTTATTGATTGGTGTGATATCTATAAATTTTAACAATGATGTGTGTGTGAAAGTTTCTTGAAGGTAGCGTCTTTTTATATGTTATAAAACACAACAGTGCCGGATGCCTTTCGCTAAGCGAAACAGCACCTCTCGAAGCTTTTGGAAAATATCAATTAGTCGTAGTTTTTTTTATCCGCTACAATTACTTATTTTTCTATATCTAAATACTCCCTTCCGTCTTCTGCATTGAGCCACCCTTTTTGCCCCGATGGTAGTGTGAAGCGAATAAAATTACCTGTTTTATGTTTGTCAAGTTTCAGGTAGCGGGCATCGGTTGTTTTGGGATAGAACCCGATTAAATTGTCTTTATATAATAAGTGTTCACCGCCTTCGTGACTGGGATAAGTCTCTATATTGTCGAAAATAACAGGCACTCGTTCTTTTAGGCTGAAGGTCTTATTATCCTTGTTTACTATAATAGTTGATAAGCCATATTTGCCATCTTTTTCGACAATGAGTCCTTCGGTAATTAATTCCGAATAATCTTCGAAGTCGGCACCTCCCCAAATTGAATCTTTACCTATAAAATATAGTTTATCTATCGAGACATTTTTGATGGTGAGTTTAGTTATATCTTGATTTGCAAATCTTATCAGTTGATAATCGCCTTTATCTCTTGTTAGTTGGTAGCCTGAAAGTGAAAGTCCGGGAGGTATTAAATCACGCTCCCAAGGTATTATAGTTGCATCTTTTTTCAGATTTTGTCCCACAATCCATATATGTTCATTATTTGCTATTCCTTCTACAATATTGGGCGAAAAAGTGTGAATATTTAAATAGGCTGCTTGCAGATTGTTTACAACAATTGTATCAAAAAATGTAGTGAATACTGTGGCTCTTCCGTTTTTCTCCGTAATTATATGCTGTGTGCCGATTTGTATACTATCGTAGGTTTGCGGTAAGACGCGGGCATTAAATTTATTTAGGAGGGTATATCCTTCATCTGTTCGTTTTATTTTATAATTCAGTTTTTCTCTGATATTTATATTAGCCAGAAGCGTTTCTTTATCTTTATCCGTGAGTTTTTCGGGTTTTAAATTGCTTGTTTTTCGGGAGTAATAGTCTGCTCCTGTTAGGGCGACAAGTTCATTGCCCTGAGGCACTATATAATTGGGATCCTCGTCCAAAAGTTCTATAATATATTTATCACCTACCTTCATGTAATAGTAAGCCGAATGGCTTACATCAGATAATTTCCAAATGCGCTTAGGTCTGTCAGACTCGTTTCTTAGGTCTTCCTCGAATTGGTATTTGCAAATGGCAAAATAATCTTTATTGAATTTCATCAATTCGATTCGTGTATCTTTGTCTTTGTAAACAATATACTTCTTAGTATCAAACAATTTTTCGAACTCTTTCGGTTCGATTTTTTTTATGTTTCTAGTGTATATGGGAAAAGTCGTTTCGGGATTTTCTTCCCATTCGTATCCTTCGGCTTTCTCGTCATTCAATTTGAATGTTATTTCGAGCAGATCGTATGTATCGTCACTCTTATAATAGAATTTGCCATTATCTAGGTCAAATAAATCGACAGGACCGGCATCTACTACTATTTGAGCCATAGCAGGACGCACAGATATAATAAGAAAGAAGAGAAGAATTGCGTTAAGGTTAATCTTCATTGTTTTGTTTTTCATTTGAGACAATAAATATACTTATTTATGCTTGTTTGTAGGATAATTATGGAGAGTAAAGATTTAATCAGATTTTCAATTACAGAGTAACATGGACTATAAACTAGCCTCCCCAACCCCTCCCAAGGAGGGGCTCTGTATGCCCTCTCTGCATTCCTCCCCTTGGGGGAGGTTAGGAGGGGCTATCGTTTCGGGATGACAGAGGGAATGGCAGGTAGCTGTAACTCATAACTTATTATTCATAACTCATAATTATTCTAAACACCTTCTTTGCATTCCTCCCTTTGGGGGAGGTTAGGTAGGGCTTTCGTTTCGAGATGACAAAGTATTATATCAGATATTATAAAATAATATAAATCTAAAATAGTCTCCTTTACTTTTCATAACTTAGTACTTTACACAAAAATAGAGATAATGAAAACAAACACAATAAAGCTTAGCGTACTCGATCAGTCACCCATCCGAAAAGGAGGTACTGCCACAGAAGCATTACAGGAAACAACCCAATTGGCACAATTGACAGATAAACTGGGTTACACCCGTTTCTGGGTATCTGAGCATCACAATACACGTGCCCTTGCAGGCTCTGCGCCCGAAATACTGATAGCGCATCTTGCCAACCATACAACTAATATCCGTGTAGGATCAGGTGGTGTCATGCTGCCCAACCATAGCGCGCTGAAGATGGCTGAAAATTTCAAACTGCTCGAAGCTCTGTTTCCCAACAGAATAGATATGGGCATTGGTCGTGCTCCGGGAACAGACCGATTGACAGCTTCGTTACTCAACCCAAGCAACCAATTCAATCCGCAGGATTTTATAAATCAGCTTTACGATCTCGAAAACTTCTTTCACGATGCCGATGGAGCGGGTACGGTTTATCAGAAAGTAAAAGCCGAACCGCACATATCTACCGTGCCGTCTCAATGGTTGCTGACCTCTAGCGGCGAAAGTGCTATGTTTGCAGCTCATTTCGGTATGGCAGTATCGTTTGCTCATTTCATCAATCCGGTAGGAGGGCGCGATGCAGTTGAAGAATACAGGGCTGAGTTCGAACCATCTGCCGATCTGAAACATCCGAAGGCGAATGTGGCAGTATTTGCTTTTTGCAACGAAGACGAAGAAAAGGCATACCGTCAGCAAGCACTTATGGACTATCGTTTCGTGCAACTGGAAACGGGAGGTAGTTTAGCACCCATAACCTATGACGAGATAAAAAATATATCATATTCCAATTACGAAAAGCAGCGTATAGAAGTAAATCGTCGCCGTACCATTAGTGGAACGCCCGAACAAGTGAAGCCTAAAATAGAAGCATTAGCTGCTCACTACGGTGTAGATGAGATGATGCTTGTTACCTATACCGAAACGATAGAGGATAAGATGCACTCTTACGAATTGTTTGCCGAAATGTTTGGTTTATAATGTTGTTAACTAATCTATTATGAAGAATGTCAATCGTGTAATTATTTTATTGATAACAGCCTTCATAGGCTTTTCCTCTACTGTTTATAGCCAGAAAAAAGTAGAGGGCGAGAATACGTTAAATAAAGACCGTGTTTACGTTGTAGTAGAGCAGATGCCTGTTTTTCCCGGAGGAGATATGGAGATGCATAAGTTTATAAGTGAGAATTTAAAATACCCTGTTGTTTCCATAGAAGAAGCAATAATCAGTTCGGCTTCGGTACGTTTTGTTGTAAGTAAGACAGGCGAAGTGAAGGATGTAAAAGGTCTCCGTCATGCCGATTCTGCATTGGCAAAAGAATTGGCTAGAGTAATAAAGCTAATGCCACGTTGGATACCCGGAAAACAAAAAGGAGAGAATGTCGATGTCTATTTTACGCTTCCTATACATATCAATCTGAAAAAATAGAAAGAGATTAGGTTTTCTTTTTAGGTTTATTGTTCAACGAATATCTCCTCAAACAAAGCCTTCATTCTCATCTTTACTTCTTCCATATCTACTTTATATCCCAGTTCTTTTTCCATCGAAGTAACCCCTTTATCTACAAATCCGCATGGATTGATAAGATTAAAGTAGCTCAGGTCGGTATTTACATTGAGCGCAAGTCCGTGCATGGTAACGTATCGGCTACTGCGCACACCGATTGCCGCAATTTTTCGCGTGCGTTGAGGTTCGCTTACATCAAGCCATACACCGGCTGCACCGGGAAGTCGTTCGGCTTGGATATTATACGAATCAAGAAGCTTGATTATAATTCCCTCTATGTTGCATATATATTGCCTTAGTCCGATTTTGTAAGATTCGAGATCAAAGATCGGATAAGCTACCAATTGTCCCGGACCATGATAGGTGATATCACCTCCGCGATCTATTTGGAAAAGTGCTACACCTTTTTCTTTTAGAAAACGTTCGTTGAAAAGTAAATTCTCTTCCTTGCCATGTTTCCCAATTGTGATGGTATGAGGGTGTTCGCAGAATAGGAGTGTGTTGATGGTAGATAAATTGTTGTTTTTCAATTCTATATCCTTTGCGAATAATATTTGTTGATATTCCCATGCACTGCCGTATTCGATGTCTTTCAGATCCTCGTAAATCATATTGAATTATCTTTATAGTTTAACTTTTCCCGGATTTTTATTGATGAAGTCTTTCCAACTGGTAAACTTCTTATCGAGAGCCGGGTTGTTTGTTTGGAAGAAATGGCAAACCGCAGCAGCTAATCCATCAGTCGCGTCCATCTCTTTGAGCATGTTCTCATCGGGTATTTTCAGAAAGTTTTGTAGCATATAGGCAACCTGCTCTTTAGCAGCCTTTCCATTTCCGGTAATCGACATCTTAATTTTCAATGGAGCATATTCAAAAATAGGAATATCGCGCGACAGTGCAGCAGCCATAGCTACCCCTTGTGCACGACCTAGCTTGAGCATACTTTGTACATTCTTTCCGAAAAAGGGAGCTTCGATAGCCAGTTCGTCGGGTAGAAATTCATCGATTAGTGTAATTATACGCTCAAAGATGCGGCGAAGCTTCAAATAATGGTCGTCGTTCTTGTTCAGTTTCAAGATACCCATTGCCAGCATTTCGGGCTTGTTGTTCACCACACGTAAGACACCGTACCCCATCACCTGTGTGCCGGGGTCGATACCTAATATTATGCGTTCCTTTTGTATCATTCTTTCATAATTCTATTTCTTCGAGCAAGGTCATAAAGCCTAATGCCTTATTGCCAAACTTTGCAGTCAGCTCTTTCTGTAATTCTTGTCCGTCGGCAGAGAGCCAATGGTTGAGGGTTTCTACATTCTTTATTTTGAATTGTAACGAAAAACTTGTGCCACCCTCTTCGTGTTGGTGATGTATACGCGAAAAACATGGTGCATGTAAGAATCCGCTAGTTTGGGCACGGGGTACGTATATTTCTTTCATGAAGCGAAGATAAGCGTCTTTTATATCGTCGTCCACATGAAATGTTGTATTGAAAATAATCATGAGTAAGTCTTTATTGTATTTGTAGCAAAAGTACGAAAAGTTTAGCAGAGCTTTTGTGTAGGTTGAGTTATTTAAATGAAAAATAGATACGACCAGTTGACAGAAATAATTTTTAAAACATAGAGTGCCAAAAGGTGTAATGATACCCGTCTTGGTCATTACTCTTTTCCATCCTTTCATTCCGAAACGAAAGTCCCACCTAACCCTCCCCCTAAAGGGAGGAATGCAAAAGGGTGTTTGGAATAATTATGAGTTATGAATGATAAGTTATGAGTTACAGCTACCTGCCATTCCCTCTGTCATCCCGATACGCAGTGAGGGATCTACTCTGAAATAAGCTACTAGCTATTGTCTTAACATCAAGAGACAATAGATCCCTCACTGCGTATCGGGATGACAGCGGCGAGTATTTAGTAGGGGGCTGCCTTGGCCAGGGGTTGGGGAGGCTAGACAGATTCTTCACTACGTTTCGGAATGACAAAAGATCAATAGAGAATATCTGGCGGGCTGGGTCGAGACAATTTTTATGTATTAATTATTATAGAGTGAAACTACTGAACAACATGAGTGTTTCGTTGTTTTTATTTTATCACATTATTACTTTGATCCACAGGTTTGTATAATGTGTAAACGATATAATATTTCTATATGAACAAAAATAGGTTAGAAGCCTTTAGTGATGGTGTGATGGCAATTATCATAACCATTATGGTCTTGGAATTAAAAGTTCCGCATGGTACAGAATTAAAAGATATACAGCCCCTTGTCCCCACATTCTTTGCTTATGTTTTGAGCTTTATTTATGTGGGTATTTATTGGAATAACCATCATCATTTGTTTCAATCGGTAAGCCATGTAAATGGCGCTATTCTCTGGGCAAATCTCTTTCTACTGTTTTGCCTTTCTCTGTTACCTTTTGCTACGGGTTGGATGGGCGAAAATCATTTAGACGAATTACCTGTATTCCTATATGGTTTGGTCTTATTTATGGCATGTATCGCGTGGTGGATACTGGTCGAAATCATCATTAGAGAAAAAAGCAATAGCAAAACTGCCGAAAAACTGAAATGCGATCCGAAGATAAGAGAGTCGGCAGCTATATATTTAGTAGCTACCATAGTGGCTTTGTTCTTTCCTATTGTCAGTTGTGTGATTTATGCTCTGGTTGCTTTGCTCTGGTTTATTCCCGATAAGAGGATGGAGAAAGCGGTGAAGGAAGTGAGCGGTGAGGAAGAATAAGATAGATATAACAATATGAAAAAAGTGGGCATACATTTAAGTATGCTCACTTTGTCATTTTGCGATCAGCATTTTTATTGTCTTGTTATTTGATTTGACGATCTTCTATATATTTTTCAACAGCAGTTTTTATTTCTGCTTGTTTCTTAGAGTCGGCTACAAGTTCATAGATTGGTATCATTCTGTCTAGTCGCATATCAACAAGTGAAGCATTTTCGCTTGTTAAAGATTTAAACCATTCGTAGTAATTGAGCTTCGTAAATTCTTTTTGTAGGTTATATGTTCCGCAAGCTATACTGTTATCTCCTCCTTGGCTCACAACATGTGCTATCGGTAGCTTATTCTGGTTGACAAGTTCCTTAATGCCGCTGTCACTATCGCTATGAGAAAGACCTATGCCCAATTGGCTTGCAGCGTAAAAAGACCCTGCTCTAACTATTCTTTCTTTATCACCCGAATTATCATTGATTTTCGATCTGTATATCATGTCAAAACGTCCACCCACAGAATATTCATTTATGACATGTGTACCATATTTTTCGACAATCTTATTTGCGGAGAGTGATGATATATCCTTAGCAAATGACTCTGTTATATATGAAATCAATAGCAGAGGATTGTGATATAGATAAAAACTTTCCGTAATGACGTATGTGTGAGTACTCGCATAAGAATATGTAGAGAGGGTTTCATCATCTCTTAAATCAAAATTTTTATTATCCAGAATGGTTCCACTAAAAGCTGCAACATTACCGTTTATTTCATTCCAGTAGCTATTGCTCGAAATACTAGTCAAGTGTTTTATATATTCCGACGACGTAGTCCCTATTGCAGAATGGCTGTAGCTGGCTGGGCTTGTAGCATGGCCATATCCGTCCGGATTTTCATTTATGTACTTATCAAAATCAATAACAGCTTCTCTTGTCGATTCCTCACTGATATATGTACCTGTTATATCATAACCTTTTCCAAGTAATATTTCATTTGTAGCAACTTTTCTTTCTAGGGGTGTATAAGCCGCCATAGGGTTTATTTCCTCTATTTCTTCCAGCTCAGTTTGCGGATTTGGATCATCGTCGTCCGAACAACTGAATAAGCCGAAGCTGAGTAGTAGTGAAAGTAATAGTAGTGTTTTTTTCATAATCCGTAAGTATATTTTTAATTAGTATATTGTATCATATTCTATGACGATAGATTTTGAAGAAAGTTTAAATTGCGTTTCAAAAAATAAGCTCATATAGTTTAGAAACAATCACGATTCATGACTTTGATTTCTTTCTCAGCCATGTGTTTTTAGCACAATCTATGCTTATATTCTATCTCTATAGTCGTGGCTCTGCTATAACGTTGTACCAACTCTGAGACGCTGATGCAAACATGCATATATAAGACGAAGGTGTTTCCCAAATTTCAACAGGACAGGCATCGGAAAATCTAGGATATACTTTGTCGATTGGGTTTTTAAATCTTTTGTTATATTCGTCGAACAATATTGTTTTCTCTATATCATTTCCTTCATATATTAAGATGCTCTTGCCATAGATAAGGGTTATATATTCATGAAAAAATGACCGTGTCATCAAATGGGCTTCTTTACGCCTTTCTTCGTCATAGCTCTCTATGGCTCCAAAAAAATCATAATTTTCTATATCAGGTAAAACGGAACTGCTTTTCATCGTTTTTTGTACTTTTTCTGATTTGTGGATAGTTGTGCTATATGGCATGAAATCTAATATAGCATATTGATACTGTTCGCCTTCAGAAAAATGATGAAGAGCGAGTTGTATTCCTTCCCATCTTAAAGAACCGTCGTTTGTTTTTACCGGTCTGTCTGTCATGTAGTGATTAGTAGTGTTTTGGTGAGGTCCACTCCATTTTATTGTGAAAAAATCTACTGTTGGTTTTGTAACCTCATATTCCACTGAGGTTTCACTTATTATTGCTCCGTCTTTATATCCCAATGCACTGACTTTATTTTTTCCTAGTCTGTAATCTGTAATGTTAACATCTCTTTCGTCGCTGGTGTCAGGTATAGTAATAATGCCATTCCACCATATACCATTCGTTTTCCATACAACACTATCATAATTATTTATCAGCAAATCCATATCGAGATCAATACTGACAGTCAATTTATCAAATGGAGCAATTGTGGTTTTGTCTGCTTTCAATTTTAACTGTATATCCTTTTTCGGATTATCATCATTATTATCATCGTCGTCCGAACAACTGAATAAGCCGAAGCTGAGTAGTAGTGAAAGTAGTAATAGTGTTTTCTTCATAATGTGTTTATCTGTATTAATAGTCTTGATTCAATGGTTGGTCTTCAATGTACTCTAAAAGTTCAACCTTAAACAAATATAATATAAAATGTAATTGTATAGTGTCTTTTCTACAAAATAAAATAGCCTGCACTCATCGAATGCAGGCTATTTTTATAATTAAAGATCAGATATAATTAATATCCTCTGATTGCTTTTACTCCAGGAAGTACTTTTCCTTCGATGAACTCAAGTAGAGCACCACCACCGGTAGATACATAAGATACTTGGTCAGCCAATCCGAACTTGTTAACACAAGCCACAGAGTCGCCACCACCTACTAATGAGAACGCACCTGCTTTAGTCGAAGCTGCAATAGCTTTAGCTACTACTTCAGAACCGTGAGCGAAGTTGTCGAATTCGAATACGCCTACAGGACCATTCCAAAGAATAGTTTTAGATGCCATGATAACATCAGAAAATTCTTTTTCGCCTTTAGGACCAACATCGAAACCAGCCCATCCGTCAGGAATTGCATTAGCTTCTGCAAATTGAGTATTAGCATCGTTGCTGAATTTGTCGCCAAGTTTAGCATCGCTCGCTAAAACAAGGTTCACGCCATTTTTTTCAGCTTTTGCCATAATTTCTTTAGCCAGTTCTAGCTTGTCGTCTTCACAAAGTGAATTACCGATTTTACCGCCTTTAGCTTTTTCGAATGTAAATGCCATACCACCACCGATGATAAGGTTGTCTACTTTATCTAACAGGTTTTCGATAATATCGATTTTAGACGATACTTTCGATCCGCCGATGATCGCTGTAAACGGACGAGCAGGATCTTTCATGATTTTCTCTACTGCGTCTACTTCTTGTTGAAGCAAGTATCCGAACATTTTATGATTTGCATCAAATTCGTCAGCAATAAGAGCTGTAGAAGCATGTGCACGGTGAGCAGTTCCGAAAGCGTCGTTTACATAAACATCAGCATAAGAAGCTAAAGTTTTAGTAAATTCTTTTTGGCTTTCTTTGATTGCTTTTTTAGCAGTAGCTTTAACCTCGTCGCTTGCATCTTCTGCCAATCCGCGTGGTTTGCCTTCTTCTTCAGCATAGAAACGAAGATTTTCAAGCAATAGAGCTTCTCCCGGTTGAAGAGCAGCAGCTTTCATAGCAGCTTCTTCGCTCGCGCAGTCGCTTGCAAATTGTACATCAACACCCAACAATTTAGATACGTGAGCAAGGATGTGTTTCAATGAATATTTATCTTCCACACCTTTAGGACGACCAAGGTGAGATGCAATGATCGGGCTACCGCCATCAGCGATAATCTTTTTAAGTGTGGGCATTGCTGCACGGATACGAGTGTCGTCAGTGATGTTGAATTGTGCATCTAAAGGCACATTGAAGTCAACTCTTACGAATGCTTTCTTTCCAGAAAAGTCGAATTTGTCAATTGTAATCATAATTTTTTATAATTAAATATTATAATGAATGTTTCTTATTGTCAAAGCTTTAGGTGCTCGCTGCCTCTTTTTGTAAAGAGAGGTACAAATATACAAAATTATGTGTTAGATAATTGAAGCGAAAATTAATTTTAATGAATTTAAGAGCTATAACGGATTATAAGCTTGTTAAGCAGGCATATAATTACTCTTTTCGACTGTTTTACAGTCTGTAATTTTGACAAGACTATTCAGTTTTAAAGAAATTTATGTTACTTCGCAACTATATATTTACGGAGAGTGGCATTCTCCGAATACAGAAGCACAAACACAGAGATGGTAAATAGCCATTTTAATTACACAATACATAAATTATAACATAGAGAAATGAAGCGAATTATTCTAACAATCTGTCTCTTATCTGTCATTTGTTCTTGTTCTTCACAAAATGCAAATAAAGATAATGGGCTCTTGGAATTTTATACAATAAATATGGATTCTGAAAAAGAATTTATGCAGGAGTCTCTGGCTCAGATGGAGCGGAGAGGTGTGATCGATAAAGCTCAATCCGAACTCGTTCTTAATTGTCTGGTTGCTGATTGGCAAAGTATCGCCGAAAATAAAATAGCTCTGACTTGCGAAGAACTGGATTTGAAGGCGGCTAATACATTAGAAAAGTTGCAGGGAGTAAGAGCCACTGTTGATTTCTATGAGTTGATGACAACGGAATATGCGGGCATCACAACCGAAAACAGCATGAAAGATGGAGATGATTCGTGCAACCCGAATATCGTTATTTGGGAGTGGTGGCAAGCCAATCAGACGTTCGACGATAGGATATATGAAATGCGCAGGCGGTTGGAAGATATGCAGACACGTGCGACAGGCTCGAGATCGCAAGATGCTGCAAAGCAGTCTAAAGAAATTGCAGCAGAGGTGAATAAAGATATAGACATACTGCAACGTAGCGAATCGTCGGATACAACCGGAATAGTTGAAATAGTGGAAGCTGCCAGAGCAAAGTATCGCGGAAGACAGGATATTGATGAATCTATATTACTTGATGTCGGCTATGTTTACAATCTTATGGCTAGTTCCAAAGGGTTGGATATGAGTTCTGAAACAATGGATTGGGCAAGTGGATTGAAATAAATATAAATTTATGATAAAGGAAATTTTATCTCGGATTATGATATTAAGGGCGGTAATACAATTGCTGCTTGTAGTTGGCTTCTTGTCTTGCACTTCAAGTCCTAATAAGGATGCTCAGCTAAATACAACTGAAACAGATACCAAACTCGTAGAAGATACCCTCTCATTCGATGAGTTGAGGTCGGCAGTAACAGAGCGTTTCGATGTAATGCTTAAGCTAAGAGTATTACCAAGCCGAAATATTGAGACTCTGAAAACGATTATACTCAACGATATAGAGATTTATTCTAATAGTTCGCAAAGCAAGGCACAATTGATCGAACTTACCCGATACAGTCTCAATCAGATGAATGCCGTTCCCCTGAATGCCGGAGACCGTGAATTTATAGTAGATGTCTATTATCATCTTTCACTGCATGCCGGTATAGATATTGCTGATATACTCGATGAATGGTTGGGTGGAGATGGATTGGCAGAAATTGAGAAAGATAGGAAAAATATTAAATGATGAATACTTCCTTATCCTTAAACATTTTTAACGCCCAAATATACCATTTCAAATTTAACATTTCTATTTTTGTGTTGCTTATAGAAAAAAGGAATAATAACAAAATAATAATAACTAAATAGAACAAATAGTATGGCGCAAGTTGATATTCGCGAATTGACTGAGAGAATACAAAGTAAAAGCACTTTCGTTGGAGCCCTCACAATGGGTATGGATAAGGTGATTGTAGGTCAGAAACACCTTGTAGAATCTCTATTGATAGGACTATTAGCCGACGGACATATCCTTCTCGAAGGGGTACCCGGATTGGCGAAGACATTGGCTATAAAAAGCTTGGCATCACTTATCGATGCAAAATACAGCCGTATACAGTTTACTCCCGACTTGTTACCAGCCGATGTGGTGGGAACAATGATTTACAGCCAGAAGAACGAGGAGTTCATCGTAAAACACGGTCCTGTGTTCTCTAACTTCGTATTGGCGGATGAAATAAACCGTGCTCCGGCAAAGGTACAAAGTGCCTTGCTCGAAGCCATGCAAGAGCGTCAGGTTACTATTGGCGAAAAAACATACAAACTTCCTGCTCCATTCCTTGTAATGGCAACTCAGAATCCTATCGAACAAGAAGGTACATATCCTTTACCCGAAGCACAGGTAGACCGTTTTATGTTGAAGGTTGTAATTAATTACCCTAAGAAAGCCGAAGAGCAATTAATTCTTCGTCAAAATCTGATGGGTGCTTACGAAACACTAAGACCGGTAATGACTGCCGACGAAATTATCGAAGCTCGTAAAGTAGTGCATGATGTGTACTTAGACGAGAAAATCGAAAAATATATTGTAGATATCGTATTTGCAACACGTTTCCCTGAAGATAACGGATTAACATCGTTGAAAGGTATGATCGGATTCGGAGCATCGCCACGTGCATCTATCAGTTTGGCATTGGCGTCGCGTGCATATGCGTTCATCAAAGGTCGCGGATATGTTATCCCTGAAGATATACGTGCAGTATGTCACGATGTAATGCGTCACCGTATCGGTCTTACTTACGAAGCTGAAGCGAATAATACCACTTCGGACGAAATCATTAGCGAAATATTGAACAAGATAGAAGTACCTTGATACAGTAGCCCCTCCTGACCTCCCCCAAGGGGAGGAATACAAAGAGGGTATAATTGATATAGACGAAGTAATTATTTTTGCGCTAGCAAAGCCCCTCCTAGGGAGGGGTTGGGGAGGCTCTAACTGATTTAAAGAATGGAAACAAGCGAACTATTAAAGAAAGTACGCCGTATAGAAATAAAGACCCGTGGATTGTCGGCAAATATATTTGCAGGACAGTATCACTCAGCCTTCAAAGGTAGGGGGATGGCTTTCTCCGAGGTACGCGAATACCAGTATGGAGACGATATTCGCGATATCGACTGGAATGTAACCGCTCGCTACAATCGCCCTTATATAAAGGTGTTTGAAGAAGAGCGCGAACTGACCGTTATGCTCTTGGTCGATGTGTCAGCCAGTCAGGATTTTGGTACACGCAATACTATCAAACGCGATATAGTAACCGAAATGGCTGCGACGCTGGCATTTTCGGCTATTCAAAATAACGATAAGATAGGTGTGATCTTCTTTTCGGATATGATAGAGAAATTTATTCCGCCTAAGAAAGGTAAGAAACACATACTCTATATCATCCGCGAGCTGATCAATTTCGAGGCACGGAGTACAAAGACCGATCTGAATATGGCATTGAAATATCTGACTAATGTCATCAAGAAACGTTGTACGACCTTTATGATCTCCGACTTTGTCGATAATGGAAACTATGATAATGCACTTACCATTGCCAACCGTAAACACGATATAGTAGCATTGCAGGTATACGATCATTTCGAGTCGGAATTGCCGAATGTAGGTCTGATGAAAGTGCTCGATGCCGAAACCGGTGCCGAAGAATGGATAGATACCTCGTCGAAAAAAGTAAGACAGACGTATAAAGACTGGTGGATGAAACGACAAGATTCGATGCAGAATATATTCAATCGCAGTCGTGTCGATAGTGTATCGGTGCGTACCGACGAAGATTATGTGAAAGCTATGCTTGCACTATTTAAAAAGAGAAGTTGATAATTAGCCAATGAGAAAATTTGCCAATTTGCTAATTTACCAATCTACTAATTTACTAATTAGATTATGTTGAAAATAAAGAATTACATACTGTTTGGTGTACTATGTTTTCTGAGCATTTCTGTTTCCGCACAGAAGTCGACCGTCAGGGTGACCGTCGAGCCGTCAGATATATTGATAGGCGATCAGGCAGTTATTAATTTAGAGGTAATCTCACCCAAAGGGCGTAACATTATATTCCCTGTTTATGCCGATACACTGATCAAAGGTATTGAGGTGTTGAAGATGGAAAAGGTCGATACGACCATGACTGAGGTGATGACTCTCAGCCAGAAGTACATCATTACATCGTTCGACTCTACGCTCTATCACGTTCCCTATATGGAAGTTATAGACGGTGTAGATACACTTCGTTCAAACGACTTCGGATTGAAGGTGACCTCTCCCCAGCTATCCGATTCTACGATGGCATATCTGGAGATGCTGAAAAACCACGAAACAGATTCGATAGACTTTGTTAAACTTCAGATATCGGATATCAAAGATGTACAAAGTCCTAAATTTGTTTGGCAAGATTATCTGTCCGATTTCCTTATTCCGTTTCTTATATTGATTGCAATAGGCGCAATAGGATTGGCGATTTATTTCTTCACAAGGAAAAAGAAAAAAGGATACTTCTTCACACCTAAAGTGGTGCTTCCGCCTCATGTGGTAGCATTGCAGGGTCTCGATAAGTTGAAGGCGAAAAAGCTAAGTCAGAAAGGCATGGAGAAAGAATACTATACCGAACTTACGGATATTGTACGTCTCTATATCGATCAGCGATTTGGTATCAATGCACCTGAGATGATAACCGAAGATATTATAGAAGCAGTGCACAGATCGACAGATGCAAGTTCACCCGAAAATAGCTTAAGCCAGATTCTAAGACTTGCCGATCTTGTGAAGTTCGCTAAATATAATCCGCTACCCGACGAAAATGATTTGAGTTTGGTAAATGCTTATCTGTTTGTTAATCAGACTAAGATAGAAGAAGTGACACCTGTCGGTCAGCAACCCGCAAAAGGTGATGCAGCCGTAGCGCCGACTTTGCCTGTCGATAACAACAATACACCAAATAGCTAAAAGAAAAAGAAATGGAATTTGCAAACCCTAAATATTTACTGTTACTCTTTCTGCTTATACCGCTAATTGTATGGTATATTGTCAAATTGAGAAAAGTACAGGCAACATTCAAAATGTCGTCGACCTTGCCTCTCAAAAACATAAAGCCGACAGTCAGAGTATATCTGCGCCATTTCCCGTTTTTGTTGCGGGTAATAGCTCTTGGGCTGATAGTGATTGTGTTGGCACGCCCTCAAAGCGTCAACTCTTCCGATATATCCAATTCGGAAGGTATCGATATTGTGATGGCGCTCGATGTATCGGGAACGATGATGGCACAAGATTTTTCGCCCAATCGTCTCGAAGCAGCAAAGAAAGTAGCGGCCGAATTTATTAACGACCGTAAGAATGATAAGATAGGATTGGTTGTTTTTGCAGGCGAGAGTTTCACTCAATGCCCCTTAACGACTGATCACCGCATATTATTGAATCTGCTCAACGAGGTAAAGTATGGAATGATAGAAGACGGAACAGCTATCGGTCTTGGTCTGGCCAATGCGGTAAACCGATTGAAAGACAGTAAATCTAAATCGCGTGTCGTAATACTTCTTACCGATGGATCTAACAATGCAGGACAGATAGCACCCATGACGGCAGCCGATCTTGCAGCATCGTACGGCATACGTGTATATACTATCGGTATAGGCTCGCGTGGTTCGTCGATGGTGACCGATCCCCGTACCGGACAGCAATATCGTATAGATGCTGATATCGATGAGCGTGTGTTGACGGAAATAGCTTCCATCACAGGTGGAGAATATTATCGTGCTACCGACAATACAAGTCTGAAAGCGATATACGATCAGATCGATAGTATGGAAAAATATCATATAAGTGTCAATACTGTGACTAAGCGAAAAGAATTGTATATACCGTTTGCTCTGCTGGCTTTATGCTTGGTAGGATTCGAGTTGATTCTTCGCCGTACATTGTTGAGAAGTATACCATAAAGCTCGAGCCCTCCTAGCCTCCCCCAAGGCGAGGAATTAGCGAAGCCACGAAATGGTATAGAAAAGTAAATGGATGATGAAAAATTATAAATATAAAACAGATACTCTCTCTGATCCCTCCCCTTGGGGGAGGCTAGGAGGGGCTTAATAAAAACTCTCTCTGATTCCTCTCTTTAGGGGAGGCTAGGAGGGGCCAATAGATATAAAATATGCACATGTTTAAGTTTGCAAACCCCGAATTTCTATATTTATTTATCCTGATACCTGTATTCATTATAGGCTTCATATTACTGAATATAATGAAGCGTAAAGATGTACAGAAGATTGGCGATCTGAGGCTGGTAAAGCGTATGATGCCCGAGCTGTCGCTCAAACGTTCGTACCTTAAATTCTGGCTGGTGCTGGTTGCTATCGGTTTCGGAATAGTAATTCTGGCACGTCCGCAGTTCGGAACAAAAGTAGAGAAAGTTGACAAAAAAGGTATCGAACTCGTTATCGCTATCGACGTATCTAATTCGATGATGGCTGAGGATATCAAACCCAATCGTTTAGCCAAAGCGAAGCAGATCCTTACACGTATCATAGACGAACGGAAGGACGATAAGGTAGCCATAGTTGTATTTGCAGGAGAAGCATTTATCCAGTTGCCGATGACTGCTGATAACCAGTCTGCAAAAATATTCCTCGAAACTATCGACCCGAGCATTGTGCCCGTACAGGGAACTGTGATCGGTAGCGCCATAGATATAAGTATGAGCTGCTTCTCTAACGAGCAGGATATAGATAAAGCAATCGTATTGATTACCGACGGTGAAAGCCACGAAGGCAATGCCGAAGAGGCTGCTGCCAGAGCTGCTGATGCAGGAGTTCATGTAAATGTGGTGGGTATCGGCTCACTCGAAGGTGCCCCTATTCCTGTGGCAGAAGGGTCGAGCAATCAGAAACGCGATAATACGGGACAGGTTGTAATGACCAGACTAAACGAAGAAATGTGTAAGAGCATAGCTAAAGCCGGTAAGGGACTTTATGTGCATGCCGACAACTCGAACAACGCACTGAAAAGCCTTCAGGCCGAATTGGAAAAATTACAGAAAAAAGATATAGACGGAGTAGCATACTCGGAGTATGACGAAAAATTCCAGATATTTGCATGGGGAATGTTTATCCTTTTATTGTTAGAAATATGTGTATTCGATAAGAAAAACAGATTGTTTAGAAATATCAGACTCTTTAAGTAAGATAGCAGATGATTATGAAACGAAGTATATTTATACTATTATTTATATCCCTTACAGTTACTCTCTTTGCCCAAAAAGAAGAGCGAAAAGCTGTACGTGCAGGAAACAAGGCTTATAAAGATCAGCTTTACGGTACGGCCGAAGCTGAATACGATAAGGCGATAAAAGTAAATCCCAGTTCGAAAGAAGCATCTTTCAACTTGGCTAACTCGTATTACAAACAGCAAAAATGGGATGATGCCCTCGCCGAATATCAGCATTATCTGACGCTCGAAAACGAAGATCCTACTAAAATGAGTTCAGCATGGAGCAATGTCGGTAATACGTATCTTAAGAAAAAAGCGAACGAGAAAGAAGGTCAGCAGCCTGTTATGCCGGGTCAGATGCCGGGAGCGCAGCAAAAACAAGGACCCGATAACCTCAAGTTGTCGATGGAAGCCTACAAAAATGCACTTCGCCTCAATCCCAAAGATGAGGAAACCCGCTATAACCTTGCTGTGGTTCAGAAAATGATCAAAGATAAGGAAGAAGAAGGCGGCGGTGGCGGCAAAGACGATCAGCAGCAAAATAAAGATCAGGATAAGGACAAAGATAAAGACCAAAATAAGGATCAGAACCAAGATCAGAATAAGGATCAAAATAAAGACCAAAAGCCTGACCAGAATAAAGATCAGGAACAAAAAGAAAATCAAATGTCGCAGGATAATATCCAGCAGATACTGCAAGCGATAGAACAAGATGAGAAAGAAACTCAAGAGCGCGTGAAACAAACGAAAGCTCAAGACCGTAAGAAACAAAACGAAAATAACAGAAGACAGAATAAAGACTGGTAAATGGTGCATACAGGAGATATACGGAGATCGTGCTTTCTTGCAATTTTACTCTTACAGTGTTTTGCATTGAGTTTTGCTCAGCAAAAGCAAGAGAGAAAGCAGCAAAAAAAGTCTGCTGTAGAGATCGATGCATTTATAAAAACGGTAGTATCTAAATCGAGTGTTCATCTTTCAGATACATTGACCATTACTTACCGTTTATACACCACCGTGGATATAAATAGAGTAGTTGAGGTAGATTTTCCATATATACGCGATTTTTATACTGCGAATATGACTCCGTCGCGTCAGAAAGTGGAAGAAGAAAAGATAAACAACATTAAATATAGGGTGATAGATCTTCGCACATTAGTATTGCAACCTCGGTCGATAGGAGAAAAAACTATTCCCGAAGGGGAAATAACACTTGAGTACGCAATCCCTACAGGCCGTAAGATACGCAATGCATGGGGCGAAATATACGACGAAGCTGAACGAAAACTGGAAACATTGACTATCGATCCTGTAATCATAAATGTACATGATATGATAGCACTATAAAATTATTAACTTTGCGCGTCTTGCTGATTTAATACAACGAAGTGGTCTATGCTTTTTGTTTTTCGTATTATATTGTCGTCCGGAAGAACTAAAGATCTCGATTGTGAGATGCTTTACTACCGTTCAGTATGACAGCGAGAGTAAACTTATTCGGTTTTTTGAATAAACATTGATGATTATATTATTAACCTAAGAAATAAAAGGTCACAGACCTTTAAAAAGTGAAATTTAAACGATGAGGAAATATTGGTTTTTATTAATATTACTGCTCATAGGCATAACCAAGATACACGCACAGGATGTGAGTTTTGTTATCAATGCTCCAGCTTCGGTAGTAAAGGGAGCACAGTTCCAGTTGCAATATATACTTAAAGGCGGTTCGGGTAAAGATATAGATGTTCCCGAAAATATTAAAGGCTTCGATGTCTTGTTCGGCCCATCCATATCGCAGGTGTATAGCTCATCCAATATCAACGGTAAAGTAACATCCGAAAGCAATGTTACCTATACCTATGTTGTAATGGCAAAAGAGGAAGGAACGTTTACGCTTCCTGCTGCATCTATCAAGGTAGGTGGCAGTAACTACACGTCGAATACGAAACAAATAAGGGTACTGCCTGTCGATAAAAACGCCCAACCTACACGACCCGGTCAGCAGCCGCAGGCAATAACATCATCGTCGGTAGGAGAAGTTAATCCTAAAGATGCTTTTGTTCGTGCTATTTTCTCCAAAACCAAGGTAAACGAACAGGAAGCCGTAATGGTTACTTTCAAGTTTTACACGACTTTGAATATCAGAAGTGTAGGTAAGATTGAGTTTCCCGAGTTTGAAGGTTTTATGACAGAAGAGTTCGATCTTCCTGCCAATCGTCAATGGATAATGGAGCATTACAACGGACGTAACTATATGACTATCGATGTGAAAAAAACACTGTTGTTTCCGCAACGTTCGGGTAAGATAACTATTCCTTCGGGAGCAATGGAGATCGTATTCGAGGTAAGTTCGGGACAGCGTGTCGATACATTCTTTGGCCCTCAGGATGTAATGACCGAGACTCGTAAGGTGTTGAAAACAACACCTGTGACAGTAGATATATCCCCACTACCGGCAGGTAAACCGGCCAACTTCTCGGGTGGCTTAGGAACTTTCGCACTGAAACCGACTATCTCGGCTCAAAAGATAAAAGCGAATGATGCTGTAACTATTAAACTTGATATAGTAGGTACAGGTAACCTGAAACTGATCAAAACACCGGAGATCGCTTTCCCTAAAGACTTCGAGACTTACGATCCTAAGATAAACAACGATTTCAAAATAACAGAGAAAGGTTTGTCGGGAACCAAATCGATAGAATACCTCTTTATTCCACGTTATCCGGGTAAATTTACTATTCCTCCTATCGAATTTTCGTATTACGATACCGATAGTAAATCGTATAAAACTCTTTCATCTCCTGCTTATGATCTCGAAGTAGAGAAAGACCCCAATGCCGGAAAGAACAACTCTGCAACGAGTTATATGAATCAGCGCGAAGTGGAAGTAGAACAAGATATCCGTTATCTGAAAACAGGCGAAATGTCTTTTTCCAACCCTAACGACTTTACTGTCGATACGGTAGCCTATCTGTTGTGGTACATAATTCCCGTAGTGCTGTTCTCTACATTCCTTATCGTATACCGCAAGCAAATAAAAGCGAATTCGGATATAGCGATGATGCGTACCAAGAAGGCAAATAAGGTGGCGACCAAGCGTCTCAAACTGGCTAAGAAATATCTTGCTACTCACAATAAAGATGGTTTCTACGAAGAAGTACTGCGTGCCGTGTGGGGATATCTGAGCGATAAACTGACAATTCCTGTGGCTGATCTTAGCCGCGAGAATATCGAATTTGAGTTGTTGAGATATGGAGCAGACGAAAATCTGGTGAGCCAATATATATCGATACTCGATACCTGCGAATTTGCGCGCTATGCTCCGGCAGAATCAGATAAGGCAATGGACAATCTCTATGCCGAAACAGTAGATGCTATCGGTAAGATGGAAAGTACGAAACGCCCCTCCTAACCTCTCCTAAGGGGAGGTACGAGCCCCTCTCTTGGAGGGGTTGGGGAGGCTTAATTTATATTTAATTACAATTATTCATACAAGTCTATGAAACGAATCATATTATCATTTTTACTTCTGTCTGCTATATCTTGGGCTGTAAGTGCCCAATCGGTAGCCGAGCAGGCACGGGAAACCTATGATAACGGCGACTACCGCCAAACAATCGAACTTCTTGAAAAAGAAATGTTGACAGAAAAAGAACAGGGACGCGAATCGGCAGACCTTTATTACAATCTTGGCAATGCTTATTTCCGAATCAACGAAGTAGCTAAAGCACGGTTGTACTACGAAAAAGCATTGTTGCTCGATCCGGGCGACAGAGATATTCGCCATAATATAGATTATGTTTCTACCAAAATAGAGGACAAAATATTGGTGGCTGACACATTCTTTCTCAGCACGTGGTTTACAGCCGTTCAGAATCTGCTTAGTTCTAATCGCTGGGCTACATTCGGCATTGTATCCTTTGTCCTTTTCATTTTATGTTTAGCTCTGTTTTTCTTTACTAAACTTATTGTAGTGAAGAAAGGATCATTTTATGCAGGTATAATTTTAATTCTATTTACTATATTTGCCAACATATTCTCGTTCAATCAGAAACGACGGATAGAAAACCGCGACACAGCTATCATTATGGCAGGCTCGGCTTCGGTAGTCAGTTCGCCCGATATAAACAGTAAAGAACTGTTTATCCTGCATGCAGGAACAAAGGTGACGATAACAAAAGAAGACCGTAGCTGGCTCGAAATAGAAATAGACAACGGTAGTATCGGTTGGATTCAGCGCGAGAAAATAGAAATAATTTAGAACGATAACTAATATTATGAAAAACGGATGAGCTTAGTCGAGAAGCTACTGCCAATAGAGAGAAACTACTTTTTGTGGTTGAACGAACATCATTCCCCGTACTGGGACAATTTCATGGAACTTTACAGTGGCAAAATTGTTTGGCTACCTCTCGTAATTGTTGTTCTCATAGTATATATATATAAAATAAAATGGAAAGAGGCACTGGTTCTCATTCTGTGCGGTGCATTGGTTGGTGTATTGTGTGATCAGATATCTTCAAGCTTAATCAAACCTTTTTTCGAGCGTTACCGACCCACACATCATCCCGACTTTAAAGATTTGGTAAGTATCGTTCGTGGCTATCGCGGAGGGCGTTTGGGCTTTATTTCATCGCATGCTGCCAATGGTTTCGGCATAGTTACCTTTACATCTTTATTGTTCAAATACCGCCCTTATACAATTTTTGCTATTGTGTGGGCATCTATAACCTGTTACTCACGTATCTACCTCGGTGTTCATTTTATAACCGATATACTTGGCGGAATTGTACTTGGTGTTTTGGCGGGTTTCTTTTGCCACTTCATCTATTTGTCGGCACGCCATTATATTCTTAAAGTGCCTAAAGAAGAACTTTGTGTTCCCGTTCTTTCCCACAATAGAGCCAGAATTCTCATGGCTACTATTTTCCTTACAGTTGTATATATATCTGTTTATAGCGTTTTTGCTAATGGTTAATGAGGTGATGTGCTGATTAGTTTCTTTAGCTACTTGTGCAAATCAATCGTTATATTTATTCTTTTTCTTTCAACTAACGCGCCTATGGGCTTGTTTTTCATTTTGCCTTGATGCAAAACGAAACAAAAAATCAAGGCTTCATCCCTCGGCGACCCACTAACGGTTTGCCGTTTGAAAGGGACAAATGGGCTATCGCCCAATCCCTTTCTACAATGGCTGCACCGAGTGGGTAACCCCGCCTGCGTGACGGATGCCGGAGTCGCAATGTGAACGAGACAGGCGCTAGACGTGCGTCAGCATCTGCACCTAGGTTGTGCAGCCGTTATGCGAACGGTGAAATTGCCGTTAAAAACCAAATGTCGACCAGAGGGAGAGTGTATTTGGTTTAGGCAATAAGTCGATTCGCATAGGCGAGCAACCAGTGCTAGCCTTTTGGTTCGTTTTGGGCAATGCCAAAATGAACAGAGAAAAAGTTGAAAGAAAAAGAATAAATATAACGGCTGATTAACATTACCTATATTTATCTGGCAGTTACTTATTTTTGACCTTTCGGTAAGAAAATATTGCTATTCCTCTGCTATTAATCCCTTTATCATATAATAACTTAAATATGTAGGATAAATAAGGGAGTTAAACGCTTTTTTTAATATTTTTGCATTTATATTCGTATTGAATAAAGCGCATGGAAAAGAAAAAAAGCATTCTACTTAAAATTCTATCAAACGTTTACGTTAAGAATCTACTTCTGATGGCTCTTGTATTGGTTGTATTGATAACCATAATTCTTGTAGCACTTAGTTATTATACCAAACACAACGAGACAATTGCAGTGCCGACAATCAAAGGACTGCAAGTAGACGAAGCTGCAAGCATATTGCGGGCTTCGGATCTGAAATATGAAATAATCGATTCGGTTTTTCTGGCAGGAGGTGTACCGGGTGCTATTATAGATCAGGTGCCGAAAGAGATGGCAAACGTAAAAAGAGGGCGTACGGTTTTCCTTATTGTACAAGCCAAATCTGTACAGATGGTGGCAATACCCGAACTTAGAGACTACTCGCAACGTCAGGCCGAAGCGCAATTGAACTCGCTCGGTTTTAACAATATTATTATCGACCATGTACCATCAGCCTATGTCGGTCTGGTTATGTCCCTTTCGTATAAAGGACAACAACTGACAGCCGGACAGAAAATACCTAAAGGCTCTACACTCAGAATGGCAGTAGGTGGTGGCGGTGAAGACACAGGCGTCGATAGCTTAGAACAGGAAAATCCTGCGACTAACAACAACACTATAGAAAAATCTTTTTTTAAGTAATGATAGAAGATTCATTTGATGAAATAGAAGATTTTTTGGAAGAAGATCTTATCGAGGAACTAGCTGAAGAACAAAGTCCCGAAATGCATGAACACTATCGGTTTGTAGCCGATAAAGGGCAGGGTGCGATGCGTGTGGATAAATATTTATCTATGCACATTGTAAATGTTTCTCGTAACAGAATACAACAAGCCGCCGAAGCCAATTGTATATTGGTAAACGACGTGCCTGTAAAATCGAATTACAAAATAAAACCAAACGATATCATTTCGCTGGTTATGGATCGCCCGCCCCGTGTGCTGGAGATTCTGCCCGAAGATATTCCACTGGATGTAGTGTACGAAGACAAAGACGTAATGGTGATCAATAAACCTCCGGGTTTGGTTGTGCATCCCGGCTTTGGTAACTATCAGGGAACAATGGTAAATGCTATCGCATGGCGTTTGAAAGATACACCCGAATACGATGCTAAAGACCCTCGTCTGGGCGTTGTGCATCGTATAGACAAAGATACATCGGGGCTTATAGTAGCCGCTAAGAATCCGAATGCAAAGGCTAATCTGTCGGCTCAATTTTTCAATAAGACAACTAAAAGACAATACCTTGCACTTGTGTGGGGGAATGTTGTTGAAGATGAGGGACGTATAGAAGGCAATATCGGTCGTCATCCTAAAGACCGCCTGCAAATGACTGTTTTCGAAGATGGAGAGCATGGCAAACCTGCCGTTACTCACTACAAAGTATTGGAGCGATTGGGCTATGTAACCCTCGTGCAGTGCCGATTGGAAACAGGGCGTACTCATCAGATACGTGTGCATATGAAGCAGATTGGTCATACACTCTTCAATGATGCCCGCTATGGTGGAAATGAAGTACTGAAAGGAACCAATTTTTCGAAATACAAGCAGTTTGTACAAAATTGCTTCACTCTGTGCCCACGTCAGGCACTGCATGCACAAACACTGGGCTTTGTGCAGCCGACTACCGGCGAAGAACTTATGTTCGAAGCACCTGTTCCTGCCGATATGCACCTGTTGCTCGAAAAGTGGCGCGGATACATATCGAGTCGTGATATCTAATAAAAACTAAAATATAGTCAGTAAGTTATATGAAAAAGAACGTTGCTATAGTGTGGGGGGGCTATTCCTCAGAAGCAATCGTGTCGGCAAAAAGCATGGCCGGCATCTATTCTTTCTTAGATAAAGAAAAATACAATGTTTACAAAGTTGAGATAACACGCAAGGGCTGGACTGTCGATATAGATGGTGAAAAATGCCTTGTGGACAAAAATGATTTTAGTTTTGTAGACAAAAGACAGAATAAAAAAGTACCTTTCGACTTTGCTTATATAACAATACATGGCACTCCGGGAGAGGATGGCCGTTTGCAGGGATATTTCGATATGCTGCAAATACCTTATTCATCTGCAGGAATGATGGCTGCGGCGCTCACTTTCAATAAATACATCTGCAATAATTATCTGAAAAACTTTGGATTAGTGGTTGCCGATTCGGTTCATTTAAGCGAAAGACAAAGCTATGATACAGAAGCTATCGTTGTCCGATTGGGTTTGCCTGTGTTTGTGAAGCCAAGTATCGGCGGATCGAGCTTTGCAACTACGAAAGTAAAGGTTAAAGAAGAACTGAAAAATGCTATCGACATAGCATTCAAAGAAGCAAATGAGGTTATAATCGAGAGCTTTATAAAGGGAACAGAAGTGACCTGCGGTTGTTATAAAGTAAAAGACAAAGAAGTTGTTTTTCCCATTACGGAGGTAGTGACAACAAACGAGTTTTTTGATTATGATGCCAAATACGAGGGGCAAGTTGAAGAGATTACTCCTGCCCGCATTTCGGATGAAATGACAAATCTGATTCAGGCATTGACACTCAAAGTATACGATCTGGTAGGAGCAAAGGGCATTGCCAGAACCGATTATATAATATCAGACAATATACCATACCTACTGGAAGTTAACACGACTCCAGGTATGACAGCCACAAGTTTTATACCACAGCAGGTAGCTGCAGCAGGTTTAAATATTACGGATGTCTTAACAGAAATAATAGAAAACGAATTTAATTGACACTTTAGTTAATATACCATGAATAAAGAGTTTGATGACATAGCGCCTCTGGCCGATGATGAGGTTAGACAAGCAATACAGGATATATTAGTAGATCCCGGCTTCCAACATGCCGTAAGATACATTATGCCCGATATTGACTGGGAGGGCTTCTCTGCTGCCATGTCGAGCTACAATACGAAACACGATTTTCAGTTCGACATGATATACAATACTGTATGGATGTTGGCTCGTAAATCGACAACTTTGCTTAAAGGTGAATGCTGGGACAATATAGATGGAAGTGTAGAACATTTGTTTATATCCAATCACCGTGATATCGTTCTCGATGCAGGGTTTCTGAATATACTTCGATGCGAACAGAATTTAGATACTACCGAGATAGCTATTGGCGATAATCTGCTGATACATTCATGGATAGAAAAGCTGGTTCGCCTTAATAAAAGTTTTATTGTAAGACGCGGCTTAGGTGTTCGCGAACAGTTGACGGCTTCTAAGCACATGTCTGATTATATTCACTACTGTATCACTACCAAAGGTGAATCGGTATGGTTGGCACAACGTGAAGGACGTGCAAAAGACTCGAACGACAGAACACAGATCAGCTTGCTGAAAATGTTGGCATTGAGTCCCGAAAAAACACCGTTTATCGATAGCATAAGAGAACTTAACATTATACCGATAGCTATATCTTACGAATATGATCCTTGCGATTATTTGAAGGCAAAGGAGTTTCAACTGAAAAGGGATAATCCCGAATTTAAGAAAAGTCAGCGTGACGACCTTTTGAATATGGAAATAGGAATCTTAGGTCAGAAAGGAAATGTTATATTCCGGTTTGGTACATGTATCAATGCCGAAATAGATAAGATTACCGAGCCTGACAAACGTGTGCAGGTCGAAATCATAGCTAATATAATCGATAAGGAAATACATAGAAATTACGAGATATTTGCAGGCAATTATATCGCTCACGATCTGTTGCATAACGAGCAACGATTTGCCGATAAATATACGGGCGAAGATGTGGATAAGTTTAAAAACTATCTTCACAAGCAAATAGAAAAGATCGATATAGAGAATAAGGATATAGATTATTTATGGTCTAAACTCCTCGAAATGTATTCGAATATACTTAAAAATCACTTGATAGCAAGAGCATAAGCTAGCATACAAAGGGAATCTATTCGGAGCGTTTTGTAAAATATTTCTTATATTTGTAATAACATAGGGTCAGCGACCTTAAAAAACTCAACCTAATGAATAGATACTTACTAACTATTGTATGCTTCATGTTTTGCTCTATGAGCTTTGCACAAGTTGTGAAGCAAGGCGAAAAATTCATGGAAGTGTCGGAGGTCGAAGGAAAGGTTGTGTTTCTAAAGGAAATACAGCTTAAAGAAGGTACGTCCGAAAGAGATAACTATCAAATACTGAGAGAATGGGCTAAGGTCAACTACGACAAGGACCCTTTCAGATCGAGTGTGAGATACGACAACAGGAACCGTGAGATTATTGCCAAATCGAGAGTGGAATTGGTGCTTCCTATCGATACGAAGGGGGTACGTGAGAAAATGATCATGAGATACAGGATAAATGCATTCTTGTTTCAAGGAAAATGTGTACTTGAGGTAACCGATATAATTTATCTTTACGAAAATACAAAAAGTGACAAGCAGCCTTTTCCAAGGCTTATTCGTGCCGAGGACTTTATAACTGATAAGCAGCTCGAAGAAATAGGCGGTCATCTCGAATTTAAACAAAATACCAGAAAAAGTACATTCTATTTTCTTAATGAATTATCACAGGATTTAGAAAGTAAATTTGGATATTAATGTCATGTATTATGCTTTTGAGAATTTATTATTAGATCAATTGTATTGATTTTTATTACACGAAAGTATTTCATACTAAATTGTTTTATTTGTAATTTGTGGGGTTTTAATAAAAATATTAACTTAACCGAATATTTTTATTAAAACCTTATTTATGTTTACACACAAAAGTTACTTAAAACTAGGGGATGTCTTAGGAACAGACATTCTTTCTCTCCTTGATGGCGGTTATGAATTGGCTAACTGCGAATTCTCATTTCAGCAAGGAATAGATGACACAGGCAAAGCCTCTACACAAGTGTTTGGAGGGACATTGTCCTTAACATTACCCATGCTCCCACCCAAACCCATCATAGAATGGGCTCTGAACTCACGCAAGTATTTGAAAGGCGCTATTGTATTGCTCAATGACCATGATGAACCAGTAGAGAAAATCTGGTTCGAAAATGCCGCCTGTATTAGTTTAGACGTTGACTACACTCAACGAGGAGAGTCTTATATGACTACAAAAATAGAGGTACAGGCAGAGAGTCTGCTTCTTGATAACGGGTTAGACTTCGACAACGAGTGGGTAAAATAACAATAACACAAAATATTACAAAGCATGAAAATTAATCCGTCAGCAGCCGTATCGGCAATAAAAAATATGTTCCCGTTTGTAGATTCGCATGTAAATGCATTTTTTTCTTTGGACGGAAAAGAGTATGAAATAGAGCATTTTAATGTGTCTTTTCGTCAGCCTGTGGATCATAAGGGACAGCCACAAAGTGAAACAAAAGGTGGAATAATACATATTAATATTACACAAGGAGCAGATTATAATTTATACGATTGGGCAAAAAGAGAAAATAAGAGAAAAAACGGTAAAGTTCTTTTCCGAACAGAAACAGCGGGTACTGTACTCGAAGTTGTTTTTACTAATGCAAATTGTATAAGGCTTACTCGATCAATTGATTCTTTTTCAGGGACAAAGACATCTTTAGTTATAGCTCCTGAAAAGGTATCAATGAATGGGATTACTCATGAAAATAAATGGAGGGAGTAAAGTATGCCAGAACCAATAATGAGTAGAGAGCAATTTTTTACATCTGTTAAATCAGGCGGTAGGCCTACTGGTGTTATTGCAAATTTAGGCTTTGTTACTTGGAGAACTTCTATAAATAAAGATTCCGTTCCAACATCTTTAATCATAAATCCTGTATATAACCGCAAAGGGTTAACTTATTACTCTGAAACACATATTGCTGAAATTACACCTATTGTCGAAAAAGATGTAAAAACAGGTAAATATGAGATTCTGAGTGATTATAGTAAAGTACAAACAGCAACAGTTATTCCGCTTCCGCCACCTGCACTGCCAATATTCCCTGTTGGAGGTACAGCTGGCTATGAGGCACCTAGAATAACATCTCAAGATTTACAAAGATGGTCTCATGATACAAAAATGTTTATGTTGGCAATGGGAATGGCAACTTACATCATTGGGCGAGAAGAATATTTCACATGGAAAGACTTATTTCTAAATCAAGCTACAGGGACATCCAGAGAAGCTTGGAACAATCAACAAAAAAGAGAAAGGGAAGCCGAAGAGTTTGCACGATTGCAAGGGATTGGACACAAAACGATGCTAAATAATAATATATCAAATCCTCCTCCTGATGGTGGATTTGATCCCAAAAGACCTTTCAATGAAATATCTTTGGGCACGAAGATAGTGATAGGAATTACTGCAGGAGCATTTATTCTAAAAAGCATATTCTATCCGGAAGAAGAAGTCGTTGATAAAAACAAAATAAAAAGTCTCGAAGAAAAAAAAGAGAAGCTAAAAGAGTCATTAGAAAATGGAAAAAAATAAACTCAGATTAATTTTAAATACAATTTATTATTTAATTGCTTTATTCCTAATTATCAGAGTATTTTTATATCAGTATATCCCATACTCATTTAAGATTTACTGTACTATTGGGGTTGCTATAGCACTTATGTCCATAATCGTATTAGAAATTATAATCTATAAAAAAAAGAAAAAGAACCAGTCCGAAAAACCTAAAAAGATTGTAATTCCAGAGAAGATGGAGATGCACCAAAAGGTAATAAGACAGAGAAAAATGAAAACGAATATGCTATACAAATTAAGCTATTACTCATACGTGATAGTTTACAATTCATTTTTCTTTTATCTTTCTTTTCTCCTAATGCTCACCTTATTTGAAGTTGAAATACATGAAGTTTTATATTACATATTTTTCGTGTTGTTAGGTATGTTAATAGGATATTTTATATCTGATAAAGCAAGAACTTACTTGAGAAAGAATCACGAACAAAATAAAAATTGATATAGAGCATTTCAATATTCGATTTACCCAAGAGCTTGATCACAAAGGACAACCACAACATGAAACAACAGGTGGACAGATATTCCTTTCTATGACTCAGTCTATACATGAAAATCTATATGACTGGGCGAAGCGTGAGAGTAAAAGAAAAGATGGTAAAATTCTTTTCAAGACAGAAACAGCAGGTACAGTACTCGAAGTCGTATTTACCAATGCAAACTGTATTAATCTGAAACGAAAGATAAACGCTTATTCGGGTACTGAAACTACTATGGTTATCGCAGCAGAAACCGTTTCACTCAACGGTATCACTCACGATAACAAATGGAGGGATTAAGATATGGCTGAAAGAATATCGCAAGCAGAATTCGAACACAGGTGTAAGTTGGGTGCTACTCAAGATGTATTGGTAGATGGACTGGGCTATGTGTATTGGACGTCGAGAGCAGGCACAGCAATTGGTCCGTGGGGAAATAAAGGTTCCGGCAAAACCCGAGCTTATATCCTACCCGTAGTATTACCCAAACGGGGAATGCCCGATTTGTATCTTGATTGTGCCAAAGTAGCAATCGTGTTACCGGCCTTTCTCGATCCTGATTTTGGAGCACGGAAAAAAGAATCGGAAGAAAAGTTACAAGAACTCTTTAAGAAACATTATACAGATCAATCGACTAACAAACTGGATGAGTGGAGCTACAATAAAATAAAAAGGAGAATTGAAGAAGGTAGCATATCTATGGCTGACGAAATGCCTTTAGATATCAAATATTCAGATGAACTAGTCAATTATTTTGATTATCACACAGGATATGATTCGAGGAAGGTGTATGCATCGGAGATAAAAGAACAGGAATGGGATTGGCAAAGTAGAAGAGATGAATATTTAGCTGGAGAGGGTCGTAATATGCTTATGTCTAGTGTCCTGCCATCACTGAATATGATTGGTGGAGTAGGTGTGTCTATCGCAAAGATGACAACTTTAGCCGGACAAGGGAAGTATATAACATCTAAGGGATTAGTTAGAGAAATATCTACCCTATCTAAATTAACTAAACATGCACAGCCTTATGCTCAAACTGGGCGATTTATAAGATATGGAGGATATTTTAGTCTTTTTGCAGGTGGATATTTAGACTATGTAGCATACGATAATAATGAAATTAGTGGAGCGAAGGTTGCTGCAAATTCGGGAGTAACAGTAGCAGGGTTGGTTATTGGTGCATTAGTGAGTGGCTGGGTCGCCTTGACTCTTAGTGTTGGATATTTTGGCATAGATCAATATTATCCCGGTGGATGGGAAGGTTATGGCAAAGATGAAATGGAGAGAAACAGGACCAGACCCTATGCTGGTCCTAAATATTAAATGATATTATGTTGAAATTATTTCGTTATGCATTTTACAGAGCATATAAATTAATGCTTTCAATGGGTCGGAAAAATACAGAGGCATTAATAGTATTATTATCTTTCCCCATAATAGCGAATATTGAAATAATAAAGAATATTATTTGTATTGTTATGCATTATCCATATCCTAAAACAACATTATTTTATAAAATATTTATTGTTTTAACATGCATTGCTATTATATGTGCAATGCATTGCTATCTAGCAACTAATAAAAGGATGAAAGTTATATTTAAAGAGTTTGAAGATATTACCAATAAAGAAAAACATATACTGAATGTTCTCTATTTTCTCTATTTAACAGTGTCTTTCACTTTGGCTATTTATTTATCTAATATTATCAGAGCTAAGGAATATTTAAACTGGTAAAGATTAAAATATGTTGAAATCATTTAGATACGCATATTATTATCTATTTTATTTCATATATAGATTTATAGAGAATTGGAGTTTTCCAAGATTTTGGAGCGAATGGAAAACTTCGGCATTTATAAATATGACAGTTGCCGTCATTTATGGTTGTATATTTTTATATTGCGAATTATTTTTTAAAAGCTCAATGCTAAAAACGATTATGGATAATGCTTTATTACCTGTTGGAATAGGAATTTGCGTATTATCCGGTTACTTAGATTTCATGTTATTTCATAATAAGAATCAATGGCGACAAATTGTGAAGAAGTATGATAAACTATCTAAAAAGAAAAAAACAATTCGCTCAATACTAGTAATTTTTTTTATAGCTCTCATATATGGAAACTTCGTTTTATCTATATATTTAAATGAACATTCTTAAGTATTAGAAGATTATGAAAAATATTGTGTTCCGCACCCATATGGGCGTCTTAGATAAAGAAAATGAAAATATTAAAAGCATACCAATATTTGTTTTATAAACTCTATAGATCATTTGAGAAATGGAGTTTTCCTGTATTTTGGAGTGATGTAAAGGCAGCGTCAACAATAAGTATTTTATTATTTTTTACTATATTTTCTTTTTTCATTTATTATCAAGTATTTATTGATCGATATGCTCATTTATCAGATAGCAATTTCGAGATTTATATCTTTTTTGCAATAACAGCTATAATGAATTATTTTTTATTCTATAAAAATAAAAAATGGAAGAAAATTATAAAAGAATTCGATCAGCTTCCTCAAAAGAAAAATAGAATCGGTTCTGTATTAGTTATTCTTTTCCTTATATTAGTAATGGGCAATTTTGGATTTGCTATTTATATGCTAAGCCAAATAGATTGGAGTTTATATAGGTAATAAAAGAAGTCTAATTACCTTGGTGGGTGGGAAGGTTATGGTAAAGATGAAATGTAGAGAAACGGAACCAGACCTTACGCAGGGCTTAAATATTAAATTGTTTTATGCTAAAGTTACTTAGATACGCATTTTATAGAGCATATAGGTTCGGTTCTTCTTATGGAAGAAATGATGCTACGCCATTGATAGTATTATTATCTATGCCCATTATAGCCAATGTCTATATTGTAAAAGACAGTTTTCATATTATAATGCGTTATCCATATCTTAAATCAACATTATATGATAAAATATTATTAGGTATAGAGTACGTTATATTATTCACACTATTATACCGATATTTAGCATCGAAAAAAAGAATAAAAGTTATATTTAAAGAGTTTGAAGATATTTCCAATAAAGAAAAATATATACTGAATATTCTCTACTTTCTATATTTAATAGTGTCTTTCACTTTGGCTATTTGTCTATCTAATATTATCAGAGCTAAGGAGTATTTAAACTGGTAAAAGGAGACTTCAAAATTCCAATTTCAATTGCTTATCCGTAAGATTGAATGTCAATCGATGATAAGGAGTCACACCATGCAGTTCTATTGCGTGACGATGTTTTTTAGTCGGATAACCTTTGTTGCTGCACCAATCATAATTGGGATAGTCTGCATCCAGTTGAGTCATGAAATCATCTCTGTATGTTTTGGCTAAGATAGATGCCGCTGCAATAGGCAGCAACTTGCCATCACCTTTTACTACACAAGTGTGGGGTATGTCTTCATATTTCTTGAAACGATTACCATCTATCAGCAGATGCTCAGGACGCACTTTTAATGCTGCTACGGCACGTTGCATAGCCAGAAATGAAGCATTAAGAATATTTATCTCGTCTATCTCCTTGTGATCCACTATGCCTACTGCCCATGCAATAGCTTTTTCCTCTATATAAGGGCGCAATTCGTAGCGCTTCTTTTCGGTCAACTGTTTAGAGTCGTTCAGATCAGTACATATAAAATCGGGAGGTAGTATAACAGCCGCTGCAAATACCGGTCCGGCAAGGCAGCCGCGCCCTGCTTCGTCACATCCGGCTTCTATTAAATCGGGGTATAGAGATAGTTCTAGCATCGTTAAAAAGTAATTGTTACATTGTTGTCGGCAGGGAAGAAATCCAGTTCAATATCATTCGTATCCACTGGAGAGTCGAGCGTAAGCGATAACTGCTGAATCCATTTTCTCATATCATCAGTCATTTTTTCGTCACCATAAGCATGTTGAACAAATACCTGACCCATAACTTTTGCCATCCTGCTGACAACCGTATCGGGTAAGCCAAAGCCCATATTCCTTATCTTTTGAGTCGCCAATCTTTCGGATAACTGTTCCATCCGTATTTTGTTATTTACGCCCAAAGAAGGATCTTGGGGGATCGACATTACATTAAATGTTGAAATATTCATACTCGTTGGCGAGTAATCGATAGAGCGATAAGAGAAAGGGTAGGAGCACAATGTTCCTGTTTCAATATCGTAAATCGTATTTCCTTTGTCGGAAGTAAAAGCCGTAATATCATTGGCATGAAAATGACCTGTGAAGATTGCTTTCATACCTTTATCTGCAAACAAGGGGGCAAGTCGCTGCCAGTCGTCTACCAGATAGTCTTTGAAAAATGTAGACTGATACATGATGTGTTCGACCAATCCCCAGTGCATCATGCCCAGAACTTGTATATTCTTTTCTTTAGCTTCGTCCAGAATCTCTATAACCCACTTTTCAGTTTCGGGAGATAGTTTCCCCGACGAAAGGCTTCGGGTGGTGTATTCTTTATAGCGGGCTACATCGATAGCTAAAAGCCATGTGCTGTTATCCAGTTGAGCGACATAACTTAGTGATGCCGTATCGCGTTTCAAAGCCGTTCCATAACCGCAATCTTTATAAATATCTGCAAATTCTTGAGGAGAGACATTATCTACCGGCTCGGCCTTATCGCCTTCAAATCTTACGGCATTGGGCATATTGATGTCGTGATTGCCCGGAATGACAAAAACCTTCGTTCCTCTATCCTGCAACGGTTTCAGTCTTGCCCTGAAATCGAGATGGCTCTGTTTTTCACCGTCTTTAGTCATATCACCACTTACGAGCAATATATCCAGCGGTTTATTCTCATTGTAATAAGCCAGAACCTGATCTAACACTTGGGGAACAGCTTTTATATTCTTTCCGCTGGATGCAATATAATTGTTTATTGCATTGCCGTCGTCCATCAGTCTCTCCGAAAGATAATGTGTGTCTGATATTACGCCGATTTTCAGAGGTTGAGATGCCGATAATCCGAGCGAAAGGATGAGAAGAATATAGAATATTATGTATCTCATACGTTATATATTAAGCAAATCTTAGCTTTTACCCAATCTGAATAAAAGCCAAGATCAACTGATTAAATAGTCAAGATACAAAGTTAATATTGTTGTTTAAATTCCTATCATAACACCGATAGTATATGTTCTCAAATCGGGCCCTTTATCTTTGCTAAACATCGATAAAGGAGAATAATAGCCGTAAACATGGATACCATTAATACCTGCCTGTAATCTTAACTTTAAATCGATAGGGCGGATATTGAGATCACGCCCCATATTTTGTACAACCCTTCCGTTGTCCGTATAGAAGTTCACCTGCGACTTGGAGTAATATTTTATAAATCCGACAACCCCGCCCGATACATGAATGCCTGATGTCTGATATTCCATCAATAGTGGTATCGTAACATAGTACACCAAGAGTTTCGATGAATTATAATTTATACCTTCGGGAGCCGGCTCGAAGCGCGTAACACCGTCTATACGGGTCAAGGCAGCATTGTCGCGGAAATGGTAGCGCGACCATTCAAAACCTATACCGCTAACAAAAAGCCAGTTCGAATTTTTTATCTGTCTGTGATAATCGAATAAGTTTAAGGTGAAGTTATGAGAACGGCTCAATTGTAAGCTGCCGTTTGGTATATCATTGTTGTTGTAATTCATAAATCCCATACCGAATCCTGTCCAATGAGGGCTCAGTTTCTTCTTCTTTTTCCACGAGAAGATAAAGTTATAATCAGCTCCGTCGAATGCAATATTACTACTGACTTCGTTTTTTATGGGTATTATTTTTTCAGTTTCGGTAGTCGTAGCAGTCACGACTCCTGTTACAGGGTCAGTTTCGGAAACCGTTACAACTGTTCTTATAACAGTGTCTTGAACACATACAATATCATTTGCACGCAGCGATATTACCGCAAGGCATATGAACGGGAGGATAATCAACTTTTTCATATCTATTAATTGTTTAATTTCTTACTTACACTGAGAATCTGAATGCACTTTATTATTATCTATTGCAGTTTCAATCGTTTGTTATTCACATAGATGAATAAGTCTTTGAGCTTCTGCAATTCGTATTCTAACTGTTGAGGCGGGAAATCGCCTTGCAGATATACAAGTGTTATTTTTCTCGACTTATTTTTGTAGAGAATATATTCGTTCGTTCCCGACGACTTGTTTATTCCCAAATAATACATACCCGATTCAACTTTACCGTCTTTCTTCAATTCCGATATTTTAGTTCCGTTTTGGATATCGACCTCTATGGCTTGCAGTATTTGTTGGTTTTTCCTGTCACTTTCGTCCATAATAAGGCTCTTGTAAAGAGTAATCTTACTCCCCTGCGAAAGTATGTCTGTCGACAATTGTACCAAAACCGATCCATCCTGTTTGCCATATTCATCAAAGACAGTTTTTATCTTCAGATGATTTTGAGCAAATGCACCAAGGGCGATCATTTGTGTCATACAGAGTAATATTAATATTTTATATTTCATCGCTTGTTGATTTTATTCGGTAAATGAATTAAGTATTCCTATTTGCGAATTGAGAACGTCTTCATCCACATCAGAGATATTTTCGATAGAAATCAGCGCCTGATTGTTTATTATGTGCACATCCGATATTCTTTTTCCATCTATGTAAACCATCGATTGATCATTAATATTTTCAGGTGTCATATATGCAAGTCTCATGACGGCTAAGAGCAATATACATGCTGCAATGCTGCTCCAAGCATACAACGAGAATCTCTTTTTAGCTTTCTTCGGTTTTGTTTCCGCTGTTTCTTTTCGCTCTTCGGCAAAGAAATTAAACATCGGCGCATATACCTTATGTCTCTCTTCGATATCAGCTTGCAGAAAATAATCGCGAAGCAGCTTTTCTTCTGTCAAAGATGTCTCTCCATCAAAGTATTTCTCTATTATCTTATCTATATCCTTCATATCCCTTGTTGTCTTATTTTATTCATGCCTATGTATATATCACGAACTTTCTTTCGCGCTCTCGACAGATTTACTCTTACAGCAGTGGGCTCGGAGCCTGTTATATCTGCAATTTCGTTCAATTCATATCCTTCTATATCTCTCATCAGCATTATCCTGCGCTGCAATTCAGGCAAAGAGTCGATAATCTTCCGGATAATCTCTACAGTATCACTTAGCTCGGTATAGGTATAAGGATTTATACCTCCTTCGGCAATATGTACATTATCTAACGACAACTTCGGTCTGTCAGCTCTCAATTTGTCGATACAGATGTTTTTGAGAGTCTGCATAGCAAATCCATGCGGATTAGGATGATCGTCGAGCTGCAATCTGACATTCCACAACCTGAGATAGGTTTCCTGAACGGCATCTTCCGCATCGATATCATTTGCGAGCATGCTCCTTGCAAAAAAATGCATCTTTTCGCGGAGGGGCATCACCATTATTTTAAATCTCTCTAATTCCATATCTACTTATATGACGAAGTAACCGAAATAATGTAACATCGGATTTGAAGTATTTTTTAATCTAAATTAAGTCCGGATATTTTCGGTCAAAAAAACATATCGATAACTATTTGTAAATGTATCCGGTAATATGAACAGTATAGCACATTATTATGTTTGTTTTCAGAAATATAAATTTAATAAGAGTTTGGTGTAATTATTATTTTCTGTTTATTGATCTGTTTTTCGTTTCTATCTGTCAGCTCCTCTTTTCTCTCTCTTTGTCATCCCGAACTGAAAGGAGGGATTTATTTAGCCTCCTCAACCCCTCCCAACCCCCTAATCCCCGCAAGGGGGACTAAATGCTCGCCTCTGTCATCCCGATACGCAGTGAGGGATCTTAGCCTCCCCAACCCCTCCCAAGGAGGGGCTCTTGTATACCCTCTTTGTATTCCTCCCCTTAGGGGAGGTTAGGAGGGGCTATCGTTTCGGAATGACAAAGAGAATGATAGTTACAATTACAATCAATTCGTTGACAACTCATACTTCCTTTTAAAAAATTAAAGGACAAAAAAAATACGGCTGCCTCAATATGAAGCAGTCGTATTTTTTTATAATAGAAGTATATTTATTTTGCACTCTTAGGCAGTGCATCGATCCATTGAATTTGATTCGTATTCAGAGCATCGCCGTAATCAGTAAGAGACCATAAGATTGATTGTAATTCTACACATTGATCATTATATGCCTCTTCTCCCTTTTCAAATTCTTCATAATTTATCTTTTTATCTGCTAATCTGTTGCACAGATCAACTATTAAAGACGAGTTAGATACTACTCCCCATTTGTACGTCTCTGATGACGATGAAGAGCTCTTGCTATTATTTCCACAATACATGAGTAAAACAAATCCTAATGTTTTATTGCCGGCTGGAACTTTAACACTCACTTTTTTCAACAAAACACCATTTTGATAATCCCCCGAGTTGGATACTATAATTGTTCCTGCAGGAAATGTAACTTCTATGTCTTGTGCTGTTGTATTTTTAAGAGGAATATATAGGCTTACATAGTAACCACTACCCATTACTACATCAACTTCAGCAGAAGCCTTCGTAATAAAATCACTTACTAATTGAGAAGATAATTTAGATTCTTTCGAAGCGAGGGATTTATAGTAATGACTTCTACTTCCAGTAATTACACCATCTAAAGTTATACCTGTGGGTAAAACGAACGGTGTCCCCGTAAGCTCACCTTCTTTATCTCCTAGTCCTGAAATCAGACCCGGAGTGTCAACAACAACATTATTGTCAATAGGATTGTCATTGTCATCATCACTACTACAAAATGTAAAAGAAAGTGCAAGGCATAGCAATAGGGTCAGCCTTAAAACTGAATTTAATTGTCTCATAAATAAAAATATTGTTATAATTTGTAAAATTTAGTACGTGGCAAAAATACACTATATATTTAACATTTCAAATTATATTAAGTATTATATGTGGTAACTATTATCAGTCATCATAAAGACATTCTATATATTATTCCTATTTTTGTAGGCTAAATAAACAACGTATTCAACTATGAAGCGAAATAACATCCTTTATCTGTCGATAATAACCATTTTTCTTACCATCCTTTCATCTTGTGGAACACAAAAACAGCAAGTGAAATTTGCCGATCTAAAGAACCCTAAAAGAGAGTTTAGAGGTGCATGGTTGAGCACAGCATGGCAATCACGTTACCGTACTATGAGTCCGGAGCAGATGAAAGCATACTTCGTGAGATCGTTAGATCAACTGCAAGCCGACGGTATCAATGCTATAATTTTTCAGGTACGCCCACAATCCGATACATTCTACAAATCGAATCTCGAACCTTGGAGTGCTCATCTCACAGGTACACAGGGAAAAGCTCCGCAAGGTAATTTCGATCCATTGGCTTTTCTGATAGAAGAATGCCATAAACGTAATATGGAACTGCATGCATGGCTCAATCCTTATCGTGTAACAACCAGTACAAACGATCAATTAGTCAGCAATCACTTATATTACAGAGAACCCGAACGCTTCGTAACCTTTGGCGGCAAGATATATTTCGATCCGGGTATTCCTAAAAATCAGGAATACATCTGTCAGGTAGTGAAAGATATAGTTATGCGTTACGATGTAGATGCTATTCACATGGACGACTATTTCTATCCTTACCCTATTATGGGCGAAGGCTTCCCCGATGAAAAAAGTTTCAATACATACGGAAAACAGCAAGGATATACAGGAAACCAACTGGGTGACTGGCGACGCAACAATGTGAATACGCTGATCAAAGATGTAAAATATACAATTGCAAGCACTAAGCCTTGGGTGCGTTTCGGTATCAGTCCGTTTGGGATCTATCGTAATGTGAAAAATACCCCTGATGGCTCGGGTAGTAACACAAATGGTTTGCAGAATTACGATGATCTGTATGCAGACGTGAAACTATGGGTCGAAAAAGGCTGGATAGATTACAACATGCCTCAGATATATTGGGAAATAGGACATACTGCTGCCGACTATAAGACGCTGATTAACTGGTGGGCTGCCAATAATTTCGGACAACCGCTCTATATCGGTCAAGATGTGAAGCGTACTATGGATGCTAAAACTGCTACGGGCGATACCCAACTTGCCGAAAAGATGTTATTGTCTCGCAGTTTTCCGACTGTGCACGGTAATTGTTTCTGGCCTGCATACGAGTTGCTTGACAACTACAAAGGAATAGAGGATCAGCTTCGCAAGAACTATCACCGCTATCCTGCACTTATTCCTGCATATACACATATGCACGATAAACAACCTAAGACAATAGGTAAGATAAAAGAAGAATATACCCAGACTGCTCATATTCTCCATTGGACAAGCAATCATGAAAAATATGATCCCGAAACAGCTCAATATTATGTAGTGTATCGCTTTGCGAAAGGAGAACCGGAAAATATAGAAAATGCACAGAATATTGTGGCTATAACCCGAGAAACAAGCTGTGTATTACCTTACGAAGGAGGGAAGAAGCAATATAAGTATGTTGTGACTGCTGTAGATGCTTTCCATAACGAATCGAAGGGTAAATCGAAAAAGATAAAACTGTAAGGGATTACTGTTTTTATAATTAAGTAAACAACTAAAAAAGGTCACCGACCTCAATAATAAAAAGACAGAATGAACGGACGGAATTTTGCAATGATAGCCAAAACAATGGCAGGCCTCGAAGAAGTATTAGCTGAAGAACTAATAGGACTAGGTGCTAATAATCTCGAAATAGGAACTCGAATGGTTTCTTTCGAAGGAGATCTCGCCCTTCTTTACAGAGCCAATATACAGTGCCGCACGGCTCTGCGCATATTGCGCCCTGTTTATCAGTTTACTGCACGGAATGCGGATGATATATACAAGAAGGTAAAAGCCATGAACTGGTATGAGCATATGACAGAAGACAGCACTTTTGCTATCGATGCCATTACTTTCTCCGAACTGTTTACGCATTCTAAGTTTGTAGCTTATAGGGTGAAAGATGCCATTGCCGACTACTTTATGCAAAAGACAAGCAAGCGTCCATCTGTGGATGTGAAAGACCCTGATCTGCTTATTAACTTCCATATAGCACACGACAAGTGTACATTATCATTCGACAGTTCGGGCGAATCACTGCATAAGAGAGGTTATCGCGTTGCACAAACCGAAGCCCCGCTTAACGAGGTGTTAGCCGCAGGAATGATCTTGAAAACAGGATGGCGTGGCGAAAGCGACTTTGTCGATCCCATGTGTGGTTCGGGAACATTGCTTATCGAAGCTGCCATGATAGCAATGAATGTACCTCCGGGCATTTATCGCAGTAAGTTCGCATTCGAGAAATGGAAAAACTTCAATCAGGATCTATTCGATACAATCTACAATGACGATAGTGGCGAGCGTGAGTTCAAATACAAAATATATGGCTCGGATATATCAGCCGAGGCTATTGAGATTGCAGCCGAAAATGTAAAGAGTGCAAATCTTCAGCGACATATCAACCTAGAGGTAAAACCTTTCGAGAAATATGATAAAGCTCCTGCCGAGAAAGGTATTCTGATAACCAATCCGCCTTATGGTGAACGTATTCAGCCCGACGATCTGTTTGGTCTGTACGAAATGATAGGTGAACGGTTAAAGCATGTATTTATGGGTTACTCGGCTTGGATATTGAGCTATCAACGAGAATGTTTTAACAAGATAGGATTGAAACCAACTAAGAAATATCCGTTGGTGAACGGTTCGCTGCAATGTGAATTCCGCAGATATGATATTTTTGCGGGGAAAAGAACCGAGTTTAAGAAAGGCGATAATTAAAGCCTGAATTTTATATAATTAGTAGGAGTCGTCTATACTTTTGTAATCATTATGCCTTGTCTGTCATCCCGAACTGAAAGGAGGGATCTGCTTTCAGTTATAGTAAGACAACAACAATAGATCCCTCACTACGTATCGGGATGACAAAAAGAAAGATATACTAATACAAAAAAAGAGCTAATGAAAAACATTAGCTCTTTTTTAATCGTCATCGTCGTCACGTCTCTTTTTCTTCTTCTTTTTGCGGGTGAAGATCGATTTTACTTTCTTCATAGCAAAGCCCATAATCATTGGTTGTGCCATTTCCCACAAGAGTGGTGATACAGCCAATAATCCGGCCAGTACCCCTTGAATCAGACCATTGGAACCATGGCTGTTACTATTCTCATTTTCTTTGTCCTCACGTTTCGGAGAACCGCCAAAGCCCAGTTTGCGGCGTACGCCATTTAAAGCACCTGTGAATAGGAGCGAAGTGAAATTATTGGTCACATACGACCAGTGTTCGCCTAATCGTGCTTCACCCTCGGCACACTCGCTTCTGAGTATTTGTTTCTCCCGGCGGAGAATATTTAACGGTGTTAATTTATTCTGACTCATTCTTATCCAAATTTTGAAGGAAAACAATTATCTTGTTCAATAAGAACATTCTAAGTGGTTTTCCACAGATTAATATTATAATCAGAACCAGAATAGAAAATCCTGCCAGAATAGCAAAACCAAGTGCTAAACTTTTTAGCAACTCACCGATAAAGAAGGCAAGGCCTATAAGTACAAAGAACAGAATAGTAAAGACAAGAGTAATAACTATTAAGCCATACCCCATAGCTGAGGCAGATATGCCAAGCTTCTCGAAAGCATCAAGCTTGAACAGCTTGATCCTCGTATTGGTATAGCTTAATAGGTCTAACTTAACTTCGTCAAGTAAGGTACTAAAATCTTTATCTTTTTCTGAATTATTCAGCATCAATCTTACTTGCTAATTCGTCTACTTTTTCTCTTCCTTTATTCGCAGCCGTTTTTACATTACCTTTCACTTTGTCTACAAGACTATTGATGTCTCTCAACCATTGCTCTTTTTTTTCAGAAGCGGCAACATAACCAACAGCAGCACCTATCGCAGCGCCTACGGCTAAAAACAATAAGTTAGAACCAGTCTTACCCATAATATTAATTTCTTTAAATTGTTATTTTACTTTTACGTTCCTATTTATAAACAAACAAGTCTTGATCTTGTTTAGTCAAATAATCTAAATTCAAAACAGGAAGACTAAATTAGTTCTTTTTTTGATAAGAAGAACTAAAGCATCCCTAAAAAATGAAAATAGGCTTTTACACAGCTTCTCCAAATAGAGTTGCCGATGTAATATGCGTTATCTTTACGTTCACAAAATCTCCTATTCGGTAATTACCTTTATCGAATATTACTACCTTGTTTTGAGAAGTACGACCAAATAGCTGATCTTTGGAACGTTTAGAAAATCCCTCTACCAACACTTCGAATGTTTTACCTATATCTTTTAGGTTGCTTCTTTTCGAACATTCTATTTGCAGATCGATAATATCTTGTAAGCGTTTCGCTTTTACCTCTTCGGGAACATTGTCTTCCAATTTTTTAGAAGCATAAGTACCCGGACGCTCCGAATATTTGAACATAAATGCCTGATCGAAACAAACCTCGCGCATCAGCGATAGTGTTTCTTCCTGATCTTCTTCCGTCTCGTCGTGATAGCCGCACATAATATCGGTAGACAGGCCACAGCCGGGGATAATGCGGTTGATTGCCGCTATGCGTTCGAGATACCATTCGCGGTCGTATTTGCGATTCATCAGTTTTAACATACGCGAACTACCCGTTTGCACAGGCAGATGAATAAACTTGCAGAGATTGTCGTATTTCGCTATCGTTTCCAGCGTTTCATCATTCATATCCCGTGGGTGCGATGTCGTGAAACGAATACGCATTTTAGGTGCTATGAGGGCAACCATTTCGAGCAGTTTAGAAAAATCGACGATAGTTCCGTCAGCTTCTTCGAAACGGTACGAATTTACGTTTTGTCCCAATAGAGTTACTTCTTTGAAATTCTTGTCGCGAAGGGCTACTACTTCGTTTAATATACTCTGAGGTTCGCGGCTACGCTCACGACCACGAGTGAAAGGAACGATGCAATAGGTGCAGAACTTATCGCATCCACGCATAATGGATACATATCCCGATATATGATTACCGCCTATTTTAAGCGGAATTACATCCTTATAAGTCTCGGTTTTAGACAATTGTACATTGATAGCTTTTTCGCCACATTCGGCGGCACCTATCAGGTTAGGCAAATCCAGATAAGCATCGGGACCTACCACTACATCGGCATGATGTTTTTCGAGCAATTCTTCTTTTGCACGCTCTGCCATACAGCCAAGCACACCTATTATCATTCCGGGTTTGTGCTTACGCTTAATAGCATTCAGATGCTCGAGGCGTTGAATAACTCGTTGTTCGGCATTGTCGCGCACCGAACATGTGTTGATGAATACTGCATCGGCATCTTCCAGTTTATCAGTTATGGCATATCCGTCCATTTGCATAACGGATGCTACTACCTCACTGTCTGCCACATTCATCTGGCAGCCGTAAGTTTCGATAAACAGTTTTTTTTCTTCATTCGCAGTCGTGGATTTAGAGTCCAGTCCTTTGTCGTTGTTCATAGAATCTGTTTTTTAGTATGTTTTTATAAAATTGGTTTGTTTCAAACCTGCACAAGTGTACAAAAATACAAAGAAAGTAAAAGAGTAGTGAAGGATAAATGATAAAAAAGCCATCTTACGGTGTTTATAATTCCGTAAGATGGCTTTCCTTGCCTGATATATATAACAAGTATATTTAAAAGTTATTAGCTATTCGGGCATAAAGTCCACCTTCAGCTTTTGTTATTTTAGGATCTGTCATTTCCTTATAGTCTTCCGTGAAATCACGTATCAGGTAATAACCTGATATGATAGATGTCTTTGTGGCAGATTGAGATCTATTGCCATGACTCATTCTGTAAACATACTCTTTGTCATTATATTTCAAAATAAGAAATGATGTCTGTAGAGCTTCATCATAGTTATACCTAAAAGTGCCTTCCTGTTTTGTATTCAGGTCTTTTATGTCAGGATAATAAGTGAGTTTCCCCTCTTCAGAAGACGTGTAGAGTAGTTTGAATCCTCCGCCTACAGGTGGCAATTCAGCAGTGATTTCAGCTTTTATATTTCCTATTAATATCTGATCGGTATTCGTTATATTATCAGTCAAAACTTCAATCTGATGTTCACTGATAAATAAAGAAGAAGTACTATTGACAACAGTTACGGTCAATGTCGCTGTCCTGTTCTCGCTGTCAGTGACACTGATGGTGGTCGTTCCCAGTTTATGTCCTGTAAGAGTTACATAGTTTATATCAGATATCTCGACTGTAACGATTTCTTCATTGTCGGACTTGCCCGATAGAGTGCCTTTTGCATTTTTTACCTCAACTGTAGCTGAGTGTATATCGGTTATTTCGATCGACGTAATTTTCGCGTTATCTTCGGGATATATCATTTGCGAAAAATGAATGCGATCGTCGTCGTCCTCACACGATGTGAGAACCATACATAGAGAAATCGTGAATAAGAATAATAAGGTTTTGATCTGTTTCATAGTATATAAGGTTTAGTTAGAAGCCGGAACCTGTCTTAACACTAGTTGTTAGTGTTCCTGTGGCAATATTTATTTTAGGATTGATCATTGTCTTGTAATCATTAATAAAATTCATTTCTAACTCAAGAACTGTGGCTGTAGTCGATTGTAAATCATAAGGGGCACTCATCGTATAAGTATAGCTATTATCATTGTATTTTAAAATGAGTAAAACCTTTTTCAGATTATCGTCATAACCTAATTCAAAAGTACCTTCTACCTTTTTTGTCAAATCTTTTACGTCCTCAAAATAAAGAAGTGTACCTCCGGTTGATGAAGTATAGGCAAGACTAAATCCTCCACCTACAGGCACTAGTTGACTAATTATGTCTGCTTTGATTTTAGCAATAGTAAATTTATTGTCGTCCGTCGGATTTTCAGCTTCTACATTAGAAGATTGCTGGGTAACTAACATCGACAATGTATTATCTTTTACAGTGACTGTCAATCTTGCTGTCCTGTTATTACTGTCTGTTGCTATAATAGTAGTTGTTCCTTCTGAATGTGCTGTAATAACCACCAGATTTTCTTTTTTTTGTTCTACTGTTGCAACTGCGTCGTTATCCGATTTAACAGTGAATCCACCTTGTGCGAAACGTACACCTACTGATGTGGATCCAAAACTAGGTATTTGAGTCTCGGTTACTTCAATAAAATTTGTAATGGTCGATGATAGGCTATAGAAAAACATATCGTCATCGTCGTTGCATGATGAAAAACTCAGGCATAACGAAAATGTCAATAATAGGAACAGTGAAAATTTAGTTCGTTTCATAAATTAAGGATATAGATTAAATATCGAAGTGTCTTATACACACGCACAAATGTAATATTTTATTTTAAAATTCAAACCATATTATAATCTATTCATTGCATTATTGTACGTACAAATAATGTCTGGCTCATCTATGAGAAAGACCAGATAAAAAGAAGCATTATTTATTGTTTCTTTATCTGTTATATTATTATGCTTAGGCACGAGAGTTTTTCCTTGGGAGGGGTTGGCAGGGCGAGATAGATTTCTCCTTTCGGTTTGGAATGGCAGGGAAAAAGAAGAATGACAAGTTCAACTAAATATTTTATTTCTTATTTTCTGCCTTATTTTGCTGAACGATGTACTTAAGTTCTTTTTCGAGAGCGGCAATCCTCTCATCTTTTTCTTTAAGAGCCCTTTCGTAAAGCTCTACTACTTTATCTATCGGATTGAATGTACATTTGTAATGAGTAACATAGCCTGCTGCTTCGTCTTGAAACGTATTTGATATAATATTTACAGCATACTCGGCTTCGTAGTTTTTTATCGATTCTACAGGAATACCTAATACTTTCGATATTTTGTTTAATATCTCGTTTTCCAACACTTCTTTCTGTTCCAATTCTAAAACAGCAGAAGCAGGAATATCGAGTTCCTTAGCAATTTTTTCGGGTTGAATACCTAACAACTCACGCAACTTGCGCACAGTATGCCCATGATGAGCTCTGGGTGTGAAAGTTTTATCTGTATTCATAATCTAGAAATCTTTGTTAGTGAGTTATATAAACGTGGTCAATATCCGCATCTTACTGCTTATCTTTAAGCATTTGCTGCATTAATGCCAGTTTTTCTTCTTTCTCTTTTATTATCTGATCATAAAGTTCTACAATTTTATCAATCGGATTAAACGAACATTTATAATTGAATTCATCTGCACGAACATAACCGTTTGAACCATCCTGAAATGTATTAGAGACTATATTTACAGCACGTTCTTCGTCGTAATTTTTGATTGCCTCGACCGATACTTTGAGTACACTGGATATTTTCTCTAATATTTCTTCATCCAATTCTTCTTTTGTTTCCAATCGGGAGATTCCCTGTTGTGATATACCCAACTCGTCGGCAAGCACTTCTTGCTTTACACCAAGTATTTCACGCAATCTTTTAACATTCTGTCCGTGATGGGCTTTTTTATCGGAAGTCGCTTCTGTATTCATAGATAAAAAATTAGTTCATTTGTTTATATTGGCAAATATATGAAAAATATAGAGAGATTGTATGATGTTTTTTACAATTACAAATGGATATTTTACGCATTTTTGTTGTTTCATACGCATCTTATTTAACTTTACTTTGTTCGTAAGATTTATAATTAAACAAATAGTATCTATTACCTGGATATATTGCTGACTCAATAAGGCTATGCGCGCTATGCCTTTTTACGAAAAAAAATCATGCGTTGTATTGAAAGGTAAAATAAAGCAACCAATTATATTATTAGCAGCTCATAATTTCTTATTCATGCAAACACTATTCGGATTGCCAATGTATCGACCATAATTGTCAATTTTAGAATAACCGTTTTTTGTGTAAAACCTGATTGCTTCGGGCTGATTAAGACCTGTTTCGAGAACAATCTCATCGAATCCGATCTCACCAGCCCATTTTTCAATTTCTTTTAGAATGAGAGGCGCGACACCAAGACCCCGATAATCAGGATTTACATACATTCTTTTTAATTCTACCGAATGCGTGCTAAATGTTTTGAAGCATGCACAGCCAATGGGGCTGCTGTTATCGTATGCAATTACGATAGTATTTAGTGATTCAATTTTGTTAAGACCATCGTATAGGTATTGCATTTCTCCATTTCGTCGATTGAGATCATCGTCTAAATCTTTTATCAGTAGTCTGAAATCTTCGTTGTCGGAGTTTGTTCGGATTATTTGAATCTTGTTTTGCATATTCTCGCTTTAGAAAGTAGTAACCAATATTATAAGTTAGAAGTTGTCTAGACTTTTCAAAATTTTTCGTATTATTTTGTCATCCTGAGGAACGAAGGATCTCTGTTGTGAGATGCTTCTCTATCGTTCAGCATGACAGAGAGAATAAAAAAACAAATAGAAAAACTTTTGAAAAATCAAGACCACTTCTTAGAGTATATGATAAAATATAAAATATATCATAGCGAAATTAAACCCTGCATGACATACAATTGCCCCAAAGATAGAATCGGATAGTTGCTTACATCTGAAAAGTAGCTGACTCAATGCAAACATAAATAATACCCATAACAAAGCAGGTACAGGTAAAAAACTCCACGTGCCTAAATTGTAGATAATACCAAAGTGCGCCAAGTGTGTGAGTGCAAAAGCTGCGCTATCGAAGAAGGATGCTTTTCTCTCTCCAAATTGTTCTACAAAACTACCGTGTACAATACCCCGAAAGAATAATTCTTCGCCAATAGGACTAAAAATCATACCCGAAATGGCGAATGTTATAAAAAACATAAATCTGTTTGCATCCAATTGTCCTTCGGGCAGTAAGTAAGACTTGGAGATGTAGGCGAAGCTATTACCTAAAGAGTCTCCGTAAATGAAGTGTGTTATGTAGAATGCCAAACCGCAAAACAACGCCCCTAAAATGAAAGAGTATAGAAGTTGAAGGAATCTGGGTTTTTTGAGTCCGATTTCCTTCCTGCCTTTTCGGGTAAGGAAGATAAAAGGAGAGAACCACATTGCCACAAATATAATAGAAACTAAGCCATATCCTCCTGAGATATTAGCTTGAAGAACCAGAATGAAGCGGGGTATTCCAAGCAGAAGAATAACAAATAGGCCGAATTTCCAATCGAATTTGAAAAAACGAGACCATACTTTGTTTAATGTATCCATACTTCTCTATTATTGATGTTATAGTTTCTGACAGCCGGCACAATAATAGATTGTTCCACCCAGATATGCTTCTTTGTGTATTTGGTCGCCACAGAGAGGGCATGGCTCTTTGTATGTCTTTTTCGAGAGGAGTGTTTTGTATTTGCCGAAGTTGCCGTAAAAATCTTTTTCGGTATCACGCCCGCCTTTTTCGTACATGCTTTGCAAGGTTACTTTCAGGCAATGGAATAGTTCGCCCCGCTCAAAATCGGATATAGTCGATATTTTCCTTTTCGGATGAAGCCCCGCTTTGAATAGGATGTCTTGCAATACCCCGTTACCTAAGCCCGGTATGCGCTGCTCGGTTGCCAATAAGGCTTTTATCGAATAATCTTTCTTTGCATTCTTGAAAATATCATTAAAAAATGATTTGTCGAAAGCATCATCAAGTGGCGAAAGGCTATTCAGGCTGCCACTGTGATATGGGTTGTCCATTTCGCCTTTGTAGGCAAAAATAGCACCGTACATGGAAACGGTGAAAGCTAGGAAGCTTTTATCTGTAAATTCTATCAGCAACTGATGTTTCTTCGGATGCTCCTGACTGGCAGTGAAATATTTGAGGTTCGTGCCGTCACCGACAGAGAGAGACATATCACCGTTGCAATGAATATCTACATACGCTCCGTGTCCTTTTACCGACACTATCTCTTTGCCCGAAAGCATTTTGTCGTAAAGTGCCGGATCGCCATTATACCACGTGAAGCTATGAGGGCTGCTTGCTGTTAAGACTCTGGCGATTGTTTTCCCTACTAATATTTCGGATGCCTGTTCGCCTATTGTTTTAGATTCGGGTATTTCTAACATAGCATAACTTGTTTAAGGTTAATGTATTTCAAATAGTCGTCAGCAGAACTTACTCTTCGTCTTCTACCTTCGACCAGCGTGTACTATCTTTCTCGCGCGCTGCCGCTTCTCCGGGTTGCATATCGGGGAGTTTACGCAGTGCAGGTTCCATCTCAAGCATTTCGTCGACCGATACCAGATAGGCATCTTCGTTTACGTCTACTTCATCGTCACCAAATAGTTGCCAATCGCCATCTTCATCGTATAATACAAATGTTACGGGCGATCCGCTGCACAACACATGACTGGTAGTCATTATCGACTTATTACCCGGTTCTTCTTTCAGTTTCATATTCTTTATTTGTTTGACGATAAAGATAGATTGTTTTTTTTGAATTGATGGTATTTAATACAGTGAAGTCGTCTCGACATTTTCTTTAACCACAGAGTCGCACATAGTAACACGGAGTTTTTACAGTTATCAACCAACAGTTATCAGCTATCATGTAGAGCTAAGGGCTATTGGCTAAAAGCTATCAGCTTAAGTCAAAAGTCAAGAAGAACTCAGTTACAAGTTGAAAATTTCTATCAGCCTATGCCTAATATGTTTTTCAATAATCAGTAATCATAATTCGCATTTAACGCACGCAATTTCTCTAATAAATATAACTTTGTAAGAGACTATTAATAAGGTTGAATATAACAAATCAGAATTATGAAACCAGAAAGCATAACTCCAACGAATATCGATGAATATATCGCAACATTTCCTGAATATGTGCAGAATATGATGCAGGAACTCAGATCAACGATTCAACGTGCAGCACCCGATGCCACAGAAAAGATAAGCTGGGGTATGCCAACATTCTATCTAAACAGAAATCTTGTTCATTTTGCAGCTTATAAAAAACATATTGGTTTCTATCCCGGAGCTTCGGCAATTGAACTTTTTAAAGAAAAACTGGACGAGTATAAAACATCGAAAGGGGCTATTCAGTTTTCTATAAATAAACCTCTGCCTGTCGATTTGATTACGCAGATTGTAAAGTATAGAGTGGAAGAAAATTTAAAGACGAAGTCATCTTGACTTTTTGTTTAACCACGGAGTAAAAGGAGTTTCGCAGAGTTTTTTTAGGTTTCTATACTAAAATAAATCATATTTTGATGATGAGAAAATCTGTTTTACAGTAATTATTTACTCCGTGATAATCTGTGCAACTCCGTGGTTAGAAGTCAAGACAAACTCGAAGTAAACATTCTTGAATTTATGCCGCTGAATGGATAAACTACCTCAAACAGGTATATTGATTTTTCAATCTATATTTTCTTTATTCTAAACAAAATCTTATCTTTGCCCTCCGATAAAAATATAAATATGCTACCGATAAGCTATTTTCCTACACTATTCTACTGGAGGCTCGATGCTCCTCTCAACTGAGATAGATATCTTGGTCTTTTCAATCATGCACCTCAACTTTATGTGAGGTAATCCGTTTACTATTAATATTACTTGACTGATAAATTATGCTATCATTTAGCTAAACTTATCACCTTTGCAGAAATCAATTATGAATAATTGGAAAAAAACATTCGCTATAATATGGAGCGGTCAGCTCTTCTCAACATTAAGTAGTTCAATTGTAGGTTTCGCCGTTGTATTCTGGCTGAGTATTAAAACAGGTTCGCCTGAGGTATTAGCCTATGCCATGATAGCCGTACTTTTGCCCTTTATCGTATTGGGCTTATTCACCGGTGTATATGTAGACCGTTGGGATCGAAAACGCACGATGATACTTGCCGATAGCTTTGTAGCTGTATGTTCGGCTGCTCTGGGTATTCTGTTCTATTTAGATATGACGCCTATTTGGCTTATATACATTTTACTCGCTTTACGTTCGGCAGGTAGTGCATTTCACATGCCGGCTATGCAGGCTTCAGTTCCGTTATTAGCTCCCGAAAGTGAATTGATGCGTGTAGCGGGTATCAATCAGATGATACAATCGATCAGCAATATCGCAGGGCCTGCTCTGGGTGCTGTGCTGATCTCGATACTCGATATGTCTTATGTAATGATGTTCGATGTGTTGGGTGCTGCAATAGCTTGTACTTCTCTCTTGTTTGTGAAGATACCCAATCCCGAAAAGAAAGAAAATACCGTTCCTAACGTTTGGCTCGAAGTGAAAGAGGGAATCCGGCATTTATTTATGAACAGGGGAGTAACTTATCTTATGATATCTGTTATCGGTGTCACCTTCTTCATCGTTCCCATCGCCGCCCTTTATCCGTTGATGACACTTAAATATTTCGGTGGAAACGCTTATCAACTGGGACTTGTAGAAGTTGCATGGGGTATAGGTATGCTTGTCGGGGGTGCGTTTTTAAGTATTAAGTTTATGAAGACCGTCAACAAGGTGCTCACTATGAATATTGTGGCCATTGGTTTAGGCTTGACTTATTGGGCAATGGGCGCATTACCTACGTCGGGATTTGTGCTGTTTGTAGTTCTGACTTCCATTAGTGGGATAGCAGGCTCGATATACTGGAGTTCGTTTACCGTAATTCTGCAAACCAAGATCGATCCTGCGGCGCTGGGGCGTGTCTTCTCTATCTACGATAGTGTGAGCCTCCTGCCTACCATACCGGGATTATTGGCTACGGGTTATATTGCCGAAGGTGTAGGACTGTTGAATGCTTTTGTGATAGCAGGGATAGCAACTCTAATAATTGGAGTGGCAGCATTGTTTATTCCGGAAATAACCAGATTAGGTATTTCGACTAAGGGTGTGAAGGAGTGAGAATTAATTTGCATGAAAATTCTATATAAAAAATAAGAGGAATACTAAATCAGTATTCCTCTTACTTTATATCAATTATAGAGGAGGGTATCTCCACCAAAAACTGGTATCTGTTTCTAGATACTTTTCCATCCTGCACTTTTGAAGGACTTTATGCGAAGCCTCATTGTCTTTATACGTTTCGGCAATGATGGCATCTATATTCTCTTGACGAACAGACCATTCGGAAACGGCCTGTACGGCTTCAGACATATAGCCCTTGTTTCTGTAACCTTCGTTTGTTCCATAGCCTATTTCAACCTCTTTCTTATCATTAGGTTCTCCTTTAAAACTCAGACTGGCTATCATTCTGTTTTCCGATTTCAATACAATCAGCCAAAGAGCAGTGAACCACAACGTATCGGATGGATATTCAATAGCTTTGTTAGCAACATACTGCATAACCCAAAGCGTTTTTTCATCCAAAGGTTCTTCTATTGGAGTTAAACCCAATTGTCTCTCGATTTTAGCCACTCCATCCGCTAAGAGTTTCGACTGCTCCAGATCGAGTGGTATTATCCGTAGTCGGGTTGTTTCTAATTCCACTGAAAATCAATCGTTATAAGTAGGCAGTGTAGAGAATTGCTTGGAATAGCGCATCATTTGTTCTGCATAACCTTCTGTGTATGTTATTTGCACGTCGGTGATCTTACCGTCTTTATCTTGCACGAGTTCGAAAACAGGATTTACAAAACCTTTGTAAGGTTTCATATTCAATGTCTTGTAACGGGCCAATACTTCATCGTGCAGCTTCTGATCTACTTTCACAGCATAATTGTCCACAAGCGCTTTAGCTCCATTGAAGTCTCCTTCCGATTTCACACGTTGTATCACAGCCAATAGCTCGCCGAATAGCGAACGCAATTTCACATAATCGTTTACCACAACGTATGTTTTGCCATCTTTCACCTTATATTCAACTACATTGTCAGCCTTGCCTTTTTCGTAAACCCATTTTGCAATTAGCTGACGGTTGCGCATGTGAGCTTCTTCTATATCTTTACCTGCTTCTATACGCACAAGTTGAGTCATAAGTCCGTTCATCATAAACTTATAATACTCTGCCTTGTAAGCATCAGCATTAGGTATAATACCCAATTCTACCAGTTTTGCATCGCCCAAGAAGTAAAGACCGAACAAATCGGCACGAGCTTCTTCGATTGTCGAACTGAATTCACCCAAAGCATTGGGATCAACCTCCGGCAATAGTTTGCCCGAACCATGACCAAGACATTCGTGCAAATCGGTATGAAGTACATCGGTAATAAAACCGTATTCTTTTATCATATTGATCTCGGTATCAGACCACATAAATTCTTTTCCGAATCCTGTATGTGCTCCTGCTGCATCGTAAGCCTCCATTATGTTTTCGATAGTCACCGATTTAGAACCGTGATCTTTACGAATCCAATCCGCATTCGGCAGATTGATACCGATAGGTGTTGCCGGATAACAATCGCCACCCAATTGAGCAACGGTTATAACCTTAGCAGATACACCTTTTACTTTCTCCTTTTTGAATTGTTTATCCACAGGCGAATGGTCTTCGAACCATTGCGCATTGCTGCTTATTATTTCGGTACGCTTTGTAGCCTCTACGTTCTTGAAGTTAACGGTCGATTCCCAGCTGGCTTTAATTCCCAGCGGATCGCCATATACTTCTGTGAACCCATTTACGAAATCGACACTTGATCCCAAGTCTTGCACCCAAGCAACAGCATAATCGTCGAAAGTTTTCAAATCGCCCGATTTATAGAAAGAAATCAGCTTGGTTATAACTGCTTTCTGCTGATCGTTTTCGGTTACGCCCTGTGCTTTCTCTAGCCAGAAAACTATTTTCTCGATGGCAGGAGAATACAATCCGCCTACTTTCCAAACCTTCTCTACCAGCTTACCATTCTCTTTTACCAAACGGCTGTTCAAACCGTACGATATAGGAGTAAGATCGGTAGTATCTTTCATAGCACCGTAGAATGCCTGTACTTCTTTCTGAGTAACGCCATCCCCGTAATAGTTATTGGCAGATGTAACAATAAGGTCACCACCCGATTGGTTTACTTTCTTAGCCATTACTTTGGCATCGAACATCACGGGAGTAATCATTGCAATGAATTGATCGACCGACTGATTGTCTTTTACAGGTACAAGATTAGCAGGCAAAGCCTTTACTTGTTCAGCGAAGAATGCCTGAGAGAATTTAGGCAGGAACTTTTCTTCACCATAATGATGATGGATACCATTCGAAAACCACACACGTTTCAGATAAACCTCAAATTCTTTATAGTCGTCGGTTGCTTTATCGCCTTTATAGTTTTCGTAGATAGCTTCTAATGTACGACGAATAGCAAGATTGTATCTGTTATTCTGATCGAAAAGTATGTCACGCCCTTCTATTGCTGCCATAGACAGATAATAGATCAGTTCTTTTTGCTGCAATGGTAACTCTTCGAAACCCGGTACTTGGTAACGTAATATTTCCAAGTCGGCAAAAGCGTCTACTTCATAAACAAAATCTTTATCAGCAACTGTTTTCTCACTTTCCTTCTGTCCACCGCCACAGGCCGTGAATGTCATCGATAATCCAGCCATAGTTATTAATGCTATTTTTTTCATTGTTATTTTCACTAGTTATTTATGCTTACAAAGGTAAGTAAAATCGATAAATAGTTAGCTGTCAATAATCAATAAAGAAAATAATCAGGCAAGACAATTATACAGTTGGTTCTAATTTCATCAGCCTTGTAATTATGAGTTAATCGCACTCTGTCATCCCGATACAAAGTGAGGGATCTACTATGAAGTGAGCTGATAGCTATTAGCCAATAATTTCAGGAGACAACAGATCCCTCACTGCGTATCGGGATGACAGGGAGGGTATATCCCCAATGGGGTTAGGAGGCTACAAGAGAACTTTTCAATAGTTTGGATTATTGACATTAACAGAAAAAAGGTCATATCCTCAGATACAACCTTTCTTATATTTATATGATCACACAATTAAAGATTATCCTCTCAATACCAACAATGGGGTGTCGGAGTGGAACAACATCTTACGTGAAATACTAGGGCTAAACATACGCGCAAAAATATTACGTTTGCTGGTAGTCAGTGCCAGAATTTCAATCTGATCGCTCTTTATATGGTCATCCAATGTTTTTAGCATATCGCTGGTGTCGATAAGGGTATAGTCGAGTTTCAGGTTAGGGTATTGTTTAGAGAAATACGCCCTGATACCTGCTAGCTTTATCTCGTCCCATTTATCGCTTTTCTTAAGAGCAATGTGAGTTAATTGTATCTCGATATTATATGGAGAAAGTAATTTCGCCATAGTATCGAACGAAATAAGATCACGCTGACTGAAATTGGTGAGGAAAGCCATTCGCTTCACATCTTTCATGTCGACAAACTTCGTATTTTGAGGAATAGCCATCATCGGAATACGCGACATTTCTATTACTTCGGCAGTTACACTACCTATAAGGTCGGCATCTTTCTGGTCTTTACCTCTTGTACCCATCACGATCAATGACGGTTTGTATTCTTTCGAGAAAGTAACTATTTCCTCTTCGGGCAATCCTTCGCGCAATACATACGAATAGTTGATAGACGGAAATTCTCCTGCCGCTATCTTATTATCTATTGTATTGCACAGTTTTTGTATATTTTCTTTTACTTTATCTATTATACTTTGAAATTCTTTTTCTTCTTTTCCCTGATACGCAAAGGCTTCGGCCATTGGCAGAGCAGTTGGATAATAAGGATTGAAATAAACGTGAAGTATTTTGACTTTGGCGTTTATATCGCGAGCCATATTGAATGCTATTTGGCAGGCCTTGAGTGAGTAGTCGGAAAAATCGACCGGCACAAGAATACGTCTGCGACCATCGTCGGTGCGATACGTTTCTTCATCATCATACCTGAATAAGTGACGGTTTTCGACAACGCTCAGTGCTCTGGGAAGATCCGATTCTTTGATGCGAATACGCACACCCGGAGCCACACCCGGATTATCGAGGTCTATATCATTGATATGTACTTCTATATTTTCGCTCTCCAAAACCTTTTTTAGTATTTGGGCTTTTTCATTGGTATGAATCGCAAGTGTTACTAATTTATCTTCCATAGCTATCTTGTTTTTAATATTATCTGTCGGTTCATTTTAAAAGAGATGAACGTTGTTATAACATTCATCTCTCTATTTTGGTTCTCAGGCTTCTTTTAGCTCTAACATTTCTAAAGCCATGTCTAAAATAGTAGTATCGTCCAACGAGACATAGCCTCCGTCGGGTCCGGGTTCAATATGGACGCCGCAACTCTGTCCATTCTGGTAACTATAACCACCGAAGTAGTTCCACACAGTTTCAACAGGTAATTGCAGCTCTTCAGCAATTTGATGAATGCTTCCATCAGGCAGAGTGTCTTTGATTCTGCGAAGTTCTGAAAATTTAATTATTCGTCCCATACACTATCTGTTTTAATGGTAAATGATTCTGGTTTGTGTTTCTAAAGTTAAATAAAACTTTCATATCAACCCAATTATTTTATATGAAAAGATATTAAAATTGCGAAAATAGTAAATGGTTTAAGGGGAAACTTTCTGGTAACGTTATAATGCACCAATAAAAATAATTGATAAATCGGTGAAGATTTAAGATGAAAGAATAGACTCTTCTTTTATCTTTGAATTGTATTTATTATATAAATTTAAAACTATAACTATGAGAAAAATTATTGTATTGATATTACTAACAATCTTAGCCATAACAGCACATAGCCAAAGTAGACTCCAAGTTGAGAACTCTTATTTATCTATTAATTTACATGGAGATATTAGTTTGCATAATCTTGATAGGAAATCGGGAGGAAGAGCCTTAGTTCCTTATGGAAATAATACGCTTCTGATTAATGCTGGTAACGATTTTACGGGAGGTACTCAAATAGCAAATCAAGCTTTCTTTAAAGATTATGGCATGGTGTTGGGCGAGCAGATGAGCACAACAGTGTTTGGGGAAGTAAATAGATTAATAATAACTCCATATCGTCATGGATCTGGAACTTGGGTGGTATCATCCAGAGATATACCATCAGCGGCTTTCCTCGATTTTAGTTACGGAGTTAACAAAGGACTTCTGACAATAAAACATCAAGGTAATATTGGAATCGGTGTAGCTGATCCTCAGAACAAACTGGAAGTCAACGGTACTATTCGTTCAAAAGAAGTCAAGATAGAAGCCACAGGGTGGGCTGACTTCGTATTTGCTAAGGATTACCAATTGCCATCATTGGAAGAAGTAGAGGCCCATATCAAAGAACACAAACATTTACCGGATGTACCATCCGAGACACAAGTAAAAGAAGAAGGTATAAACATTGGGGAAATGCAGGCGAAACTACTTCAAAAGATAGAAGAACTGACGCTATATGTTATTGAGCAGGATAAAACGATCAAAGAGCAAAGTAAGCTTATAAATAAACTTCAGGAGAGGATTGGCGATTAAAGATTTCTCTTGACATATTTTAGAATGACGATAGAGAATAAAATAATTATATCTTAATCTAATTTACTTGATTTAATCTATTTTTGTCAAAAACCAATTATATGATAAAAGATATACGCCTATTAAGCCAACAGTTGGTAAATCCGGCTTTTGATACGCCTAAAGAACTTGTTTCTTGGATGGGAGCCATGCAAGCCCAGCACTATAATATGTGCAAATGGGCGGTAGGTATCCGATTGAAATCGGCAACACTCAAGGCTGTTGACGAATCGTTGCAAAAAGGTGAGATACTCCGCACGCATGTGATGCGCCCCACATGGCATCTCGTTGCAGCGGAAGATATACGTTGGATGTTGAAACTATCGGCGAAACGGCTCAGGTCGTGCGGTGCATCGAGAGACAGGGAGTTGGGTATAGATGAAAAGCTATATACTAAATTGAATAAACTGATCGAAAAGATGCTCGAAGGTAACAATAGCCTGACAAGAGAGGAGATAGGGCTAAAATTGAACGAGGCAGGCATTGAGGTTAACACATCGCGGATGACACATTTCATGATGCGTGCCGAAACCGAAGGAATTGTTTGCAGTGGCACAGACAAGGGTAATAAACAAACATACGCGCTTCTCGAAGAACGTGTCCCCGCTGCAAAAGAACTTCATAAGGAAGAAGCACTAGCCAAGCTGGCTACTAATTATTTTAGAAGCCATTCGCCCGCAAGCTTACAGGATTTCGTTTGGTGGTCGGGATTATCACTAACAGAAGCCAGACAAGCTATCGGTTCGATAGAATCGGATTTGATAAAAGATAAAGTTGCATCCGAAAACTTTTTTGTTCACCAAGCATGGAATAAGGATATAAAAAGCAGCGAAGTTTTTCATTTCTTGCCTGCATACGATGAATATCTTATCAGTTATAAGGACAGAACGAATGTCTTAGATTTGGAACATTATCCCAAAGCATTTAATAATTATGGTATATTCTCTCCTGTTATTCTTCATAATGGTCAGATCGTTGGCAACTGGAATAAAATAACAAAGAAAAACGGGACTACAATCGAGACTTCTTTCTTTGATGAGGGATTTAGTGTCAATGATAAACTGGTGCGGATTGCAGAAAGCAGATATCAGAAATTTATCTCAGAATAAATAACAAACAATTAAAAATATTCGATTCTTATGAAAAAACAAGCTATTGCTTTTTATTCTCTCTTAGTTATATTGATTCTTTTACCCAATAATATCTTTGCTCAATTATCCGATAAAGAAAAAATAAGGGAATATACTTTCGACTTGTACGATGATGCGAGAGAACGGTCGATTCCGGTAGTCATATATTCACCACAACACGACACTAAAAATGCAAAAGTGGTTATTATGAGCCACGGATATGGTAAAAATGTGGGCGAATCATACAAATCATATTCTGCTATTACCAAAGAGTTGGCATCGAAGGGTTATTTCGTTTTGAGTATTCAGCACGAATTGGCGGACGACGATTTATTGGCAATGGACGGTAATCTATATGAGACAAGAATGCCGAATTGGGAGAGAGGAGTGAAGAATATCCTCTTTACGATAAGTGAATTTAAAGAAATACGTCCCGACTTGGATTGGACTAATGTAAATCTGATAGGACACTCTAATGGTGGGGATATGACGATGCTATTTGCTGCAAAATATCCTTCACTTATAAAAAGAGCGATCTCGTTAGATCACAGACGGATGCCAATGCCACGAGTTAGTAGTCCGAAATTATATTCGTTGAGAGGATCTGACTTTGAGGCGGACAAAGATGTACTGCCTACTGCTGATGAGCAAAAGAAATATTCGATAACAATCGTAAAACTCGATGATATAAAACATGGTGATATGGACGACAAAGGTTCGCCTGCCCAATTAGAAAAGATTAATAAGTATCTGTTAGAGTTTTTGAACGACTAATATTGCTGAAACTATAAAAAAGTAAGAGGGTGTGTCATAAGTAAATGTACACTGTCTAAGTGTTACTCTCTTTTGTCATTCTGAACGAAGTGAAGAATCTTGACTCTCCATGAGAGATCCTTCACTTCGTTCAGGATGACAATATTATACGAAAAATTACTTATAACGCACCCTCTTACTTTTATAGTTGAAACGTTTTATTTCGTTTTTGTTTTATGTCTTGATAAAATATCTAATACATCATCATTCAGATTTCCAAAAATGGAGATGCCCGATGCGCCATTTTTTAGCGCGTATTCTACGCCCTGCTCTATTTCTTCGTTACTCTTAAAGTCGGGCATATACAATCCTGCATAGATAGGGAAGCGTCCATCCAGCCCTCTCATACCTTGTGCTACGGCATCGCCTATCCAAGGTACTTCTTCTTTATAGAAACCATGATAGATCATTGGGAAAACAGCATCTAGAGGCCAGTTAGTCCAGTCTTGGCGAACAATGCGTTTAGCAACATCAGGTGTAGGGAAAACGGCCGCTGTAAGGGGTTTATTATTTGCTTTGGCAACTTCCGAAATCTTGTTTACTATATTGCTGACAGCATCGTAGCGGAATGTACGCCATGAAAGACTCTCTTGTGGATATTCCATGCTATCGAGATCTTGTTTGTATTTTTCTTTAAATTTCGATTTACATAAGTCGCAATAACAGTAATCGTATTCGGGTAGTTCCTGTGTTTGCACTATATCATATACTTGCCATAAGTTTACAGCCAGCACTACATCGCAGAAGCGTACATAATCCATATGTATGCCGTCTACATAATCTTTAGCCAATGTGTTTTTTACATCGTTCACTAGGAACTCTGCCACTTCGGGTTGCGAAGGACACATCCATTTGTAGTATCCTACATAAGGAGGTTTGTCGGCACACGATTCGCCTTTTCTATTGATGGCTGCCCATTCCGGATGATCTTTCAATGCATCGCCTCTATTCATGATCCACATCCAGCGATGAGCTTGCAATCCTTCTGCTTTGGCTGCACGATAATGACGTTCGCTGTCGGCTTCGAAGAATATACCGACAACGCCTGCGTCGTGATATTTCTTATATCTGGCGGCAAGTTCTTCATCCGTATCGTTTTCGTTCGGATTAGTCCATACCCAGTGTTTATACACATTTTCATCGGCTGCTACGAGGCTTTTTGTCTCGGTCTGCTTTGTCGATGTATTACATCCTGTAGCCAGTAAAGTGATAGCTACAATTGCAAAAAGTTTAAATAGTTTTTTCATGGTTCTTTACTTTATAATTAGTCCTTCGTTGTTGATACTTATGACCTGAGATTTATTGTCGGTTATTGTTATCTTGAATCCCTTTGCGGTTGGCGATAATGACAGTGTGTTTTTTGTTCCGTCCACATCTATTGCTGTCTCCTGCATACCTAGCTCTTTTAGGGTCTGTGCATATCGCTTGTTTTTAGCATGGAAATCTTTTTGTTTGTAGTAGGCAAGCCACAGATATTGTCTTTGTTTTTCGGCATAAGGCATTTTGAATTGTGGAAGTGTATTTCCTACTTCTACTTTAGAAAATTGCACATATCCCCATCGTTCGGGAAGGTGCATATTTATAACACCTTGTGGTGACCATACCCAATTGTGTTCGGGCAGATCTTTACCTTTAGCATCTTTTTTCTTAACGTATTTTCCGTTTACTATGTCAGTTTGCCACTGTACACGGGAGAAATTTAGGCGCCATATATCATTGTCTTTTGGTGCAGGTGCTGTATATCCCATCATGCTTAAGGCTGTAAATGGAACTGCTATTTCTACTGTCCAGCCTTTATCTTCGTCGCTGGCATTGTTGAGCGTACCTTGTATGTTTACTGCATGAAGCATGCCTGGTGTGTTCCATTCGTGATGAGCCGGTCCACCATTTCGGTAGGGTTTTGCCAGGAATAAATCGAATATAGTGTTCAATGCATTTATTTCTATTTCGAAATACTTATGTGTGGTGTTGCTCGGATCGATAAATATCTCAAAATCGTTATCATAAAAAACAATTTCATCATGCTTCGTCAAATTAGCCCATACATGCGGATCTTTTAGCTCGGCAGCAAAATAGATGTATTTGTCGTCCCAAAGCATTTTCATACGGGTTTCGTAATATGGCTTTGGTTTCAGATCGCCTTCTATATCTTCGAAATAGACTGTCCACGCTGCTTTTTTCCAAACATCATCGTTGATATTTCCATCAATTACGGGTGGGGTAGAGGTGAAGCCTGCTACATAATTTAAAGGTGTGGTAAATAGGTTTTCGCGACCAGCAAAAGGTGATTGAGCTAAAACAATCGTTGTGGTTTGGCAAAGAACTATCGCAAGGATAGCTAATTTTTGCTTCATAAGATGTTTTTTTATGAACGTCTGCATCATCCGGTATCTCTAAAAGGTTAATAAATTGGAATTAGAACGCAAGTTATAGAAAAACACCGAGAGTCGTATTACAAAAAGTAAGAAATTAAAATAATTTACTAAGTGATTTTGGCTACTCTATGATATATTGTTCTGTTTTATGATGAAGAATATATAGTTCGATTTTTAGGTATAGAGTTCATCTTGACTTTTAAGCACAGAATAGCACAGAGTGCCACGACGTATTATAAATAAGGGAATTGTTATTAGTATATAAATTAATATGAGTTAGATATAAACATCATGTAATTATGAGTTATAAGTTAGTAGCTATTTTTCGCCTGTTTTGTCATCCCGAACTGAAAGGAGGGATCTTGATTAGCCCTTGTCAGTAGGATAATAGATCCCTCCTTTCAGTTCGGGATGACAAATTCGCATAATATTTTATTTCCCCTTATTATCGAAACAAGTTCATAAAAAGCATGCGTATGCATAAACCAAAAAACTATGAATCTTTTTTCAATAACTCTCTCAATTGAGCAACTCCTTCCGAAGCTCCTTTATGTATAAAGTGAATGTCTCTTCTTGCTGTATTTACATTGTTGGGATCGATAAGATAGATCGGTGTGCCGGGTTTTACATAGTTTACTAATCCTGCTGCGGGATAAACATTGAGCGATGTGCCTATTATAACAAGTACGTCGGCTTTTTCGACTTCCTCCGCTGCTTTTTCTATCATTGGTACAGCCTCTCCGAACCATACGATATGTGGACGGAGTTGCGACCCCTTTTCGCATTTGTCACCCATATTTATTTCGGGCTTATCGGTTGTCAGTTCATAAATAAGGTTGGGATTCTGTGTCGATCTCACTTTTTTAAGTTCGCCATGCAGATGTATCACATTGCTGCTGCCTGCCCGTTCGTGCAGATCATCTACATTTTGGGTGACAATAGTAATTTTATATTCCTTTTCCATTTCGGCTAGCCCGATATGTCCGCCATTGGGCTTTGCGTCGAATGCTGCTTTGCGTCGGGCATTGTAGAAGTCGAGTACAAGTTGAGGGTTTTTAGCAAAACCTTCGGGAGTTGCTACATCTTCTATATGGTGTTGTTCCCATAATCCACCTGAATCTCTGAATGTAGAAATTCCGCTCTCTGCACTCATGCCTGCTCCTGTGAGGATAACTATATTTTTCATACTATTTAAAATAGATAACTATAAAACAAATATAGGATAAATGGCTTTGATATCCTTAATCGTTATTAAATTTAACACCTACTAACCCAGTGAGAATGGCATTTGTTTATTCTATTGTTAAAATAGATTAACAATAGCTTTGTTTAGAACTAAAATAGTGTTTTCTTTGCGGCCAATAATCAATTCTACCTACACAATCCGTTTATTAAACCTGTCTCAGGTATTTTATTCGAGGGTAGTAAATAAACACCGAACCAACTATGAAAGCTATACTTAGCATTATTATTTTTTCTTTATTGTCAATGAGTACGAGCTTGTTAAATGCTCAAAGTAACTTTAAACAAGGATATATTATCACCAACGATAATGATAGTCTTATTGGGCTGATTGATTTCAGAACAGATAAAAGTAATTCCAATGTTTGCCGTTTCAAAGAATCGGAAAAGTCGAAGGTACAAACATTCTATCCAAGTGATATTGCTAAATACCGATTTGTAGACGAAGGAAAATATTATGTTTCGCGCGAAATAATAATTAAAGATGCTCCCCGTAAAGTGTTTCTCGAATATTTAGTTCAGGGAATGATGAACCTTTATTATTACAAAGATTGGGATTGGACTTTAGAGTCTGACTCGGAGATGGAATATTATTTCTTCGAAAATCCCGATGGTGTAATGATGCCGGTTACGAAGAAACCTGATGAAATGGTTAATTACAAGAAAAAGGAAGATGGTCGGTATATTGGTATGCTCGGCTCTGTTTTTAAAGATTATCCGGCTATTACGAGCCATTTGGATAAAACACGCTTTGATAGAGAATCAATGATTGGATTAGCTAAAGATTATCACACTATCACTTGTGCTCCCGGGCAAGAATGTATCGAGTTTGAAAACGATTATGCAAAACAATTTATGGAGGTTAAATTCTCTGTATATGGAGGATTTCAGTTGCTCGATTATGAATTTAGAGAAGATATTTTAAAGGGTTTTAGTTCAATGAGTTCAACTTATCCGGTAATAGGTGTGCAAATGAATGTTCTGAATCCGAGATGGTCAAAATCATTCAGTTTTCAGGTTGATGTTTCTTTGTCAGGTCTGAAAGGTGAGTCTAGAGGAGCTAGTGAAGTTTTCCGTAAAGAATATAAATTAGATGCTTTGATGATTGGTACAGAATTAGGACTAAAATATACATATCCGTCGGGTAAATTCCGTCCAACTTTAGAAGCAGGATTGGGGTATAAAGGACTTTTTAGTTCATCGACTAAATTTAGTAAAGGGTATGCCGATGAAAATGGTGAAGATTATGAATTATACAGCTCTTATAAATTACCTTCTTCTTTCATTGGGTATTACTGTGGCGTAGGAGCAGACTATTTAGTAGGCAGTGAGCATTCTGTATTCTTTCGTGTTACGTACAACAGCTATAGAAATGTAGATAAAATGAATTTATTTCAGTTTAAGTTCGGATATACTTTTTAAAAGACGATATTTCAAATATCATATTCTCTAAAATGAAATGCAAATAACCACTTATTTGCATTTTTTTTATTCTAAACTTATTCTTATTCACAATATAGCTTTTTTCACCTGTAATTTTGATTGTAATAACGTGAAAAGCATTACTTTTGTCCAAAATCAAAAAATATAAATCAGGTTTTAACGTTTTCTTAGAAGAATATTTATAGAATCGGATAAAACAAGTTTAGAAAAATAAATTATGGATAAAATTAGTTACGCTTTAGGATTGAGTATTGGTAATAATTTCTTAAGCTCGGGTATTAAAAAAGTAGACATAGAAGCATTCACAAAAGGAATGCAAGATGTGTTGAACGAGAATCAGCCCGATATGTCGTACGACGAGGCAAAAGAAGTTATAAATGAATTTTTTGTTGAATTACAAGCTGGAAGAATGGATCTTAACCTAAAAGCAGGAAAAGAGTTTTTGACTATAAACAAAAACAGACCCGGAGTTGTTACTTTACCTAGTGGTCTGCAATACGAAATATTGAAAAAAGGAGAAGGTAAAACACCTGTTGCTACCGATCAGGTGAAATGCCATTACCATGGTACGCTTATCGATGGCACTGTATTCGATAGCTCTGTACAACGTGGTACGCCTGCTACATTTGGTGTGAATCAAGTAATACCGGGATGGGTAGAAGCTCTTCAATTAATGCCTGTTGGGTCTAAATGGAAATTGTTTATCCCTTCAGAACTTGCTTATGGTGAAGCCGGTGCAGGTCAATCGATCGAGCCGAATTCGACATTGGTATTCGAAGTAGAAGTTTTAGATATCGTTTAATATAATTATTAGAAAAAGAAAATGAAAAAAATTCAAGTTGTTGCTCTTTGTGCTTTTACTGCATTCGGAGCATTCCTTACATCTTGCAGTAGCGGAGTTTCTACAAACGTTTCGTTGAAAAATGAGACTGACTCTGTTTCTTATGCTTATGGAGCCAGCCTATACGATCAAGGTCTATCTGCTCATTTACAACAATTAGGTTTGGTAAGCGATACTGCAGGTATGAGAGCTTACTATCAAAGCCAGATAGCTGCGGCAGCAGACGATGCAAAAAAAGCATCTCTTGAGAAAGAGTTTAAAACAAAATTAGATTCAATCGTTTCTTTGAATAACAAGAATTCAGCCGAATTCATCAAAGGAATACAAGAAGGTCTAAATTCTACAGGTTCTAAAGAAGCTTACCTTGCAGGTTTGAATATCGGAGGTCAGATTTCAAAACAAATGTTCCCTTATTTTGTAGAGCAACTTTATGGTGCAGATGCTGAAGTTAAGCAAAAAATCAGCACAGATATGTTCCTATCGGGAATTGCTACTGCTATGCAAAAAAGTAAATTTGCTATTGACAATCCATCTGAACTGATCGAAGGTAAAATGAAAGCTGCTCAAGAAAGAGCTTCAGCCGGACAAAGAGAAGAAGGCGATAAATTCTTAGCAGAAAATAAAACTAAAGAAGGTGTAGTAACACTACCTGACGGATTACAATACAAAGTAATTAAAGAAGGTAACGGTCCTAAACCGGCTGCAACTGATGTAGTGAAAGTTCATTATCATGGAACACTTATCGATGGAACAGTATTCGATAGCTCTGTACAACGTAACGAGCCTGCTACATTTGGCGTTAACCAAGTGATACCGGGATGGACAGAGGCTCTTCAATTGATGCCAGTAGGATCTAAATGGATGGTATATGTACCTGCCGATTTAGCTTATGGTGCAGCAGACAGAGGTCCTATCAAACCATATTCAGCTTTGATATTCGAAGTAGAATTGTTAGGTATCGAATCAGCGAAATAAATAACATAAAGAAACTTACGGGCAATAGTATTTTGATATGACATATTTAATAATTAAAGCAGAATTATGTTTTTTGTAAAATATATGTTACATTTGAAGTATATAACCTGTAAAAACTAATCTCATGCAAAAAATAGACAAGCTTGACAAAAAGATATTAGAGATAATATCTCAAAATGCAAGAATTCCGTTTAAAGATGTCGCTCTAGAATGTGGAGTCTCTCGTGCTGCTATCCATCAACGTGTACAACGTATGATCGAGATGGATGTAATTGTAGGCTCGGGGTATTTCATCAATCCTAAAGTATTAGGTTATAATACATGTACTTATATAGGAGTGAAACTTGAAAGAGGATCGATGTACAAAACTGTTATTCCCGAACTGGACAAAATTCCGGAAATTGTAGAATCGCATTTTACAACCGGTCCTTATACTATCCTTATCAAGCTTTATGCTAAAGATAATGAGCATTTGATGGACTTGTTGAACAATAAGATACAAGATATACCGGGAGTGGTAGCTACTGAGACTATGATATCTTTGAGCCAAGGAGTGAAGCGTCAAATACCTATTACAAAGCCTGAGTAAAATCGGAAAAGAGATTTAAATCTTTAATTATAAAAAAAGGATAATCGGCGTTCGGCTGATTATCCTTTTTTATTTAGAGAATATAAGTTCAGCTTCCCTCTATGTCATTCCGAAACGCAGTGAGGAATCTACTTTCAACAAAGGTAATGATGACAGATTCCTCACTGCGTTTCGGAATGACAAGGAAGAATATTAGGATGATAGAAATAAGTGTTAAAGTCAAAATAAAATATAAATACACATTGAGAGAAGAAGAATAGATATGATAAAAGTTATTGCAGAAGATTTTATTAAGCCCGAATTCTTGGACGTAGTAAGACCATTGTATGAAGAACTTGTTGCCAAGACTAAACAAGAGAAAGACTGTATCGAATATAATCTTTATGTGGATCAGGACGACAAGGGGCATTTTATATTTATCGAAGAATGGCCCGATCACGAAGCATTGGAAGCTCACTGTCAGACGGAGCATTTCAGAAGGCTTGTTCCCATGATTGATAAACATCAGTCACGAGAGGGTACGGTTTTGATAATGGATTCATTTATGTAAGGTAAATATTAAAAATACATAGATGGAAAAAGTATAAATAAAAGCGAGAGGTGGAATTTTCACCTCTCGCTTTTATCTAATTCAATTTTCAGTAACTATCTGTTTATATACCTTGAAAAACAAAAGGCTTTGATGGCGTAAAGTCTTTCAACGCATTTCCGGCATGAGTTTCGCCACTCACCAAATCCAACTTCAGCACTTTGCCTTTTTCTGAGAAATCTATATCCTTAAAGTTTACCCAAAATATATTAGGGTAGAGAGTCGATTCGAAAAAATAGACTCTGTTCTTCTGATCCGATACAGTTCTCCATCTTGTCGATGAAATATTAGGCTCGTTTGGTGTACTGATGCCATAAGGTACAGAAGCATTACGTATTACACTGAATACGCTGGCTACATTTATGCGGACATCTTCTACCTGTGGAATAGCATTTATATAATAAGATGCTCTCACAAACCTATCGGCGGCACGATTCGTTCCGGGTAGCATAGTTGCTCCTCCTATATTCTCCCAATATTTATTGAGAGCAAGCTGTTCGTCGAATACCGGAGAATTAGTCATCACCTGATACGACCTGTCGTGATGAATTACAAGTTTTCCTTTAATGTATTCGAATATAGCATTATCGCCTGTTGCATCAGATATAGAAAGATGGAGTGTTGCCATTCTGTCTTCTCCCGGCATATTATCCGAAACGACTTCAAATGTTTCTTTTTCTAGGAAAGAAACAGCTTCGTCAACAGTCGCAAAATTGTCGAGTACATACTGTACCCATGCAGCGATAGTAAGACCGGGTTTCTTCTGATCCCATACAGCGTATTCCGATTCGGCTAACCAAAGTAGATTTGCCACTAATCCCTTTTCATTCATGCCATCCGTACTTGCGATATCGTATGCAGAAGCTATAACACTTCCATACTTAGATGTCCATTTCAGCGAATTAGGACCCACTTCGCCATTACGTTCCATTCCTCTTGGAAATACCCAGAGATTACTCATTATATCCTCTTTCCAGTCCATACTACGAGCTGTTAAGATGGTGTTGTTCGGACCCTGATATACTACTCGGGTACACGCTTTGATATCTTCTGCCGATAAGCAGATAATGATAGCTGTAAATAGAAAACAGATTGTTTTTTTCATATTATTTAGTTGTTTATTCTATTAATAACATCTTATATCTGAGATTGTTTAAAGTATAGCGTATTGAAAATAGTATTTGTAAACAAAAAAACGAGAACCTATGATTAGGCTCTCGTTTCCATATAATTTAAGAAGTCGTTTCGACTTTTTCTTTTTCGTATTATTTTGTCATCCTGAGGAACGAAGGATCTCTGTTGTGAGATGATTCACTATCGTTCAGCATGACAGAGAGTGTGAAAAAACAAACAAAAAGAAAGCCTTTTGAAAAGTCAATACGAACTCATAGTATATAATTCTGATTATTTCAGATTTTCCAATGTTTTCAATAGGTAATTATAGAAACGCTCTACGGTATCTATCACAACATATTCGTCGGGAGAGTGTGGGCACATGATTGTAGGTCCAAAAGAAACAATATCCAATCCCGGTGTACTTCCTAAGATGATACCGCACTCCAGACCTGCATGTACGACTTTCACTTCGGCTGGTCTGCCAAACATTTCCTGAAACAGATGAGCCATTATATCCATCGTTTTCGATTTGGCATTAGGCTGCCATCCCGGATATGAAGCGTCTATTTCTACTTTTGCACCGGCAAGAGCGAATGCACTTTCGAGAGCCGAGCATATCTCGTCTTTACGTGTTTCGGACGAACTGCGGGCAAGCATCTTAGCCTCTACTAATCCCGGTGACGATTTTACCGATGCCAGATTTGTAGAAGTTTCTACGATACCTTCGAAGCTGGTAAGCATACTGATAACACCATTCTGACAAGCTACCACAGCATTGATAAGGCTGTCTTGTATCTCTTCGGGAATAAGCGTTTCGGGAAGTTCTGTTTTTTCTGCTTTGAATATCAGGTTTGGTTCTGTTGCCTTATATTCTTCTTTGTATATATCTTCGTACTCATTCACCAGATCGATGAGGTCTTGTGTGTCCTCTTGGGGGATAGTAACTATTGCGAATGCTTCGCGAGGGATAGCATTGCGCAGCGAACCACCATCGATGGACGATAGGCGTACTTCGTAATCGCGAACTGCATCTTTTAAAAATTGGAACATCAGCTTGTTGGCATTGGCTCTGCCCAAATGTATTTCACCGCCCGAGTGACCGCCTTTTAATCCGATAAGACTGATCTTATATGCAACGTCACCTTCGGGTACTTCCACATCTTTATATTGGAACGAAGCATTTACATCTGCTCCTCCGGCACAACCTACACACAATTCGCCTTCCTCTTCGGTATCAAGATTAAGCATGATGCTTCCTGTAAGGAATCCGGGCTCTAGTCCGAATGCTCCTGTCATACCGACTTCTTCGTCGATAGTGAAAAGAGCTTCAATTTTGCCGTGTTTGAGGCCTTTGTCTTCCAGTAGAGCCATCATGGCAGCTACACCGATACCATTGTCGGCACCAAGTGTTGTAGAACGTGCCTTTACTTTATCGCCATCTATATATGCATCGATAGGATCTTTCGTGAAATCGTGCTTTACATCCGAGTTCTTTTGCGGAACCATATCCAGATGTGACTGCAATATTACGGTCGGTGTACTCTCCATTCCTGCCGAAGCCGGTTTTGTGATAAGTACATTGCCTACTTTGTCTTGCTTTGTATCCAAGCCCAACGATTTACCAAAGTCGCATACAAATTTTGTTACTTGGCTCATCTGTGCTGTCGGACGAGGTATCTGGGTCAATTCATAGAAATGCTCCCAAAGGCGTTGAGGTTTGAGGCTGGTTATTTCTTTCGACATAATTATGTTAGTTTAATTTGTTACTAATATAACAAAGGTAAGAAAATATGAGAGGATAGAAGAGAAAAAGACTTGGGTTTTAGTCCAAGTCTTTTATATTATGTTAAATGCCTGTCTTTGATAAAATATAGTATTTAAGATATTGTAATACTAAACTGATTTTTATTTAGTTATAATTAAATAGATTGTTAAATTGGAAGAGTTTATAACTCTTAATAGTCATTACCTGTTTTAACCAAAAATATTATATTATGATGAGGCTTATTTTTTGTGTCTGTCTATTAACTATTTTAATGTCGTGTAGCAACACACCGTCGGATTCCTTTACATTAGAAGGTTCTGTTAAGGGTTTAGAAGAAGGTGAAACCATTACATTATTCTATCCGTTGCTCCAAAACGATCAGTGGTGTGCAGTGACTGATACGACAAAAGTAATAGATGGTAAATTCTTTTTTAAGGGGAAAATCGATGAATTAACTCCTGTCTCATTATATTTGGGGGATATATTTGTTCAACTATATATTGAGCCTGCTGATATGAAGTTGATGGTGGATATGAGTCAGCCTTATGCCTACGAATTATCAGGAGCCGAGGTCGAAAAAGAAAACATTGAGTTAAAAAAAGAATTAGCATCCGATGAAAAAAAACAATATGAAAAGCTAATTGAAATCTTAAAGGTACTTGAGCAAATAAATTCATTGACTGATGAGGGACCTGTTCGTGACAGCCTGATAAATGTTTTTGAACAATGTAGAGCAGAAAGGAATACTATTACTGAAAGGCTGGATAAAACGCGTCTTGACTTTGTTCTGAAGCATAATACTTATCGCATAGCTCCTCATTTGCTATATTTGGTTTCAAGAAATGACATTGTCGATGGTAATATGATCAAATCCATTTATAATGGCTTACCGGAACAGTCAAAAGCAACTTCAATAGGTAAGCTTGCTTTTAAGCAGATTGAAAGTCAGGAGATGGCTGGTAATTCTATGGTTGGTGGTATCGCCCCCGATTTTAAAGTTGAAGATTTGTCAGGGAAAACTGTACAGTTGTCTGAATTTAGAAATAACAATTATGTCCTATTAGATTTCTGGGCAAGCTGGTGTGGTCCTTGTATAAAAGAAATCCCTAAGATGAAGAAAATACATAGTCAATATAAAGAGAAGGGATTGGTGATTATCGGTATATCTTGTGATACCGAAAGAGAAAACTGGCTAAAGGCAGTAGATAAGCATGAATTGGGTATATGGTCTCAGATTTTGAGTGCTCAGGGTGCAGATAATGCCCTTTTTAATCAAGATGATATAGCTGATTTCTATAAAGTAGACGCGATACCGTTTTGTGTATTGGTAGACAAGCAAGGAAAGATTGTAGCAAGGTGGCAGCATATTGGCGACGAACAGTTAATTGAGCTAGATAATATTTTAAAAACTTCACTTTAGGAATAAACGCAAAAAAGACTTGGGGAAATCCCAAGTCTTTTATATTATGTTAACGTCAGTTCGATATAAGGAAGGAATGATAAATCTTCATTCGAATTTGTCATCCCGAACTGAAAGGAGGGATCTCCTCTTGTATAACAAGGAGTAATCAAGATCCCTCACTGCGTTTCGGGATGACAGAGTAAACGAAAGATATATCTCGGTTCATAACTCAATTATATGATGTTTATATCGAACTCACACTATGTTAATAAGATTCTATACCGATCTTTTCCACTCATATACTATATTGATATGAAAGAAATTGTACTCAGTTTAAAAGTCTTTATTAGTTAGAGTCCAGTCATTATCAAAATATCCTGCTGCTTCCATACCTGTTAATCCGTTTTTCAGTGCATCTGCACGATATATCATAAGATCAGGGAAACCTGTGATACCCGATATATAATTGTTAGGAGATGTGGCACGCATACCGATTTCACCTGTTCCTGCAACAACCCCCACAGAAGCAGTATTGCTGTTAGGGTGAGGATAAACGAAATAAGTTCCGAGATCATCACCCGTGAATGTTTTTCTGCCTGCTGTAATCATTCCTTTACCCACTTGAATCGGGCTGTTTTTCAATAACAAAGGCCATGCGCTGTTATTATCCTTGTTGCCATAAATTACTACATTACGATCGGTATATTTAGCCACTGTATATTCAGTATCAGGAATAACATCGATCGACCCGTTTCCGCGATAATAGAAAGTTTCAGCATCGAAGCGGGCTTTATTCTGGTACCATTCGTTTTCTTGCGCAGTTCCTTTTGTTGAATATACAAATACTACATTATTGCCATAAGCGTTCTTGAATCCGCCATAGCGACCGGAATATTTGTTTTTCAAATTCACCTCGCCTTTCACCTGCCATTTATCGTTTTCAAGAGCGAAAATTGCTTCTTTGTCGGTCGGTACAGATAATGTTTGCCCTGCAATATTAACTGCGATTTGTTTGTTTTCGAGCATCAGAGAAGGGATGTCAAGAACCAACAAGGCTACATTCTCTATTTTGACAACTTGAATTGTATCTTTATTCAAACGAGCTTGTACATTACTAAAGTCGAAAGGCTTGATTTGTTGCTCTACCTTTATCCAATAGTCTTTTGGCGAGATTGCAGGAGATGCTGTATGGAAATCTATTTCTTTTACATCTTTAGCTTCCGGAATCGAATGGCGAGAGAAAAATTCAAATATCGGATTCCAATCTACACTATGGTTTCCAAACCAATGCTCTCCTCCGGGATATTCATAATAGCAGAAGTCCGGATGGAATTTACCCAATACTTCACGCATACGACGTGCATTTGATGGTGAAACAACACTGTCTGCACTTCCGTGGAAAATATATACTCCGGATTGTTTCAGATTTTTGGCTAACGAGACAACACGTCCACCGTTGCCACCACGTTTGAAAGCATCGTAAGTTGAGTTGTCATCGTGCATAGCATCACCTTTTCCTCTTCCATAACTGGCAATGTCTGGATAGCCGGCACAAGGCGCAACCGCTGCAAATTTGTCGGGATAAGTTGTCCCTAAGAACCATGAACCGTGTCCACCCATAGAATGACCGGTCAGGTATATTTTTGATTTATCGGGTTGAAATACACGCTTTGCTTCTTCTAAAACTTCTAAACCGTCTATACGACCCCATTCTTCCCAGTTAAAGCCATAGGGACGACGGTTGGTTGCTGCAATAATATCCGTCCAATCTTTCGAACTATATGCTCTGGCTTGGTTGCGGGCTTCTACACCTGCTCCGTGAACAGACAGTACCATCGCTTTTGTTTCACCTGTATTTTTACGTATCGCAGGAGCAACACTATAATATTGCACACTTCCATCTATCAGGCTTATAAACGTGCGTTCGTGATGAACCGATGGCAAAACCTGACGGAACTCGACATCTGTCTGGTCTATTATTTTTCCCGATTTATCCAGTAATTCAATCTTTGCGATAATGTTTCCTCCCTCAGAGCCATTGTTATTCGCAGGGGCAGGAATTTTATATTTGACCTTTCTTACAGTCAAAGGCATTACATCTTGAGTTTTATACTCTTCTTTGCGACCATCAGCGAGTGTGGCGCGTATCGTTAGTCCCTGCAACGGTTTTTCGGTCGTGTTTATTACCCGGATAGCAGCCCATTTAGAGTCGTTCTCTCCAATGATAATATCAGGTATAGTCATATCACGTTTTGTAAACATGATTGGTTTTTCAGGTTTCACGAGTTTAGATGCTACCTTTCCAAAACGTCCGGGTGTGTAAACGAATTCATTCAAACCTTTTTTTAGCTTAATTGGAGTCAATGTATAACCAAAATCGTAATGATCTCCCTCGTGGGGCATTCCATTCACATAAGTACGTGTTCCTCCTGTTGTTTCCAACAGTACAATTTGCTCCTTTGGAGAGTCGTATGATGTGTATAGGAAGGCAGAGCGTAGTTCAGGGCGTTTGAATAATCCCGTAGAGTCGGCTTCCATGGCTGTCCATGTCCATTGAGGAAGTAATTTCATCGCGTTTTCACCCTTGCTTTGAGCTAACCATCTCAGATAAGAATCTTCTACCTGACCATCCATGTTAGGATAAGAATATCCGATCGCAGATCCGTCTTTGGGTGTTATAAAGTTTCCCGTAGCATACATCCATGCTATCATGTCTTGTCCATTGAACAATGTTCCCGGGTTAGTACCGCCGGGTAGTAAAAACCCGTTGCGAAAGTTATGAGATACTTCTCCCTCTTCAGTTTTTTCGACCTTTTCCTGTCCGAAAATTGTCACAATGTTTTGTGCCGGAATATTTTGTGTGGAAATGGCTGCAAGAAGCAAGAATCCTGCAATCTTTGCGTATAAATTTTGTTTTATCATAATACCAATATTTAAGAAGGTTATTAAGTCGTCGTGTGCTGGTATTGTATATTAATACCTTAAATCGGGTTTATCTCTTGCTCTTTCTTATCGACAGAGCAGCTATACCAACCAATCCGCAAAGAATAACCCAAAGCGATTGGGTGGTGAATACACCTGTGGCAAATGCAGTAGCCGATAATTTGTCTACACCATACAATCCTAATGATGCTACAACGGCAACGTGCCACGGCCCTAATCCTCCGTTAGATGGTACACCCATGCTGATACTGCTTAGTGCAAAGGCAATAAGCCCTGCGGTTACGCCAAGATGTTCTGTGAATTCAAAAGCGTAGAATGTAGTGTAAAAGTAAAGGAAGTAAGAACCCCATATACCGATGGTATAAAGGAACAATCTGTTTTTTGTCTTCATCTTCCAGATAGCTTTCATGTCTTTGCCCATACCTACTACAAGGTCGGTAATCTTTTTTACGATGAAGTTGTTTTTGAAAAATTTGAATATAACGTATGTTCCGATCACAAGAACAGCAATTGATATGTAAAGTATAGGTGATTGTAGAACGCCCAGAACTGAATTAAGAGCTTCTTCGTTTTCTTCAAGCTGCGAGATGAAGAACTGCATATTGAACAGAAAAGCAAATAATGAGATGCACAAAACCGTAATTGTATCGAATATACGGTCTACAATCATTGTCCCGAAGAGTTTCGAAAAAGGAATGTTTTCTTCTTTAGCGATAACTCCGCATCGCCAGATTTCTCCCGCACGAGGTAATACGAAGTTGACGGCATAGCCCCCATAGATGGAAAAATTAAGATTCGATACTTTCGGGTTGTATCCTAACGGTCTGATAAGTAGTTGCCAACGGTAACCTCTTATGGTGTTTCCCAGCAAGCCGAATATTAGCGAAAAGGCAAGTATGCCCCAGTTGGCATCTTCAAGCACAGTCCACAATTCTGTAAGGTTGATATCTTTGAAAAGATAATAAATAATCGCAATACCCAAAGCAAGAGGGAGTACGACCTTTACAAACTTGTTTATCAGTGAACTTTTTTTAGACGTTTTTTCTTCCTCTTTGGTATCCATATATGCTTGTGAGTCGTTCGTTTTTTTGTATTTATGTTGCTCTGATAGTCAGGTTTTAGCAATAAAACACTACCTTTGCGCGGCAAAGATAATGATATTTATTAGTATGAGAGAAGTTAAGCCAAAGAAATTCTTAGGACAGCACTTTCTGAAAGACCTCGGTATTGCGAAGCAAATAGCTGATACAATGGATGGTTTTCCAGGAGTACCCATCGTGGAGGTGGGTCCCGGTATGGGAGTATTAACTCAGTTTCTGCTAGAAAAAGACAGGGATTTGACGGTCGTAGAACTCGATCGCGATTCGGTTCCTTATCTTAACGAACATTATCCGGCACTACGTGGACATATTATAGAAGGCGATTTTCTTCAACTGGATTTGGGAGACCTTTACAAAGATAAATTCTGTGTGATAGGTAATTATCCCTACAATATATCTTCTCAGATATTTTTTAAGGTACTTGAATATAAAGATCAGGTGGTTTGCTGTTCGGGTATGCTACAAAAAGAAGTAGCCGAACGTATTGCTGCCAAGCCCGGTGGGAAAACCGGTGGTATATTGAGCATTCTTTTGCAGGCATGGTATGATGTAGAGTATCTCTTCACTGTCAGCGAAAAAGTCTTCGACCCTCCCCCCAAAGTCAAGTCGGCGGTGGTAAGGCTTGTTCGCAACGATCGACAGAGTCTGGGCTGTAACGAAAAGTTGTTTAAAACGGTTATAAAAACAAGCTTTAATCAACGACGCAAAACTTTACGTAATTCGATGAAACCTCTGCTAGGTAAAGATTGCGAAGCTTACAGTCTACCCATTTTCAGTAAACGCCCCGAACAATTGTCGGTGACCGAATTTGTCGAATTGACAAATATCACGGCAGCATTCTTGTCGGAAGGAGGCATAGGAGGAGAGAAGAAAATAGAGTAATGTACCCTTAAAAAATAAGTACATGTCAGAAGTAAAGCTATTCTACCATAAAGACAATGTTATACGGATGAGCCGTAGCATTGAGTTTTTGAAAACTACACCTATCAAGAATTTCCTCTGGATCGACCTGAATAATGTCGATGAAGAAATAGAGTCGGAACTAGAGGATTATCTGAAAATATATATACAGGAAGAAGAAGAGATGATCGAGATCGAGATGTCGTCTCGGTATATGGAAACAACAGATTCACTTGTTGTTAATCTGAATTTCTTACAAAATAATTTTGAACGGGAGCCCGTTTCATTTATCCTTAAAAATAATATACTGATTACCGTTCGTAGCGAAGATCTAGTGTCTTTTCACGAAACGGTGAAGAAAATGTCGGCCAGTCCGCGAAATTATCCGACAGGTTTCCATGTATTTGTTGCATTGCTCGAAACACGGGTAGAGATAGATGCCGATATGATCGAGCAAATGACGCAACGTATTACTGCATTGAGTAATAGCATTCAGGATGCGGACGAAGAGATCCTGATGGAGATTAAAGACTTACAGGAAAAAACGATGATGCTTCGCGAGAACATTATCGATAAGCAACGCACTGTGTCGAGTATGCTGAAAAGTGAGATGATGCCAAGCGATTTGCACAGTAAGTTGACTATAATTGTGAAAGATATAAATTCGCTAGTCGAGCATATCCGATTCAGCTTCGATAGGCTGGACTACTTACAAGATACATTCCTCGGTTTTGTTAATATCGAACAAAATAAGATTATTAAGATGTTTACCGTTATCTCAGTGATATTTATGCCTCCTACGCTTATTGCGAGTGTATATGGTATGAATTTCGACGATATGCCCGAACTTCAGTGGGACTACGGTTATGAACTTTCAGTCGGATTAATGATCGTTTCGGTTGCAACTATTCTTATTTACTTCAAGCGAAAGAAGTGGCTGTGAAGCTACCTCTTGTAAGCTGAATAAATTGATATTCTATATTCAATTGTTAGTGAAAGAATTGCTGGTATTAAGAAGTCAGTCTCTAAAGTCCATGATCTTAAAGATTGCTAATCTATTCTTTTAAGGAAGGATAAATTCTTACCTTTAACTTAAATCATTTATTTACTTAAAATTAGAATTACCATGTTTGATTTTCTCGAAACTTCACCCTGGTTATTACCCTTTATTATATTTTTCGGTCGTATCTGCGATGTAACTTTAGGTACATTGCGTATCATTTTTGTATCGAAAGGAGAACGTTATAAAGCACCCATTGTCGGCTTTTTCGAAGTGTTTATCTGGGTAGTTGTCATATCGCAGGTTTTTGCAAATGCAAATGATCTAATAACTTATCTGGCTTATGCAGGAGGGTATGCAACGGGTAATTATGTAGGGATTCTGGTCGAAAATCGTATTGCTTTCGGTTATCAACTATTTCGTGTGTATACCAATAAGAATGGTAATGAACTGATTAAGCTCTTGAATCAAAGTGGTTTTGGTTCTACTTTTGTTCGTGGCGAAGGAGCCCGATCGGAAGTGCACATAGTAGAGACTGTTATCAGCCGTAAGTCGCAAAAAGCCGTAACAGGTATAATCGCGGCATTCGATCCCGAGGCGTTTTATCTGGTAGAAGATATCAGAACCAAGAAGAAGGGTATCTTTGCCTCTGCTACTCCCGCAGCGGGGCTATTTGGTATTCGTAAGTAAAGTGATGTAAAATTAAAAGGCTGTATTCTTTTGAAAATACAGCCTCCATTATAATTTCAGTAAAGATTTCTTACTTTATCACTTCAAACAAATCCTTATTGTCTTTTCTTACTTTAGGTACATTATTCAACCAATCGTTAGCCTCGTCTTTATAACCCAGAGGTAATAATACAACTGATGCCAAGCCTTTTTCGTGAAGATTGAGAACCTTGTTCAATGCTTCTTTACTAAAGCCTTCGATAGGTACAGAGTCTACTCTCTCGTTTGCAGCAGCAGTACAAGCTACACCAAGTGCAATATATACCTGACTAGCAAGCCAGTTTTCTGTATTGCTGTAGTTTTTCTCCATAAAGCCTTCGATTTTTTCTCTATAGTGATCGCACCATTCTTTACCCGGATTACGAACTTTTTCTATCAACGTAAAATATTCGTCCAGCGTTTTTTCTGTAATTTGAGTATATGTTGTAAACACAAGCAGATGAGAACATTCTTTCACCGGTTGTTGAGGGCAAGCCTCTGCCAGAATCTGTTCTTTCAACTGTTGATTTTCTATAACTAACACTTTGAATGCCTGCAATCCTAATGATGTAGGAGCGAGGTTTATAGCTTCTAAAATTCTGTCAATTTTCTCTTGAGGTACTTTTGTACCATTCATTCTCTTGCAGGCATGTCGCCATTTAAGATCTTCTATTAAACTCATTTTGTTTCCTTTTCTTTTTTTATTACTAGGGTACTTAACTTAATAAGCACGCGTTATATAAACACATGCTTACTTAAAAAGTTCTTCTTTATGTATTACTCTTCCTTAAACCAACCCGAATACATCAGGTAGTTTTTAGCAATCTTCTGGTTGATCTCTTTCGCCTGATCGGGATCGACTTTCTTTACAAATTTAGCAGGAACACCGGCATATATGCTACCCGGTTCTACTTGTGTGCCACTCAGCACAACCGAACCCGCAGCCACGATAGCACCTTCGCCTATCACAGCATAATCGAGTACCACCGAACCCATACCAATCAATGCACCGTTTTCTATCTTAGCACCGTGTATAACTACATTATGACCGATAGATACATCGTCGCCGATCTCTACAGTCGACTTTTGGTATAAGGTATGCAGCACGCTGCCGTCTTGTACATTAACTCTGTTGCCGATACGTATCGAATTTACATCGCCACGCAGTACGGTGTTGAACCAGATGCTGCAATCTTCGCCAATGATAACATCGCCGATGATTGTTGCGTTTTCGGCTAAATATGTATTCTTACCTATTTGAGGTGTGAAATCTCTAACTTCTTTAATTAGTGCCATTTTTACTATCTATATAATATTCAAAAAACTTTGCTAAATTCTTCTCGTCTATTTTCTTAGCTATTATTGTTTTGTTTTTGTCCAGTACAAATATGGATGGTACACCGCTGGTGTCGTAATACATCCAGTATTGCGATGTGAAATCAGGGTCACTTACATTTATCCAATCCGACAGATTATTTTTTTCTATGAAGCTTGCCCATTCTTCTTTGTCGTTATTAATCGATATTGCTACTACTTTCATCTTTTTATCTTTGTACTTAGCGAATATCTGATCGTGAATTATAGGTGTTTCCTGTTTGCAATGGCTACATGTAGGATCGTAAAAATAGAGTATAAGATATTCTGCGTCGATAGTATCGGTGTCGATCATTTTGCCGTTTATATCGATCAATTTCAATCCTTTTCCCTGCATTCCGATACGGTTGTGCCGGATTTTTTCATACCCGCTTCTCATTTCGATCAATTGAGTACTGTCTATCCAAGTAATATTTTTGTCGAATATGTAATCTTCAGCCAGCTTAGCCCATACATTTTCCCTGCCCATTATCGGACTGGTAATTGATTGATTTGCCAATCGGGATAACATTTCTTTGAATGTGTATTCATTACCTTGTGTTTTGCCTACCAATCGACTCGAAGCTATAGCAATAGAGTCGGGGATGGGTTCTACCCATTGTTCCATATAATTATCGAGGTAGGTAGTAAAGTAATTCGTATTCCAGATTCGTGGATCTTCGAGATCAATATTATCGAAGAAGTGATCTTTTATAAACTGTCTGTTAGCTCTATATTCATCTTCATTCTGAGGTGTGGTATAGAGGGGTGTAATCGGCTCCATTCCTTTAAGGAAAGAAGCAAACCAGCTACCCTTATTTTTATCGGTCATCGATTTAATATAAGCCTGAATATTTGAATCTATTGTTTGTATCTTTTTCTCCAAGCTTGTACGTTGTTGTGCCGATATGGTTTCGTTTTCCAGTTTCTCCTCTAAAGCTTCTTTCTCTTTTCGGCTGTCATCCAACTTTGCAAGATACTGCCATAAGAGTTCCGTATCTCTGCTTCCTCTTACAGTACATGCTTTGAAGTTGCCTTCTTCGATGTGCAACTTTATATTGTCTTGCGTATCACCTATCAGCAAATCTAGTTGTATGTCAGGCTTGATATATACCAGATATTGCCCTTCGCTCAGTTTCTGATCCGAAGACAAAACTCCTTTCCCTTCGTTCGACAATTGGACAGAATCTTGTGCATAGCTATCCCCGTTCCAATATCTGACAAGATAGGTCACCTTGTCTTTCTTTTGAGGAGCATCGATCTCGATGCGGTATCTGTCTTTTTTCGTACTTGTGCTTTGTGCTCCAATATTTATACAAAGAAGCAGTAGTAATAAAGTGAGAAATTTAGATTTCATTCGTCTTTTCTTTTAACCATTGCTTTTCATCTTCGTTCAACAGTGGAGAAAGACGATCGTAAACGTATTTCTGATATTCGTTGAACCAAGTGATTTCTGTTTGTGTTAGCATTTCTTTTATTATCGGCGTTGTATCTATAGGGCAAAGAGTCAATGTCTCGAACGAATAGAAATCGCCAAACTCAGTTGTCATTTCATGTCGAGTCAATATGAGATTCTCGATACGGATTCCATACTTTCCTGCCCGATAAAGTCCCGGTTCGTTAGATGTAACCATTCCCGGCTGCAAGGTAGTCGGGTTCTCATTCATGCGGATGTTTTGAGGGCCTTCGTGTACATTCAGAAAATGTCCGATGCCGTGTCCTGTACCATGAAGATAATTTAGTCCGTTATCCCAAAGGGTTTTGCGGGCAAGTATATCTATCTGGCTGCCACGTGTTCCTTGCGGATAAATAACTGTCGCAATACCGATATGCCCTTTCAGCACCATCGTGTAGTCTTTCTTCATCTGTTCGGTAAGCGGACCAACTGCGACAGTACGTGTAATATCGGTTGTCCCGTCAAAATATTGTGCCCCCGAATCGATAAGCATAAAACCATCGGGTTTCACATCTGCCGAACTTTCGGGTGTTACATGATAGTGTACAATAGCCCCATTTGGTCCATATCCGGCAATGGTGTCGAAGCTTTCTCCTACATAATCGGTTTGCTGGCTTCTGTATTCAACCAGTTTTTCGGTGATAAGCATTTCCGTTACTTCTCCTTTTGGCACAGCCTTTTCGAGCCACATAAGGAATTTTACAAGAGCAACACCATCGCGTTGCATTGCATTCTGAAAACCCTCTATTTCTGTCTCGTTCTTGATGCTTTTCATCAGGTCGGCAGGAGAGGGGATATCTACAATGCGGCATTGCTTAGGTATCGTATTATATAGGTTGAAAGTGATCTTGTTGCTATCTAGGCATACGGATGTATCCAGTTTAGCTACAAAGTCGTATATCTTCGTATATTCGGCAATTATAACACCTTCGCTTTGCAGGTATTTGGCTATTTCGGGTGATAGTTTCTTCGGGTCTATAAATAGTACTGTTTCTTCTTTCGATACAAATGCATAACTCACTGCTACCGGATTGCATTTTACATCGTTACCTCTGATGTTGAATATCCATGCAATAGTGTCGAGTGATGCTACAAGTAACGATTTTGCACCGGTTTTTTCCAGGCTGTCGCATATACGCGCGATCTTTTTGCGAGCAGGTTCGCCTGCATATTTTTCGGGTAGAACAAATATCGGATTTTGTGGTATATGCGCTCTGTCGTGCCATATTTCGGCAAATGGATCGTAATCGTTGATGAGGTGCAACCCCTTCATGTTTAGTTTATGTATTAGCGAGAATGCATCTTTCGCTGCATATACACCGCCATCTATACCTACATATTCGCCTTCACCCAATTCGTCGGTAAGCCATTCATCTATGCTCGGTGTAGAGGGTAAACCTTCTTTTTGCAGAAGATATGAGGTTCCTCTCAATTGGTCTGCAGCTTGTAGAAAATAACGGGAGTCTGTCCACAATGCAGCTTTCTCGCGTGTTACGACTACCGAACCGGCGGAACCGGTAAAGCCACTGATCCATTCTCTCGATGCCCAATGAGGAGCAGGATATTCGCTCAGGTGTGCATCGGTAGTTGGTATCACAAAGGCGTGTAAGCCTTTTTCTTCCATAAACTTGCGCAGTGCACCAAGTCTATGTTCTATTATATTACTCATAATTCTGTATATTTTATAACAATATATGATTTTACATATTGTTCTTTTATTCTGTTAGCATAGAGCAAGTTCCCGAAAATATAGCACCGGGTTCTATCTCGATTGTTTGAGATTTTATTTCTCCGTTGAGATTAGCCGACGCTCTAAGTATAATATTGTTCGTACAACAAATATTACCTGTCACTTTGCCCATCATTTCTATATTCGTACATTCTATATTTCCTGTTATAGAACTTTGTGCTCCTATTATTATTTTCCCTTTACAGGTGATATCGCCTTCTATTGTACCATCGATACGGAAATCTTCTTCGGCGCATATATCTCCTTTTATAACAGTGCCTGTAGCAAGCACATTATGAGTGCCTGATGTTGTAATGATTTCATTTTTAGCCATATATTCGTATTTTAATAAGTAGGTAAAGTGTAATATTAAATGTTGTGTCGTATAGTTCAGGTCTTTGAACTCAAAATATTTGACGAGCAAATTTAACTAAAAAACTCGAAGTAGTTTAAATCTCTCTATTGATTTAAGAGTTTATAAGAAATGGGTAACTTGCCTTAAGAAAAACAAAGAGATACTTGTTGTTTTTTCTACCTTTGTCGTGTAATTAAAATATGAATCAAGTGAAAAGTTATATCTTACTCGAAAATGTTACCATCTATGCCAATCATGGCGTTTTTGAACAGGAAACGAAGGTTGGAAATATTTTTGTAATAAATTTAAAAATAGAAGTTGATCTGTTAAAATCCTGTGAATCTGATGACTTAACTGATACTGTTAGCTATGCGGATGTATTTGAAATAGTGAAAAATGAGATGAAAACGCCATCTAAGTTGCTCGAGCATGCAGCGTATCGCATAATTAAGCGTCTTAAAGATAAATATGCTCAAATAAATACTATCGAGTTAAAACTGTCGAAACGTAACCCACCGTTAGGAGGTCAGGTAGATTATGCAAGTGTCCTTTTAATAGATTGACTCGATGAAGGTAAAGAAAATAACAGAATTAGATAGAATCTCTATAAATGAGTTTAAATTGGCAAACAAGATACCACTTGTAGTTGTTTTAGATAATGTTAGAAGCCTGAATAATATTGGTTCTATATTCCGCTCGTCGGATGCGTTTCTTGTTCAATCGATCTATTTGTGTGGCATAACAGCCACGCCGCCAAGTGTGGAAATACACAAGACTGCATTAGGCGCAGAAGATTCGGTGGATTGGCTTTATTTCGAGAAGACGGAGCAGGCTATCGAGCGGTTGAATGAGATGGGTTTTACAATTTGTGCGATAGAACAAGCCCGAAACAGTATTATGCTTGATGATTTGCAATTAGATAAGAGTAAAAAATATGCAATCGTTTTAGGTAATGAAGTGAAAGGTGTACAGCAAGAGGTCGTTGATTTATGTCATTCGTGTATCGAAATTCCACAATTTGGAACAAAACATTCGCTAAATGTCTCAGTAGCAGGAGGTGTTGTTATTTGGGAATTTTCGAAACAATTACGATGATAAATTCAGATTTTTTATTAGATTTGTAACTATAGGTTAACTAATTAAAACGGCAATAGCATGATTACAGAGCAAGATAAAGCCCTCTTGGCTAAAAAAGGAATAACAGAAGACGAACTTCAAAAACAATTGGATTGTTTTCGTAAAGGATTTCCATATCTGGAACTGGCTTCTGCAGCGTCGACACAAAAAGGTATTTTGGTTGTTGATGGCAAAGAACAAGTATATTTGGATGCGTGGAATAATTACTTATCGTCTAATAAAAAGATTGTGAAATTTGTTCCGGCATCTGGTGCTGCCAGCCGCATGTTTAAAGATTTGTTTGAATTTCTTGACGCTCCTTATGATATACCGACTACACCATTCGAAGATAAGTTTTTCGATGAGTTAAGTCAGTTTGCCTTTTATGAAGACCTGGATGAAGCTTGCTTAAAACATTCACATAAAAATATAGAACACCTGCTAAAGGAGGGGAAATATAAAAGTATAGTAGGGAATTTAATAGAACCCTACGGTCTTAAATACGGCGATCTGCCTAAAGGATTATTGAAATTTCATCGTTATGATGGTTTCTCCCGTACGCCGGTCGAAGAACATCTGAAAGAAGGTTATCTATATGCGTGCAATAGTAAAGGTGAAGTTAATGTGCATTTTACTGTATCGCCCGAACATCGCAAGGAGTTTCAAAAACTGATCAATGATAAGATACCATCGGTAGAAGCTGAGCTGAAGGTTGCTTACGATGTTACTTTCAGTGAACAGAAATCAAGTACAGATACTGTAGCTGCAGATTCTAATAATGAACCATTCAGAGAAAATGGCGAATTGCTTTTCCGCCCGGGTGGGCATGGAGCTTTGATCGAAAATCTGAACGATTTGAATGCGGATATAGTCTTTATTAAGAATATAGATAATACAGTGCCTGATAAGTTTAAAGAAACAGAGACAAAATATAAAAAGATACTTGCAGGAGTGTTGGTATCTACACAAAAGAAAATATTTGAGTATCTGAAATTGCTCGATAGTGGTCGATATACTCACGATGAGTTGCTCGAAATTCTGCATTTCCTGCAAAATGTTCTCAATATTAAAAACCCTGAAACCAAGCTACTCGAAGATGCTGAGCTGGTTTTATATCTTAAGCGTAAGCTCGATCGTCCCAGCCGTGTATGCGGTATGGTGAAAAATGTGGGAGAGCCCGGTGGCGGTCCGTTTTTGGCAGAAAATTCGGATGGTACTATTTCTCCGCAAATACTGGAAAGCTCGCAAATAGATATGGATGATCCGACTAAGAAAAGAATGTTCAGTGAGGGTACGCATTTCAATCCGGTTGACTTGGTGTGCGGTATAAAAGATTATCGTGGGCGGACATTCAATCTTAAAGATTTTGTAGATGAGAATACTGGTTTTATCTCTATAAAGTCGAAGAATGGCAAGAAGCTCAAAGCACTCGAATTACCCGGCTTGTGGAATGGGGCAATGTCTGACTGGAACACTATATTTGTAGAGGTGCCGATTGAAACATTTAATCCGGTAAAAACAATAAACGATTTGCTTCGGAAGCATCATCTGAATGTGTGATTTTAAATCATTTTATTCATTTTGCTGTTATTATTTGCCCTCTGCAGATGTGATGAAATATTAAGAATAACTAAAAGAATAATAAATTATTAATCATTTAATATTAGGCATTTAACCTATGTTATTTTATAGAAGAAAAAATGGTGTTTTATTGTAATGTTGAAAAAAAGAACTATATTTGCATAATATTCTGAGGATGCGACCGACTGATTGTGTATCGAGGGCTGTAATACCCTGTGTCGCATATAGTTTTAAAACTATATTTATGTTACCGACTTTATTTAAACTACTTTATTTATAGAACTGCATATGAGATTACGATTATTACTAATCATACTTTTATTTATTCCTTTTGTCGCAAAGGGTCAAGAGCCTAGTCATAAAGTGACCTTTTATAACAAGGGGGCGATGTATACTGCACCAACGACTCGTACAAGCACTAGTCCTATTGGAAGAGATAAGGTGATAATGTTGATTGATGGTTCTGCCGAATTTGCTTCAGGTAGTGCCGTTAAGATGCAAAATGAATCTGCGTTTGGTATTACAGGAGACTTTATTAGTAACCCCGTTTTGGCATCAGATAGTGTTTTTGTTGATGCTGATAAGTCTGGTTTCCAAACTGGTAAAGTTTGGTTTATGAATACAAACTTTGACTTTCTCACCTCTTCTGTGAATGTGCCTGTTGCTATTAGTCCTGCTAAAGAGTTTGCTATATCGGTGTTGCCTACACCTTCTACTGGTAGCCCTATTTCGTCATATCTTAAAGATAAGCAAGTTATAAAGATGAATTCTACAACGAGAGATGTGCATCACATTGCTTTCCCTAGCATTGTTGTGGATAGCACGTCTTATGTTGCCGTTGATCCGTCGGCTGCTGTATTGGTTAATGGTATCGTCCTAAATTCCGGATCGTGGTTTACGCAGGAGGCAAAATATAATTCTGCTAATTCTAGGGTGTTGGATATTGCTTATATCAAATCCAGAGGTGCAGCAGGTATAACTAAAGCTGTTAGCAATGGTGTTGTAAGTGGTTATGCTGATAACGATTATAGAACTTGGTATCAGGGACGTTCTTTTCTTGATCTGAAATTGTATAATCCTGTAACATTACCGGGAGCAGGTGCTCCGGGTTCGAATCAATTGTCTGGTGATGATGGGTATATGCTGACTGGTTTTACCCCGATACAAGGTCGTAATATGATTGGGTATCCGGCGTCGGGTGTTCGTGCTGACCATATGTTTTTCAATACATTGTTAGATCCGAAACCTTGGAGTTTAACTGGTTCTACGGGACCTGTTGTAGATCCTAAATTTGACATGAAACCAGGTAAAGGTTATTTTATGGCGCAAGATGTTACATCTTTTGATTTCGATCTTATTGAAGATAATCATTCACTTCCTGGTGGTACCGATGGCTATAGGGCTGTTGGTGGTTACCAATTTAATAGGGCTTTATTGACACAGGTAAGATATGGATTTAATCAATTCCCTGCTACTGCAAACTCTGCTTCAGGTGCCATTTCTCCGACAGATGTGAACAACTGGACGGACTACAGAGAAAGCTTTTTGAATATAGAATCGGCTGTTTCTCCGATGGTAGCATCTTACACTGTCGATTTGACAAAAGGTCTTAACTTTTTGGGTAATCCGTACGGAGCTCCATTAGATTTGTCCGATATAATTAATGTGGCTGCATCTGTAGGTACTGATACTCCTACATCTTTACCTGATTGGGGTGTGACAGTTTCTGATAATAATACTGCTGCCGATATCCGTAACAAATACTGGATTGTTGGCGATGGCAGAATAAGATATAAATTAGAGGGTGGAAAGCATTATTTCCAATACAAGGTATCTTACTGGGATTCACCGTCGGGTGGTATAGGTGGTACTTTGCTAGGACTAGATGCTGTCGGTAACTCGGTTAATATTGGTGCCGATAATGGCTTAGTAGCTCCAATGCAGATGTTTGCATTGCAAGCAAGTAAGAATGTTACAATAACATTGCCAAATAAGAAAACAAAATTCGGTAACCCGACTCTTAGAAAAGCTGTTGCTGAAAAGGTAGACGAAATTTTGCTGCAATCTATCGTATTGGGAGACAACAATGAGAATTTGATGGAAGATCGTATGACAATCGTTCTTCGCGAGAATGCAACTTTGGGCTCTAATGATAATACGGATTCACGTAAGGGTATTGTTAATGCACGTGGTTCTGCTGAACATGGACAAGGTGGTCAATTGACAGATAATGGAGAAGATCCGGCTCTAAATTATAGTGGTATTATTTATACCCGATCGAGCGAAGGTGTTCCTATGCTGACAAATACGATTCCTACTACAACTAAGCAGATTGCTGTATATTATACACCTACACAAACTACGCAACGTGTGCGTATCAAACCATTCCGCATGGAGTCACTGCAATCAGTGCAACGTGCATGGTTGGTGGATAGATTTGAAAACAATAAAGAAATAGAACTGACACCGGAGACAGAGTATGTATTTACTTCAAAACCTCTGACTGGCGAGCAAGCTAAAGAAAATCGTTTTATATTATATTTCGATAAAAAACCAAACGAAATTATAGTAGATGAGGTTCTGCCAATTAGCGTTTATTACAATAGTTCTATTATTTACATTGATGGATTAAATGATGGTGATATGAATAGCCTTGTTCAGATATACGACCTTCAAGGTCGCCTTATGGGTAAGACTACTGTAACAAATACGCCGTCGATGCAATATATGAAGATATTAAGCCAAGGAACTTACATCATCAAGATTACCGGAAAGAGAAACTTTACAACTAAATTTATTACATTACAAAACTAAGATATTATAACACTAACGACAGAGCACGAAGCACAAAGAAAAACTAATAGAGAATGAAGACTAAATTAATAATATTGTTGCTACTTATTGGCTGTTTCACCTTTGCATTACCAACTGTAGTTCAAGCTGACACTCCGGATGTACCTATAAATACAACTGAAGTTCCGTCGGAATCATATTTGCGCAAAGAAAAGCGTTCTATGGCTGGAGATAATGTATCACCTTTATCTGCATCTGCACAAGGAGTATCTTCTTGGGTAGGATATGGAAAGTCTTGGGACGAAGGTCTTATATTCCCCGGAGGAGATGAATGGGAAGAAGGTAACGCCGGCAATGTCGGAGGCCCTATTGGTGATGCAACTCTACCTGTTGTATTGTCTATTCTTTTACTCTACATCGGATTTAGAAGGATGACGACATCTAGACGGAAGAATGATATTTAATGAGATAAAATAACTATAAAAAAAGAGGCATATCCGATATGCCTCTTTTTTTATTATCAATCGGATTATACTGTTTTATTATATTATACCTTGTGCCATCATGGCCTTTGCTACTTTCATAAAGCCTGCAATATTAGCACCCTTTACATAATTGATACATCCATCCCTTTCTTTGCCATATTGCAGACATTGGCTATGGATGCTATTCATTATCTGATGCAATCGTTGATCTACTTCTTCTGCCGACCATTGAATATGCATCGCATTCTGACTCATTTCTAGGCCCGAAGTGGCAACACCACCGGCATTAACAGCTTTTCCAGGAGCGAAAAGGATTCTTTTTTCGATAAGTAAATCGATGGCTTCGGCAGTACATCCCATATTAGACACTTCTGCTATACATATTACATTGTTAGTAATTAGATTTTTAGCGTCAACTTCATTCAACTCATTTTGAATGGCACAAGGTAATGCTATATCGACCTGCTGTTCCCATGGCTTCTTGCCGGCATAGAATACCGCATTTGGATAGCGTTGGGCATAAGGAGCAACTATATCCTCTCCCGAGTCTCTCAATTCCAGCATATATTCTATTTTCTCGCCCGATATACCATCTTTGTCATAAACATAACCATCGGGCCCCGATATTGTAACTACTTTCGCACCGAGTTCAGTTGCTTTAAGGGTTGCGCCCCAAGCTACGTTTCCGAATCCTGATACAGCAACGGTTTTCCCTTTTATATCTATATTCTTTGATTTCAACATTTCATTGACGAAATAAAGGGCACCAAAGCCTGTCGCTTCGGGGCGAACTAAAGAACCACCATACTCTAGGCCTTTGCCCGTAAATGTGCCTGTATTTTCTCTCGCTAGTTTTTTATACATTCCATATAGGTAGCCTATCTCGCGAGTACCTACTCCTATATCTCCTGCCGGAACATCTGTGTCGGGGCCTATATTACGCCACAATTCGAGCATAAAGGCTTGGCAGAAACGCATGATCTCCGTATTCGATTTTCCTCTCGGACTGAAATCCGAACCGCCTTTACCACCTCCCATCGGAAGGGTTGTAAGCGCATTCTTGAATATTTGCTCGAAGCCTAGAAATTTAAGGCTTGAGAGGTTCACCGAGGCATGAAAACGGAGCCCTCCTTTGTATGGGCCTATTGCATTGTTGAATTGCACACGGTATCCCAAATTCGTCTGTATTTGGCCTTTATCATCAAGCCATGTTACACGGAACGTAAAGATTCTATCCGGTTCTACCAGACGCTCTATTATACGTGCCTTCTCAAATTCGGGATGTTGATTGTACACATCTTCTATGGAAACCAATACCTCTTTTACTGCTTGGAGATATTCATGTTCGCCCGGATGCTTTGCTTCCAGCGCTGACAGAATGTTATTTATATTCATATTAATGTTGTTAAATATGTGTATGTAACTATACAAATGTAAGAATAATGGATTTTATTTAGATATTTTATTTTTATGTTTTTTAGCCTGAAAAATGTGATATAAAACATATTATTAATAAGACAATTTCGTGAACCTTTTTTTCTTTTTTAATTATTACATTTGTTTGTGTAAATAATAAAAGGTCTGCGACCTTAAAACTTAGATTATGGTAAACGTTCATAATATTGCTAGTCGCCTAAATGCTACGTCGAAGCATTTGCCTATTAATAAGATAGAGTTGGAGGATGCTTTGGATACGCTGATTCATCGTGTTCTCTTTCCGATATGTGATCACGAAAGAACAGTAGAGAAAAGTCTGTACTTATTTTATTCGGTTTTGGTCGAGAATCTAACTGCGCTTCTCGATCGTGAGCGGGCAGAAGCGATAATCGACACATTTCTGGAGAAGTTGCCAAAATTACAAGATCGTTTATATAAAGAGGCAGAAGTATATTATTTGAACGATCCTGCTGCAAGGTCGGTCGAAGAGGTGATGATAACTTATCCCGGTTTTTTTGCAATGACAGTTTACCGTATTTCGCATGAATTCTATAAACAAGGAACACCTATAATACCAAGGTTATTCTCTGAATATGCACATTCGAAAGTAGGAATAGATATTAATCCCGGTGCAGTGATCGGTGATTCGTTTTATATCGACCACGGAACAGGGATTGTAATAGGTGAGACAACGATAATAGGTAATAATGTGAAGATATATCAAGGCGTAACGCTCGGTGCCTTATTTGTAACTAAAGGACTGTTTAACGAGAAGCGCCATCCGACGATCGAAGATAATGTAGTGATATATGCAGGGGCTACTATTTTGGGTGGAAAAACTGTAGTTGGTCACGATTCGCTAATCGGGGGTAATGCCTGGTTGACAAAAAGCGTAGTTCCTTATTCGCAGGTGATGCAAAATGCTGAAATTAGAATTCGTAGCGCTTTGCATGGCGGTGAGGCTGCCGATTTCTCTATTTAATAGTATGTAGACATCAATTATTCGTTTATTTTATTACCTTCGTAAAAAATAATTAGCTCGAACCTTATGGATGAGAAAAATAAAGAGATACCTCAATTAATTAAGAAGACTTTTCTTGAAGCAGTAGACATTTTGTCCAAAAACTATCAGGGAAGTTCTCTTACTGATATTTTTATCACAGTAGATAAAGAGAGTGGTGAGGTGGCAATCTATGACGACGAAGAAAATCGTGCGGCAGAGGTTGTTATTTTCGATTGGATTGATAAGGTAGATGAACTGCCGGATGAATATATTGCATCCGTTCTTCGCGCTGTAACGGAGGATTTGGATGGTCAGGATGCTTTTGCATCACTAGAGCTATACAAGCCTTTTTCTATAAATTATGCTGACGAAAACTTTGTGGTAATAGAAGAACTTTTACTAATTACCGACGATTCTACCGTTCAGCTGGATAATGACTTACTCGAAAAATTTGATCGTGAATTCGATGAGTTTCTTGAGAAATTATTAAAAGAGTAAGAAAAATCTTACTCTTTTTTATTCCTTTTTCTTGCCTTTTTCGACATAGCTCATGTCGCCCATCGATTCTACTGTGAACTTGCCATCTTCGTAGATGACTTTGCATACAGCAGCATTATCTAGCGCACCTTTTAAAAGTTTATCACCTCCCAGATTGTAAAGCATACCAAGGATGCTCATACCATGTGCTATAACCAATACATTGCCATCTCCGTATTGTGCTTCATTTTCAGCTATTTCTTTGAGGCTTTCCTGTGTGCGGGCTTCCAACTGATCGAAGCTTTCGGCCATACCCATTTTATCGAGCTTTTTGATAACATTTAGTACATGGCTGTAATTGATCTTCCGATCCATTATGTCTTTGTACATATCTTCGTACGAAGTGTATTGTAAGAAAAGTGCAGCATTGCCCCACATCACACCATTATAGTCGGCTTCGAAGCTTCCAAAACATGCCTCACGCAGTCCGGCTAGTTCTATAACGGGTATATCATCCTGTCCTTTAGCTCCCAGTACAATCTGAACTGTTTGGCGGGTTCTTCTCAGGTCGCTGCAATAAGCAGTTCGAAAAGTTATATCATCCATACCATAACCCAGATACCGGGCTGCGTCAATACCTTCTTTTGTAAGGGGGGAGTCGCACCATCCTTGTACTTTATCAAGGCTATTCATCATTGTTTTGCCATGACGGGCAACGTATATTGTAATTTTACTCATGTTATTTCCAAGTTATATAATTAGTAAATGCTTTATCAAACATTTCGGGTTTAGCTACTTTGCCATCTATAAGGCACACTACTTCTATAATAGCACTCGAGCACAAAACGCTGTCGGCTGTACGCGTAATATCCTGATGAAAATAATAGCGCATACCTTCTCTTACTATTTTAATTGTACTCATAAATTCGTCAGAACCTCGTAATGAGTTTTTATAGCTGATATTTGCGTTTCGTACTACCGGCAGGATATTTGCTTCTGTCAGATCGCGAAGCCTGAGTCCGCATTCTTCCATCAATTCATGGCGTGTAGCTTCAAAATAATGCAGGTAATTTGCATTGTTGACTACACCCTGTGCATCACATTCGTAGTCACGCACTTTCATTTTATGTTCGTATGTTAGAGCCATTTTTTATTGCATGTACTTATCAAAAGCCTTGTCGAAAATATCAGGCTTGCCTACTTTCCCATTTGTCATACAAGCGACCTCTATCTTTGCTGTCGAGCAAACTTTATTGTCTTTTAACCGTACTATTTTTTGGTGAAAAATGTATCGAATACCTTCTTTCTCAAGAGAATCTATGGTGCATATAAAATCGTTACCTCCTCTTAGCGAGTGTTTGTAACGAATATACACACTCACTACTACGGCATCGATACCTTGCTCGTGCAGTTCGTAAAAGTTTAATTGATGCTCTTCCAGAAATTCGTGGCGAGCTACCTCATAGTAGTGCTGATAGTTGGCGTTGTTTACAATTCCCTGTGCGTCGCATTCGTAGTCGCGCACTTTCATGCTGTGTTGATATATTGATTGTTTATTATTCATTTTATTTCATTTTCTGGTTCAACCTCTTCACTTGTGGCTCTGAAAGGAGAGGTAATAAAATCTAAGAACTTATCAAAATCCATTTCGTAATAAAAATTCTCATACATAAGGTCTGTTTGATAATATTCGTCGGGATAATCGGCAGCAGTGATATATAGACCTAATTCTCCGTATGTTTCGACATCATTATATTTGCTATTAAGTGAAGACTTGCTTACCCTATATATTTCGTCTCTTGCATTGAATTGAGATTCGTCATATATCAGAAACTGGACAATGTTTTTCTCCACATCTACTCCAAATTTAAAGACAAGATATACCGAATAATTTGTATTCTCGTCTAAATTTATTGACTGAGGCTTCTTCGAGAATTCATTAGCCAATGCCCTGAAAGCAAATGTATTTCTTATGGGAGATATCTCGTGTGTTGCTTCTTTATATTCATCAATGTCCAAAATGTAAGTTTGTGACTCCTTCTTAAACCAGAAACTATTTTCGGTCAAATACTCTTTGGTAAAATAGAGATAACGTTTATCGCCAAAGGTTACAAATCCAAATTCATAACTCTTGAAATTGTCAATATTACCTATTATATTACTATCGCCTATCCATTGATCTTGCTCTCCATCATACCACCAACCTTTTGCTTTTGTAATCTTAGCAAAGGGTTTTGAATATATGGCTTCGTCCTTGCCTTTTTGCACAATATCCTTTTTATCTGTTTCGTTTGAATAAAGACAGATGGGGATAATGATAGAAAGTAGTAATATTATTCTTTTCATAGATAATGTGTTCTACTATTTTTCTAATGACATACTCCAAATTATTTCGGTACTGTAACAAATATAGTGAAATAGAATGGAAATATAATTAGCATGCAAGGGGCTTATATCATTTAGAAATCTTTCAAATTCTTATTTTTTTCTTTAGCTTCAACGATATCGCTAATCTTCAGATAATTATAAAAGATTGCTATCTTGGCTGCATCTGTTATACCTATCGAGACCGTAGATGTGGGCATTCTATTAGGAATACTCCATCTAGATCCTATGTTCGATTTACCACTTTTTATTGCCGATAGCTCATGTCCGTCACCCTCTTCAAAGGGATAATCAAAACTATATGTCTTTTTGTCTGGTTTTCCATATTTAGTAGATATATCGTCTACAAGAGAGTCGTATTTAGTCAATAATCTCGATTCTTTTGGTTTTAGCATGATTATAGCTCTATAAAATTGATCCTTATAAAAATTCAATGCTACAAGCTCTGCATCCTCACCCGCAAAGGAGCAATCAGAATAGTAAATTAAAGTATTATCACTATCCGCCGTGTCATTAACTATTTCCGGATCAGTCAATCCACGTTCTTTTGCTATCTGGGCAATGGCTTGTTTTTGAGTTATTCCATATTTTAAGTTCCATAAACTAAGTTCTTGCGCAGATAATTGCAGTGATAAAAAGAATGTTATTCCTAAAATAAAGTTTCTCATAATTATGTATTTTGCATTATAAATCCCGTCTTTTATTCTTAAAAACTAAGAACAACAGACGGGATAAATTATTCTTAGATTAATTATTTTTTATCCACTCTCTAGCATTCACAAATGCTTCCATCCAAGGAGTTACATCATCCTTGCGATGCTCGAACGGATAGTAGGCATTTTGCCATGGGAACAGAGAGCGTTCTAAGTGAGGCATCATAACTAAATGACGACCATCTGCTGAACAAAGACCTGCTGTATTATAGTCCGAACCATTCGGGTTACCCGGATATTCGTCATAAATATATTTTGCAATAATCTTGTATTCAGATTCAGCTTTAGGCATAGAGAAACGACCTTCGCCATGTGCTACCCAGATACCGATCTTGTTGCCCGAAAGTGAACCTAACATAACGGATTCATTCTTCGGAATCTCAACACTTACGTATGTCGATTCGAATTTGTGCGAACTGTTATGTTCCATTTTCGCTTTCACATCATGTTCGGGATATACAAGTCCCAATTCCATCATCAACTGACACCCGTTACATACACCCAGACTCAATGTATCTTTGCGTTCGTAGTAATTGCGTAAAGTTTCCTTTGCCTTTTCGTTATACATAAAGCTACCCGCCCAGCCTTTAGCCGAACCAAGTACGTCGGAGTTGGAGAATCCACCACAGAATACAATCAGATTGATATCTTCGAGTGTTTCCCTGCCTGTTGCCAAGTCGGTCATATGTACGTCTTTCACATCGAAACCGGCAAGATATAGCGAATAAGCCATTTCGCGCTCGCCATTCGTTCCTTTTTCGCGGATAATAGCCGCCTTGATGCCTGTTGGAGCAGTACGGTTCGGGTTAATATCGTATTGAGCGAATCGCCCTGTGAAATTAGGATTGAACTTGAATTGCAACAGCTGCTTCTTGTAATTTTCGAAACGGGCTTTTGCTAAAGTTTCTCCGCTTTGTTTTCTGTCTAGTAAGTATGATGGCTCATACCATACATCGCGCAATTCATCAATATCAAATTCCTGACGGAATTCATCTTTCTGTATAATCAACTTACGTTCTTCGATAGGGCGTGCTACAATAGCAAAGCCAACACCGTAATCATCCAGGATTTTTTCTACCAAATGATGATGTTTCACCTGAACAAGAATACCCGGATTTTCAGCAAATAAGATCTTAATAAGGTCAGTATTGCGAATTTTATCTAAACGTGTATCCAAACCACCTTGCGGATTGGCGAAACACATTTCGAGCATTGTTGTAACCAGACCTCCTGCCGACACGTCGTGTCCTGCAAGGATTAGTCCTCTATTGATCAGTTCCTGAACAGCTATAAATGCATTCTTGAAATATTCGCTATCTGTAACTGTTGGTACTTCTTCACCCAGTTTACCAAGAGTTTGGGCAAATGCCGAACCACCGAGCTTGAATGTGTCGAACGAGAAATCTATATAGTATAAGTATGTTCCTTTGATATAAGCCAATACCGGTGATACAATCTTACGGATGTTGCTTACTTCGCCTGCTGCCGAAATTATAACAGTTCCCGGAGAATAAACTTTTTCATCGCCATATTTTTGAGTCATCGACAAAGAGTCTTTTCCTGTCGGGATATTGATTCCCAAATCGCATGCAAATTCTGAACAAGCTTCTACTGCTTTGTACAAACGGGCATCTTCACCCGGATTTTTACATGGCCACATCCAGTTGGCACTTAGCGAAATGCTTTTCAGACCTTCGGCCATCGGAGCAAATACTATATTGGTCAACGATTCTGCTATAGCCAATACCGAACCTGCGGCAGGATCTACCATCGCAGCTTGCGGTGCATGACCGATCGATGTTGCTATACCTGCTTTTCCGTGATAGTCTAAAGCCACAGCACCAAGGTCGCTTAGTGGTAGTTGTATTTCACCTTGTGTTTGCTGGCGGGCAACTTTACCTGTTACAGAGCGGTCAACTTTGTTTGTTAACCAGTCTTTAGAAGCAACAGCTTCGAGTTGCAACACATTTTTTATATATTCTTCTAATTTAGAAAGATCGTAATCGGGATTAGAGAACTCTTCTTCTATGGTCGTATCACGCATTATAGTTTGCGGAGCTTTACCGAAGAAATCTTCTAATTTAAGATCGATAGGACGTTTTCCGTCTGCTTGTTCGAAAACAAACTTCATATCGTTTGTTGTTTCACCTACTACATACATCGGTGAACGCTCACGCGAAGCTATACGCTCGATTCTTTCGGTAGCTTCTGCAGGGATCAACAATCCCATACGTTCTTGACTCTCGTTACCCACAATCTCTTTCGACGATAGGGTCGGATCACCTATGGGAAGTTTAGATACGTCTATTTTTCCGCCGGTAGTTTCAACCAGTTCCGATAAACAGTTTAAGTGTCCGCCTGCGCCGTGGTCGTGAATTGATACAATCGGATTATCGTTCGATTCTGCTAAAGCACGTATTACGTTAGCAGTACGTTTTTGCATTTCGGGATTGGCACGTTGTACAGCGTTTAATTCTATACCACTCGAAAATTCGCCTGTGTCTACAGACGATACTGCTCCACCGCCCATACCGATACGGTAATTGTCGCCACCAAGTATAACTACTTTCTCACCGGGTTTAGGTTCGCCCTTTAGCGCATCACGTTTATTAGCATACCCTACACCTCCGGCAAGCATGATTACTTTGTCGAAAGCAAATTTCTTTTGATTTTCTTCGTGTTCGAATGTAAGTAACGAACCGCAGATAAGTGGCTGACCAAATTTGTTTCCAAAATCGGAAGCTCCGTTCGAAGCTTTTATCAGAATTTCCTCCGGTGTTTGGTACAACCAAGGCCTTTCAGGCATTATTTGTTCCCAAGCTTTTCCTGCTTTTGTACGAGGATATGAAGTCATATATACTGCTGTTCCTGCAATAGGCAAAGAGGCTTTACCTCCGCCTAAACGGTCACGAATCTCACCACCCGAACCTGTTGCAGCACCATTGAACGGTTCTACGGTAGTAGGGAAGTTATGAGTTTCAGCCTTTACCGAAATCACCGATTTGATTGGTCTTGTTTCGAAATAGCTTGGTTTGTCGCCATCTGTCGGTGCAAATTGTTCTATTTCGGGACCATCGTTGAATGCCACGTTATCTTTGTATGCCGAAACCAATTTGTTCGGATTGGTTGCTGCTGTTTTTTTGATTAGTTTAAATAGAGAACTTTCTTTTTCTTCTCCGTCAATGATAAATTTACCATTGAATATTTTGTGTCGGCAATGTTCTGAATTTACTTGCGAGAATCCAAATACTTCACTGTCGGTCAGCTTTCTGCCTAATCTTTTGCTAACATCATTCAGATATTCTATTTCGTCTTCGCTCAATGCTAAGCCTTCTTGCTTATTATATACAGCTATATCATCAATTTCGATAATCGGATCGGGTTGTTTGTTGATGGTAAACATCTCCTGATTCAATCCGTCGTATACCCGCTGAAGCATTGGGTCGTGCGCTGCATCTTTAGACGAGACAGTAAAGAATTCCTCGATACGAAGAATATCTTCAACTCCCATGTTTTGCGTTATTTCTACAGCGTTGGTACTCCAAGGTGTGATCATTTCGCGGCGGGGACCAACAAAAAAGCCTGAAACTTTATCAGCTTCAAGCAGGGTTGCACCACTAAATGCCCAAGTGAGGCGCTCGACGAAATCGGCATTGATACTAACTTTTGTCTGAACAGCAATAATGTTCTTTGAAGAGGTCTGAAAGAAAGAAATCATACTTTTATCCAATTAATATAAGCTATTATAAATAGGTAGACAAAGTTAGTGAAAAGAAAGCATAATCTAGGTATGCTAAATTGCGAAAATGTAGAAATTAAAATCTAATCGGAGTTTTGTCTGAGCTGTAGTAAATTTTGAATTTCTAACATATAATTTTGCTTTATAAAAAGTCAGTTATACCATGAGTTTGTATCCATTTGAGGATTGAACGTTATCCGGAGTGTGTATTTTACTTATTTTTGAGTGTTTTACTCATCTTTTACTTAGTATTTTACTTATCTTTGCACCGTATTTAATACACAAATTGTTGCAAATAATGTCAAAATATTCAGAATGAAAATAGCAATTGTTGGTACAGGATATGTAGGTTTAGTTACAGGGACTTGTTTCGCCGAAATGGGTACAGATGTTTACTGTGTGGATATCGATCAAAAGAAGATCGATAATCTGAAAAATGGTATTATACCTATTTTCGAACCGGGATTGGATGAAATGGTTGAACGTAATCACAAAGCCGGTCGCTTACATTTTACTACCGATCTTAGTTCGATACTTAATGATGTAGATATAGTTTTTTCTGCCGTGGGAACACCTCCCGATGAGGATGGCAGTGCCGATTTGAAATATGTGTTGGATGTGGCACGCACAGTAGGACGAAACCTGAATAAATATATAGTTGTTGTAACTAAAAGCACTGTGCCGGTAGGTACTGCTAAGTTAGTAAAACAAGCAGTTCAGGAAGAATTGGATAAAAGAGGTAAGTCGGACGTCAAGTTCGATGTGGCATCAAATCCTGAGTTTTTGAAAGAAGGAGCAGCTATTTCAGACTTTATGCAACCCGACCGTGTAGTGGTTGGCTTGGAATCTGACGATGCTAAGAAATTAATAGAACGCCTGTATAAACCGTTTACACTGAACAATTACCGCATTATATATACTGATATTCCTTCTGCTGAAATGATTAAGTATGCAGCTAATGCAATGCTTGCAACTCGTATCAGCTTTATGAATGAAATTGCTAATCTTTGCGAGATAGTAGGAGCAGATGTGAATATGGTACGTAAAGGTATTGGTTCCGATGCCCGTATTGGTTCTAAATTCCTTTATTCTGGTTGTGGTTATGGTGGAAGCTGTTTCCCGAAAGATGTGAAAGCATTAATCAATACAGCAAAAAAGCAAGGCTACGATATGCGAATATTGGACGCTGTAGAGCGTGTAAACGAATCGCAAAAAAATGTTCTTTTCGAGAAACTGATGAAATACTATGGTGGCGATATAAAAGGAAAGACTATCGCAGTATGGGGATTGGCATTTAAACCGAAGACCGACGATATGCGCGAAGCTCCTGCATTGGTGCTGATCGACAAGATTATAAAGGCCGGAGGAAAGGTTAGAACGTACGATCCGGTAGCAATGGAAGAGGCTAGGCATAAATTGGGCGATACAGTTGTATATGCTAAAGATATATACGATGCGACACTTGATGCTGATGCTATTCTTATGGTTACCGAGTGGAACGAGTTCCGTTTGCCGACATGGGAGGTAATAAAGAAAACGATGAAAAAACCTGTTGTGTTTGACGGACGTAATATCTATAATAAACAAGAAATGATTGAAACAGGTTTCGACTACTTTGGTATAGGAATCTGATAAGATATATTAGGAAAAACAAAAAGCTCGTAGATTTAATCTGCGAGCTTTTTTAATATAAAAAAATAAAATGTGTTTGCATCTGTGGTTGGGAAGTCCGTAATAACGCGGAACGTTAGTGATAAAAAAAATAGTGAACTCTATTGTATTGTGTCTTATTTTATTGTTCAATCCATTTAATGATCTTGTCAGAAAAAGGATCTTCACGAGGAGGTACAAAATCTACAAGCTGACCTTTTTCGTCAATCATGAATTTTTGAAAGTTCCATTCTACTTCGGCATCCATTTTACCATTCTCCGCTTTTTCTGTAAGCCATTTGTAAATAGGTGCTTTGTTGTCGCCTACCACATCTACTTTACTCATCATCGGAAAGGTGACTCCGTAGGTTAGCGAACAGAATTCTTTAATTTGTTCGTTGCTGCCGGGTTCCTGTCCTTTGAAATCGTTGGATGGAAAACCAATAATGACAAAGTTTTTATCTTTATATTGAGTATACAAATCTTGTAATTTCTCATATTGAGGTGTCAGTCCACACTTGGATGCCACATTTACTATTAAAACTTTTTTTCCTTTAAGCTCGGATAGATTAAAATCTTTTCCGTCTATGTCTTTTACTTTGAAATCGTAAAGAGATTTATTCTGTCCCATTGCTGCTATTGTTGTAAGAGTAAGTAAAAGAATACAAAAAAACTGTTTCATCTGTTCTGCTTTTTATTTTTATATAACGTTCGATACTTCAAGAATGTTTTAATTTTTGTTCAATCTTTTTATTATACTTTAAAATAAATTGAAAACTCCTCGGGAGCAGTATCAATCTCCTTGATTTTTATGTCTTTAAAGAATACCTCTCCGGCTTCACTTTGCAGTTGTATTGCCCCTTCTATGAGCGGTTTCTTTACATCGCCGTCAGTATATGTGAGGTCGGAGAGAGCCATAACTACTTCTCCATTTACAATATAAAGGCTTTTACCTTCATAACAGACTAGCTCTATATCATTCCATTCACCGACAGGTTTGTCGGCACTTTTACGAACGCCGCAGAATCCACCATTTTCACTACCTGTACCTACTGAAAGTAGTTTGCCTTGGGGATCGAAACGCAATAAATCGCCTTCTTTTTGTGCCGGTATCTTTACTTGTGAATTACCGATGCTCCAATAATCGCCGCTACTTTCTTCGATTAACTGAAACTCGTGGCTAAGCATCCAACTTCTCCAGTAATCGGCACCTGCTTCTCCCTGTGAATGGTATAGGATACCCGAATCGAGAGGTTCATCGAGTCTGGGCTCCCATTTTTTGTTACCCCATTTCATTTTCAGCTTGAACCGATAGTTTTTATAACTGTTCTTTGTAAACAAGCAGCCATATATTTCTCCGCTGATTCTCAATATGGGGGTTCCTGATTCTTCATTGACTGTAAATACATTTTTAACATTACTGTCATAGCCGATCGGTTGGATTGTATCGCCTTTAGCATCGACAGGGACACTGCCGTTATATCCGTTTTTGATTTCGTAACTGAGATAGGTGCGCCACTGTGACAAATCTTTATCAAGAAGGGAAGTCCATTCGTCTTTTTCTATGCTCTTGCTCGCAGAAAAAGAGATGCCTAATAGAAGAGGCAAGAGTAAAGGAAGAACTTTAAGTCCTGAGCATGTCTTTTTCATTCGAGGTAAGGGTCAGTTAATTTATTATGGGTAAATGCCTTATAAAAACACTTGTTTGTAAATATAATAAAAAACAGGATATAACCTAAAGCTATATCCTGTTTTCTTTGAAAATGTAAAAATATTACCACATAAGCACAATATGGAATGTTTCGGTATCCGGAGGGATTTGGGTATTAAAGTCAGAATAAGTCAGATAGAACCGTACACCTTTGGGATAAAAATCAAAATCGAAGGTTTGAGTCCATAAAAATTCACCTTGGTTATCAGAGCCACCTTTGTGCAAGACATACGGCAAACCATTTTTAATGTCTTTTTCTGTCTCTATGTAAGCCACTACAGTTCCTTGATTGAAGACAAAGTTATTGAGTTCGGGTAATGACTTATCCAGATAATAGTATGAGTTAAGCTCTCCCGGAGCCCCCATCAATTGCCATTCACTGCTTTGTATCGTAAATGATGTCACATACCAGCTTGTTCCGTAGCCGGGCTCTCCCGGTTCTCCTTGTACGCCTTGTGGTCCCTGCTCACCTTGTTGTCCTGTCAGACCAGTCATACCCATTGGGCCTTCGGGTCCCTCACACGCTGCAAATGTTAGTACTGTGAATAATAGTATTAATAGCTTTTTCATAACTGTGTAATATTTAGTTTTTCAATGATATATATTTAGCTGTTGGGTTAGCGTCTGCCTCCACTTGTTGATCGGCTTGTCGCTGTTTGTTGAGTTTCTTGCTGTCTGCGACTTTCAGTTTCGCGTCTCTCCCTATCTTGTCTCTCTTGAGCTTCACGTTGTCTGCGGCTTTCAGTCTCTTGTCTTTCTCTTTCCTGTTTGGCTTGGTCTTCCCGTTGTCTGCGACTTTCTGCCTCGCGTCTTTCATTATCTTGTCTTTCCTGAGTTTCACGTTGCCTGCGGTTTTCAGTCTCTTGTCTTTCCCTTTCCTGTTTGGCTTGGTCTTCCCGTTGTTTGCGACTTTCTGCCTCGCGTCTTTCATTATCTTGTCTCTCTTGAGCTTCACGTTGTCTGCGGCTTTCAGCTTCTTGTTTTTCTCTTTCCTGTTTGGCTTGATCTTCTTTTTGTCTGCGACTTTCTGCTTCTTTTCTGTCACTTTCTTGTTTCTCTTGATTCTCACGTTGTCTGCGGTTCTCAGTCTCTAGCCTTTCTCTTTCTTGTTTGGCTTGGTCTTCGCGCTGTCTGCGACTTTCGGCCTCCCGTCTTTCATTATCTTGTCTCTCTTGAGTTTCACGTTGCCTGCGGTTTTCAGTTTCTTGTTTTTCTCTTTCCTGTTTAGCTTGATCTTCCCGTTGTCTTTGATTGTTTGCATCTTGCCTGTCACGGGCTTGTTTTTCTTGTTCTGCCTGTTGCTCTTTCAGTCTTTTGTTTCTCGCTTCTTCGGCACTTTTATCAGTTTTTTCCGATGATACTCTTTGAGACGATCTTATCTCGCTGGTTGATGTAGGTCTGCTCGAAGTCTCTGTATTCGGCCTTTGATTCGGACGCGATCCGGTTATATTTTCAGGCTTAGTCGATTCGGGCTTTGGTCTGGAAGATATTCTGATATCTTCAGTTTCCTCCGGTTGGGGAGATACAGGTCTTGTTGGTACTTCCGGTTTCGGTCTCACAGACGGTCTGTTCCCATTCGGCCTTTCGGGAACAATGGGTTTAGTCGGGCGTTCCGGTTTTGGCTTATGAGGAGGTCGTGGTTTATTTGGTCTGTTTAATGGAGGTGTTATCGGATAACTAGGTTGATAGTAATAGTCGTCATAATAATATTGGTTATAATCGTAATAATTATCTGTATATGACGGATAATAGTAATCTTCGTAATATACATCATTGTAATTATTGGGTTGATAATAGTAATAATTGTCCGACTCGTTTACAGCTGGATAATCACTGTCCGATATATAATATTCTGCAACCGAATTGCTTTGAATATCAACAGGAGTGATGGATTTCAAATAAAGAGGAACCGAATTGATAGAAAGGTTATTGCTATTCCTACTCGCATTCGCCTGCAAATCATCTTCTGCGGAGTACACTTTTGTTGCATTATCATATAGAGTGGGTTTTTGGTAATAAGAAATAGTGTCATCGGCAACAGTTCTATTTATGGGAATGGTATCTGCCTGTTCACTCTCTTTATTTTCGTTTTCCTTATTACTTGTAGCTTCTTTACAACTTAGTTGAAAAGCAAGTAGACCGATTGTAGATAAAAATAGGATCTGTTTCATAGCGGTAAAGTATTAGGTGTTATTATAGATTTATCTTAGATCGCATATCTTGTATGCTGCTAATCGAAAGACGGGTTTGGGTTATGTTTTCATAATAATAAATTTAAATGGGTTAATCTTACGCTTTGTTAATAAGACCTGTTGTTTTGATTTTGGTTTAAGGTATATTTAGTTATTATTATGTGTTATAAAACATGGGTCTGATCTTACATTTTGATTTTATTATTCCTAACTTTTAACCATATTTCCACAACTGTGTGTTGACCCCTGACACAAAAAGTGAATAACCAAGTCGATAAAGTACCGATCTTCTTTTTTTATCAAAATATTGCTTGTATTTTTGATTATCGAATACTGAAATTCAAAATCTTATATAATAACTAATACCAGATGAAGAAAAAAATCTCAAATTTTATCGTCCTGTTTTTGCTGGCTGTTTTTACATGTAATGCCCAAGTCGCAAAAACTCCGGTTGATTATGTCAACCCATATATGGGTAATATCAGCCACCTTTTAGTCCCTACTTATCCTACGGTACACCTACCATTCAGCATGTTGAGGGTATATCCGGAGCGTGCCGATTTTACCAGCGATCAGGTAGCGGGATTGCCGGTTATAGTAACCAGCCATCGTGGAAGTTCGGCATTTAATATCAGCCCTATCAATGGTGGTACGAAAGATATTCCTGCAGTGAAATCATATTCTTATGATAACGAAAAGATTACACCTTACAGATATTCCGTTTATCTGGATGACGAACATGTTACAGCCGATTTTGCACCATCGCATCAGGCAGCTGTATATAGTATCGACTTCGAAAAAGCAGGTGACAATATGTTAGTTGTAAATACCCGCAACGGAAAGCTCGATTTTGACGGCTCGGTATTATCAGGCTATCAAATAATAAATAGGAACGGTACAAAAGTGTATCTGTATCTCGAAACCCAACAGAAAGTAGATAAGGCAGGTAGCATAGCTAATAATACAATCGATTATAAAACGAAATCGGTAGATGGAAAAAATCAGGCGATAGCTTTGGTGTTTAAAGACAAGCAAATAAATGTGCGCTATGGTATCTCTTTTATCAGCAGCGAGCAGGCTAAGAAAAACCTGAAAAGAGAGATCAATACATATAGTGTAGATGAGGTAGCTCAGGTGGCACGTACTAAATGGAATGAAGTATTGGGTAAAATTATGGTTGAGGGAGATGATCTTGACAATAAGACAATATTCTACACATCATTGTACAGAACATACGAGCGTATGATAAATATCTCGGAAGATGGAAACTATTACAGTGCATTTACTAATACGGTGAAAAGTGATGAGGGTACGCCTTTCTATACTGACGATTGGATTTGGGATACATATCGTGCTACCCATCCTCTGCGTGTACTTATCGAAGCAGATGCCGAAAATGATATGGTCAGTTCATATATCCGTATGGCACAACAAACCGAAGAGGGCTGGATGCCAACCTTCCCCGAAGTAACAGGCGACAGCCACCGTATGAATGGCAATCATGCTGTTGCAGTAGTGTGGGATGCGTATTGTAAAGGGCTTCGAGGATATGATTTGGAAGCGGCTTATAAAGCATGTAAAGGTGCGATGACCGAAAAGTCGTGGTTGCCTTGGACACGTATTCCTAATACTGAATGGGAAGCGTTTTATGAAAAGAACGGATATTTCCCTGCTTTGAAAGTCGGAGAAAAAGAATATATAAAAGGTGCGCATTCATGGGAAAAAAGACAGCCCGTTGCTGTAACTCTCGGTGCTTGCTACGATGATTGGTGCTTGGCACAAATAGCTAAACAATTGGGCAAGACAGACGATTATAAGTATTTCTTGAACCGTTCGTATAACTATCGTAACCTATACAATGCTCAGACAGCTTTCTTTCACCCGAAAGATAGTGATGGCAATTTTATAGAGCCTTTCGATTACCGCTATTCGGGCGGTATGGGAGCAAGAGATTATTATTCAGAAAATAATGCATATGTATATCGTTGGGATGTGCCTCACAATCCTGCCGATCTGATCAGCTTGATGGGTTCGCCTAAAAACTTTGTGGACAATCTGAACCAAACATTCAGAGAGCCATTAGGTAAAAGCAAATTTGAATTTTATGCACAATTACCCGATCATACAGGAAACGTAGGGCAGTTTTCTATGGCCAACGAACCTTCATTACATATCCCGTATTTATATAACTATGCCGGTCAGCCATGGATGACTCAAAAGAGAATCAGAACATTGCTTAAAGAATGGTTCCGCAACGACCTTATGGGGGTTCCGGGTGATGAAGACGGTGGTGGGACATCGGCTTTCGTTGTGTTCTCGGCAATGGGATTTTATCCTGTGACACCGGGTTCGCCAACTTATAATATTGGCAGTCCGTTGTTCAAGAATGCTAAGATGACAATGAGTAATGGCAAAGTTTTCGAAGTGGAAGCTGTAAACTGCTCTGATGAAAATAAGTATATTCAATCGGCAACATTGAATGGTAAGACATGGGATAAACCTTGGTTCAGCCATAGCGATATAGCCAATGGTGGAAAACTTGTTCTTATAATGGGGAATAAAGCAAATACCAAATGGGGAGCAGCACCTGAAAATGTTCCTCCATCGGCAGAGAAACTTTAATATTCTTTTAAATCTAATGCTATGAAAAAACTATTATATATAGGTATATTATGTCTTCTCTCGTGTTCTCTTTTTGCACAGAAAAATATAGAAAATACTTATCGCAATCCTGTCATATCTGGTGACTTTCCCGATCCTACGGTGATCCGTGTAGGGAATGATTATTATGCTGCGGGAACAACGTCCGATTTTGCACCCAGTTATCCACTGTATCATTCCAAAGATCTAGTCAATTGGGATAGGATAGGAAGTGTTTTCACCGATCCTCCTGCATGGATAAAAGGCGATTGCTGGGCACCCGAACTGTTTTATAACGATGGTACTTTCTATGTATATTATACTGCCCGACGAAAGAGTGATAATATCACATGTATAGGCGTTGCCACCACGAAAGATATTACCAAAGGCTTTACCGATCATGGTATAATCGTCGATTGGGGCAAGGAGGCTATCGATGCTTATATCAACAAAGACGATGATGGTAAACTCTATATCACATGGAAGGCTTATGGCTTGGATGATAGGCCTATCGAATTACTCGGTTCGGAACTAAGCGCCGACGGACTATCGTTGGTGGGCGAACCATTCAGTATATCGTTACCTAGCAAAGGATGGATAGAAAGAGGGGATGAAGGACAATGTATTGTGAAGCACAACGGATATTACTATATGCTATACTCAATAGGCGGATGCTGTGATTTCAGATGTGATTATCGTGTGCATGTAGCCCGTTCTAAATCGCTTAAAGGTGATTGGGAGCAATACGAGCCTAACCCTATATTAGAAGGTGGCAATTTGTGGAATTGTTCGGGGCACGGTACACTGGTACAAACACCCGACGGACGATATTTCTACTTGTATCACGCTTATCAAACCTACGATTTTGATTTTGTAGGCAGACAAGGTTTACTAGATGAAATGCTTTGGGATGAGACTACGGGATGGCCTTATTTCAAAAATGGAAATACTCCGACAGCTCAAGCGCCGGTTCCATTCGAAGGAACAGTACAAAAGAGGCAGTATCAGTTTCACGATAATTTCACAACTGCCGCCAACGATCAATATTGGTTGTGGGACATGAATTTGCCTAAGCCCGAAATCATCAAAGGAAATGATAAAATGACTATGCGTGTGACCGAAAATAACAACATGGTATTCAGAGGAATCAATCCGAAAACAGGGAATTATGTGATGCAAACAGAAGTCGAAAATACAGGATCCAACCTTAAAGGGCTTGCTGTTTACGGCAATAAGGATAATCTCTTTGTATGGGGGCTTAGCGGATCGTCGGTTAAATTATATAAATATGTGAAAGGTGTAAAGACCGAATTGTTTTCGAAGCAAGTAGATGCTAAGAAAGTGGCGTTGAAAGTGCAATCTGTCAATGCCCGATCATTCCGTTTCTCTTGGTCGGCTGATCCTAAAGACTGGACTTCATTTCCCGAAGGTAACAGTGTTGTAGATGGCGGCTTTTTACCTCAATGGGGTAAAGGTGTGCGTGTCGGTTTATTTGTGAATAGCGAGAATGGAAATGATAGTGGTACATTCTCTTATTTTACTATTGATAATAAGTTTTAAGGACTTATATAAATTTGATATAGAAAGGGCTGCTCAAACTAGCAGCCCTTTCTTTGTTATATATTAATGCATATTATTTCTTATCATCATTCTTAGCAAATAATATTTCATTCGTTCTGGATTCAGTCATTCCTAAATTCAATAGTTTTCGTTGTATATCTAGTTTTTGTACATGCAGATTTTTAGATCCTGCCATATCTCCTAATATAATAGTCATTTCTTTTTTGCTGTATTTGCAATAAGAAAGCATAATGATGAGTAATTCTTTTTCATTCAGCAGTTCGATAGCTTGCTCACCAAAAGGTTCCTTTTTCAGAAAGTCTTTCGCATTTTCTATTAGTTGTTGATTTGTTTTTCCTTTTACATCTTCAACCATTTGTCTGATTCTTACATATATAGTTGGTTCTTCTTTTGCGCCCAATTCAATAGCTAAAGATTTGACTTCGTCTTCTATACCTGCCCATTCGGTTATAATGTTGTGATAGATACTTTGCAAAAATAACAGATTCTCAAGTTTTTGTTCGAGTAATTTATTCTTTTCTACTTCCCGTGCGTGTTTCAAGCGGTTGTTTCTATTTCTGAACCAGGTTACCAATACAATCAGTATGGCAAAAGATATACCGATAGACATATAAAGGTATGAGCGTATTTGTAAACTCTCTAACTCTTTTTCTCGTAGAGACATCTGATATTTTTTCTCTATCTCTAATAACTTCTGGGAATTGTTGGCTTCTGTTATTTTATGCTCGATTTCCTTTTGTAAGTCGCTATAATATTGAGCCTTCTGCTCATCTCCAATTTGATTGTTGTATGTATAAAGAGAACGATAAGCACTTAGAAGAGTCTTATTGTTCTTTATTTCAGCTAACCGACTTTCCATAAGGTCGATGTAATACTTTGAAGAATCTAGTTGATTCTTTTTGTTATATAGCATTGACAAATTGAGATATACGCGCAACGAATCATTTGAGTCTGATGTTTGCTCAAGAGACTTTTGAAAATAAACCACTGCTTTATTGTAATCCTCCATTCTTCTAAAAACAACACCTAGGTTTGATGTTGCTATGGCTTGGGATGGTTTGTCATCGATTTTATTCGCTATCTCTAAACTTTTGTCAAAATAGAAATAAGCACTATCTAAGTTATCAACTGCTTCGTAGGCACGACCAATTAAATTCATTGCCAGCCCTTTCAATTGATCAGTGTTTTGTTCTTTATTATAATAGTTAAGAGCCTGTTTATAACGGACAATAGCGCTGTCCATAATCTTACGCTCAAAATATAAAAAACCTATATTATGTATACTTTTACCTACTAATATATTGTTATTAGTTTGGCGTGCATAGTCTTCTGCTTGTAAAAAAGATTTCAAAGCCTCATCATGCATTTGTTTACTTTCGTATAAGTGACCTATTAAGAAATGTGTCAAAGCTAATTTTTTAATATCTTTTTTTTTATCGAAATATTTTTGGGCTTCAAGAATTAAAGTTTCGTTTGTGTTTTCCTCTTGTTTCTTGTGTTGTATATCAGTAAGTGTTACAATATATTGCATGTAATTATCTATATCCATCTCTTCTGCGTTATGAATAGAATCAAGTAGCATAAGAGCAGCAGTAGGGTCGCTTTCGGCTAGATTTTGTGCTTGTTTGAGCAGATCAATAGATGTGCTGTTATCTTTGCAAGAAAATAATATGCTAAATATTGATAGAAGGATATAATTTAATTTTCTAAATGCTGATATTTTCATAAGAAAGAAGATAAATTAAAAGAGTTTAGCAGTATTAAACTGCTAAACCTTTGTTGGATAGATTTTTATTTGACTTCAAAATCACGGTGGGTTTTGCTGTCATTTGCCTTGTCTGCCGAGGGATCTGTCGATTTTTTTTCTGCAGAGGACTCTGGGGGTCTACCACCAGTTTCTCCACCATCACCCATCTCATCTGTTTGAGAACAAGATGTACTAGCAACAATAATTCCTGCAACAAAAATGGTTGACAAAATAATTCTTTTAATTTTCATAATGTAATAGTGATTTTAATGAGGTGTGTCAGATAACTTCCAGATAATGTAACGTTGTATGAGTTTAATTGTATTTAATAAATATTGCAATATTAATAAAAAACAATGAGTTATGATGTTTTTTATGCCAATATTCGATTCCTATTTAGTGGTTTCATAATAAAAATAGTATCATGCTTGTTAAGTTATTGATTATGCGATGTTTATATGTGTAAATTTGTGGTGTTTTTTGTATTGGTCTAGTCCTTCTTACATAGATAACGAATTATTCTCTCCGCTTTTAGCAAATAATATCTCATTAGTTCTGCTCTCGGACATTCCTGCATTTAATAACTTTCGCTGTATATCCAACTTTTGTACATGCAGATTTTTTGAACCAGCCATGTCGCCCAATATGAGAGCCATTTCTTTTTTGTTATAGCCACAGTAAGAAAGCATACTGATCAACAACTCCTTATCAGTCAATGCTGTAATAGCCTGTTCGCCAAAAGGTTCTTTTCTAAGATAATCTTTCGCATTTTCGATGAGTTGTTTATTTGTCTTTTTTTTCACATCCTCAACCATCTGTCTTATCCTTCCATATATCGATGGTTCTTCTTGCGCACCAAACTCAATAGCGAGTGATTTTACTTCTTCTTCGATGCTTACCCATTCAGTTATAATGTGTTGATAAATACTTTGAAGGAACAATAAGTTTTCGAGTTTTTGCTCAAGTAGTTTATTCTTCTCTACTTCCTGTGCATGTTTTAAACGGTTGCTTTTGTTTCTAAACCAAGTTATTAATACAATTAGTATTGCAACAGATATACCGATAGACATATGGAGGTATGAGCGTACTTGCAAACTTTCTAATTCTTTTTCCCGTAGAGATAGCTGGTATTTCCTCTCTATGTCTGATAACCTTTGCGAATTATTGACTTCTAATATTTTCTGCTCAACCTGTTTTTGTAAGTTACTATAATACTCCGCTTCTTTCTCATTTCCTGCTTCTTTATTGCTTTTGGCAAGAAATTTATAAGCGTTTCTTATCATATAGTTATCCGAAATGAGAGATAATTTATCTTTCATCAAATTATTATAATGTATTGCCGAATCAGTTTGATTCTTTTGAATATATAATATAGATAAATTGAGATGTATTCTTACGGAATCAATAGGATTCGAGGTCATTGTCAGGGCTTTTTGATAATAATCGACCGCTTTCTTGTATTCTTTCATTCCATCGTATGCTAGACCGATATTAGAGATTGCAATAGCTTGTAATGGTTTATCTCCAATTCTATTTGCTATTTCTAAACTCTTATCAAAATAAAAATAAGCACTGTCATATATACGAAGGGCTTCATAAGTACGCCCTATTAAATTAATTGTATGGGCTTTTAATGATTCTGTATTGTCACTTTTGCTAAAATACTCTAAAGCTTGTCGCGCACGAACGATACTGCTATCCATAATATTTCGTTCAAAATACGAAAAGCCTATATTATGTATACATTTTCCTATTAAAATATTATTATTGGATTGTCTGGCATAGGTTTCAGCCTGTAAGAATGCCTTCATTGCCTCATCGTGCATTTGCTTTTCTTGATAGACACGACCTGCATAGAAATTAGCTAATGCTGCTTTTTGTGGATTTTTTGTATTGTTAAAATATTTTTGAGCTTCTACAATAAGGCTATCACTCGTCACATCCTGATTCGCAATCAGTTTGGCCTGAGTCAAAGTTATGATGTATTGCATATAGCTGTTTCTATCCATGTCTTTAGGATTGTGGATAGAATCTAGCAGCTTAAGAGCATCTATAGGTTTAGTTGCAACAGTACTTTGTGCTTGTATTAGTAAATCAAGAGAAAGATCATTTTTTTTGCATGAAAATAAGAAGCTTAGTATTAATAATAAAAGACAACTTATTTTTGCATATACTGAAGTTTTCATAAACAAAGTTTTTAAGAGCGAGATTTTAACCTAACTGTATCCTAATATTACGATATGAACTTATTTAAGTTCAAAATCAATGTAATTAATGCTATCATTTTTGCTATTTGTAGGTAATTCTACCCTTTTCTCTTTCAAAGTACTATTTAGACCTCCTCCAGCGCTTCCCCCTTGATCCATCTCGTCTTCCTGAGAACAAGAGCTATTACAAAGTGCTATACCAATAATAAAAGCAACTGTTAAAAAAAATCTTTTCATTTTCATAATATTCAAGTTAGTTTAATAAATATATTAGGTAAGATTGTTTAAGCATTAAATTATTATCTGGTTCATAATAAGCATGTCAAGTGCCAGTGCCCTAGCAATAACTATGATTGTCAAATTAAATTGTTTATACTCTATTGCTGTTTTGTTTGTTTAATAACCGCTGCAATATTAATAAAAACAAATTAAATAAAAGTTATTTTTAATTTATTTTTACATAAATGCATTTGATTTATTTCTGAAATAAAGTTTCGTGTGTTAAATTGGCGTGAATTATTAATTTTTGTACGTGAATACGTAATCAATATGAATTTGACACAGAGAAACTGTAAATAATAAAATATTTACTTGAGCTTATCATCTCTTACGCTAGCCTTATCTAACCTTCTTAATAAATAGGATATTATGTATAACTATAATTTGTTTCTGAAGTAGAGCCCTGTATGTTGAATTGGCGTGAATTATTAGTTTTTGTACGTGAATGTGTAATTTATGCGAGTTTGACACAGATGAGAAATGATATGTGATAAAACTTTTGCCTGACCTTGTTATCCTTATGTGCTAGCCTTATCTAACCTTCTTAATAAATAGGATATTATGTATAACTATAATTTGTTTCTAAAGTAGGACCCTGTATATTGAATTGGCGTGAATTATTAGTTTTTGTACGTGAATGTGTAATTTATGCGGGTTTGACATAAATAAGAAATGATATATGATAAAATTTTTGCCTGACCTTGTCTTTCTTGTATGCTAGCCCTATCTAATCTTTTCAGTAAATAGGATATTATGTATAACTATAATTTGTTTCTGAAATAGAGTTTCGTGTATTGAATTGGCGTGAATTGTTAGTTTTCGTACGTGAATATGTAATTTATGCGAGTTTGACACAAATAAGAAATGATATATAATAAAACTTTTGACTGCCCTTGTCTTTCTTATATGTCAGCTTTATCTAATCTTCTCAATAAATTCACATACTCTCTTTAGGAAACCTAGATGGGGCTTTTACAAAAAAGACGGATAACCAGTCTAGCACTGATTATCCGTCTTTAATTATTATTATATTTTCTTCTTAGATAGTCTGGCTACCTTCTTTTATACTTACTTTCTTACTCTTGTCTTTACCCCAAAGAATGGTCATTTCGAAAGGGATATTCGATTTAACTGTAATACTTGGAGTTTCGTCTTGCGAACTTCTCTTATTTACTTTAAAGTCCACTGTGCCCTCTGGCCCAAACGGATAACGCTCCATACCATGTGCTTCGGTATTGGTGATATCCCATACAACGGTATTGTTTGAGAAGTCTGAACGGATACCTAATATATATTCTATAAATACAGCAATAGGAGGTAGTCCAGTCCAACCTACAAACTCTTTGCGAGCCATAAATCCCGGTTCAGTTTTTTCAGGAGCATAGTATTCCCAGAATGTACCTGTGTTTTTATATACCTCGAATACCTGATTGTAATGGTTTCTGGCAATATCTTTTGCCATCTGCGAGTAGCCTTTATTCTGGAGACCTGTTATTACCATGTAGTTAGATCCCGGCCATACGCCACCTTGCCAGTAGCGGCCTAGCGGGTTATATTTAGGATTGTCGGCAGAGAGAGACGGTACTCTATGCGGACGATTGAAGGTCTTAGGGTTATCCAGTTCTTTTACCAACCTGTCCATTCTGTCTTTGCTTAATACATCGGTGTATAGCGACCAGTAAGCAATAATCCCTTTAGTTGTAGATAAGCTGCCATCGGCATACTGATCGTAAAGGAATCCTGTTTTCTCGTCCCACATATTGTCCTGAACATACTTAGTCAGCATCTTGATCTCATCTTCATATTCTTCAATCTCTTGCCAGCGTTCGAGGTAAAATCCCATTTCGAGCAAGATATTTGCCGTAAATATTTGTTGAAGACAAGCATCCAGCCATACCATGTGACCGTGACTGAAAATCATGCTGTATTTGGATTGTACACGTGGCATATTGTCCATACCTGTACCCCAGCCACTCGACCAGTATGTACCATTCGGCCATGTATGATTCAGTTTCAACCATTTATAGTAGGCGCATAGTACAGGGAATATCTTATTGAGACGGTCGGTATCACCATACTGTTTATAATAAAGCATTTCGCTCCAAGGCAATAAGTTAGGCCCTGTACTTACAGGGTCGTAACGCTCGAAACAATCTGCACCATCGCCCTTTATTTCGCGACAGATAAATCCATCGGGATGTTGCTTCGCATAGAAATTGTCAAGTGTATTCTGGAAAGGGAAGTAGCGGTATCCGTAGCGGGCAAACATCATAATGAATGCCGAGTCCCACATGAAGATGTTACCGTTGTAAGCCGTATCGAGATAGGTAGATATAAATCCCGATCCTTCTTGCGGTTGTCTGATGTTACCGATAGCAATTTGCCATGCTCTCCAATACATTTCGAGTTCCTTTTCGTGACCTTCCCAAATTGGATTAGGTAATATATTTCGGGCTTCCTCATAACTTTTGGGAGTAATGAGGTTTGGCTTTGCTACACGAAATTCATTTTCGGCAACAAGAGCTTCCTTTACGTATGTGTTTTTGTAAGGCAAGTTATACTTTGGAGGAGCAGCATCATTTTCCTGCGAAAACAGGTTCGGAGAAAACAGGATTGATGCAAATAAGATTATCGATATTGATAATAATTTTTTCATAACAGAATATCTATAAGTAGTGTTTATTATTTTTCGGGTACATACAACATATTGTCGGGTATAGGTATTTCGAGAATACTACGCGAGGAGATGCCGACTTCGAGGCTTTCTCCCATATAATCTTCGAAATAAAGAACTTTCAGTTCGTGATAGCCTGCTTCTAAAGCAATCTTGCCTTCTCTGCGCCTTGCATTGTGCGAACCATCGTTATCGACAACGAGTTTTCCATTTATAAAGAGCTTAGAGCCATCGTCGGAATGTGTGTAGAAACGATACATACCCCTCTCCGATATTTTAATCAATGTTTTAAACTCAAAGGCAAACGAGTCTTGTGCAGATGCAGGGGCTAAAGATATATTATTTATTATACCCGTTTTGAGTGGCGTTAATGATGCTATTCTGTCGGTCGATTTTATTCTTCCTTCATAGTAGGTATAAGCTACACCTTGCTTCTTAGGGTTAGTTTTTATCGCAGGCATGTATTGAGCAGACGCTTCTTCCTGTGCCGATATTCCAGATGGATAATAATACAGCAATTCAGTCCCCGATTTAGTTCTGATCCATGTGTCGAACTGATTTTTTCCTTCGTACATTGTAATAATACGGGCACCTCTTTCAAAATCGCCGTAAGCATCAGCACCCGTCACGCGCCCATAAGCAAGAGCTATGTCGTGGAGTATGCCGATGTAGTTATTATCGTGATCATGTCCTACGAATGTACCCATTACATCACCTTTCTCCATAAGCGAGCAGAAAAAGCCGGAATTAACGACGGGTGACGAAACACCTTCTTCGTTTTTTGCTCCATGAGTTGTATCTTTTCCTATTATCTCTTTATATTCGGGAAGGGGAATATGAAAAAAAGCGAGAGAGGGGAGCGGTTTCCCATTATTTTGAGCTGTATACTTATCGCTTGTCTTTCTGTACCAATCTATCTGATCGAAATGGATCCAATCGTAGTGACCCAGTTTTTGATCGGCAGGATAATCATTCGAGTCCACACAGTATAATACCGCTGCAATTTTAGAGCTTTGCGAACTTAATATTGGCAGTGAATAATTACCGCAACCTGTCAGTTCTTCGCCTTTTTCACCTATATAGTAAGGCATACCTTCGAGAAACTCAAATACACCATCGCGCGTAAGATCGTCTTCCGAATCGTGGTTTCCCAACGTTATTGCCCAAGGAGTCTTGGCCTCTTCAAATATTTTAGCAACCGTGAGCCATCCTTCTTTTACCGAATCTTTCCAAACGACATCACCCGAGAGAATCGCTACATCGGGTTTTTCAGTTTCCAATACATGTTTTATAGTCTCTGCTGTTTCGATAGAATTCGGAGAGCCATGTATCCAATGTAGATCTGTGAATTGAGCTATCTTAAATTGTCCTTTCTTATTGAACTTCAATTGTATATCGGATGCATTTGCAACCAAAGAGCATAGAAAGAGAGCGATTGTAAAAATCAATTGTTTTTTCATAATCAGCTTATTTTAATCCCATAAGAGATTTTATTCTATGGAATATCTGCGTATTCGGATATACGCCTGTAAGTTTAGATGCTCCGGGTCCGTAAGCAAATACAGGAAGCATAATCGGTGTATGGTCGTCAGTCATATAACGTGCTGTGATATGCCCTTTTGCTCTGTCTCCGTCTACTAATGTCAATCCGCCTGTTTCGTGATCGCCTGTCACTATAATTAGTGTTTCGCCATTCTTATCAGCAAATTTCATAGCTTCGGCAACAGCCAGATCAAAACTTAGTGTTTCCATTATCGAACCCGGTAGCGAGTTGGCATGTCCCGCATAATCTATTTTTGCACCTTCTACCATCAGGAAGAAACCTTTGTCGCTTGCTCCACTAAGTTTTTGAATAGCTTCGCGTGTAGCATCGGCTAGAAGAGAAAGGGTTTCTTCTGATGCAGCTAAGTCCATACGCTCATCTACACATATTACTTTACTTTTATCTTTGTTTATGTCATCGATAGAAGTCGAGATTCTATATTGTGATTTCAGTTCACCAAGTAAATCCCTGTTATCTTTCCTTTTGGTGAATACATCCATTCCGCTGCCATTAAGCAATGTTAGTTTGCCATCTAGTAACCAGTTCGTTATTTCGTCCGAATTATCACGTTCTACCGAATGACCGTAGAATGCGGCAGGAGTCGCATCGGCAAGATTACCTAACGTAACTACACCACATGCAAAGCCTTCGGGATAAAGCACATCTGTCATCGACGAGTATGGTTTACCATCGTCACTCATACTTATATGGCGGTTGCTGTTCGATTCTCCTGTGGCGAGCGCACTACCAGCGGCGGCAGAGTCGGTCGTATAGGCATCTTTCGAACTTGTCTTTTGTAGTCCGATATAGTTCATATTGAGCATTGTAAGACCATGGTTTACCGTTTCTCCTGCACATAATTGCGCTAAGCCCATACCATCACCAATAAGGAAGATGATATTTTTGATAGGCTTGATAGCCCCATCGTTGAGATATGTCGGTTGATAAACATCTATGCCTTTCGATAATTGCAGTTTCTTGTTATTGAAACCTTGAAATCCGACAGTCGTTTTATCCAGTCGTTTCGCACGGCTCACTTCATCAGATACTTCGCTGTTGCTACCCGCTATGTGGTAGTTCTTATTTTCGAAATTTCTGAAATAATCGGCACATGCTTCAGGGCGGTCTGTATTGATATAATCTACGCCTATATTATGGAATGTATTCCAAGCCGTAACACCATCGGGAGTTCCCCAGAAACGGATAGGTTTACCCAGAGTATGTGCTTCTTTGATAGCCTGCATCACTTTCTTAAACTCATCGTTTATCATTGTGCCTTTTCCGTTCCATTGCGTATGGTCACGAAGGTTTAGGCTGATCATCGATATTCGTTTCAGTTGTTCAGGGGTATAATCTGTTTTGCTGCCGTCGAACGAAACAACTGCTGGGTATTTCCCATAATCGTTGGGATCGGGACGATTGCCCGATATTACAACACGTACGGCATAGGGATTAACTGTTGGATCAAATACTTCGGGATAAACCTGCAATTTCTTGATAAGAATATCTAATGTCGGATTTGCAGGAGTTTTTAAATCGACCAGAAGAGTAAGTATATTATCCGAGTTTTTCCAAGCCTTACCATTGTTTTGCTTATATAGATTGACCAATGGCAAAATATACGATTCCTCTAGGGTAGGAGCAGTGGTTAGCTGATCACGATCGTGAGCTACTAACAATTCATTGGGCTTGTTGGTGGTGTAAATATCGGCTTCTATAGATGCTACTTGCTGTGCATAAGCCTGATAAAATGGAACGCGCTGCTCATAATCGTTATGAGAATGTATAAGTATGGGTTTTTGTGCAAATACTATTCCCGAACATATAATGGAAAGTCCTAGAAATAGAATCCGCCTTAATATTGTTTTATTCATGATCTGAATAGTTTGATTTATTTAATTTCGATTTCTGCAACAACAAGTGAGTGATCCGAAATGAATTTATCGTTCATCTTTTCAGGTAAAACGGCATGCTTTTCCACTAAAATTCCTTTGCTTACAAAGATATAATCGATAAACTCTCTTTGTTCAACGGGTAATCTTCCAAAGTCGTGGAATGTCCATTGTGTTCCGCTGGTTGTAGATGCAATGTCTTTGCTGTGGATCAAATGCTGTGGATTTGAAGTATCTGTTACGTGTTTGATAACATCCGATTCAGGCGTTGCATTGAAATCTCCTGTCATAATTATAGGGAAACCCTTAGCCAATTCGGTAGCACGATCTAATAATAGAGTTACGCCTTCTTGACGGGCTATTTTACCTATATGATCTAAGTGGGTATTGATAAAAAATACTTGCTTTTTAGTCTCTTTGTCCTGTAATACAGCCCATGTAGCAATGCGTTCACATGCACCGTCCCATCCTTTAGAGCCTGCAATTTCGGGTGTTTCGCTCAACCAGAAATAGCCGGACTGAATTTCGTTGAATTTATCTGTTTTATAAAGAATAGCACTATATTCACCTTTATCTATTCCATCTTGGCGACCTACACCTATTGCAGTGTATTCGGGCAGACGCTCTTTCAAATCGTTGAGTTGGTGCGACAATACTTCCTGCGTTCCTACTATATCGATATCGTGGTCTTTTATAACTTGTGCTGCAATGTCTTTGCGGTATTGCCAGCTATTGAGACTGTCTCCGGCATTATCGTAACGAACATTAAAACTCATAATATTCAGATCGACTGTTTTGCTTTCGCACGAAACAAATAGAATTAAGGCTACTAGGTAAAATAACTTTTTCATGGTGGTATTATTATAGATTAATTTCTTTTTAGATAAAAAACACTTGCGGAAGCTTCTAAATGAGCTATGCATAGATACAAAGATAATACCTGTGGATGTACAGACAAAGTGTTCTATTCGATTTGTTTTGTTAATTGATAGTTACGAAGCCATTTCATGTTTTATACGACTCTTTATTTTCGTTGCTCTCCAAAGTTAAGATTTTCATCTTCACCTAATATTAATTCCGTATACAGAAAAATCATTTCTGTATATAAAATATAGCTCTCTGTCTATTTTCAAAATATGGCTTCTGCTGATAATCTACTTTTGGTTCTATAATTAAAACAAAAACTATAATTAATATAAAACTAAAGGATTATGAAAAATAAATTCAATTCACTAATAGCATTCTTGCTATTCTTATTTGTATCGGTTGGCATGTCGGCACAAACAATACGGGGTGTGGTAGTCGACTATGCCTCGGGTTCACCATTGTCGTATGTTACTATCGGGCTTTTAGATAAACCCGAGATAGGAACAATGACGGATAGCTTAGGGCGATTCTCTTTGAAAAATGTGCCTGTCGGACGTCATACAGTACAAGCTACATCAGTAGGTTACGAACCCAATATATTTCGTGAAATATTAGTTACATCAGCAAAGGAAGTCTATTTGGAGATACCATTGACTGAAAATATACAGGAGTTGGGCGAGGTTGTTTTTACCCAACGAACAAATAAAGACAGGGCGCTTAATAGTATGGCGACTACGGGAGCGCGTATGCTTAGTGTAGAAGAAGCGAACCGCTTTGCGGGTGGAATGGATGATCCGGCTCGTTTGGTGGGCTCTTTTGCCGGAGTAGTTTCTAGTGTAGGTAACAATGGTATATCGGTACATGGTAATGCACCACATTTGTTGCAATGGAAACTCGAAGATGTCGAGATACCAAATCCGAATCACTTTGCAGATATTTCGACATTGGGTGGTGGTGTGTTATCTTCGTTGAGCAGTAATGTGTTAGGAAATTCTGATTTCTTTACGGGAGCTTTTCCTGGCGAATACGGAAATGCCGTATCGGGAGTTTTCGATATGAAACTGCGAAATGGTAATAATCAGAAGTACGAGAATGCTTTCCAGATAGGTATCTTAGGTATCGACTTTGCTTCGGAAGGACCTTTCAGTAAAAAACACAATTCGTCTTATATATTCAACTATCGTTATTCAACTACAAGCTTCTTAGACCTTGGTGGAAATCTCGATTATCAGGATTTAAACTTCAAAGTGAATTTTCCTACTAAGAATGCCGGTGTATTTTCTGTTTGGGGAACAGCTTTATTGGATAAATTCACGAATGATTTTGAAGAAAATCCCGATAAATGGGAATTTATGGACGATAATAAAAAGTCGAGAGCAAAACAATCTGCGTTAGCCGCAGGTGTGACTCACCGTTATTTTTTCAATAACAATGCTCAATTGAAGACTACTTTGGCTACAACTTATTCGAGCAATGATGCCAGTGAAGATGCTTTTGATACGAAAATGAATTCTACACCTACATTAGATATGGACACCCGTAATACTAACCTGATCTTTAACACGTCTTTCAATCGTAAATTCAGTTCGAGATTTACAAGTAAAACAGGCTTCACGTTTACCCGAATGTTTTATAACATGGATTTGCAAATGACACCTTTCAGAAATAAGCCGTTGGAGACTATTTCACAAGGTGACGGTAGCACTAATCTGATCTCGGCATATACGAGTGCTGCAATAGGACTTAGTGATAAACTTACAATGAATCTTGGAGTAAACAGTCAGATACTAACATTGAATAATAGCTTCACTATCGAACCGCGTGTGGGTATGAAATGGCAAGCAAGTAACAGAGCATCGTTTGCTGTGGCCTATGGTTTGCATAGCCGTATGGAGAAAATGGATGTGTTTTATGTCAGAACAGCAGGGGTGGATAGTAAGCCTGTTAATCAAGATCTTGATTTTACGAAAGCTCATCACTTGATGCTTACTTTTAATTATAAGATATCGGATAACGTGAATCTGAAAATAGAGCCTTATTTCCAATCCTTATTCGACGTGCCTGTTATTGCAGACAGTTCTTACTCTGTACTCAACCGTAAAACATTCTATGTAGAAGATGCACTTGTGAACAAGGGTAAAGGACGTAATTACGGAGTCGATCTTACTTTGGAAAGATATTTAGATAAAGGCTTTTATTATATGCTTACAGGATCGGTATTCAGTTCGAAATACAAGGGTGGAGACGGCGTGTGGCACAATACGAAGTTTAATCGCAACTACGCTTTCAATGTCTTAGTGGGTAAAGAGTGGATGATGGGATCGAATAAGCAAAATATATTGGGAGCCAACCTCCGGTTTACTCTTCAGGGTGGTGAGCGTTATTCTCCGGTCGATGTAGAGGCTACAATGGAACATCCTGACAAGGAAGTGCAGTATGATGAAACAAGAGCGTATTCGAAGCAACTATCGCCTATGTTTGTAACCAATGCTTCGGTAAGTTATAAAATGAACAAGAAAAAAGTATCGCATGAGTTTGCAATCAATATACTTAATTTAACCGGCTATGAAGAGTTTTTGGGACACCAGTATAATCTGAAAACAGGTGAGATAGAACTTTATCGTCAGGCTACAGTCTTACCTAATATTAGCTATAAATTGCACTTTTGAGCGAAAAGAAAAAATAAAAATAGTAAATTCGAATGTTGAAGATAATTAACAAGCGTATGCCGGAAACGAATATAGAAAAACAATCTTCCTTATATAAAGTTTTAATCGATCCTAGCTATAGGATATGGAGGTATGCGCTGTTAATTTTGGCTTTCGGTATCATGGCTATTAATAAGACACTGGTAAATTTTAAGGCTATATTACCGGAGTTAGGCAATAAGGTATATATAGTAGCCGGTCTTATATTTACGACTTATATGACTATTATCTTCTTAAACCGATATTCTTCAAAATATTTACTAAAGAAGAAATATATAGTGTACGTACTGCTCATTCTCTTCATTACGTTCTGTTTTATGGTGATCCAAAATTGTATGGAATATCTGATATTACTGAATTATGGAGTAGAACTCAATTATAGCTTTCTTCTTCTCGACAATATATCCTCTTACATTGTATACTTGATATGCTTTGCAGGAATGTCTATCCCTGTGTTTTTAAAGCATTGGATGGAATATAACAAGCGTGTTAATCAACTCGAGAATAATAAGATATATTCGGAGGTAGAACTACTGAAAGAGCAGATTAGTCCGATACTGCTATTCAATATATTGAATCGTACAGGTGTTTTAGCTAAGAATGAGCCGGACAGGGCTTCTAATATGCTGATGAAATTAAGTCAATTGCTTCGCTATCAGTTGTACGATTGTAATCGTGAAAAGGTATTGTTGTCGTCGGAAATTACATTTTTGAAAAATTATCTGGAGTTAGAACAATTATATTCACCACTTTTGCACTTTTCGCTGAATAGCGAAGGTAATTCTTATGGGAGGTTTGTTCCACCTTTAATTTTTCTTCCTTTTATCCAACTGATGGTAAATTCCACAAAACAAGAGGAGAAGGGGCTTGTCGATGTTTCTATATCTGCACATCAAGATGAAGTTTTGCTTGAGTGTAAAGTCAATAATGTAAATATTGGAGCATCTGCCCCTGAGTATCAAAAGGCTGTACAGCGACTCGATATGCTGTATAAAAAAAGCTATTCATTGTCGTTATACAATAATGAGGACGCAAATCAGACAATGGTTAGTTTGAAAATAAATTGACAGAATCACGATGATAAAAATTGATAATAATATAGTTCCTAAGTTCTTATTAAGTCCTAGTTGGCGTGTTTGGCGGCATTTGCTGCTTTGGAGCTTGATTTTCTTTATTTCAGCAGGATTTATATGGAACACCCCCGGAGAGTATGGGGCAGGAGTGAAAAAAGCTATCGGATTGGCATTCTATATGTTTGTATTTATGGGTGGGATATATCTGAATATTTACTGTTTGGTTCCTAAGTTATTATTGAAAAACAGGCTATGGCTTTACTTTATATCCTTGCTGGGGGTTGTGTTTTTGATAATTGTACTTATTTTTATCGCTCAAGAGTCTATTTATCAGTCTGATACTCCGTTAGGTGATGTTGGCTATGGATTTGCTATAATCAGCTCGTTGTCGGCAGTAATTTCGTTTGTCTTTCTGTTTGCAGGAACCGGTAGTGTTTTGCTATTCAAACATTGGATGACTTACATGCAGAGGGTAGATGAACTCGAGTCCGCAACTTTACAATCAGAATTGAAATTACTTAAAGACCAGATCAATCCGCATTTTCTTTTCAATATGCTTAACAATGCCAATGTATTGATAAAAAGAAGGCGTGAGGAGGCATCGGAAGTACTATTTAAACTCGAAGATTTATTGAGGTATCAGATAAACGATAGTTCGAGGGATAAGGTGCTGCTAACATCGGATATTCGCTTTTTGGATGATTTCCTTAAACTGGAAAAGATACGGCGCGACAAATTTGAGTATGTAATATCAAAAGAAGGTGTTATTAATGAAGTATGGATTTCACCTCTTTTATTTATACCGTTTGTAGAAAATGCTGTGAAACATAATCCTGATAGTGAAAATGAATCGTATGTATACCTGACATTCAAAGTATGGAATAATAAATTGGAGTTTAGATGTGAGAATTCGAAGCCGGTTACTACATTTGAAAAAAGTAGTGTCGGAGGTCTTGGATTAAAAAATGTAAAGCGTCGTTTGGAATTATTATACGCTGATCGACATTCATTAGAGATTAAAGAAGACGATAAGTCGTATATCGTTAACATGCAAATAGAATTATAATATGAAATGTATAATAGTAGATGATGAACCTCTGGCTCGCGAAGCCATCGAAATATTAATAGATGAGGTGAGTGGAATAGATTTGATCGGTTCATTCAATAATGCGACCTCTGCCGCTAAGTTTATAAAGGAGCAACCTGTCGATCTGATATTTCTCGATATACAGATGCCTAATATAACAGGTATAGAGTTTGCCCGTGATATTCCTAAAAGCACACTGGTTATATTTACAACAGCTTATGCCGAATATGCTCTGGATAGTTACGAGGTGGAAGCAATCGACTATCTTATTAAGCCTGTCGAATTGGATCGTTTCAAGAAAGCGGTTGAAAAAGCTGTCGCTTATCATTCTCTTTTGATGAGAGAAGAAAAGGAGGATATAGATGTAGAGAATATAGAGAACGAATCTATTTTCGTAAAATCAGATCGTCGTTATTTTAAAGTGAACCTGAAAGATATTCTTTTTATAGAAGGACTGAAAGATTATGTAATTATTCAGTTGCAAGATCAGCGCATTATAACAAAGATGAATCTGAAAACAATGCATGAGCTTCTTCCTCAAAAGACGTTCCAAAGGATCAACAGATCTTATATTGTTAATGTCAATCAGATTGATTCGTTCGACAATAACGATGTATTTATAAAGACGCACGAGATAGCAATAGGGAATTTTTACAGGGATTCTTTTTTTGAAGAATTTGTCTCAAAAAGGGTATGAGATAATTCTAAAAGATCAAAGAGGGGGGGCACAAGTAATTTTTCGTATAATATTGTCATCCTGAACGGAGAGAAGGATCTCTCAATGAAGAGTCGGGATTCTTCACTTCGTTCAGAATGACAAAAAAGAGTATCACTTAGATAGTGTACCTTCATTTATGACGCTCCATCTTCGATCTTTAGAGATATTGGTATGGAAATTTAAAAAGAATTATTTGTCGGATTTTCTGTTATGTTCTACCCAAACTAATTTAGACGTATCATAACCTAAATCCTGTGCTTTTTGAAGATACGATTCTTTTATCTTCTCTGGCATTGTTGTCTCTCTCGATAATAACCATAGATAGTTGAAGTTTTTGCCTGCAACCAATGCATATTTATAATCCTTATCTATATCGATAACGTTATAACCTGCATAAAACGGACCGAAAAAGGATACCTTAAGCTTCGCTTCATCAGCCGAATCAACAAATTTAGCTTTTCCGGTAGCTTCTTTCTCTTCGCCTTTCTTGTAGTTGTAGCCACGATTTACAACCTTGATACTACCATCTTTATTCAACGAATATTCGGCGGTAGTATTATTCATATCTTTTTCGAAACGAAAATCGAGACGCGCTATCTCATACCATTTGCCTAGATATTTATCTTTATCGAATGGTTTTACAGCCGACACACCTTTTGGTATCGTATTACACGAGTTGAGGATAAGTGCAGTGCCAATAGCCAATGTGACACTTCCTGCTAATATGCCTATGTTCTTATATTTGCTCATAGTTTATGATATTCTAATCTTAATAATTAGGAGAAACTTATTTCTTAGCCTTAGGTTTGTGATCTTTGTCTTTCAGATCATGTATTTTATCTTTAATTATTTCTTTCTCTTCGCTGATTTTGATTTTAGCATCATGTTTGGCATTATCGATAACCTTTTTCGTTTTTTCTACAGCTCTTTCAATTTTACCTTCCAGTTTGTCTTTTGCTCTTAGAGCTTCGTCTTTCAAATCTTTATCCATAATCGTAAAATTTTAATTGTTGTGTAAGACTAAATTTTAAATAAATCTGTTATCTAGTATAACATTGCGACAATGTATTTAGGTTGTTGTATTAGATTTATTTAAGTATTATATATTGAGTCGTCGAACTATACTATATATATTTACACTATTAATTAAACCTTAATTTTTATGATAAGAAAAGGACTTTATTCGCTACTATTGGTAATTGTGCTAACATCTTGTGCTTCTACATTCGGGGTTGCAAATCTTAATTCTAAGATTAAAAAATTAGAACTCGGAATGACTAAGAAAGAAGCATTAAGTATTGTTGGAAAAGAATATGATTTGGTTGTGGCTTCTCAGACAGCCGATGGAAGGCTCGAGGTGCTGCGTTTCACACCTGTTGCCGGTCGTATTTATCTATTGCATTTCCTCAATGGTGAACTTGTCGAATATCATGAAGAAGTGCCATTTCATGGACCTCGTGATGTTCGAATTATAAATGAAGATATAAACGAATAGATATAGAATTTTGATAGATTAAGAAAAGGTTATGTCTTAGGTAAATGTACACCGTCTAAGTGTTACTCTCTTTTGTCATTCTGAACGAAGTGAAGAATCCTGACTATCAATAAGAGATCTTTCTCTCTGTTCAGTATGACAATATCATGCGAAAAATTACTTATGACATACCCTCCGTATTTTATTCAAATAACTAACCAGAACAGCAATGCTAATGTAAAACCTAATAAAGAGGTGAAAAACATAAAGCCGCCTATTTTGTCGTATTTTATTGACAGGTCGGGTTTACGCCTCTTTACTAATCCCGATATAAACCAGTAAGAAATGCTTAAGACAAAGAGAATTATACTTACGACTAGAAATATTATATCGACTTTCATGACAGCATTGAATTATAAGATTAATTATTATATCTGCTAAGTAGAAGACATGTTTAATGTCGCATCTCGAAGTTATAACAATTAATCAAGCACAAAAGATCGATAAGGAAAAGTTTATTTTACAACGAACCGTTCTTAATGGATCTCTCCTTTAAATTTCCATTTCTTATCACTACCGTCAAAAGCAACAGAGAACATATCGGCAGAAGGTAGTCTTAAATAAGGGAATTGTCCGTTTAGTGCTGCCCTTATTCCTTCAATATTGGCTACATAGTAGTTCCAGTCTAAAATTGTGGCATAGTCGGCATTCACTCTTTCCATATTGGATCCTTTGATTGCAATGTTGATGTCTTCGACTGTTTTCTTAATATCAGAATTATCCCTTTTGACAGTTAATTCATTGTATTTTTCCATGTAATTCTTAGATAGTTCTTCAAAGTCCATATCTGATCAATTTTAGGGGTTATTTATCCATTAAAATTACGAATAAAATTTACCGTAGAAAATATCTTATAGTTTTTTATATAAAACAAAATACGATATGAATGGTTTGTTGGATTTATTCGTGCCCGAAAATGAAGATACTTTTTGCAAATCTCATTTTCGTTAAACAGGTAGATAAGAAGAGCCGTATAAAGCCTTGCTTCTATCAGAGTTTCTTTTAGGTATAGTTGGAATGGTTGATTCCGATTACCTGATGCTAATCAGATATTTGTTTTATAAATCGCATTTGCTAGAGTATTGACGCATTACTGACGCAGGTAGACATGAAAAAACGTTGGAAGCTTTAGCCTTCAACGTTTTAAACCTATTTCTGCGGAGAGGAAGGGATTCGAACCCCCGAAACAGTTACCCGTTTACATGCTTTCCAAGCATGCGCCATCGACCACTCGGCCACCTCTCCTTATTAAATTGCGACGGCAAATATAAGATTAATTTTCTATTCTGAATAATCGTTTTGCATTTTCGGTCGTAATATTACCTACTTCTTCAGGACTGATACCATATATTTCGGCTAATTTCTCTATTACCTTGATCGTGTACGACGATTCATTTCTTTTGCCCCTATAAGGGATAGGGCTAAGGTACGGCGAATCGGTTTCTACGATAATATGCGAAAGGTCTGTTTCTTTCAGTACCGTTGACAAAGAGGAATTCTTGAATGTAACAACCCCGTTGATACCCAGCACGAAATTTTGGAGAGCTAATATCTCTTTCAATTCTTCTGTTGTTCCTCCGAAGCTGTGGAATACACCCCTTAGTTTATCACTTCCCACCTTTTTGATGCTTTCTATACATTCCCATATAGCGTTGCGCGAATGGATGGCGACAGGAAGATTATACTCTATGCTCCAGCGAAGCTGTTCTTCAAAAGCTTCCTTTTGCTGTTCCTCGTGTTTCTTATCCCAATAAAGGTCTATACCTATTTCGCCAACGGCAATATAAGATCGTTTGCTAAATTGTTCTTTCAAAATCGCTAGTTCATCTTTCCAGTTGTCGCCGACACTCGTCGGATGCAGTCCCATCATCGGGATGCAGTAATTGGGATAGTTGTCGACTAATAAGTGTAGTTGGTCTATTGTCGAAGAATCTATATTCGGTAATAATATTTTATCGACTCCTACTTGTTTCGCTCTGGTGATAACATCACCTATATCATGTTTAAATTCATCAGCATAAATATGCGAATGAGTATCAATTATCTTCATTTTCTCTTTCTCCTTTTCTGAGGTAATACACCACTCCAAAATCTTTGCATTTTTTCAATCGTTCCTCATTAGGCAGATAGGCGAAATACGCTTCTATCTGATTCCAAAGTTCATGGAGAACTTTGTCGACATCCTTACGTTGAACGCTCAATGCTTCCAATTGTCTGCCGGTATTGTTTTGATATGTTTTCTGAGCAATATAAGCATCCTTGAATTGGGAAAAAGCTACATTGACGCGTGCAATAGTTGGGTTGTAGACAGGGATACCTCCTTGTGCAAGGCGGGCTTGTTCTCCCTTTATAATATTTTCGCCCCATGTGAGTAAAGACTCATTACTTGTAAGATCGGGGATGGTATAATTGTCAGGATCGAGATGATAAAGAAATTTCATTTCTTTTTTTATCTCATTACGAATCACACAGAAGTTGAATACCTGAATAAAGTGAGATATATAAAGGCGTGCGTTTTTGATAAGCTTCTGCATCTTTCTGTTTGCAGTAGCTTGCGTATCCAAACTTGCTCTATAATGATTTTGCGATGTCTCAAAAGTACGAAGCATCACTTCCAGCTTTTTCACATCCAAGCTTACTACGTCCTGCCCGAAGAGAGAACTATTTTTCTCTATGGCTGTCTTTAATGCTTTTATTCGTGCATTGTCAGTATTAGGTAGGCGACGGTAAGGCATATATCCTTTACTTTATTTAAGAATTTCTAAACATCAAACTTTCAGCAACATCGTACAGTATCTTTTTTCTACTGTCGTCTATATTAATCTGCTTTAGGCATACTATAGCCTTTTCGTAATATTCGGTGATGAGTTTTTCCGATTTTTGTTTTAAATTCAGTCTGTCGTATATAGCTGTTACAGCTTTGATTTTCTCTGCTTCGATAAAATCTTTTTTGTCAAACCAGCCTATCAATTCCCTTTTTGCCGATTCATCAGCCAATGCATTTATAAGCAGGAATGTTTTTTTATTACATAAAATGTCCCCGCCTATTCTTTTGCCAAAGCTCTCGGCATCTCCATATACATCCAATAGATCGTCTTTCAATTGGAAAGCCAGACCGATCTTGATTCCAAAGTCGTATAGATGATCGGCATCAGCATCGTCTGCTCCACAGATTATAGCTCCTTCTTTCAACGCGCAGCCTAATAGAACCGCCGTTTTCAATCTGATCATCTCTATATATTCGGGAATAGTTACATCCATTCGTTTCTCGAATTCCATGTCTAACTGTTGCCCGCAACATATCTCAGTAGCAGTCACAGAAAACAAATCGAGTATCGGTAGCAGGTATTTTGGATTTACTTTAGCTATCTCTTTATAAGCCTCTATCAACATTGCATCACCCGACAAAACAGCCGTATTGTCATCCCATTTAATGTGAACAGTGGGTTTTCCTCTGCGTACATCTGCTCTGTCCATCAAATCGTCGTGCAAAAGAGTGAAATTGTGAAATACTTCTATACCTAAAGCAATAGGGATAGCCGGAGTTACATCCTCCTGATATAAGTTGCACGCCATGAGCGACAATGCAGGGCGAACACGTTTTCCTCCGAGCGATAAAATGTATGAAATAGGATCGAATAACGTTTTTGGTGTATAATGATTATACGATATTTTTTCTATTTCGAGATTAACAATGTCGAGTATTTCATCAAAGCTATACAGAGGTTTCATTATTGGTCTTCAATTATTAAAGGATTATAAATCTAGGAAAATGCTAGATACATACAATCATATTAGAATGATTAGTATCTTAGCAAAGATAGTTTTTTGGTTATAAAAATCAAAATATAAGGGATGGAATAGCAAAATCTTATTATTTTTACATAGTTTTATCAAAAATGATAATTAATTTAATATAATGAAAAACAGATTCTTACTTGTTGTAGCCGCTTTGGTTGCAATGCAGGCGTATAGCCAACAAACAAAACAGTCCAGTACACAACCCGAAAAAACGTCAGGTAACCCGATTGCCGAAGGATGGTATGCCGATCCCGAGGGAATAATCTTTGGTGATAAATATTGGGTATATCCGACTTACTCGGCTCCTTACGACCAACAAGTCTTTATGGATGCCTTTTCGTCTCCCGACCTTGTTAACTGGACAAAACATGAGCGTATAATCGATACTGCTGCCGTTAAATGGGTTAAGAGAGCTCTATGGGCGCCTGCTATTGTAGAAAAAGATAAACGTTACTACCTCTTTTTTGGAGGTAATGATATTCAAAGCGATAATGAGTACGGTGGAATAGGTGTTGCCGTTTCAGATAAACCCGAAGGGCCGTTCAAAGATCACATAGGTAAACCTCTTATCGATAAGTTCTATAATGGAGCACAACCAATCGACCAATTTGTGTTTAAAGATGTAGATGGAAGTTATTATATTTATTATGGTGGATGGAGACATTGCAATGTTGCAAAACTGAATGATGATTTTACTGCTATAGTACCTATGGCTGACGGAACAATGTTTAAAGAAGTAACACCCGACAAGTTCGTAGAAGGAGCATTTATGTTTATGCGCGGTGGAAAATATTACTTTATGTGGTCGGAAGGTGGATGGACAGGTCCTGATTACTCGGTAGGATATGCTATTGCCGATAGCCCTATGGGGCCATTCAAACGTATAGATAAGATTCTGCAACAAGACCCCAAAATAGCTACAGGCGCAGGTCATCACTCAATTATTCATGAGCCTAAATCAGACAAATGGTATATTGTTTATCACCGTCGTCCATTGACCGAAACCGACGGAAATCATAGAGTAACATGTATCGACGAAATATTTTTCGACGATAATGGTCTGATAAAACCTGTTGTGATAACAAATGAAGGAGTAAAAGCGAATCCATTAAAATAAATAAATTTAGTATTAGTATTATGAAGAAGACATTTTTAGGCATGATAGCAGTAGCTTTGTTAGCTGTTAGCTGTACAGAGCCGGCAAAAGTAGGAAAGCTTACCGATTCGGGGCTTGATAAAACGAAATTTGAGACAGAGGTTAAGGGTAAAAAAACCGACCTTTATGTATTGAGAAATGCAGGCGGCATGGAAGTCTGTATCACCAATTTTGGTGGTCGTATAGTATCTATTATGGTTCCAGACAAGGATGGTAATATGAAAGATGTTGCTCTAGGTTTCGATTCTATTCAGGATTACATTAACGTGCCATCAGACTTTGGTGCACTTATCGGTCGCTATGCGAACAGAATAGCAAATGGTAAATTCGAATTGGATGGTGTAGAGTATAATTTACCTAAAAACAATGGTAATCATACATTGCATGGTGGCCCTAACGGATTTCAATATGCAATATTCGATGCAAACTTACTGAATGACAAGGTTCTTGAACTTACTTACACATCGGTAGATGGAGAAGAAGGTTTTCCGGGTAACCTAACATGTAAAGTGATTTATTCGTTGACAGACGAGAATGCTATTGATATTACATACGAAGCAACAACAGATAAAGCGACTGTAATCAACATGACAAATCACTCATATTTCAATCTGGATGGTGATGCAAACGTGAAGAATTCAGAATGGTTGGTATCTATCAATGCTGATAAATACACTCCGATCGATTCTACATTTGCTACTACTGGCGAAATATTAATAGTAGAAGGAACAGATATGGATCTTCGCACACCTGTTGTTATCGGTAGTAGAATAGATAATGTTGCATTCGAGCAATTGAAAAACGGACGTGGTTTCGACCATAATTGGGTGCTGAATACAAACAACGATATATCGCAAGTAGCAGCTACATTAGAATCACCTAAAACAGGTATTGTACTTAGTGTTTATACTACAGAGCCGGGTATTCAACTATATACAGGAAACTTTCTTGATGGAACAGTAACCGGTAAAAAAGGCATTATTTATCAACAAAGAACAGCAGTTTGCCTCGAAACTCAAAAATATCCGGATACTCCTAACAAGAAAGACTGGCCTACGGCTACGCTTCGTCCGGGAGAAAAATATACAAGCCATACTATCTTCAAGTTTTCTGTGAAGAAATAATATGAAATAGTATATCTCAAGAGTTAATAGAAAAGACTTGGTAACCTAATTACCAAGTCTTTTTTCTTTTATCTCCCCGATTTCTGCTATCAAAAGTTTATCTTTGCATACATTAATTATTAGAAGAAAAAATTAAAAGATGGAGTTAGGTTTAATAGAATTCTCTCTTATTTTGTTTCTGGGGGCTTGTCTTGCAGGTTTTCTGGGGTCGCTCACCGGATTGGGAGGTGGAGTAGTTGTAATACCACTGCTGACACTGGGTTTTGGTGTAGATATGCGCTATGCAATTGGTGCAGCTCTGGTAACATCCATCGCCAGCTCGTCGGGGGCGGCAGCGGCTTACATAAAGGAGGGGATAACCAATGTGCGCATTGGTATGTTTTTAGAAATAGCTACTACTACGGGCGCTGTTGGTGGTGCAATTGTAGCTATGTATCTCGATAAGATGTATATCGCTATAATATTTGGCTGTGTGCTTATCTTTTCGGCAATAAGATCCATTAGTAAAAAGGATGACAATATAGATTATGCTGCACCTGGAGATAAACTAGGTGCGACGTTAAAATTGAATGGTTCGTATCCGACACGCGATGGGCAGGTTGTAAAATATAATGTTCACAATGTTGTTGGAGGCTATCTCTTGATGAGCCTTGCGGGCGTACTTTCAGGTTTGTTGGGCATCGGATCAGGAGCATTGAAGGTATTAGCAATGGATAGTACGATGAAAATACCGTTTAAAGTATCTACTACTACCAGTAATTTCATGGTCGGTGTAACAGCTGCTGCGAGTGCCGTAATATACTTGCAACGTGGATATATCGATCCCGGATTGGCTATGCCTATTGTGGTAGGTGTTCTTTTGGGAGCATTTTTCGGCTCGAAGATATTACCAAAGACGAATGTGAAAAAATTACGATTACTTTTTAGTGTCGTTATCTTCTTCCTTGCCCTTTCGATGATGTATAATGGTATAACCGGAAAACTGTAAGATATTATGAAACATTTATTTACAAAAGAATTCTGGGCCGAACGTGATGTGGAGCTTTTCATTGGCAAACTACTTCGCTATGGTGTTATGCTATCTTGTGGTATAACATTAGTTGGGGGTATTATCTACTTCTTTCAACGAAATGGTGTACGTCCCGATTATTCGCCGATCCCCGATGATCAGACGTTTCCCGGTGTAGATCATTACTTGAGAGAACTATCTACCATTATACCGCGCGTGATGGCTTTCGATGGTGCTGCCATTATTCAGTTGGGCGTGTGTGTGCTTATAGCTACTCCTATTCTGCGTGTAGCATTCTCTGTTATAGCTTTCCTTATGGAAAAAGATTATATGTATGTGGTGATAACACTGATAGTCTTGTCTATCATTATAGCTAATATGGTTTTAGGATTACACTGATTTTTACTGATTATGAAAAACATTACATTTATCATTGCTTTTTTATTTGTTTCGAGTCTGGCTATTGCACAAAAGCCGGTTGAAAAAGGTTTGGCAACAATCAATCGTCAAAGTGCTGAAGCTTACATCGGCTTTTTAGCTAGCGACGCTTTGCGCGGGCGTGAAGCGGGTAAGTCGGGTGGTAAAGTCGCTGCCGAATATATAAAAGCTACGTTAATGGATATGGGTATCAAACCATTCGAAGGGGAGTATTTTCAACCATTCGATGCCTACGCTCGCGAAAGACAGATACGTGGGCGATTTCAGGTAAATCCCGATTCCATTGCTGTCTATAAAAAACAATCGGCTTATCGTAAATTGTCGATGCAGAATGTACTTGGGTATATAGAAGGAAAAAATAAGAATGAATTTGTAATTGTTGGTGCGCATTTCGATCACATAGGTACCGATCGCACATTGGTAGTCGATAAAATATACAATGGGGCAGACGATAATGCTTCGGGAGTATCTGCTGTATTACAGATAGCTAAAGCTTTTCTGGCATCGGGAGTACAACCTGAGCGCTCGATTATTTTTGCTTTTTGGGATGGTGAGGAAATAGGTTCGTTAGGCTCGCAGTATTTTTTACTTGCCAGACCAGATATTTCAGGAATTAAGGGGTATCTAAATTTCGATATGATAGGTAGAAATCAAGATGAATCTAAACCGAATCATGTCGTTTACTTTTATACTGAGGCACATCCGGTATTCGGAGATTGGTTAAAAAACGATATAGCAAAATATAAATTGACTTTAGAACCCGATTATCGTCCATGGGATAAGCCAGTGGGAGGTAGCGACAACAGTTCGTTTGCAAAGAAAGATATTCCTATTATCTGGTATCATACAGACGGTCACCCCGATTATCATCAACCGACTGATCATGCAGATAAATTGAATTGGGACAAAGTCGTAAATATAACCAAAGCATCATATCTCAATATGTGGAATATGGCTAATGAAAAAAGCTTCTGAATAAAATAGAATAATAATAACAGTCGTGCTAAAAGTGCGGCTGTTTTATTTTAATATGAGTTTAAGATAAAGGACAAACAATATAATCTTTTGTCATCCCGAAACGTAGTGAGGGATCTTGATTACAATCTGTTATCGTATACAGATCCCTCCTTTCGGTTCGGGATGACAGAGTGAAATAGATAGGTAGATATATAAAAAGTAAAGTGACACTTATGTCTATTTTTAAATTAGTTTAAGGCATAAAGATTACCCGGTAGGTTTTTAATCAGTCCTTTCATTTCAAGATCGAGTAATGTTGAAAATAATTGATAGATAGGAACGCACGATTCGGAAGCCAATTGATCTACATGCAGGCTATCGTTGGTTGACAGAGCATCTACTACCTTTTGTTCTTCTTCATTCAGATTGATAAATAATTCTTTCTGCTTAGGAGTTTTCTTCGTTTTTTCCGAATTGTCATCCCAACCCATTTGTTGAATAAAATAGTTGAAAGATTGAAAAAGATCGGCTTTGTGGTCTGCTATCAGCTTATTACATCCACCCGACTTAGGATCATTTATTCTTCCCGGTAGAGCGAATACATCTTTACAATATGAATTTGCAATTTCTGCTGTAATAAGTGAACCACCTTTTGTATTCGATTCTACTACAATCACAGCATCGGCCATTCCTGCAACAATACGATTTCGTCTGACAAAATTAAATTTATCAGGTTCGGTTTTACTCGGGAATTCTGTTAGAAGCCCTCCGTGTTCAATCATTTCTATGGCTGTCTGCCGATGTGCCGAAGGGTATATTCTATCCAGTCCGTGAGCAAGTACACCGATAGTTGGTAGGTTATGTTTCAGTGCCGAACGGTGTGCATTAATGTCAATACCATATGCTAATCCGCTAATGATAAGTGTATCGGGTAGGGCAGATGCCAGCTCTTCTAAAAAAGCGTCGCAAAAATTATTACCATAATTACTGGAATTGCGAGTACCTACTATACTGACAATCTTATCAACATTAAAATCGGTATCACCTTTGAAATATAAGAGAACAGGAGCATCTATACATTCGCGTAATCGATGAGGATAGTCTTTATCGTTGATAAAGTATGTCTTTATATTATTTTTTTCTACAAATAAGAGTTCTTGTTCGGCTCTTCTTAATACTTCGGGGTTGAGTATTTCGTCAATGGTTTTAGATGCGATACCTTTAATACTAAGTAGCGATTTCCTGCTCGATCTGAATATAGCCTCTTCGTCTCCGACAGCTTTTAGGATATTGCGTGCAGTGATATCTCCAACACCGTTTATTTGTGTAAGGGCTATCTGGTATAAGAGTTTATCGGAAGCAGCACCCATTTATAAATCGATAGATTGATTGTCTATTATCATTCCATCACGCATGTGAACGGTACGATCTGTAATAGATGCCAAATGCTCATCGTGAGTAACGATTACGAATGTTTGCCCTAAGGTATCTCTTAATTTAAAAAAGAGTTGATGTAAGTCCTCCTTATTCTCTGTATCCAAACTTCCCGACGGTTCATCGGCAAGAATTACAGCAGGATTGTTTATAAGAGAACGGGCAACAGCAACACGCTGTTTCTCTCCACCCGATAGCTCGTTTGGTTTATGGGTCACCCTATCCGAAAGACCAAGCATATCCAATAGTTCTTTTGCTTTAGCTTTTGCTTGCGATTCTTTTACATTACCTATCAAGGCAGGAATCATTACATTCTCCAGTGCTGTAAATTCGGGTAGTAATTGATGAAATTGAAAAACAAAACCTATATTTTGGTTGCGGAAATCCGACAGTCTTGAATCATTTAGTTTACTTAGATTAACACCGTTGATAGTAACAGAACCGCTATCGGCTTTGTCTAGTGTACCAATGATCTGAAGTAAGGTTGTCTTACCTGCACCACTAGCTCCCACGATAGATATAATCTCTCCTTGTTTTACCGAAAGGTTTATCCCTTTCAGTACTTGCAGCGTGCCGAAGCTCTTTGTTATTCCGTTTACTTCAATCATTTTTTATAGAGTTTACATATAGTTACAAAAGTAGGAAAAATATTGTATAATTTTGCAGCTTCTTAATTATGTCTATATTGAAGATATTTGAATGATAATAGTATGAAGAAAAATAAGAAGCCGAAGCGGAGAGTTCTTAAGTGGATAAGGAATCTGATTATATTCCTGTTCCTTTTTAGCATATTTCAGGTCGTTTTATTTAAGTATGTGCCGGTGTATTATACACCATTGATGGTTGCTAACAATGTACAACAACTTTTTGATGGGGAGAAGATAGTTTACCATCATACGTGGGTTCCACTGAATGAAATATCTAAATCGCTTCCATTAGCTGTTGTAGCATCCGAAGACAATTTATACTTGGATCACTCGGGCTTCGATTTCAAGCAGATACAAGTGGCAATGGATGAAGCCGAAAAAGGGAAACGCCAGCGAGGAGCAAGTACTATTAGCCAGCAAACAGCTAAGAATGTATTTCTATGGCAGGGGAAATCATTTATACGAAAAGGTTTTGAGGTTTATTATACTTTTCTTATCGAAAATATATGGGGTAAAGAACGTATCATGGAGGTGTATCTCAATTCAATAGAAATGGGCGAGAATATTTATGGTGCCGAAGCTGTTGCCCGGAAGCATTTTAATAAATCGGCTAAAAAATTGACGGCAGGCGAGTGTGCCTTGATTGCCGCGACATTGCCCAATCCGAAGAAATTTAATTCAGCTAAACCATCTGCCTATATCTTAAAGCGTCAGGCTAAAATACTCGATTTGATGACAAAAGTAAAACCTGTCGATTTTGAGGTGAAAGAGGATACGAAGAAGAAGTAATTCACTAACTTTACTAACTTAAACTTTGTCGGCTATGGAAGAAAAAAATGAAGAAAAACGATTACTATTTATTATCAGGGGACTGATCGTACTGTATATCTTTTCGCTAGTTATATGGGGTGTAACTGCATTTCCGTTAGAAAGTGAGTTGGCTATTCTCTGCAATATCTTAGGCATATCGCAAGGTGTTTCACCCGAAAATTATGAGGGTTTACATTATTGGATTGCAACGGTAAATGAGGGGTTGGTTAATACCAATCGTAATTATTCTTTCTTAGCCTATGGTACAGACTGGCTTGCTTTTTCTCATTTGGTTATTGCTGTAGCTTTTATCGGGCTTTACGTAAAACCTGTTCGCAATATATGGATTGTTTATTTCGGGATGATAGCTTGTTTGGGCGTTATACCTTTAGCTTTGATATGTGGAGCTATAAGAGGTATTCCTTTTTACTGGCGATTGATAGATTGTTCTTTCGGCGTATTTGGTGCTATTCCTCTATATTTTCTTCATGTGTATATTAAGAAGCTGGAGAAGTTGATAGGATATGTACCTAGTAAATACTGATCGGGTATTTTTTTGTTGCTTAAGTAAGTGTCGAGTGGTATAGTATGTTTATCGGTACTCGAATATGAATATTATGCTTACTGACCGTAAAGAAAAACCGGATTCAAGTCATCTGCTTAAATCCGGTCATTCCCAGTGTTTCACTCATATAAAATACAAAAGGTTTGAATGTAATGAATATTTATCTCCACTACTATCTAAACCGCTATTCAATATATCCTTCTTTTTTCAACTTGCCTAATGATTCCATTAACATGCATCCGCTCAGTTGTGTACGCAGTGCAGTTGTTCCATTAGGTAGTTCCCACCATTTATAACCATATAAAACTACAGGGCTTTTTGTTGTTGCTTTTGTCCATAGAGACTCTCCACTCCTTTTCAGGAAGCCGATATATCTCTTTCTGGTGCTTTCCGGTAAGTCTTTATGCATGATTAGTTCAGTGAAATAGCGAATAAAGATACCTTTAAATAAGTTTACATCGTGATCTTGTTGTTCAGCCCAATCTGATAAAACCGAATTTGTGGAGTTTATCAATGTAGATGTTGTCCAATCGGCTGTCTTAATCGCGTCATTCAAATAAACTTTGTTTCCGGTAATATTATAGTACTCTAAAGCAGCACCGATGTAAGTCCCTGCATTGTAGGTCCAATCGCCATTTTTGTCATCAATGTTTTCAAAAACTCTCCCCGATTGTATAACAACTCTATTTTCTTTCATCCAGTCATAGATTCTGCCAAGCCATACCAAATTATCGGCTCCATTAACTACTTCGTTCGGATATTTCTGATAACGGCGAGCTGCTATAATAGCTGCAGGCCCATTAGATGGAATACCTTTGCTTTTTCCGGCATCATTATCTTCATGATTCCAAGGAATGCCACCACCATCGTAGTCGTTCCAACCAACGATAATATCTTCCCATAGCTGTTTAGCAGATGCTTCGTAACGGGCATCGTTTGTTGCTTCGAACGCTCTTAGATGAGCCATGCCATGCCAACCCATATCATCATAATAGTTATTCCAGAATTTACCTCCATTTTTTGCTTTTACTCCTTCGTAAAACTCATAAATACGTTGTTTGTAAATCTCGTTTCCGGTTCTCTCGTAAGCATCTACCAGTACGTCGAGACCATGTGCTTCGGGCCAGTAATCATATTGCCCGATGTTGCCAAAGTTATCATTGTTGAAATGATGTTTGGTAGAGTTCCAATAAACACTTACAAAGCTCGAGCTGCTACTGTCTGCTGCGGCCTCCCAGTTAATGGCATAGGTTGGGTTTGTCTCAATGTATTCATCTTCAAAGTTGTCACAAGAGACTACAAATAGAGCTATAAAGGGTATTAATAATAATTTATTCATTTCGTGTTATTTTTGATTAAACATATTAACAATAAGGATAATATATGATTACCCTTATTGTTAAACATTTGATTTTATTAATTAACCTTTTCTACTGTATGTGTATATTCATTATCAGCTTGGAAGTAAACTTTTATTTTAGCTGTCGCCATATCTATATCACTCATAAATTTCCACTTATCGTCCCATTGGTTAACACTTACTTCTTTTATCAAGAAATATGCTTTCTCATCAGCAGATCCCGGTGCCGAATCGGTACCATTTTTTGTACCCCACTGTGTTGTTTGACTTTGGCCGCTTGAATTGATTATTTCCATTTGGAATTTGTAACGTTGGTCTCTACCCCAACTTTCTTGCTTGAATTCTACAAAACCTTGACCTTCAAAGATTCCGTTTCCTTTATAATCGAGATCAAATAACAATGAATTAGTAGGACAGAAAAATAAGCTTAGTTTTGTTATCTCTGTTATTGTATAGACTCCTGTACTAAAATCGAGATTAATTCTGTATACACCATCATTTTTCACCGTAGCTCCATCAGTATTTTCTTTGAACGTCTTTCCTGTTGCTTCTGCTGAAAAGGTTCTTCTGGCTTCGTTTTTAGAATCTACGAAATAGTATTTTTTCCCTGCAAGTAGTTTGGTGAAAATCTCAAATTCATTACCACCTTCTAGTCCTTTTACTGTTAACGCCTTAGATATATCACCCCCATTTTCAGTACCTTCACCTGTTAAGAAAAGTGCGTCCGGAGCATCAATACCTGCTATTCGAGTAAGATTAATTATACGGCTTTCTGCTGCTGCTTTAGTTTGGGTTAGACCTCTTGAAGACATTACAGTCCATTTAATAGAACCTTCCTCTGCTGATGCTATTCCTGCCAGACCTGCAATTTTATTCAGGACTTTATGTGTAATACTAGCACCTGTGCTAATTCCTTTATTGTCGGCAGTTACAACAAATAGAGGATTCGAAAAATCGCCGTCTACTTTATCGAACAATACATCATAATACACTAGCCCGTTGTCTTCAGCAGTGGCTTTTTCCCACTCGAAGTATAAACTTGCTGTGGCAGAACTTTGTAATATTACATTTCTATTGTTATCCGGTGAGTAAAAAGTCACAACCGGTGTTACTTTAACTTCCTTGAACTCGTTGTCATCACTACATCTTGTAAAAGAGATAAGAGTGAGTAAAGAAACAGTTATCAATAATATTTTATTTCTCATTTTATTTATATTTATTGGTAAACGAATAATGTTCTAATCCTATTATGTAATTAATATCCAGGATTTTGAGTTAGGTTTTTATTTAGAAGAATTTCTTTTCTCGGTATTGCCCATAGATAATCACGGTCTTTACTGAAATTTCCTCCGGCATACTGAATGTAATTATAACTTCCACTGCTCTTATCAAATTTAGCACCACGGAATGGTTCTCTCAATACAATCTCGGCTGTCCTCCAACGGCGAAGGTCGAATATGCGTAATCCCTCGAGAGCTAGCTCACAGCGACGCTCGTTGCGGATAACATCGCGCAAGGTACCTTTGTCGGTACTAGGCATATTCATTGCTTTAGGTACATTATAAAATTTAGCTCTTTGTCTTAGCAATTTTATTGTTTGATTCCATACTGTATTATCCATTTGACCCAATTCGTTTTTAGCCTCGGCATGCATTAGAAGTACATCGGCGAAACGGATCAAAGGAAGATTCAAGTTAGAATCCCAGCCCCCACCTTTGTAAGCTGTCGGCGATGGATCACAGAATTTACGGTAATAATAGCCTGTGGCTGTCTGTGCTGTACCTGCGCCGGTAAATTTGTCTGATTTTTTACCATCGGGAACAACTCCATCAGGATGAGTAACAATCGTGTACTCGTTACCATTTCTGTCTATCCATTTCGAACCGTCGTATGCAATGGTAGCCCCCATTCTTGTATCACGATTAGCATAATCAGGATCGCTGGTAGTCCATTTTTCACCATTCAGCATCAAATAGCTGTCTACTAAACCTTGTGTGGGTGCAGCAGAGCAAAGACGAGCATCAGCCGACATGGGAGCGAAATCGACCAGATTACTCCATAGCCTCAATTCGGGTACAAATTGATAATCCAGAATTATTTCTTCATTATATTCATTGGCTACCCAAAATAGTTTTTCATAGTCAGGGAATAAAGAATAGCTTCCGTATTTTGTCGAGTTTACCAGCTTATCAGTATATTCAGCCACTTTTGCATAATTATTCTCATATAAGTAAGCACGTGCATTCAAGGCTATTGCGGCACCAGCCGTAACTCGCCCTCTATCCTTATCTGCATACTCCTCGCGGGTCGATAAAATCTCTGCTACATCTTCTAATTCCTTATGTATCCATGCCTGTATTTCACTTTGAGGTTTACGTGGAACAGTTTTACCCTGCTCGAGTGATATATCTTCTGTGAAATGAGGAATATCACCATACCAGGTAGTTAGTTGAAAATATAGATAAGCGCGGATGAAACGAATCTCGGCTATTCTGTTTTGTTTCACTTTCTCATCGATGTTGGTTATGCGATCGATATTGGCTAAGAAAGTGTGACAAGTTTTTATTCCTCCGTAATAGTCTCCCCACTGGCTCGCAAAACGTCCGGTAGAAGCATCGGCAATTCCTGTAGAAATACTCTTTTCGTCAGTGGTTCCATAACCATTATAGACGTTGTCACTCAATATTTCATCATTAAATATATATTTGCTGTCAAACATCTGGCGATATCCCATTGCCACCACAGAGTTGGCTTTTTCTTCAGATGTCCAATATGTTGCGTCCGTGAATTTATCGGTAGGCTCAATATCCAAATCAACGCATCCGGTGAGTAGCAGGCTCGCCGAAAGAATGATTGGTGCACCATATTTTATAAATTTCATTTTCATGTTGTTTTATTTATTTGTTTTCTACTTAAAACTCAATGTCTATACCACCACCATAGTATTTCAAAAATGGATAGTTACGTCCACTATTTGCTCCTTTACTATCCATATTTGATCCAAATTCAGACGATTCAGGATCTATCCAGGAGTTTTTGGTGAAAGTCAGAAGGTTTTGTCCATTAACATAAAAACGAGCTTTGCCAATGCCGATTTTCTTAGTCCATTCTTTAGGTAGTGTGTAACCGAGTTGAATGTTTTTCAGACGTACATAGGCTGCGTTTTGTATCTGAAAATCAGATCCTTTTCCATAGTTGTTCGTTGTAGATGACGTAGAAGGAGCTGTAAGACGAGGCCAGCGTGCATCGGTATTTGCAGGAGTCCAGTAATCAAGTTGATGTTCGAACATAACGAACGAATATCCACCATGAAACGGTTCGAAAAGTTCGCCGCGTACTGCCATATCACGTTTACCTACACCTTGCCATAGCATGTTGAAATCAAGACCTTTCCAATTAACATCGTAATTGAAACCAAAAGTATATCTAGGGAAAGCATTTCCTAATACGAAACGGTCTTGGTCGTCAATTATACCATCGCCATTGCGGTCTATATACTTGATATCTCCCGGTTGAGCCAACACTCCGACAGGAAGTGCCGAATTTTTGATTTCTTCTTCGTTCTGGAATAAACCATCGGTTTTATATCCATAATACGAATATAGTGGTAGTCCGACACGGATGATACGCTCTATTTCGTCCGATTTATCAATCTGTTGGTAACCTTCAAACTTGGTTATTTCATTCCACGAATCTCCTATATTGAAGCCGAATGCATGATTAAATCCACTATGACTGAGGTAATAGTTGAGGGTTACTTCCCATCCTTGGTTTTTCATTTCTCCACGGTTTGCCTTAGGTACGGCACCACCTACAACCATAGGTGTTTGGGGAGTTAATAAAATATCTCTTGTTGTTTTGTGGAAGTAATCGACCGACGCCGTTAATGAATTGTTCAGGAAGGTGAAATCTGCTCCAATATTGAATGAAGCTGTTGTCTCCCATTTCAAATCGGGGTTGCCAAAGGTATATCCAGTTCCGGGTGTTGCTGTGTTATTAAAACCGTATTGATTTTGATAGATAACATAAGTGGTAAAGGTCTGATAATCGTCGATATCCTGATTACCAAGTTCTCCGTATGAACCGCGAATTTTGAAATCACCTATGTTTTCTTTCCAATAATTTAAGAAGCTTTCTTCGGAAGCTCTCCATCCTAAAGACATGGAAGGGAAGAATCCCCATCTGTTGTTTTTAGTGAACTTAGAAGAACCATCATAACGGAAACTTGCTTCAGCATAATATTTCTCGTTGTAATTATAGCCTGCACGTCCAAACCAAGAATAAATACTTCTCTCGGTAGTACCTCCTACGGTGTTATAGCTACTCGGATCTATAATTGTACCTTCGATAGGAATACCTAATACCGGATCTACATATTGTTTCTTAATTTCGTTTCTCTGTTGTCTGTATGATTCATTTGAGAACCCTGCCAGAGCTGTTACGTTATGGACTTTACCAAAAGTACGATTATAATCAAGCATTGCTTGTAGATTCAGTACAGTAGATTTTCCGTTATAATCCTCTATGTGATAGTCTTTAGAGCTGTTTGCATTCACAGGCGTATCACCTCCGTCAAGACCGTATATAGGCCAGTAGAAACGTCTGATAAGGCGGTGTTCGGGTCGAAGTTCGAATCCTACTAATCCTTTAGCTCTCAGTCCATTTATTATTTCGAATTCACCATTTAAACTTCCTTGGAAATGGTCGTTGTCTGTTTTAATATATCCACCATGTTCTAATTCGGCTAATGGGTTGCCTCCTGTCAATACATCGTTGTTGTAATAGCGTCCATTTTCGTCTTTTAATATATAATTATTATAGACAGGAAGACGGGAGCTGTTTGCAATCAAGAAACCTGTATCTCCTTGGAATGATTTTCCTTCGGATCTGTCGTATGCCATTATCGATGTAATTTTTAGACGTCCGATATTTGTTGTCAGGTTTGTACGTAAGTTGTAACGCTTGATTCCATAGTCGGGACCTTTAAAGTTACTGTCCTGATTGAAATAGCCGAGGGAAACCATATAGGTAGTGTTCTCCGATCCTCCTTGTACACTCATATTATAGGTTTGTTGCAATGCATTTTTAAGAATCCCTTTAAGGAAATATTCACTATCGCCGCCTTCTGCAAATTGGCGAATTTCTTCAGATGAATATATCGGATTCTGTCCTGTGTTTACATAAGCATCATTGCGTAATAGAGCATTTTGATAACCTTTTACGGGAGTAGCTAAAACATTTGGATTCTGACTACCAAGCATAGCGCTAAAACTAACAATGGGCTTCATATTTAATCTACCTTTCTTAGTTGTAATCAATATAACACCGTTTGCCGAGCGCGATCCGTAAATTGCAGCACTACCTGCATCCTTCAATATAGACACATTTTCTATATCGTTCGGGTTCAATTCGTTCATATTATTTATGTCGGAAGCGATTAATCCATCGATAACAATTAAAGGGTTATTATTACCTAAAGTACTAATACCACGAAGGTTGATATTCATGCTATTATCGTTCGGATTCATGCTTCTTTGTTGAATAACAAGATTGGCCGCAGTTCCTTGCAGGGCTTGAGATAGATTTGCCACCGGACGGTTCTCGATAAGTTTTGCTTTTACCTGATCTACAGCTCCGATAACGCTTCTACGGGTAGTTGTACCGTAACCGATAACAACCACTTCGTCGAGAATTTTAGAGTCTTCTGACAAGACTATGTTGTATTCTCTTCGGCCGTCCACTCTTTCATCTTTTGTTGTGAAACCAACGTAAGAGAATTGTAATGTGCTGGCAGGTGGGCAAGATAGCGTGAATTTACCATCTACATCTGTGACCGTTCCCTGAGCAGTACCTTTAACAAGAACATTTACCCCAATTAATGTTTCTCCCGATTCATCTTTTACAGTACCCGATACGGTTACATTTTGGGCATAAATACTTGTAGTTGCTATACAAAAAATCAATAGACAGGTCAGCCTGTATATTTGATCTTTGTGTTTATAGAATAAATGTTTTATTGTATGCATATTCATATTTTTAATTAAGATTTGGTTAATTTAATCGTCTTTCTTTTAGTGATTTGAGACTGAATTGATTCAGATCCTTTTTTTCATGATTTTTTGTTTTTATGATTAGTTGGTATATTATTTTAGTAATCTGATCATTATATATGTGTATGTACGATTTCTACTCGCGATACTTTGCAAGTAGAAATAATATTTTTTTTTATTATGATAAATGATTTGAAACTCTTGTTTTCGAATAAAGAGTTCGACTTCTCTTTGTTCTTTATAGACGCTTTCCGAGGTGAAAACAGGATGTGATAAAACAGAAAAAGTCCAAACAATTCCTGCATAGAAATTATTCGGATCTTATATATGTTAGATAGAAAATTTGACTGGTTGTTTGTGTGCTTTAATTTTTGTATATTAAGCTCTCTCTCTCTCTCTCTCTCTCTCTCTCTCTCTCTCTCTCTCTCTCTAATAAAACAAACATAACTACCAAATTTTCAGATGAAAAAATAGTAGGTAAATATATGTTGATTTGGGTGTTTTGCATTGAATATTAGAGCTATACTTGTTATATTAAAATATATTAATAACGAGGCTTTTATAGTGGCTTTTGCTATATTATATTCTTGTTGATTATGATTTGTTAACGATTGTGCGAATGTATTTACTAAAATCAACAGGTGACTTTCAATTTTGATTTTAAGACTTTGAAAAATGACACTGAAGTGTTGTGTCGGTTAGATTTAACAGTTACTCTAAATGGAGGTGATCACAAAATTTCAAGAAGTGTACTAGCCTGTATTATTCTTATAGTTAGTTGATTATTCTATTTTTTTCTACTCTTTATGGCTTGAGTCGTTAGGATAGATATTTTTGGAATATATAGTTTTTTGATATGCTGTTTTTGGCTGTTTAGTCCGCCTGATTATATTCTTAAATGTGAGCATAATATTATTTGTGATTTTAAGTATATGGGTAATTCATTCAACGAACCCCAATAATAGGTTGTGAAATTTTCTCTTCCATCTGTTTTTTTGGACAGGGAAGTGGTAACTTATACTTATTAGATAAACTGATTTGCTTTTTTGAAATAAATTTTTAATTTTACCCACAGAAAGGTTATGAAAAAAGCAGATTTGAATGCACTTGGCATAGAGGGAAATTAAAGTATTCACTATTATAATTTACAATATATGATGAAAAAAAGTAAGTCAATAGATAGATTGAGGGTTGAAATATTGTTGTTATTAATTAATATTTCTTTGGTTGGTGTTTATATCGGCTTTTTGGGAAGAGAGCAGTTGGTAGCTTTCTTTTCTTTCATTTTAGGAAAATGAGATATGTTCTGCACCTAAATTATTGGATATGGTATTCAGTATAAGATACTTATTTAAATCAAATTTGTATTGTAATAATTGGCAATTCTATATAGATGATTTAAAAACTCTGAACTATTTCTGAACAACATGCCTTAAACCGTGTAAAACCGTCTTAGAATAGTATGCTTTTGATGTGTTATATGGGGGGGTAAAAACACAAAAAAAGCGATTACTTTTTGTAGTAATCGCCTGATTTTTAAATTGTACTCGGAGCGGGACTTGAACCCGCACAACCTAATGGTCACAAGATTTTAAGTCTTGCGTGTCTACCATTCCACCATCCGAGCATCCTAAGAGCGAAAGACGGGGTTTGAACCCCGGTCGCTATATATTTGAAAATAAATCTTTTCCAAATTAGAAAAAAGACCGGGTACCGATTTAGTATCTTTTATTTGTCGTGAATTGTCAAACAGATGTCCGC
>NZ_JAAKEL010000006.1 GCF_011039205.1 Dysgonomonas sp. ZJ279
CAATATCTCATTTTCTATTATATCTTTGCTTAGTACTTTGTACATAAGGAAGTGTTCATGATTAGTTGTTTAGCGATTACTAAACTAACACTTCCTTATTATATTTACAATTTTAAATTAGTCTAGACGACTTCAATAACAAAAAACCAAACTAATCCGAACGTTAATACGCTAGATAATACTATTGAGCAAATTCTTTTGATAATGGTATTAGTTCTAAGAAAGAAAAACAGTCCGGCTGATAAGATTAATGTCGATATTATTGCAATTATACCAATTTGAGTAGAATGAATTTCATCACACATTATAAAAAGGAGAAAAGGAAGGAATCCATATAAAGCAAATAGAATAAGAGTTGGCTCTTCTTTTATTTTTACTAATAATTTTGTCAATGGTTCAATAGAAGGTTTAAATAGAAAGGCAATAACTATAGTAACAGCCAATGGGATTAACGCCCAGAATCCTAATTTCCCATTTGAAACACCTGGTATTGATATCATCATAAAGAATAGACTAACAAGAGGACAAAAGCCAAGTGCAGGCAATGACCATCGAGGAAAGTTTTTTACCCATCCAATACATAACAGCCCTAGCATAAATATCATTGATGCTATCAGAGAAAACCATAACAATGGTAACGGCGCACCGAAACTTGAATTAAAAAACATCCATGTTAATCCGAATAAGCAGAACGGAATTGTAGCTAATAAAGCGGTACGTGTAGAAAATGTTGTTTCCATATTTAGTAATTTTAAAGTGAATATTTCTATTGATTTAATTGTCGAACCAGGGAGTTGATTCATCGCAAATTTTAAAGACTTATCAAAATTCTCTCCTAATTCCATGTAGTCCTCTATAATACAGCAAAGATGGTCGGTAAAATCAGTGTAAATTTGCTTATTTTCTATTTGAATATCTTTGAGGTATCTTTCTACTTTTTTTACCTGATATTCATTTAGTTGTTTCATATAGTAATGGTTTTAGATCGAATAAATGGACTAATACTAAAATAGATTCTCTTACTTCTTCTAGTTTGGACATTGCCTGTTCTAGCCCTGTCTCCGAGAGACGATAATATTTGCGTTCTCTATTACCAATCCGTTCACTTTCTGTAATTAAAAAACCTTCATCTAATAGTTTGTGTAGTGCTGGGTATAATGCTCCTTCGGTAATCAGAATTTTATTTAATGACATTTCTTTTACTTTTTGAGTGATTTGATATCCATACATTCTACCTTCTTCTTTAATCATTTTTATGATTAAAGGCTTAATCGTACCCTTTAGAATTTCTTGTGAAAACATAATGATTTATTTTTTGTAATATATTATACTTCCAAATATACATAATATTTCTATACATAAGTAATATATGCATATAAATTATTAGTATTATATTTTAAATTAATGAATAGACATTGGTCAGTATTACTGAAATTCTCGATATGGCACATAGGGTTTTCATTGGAAAAAGTTTCTAAAACTTCCATAAGCACTCCTAGAACTTTTGATAACTGTATTAATAATTCTTTTTCAATATTCTCTTTTTGTTCGATAGATAACGAATCTTGTTCTGACCTTTTCAAGGTTCTAGCTAAAGAGGACAATCAGATCCCCTTTAAAATTCTATTTTTTTTGAATTTTGACCATGATAAGTTCTTGATTTAGTTTCGAAAGCTGTTGAAGACATATATAAATATTTTTCAATTACTTTTTATCTAATTTAGGCTTAAATATCTTTATATGAGATAAATATCTTGATTAGTACTTTTTATTTAATGCAATATATTATCGTTTTCTTTGTTCATAGGAGAAACTCACAAGCACTTTATAAATAAATTATCTTAAAAAATATTAAAAAAAGCATTTTTTATTATAATTATATAATAACTATTGAAGTCATCTAGACTTTTTGTTATTGTTTATTTTTCTAAGAAAGATTACTATAAAAGCAATGTAATTGAAAGATTTCCAACTGGAAACAGTTTTATCAAATCTATTTAGCAGCGTCCTAAAGGAATCTATCCACGCATTTGTTCTTTCTTTTGCTTATCTTTCATTATAAAGTAGTTCATCTAATAAATCAGTATCATTTACATTCCCATTTCTAGAATTGAAGTCAACATTAGGGAATATTCCATGCTCATTACAAGTATCTCTAAATTCTTTGGAATCAAAACCAGAATCTGCATTTATAAATAATCCATCGAGATTTAGGCCAGCCAGCTTCAATGTTGTAAATAACTCATTCAATGATTCTTTAATGTTATACAAATCATGATGGTTCCCTGCAATTGGAGAAGATATCGCTAATGGGAGCCCCTGTCGGTCTGTAAAATAAAGAGCATTGGTTGTCTTTTTACTTTTACGACTTTGATAAGTGGCTTGTTCTCCTCCACGAAGAGCAGGACTATGGCTAGCATCAATATCGCAACTGGATAAGTCCAAATCTTTCTTGTGAATGGACTATATTTGAACCCAACTTATTTGCCAATCGCCTTTTTTGCACCATTTTCGGAATTGCCAAAAAACTGTCTTATAACTCAAAACCCTATCCGAGAAGAGGCACTTAACGGGAAGCATATGCCATTGGATACCTGTCTTTAGCTTATAAAGAATGCTGTTGACTATTTCGATAAGACAACTCTTTGTCTTAAATCCTCTTTTTGCTACTGATAAATGAGGGATTATTTCATTTTCAATTGTATATTTGTCTAGTACTTTGTACATAGGAAGCGTTGGTTATTTGTTTTTTAGCGATTACAAAATTAACGCTTTCCTCTTTCTTTTTTAATCTTAAAAAAAGTCTAGACGACTTCTAAAATAAAAAAGGTTGTTTCTTTTGAAACAACCTCTTCTTTTCTTTTTTAACCAGAAAATTACTTTCTGATACCTAGTTCTTTGATTATCGCACGGTATCTTTCGATATCGTTTTTGATTAGATAATCAAGTAAACAACGACGTTTACCTACTAGACGTCTCAATGATCTTTCTGTGTTATAATCTTTCTTATTTAACTTCAAATGCTCAGTTAAATGCGAAATACGGAACGAAAACAATGCTATCTGAGCCTCAGGTGAGCCAGTATCAGTGTTAGACTTTCCGTGTTTTGCGAAGATTTCTTGCTTTTTAGCTGAATCTAAATACATAAGTTCTTCTTATTTTAATTTATTTGCGAGGCAAAGATAAGACTTATTTTTTGACAGACAAATCTTTAGCCTATATTAAATCATTTTTCAGAATGGCAGGTCATCTCCGCTATCGCTTGTGAAATCAACCGGAGGCGCAGATGGTGCAGGCTGACCGCTAGCTGCATAAGGTGCAGGTGCTGATCCTGCTGCTCCAGCCGGCTCTACTTTCCATGCTCTTACATCTGTATACCAATTTCCATTATATTCTCTACTTTCAATGTCGAAAGATACATCCAGAATATTACCGATTTGTAACACTGCGTCACTTATTTTATCTCCCCAAACTGTAGCACATACTTTCTTAGGATAGGTTCCATCTGTCTCGAGAATGATGTTTTGCTTTCTCCATTCTCCATTTTTACCCATACCGGTTTGTACAGGCATTACTTGAATTAATTTAGCTGTTAGTTGCATTGCATATTTATTAATTAAGGTCACAGACCTATTTATTATTACGTAGTTATACTACCAAAAAGTTTCTTTATTGTATAAGATAATTATCGATACTTTATATAATTACCCGTTCTTCGAAAAAGAAGCATAAAGGTATAAAAAATAACCCTAATCCTATCCCTCGTGGGGCGGTATATTTTCAGAATGAGTATCCATTTGCAAGTTCTCGGCGGCTGTAAGAAACTGCCTGTAATATGATAACAATAAAGTTGTCAACGGAATAGCAATAATCATACCTACTACTCCAAAAAAAGAGCCCCATATCGACAATGAAAGTAAGATGATTGCCGGATTTAAACCCATCGCCTTACCCATTATCTTTGGTACTAAAAACAGATCGAGAATACACTGAATGGTAATATACACAAGAATAGTGAATCCGATCATAGCCCAAAAAGTGTCGTTCGTTTGAGATGCTCGCAGCCAGCAAAGAAGTATAGCCGGAGGAAAAGTGATTACCTGCAAGTAAGGAACCATATGCACCAGACCGACAAAAATACCAAAAACGATTGCTAACGGCAGTCCTATAATCTGAAAGCCAACAGCATAAAGCACCGCAAGAATAATACAGATGAGCGCCTGATGACGAAAATAGGTATTCATATTTTTTTCGACATCAACCGTTATACGGTTCACCACAGGGCGATATTTAGGTGGCACAAGAAATCTCCAGAATTCGTTAATTTTATCATAATCGAGCATTATAAAAATAAGGTATAATATCACAATAAAAACGACTGTAAATCCCAGCAAAAATGAAATTGTATCCGAAAAGAGCCTCTCTAATGCTGGACTGACATATTGTATTGTCTCGATCATCGTATCTCTGGATAAGCTATTGCGTATTTCCTTAAAATCGACATATCGGTCTATAATATCAGCCATATGTAATGGAATACCATCACTACTGATAGTTGTAAATTCGTAATTACTTATCAGGTTATTGATTTGCCATATCTCTTGTTCTATAAGAGGAACAAGCAAAATTCCCAATAATGTAAATACGCCTGCAACCGACAACAACGTTAGTATAACAGCAAAACTATGAGCAATATGTAGCTTTTTCTTCAAAAAGCGCACAACAGGATTCAACATATAAGCAAAAAGCCATGCTATAAAGAAAGGGAGTAAAACCCCTTTCAACAAATAAAGCAAATAGAGTCCACCACCTATAGCTAAAGCACTAATTATTAAGCGGACAACTCTATCTAAAGTGAATGGCTGATCAAAACGTTGTACCATATGCTTACCTTGAGTATTATTATTTATTATATATCTTTACAAAGATATTTTATTTTTCGGATATTATGTAACTAATTTTCCACTATGAAAAGGAAGACTCTATATTTATCAATCATCTTTATTTTAAGCATTTATATACTGCCTGCCCAAGAAAGACAAGCGGCTGTTCAGCGATTTGTCGAGAATCCCGGTTTAGAACATGCATCGATCGGAATTTGCATCAAAGATTTTTCGGGTAAAGAGATAGCTTCGTTTAATAAAGACCGGGCATATACCCCAGCTTCGATACTTAAAATTGTGACAACTGCCACGGCTCTGGAAACTCTGGGAGCAAACTACAGGTATAAAACTACATTAGCAAAAGATAAAAATCAATCCAACAAGTTACTTATTCATGGATATGGAGATCCGACCCTAGGCACAATGTACCTCGAAAACGATCAAGAAGCATTTATTTCAGAATGGTCAACACAAATAGAATCGGCATTCGGCACAAATCAAGATTTGGATATAGTAGTAATAGATGATTATTTCGGATATGAAGGTATTGCGCAAAAATGGCTACGGGAAGATATTGGGAATTACTATGCTTCGGGAAGTTACGGCATCAGCATATTTGACAATACATACCAATTATACCTAAACACCCTGCGGCAAGACACTTGCCCTCTCATCGTGAGGACGAACCCCAGAATGAATAGTATCAGATTCAGAAATACCTTAAGAATCGACACCGAAGGGGAGAACACCGGCTTTATAGTTGGAGAACCATTCTCCAACGACAGGCTATTAATCGGAAAATTACCTGCCGGAAAAAGTTCCATATCATTAAAAGGCGATATACCTAATCCAGGTCTATTCCTGGGTGAAATAGTTTCGCAGCAGCTAAAGCAAAATAATATAGGAGTCGAAAAGTTTAGTACCACTTTCGAGCAATATCATCAGCAAATGTATTCAAAAGAAAAAACGGTGTATGACGAAGAGATATTTTATATCCATCAATCATTCCCTCTGAAAGATATTATAAGAGATGTAAATGTACGAAGCAATAATCATTATGCAGAGCATCTTATACGTACCATCGGGCGAAGTAACAATAGTGATATATACTCTTCAGCCTTGGACAATGGCATAGAAAAAACGAATGCATTATGGAAAGAACGCGGACTGGATACAGATGCATTATTTATGCATGACGGATGTGGTCTTGCACCATCGAACGCCGTTAGCCCGACATTTATATGTGATGTATTGGTATATATGCAAAACGAAAGTAAGAATGCAGACATATTCCTTAAATCATTCGCCAAAGCAGGAAAAGAAGGAACTGTACGTAATTTATTGAAAGGAACACGACTGGAGGGGAAAGTGTATGTAAAGAGTGGTAGCATAGCCGATGTGCAATGCTTTGCCGGTTATTACATAAATGGAGAAAAGAAGTATGCTTTTACAATAATGGTCAATAAATATAATAGCCCTCGCAAACAAGTTGTGAAGGCTATTGAGAATTTATTATTGGATGTATTTTAATCTATCATTATCTCAATTAGGATATTCATTTGGATTACTCGGTTTTATTTCCAGTAATTTCATAGTAAACCACAAAGTTGTATAGCCCGGTATCTTAGGTGAATTTCCTGCGGATCCATATCCTAAATTATAAGGAATACAAAACTCAACTTCGTCATTTACAGCCATGGCTAGTAACATTGTTGTCCATCCATCTATTACACCTGCAAAGTTACCATTTGCATCATAACCAGTCATGGAAAACGTCCTACCTGCCTGAGCATTAGCATCATCTTCAGTAGTATCAAATATGTATTTTGTGCCATCTAGTGTATAATACCAACCAGTATATCGGCAAATAACAGTATCCGTCATATGAGGGGTTCCCTCCGGTGTTATTCTCGTTTCTTGAGACTTAATTGTATTTGATGTTTTCCAATATATATCACCGTTACCACTATATGAGGCACGCGCTCTATATTCGCCACTCTTGACAACATCACTAAATAGCTTTTCATTGTATGCTTTCCATTCCATGAGAGCCGTATCGTCATCGTCTTCAGCACATGAAGAGAAAACTATTACAGCACATACAAGAAAAGCAAACAGTGCATATATTTTTTTATTCATTCTATTTATATTAAAATATCAACCTATTGTTTTTAGTAAATTCTTCATACTCACTTTCTCAGATATAATATCGGATAACTTATCGATATCAACTCGCTCCTGAGTCATTGTGTCACGATAACGGATTGTTACTGTATTATCTTCTAACGACTGATGATCGACTGTCACACAGAACGGAGTACCAATGGCATCCTGACGGCGGTAACGCTTACCGATACTATCTTTCTCATCATACTGGCATTTGAAATCGAATTTCAGAGCATCAATTATTTCACGAGCTTTCTCCGGCAAACCATCTTTTTTCACTAATGGAAGTACACCTAATTTTATCGGAGCTAATGCCGGCGGCAACTTCAACACTACTCGACTCTCGCCACCTTCCAGTTCTTCTTCGCAATACGAAGCCGAAAGAGTTGACAAAAACATACGATCGACGCCGATTGATGTTTCAATAACGTAAGGAGTATACGATTTATTGAGTTCAGGGTCGAAATATTGTAATTTTTTACCTGAAAATTCTTCATGGCTCTTCAAATCGAAATCAGTACGGGAATGGATACCTTCTACTTCTTTAAACCCGAATGGCATTTCGTATTCTATATCCGTAGCAGCATTTGCATAATGAGCAAGCTTGTCGTGATCGTGGAAACGATATTTATTATCACCGTATCCAAGGGCTTTGTGCCACTTGATACGAATATCTTTCCATTTAGCGAACCATTCCAATTCTTCACCGGGACGAACAAAAAATTGCATTTCCATTTGCTCGAATTCACGCATACGGAAGATGAACTGACGGGCTACGATCTCGTTACGGAATGCCTTACCAATCTGAGCAATACCAAAAGGAATCTTCATACGACCTGTTTTTTGCACATTCAGGAAGTTCACAAAGATACCCTGTGCTGTTTCGGGACGAAGATATACCTTCATTGCACCATCGGCAGTAGAGCCCATTTCAGTAGCAAACATCAGGTTGAACTGACGAACTTCTGTCCAGTTACGTGTACCACTAACAGGGCATACAATCTCACAGTCGAGTATAATCTGACGCAGATCTTCGAGGTTACTATCGTTCAATGCTTTTGCAAAACGGGTATGAATCTCGTCGCGCTTCGCTTGATTCTCCAAGATTCTTGGATTAGTCTCGCGATACATAGCTTCGTCGAAAGTCTCACCAAAACGTTTTGCTGCTTTTTCTACCTCTTTGTTTATTTTGTCGTCAATCTTAGCCAGATGATCTTCGATAAGGACATCGGCACGATAACGTTTTTTACTATCTTTATTATCAATCAACGGATCGTTGAAAGCATCAACGTGTCCTGAGGCCTTCCAAATAGTCGGGTGCATAAATATTGCAGAATCGATACCCACCACATTGTCGTGAAGAAGCACCATACTATCCCACCAATACTTTTTAATATTGTTTTTTAATTCAACTCCCATCTGACCGTAATCGTACACAGCACTTAGTCCATCATAGATTTCGCTAGATTGAAATACAAAACCATACTCTTTACTGTGTGAAATTATTTTCTTAAAAACATCCTCCGACATATTTTTGAATCTTTTTTTTCGTTACTTCTATATGTTTAGCAATAAGTTGCACAAAGTAACTATTTTTTTTTGACATAAAAGTTGTCATAGTTTAACGAATTATGCCAATTTTACACTCTATTGTAAAAAAGCTATCTTAGCTGTTTCAAAAAACGGTGTTCATAATGCGCTATTTGTTCATATTCATCTATACTATGATAACGCTCTCCGCTTTGGCTCAAACCCCAAGCAGAGAGGCAAAAAGTCATATAGAAGGTAGCGTGTATGATGCAAAAACGAGAGAATCTATCCCCCAAGCGAGCATCCGTTTGCTAGAGCAAAGCGACAGTACTTATATACAAGGTACCGTTACAGACATTGACGGAAATTTTAAATTATTAACTTCTCAAGGAAAATATATAATCGAAATATCTTTCATCGGATATACAAAATTCCATCAAAATATTGAACTCAATTCTAAACAGCCCGGCTACAATCTCGAGAAAGTGTATCTGAAAGAAGATGCGTTCATGCTTGGCGAAGCCGTGGTAGAGGCAAAGTCTCCCGATATTGTTGTAAAAGGCGATACCATAGAATATAATGCAGCAGCATATACCAGCGAAGAAAATGCAATGCTGTCGGATATGATAAAAAATATTCCCGGTATAGAACTCGACGCCAATGGAAACATAACTGCCAATGGAAAACCGGTACAAAAAATATTGGTAGACGGAAAAGAGTTTTTTGGCAACGATATTGCTTTGGCCTTGGCTAACCTGCCTGCCAACATGATAAAGAAACTTCAACTATTCAAAGAAGAATCTGAAACAGCCAAAGTAACCGGATTCAGAGATAAAGATCCCGAACAAGTCCTCAACCTTATTGTGAAGGAGGAACTTAAGCAAAGCATATTCGGTGATGTAAGAGTCGGTTATGGCAGTGGCGACAAATATGCCAACAGGGCTATTGTTAACTACATGCGTGATAAAAATCAGGCATCATTTGTAGGTAATATAAACAATGTAAACAACAATGACAATCTCGTATCGAGTGATGGAGTGGAACGAAATAAAAATGCAGGGTTCAACTTATACACACAAGCATCGAAGAAATTCAAGATAGGGGGTAATATACGCTACTCGAACAATGAAAACATGCTAGAGACCAAAACCGAAACTCAAACATTTCTATCATCAGGTGACCGTACATCGAGGCAAGATTCTAAAAACGAGAATCAACGGGAAAACTTCAATGGAGGTATGAATCTCAGTTGGGAACCCGATTCATTAACCACCATTTTCGCCCGGTCTTATATCAATTTCAACAATTCCAACATCAACCAGACATCAACCAGCATATCGCATGTGGCACAAATGGACACAACATCGGGCTACAACATTAATGACTCCAAAGGCAATGGTTATAATATTAACAACGTTTTTACGATCGGTCGTAAACTGAACAGCAAAGGCAGAACTATCAGCCTGACATTAAATCACACGTTGCGAAAAGATGATAGCAAGGGAATGAATTATTCCCTAACGAGTTATAGCGGAGAGATCCCCGATAACATTATAGACCAAAAGCTTACGACCAAAAGCACAACAAACGGCTATGCCTTTTCACTTTCTTATGTGGAGCCGATAAACAAAGATCATTCATTGCAGTTCGCTTATAATTATAATAATAATCATTCGGACAGGGATCGGGATGCTCGTAAAAAAGATGAGGAGGGCAATTACACTATCATCGACAAACCATTCAGTCGAAATACAGTTAATGATTATATAAACCAAAATATAAGCCTGAACTTTCAGGGGACAAAAGAGAAATATAATTATACCCTCGGTATCAGCATTGATCCTTCTTATTCGAAGAGCAATATAAGCCTCGGCGATTCAATCATCGAGGATATAACACAAAATGTAGTAAACTATTCTCCCACTCTACACTTTTCGTACAGACCCAATACTACAACCAATCTCGATTTCGACTATTCGGGATATAGCAGGCAGCCGGCAATAAACCAAATATCGGCAGACACTACAGTCGTAAATGCATTGAGTAAATACTACGGTAATCCGAATCTGAAACCTAGCTACGACAATAATTTCAATTTTAATTATCAGAAGTCCGATTATGAGACTAACCGCTTTATGATGATTTCAGGTAGCTTCCGTTATACATTCAACAATATTGTCGATTATACCCTTATCGATGCACAGGGGAACAGTCTGAACACGTACCGCAATATAAATGGCAATATTGGGTCTAATCTGGGATTTATGTACAATACGCCTTTACGTAATAAAAAATTCACGATAAACACTAATACCTTTGTCAATTACTATAAGAATAAAGGTTTCACCAATGGCGAAAAAGCAATAACCAACAATATTGTTCTTAGTGAGCAACTTATGGTCAGATTTAAATCGACTAAGTTTGAAACCAGCTTGCAAGGCAATATAAACCATAGTATCACAAAGAACAATTTGACTAATGCGCAAAACAGAGTAACAACAAATTATGTATTCAGCAATATAACGTTGGTGAAGTTGCCCTACGATTTTTCTATTCAAAGCAATCTCGACTACTCTTATTTTGCAGGTTACGGGGATGATTTCCAAACAAGCGAAATGCTATGGAATGCATCGATAGCCAAACTATTTCTTAAACAGAAAAAAGGCTCATTAAAATTACAATTATTCGATATACTTAATGATAGAAACAATGTATCCCGATACGTTAGCGGAAACTACCTGTCGGACACAAGGACTAACACACTGAATCAGTTCGTTATGCTAAGTTTCTCTTACCGATTCAATATATTCAAAGGAAAAAGCGATAATGTGGATAATGATTACTATTTTTGAAAATAAATATTTTTAATATTAGTATTCATTTTAAAGCCACAAGACCATGAGAACACACTTCGTAACATATTGCCTATTGGCAATAGTAGCATTATCGACAACCGCATGTCCTCAAAAACCGGAAGAAAAGAAAGAAGCACCCAAAACAATCATTATAGCTTATGTAGGAGGTTTCAGAGGAGAAACCGATGTAGACAAAGTATCGGCAAATAAAATCACTCACATCAACTATGCATTCGTAAATGTAGTGGACGGGAAAGCAGTTCTTACTAACGAGGCAACAGATACGATTAATTTCAGAAAGCTAAATTTGCTAAAAGAGAAAAATCCCGATCTCAAAATACTTATTTCTCTCGGAGGCTGGGGATGGAGTAAAAATTTCTCTGATGCCGTGTTAACAGCGGAAGGCCGCGAGGCTTTTTCTCAATCGGCTCTGGATATTATGACTACTTATAAGCTCGATGGTATAGATATCGATTGGGAATATCCTGCAATACCGGGAGACGACGGTAATATCTACCGTCCGGAAGACAAGCAAACATACACCCTTATGTTCGCATCTCTAAGAGCAAAACTGGATTCTGTAACTAAAATCACAAACGAACCTTATTTGTTAACGACTGCAACCGGAGGCTTCAGCAAGTTTCTTGAAAACACAGAGATGGGCAAAGCACAGGAATACCTTGATTATGTAAATATTATGACTTACGATGCTCAATCGAGTGAAACAGCAATCCATCACACAAACCTTTATGCCTCGGACAGCTATGAACCTAAGCGCAGTGCCGATTTGATTGTGCAAGAATATATTAAAGCGGGAGTACCTGCAAACAAACTGGTTATGGGCATCGCTTTCTACGGTCGTACTTTCAAACTGAAAGACGATGCTACTAAAGGCTTAGGCGATAAGGTTGAGAAACAAGTATCGGGAAAAGGATTTACATATATAAAAGATAGTCTCGAAAATAGAAATGGGTATGCAAAATCGTGGGATAGTATCGCCCATGCTCCTTATCTGTTTAATAGCGGTGAAAAACTATTTGTAACCTACGATGACGAGCAATCGGTCAAAGCTAAATGCGAATATGTTTTGCAAAATGGCATGGCAGGCGTTATGTTCTGGGAATATAGCTCCGATCCGAAGGAATATCTTCTGGATGCAATAAATGAAGCATTAAAATAAAACATTAAAACTAAAGTAAGGTTGTCATTTAACAAGCAAATGACAACCTTATTGTTTTTTACGCTTTTTATTTTTACCTTGCGCGAACAATTTGAAACCTAAAAATCCAATAAACTAACACCATGTCTAATAACACCGAAAAAATTAAGTTCTACAGTGGAGAAAATATTCCACTCGAGTTACACAAAGTCCGCATTGTACAAAAACTTCATTTAGTTCCCATCGAACGAAGACTGGAAGCTCTCCACGAAGGAGGATTCAATACATTTAGGCTCGACACCAAAGATGTATTCCTGGATATGCTTACAGACAGCGGAACAAATGCCATGAGCGACAAACAACTCGGGGCAATGATGAGCGCCGACGATGCCTATGCAGGATCTCAAAGCTTTGTACGTTATCAAAAAGCGGTAGAAGATGTACTTGGCAAAAAACATTTATTACCCGTTCATCAGGGACGTGCCGCCGAGAATATTATTTCGCACGCGTTTATCCGCAAAGGGAATATTGTTCCGATGAACTACCATTTTACCACAGCAATGGCTCATATTACTCAATATGGCGGTAAAATAGAAGAGTTGCTATATGACGAAGCTTATGTAATAAGCAGCAAACACCCATTCAAGGGAAATATGAATCTGGAAAAATTAGAGGAGTGTATCAAAAAACATGGTGCATCTAATATACCATATATCCGAATAGAAGCATCGACCAACCTAATTGGCGGTCAACCGTTTTCTATCGAAAATCTGCGCGGCGTAAGAGAGATAGCTACTAAACACAAAATACGTCTTGTATTAGATGCGAGCCTACTTGGCGAAAATGCATGGCTGGTAAAACAACGTGAAGAAGAATTCAAGAATAGCTCGATGGCCGAAATCATTCTTTGCATGACAGATCTGGCTGACCTTGTTTACTTCTCGGCACGTAAGCTAAGCTCTTCGCGTGGAGGTGGTATCTGCACGAATGATTACGCCATCTTTAAAGAACTAGAACCTTTAGTACCTCTATTTGAAGGATTTCTCACTTATGGGGGCATGTCGGTTCGTGAGATAGAAGCTATTGCGGTAGGCTTATATGAGACACTTGACGAGACAATGATCTGCCAAAGTCCGCAATTCATAGAATACCTCGTAAAAGCATTAGAAAGTAAAGGCGTACCGGTCGTTACTCCTGCCGGTGTATTAGGCTGTCACGTAGATGCAATGAGAATATGTGCCCATATACCTCAAACACAATATCCTGCGGGAGCACTGGCTGCTGCATTCTTTCTTATATCGGGCGTGAGAGGTATGGAACGCGGTTCCGTTTCCAATCAGCGCGACGAATATGGAAATGAAACTTATGCTGATATGGAATTGTTACGACTAGCTATTCCTCGCCGTGTATTTACACTGTCGCAAATTAAATATGTAGAAGACCGTATGACTTGGCTGTACGAAAATCGTGAGTTGATAGGCGGACTTAAATTTGTCTACGAACCACCTGTTCTCCGTTTCTTTATGGGTGGTCTTGAACCAATCAGCGATTGGCCTGAAAAATTAATTGCGAAATTTAAAGAAGACTTTGGAGATAGCTTATAATAATTTTTAACCATCTCCGTTTCACTTATTGCAGTTCTGTATGTACTTTTGGTTTTAACTAAAGTGCAAATAGATATAGAGCAAGCCACTTTACTATAATGTGGCTTGTTTTTCATTTACAGAAACGGATAAAACATTACTTTCGATTTTATCTATAGTAAAGATAGACAGTTAGATAAGCAAGTAAAAAGTTACAGTCAAAAGAAGGATAAAAGTGTCACCTTTGTTACCTTTTAACAATTGATATAAATAGATTTATTATAAATTTACAACATGGCGAAAGGACGTATACTCTGGGCAGACGATGAAATCGATATTTTGCGACCTCACATTCTTTTTCTCGAAGAAAAGGGTTATACGGTAACTCCTGTCAATAGCGGACAAGATGCCCTTGAAGCTTTCAGAAACGAGAGTTTCGATGTTGTATTTCTAGATGAAAACATGCCGGGGCTAACCGGTATGGATACACTGACTATGATCAAAGAGATTAACCCCAGTGTTCCTGTTATAATGATCACTAAGAGTGAGGATGAGGGTATAATGACACATGCCATAGGCAAGAAAATAGCCGACTACCTTATAAAACCTGTCAATCCGAATCAAATATTACTATCTATCAAAAAGAATCTGCACAAAGATGACATTGTATCGGAGGCTACACTCGAAGGTTACAGAGAAGGCTATAGTAAAATAAGTACTCAAATCACAGATTCTATAACATACTATGATTGGGTAGAAATATACAAGAAAATTATCTATTGGGAGCTTGAACTGACTGCATCACAGAACCCATTGATAGACTTATTACATACTCAAAAACAAGAGGCCAATAATGGGTTTTGCAAATTCATAAAGAGAAATTACGAATCGTGGATACAAAACCCTGAAAACAGACCGCTCATTAGTCCCGAACTTTTCCCTAAGAAAGTATTTCCATTACTAGAGGGTGACAAACCTGTTTTTTTCATCCTTATTGATAATTTACGCCTCGACCAATGGATGGAGGTAAAAGATCTTCTTGTCAATGATTTTACATTTACAGAAGAAACCTATTGCAGCATTCTACCAACAGCGACACAATATGCGCGCAATGCAATCTTCTCGGGATTGATGCCTGCACAGATAGCAAAAACATTTCCCGACTTGTGGGTAGACGAAAGTGAAGATGAAAGTAAGAATCTGAATGAAGAGGTACTGATTCAAACCCTTATGGAAAGATTCAGGCGAAAAGACTCATTTTCCTACCACAAATTAACGACTTCGGCCGCAGGAGAAAAACTGATTCAGAATATGAACACATTGAGCGATAAAAAGCTGAATGTAATTGTCATCAATTTTGTAGATATGCTTTCGCATGCGCGTACCGAATCGAAGATGATACGCGAACTGGCTGCCGACGAAGCTGCATACCGCTCATTAACCCGTTCGTGGTTCAAACATTCGAGCACAATGGATTTATTGAAAAGGGTTGCCGAAATGAAATGTAAAGTTATTCTGACTACCGATCATGGTACTATCCGTGTAAAGAGCCCGATGAAAACGATAGGTGATAAAAGCATAAACTCCAACATACGATATAAGGTCGGACGCAATCTGGAGTATGATCGTAAGAAAGTTTATGACATTCGCGATCCACAAAAAATAGGACTTCCGACTCCAAATATCAGTACAAAGTATATCTTTGCAACCGGAGATGATTTCTTTGCATATCCCAACAATTATAACCATTATGTATCTTATTATACCGATACATTTCAACACGGGGGAATATCGATGGAAGAAATGATTGTCCCGTTTATAACAATGACACCCAAATAAGAACTAGTATGGAAATAAAGATAGAATCACTGGATACAATTAACGATGCTGCCATCGAATTCATAAAGATAATGGGCGACAATACCGTTTTCGCTTTCAGAGGAGAAATGGGAGCCGGTAAAACTACATTTATAAAAGCAATATGTGAAAACCTTGGCGTTACAGATACAATCAACAGCCCGACATTTGCTATTGTAAACGAATATCGATCGAAGACGGGGGAACTCATATACCATTTTGATTTCTACCGTATCAACAAAATAGAGGAAGCCTATGACTTTGGTTATGAAGACTATTTCTACAGCGGCAGCCTATGTTTCATTGAGTGGCCTGAACTCATCGAAGACCTACTGCCAAAAGATACGGTGAATGTCAGCATTAAAATACAAGAGGATGGCAGTCGCAGCGTAACACTAATTAGAACTTAACTGTGCTTATAAGAATCTGATATTCTTAACTGTTACAACTAAACAAACTATTACAAACACAGAGCTAATCTGCTTTTTTGCATTATATTTGCAATAAGTATCTAACTACGTCTTTATGAAAATAGCTATACTGGTACCTTGTTATAACGAGGGATTGACAATAAGAAAAGTTGTTTCGGACTTCAAAAGAGTACTACCCGAAGCAGATATATTCGTTTATGATAATAATTCGTCCGATAATACGATAGAAGAGGCGACTTCCGCCGGAGCTATCGTAAGAACAGAAACGACACAGGGCAAAGGTGCTGTGGTTTTAAGTATGTTCCGTGATATCGATGCCGATTATTACCTGTTAGTAGACGGCGATGACACTTATCCTGCCGAGGCAGCAAAAAAACTTGTCGAGTGCATAGAAAAGACAAATGCAGACATGGTGATTGGCGACAGGTTGTCGAACAAAACATATCTTGCTGAGAACAAGAGGCCGTTCCACAATTTTGGAAATGATCTGGTAAAGAAACTAATAAACCAATTTTATCATAGTTCCCTTAATGATATCCTTTCGGGATACAGACTTTTCAGTCGCAGATTTGTAAAGAATTATTCTTCGTTAATTTCAGGGTTCGAACTGGAGACTGATTTGACTATATATTGCCTGAATTACGATTTCAAAATACACGAAATACAAATAGACTATCGCGACCGCCCTGAAGGTAGCGTTTCCAAACTGAATACATACAAGGACGGCTATAAGGTATTGAAGTTATTCTTCAATCTATACCGTCTCTACAAACCGCTAAGCTTTTTCACTCTTATATCAGCATTTATACTATTAATTGGCTTAATACTAGGCGTTTTCCCAATTATAGATTATATAGAGTATCAATATGTATATAAAGTACCCACTGCCATTGCAGCGGTAGCTTCCGTTATAATAGCGGTTCTGTTATACACTTGCGGCTTGATATTGGATAATATCTCTAAATTCGACAAGAAAAATTTCAAACACTCATTATTAAATTTTGATGAAGCTGCAAAAACCAAAAGATATTAAGCAGGCAATTTTTCTTTGTATCGCTTTCCTTATACTATTCTCAAGCTATTCTGTCAATATATGGAAAGTTTCTGACGAAAATATGTTCTTATTTTTCGAGCGGCAACCCGAAGGGCTAGTAGTAGGGAGAATAGCCAAAGCGGCTCAGGATGGAGTATTTTCGGATGGAGGACTCACAGGATTAAATTATACCGAATACCTGAAAACAGACAGCCTCGGAATAAGTACTATGAGTGAAGAATATAGCCGAAATTTATCGATTCAACACGATCTCTATCTAACAAACAGCCCCCTTCCTAATAAATTTGTTGCTTACAAAAGCCAGACAGGTGGGCAAGCGATTCTCTATAGTGCAATACAAAAGATAAGCCCTTTTGACAACCTCGGGAATCTAAGACTCTTCAAAGGCCTGAATGCTGCATTAGCAGCGCTTTGCTTCGTATTGTTCATTGGATGGGTATACCGGAATTATGGTGGGATAAGTAGTATAATCACCTTATTTCTCTTACTTATTTCGCCATGGATAAATAACTTTGCTCACAATCTCTGGTGGGCCTTGTGGAGTTTTTACATCCCATTTATAACAATGTTGCTTCTCTTCGAGAAGAAGCATAACTTCAAAGATAAGATGAGCAATAACAAAATCCTCATTTATCTTTTCCTTGCTGTTTTTGCAAAGTGCTTCTTCACCGGATTTGAATTTATCACATCTACTCTGATAGCCGCAATGTGCCCTATAGTGTATTACTATATTTTGGAGCAAAAAAGTTTCCGATCTTTTATCGGTTTCGCATTCAAAGCCGGAATCACAATGGTGATAGCGGTCTTAGCCGAGATGTTTGTATTGATAATGCAGATAAGATCGCTTGAAGGTTCATTCAGTGATGGTATTAACCACATACTCGTATCTTATACCAAAAGAGCTACTTATGGTATAATAGAACAAAGCGAAACATATGGAGAGATTCTTCAGAAGTACTTTCAGGGGAATGTATTTGATCTCGGATTTCTACCTCAGACCGAATTTAAATTTTACTTTGGGGTATTCTTCCTTATTATCTGCCTTTTCGGTGTTGCAATATACTTTATCAGCAAAAAATTAAATCAAGTATATAAGATTAAAAATCTGGCATTGATATCAGCTACTTTATTCTCGGTGCTATCGCCATTGTCTTGGTTCATCATCTTTAAACAGCATGCTTCAGAGCATCCTCACATGGATTATATAGTGTGGTATATACCGACTTTACTCTTTGGCTTTATTGTTATTGGTCAGGGGATATCATTAATAATAGCAAGGGTCAGAGGTTCTCACAACAAGCCTGACGTTTTATCGTAGTATACAGAATGTTTTATATCTGTATCTCGTCCATAGGATCCCAAAAGATTGCTTTCCAGTTTTTAATTCTATCATTGACAATAGTTACTCCTTCAGACTCCAGCATCTTTTGCATTTCTCCCGAGCTGCCAAAAGCATCTTTTCCCGACAATATACCTTGACTATTCACGACCCGAAAGGCAGGAATGCCCGTCTTTGCAGAATCACATTCACTCATAACACGCCCCACCATTCGCGACAGATTAGGATAGCCTATTGCTTTGGCTACAGCACCATAACTTGTGGCACGACCCGACGGAATAGTTTTCACGATATCATATACTGCTTGTATAAAAGATGCTTTATCTATCTTATTCATATATCACAAGTTGAGTAGGCAAATATAAGGATATTCAAAACGTAATAGTCAATTATTTATGTAGAAGTCGTCTCGAACCGATAAGCTTATAGCTATTGGCTAATGACCTCCAGTGGTAACAGATTCCTCCTTTCAGTTCGGAATGACAGAGAAAAAATGACAGAGAGAACGATATATAATGCAACTCATAAATTATATGATTTGCATTTTGAACTTATGTTATATTAAATCCCTTATTTATAATACTCTGTGATACTTTGTGTGACCATGTAGTTAAAAGTCAGGATGAACTCAAAATAATAAATAAGGGATCGCTTGCTTTTAAGCAAACAATCCCCTATCATAATATCTTTAATTCTCAGATAACATATCTGAAAAGATTGAATGATCATCTGAATTTGAGAATCATTCCAAGAAGTACGTTATTCATATCCAGATTGAAACCAAAGCCGTTTGTGGTTGTTTCATCTTGATAACCATTAGGATCATATTTGCTTTTATCATTTTGATATCCCAGAAACCCAAACTTGCCTAACAAAGAAACCTTACTAGAAACATTAATAGCAACACCAGGTCTAAATCCTACTTCAATTTGATGCGAGGTATCATCATATTCTTTTTGTTTTGAATGAGCATACGAGATACCGCCATCAACAAACAAGCCACCAATATCTCCCTTCAAAAAAGAATAACGAACAAACGGATTAATCACATAACTTTCTGTCGTCCGAGTTTCAAAATACTTTCCATCATTAGAATGATAAGATGATGGTGATTCCGTATGCCTATAACCGGCAACAATACCAATACCGATATTTTCACTAATTACATAGCCGAATTCGGGAAGAATACTATAAGATGTCTGACTTTCGTCAGCCCCTTTAATCTTACTCGACCACAAACTGACTGATCCTCCAACCCACATCTGACCAACATCTTGCGCACTGGCATTAACAAACGTCGCTAAGGCCAAAATAGCCACCAAAAACAATTTCCTCATAGTATCATTTTATATTGATTTAAAACAAATCTATATAAAACAAATGACTTAATTAACATTTATCAAAACATTTTTTAACCTATGAACCCTTTTTGCAAATAAAATACTACAATGTTTGTTTGGCCGATGTTACAGTGACTTCAACAACTCTTGTAAGAAAAGAGAACTTTTCCTTCATAAACTCATAATCCGCACCCGAATCGAGGTATTTAGCTGTTCCATCGATCAGGAAACCTGTGCCCTGATAATCTTTATAGCCTAAAACGTCACGGCTACCGATCGTTATTTTGACCTGATCGTTAACCATCACATTTTTCTCTGTCTTGCGCATACCATATGCAGGAATTAATAGTCGATTCTCGTCTGCAATCACAATATACGAGTTCCACGTATTTACGACATGCGGTTCGTCCGTGCCCCACGAAACGATAGATACGACACCTTCGTGTTCAAGTACTTCTACAAATTTTTCGGTAAAAATGACTGATTTATCCATAATGATTTCTTTATTAATAATTAAAACAGATCACAAAATTATGGATAAGAAGGCAGACAAAAATTAAGCTGGATTAAGAAATCAGAGTTTCGCGTTTTTCCTTCGTATTTCACTTAAATATTCGGGTGTAATTCCCAGATATGAGGCAATCATATACAGTGGTATCCGCTGCATAAAGGTGGGGAATAATGAGTTAAAATGCAAATACATATCTTCTTTAGACAGATTGAAAATCAATTTAAGCCTGAATTGGGAAGCGGCATATCCCCTCTCTGCCATCATACGGAAATAACGTTCAAGGAGAGGTACTTCGTTCGTAAGCTCAATCAATGAGGCATAATCGATAGATATCACTTCTGAATTTTCGACCGCCTGAATATTATACTCCGATGCCTTTTGGGTACTGATGCTAAAGTAATCTGTCAGCCACCAATCTTCTATCGCAAATTGCACTATTTGTTCCAGACCCTTATCATTGTTATAGAACATGCGAAGACAGCCCTTATTTACAAAATAATAGGCCTTACATACCGATCCTTCTTTAACCAGATACTCTCCACGCTTCAACGATAATGGCTTGACATATTCATACATAGCTTCAATACCACGATCGTCGAGTTTAACATATTTCTGAATATGATTAATAATGTCCGTAAGCATATTACTATTTTTTTGTAGCAGAAATTAAAAGCATCATCGGTCTGCGCAATTCATCTTTCATATCAAGAATAGTTTCTACAAGCTCTTTCTGCGGTTGCGCTTCTACCAATTCTGTTATTTCGAATCCTGATTTGAGAAGGCCATTTATATACGTTGTCAATGTCTTGTGATATTTTACCACTTCTTCCCCAAGGAAAGTCGATCTCCGCAAGCCTTCTCCAAAATAGTTATCGACAGGCCAATGTAAGCGGTTTCCCTCTTGGTCGCAATACCAATCCTGACTACCATACGCAGTAAATACCGGATGCTCGACCGAGAAAACGAATGTACCGCCCTGCGAAAGGCATCTATTCACATTCCGGCAAATATCATCGAACGATGCTAAATAATGAAAAGTAAGAGAACTGATAACAATATCGAATGTATCGGGCAAGAATTCGAAATCTTCTACTGCCATACATTTATACGCTATACGGGGAGAGTTATTTCTTTTTCTTGCTTCTTCGAGCATTTTTTCGGAGAGGTCTATTCCTGTCACAGATACTGCACCATGCTCCACCACGTATGCACAGTGCCAGCCAAATCCACAGCCCAAATCGAGTACACGTTTACCCTCAAATTCGGGCAACATCTTCTGCAACATGTGCCATTCTCCTGCACCTTTCAATCCTTCTACCGACCGTGTCATTCGGCTGTATTGATCGAAAAAATCGGGATTATCGTATTTGTTCTCTTTCATAAAATAAATGTACAAAAAACCCCTGAAAACCGAAAGATTCTCAGGGGTTAGATTTATGCTTAATTCAGAGAATCATATTTCTCCATTCGTATTCATCGATAATAGATAAGAAGCAGAATCAGGGTGTGTTTGTATCTTTCTTGCAACGTATAGCTGTCAGGAATTGTCGTCCCATACCTGTTCTGGATATATAATTTTCAGGATTACCTGCGCCGTTTACAGCATTTATTTTTCTATTCCATGCACTATTGGTATTCGGTGTAACTGCTGCATAATAAGCACTACTCGTCCAGAAATAAGATGTTTGACCGTAAAACTGAGAGGAAGGAGAAAAGCCACCTAAATAGGCATCGAACCCACCTTTGTATGCAGGCTTGCTTGCCCCATACGATTCGGGCAACTGACTACCCGATATCATACATTGTGCTTTCATCGCTTTTCCATGTGGACTCGTTGTCGCACCGGAGGGTCTGTCGTACTCCAAAAGAGGGCTTCCTATATCGGCCATGGTCGAATATTTAGAGGTATTCTTAATTATTTCGTTTTCGAGATCTGTCCATTCCTTATCGCTCGGCAGATGCCATCCGTCGGGGCAGATACCTTGAACTCTAGCTCCTTCGCTGGTACCACCCTCGTCTGTGCCGGGATGAGTCTTACCATTTGTAGCAGCGTACCAATTATATAGAAGTCCCAATTCGGGTTGTGCATTAAAAAGAGTCGGGTCTAAATTATTAGTTCCGGGATAACACCATCTGGGATCACCACTGCTTCCGGCATTCGAGGGAGTAGTGGGAAGCGAAGCGCCTCCTTGAGCTGATGCGAATTTGGTTACCGCCAGATTCTCCACCATCCAAATACCGGCATCACCGAACAACCGTGCTTTAAAATCCTTGTTGTCCTGATCTTTATATATAACTACATTTTCGGATTCTAACTCGGTGAGTAATTTCCACTCCAGACCATCCCAAACATATAGTCCCTGAGGGTTTGCACTATTGTTGTCTACACACATGCTGGTATTATAAACCAGCAGCCCTATATGCTTCGCATCAAGATCGCCTTTTGTTGTTCCATTTTCATAGTCAGAATCCCCCTTAAGCATCGGAAATAGCTGATCTATTTTTTCTAAGGCTACACGAGGAAGCCCCAATCCCTTAGATACAACCGCATTACTTCCAGAGTCTGATTGTCCTCCGGTCAAATCTAATAAAGCTCCATAATGGGGCTTATTATTTGTACCAATTGTTACTTGAGCCTTTAGTGGCAGAACAGAGAAAAGAATAATTAAAGAATAAAAAAATAAATGTTTCATAAAGTTTTTTGCCTATACATAAATAATTATCAGAAAATGGATTTCTGTCAATTCGACACAAATATAAAAAATAAAGTTTATTAATCAAAACCTTGATTCAGAAAGCTAACAGAGTATTAAGTATGCTTGAGAACCGCCTGAAACAGATTGTAAATAAAATCGCGGCTAATATTTTTGAGTAGTTTTATTACGATGATTTAACAAAAAACTCCCTTGCGGGAGTCTCATTTATTTAAGTTTTGCTTTTAGTTCTTCTATCTGCTTATCCTTTTCTTTGAGGAGTCTTTCGTATAAGTCTTTAATGTCATTAATAGGATAATTGTAATTATTTTCTTGTTCTCCTACAATTTGTTGAGTTACTATATCATTAGAATTTTCAGCAGAGGTATTTGTTAAAGTAGGTTCTGACATTGTTTGGTTATAAATATTCATTGCTTCCTCTGGTATAAAGTTCTTTAGGAAACCAACAGGAATATTTAGAGCCGTTGCGAATTTATCAAGGACAGGATCTTCAATTATTTCTTCCAATTCCAAAGCAGATACTTTACTTTGTGACATGCTTACCCTGAAAGCTAAATCTTCCTGAGTGATATTCTGACAGGTTCTCGCAATCCGTATATTTCTCCCGTGATTGATTTTCTTTTTCTTTTCGGCAACAGCTTCCATATTTATGTATCGTTATCAGTTGATTAAACAAATGTATCTCTTCGAAGTTTAGTGCTAAATTAAGATATTTTACCGCAACTCAAATAAGAATTTGCCGTATTCTTTATTTTTATATTCCGAAAAATAAAAAAGCTGCTGATATTCAGTAAATATAATATCGTCCGCCAAAATATATTATTACAGGGTAAGGCTCTATTTTTGTGATGTTATAATCTGAATGCGTCTCGACTTTTCTTTTAACCACAGAGCAAAAGTCAAGATGAACTCTCTGATAATATTTTAGAAAATGTATTTTAAAGCAAATATAAAAGAATATCTATATCTTTGTCCTGTCAGAAATGACAAGACATAATATAGTTTAGATATTAAGCGTTTAACTGGTTCAGTGTAGAACAAAAGTCGAAAATTAGTAAAAGCACTTGGAAACAGTAGAACGCCAATCCCGTCTTATCAATATAGGGCGGGAGGCGTTTCCTGTTAGTGCTTGGGGCTTCGACTCCCTGTTCTGCGAATAGGTTAATGTCCTCCCGCTTCTTTATTGTTAAATGTCTTGCTAGAGGACAGGCAAGTTTGTTAAACTATATGCTATGTCTGAAAAGAACGAAAAACAGAATACTAAGAACAATATGCCGGACGACTTCCGCCATGCGTCTCTCCCTCTTACACCCGAAGAATGTATCGGACTGACTTTTGATGAGGTCATAGAACTTTACCTGAAATATAATATCGCAAAACCCGAAGACAAGAAACCCGATCTGTTAATCAAAATACATTTATCGGAGGCTACTCTTATATGCCGCATCCACGATGATACATGTATCGATGCTTATTTTGAGACCGACAATATAGTAAACACGAATAATTAATATCTGATACTCTTAAAAACACCCTCATTATTCACCGAACCCAAACCTAGAAAATGCTCCAAGTACTGCTTATAATTAAACATCTAATGGGAGCGTGAAAGGGAATGACAAAAGTCATTCCCTTTCTAAATTAATGTGAGTTCGATATAAGCATCATAATAATTATGAGTTATAGGTTGTGTTATCGATCGTTCTCTCCGTCATTTGTTCTCTGTTATTTTCGCTCTGTCATTCCGAAACGTAGTGAGGAATCTGTTACATCTTGAGATCATTAGCTGATAGCTGTAAGCTATTAGCTTATCTCATAGAAGATCTTGGAGCTGATTTATGAGTTGAAGGAGTGGATTTCTAAACCTTAAACTAACAATGTTAAAAAAATAGAATATATTTGTACTATATATCTAATATTCAATCCAAACATTACATTTAAATGGCAAAAAAGAAAGATATAAATAAACATGCATTTGATGAAAGCACACAGCTAAAATTATCCCTGTTTAAGGATTTTTTTAAAGCATGGCTTCCTGTCTTTATTTACAGAAAAGATATAGAACGTATTTATATATATGATATGTTTGCAGGTAGTGGAAAAGATTCGATAGGACAGTTTGGGTCTCCTTTAATGCTTTTAAATGAAGTCAAAGAATACTGTGAAGTATTAGAAAAAACAGGTAAAAAGATAATTTTCGGTTTTAATGAATACTTAGAAGATAAATGTGAATTATTACATACAAATGTCCAAGATTTTTTCAAAAAATGTCAAACAGAATGTTCTGTAGAGAACTGTTTATGCCAAAAGTCTTGCCACATAAAAAATGATGATTTTAGTACTTTGTTTGACAATAAAAAATTTCAACAAATATTGAATAATAAGAAATATGCTAAATTCATATTAATTGATCAATACGGATTTAAACAGGTTGATGATTTAGTTTTCACTAAATTAATGAATTCTCCTGTTACTGATTTTTTATTTTTTATAAGTTCTTCACGAATGAAACAGTTTAAAAATACAGACTCAGTAACACTAAGATTTCAAAATGCAGATATATTTGTAGATGAAGGAGACCCAAAAAAAAGTCACCAAGAAGTAGCATTATATTTTAAAAAACTTATTCCCAATGGTAAAAAATATCATCTACATTCATTTACAATAAAGAAGAATAGGAATTATAATGGTATTATTTTCGGGTCAAACCATTCTTTTGGAATGGAGAAATTTGTTTCAACATGCTGGAAGTATGACTCATATGCAGGCGAATCCAATTGGGAAAAAGACTATGGTCAATTATTTCAGAGTACAGAGCCAATATTGAAAATAGATAATACAAAAGATAAAATAAAAGAATTAATTTTGAACGGGGAAATAACAAACAATAAAGATGGTTTGTTATATACATTAGAATGCGGATGTGAACCTAAGATATTTCCTGATGTTATCAATGAACTTCTAAAAAAGAAGAAAATTGAAATTATCGGTAAGAAAAACAGAACATCTACAAGTATACATAATGTAGATGTTTATAACATCAAAATTTCAGAAAATGAAAACAACTAAAATTGAATGGACGGATAAAACGTGGAACCCTATAACAGGATGCTCTAAAGTTTCATCAGGTTGTTTAAATTGTTATGCAGAAATAATGTCAAAAAGACTAACTGCAATGGGGGTAGATAAATATAAACATGGATTTAAACTTACTTTACATGATTCTTGTTTGAATGAACCTTTGAGGTGGAAAAGACCCGCTACAATATTTGTATGTTCTATGAGTGACTTGTTTCACCAAGACGTTCCCAATGAATTTATTGATAAAATAATGGATGTTATAGAGTCAACACCACATCATAGATACCAAATACTGACTAAGCGTGCAGAGAATATGTTCGAATACTTTCAGACGAGAGCAGTTCCAGAAAATGCATGGATAGGGGTAACTGTAGATGTTCAGAGTTCTAAGCTAAGAATTGACTATTTAAGAAAAATACCTGCAACAATTCATTTCTTATCATGTGAACCATTACTTGAAAATTTGGGGATATTGAATTTAGAAAATATAGATTGGGTTATTGTTGGTGGAGAAAGTGGAATGAAAGCAAGATTGATGAAAGAAGAATGGGTACTATCCATAAAAAAACAAGTTGAAGAACAGGGTTCATCATTCTTTTTTAAACAATGGGGCACTTGGGGTAGTGATGGTATTAAAAGGAACAAAAAAGCTAATGGAAAACTTATAAATGGTAAAATACATCAAGAAATGCCTATTTAACTTTAATTATTTCATAAGCGTGTGATACTCGCACACAATCACTAATAAATAAAAACTTGTAATTGAAACGCACACTGTTGCGTTTCTTTCTTTTCTATAAAAATATTTTCTACCACTACTTACATCCAACTTTCAAAATCTGATATATGATGCAATATGTTTTCTCTACCGTCAAGATAGTGAAATATATACAACGCAAAAGCCTGACAGATTTCTCTATCAGGCTTTGTGCGCATGAAGGGACTCGAACCCCCACGTCTCTCGACACCAGATCCTAAGTCTGGCGCGGCTACCAATTACGCCACATGCGCAGCTATTTTGTTAGCGAGTACAAAGATATAATTATTTTTATATCTACAACGATTTTGAACGAAAAAAAATCAAATAAATACTTATATGCTACTTAAACATACGGGGAATCGACAAATTTATCCAAAGTCAATATTTCATTTTTATCTTTAATCCGATAAAAGATTTGCTATTCCAGTACAACAACCAAAAAATATTTACACACTTGCATAACTAAAAGAATGATTAAATCTCATTGGACAGATACAGTCCATTTTTCACATTTTACTCTCGACTTTTTTTTATACATTTGTAATACTAAAGGAGAAAAATAAATATGGACAATTATATAGTTTCAGCCCGCAAATATCGCCCCATGACCTTCGGCTCGGTTGTAGGACAACGTGCGCTGACAACAACTCTCAAAAATGCAATAGCAACAGGTAAACTGGCTCATGCTTATTTGTTTTGCGGCCCCAGAGGTGTTGGCAAAACTACATGTGCCCGTATTTTCGCCAAGACAATCAATTGCCTTTCTCCCGCAGCCGACGGCGAAGCATGTAATCAATGCGAGTCGTGCGTTGCTTTCAATCAGCAACGTTCATTCAATATACACGAATTAGATGCAGCATCTAACAATTCGGTGGATGATATTCGTTCGCTCATAGAGCAAGTACGCATCCCCCCACAAATAGGCAAATACAAAGTATATATCATAGATGAGGTTCACATGTTGTCGCAAGCAGCATTCAATGCCTTCCTCAAAACATTGGAAGAACCACCGCATCATGCTATCTTCATATTGGCAACAACCGAAAAGCATAAGATATTACCAACTATACTTTCACGTTGCCAGATATACGATTTTAGCCGCATAACAATAAAAGACACTGTCGAGCATTTACAATATGTTGCTTCGCAAGAAGGCGTAACTGCCGAGCCGGAAGCACTGAATGTACTTGCCCAAAAGTCGGATGGCGGTATGCGCGACGCATTGTCGATATTCGATCAGGTAGTTAGTTTTACAGGAGGTAATGTTACTTACAGAGCCGTAATAGACAATCTGAATGTACTGGATTACGAATATTACTTCAAACTAACAGATTGTATCCTCACCGGAAACGTAGTGGACGGACTGCTTATCCTTAACGATATATTGAGTAAAGGATTTGACGGAAATAATGTAATTACAGGAATTGCTTCTCACTTCCGCGATTTACTACTATGCAAAGATGCTAAGACTGCAGAACTGTTCGAGGTCGGGGCATCCATTCGGGAGCGATACATAGAAACAGCCAAGAGGTGTAGTAACGAATTTCTTTACCGAGCCATAGAGATAGTCAACGAAAGCGATTTGAATTACAGGTTAAGCCGAAACAAACGCCTACTCTCCGATCTTACCATTATCCGCTTATGTCAATCGTCTTCACCTCAAGCAGGAATGGAAGGCGAAAAAAAAAAGCAGGTAATTGAACCTATATTTTCTTCAAATCAGGGAAATACTCAACAGCCCGCTCCTCAGGCACAGGCAGCAGCACAAGCGACACGTCCTGTCGTAGCAGCGGCACAGCCGCAACCGCAACCGAATACTCAGCCAGCTGTGACTTCGAGAGTAGCAAACCTACCCAATGATAAGCCAGCCGTAAATAAAGCATCCAGATCGCCCGGCGTAGGTGGTCTTGGCATATCTATTTCTGCGTTCAATCAGGAGAAAAAGGAAGAAGAGATTAGAGTAGAGACACAATCGGAAGTATTGACCGAACGCTTTACTCCTATCCAATTGATAAAAGAGTGGAAAGCTTATGCAGAAGTATTGATTGAAGAGCATCATCTAAAGAATACGATGTTGAATTGCCTCCCTAATCTTCAGGATAATAATATATTTGAGATTATTGTCAACAATCCGATGCAGGAACAAAGACTTCTTGAGTACAAAATGGATATTCTCAACAAGTTGAAGCAGCAACTTCGCAATACTCAAATACAGATGCAAGTACGTATAAGCGAAGACAATGAGAAAAAACTGGCGTTTACTCCTGCCGAGAAATTCAACTTAATGATGGAAGAGAATGAGAGTCTCCGCCGTTTAAAAGATGAGTTTGGATTAGAACTCTCTTAGTATTTCAAATTCTTGAACAGCGTTCTGCGTTCACGTGCATCATTCAAGTAAAAAATCAGCTGATCCCTATCGAAATGTTCATCAGAATGTGGATTATAGATAAATCTGAAGAGAGACAACAGCTCTTTATCAGTAAACTGCTCGAGTAAATCGTTAAACTGCTCATTATCATTTATCTCAAAATACAGCAAGGCCAAGCGTTGTTTCACAGCCAGATTGAGTGGATCAAGATCTAATAATTGCTCTGTATATTCGATAGCTTTCAGATAATCCTCTTTCTTTACATTGACAATCGCCAGCATATCGAGCAAGTGAAAATCTTCCTGATTATCAGGATATACCTTTAGTAAATAAGCTTCCGCCTCATCGTACAATTCCTGTCTCAATTTTATCTCACCGGCAATAATGCTTAGATCAACAGAATCCTTATCATTACTCATCTGATCATCTATAAGACGAAATGCTGCATCCAATTCCCCTTGCAAAAGGAGGATTTGTACTCTTTTCGACACAACTTCCGTGCTTCTGCCGACCAGCTCTTCATACTGATCCAAATAGGCAAGAGCCTCTTCATACAACTCTAATGATTGGTAACATTCTGCCAAAAGGAAATAAATAGAAGTATCATCCGGATTAGACAAGAGGAGACCATCAAAAATCTCGATAGCCTCGGATACCCGTTCGCAAAGAGACAGACAATGAGCTTTAAGCTTCAATACATTCTCATCCGAATCATTGATAGCCAAAGCAAAATCGAAAGCGTCTATAGCCTTTTCAAATTCATCTTTCAACGAATGTAATTTCCCTACGTTTACCCACGCTTCATAGCTATAAGAATCTATATCCAGTATCTTATTGCTGGCAACTATAGCTGCATCGTAATCGCCTAACATCTCATAGGCATAGGCCAGATCTGATAATACATCTACATTATCAGAATTGTACTCTAAGCTTTTATTGAAATAGAGAATTGCCTCATCGAAATAATCAGCTTCAACATATAAAAACCCCAATTCGGCCAATGCATTGTCCAAATCGGTGTCTTCTTCCTCTAATATCTCTTTCGTAAGGGCATACGCTTCAGCTAAAAGACCTAGCTGCAAATAACATTCTATCTTAACCAGATAAGAGTCGAAGTCGTATGAAGTTATACTATTAAGCAAACGAAGAGCTTCTGTGTACTCACCGTCGTAAGCAGCAAACTTAGCCTTCTTTAGCAACAAAGAAGTATTCTCGGGATGAATAGCCAAGCCTGCGTCTATAACATCACGGGCAGCATCAGTATCGGCATTTGTATCGAAATAATCAGCCAACTCATCGAAGTCGTCAGCATCCAGATAGATACTTTTACCCAATTCGAGAGCTTCCTCATACTTACGTACAAGCTCAGATATATCTTTAAATGTCATTTATTTATCTTTAGCTTTCGACCAAGAGTCTTTTAACGGAACTGTACGATTGAATATCATATTTTCCGCTGTTGAATCGGGATCGACACAGAAATAACCTAAACGTTGAAACTGGAATTTATCTAATGCCTGCGCATCTTTCAGATATGACTCAATCTTGCAGCCTTTAAGCACTTTCATTGAATCGGGATTAATAAGATCACGGAAGTCACGTTCATCCTCACTTGGATTTTCAACCATAAACAAGCGATCATAAATACGCACCTCTGCATCAAAGCAATCTTCTGTCGATACCCAATGAATAGTTCCTTTTACCTTGCGGGCACTTTCAGGCATTCCGCTCTTAGTCAATGGATCATATTCTGCATATACTTCAACAACTTCGCCATTTTCGTCACGTTTACAACCGGTACATTTTATGATAAAGCCATGTTTTAATCGAACTTCGTTACCCGGAGTCAAACGGAAATATTTCTTAGGAGCATCTTCCATAAAGTCATCTCTCTCGATATATAACTCACGCGAGAAAAGAACTTCATGATCCCCTGCATTTTCATCTTCCGGATTATTATGTGCCACCAGTTTCTCTGTTTTCCCTTCCGGATAATTGGTTATAACCAATTTCACAGGATCAAGAACAGCTGATACACGGTAGGCTTTTTTGTATAAATCTTCACGAACGGAATACTCTAACAATCCGATATCATTAATAGCATCTGTTTTAGTGTAACCTATTTTATCTATAAAACTATGAATAGACTCAGGAGTGTATCCGCGACGACGGAAACCACTTATTGTAGGCATACGCGGATCGTCCCAGCCTGCAACCAATCCCTCTTGTACCAATTGGAGCAACTTACGTTTACTCATAACGGTATAAGTAAGATTCAAGCGGTTAAATTCAAACTGACGCGGACGATAGTCGCTCGTAGCCAATTGATCGATAAACCAATCATAAAGCGGGCGATGCACTACAAATTCTAATGTACATATAGAGTGTGTCACACCTTCGAAATAATCACATTCACCATGAGCGAAGTCATACATCGGATATGCATGCCAAGTGTTCCCCGTACGGTGATGAGGATATTTAATAATACGATATATAATAGGGTCGCGGAAATGCATATTCGATGATGCCATATCTATCTTGGCACGAAGCACCATACTACCTTCTTCCAACAAACCCTCATTCATCTTTTCGAACAAATCGAGATTCTCCTCTATCGGACGATCGCGATACGGGCTATTTTCTCCGGCTTGCGTCGGTGTACCTTTTTGTTTAGCTATCACTTCTGCCGATTGCTCATCAATATAAGCTTTACCTTCTTTTATCAATTGAACAGCAAACTCCCATAACTGAGGAAAATAGTCGGATGCATAATACACATTAGCCCAATCGTAGCCTAACCATTGTATATCCTCCATAATAGAATCTACATATTCTACATCTTCTTTCACCGGATTAGTATCATCGAAACGCAGATTACATATACCACCATATTTCTGGGCGATACCAAAGTCCATACAGATCGCTTTAGCATGACCTATATGAAGATAACCATTAGGTTCAGGTGGGAAACGGGTCTGTATACGACCGCCATTCTTACCTTCAGCCAGATCCTTTTCGACTATCACCTCTATGAAATTGAGGCTCTTTTTCGTTTCTTCAGTGTTCGTGTCAGTATTATTTACATCTTCAGACATAGTGAGAATATATAAGATTGTTTTTTATTTTATTTATCAGAGGCATTCGACATATAGTTCGAATATGCTTTATAGAATTCATCAAAATGATCGGCTCCTTTATAGCGGGCAATTATTGCCTGCGATTCTTCGAAAGCTGCGGCTGCCTTATCCAATTCATTATCTCTGATATATTCCAGTGATTTCAGATTCAATTCGGCAGCTTCCTTAGCGTCGCCATCCACAGACGAACAAGCGCCTAACGTAATCAATAGAAACAGAGTGACAAATAAGAACAGAACTTTCCTCATAATGTAATATTTATACTGCAAAGGTAATAAATTAGCCGTATATCAACTCCCATTACATACGATTTTCATATATTTGTTGTTTATAAAAAACTAATGCTTAAATGAAAGGAAAAATACTAGTTACGGGTGGAGCCGGATATATCGGCTCACATACGGTAGTAGAATTGCAAAACGCAGGCTACTCGGTAGTAGTTATTGATAACTTATCCAATTCTACAGCCGATTCGATTGATGGCGTACAACGGATTACAGGAATAAGACCTGAATTTGAAATATTAGACTGCAATGATCTTGAAGGGCTAAGAAGGCTATTCAAGAAACATACTGACATAAAAGGAATTATCCACTTTGCTGCCAGCAAAGCAGTAGGAGAATCGGTGCAAAAACCATTGCTTTATTATCGCAACAATCTGGTATCTCTGATCAATTTACTTGAACTGATGCCCGAGTTTGGAGTCAAAAACATCGTATTCTCATCATCATGCACCGTTTATGGAGAGCCTGATAAGAATCCGATAGACGAAACTGCACCTATTAAACCGGCAGAATCGCCCTACGGAAATACGAAACAGATAAACGAAGAGATTATACAAGACACCGTACGCTCAGGAGCAGATATAAAAAGCATCATATTACGTTATTTCAATCCGGTGGGAGCGCATCCTACTGCAGAGATAGGTGAATTACCAAACGGTGTGCCTCAAAACCTTGTTCCGTTCATTACCCAAACAGCTCTAGGCATACGCGAACAACTAAGTGTTTTTGGAGATAATTACAGCACATCTGACGGATCGTGCGTCCGTGATTTCATTAACGTAGTCGATCTTGCAAAGGCTCACGTAATCGCTATAGATCGTATGCTCGGAAACAAATCGGAAGAAAAGGTGGAAATATTCAATCTGGGTACAGGAAAAGGAGTTTCAGTTCTCGAATTGATAAAAGTATTTGAAAAAGTATCGGGGACAAAACTGAATTATAAAATAGTAGATCGCCGTGTTGGAGACATAGAAAAGATATGGGCAGAACCTAGTCGTGCCAACAATGTTCTTGGATGGACGGCTAAGGAAAACATAGAAGACACTATGGCCTCTGCCTGGAAATGGCAACTTAAACTGAGAGAAAAAGGGATAATGTAATATTTCTTAGAAAAATATAAAATAAAGAAGAGGAGATTCAAACAATGGGTCTCCTTTTCTTATTTATTGCCATCCTTACAACAACAATAATAAAATTCAGATAAAATGCAGAAAGCATAAATAGATCGCCACGGCAGGAATAGCCAACAATGTGCTATCCATACGATCTAAAATACCTCCATGACCCGGAATCATATTACCGGAATCTTTAACACCCAAAGTACGCTTTATCAGTGATTCGAAAAGATCTCCCCAAGTGCCGCAAGCGACAGTCACAGCTGCAAACCCCATCCACTGATACACATTCAGACTTGACACCGAGAAGTAATAAAACAGAAGCGAGGATGCAATTGAGAATATCGCGCCTCCAATAAATCCTTCCCATGACTTTTTAGGAGATATGCGTTCAAAAAGACGGTGTTTACCAAATGCCATACCTGTAAGATAAGCAAACGAATCGTTCACCCATATAAATACAAAAATGGCAAGTATATAGATACTCTGATAGGTATCTTCAAAGAAAGGTCGCGCCAGATAATTTAACAGAGCTAACGAGCCCGCAATATATACTTGTCCGAAGATTGAATAAGCCAAACATTTTATCGGATCTTCTTTTTTCTGATACAACTGACTTATAAATATTATAAACAAAAGAAGAAGATAGATAACAAAACCCAATAATCCCGAATGGAAATTATAGAGATAACCTCCCAGAAACAAAAAGACTCCGGCTACTATATTAAGCGTCTTAGATATAGGCACCTTTGCGGTTTTCTCGATCAATATGTAAAACTCATATAAAGCTAAACCTGTAATGAGAGCAAACACTCCGACAAAAATATATTCATCAACAAGAATACCGCCCAACAAAAAAGCCACAAAAACGGCTCCTGCAAGTATACGTACAACAATATTTGGTAGTTTCAATGGAATCTAATTTTTGGTTTTTTCAACGAAAACAAAAGTAATTAAAAATTAGAATATTATCAGTATAAAAAAGCAAAAGGTACAACCTTTACAGTCGTACCTTTTGCTTTCTATATTTTAAATCATGTTATTATGGCTGAACACCTTCAGGCAAAACCGGAGAATCACCTTTTATTTCTTCGACCTTAACATCTTTAACTAAGCCTTCTGTTTCTCTTATCAATTCTTCCGAACGAGATTCCCATTGGCGTTCGCCAAATATCTTTTTAAGATCGTCTGCAAAAATAACCTCTTCAGTCATTAATTTATCAGCCAATGCCTTATGTCCGTCTTTATATTGAATAAGTAATTGCTTCGCTCTTTCATATTGCTCATTAATCATTGCTTGCACTTCCTTATCTATCAGCAAGGCTGTTTCCTCACTATAAGGCTTAGTAAAGCCATAATTATCGCCTGTCGAATCGTAATAAGACAGGTTAGGTAATTTATCGCTCATACCCATATACGAAATCATTGCATAAGCCTGCTTAGTAACACGCTCCAAGTCATTCACTGCACCTGAGGATATATGTCCTACGAACACCTCTTCGGCTGCACGACCACCCAGCAAAGCACACATTTCGTCTAGCATTTGCTCCTTAGTCGTAATCTGTCTTTCTTCGGGCAAGTACCAGGCAGCACCAAGCGCTTTACCTCGCGGTACGATTGTTACCTTCACCAACGGATTGGCATACCTCAAGAACCAGCTTAGAGTAGCATGTCCCGATTCATGAATAGCAATAGTCTTACGCTCATGAATAGTTGTCACTTTATTTTTCTTTTCCAAACCACCGATAATACGATCGACAGCATTGGTAAAATCATCTTTCTGAACCACTTTCTTCCCTTTGCGGGCAGCAATCAAGGCAGCTTCATTACATACATTGGCAATATCAGCACCCGAGAATCCGGGAGTCTGACGAGCTAAGAATTCGATATCTACTGAGTCATCGATCTTCACAGGGCGTAAATGCACCTTAAAGATTTCTTTACGGTCATTCAAATCAGGAAGATCTACATTAATCTGACGATCGAAACGACCTGCACGAAGTAATGCTTTATCTAATATATCAGCACGGTTAGTTGCAGCCAGAACAATGATACCACTATTTGTGCCAAAACCGTCCATCTCTGTCAATAGCTGATTCAATGTATTCTCGCGTTCGTCGTTCGAACCCATATTCGGATTCTTTCCACGGGCACGACCTACAGCATCGATCTCGTCGATAAATATAATACAAGGAGATTTCTCCTTAGCCTGTTTGAATAAATCACGTACACGTGACGCTCCTACCCCAACAAACATTTCTACAAAGTCAGAACCTGACATCGAGAAAAACGGAACATTTGCTTCACCTGCTACGGCTTTTGCCAACAATGTTTTACCGGTTCCCGGAGGGCCTACAAGCAAAGCTCCTTTAGGTATTTTACCTCCTATTTCTGTATAGCGTGTAGGATTCTTAAGGAATTCTACTATCTCTTCTATTTCTTCTTTAGCCTCGGCAAGACCTGCAACATCTTTAAATGTAACTCGTAGATCTGAACCTTTGTCATACAATTGTGCTTTCGACTTACCAACACTGAATACACCGCCTCCACCACCGGAGCCACCGCCCGACATGCGTCGCATCATGTATATCCACAAGCCTATAATAAGAATAAACGGCAAGAAGCTTAACAGCACATCGGTAGCACTAGTAGTCGCTTCATAACTGACATCTATATTATAGTTATGTTCGGCTTTTACACGATCATAAAAGTCTGAAAATCTGTCAGCAGAAGGTATTTTAACAAAAATCACAGGATTTTCTCCGGCACGCTCTGCGTCATTCTTGAAAACATGCTTTACCGAATCCGTTCTTATAAATGCTTTTAGTGAGTTTGCTTTATTGTCTACAACAATTTTGCTGACACTATTATCTTTGACATAACCTTGAAATTCTGACCATCCAATTTCTTTCGACATGCTATTCTCTGTAAAGAAATACATCCCGACAATTGCTGCCAGAATAAACATATACACCCATACCATATTGAAAGGCATCTTAGGTCCTTTCAGATTAGGCCCTTTGGGTTGTTTATTTTCTCCTTTATTGTAGTTATCCATATATTTTCTCCGGAAACTTCTATTTAGTTATTATTTTTTCTTCCAAGATATAACAAGCGGGTTCTGCAAATTGTTGTCAATCAACATCAGGTATTGATTCAAGTTTTGCATCAGCCCAAAGGTGCTCTATATTGTAGAATTCGCGTAATTCCGGTATAAACACATGTACAATAACTGTGCCATAATCGATTCCTACCCAACGGGCTTCGCGTAGCCCATCGACAGTAATAGGGCGCTCTCCTTTTTTCTTTAATTCATTAATGATCTGATCGGAAATTGCCCCTACTTGAGTCGGCATATTACCCTCACAAATTACAAAATATTGACAGATGGTACCGGGTAGCTCTGTCATATCAACAACTACAATGTTTTTTGCTTTCTTATCTTGGCATGCGCCCACAATATTGTTTACTAAGCTTTTTACTTCTTTCATTCGCTATTTTAATGTAGATTTTTATTAAGCTACAAATATAACTCGTTTTTTTGAACAATCGACGTATATCTATCAGAAGAACAAATATTAAATTGTGTAAAATTGCTTAATAGAGAGCATATCAGCTCTCTTTTTCATATTTTTGCAGTCATGAATAACTATGATTCGATAACAATAATAGGTCCTACGGCTTCGGGTAAAACTACTTTTGCCTGCCAATTGGCACATAATCTAGATGCTGAAATAATAAGCGGTGACTCACGTCAGGTATATCGGTCGATGGACATCGGTACAGGAAAAGACTTGGACGACTATATCGTTGATGGCAAAGCTATACCTTATCACCTGATAGATATATGCGATGCAGGAGAGAAGTACAACATATATGAGTATCAGCACGATTTTCACAAAGTATATACCGACATAAAAAACAGGAATAAACTTCCCATTCTTTGCGGAGGATCGGGATTATATATCGAATCGGTACTAAAAGGGTATTCATTAGCCAACGTTCCCGAAAATAAAGAACTGAGAAAAAAGTATGAAGGCAAAAGCTTGTCTGAATTGGAAGAAATTCTATCCACATATAAGGCATTACATAATAAAACAGATGTAGATACAGCCCAACGGGCAATAAGGGCTATAGAAATCGAAGAATATAAGAAAGATCATCCCCTCGAGCAAAACGAATTTCCTCCGCTAAACAGCCTCATTATAGGAGTGGATATAGACAGGGAACTTCGCCGCCAAAAAATATCAAAGAGACTCAAAGACCGGTTAGAAGAAGGGATGATAGACGAAGTCAAAGCTATTTTAGCCAAAGGAATCGTCCCGGAAGATCTTATCTATTACGGCTTGGAATATAAATATGTAACCCTGTATATACTTAATCAACTTTCTTATCAAGAGATGTTTTCTCAACTCGAGATAGCTATTCATCAGTTCGCCAAACGTCAGATGACATGGTTCAGAGGGATGGAAAAGCGAGGTCTACATATTCATTGGATGAATGCCGAATTACCGATCGAAGAACGAATAAAAATGGTGATGGCTTTAATGAAATGAGAAAATAACCCTACTTTTGTAAAAAACAATTAGCTATGATACTTATTCACAACGCCACTATTATAAATGAAGGCACATCCTTCATCGGTTCGGTTCTGATCGAAAATCACTTTATCACAAAAGTATATAGAGAGAAAGAAGTTCCTGCAGAAATACTCAATCATGCTGCAAAAGTAGATGCAAAAGGCCTATGGCTGATTCCCGGAGTAATTGACGATCAGGTTCATTTCCGCGAACCGGGTTTAACACACAAAGGAGATATTGCTAGCGAAAGCCGTGCAGCCATAGCCGGAGGGGTCACTTCATTCATGGAGATGCCTAATACAAAACCTCAGACCACAACAATAGAAGCACTCAATAATAAATTCGAGATAGCGGAAGATAAATCATTTACCAACTATTCGTTCTATCTCGGTGCTACAAATGACAACTTGCCTGAACTCAGAAAAGTTAATCCAAAAGAAGTGTGTGGGGTTAAAGTATTTATGGGATCATCTACCGGTAATATGCTGGTAGATAAAAAGAAGGCCTTAGAAGCTATCTTTGCCGAAGTAGGTATGTTGATCACAACCCATTGCGAAAAAGAAGAGATCATTCAACAAAACATAGCTCATTACAAAGCAAAATTCGGAGATGATATCCCACTTCAATACCATCCGCTTATCCGTAGCGCGGAGGCTTGCTACCGATCATCCGCCGAAGCGGTAGAGCTAGCTGATAAATATCAGACACAATTGCATATATTACACCTTTCTACCGAGAAAGAGATAAGCCTGTTCGATGCAAAACCTCTGGCTGAAAAGAAAATTACAGGCGAAGTTTGTGTACATCACCTATGGTTCTCTGATGAAGACTATGCTAAATATGGCACACGTATAAAATGGAATCCTGCCGTAAAAACGAAAGAAGACAGAGATGCTCTTATGCAAGGACTGCTAAGTGGTAAACTGGATGTCATTGCCACCGACCATGCACCTCACCTGCTAGAGGAAAAGCATGGCGGATGTCTGCAAGCCGCATCGGGTGGCCCATTAGTACAACATTCTCTGCAGATGATGTTAGAATTGGCAAAACAAGGTAAAATAACCAAAGAACAGGTTGTTGACAAAATGTGTCATGCGCCTGCAATCCTCTACCAAATACATAAACGCGGATATATCAGAGAAGGTTATTATGCGGATATTGTATTGGTAAACCCTGAAAAACCATATACCATTACACAAGATAATATTTTATACAAGTGCAAGTGGGCTCCATTGGAAGGTGAAACCATGTCTACAACAATAGAGAAAACATTTCTAAACGGAAGAATGGCTTTTAACAAAGGAGTTGTGCACGACGTAAGAGGAATGGCTTTGAGATTCGACCGCTAAAATCAGAAAGGATACCCAATACCAAAGTGGAGAGCCATACGTGACAATCTCGGCTGGAACAAAACGAACCGGTCGGATTGCGGCAAGCCCGGATCGTAGGCCCTCACTCCACAATCGAGACGAAGGAGAAGAAACCCTAAATCGAAACGTATACCTGCGCCATAAGCCACAGCTATCTCTCTATAAAAATTGGAAAACTGAAACTGCCCCCCACCCTGAGCCTCATATTTCTTTAATGTCCAAATGTTTCCTGCATCGATAAATTCGGCTAATTCAAGCAGACTATTTACCTTATGGCGGTTCTCTATACTTATATCGAGTTTCATATCCCCGACCTGATTCACGAAGTCTTCGCTATTATTGTTACCACGGTAAGAACCGGGTCCCAGTCTTCGGGTATTCCATCCTCTCACACTATTAGCCCCCCCGGAGAAGAAACGCCGTTCGAAAGGTAATATATTAGAGTTTCCGTATGGATGTGCCAAGCCCAATCCAACATGATATGCCAATGAATGCCTCTTAGAAAAATAAAATGTGCGGGCATAATCGATATGACCTTTTATGTATTCTGCATACGCCACTCCGAATATATTCCTTTGTCCATTTTCTCCAGGGCTGTCACCATTCATCGCAGCAATCAATCGAGGCAATACTCCAGCCACTTCTAACGAACCACGAATAGAATAGGTCGGATATAACGGATTGAAGCGCCGCCCATTAACCAATGTAAATGAATAAGATGTACGGGAAATAAACTGATCTTTGTAACTCTCCCTTAATAAAGGATTGTTTACATTATTTAGAAACAAACTATCGAACCGCGCCGACACCCAAGGCATACGAACATAGTTTATATCGAATAAATCGACACTATGAAGCAAGCGGTTATTATTAGACGACCATCCGTAATTGACAGTCATATTGAAAAATTCACGTGTATATTCGGGGCGATGCTGATTATTTAACCCGACGCTGAATCGGGTTGTCGCTGTTGGCATCTCCCGCCAGCTTTTCTTAAGAAAAGGAACAAGGAACAGTGGAAAGGTAACACCTGTTTCTATTCCATATTCATAAAAACTCTGATTCAACAGGTCGTCCTCATTTCCTCCGGAAATAAATTCGTAAGCACCTTTTAGTTTTATACTCAACTGCTCAGATCCATTAAATAGATTTTGATGCTGATAAGAAAGACTGGGTGCAACCCCTATATCCCCCGCTGAGTTTGTACCGTCAAGACTCGCCTTAAACCAATGTGCATTGGCAGGAGTCAGTAAGATTGTAGCATCCAGCAAATGTGTACTATCTTCGGAAGAGGGTGTCGTACTTATATTCACCTGCTTTATTGCACTCATCTGATTAAACGACTCGTATGTTTTGGTTAACGCTCTATCAGAGTAAAGCGCACCTTTTTTTATGTAGTTATTTCGGCGGATACTTGTTGATCGCAAAAATTTATTTTGCCCTCTTATTATCCAGATGTCATTGTATTGAGTTGTATCAGCATTTCTGAAATAAGGATTTTTCCGATTTCTTCTATTTCCCCCCTGAGGTCTATCAGGTGTCTCTAAAGAGTTGAGACCAGAAACAATAGTAACCTTATTCCAACGTAAACGAGGATATGGAAGACTATCTTTTGCCGGATAAATATTCATATACAAGTCTACCTGATGCGAATTAAGTGTTGTATCTGCTTTAAAATAAACAAATTCTTTCGAGAAATTATAATATCCGCCGTTACGCATAATGAGATTGACCCGTCCACGTTCCTGTTCCAGCATACTCATGTCGTAGAAGTCACCTTTCGCAAGATAAGGCTTGAGGGGAACTATTTTCATAATACGAGCCATGGTCGTATCTTCTATGGTATAGGTATAGTTACGAATAAGATAAGGGGTGCCTCCCTTTATATTATATGTCACAGTCATCTTCTTACCCTTAGCTCTAAGAGCTGTGTCTACCTCAGCATTAAGATAACCCTGATTACTCATTTCCTTTTGTAACTGAGTAGCCGAAGATGCTGCACTCCTCGCACTATATATAACAGGGGCTTGTCCCATTTTTCTTACTGCACGGGTAATCCATTTGCTGGTGTCTTGCCCTGCCATATTATAAATATTCAGACGAACTTTGCCAAAAAGAGGTAAGCTACCATTAGGCTGCTGGCGGACAAAAGATTCTAAGTCAGAGGTCGCATTTTTTGTGTCATGCTTAATATTTATAGCATCGAGTAAATACTCTCCTTCCGGAATGTTTTTGGTAGTACTACATGCCGCAATAATCAATATTAAAAATATACACAGTAATAAGCGAAGTCCTCTCATAATTAATATTAATAACGTTTTACAAATATAAATGTTTATTGACAGAAACCATTAAGGTTGCAAACCTATTTATTATTCAGATCATAGCCAGCAAATGGTTTTTAACTCTCAGCCTTCGTATTTCTCACTTATTTCGACAACTAGAGAATGTTAAAAGGTAACAAAAGTGACACTTTTTATATAGCTTTTCACTGTAACCTTTTGCTAATATTTTCACCTCTTTTCAATTTATTACCAGAAGTTGTCTAGACTTTTCAAAAGTCTTTCTTTTTACTCTCTCTGTCATGCTGAACGATAGAGAAGCATCTCACAACCGAGATTCTTCGTTCCTCAGAATGACAAAATAATACGAAAAACAAAAAGTCTACACTTCCTATATAGATAAATCCGAAAGATCATATATCAACATAAAATATCAAATGTGCAGGAGGCTTCCTCTTCTATGCAGATTCAAATGCAAAACAACTTTAAAGCAAGACGCAAAGAGTTAAGTGATGTTTTTATGTATTCTCTCTGCCAAAAATAACATACCTTTGCGGTCGAAATATGAAAGAATATCGATTGACAGATTGGTTGCCAACCACTAAGAAAGAGGTTGAGATAAGAGGATGGGATGAATTGGATGTTATCTTATTCTCTGGTGATGCGTATATAGATCATCCTTCTTTTGGAGCAGCAGTAATCGGTCGTATGCTCGAAGCCGAAGGATTAAAAGTTGCCATAATACCTCAGCCTAACTGGCGTGACGACTTACGCGATTTCAAGAAATTGGGCAAGCCCCGTCTTTTTTTTGGCATAAGTCCCGGCGCAATGGATTCTATGATAAACCATTATACAGCAAATAAACGCTTACGTTCCGACGATGCCTACACGCCCGCAGGAAAAGCAGGTATGCGCCCCGATAGACCTTCTATCGTATATTCTAATATTCTGAAAGAATTATACCCCGATGTGCCCATCGTACTGGGAGGAATAGAAGCCTCGCTGCGCAGAGTCACACACTACGATTATTGGGACGACAAATTATACAAATCGATTCTTGTTGATTCTAAGGCAGATTTGCTTATCTATGGGATGGGAGAAAATCCACTTAAGGCAATCGTCACCCAATTAAGGGAAGGGAAAGCAATAAATACTTTGAGAGAAATTCCCCAAACAGCGTACCTTGCAAAAGACAAAATCGACCCACATAAAGACAGAGAAGATATCCATCTTTTTTCTCACGAGGAATGTTTAGCGGATAAATTGAAACAAGCTAAAAACTTCCGCATAGTGGAAGAGCAATCCAATATGGTTCATGCTTCGCGCATTATTCAAAACTATAATGAAGGATCAGTAGTCATCAATCCTCCCTATCCACCGATGTCGGAAAAGGAGATAGATGCCTCATTTGATCTGCCATATACACGTTTACCTCATCCGAAATATAAGGAGAAGGTTATTCCGGCTTTCGAGATGATTAAATTCTCAGTCAATATGCATCGCGGATGTTTTGGCGGCTGTGCTTTCTGCACCATATCTGCCCATCAGGGAAAGTTTATAGCATCGCGCTCTAAAAAGTCTATATTGAATGAGGTAAAGCAGATAACAGAAATGCCCGACTTTAAGGGTTACCTGAGCGATCTGGGAGGCCCTTCGGCAAATATGTACGCCATGAAAGGCAAGGACGAAAATATTTGTGCCAAATGCAAACGCCCCTCATGTGTACACCCTAAGATATGCAAGAATCTGAATGTCGATCATTCCGCACTATTAGATGTTTACGCTGCAGTAGATGCGCTACCGAAAATAAAGAAATCGTTTATAGGCAGTGGCGTCCGCTACGACATGCTTCTACATAGAAATGATGACGACAGACTGAATAAAATATCAGATAAATATACGAAAGAACTTATTCTGAATCACGTTTCGGGACGATTGAAAGTAGCACCCGAACATACTTCTGACAAAGTATTGAACTGCATGCGCAAACCCAGCTTCCAGCAGTTCCACACTTTTAGAAAGATATTCGACAAAATAAATAAGGAATCAGGTATGAAACAACAACTGATACCTTACTTTATATCATCGCACCCCGATTGTACAGAGGTAGATATGGCAGAGTTGGCTGTTGAGACAAAACCCTTAGGATTTAAGTTGGAGCAAATCCAAGATTTCACCCCTTCACCTATGACTTTAGCTACAGAAATATACTATACAGGCTATCATCCCTATACACTGGAAAAAGTATATACTGCACGTACTAAAGATCAAAAACTGGCTCAGCGCCAATTTTTCTTTTGGTACGACAGAGAGTATCGCCAACAAATTATTCAATCGTTGAAAAAACTGAGACGAGACGATCTGTTAAATAAACTATACGCAAGATAAGCTTCTAAATATAAGCCCTATATAAGAAAATGAAAAATATAATATTCATTCGGCTTTGTCATCCCGAACTGAAAGGAGGGATCTTCTATCTCTTGAGATTATTAACTAATAGCTAGACTAATTTCAGAGCAGATCCCTCCTTTCAGTTCGGGATGACAGAATGGGTGAGAGACAAATATAACTCACAACTCATAATTATATATGATGTTTATATCGAACTCACATTATTGAAATAATAGATTTAACAATTAAAGATACCACTATGAAACGACTAACAGCACTATTTTTATCCACAACACTATTTATTCTCTCTTTGTCTGCTCAAAAAGCCGAAGGTGATGTAGTAAACAAAGGTGACGCTATGCCGTCTTTCGTGCTCTCTTCTACCGAATACGGAAATATAGATTCCAAAGATTTAAAAGGAAAAGTAGTCCTAATCACAATATTTGCCACTTGGTGCGGACCTTGCCAGAAAGAGCTGGCAGAAGTAGAAAGTATATTATGGCCAAAATACAAGGATAATCCCAATTTCAAAATGCTTGTAGTAGGACGTGAACATACCGAAGATGAACTCATAAAATATAATACGCGTAAGAAATTCACATTCCCTCTATACCCTGATGCGAAACGTGAGTTCTCTAATAAATTTGCGACAAAATATATTCCTCGCGCTTATTTAGTCGATAAAAATGGGATGATAATTTATGATTCTAGCGGATTCAAACCTGAGGAGTTTGATCAGTTGCTAGAACTAATTGACAAGTTGACAAAAGAGTAATACATTTATTATTTAGAAGCCAGATACATGGAGCACACGCCAAATGTATAGGTCTTATATTCTGCCTGAGCAAATCCATTTTTCAAAAGTGTATTCACCATTTCTTTTCCCTGAATAAATGCCTCTATCGATTTAGGTAAATAAGAGTATGCAACCTGATCTTTCGAAATCAGGCGACCTATTGTCGGTATAAACAATCGTGAATAAAGCCAATAACCCTGTTTCACAGGAAAGTGGTTAGGTGTTGACAATTCGAGAATCATTAATTGACCTCCGGGTTTTAATACACGGAGTATCTCTTTCAAACCTTTATCCAAATCTTCAAAATTACGTACTCCAAAAGCCACCATCGCAGCATCAAATGAGTTGTCGGCAAGATCAAGAGCCATACAGTCCTGTTTATCGAATACGATCTTATCAGACAAACCTACTTTTTCGACTTTCTTACGACCGACTTCCATCATACCTTCCGATATATCGATGCCTAAAATTGACTGTGGCTTTAGTATATCATAAGCCTGCAATGCCAGATCCCCCGTTCCTGTTGCAATATCGAGGATTTGTTGAGGATTCACTTTTTTCAGCATAGACAAACCTTTATTCCGCCAACCTCTATCGATTCCCATCGACATAGTGTGGTTAAGAACATCATAATTCTCAGCTATAGAATCGAACATCCGCTCTACCTGAGCCCCTTTGTTTTCGGAACTCGAATAGGGCACTATTTTCTCAGCATCGTAGGTCATAGGTTATAAAATATGGGATTTCTATTCGTTTTAAATAACAAACTGCAAAGATTATATACTCTGCAGGTAGTTGAATATCTCCACATGATGAATAGCTTGAATTTCATTTCTATTTCCTTCTGCAATCATTTGAAAAGGATCGGTAGAGTTATCAATCAATATCCAATAGTCAGAAATAGGGACATACATTCTGAAAAGATTGCGCATCCCGGCTCTATATCTTCTGCGAATCACATCTTCGGGCACATTGTGCCCTCCCATGCTAACTCGTTGTTCCACTCTCCTGATCGCTAATTCCGGAGAGTCGAGCCAAAAATAAATGAGCGTAACAAAATAGCCTTCACTTTGGGCTTTTCGAATGAAACTGGCATAAGACTTTGTTGCCAATGTTGTTTCTATTGCAAAATCTTCTTTTAGTTGCAGCATTTCATTCATCCGATAAACCATAAGGCGACCTGCCTCTATCGAAGCTCTTTCGGGCTGAAACGGAGACAGACCTTTTGCTATTTCATCAGCATTGATGAACTCTTTACAGTCCAGCATCTCAGGAAACATTGCATATGATGCGAGCGTTTTTCCGGCACCATTACATCCTGATATGATATAAAGATTTGGCATATGAACTTATATTTTGTTCTTAGAAACCAGTTTGTATTTTCGCGGAAAAGAATTTAAACGGTTTCCAGATATTCGGTAATATTTTTCTTTAGGCGGATAGCTACATCCGAAACATCAGCCTTAACGAACGGCTCTCCAACTATCTTTTCGTATAGCTCGATATAACGTTCCGAAACACTGTTGCAATACTCCTCTGTCATTTCAGGAACCTGCTCGCCGTCTCTTCCTTGGAATCCGTTTTCCATTAGCCATTTGCGAACAAACTCTTTCGACAACTGTCTTTGTTCTTCCCCCTTGTCGAATAACTCCTGATAAGTATCAGCATAAAAATAGCGTGAAGAGTCAGGCGTGTGAATTTCGTCTATCAGGTAAATTTTACCATCACGTTTACCGAATTCGTATTTAGTGTCCACAAGTATTAAACCTTTTTGAGCAGCGATTTCCGTACCACGTTGGAATAATGCGTAGGTATATTTTTCCAATTGTTCGTACTCCTCTTTGCTAACAAGACCTTGAGCAATAATTTCTTCTTTCGAAATATTCTCGTCGTGCCCTACATCTTCTTTAGTAGTCGGTGTGATAATAGGAGAAGGAAACTTCTGATCTTCTTTCATCCCATCGGGAAGAGCTACACCACAAAGAGTTCTTGCTCCTTTTTTATATTCTCTCCATGCACTACCGGTCAGATAACCACGGATAACCATTTCTACTTTATATTGTTCGCATTTCAGACCAACTGTAACCATAGGATCAGGCGTAGCCAGCTTCCAGTTAGGAACAATATCTGAGGTAGCATCTAAAAACTTAGCAGCTATCTGATTCAACACCTGCCCTTTGTATGGTATACCCTGAGGTAGAACTACATCGAAAGCCGATATACGATCGGTAGCTATCATTACCAATGTATCTTCACCAATGGAATATACATCTCTTACTTTACCATGATAAACACTTGTTTGTCCCGAAAAATTATAATCTGTTGTTACTAAAGTATTCTTCATCTTATATTTTATATCTTTATTATACTTGATATTATAACACAAAAACGTCATCAAAGTTAACAGAAAGTCTGTTAAAAGCAATGATTTTTTCTAAGAGATTAATGCTCAAAGCCTTTCTTTTCTAGTGTTTCTTTTTTATTTCGTACATCTTCTTTCTCATAAGCATCGACTATACGCTGCACTAATTTATGACGCACAATATCGGCCTTATCAAATTCAATATAGCCAATACCTTTTACTCCTTTCAACACACGAAGCGCATGCTTCAAGCCCGATTGTTGAGTCGGCGGTAAATCTATCTGAGTCATATCGCCGGTAACAATCATCTTTGCATTCATCCCCAAACGGGTCAGAAACATTTTGATCTGCTGCACCGATGTATTCTGTGCCTCGTCTAATATAATAACAGCATCGCTCAATGTCCGTCCACGCATAAATGCCAATGGCGCTATCTGTATTGCTTTATTTTCTATATAATCTTTCAGCTTTGCCGGAGGAATCATATCTTCCAAGGCATCGTATAGTGGTTGTAAATACGGATCTATTTTATCTTTCATATCGCCGGGAAGAAACCCCAGTTTTTCACCGGCTTCTACAGCCGGACGACTTAGAATTATCTTCTTTACCTCTTTATTTTTGAATGCCTTTACAGCTAAAGCGATCGCTGTGTATGTCTTGCCTGAACCAGCAGGCCCTACACCAAATACCAGATCGTTCTGACCGAAAGCATCTACAAATGCTTGTTGATTGGGCGTGCGGGCACTAATAGGCTTACCATTCAGTCCGAATACAATAAGATTTTCTTGTTTAACCACATTAGGCGATTTTCCTTTTATGATATCTACAATATCTTCTTCCGAAAGCGTATTTCTTTCGCTACAGAATTTCTCAAGTTCTCTTATTTTTTCTTCGAAAAGAGGAATCTCTTCGGCATTACCACTCACCTTTATAACATTGCCCCGAGCAACGATCCGCAGTTTTGCAAAAAGCGTTTTTATAAGTTGTACATTCGCATTATTAGTCCCAAAAAAGACAACAGGGTCTATATTTTCTAAAATTATTATTTGTTCTATCATTCAATTTTATATCAACTGTATACCATAAATAAAAGTTTTTGGTGTCGGGTAAAATGTAATGGTCAAATTTTGGTTACCAAAGATAATTATTATTTTATAATACCATACTACCTGCGAATGAACTTTGTTTCACTTATTTTTTTCTATCTTTGTTTCTTTAGAAATTGTACAATATCAAAATTTAAAGCACGAACATAGTGGCAAAAAAAGTAGCAGAAACCCCTTTAATGAAACAGTATTTAGAGATCAAGAGCCAACATCCTGATGCAGTTTTATTGTTTCGCGTGGGTGACTTTTACGAAACCTTCTCTGAGGATGCAATTGCAGCTTCCGAAATATTAGGAATTACACTAACCCGCCGAGCTAATGGGGCAGCTACTTTCGTAGAGTTGGCAGGCTTTCCGCATCATGCATTAGATACATATCTGCCGAAACTCGTCAGAGCAGGAAGGCGTGTTGCAATTTGTGATCAACTCGAAGACCCTAAGTTAACAAAATCGATAGTAAAAAGAGGTGTTACAGAACTGGTAACGCCGGGAGTTTCGATCAACGACAATATACTCAACCATAAAGAAAACAATTTTCTCTGCGCCATACATTTTGCGAAAAACATCTGCGGAATATCGCTCCTTGATATTTCGACAGGAGAGTTTCTTGTAGCAGAAGGAAAGAAAGAATATATAGATAAGCTGCTTACAAATTTCTCTCCGAAGGAGATATTAGTAGAACGCAGCAAGAAAAAGTTATTTGAAGAATATTTTGGTAATCGTTTCTTTATTTTCGAACTCGACGACTGGGTTTTTACTGAAAATACAGCCAAAGACCGACTTGTAAAGCATTTCGAAACGAAAAACTTAAAAGGATTCGGTGTCGATCAGCTAACAAATGGAGTGATTGCCGCCGGTACTATACTTCACTACTTAGATGTCACACAACATATGCTGATAGGTCACATCACTACCCTATCGCGCATAGAAGAAGATAAATATGTACGTCTGGATAAATTTACAGTACGTAGCCTCGAAGTTATCTCGACAATGAACGAAGGTGGTAAAAGCCTTCTGGATATCCTCGACAAAACAGTTTCGCCGATGGGCGCACGTATGCTTCGTCGTTGGTTAGTATTCCCATTGAAAGACGAAAAGCCTATTAATAGCCGTTTGGCTGTTGTGGAATATTTCTTCAAAGATGTACAATTAAAAACTCTTCTGGAAGAACAATTATCTCTTATCGGGGATCTGGAACGTATCATTTCGAAAGTAGCTGTGAATCGTATCTCACCTCGCGAAGTGGTACAGTTAAAAGTAGCACTAAATGCAATAGCCCCTATCCGCGAAGCTTTTCTGGCATCAGACGAACCTAGCCTGCGTGAAATTGGCGAAAGACTTAATCCCTGTCCGATCATTCGCGACCGCATAGAAAAAGAAGTACAACCCGACCCTCCTGCTTTACTCCACAGAGGGAACGTTATTCGTAAAGGAGTGAATGCCGATCTCGACGAGTTACGCCAGATTTCACATTCGGGAAAAGATTATTTGCTGAAAATACAACAACGCGAAATAGAAACGACAGGGATATCTTCCCTAAAAATCAGTTTCAATAACGTATTCGGATACTATATAGAAGTGCGTAATGCGCACAAAGAGAAAGTTCCTGCCGAGTGGATTCGTAAACAAACCCTCGTAAATGCTGAACGTTATATAACAGAGGAATTAAAGAATTATGAAGAGAAAATACTTGGGGCCGAAGACAAAATACTGGCTCTGGAGACGACTTTATATAATGATTTAGTACTTAGCCTCGTAGAATATATACCGACAATACAGGTAAATGCCAGCCTGATAGCCCAAACAGATTGTTTACTATCGTTTGCCAAGACAGCTAAAGAGAATAAATACATCCGTCCTCAGATCAACGATACCGAGGTTCTGGATATAAAAAATGGGCGTCACCCCGTTATTGAGAAACAATTACCACTGGGCGAGGCTTACATTGCAAACAGTGTCTATCTCGACAATGATTCTCAACAAATAATTGTTATTACAGGGCCCAACATGGCGGGTAAGTCTGCATTACTTCGTCAGACTGCACTTATCACGCTGATGGCGCAGGCAGGGAGTTTCGTACCAGCCGAATCGGCAAAAATAGGACTTGTAGATAAGATATTTACACGTGTAGGGGCTTCTGATAATATATCATTAGGAGAATCTACGTTTATGGTAGAGATGAACGAGGCTTCCGACATCCTCAACAATCTTTCGTCCCGTAGCTTGGTTCTTTTCGATGAGCTAGGACGTGGGACGAGTACATACGATGGAATTTCGATAGCTTGGGCGATTGTCGAATACATACACGAACATCCAAAAGCGAGAGCGAAAACTCTTTTTGCAACGCATTACCATGAATTGAATGAAATGGAAAAATCATTCAAGCGTATCAAAAACTTTAATGTATCAGTAAAAGAGATTGACAATAAGATAATCTTCCTGCGTAAGCTGGTAAAAGGCGGTAGCGAACATAGCTTTGGTATCCATGTTGCCAAAATGGCCGGCATGCCTCAAAGTATTGTAAAAAGAGCAAACACTATACTTAAAGAATTAGAAACCGACAATAGGAAACAAGGGATAGCAAAACCGATAAGCGATATAACAGAACAACGCGAAGGTTTTCAACTTAGTTTCTTCCAATTAGATGATCCTGTACTCAGCCAGGTTCGTGACGAAATTGTATCGTTGGATGTGAATAATCTGACGCCAATGGAAGCATTAAATAAATTGAGCGACATAAAGAAAATTGTGGCAGGGAAATAAAATGCTATGTAACAAGACAAAAGTTAGTAGTATTTTTCGTTCCTTTGCAACTCAAACAAACTAAATAGCAACAACATAACTAGCAATATGAATCGCAAAAAAATATTAGTCACAGGAGGAGCCGGATTTATCGGTTCACATCTATGTGAAAGACTACTTAATGAGGGGAATGAAGTAATCTGTCTGGATAATTATTTTACAGGATCGAAAGACAATATCATTCATTTGATGAATAATCCTTATTTCGAAGTTGTAAGGCATGATGTTGTCCATCCTTTCCACATCGATGTAGATGAAATATACAACCTTGCTTGCCCTGCTTCACCGGTTCACTATCAATACAATGCGATAAAAACAATAAAAACATCGGTAATGGGAGCTATCAATATGCTTGGTCTTGCCAAACGATTGAAAGCGAAAGTGCTGCAAGCTTCGACAAGCGAAGTATACGGCGATCCTAATGTTCACCCTCAACCGGAGAGCTATTGGGGGAATGTAAACCCGATTGGTATTCGTTCTTGTTATGATGAGGGGAAACGCTGTGCCGAAACATTATTTGTAGACTATCATCGCCAAAATGGAGTGAGAGCCAAACTTGTACGTATATTCAATACTTATGGACCACACATGAATCCGAATGATGGGCGCGTAGTTTCCAACTTCATAGTACAAGCACTTAAAGGCGAAGACATAACTATATATGGCGATGGGAATCAGACACGTAGTTTCCAATATGTAGATGATTTAGTGGAAGCTATGATACGTATGATGGCTACCGAAGATTCCTTTATCGGTCCCGTAAACACTGGTAATCCGGGTGAATTTACAATGCTTGAATTAGCAACTCTTGTACTCGAACTTACCGGTTCAAAATCTAAACTTGTATTCCAACCATTACCTAGCGACGACCCGAGACAGCGGAAGCCTGATATAACACTGGCTAAAGAGAAGTTAGGCTGGGAGCCGAAAATACAATTAAGAGAAGGTCTTATTACAACAATTAAATACTTCGACGAAGTTCTAAAGAAATAAATGCTGGCACTTCTTTGCTCGTGGTTAATGATGGTTCTCATATTTCTTGCTTTTGGAGATATGACATCATCGTTATGGCATAATATCTCAAAGAAGAAAGATAAGTATTCCTTTTTCGATAGTTTCTGGCTAGGAATCTGCTCGACAGGAGTTTTACTCTCTGTCATATCTATCTTTTCCTCTATAAATATTTATATACTTGCTCTTTTTATATCCATATCAATCGTTTATTGGATTATAAAAAGGAAGCGACTAGGAGCTCTATACGAAACAATCAGCACCAGATTAGCTGGACTACCCGTTTGGAGCAAAGCAGCCTTAGCCATTTCAGTCGCAGCCATTTTCCTTTTAGCATCGACTACCCCATTGTTGTACGACGAAGGCTTATATCATCTGCAAACAATGATGTGGAGTGAGCAATATAGTGTTGTTCCCGGTCTGGGTAATCTACATGGACGGTTAGCTTTTAATTCTAACTTTTTATTGCTATCTACTTTATTTAATTATCATCCGGGTTTTTACCCGTGTTTTTTCTCGATAAATAGTTTATCTCTATTTGTATTTACTACTTGGTTGATAGTAAAAATAAGTAAATCTGAATACTTCGTACAGAAAGCAATGCTATCAATTATTATGCTTCTCTGCATATTCTCATTTGGCATATACCTATCATCAACTTCTACCGATATACTGGCGCATATATTGATTATATACATCTTATTAAGTTGCATTATAGAGAAGAATATCTTACAGAATAAGATACTGATGCTCGTCATCTTACCTCTATTTTGCATAACACTGAAATTATCATCTGCTTTGATCTGCCTGATCAGTGTATTCGCTTTAATATATCTCATTAAGAATAAAGAATACAAAAGCTTATTAATCCTTATGGGAATCTGTGCAATTATCATCATCCCATGGTGTACCCGCTTTATTATTCTTAGTGGTTATCTTGCATATCCGTTCCCTGCGATAGATATATTCAGTTTTGATTGGAAAATGCCGATAGAACAGGTTTTGGAAGAAAAGAATGCTGCTTATGCCTGGCCCAGAATACCCAATGAAGATCCTATCAAAGTATTGAATATGCCATTGACTGAATGGGTACCTATCTGGCTGAAGAATCAGTCTTTTTATAATCTGACTCTTTATCTTCTCGCCCTTATTTCACCTATTATAGTCTTAGTCTGCAATAAAGCACTAAGGCGTAACAGTATATTTATCGTAGTATGGGCAACAGCTATATTCGGCTACCTTTTTGGGTTCTTCACTGCGCCCGATCCTCGATTTAGCTTTAGCTTTATCATTTGTAGTGCCTTTATTCCTTATATGTTTTTCTTTTCGCAGGAAGAGAAAAGTTTAATGATAAAATCCTTTGTAAAGAAAATAGGCTTTGTCATCCCTTCATTTATTATTCTTAGCATGATCTTATTGACATATATGGGATACAGTCAGGTTAAATATTACCAAGAGCCGAATATACCGATATACACCTTATTGTATAAGCCACAATCGATTGATTACAAAAAGAATGAGAAAGATTCTAAATTTTTAGAATACAATATAAATAATTCAACGATATACTACCCTGACAATGGTAACCAATGCTTCGACCAATGTTTACCGTGCATGCCATACCCGAATAATAAACTGGAAATGAGAGGAGAGAGGCTTAATCAGGGCTTCAAAACTAAACAAAACTAACTTTTAATTATGCTTGCAATTATTATCACATGGGCAATTGTGGCATTTGTATTTCTTTCTATCGGAAATTTCTGTATTTCTGTTTACAGACAAGTTACAAAGCAAGATACCCCATATTCATTAATAGATACATTTATGATTGGAATGGTATTTACCACTACATTCATAGCCATAAGCTCTTTATTTATTCCTGCCAATTATATATTACTGCTAGGTCTTGTCGCAATCTGCATATTATATTGCTTATTATCGAGAAAGTACCTTCAAACAGAAATCAATTCTTACACAAAGAAGATCAAAGAGCTGCCGAAACTACATCTTTTCCTTATTTTATCACCTATTCTCGTTTTTGCAATACACTGCCTTACTAGTCCGATGTGGGTTGACACACCTTATTATCACATACAAAATATAATGTGGGACGAGCAATATAGTGTAGTGCCCGGATTGGCAAATTTACAAGCTCGTTTTGGATTTAACTCTAATTATTTCTTAGCGTGTTCTACCTTTGGGCTAAAACCTCTTTTCGGACAATATATATTCGGAGTGCATTCACTTTGTCTGGTATTCATTTTCATGTGGGTTATATACAAAACGATTAAGTGTAATTCGGTATTCCAATCTGTCGTTCCCATCGTGATGATTTGTAGTTTTATTACAGTATATAAGCTCCATATTTCATCCCCAACAACCGACTTGCTTCCCAATTTACTTATTATGTATCTTTTTATAAAGGTATTATTCGACAAGAATACGGTAAAAAATAATCAACTCGTCTTTATAGCTTTACCGGCATTCTGCATAACTCTGAAGTTATCAGCATTTATTATTTGCCTATTTGCAGCTTACGTATTATGGATCAATTTTAAAAATAAGAATTATAAAAGCCTCTCCTTTTTCATTTCCACAGGATTAATCATTGTACTACCCTGGTTTATCCGAACAGTAATAATGACAGGATATTTAGTCTTCCCATATCCCGGAATAGACATATTCAGTTTCGATTGGAAAGTACCTATCGAATATGTCATCGACCAAAAGGATTACATTTATGCTTTTGCCAGAATAGATTGTGCCCCTATTGATCAAGTATTAAGTATGCCTCTCCATCAATGGATAACAAAATGGTGGCAATCAGGGATGTTCTATTACAACCCTTATGCTAACAGGTTTTTCTTTATCGCGAGTCTAATGGCAATCATTTCCATGCCTATCATTTATTTTTCGTTAAAAAAGAGAAAGAAAGAGCTTAGATATTTATACCTTACTTGGCTAATCGCTTTATGCGGATTCATTTTCTGGTTCTCTTCTGCCCCTGATTTCAGGTTTGCTTATGGATTCATTATTTCGTTAGTTTTTATACCGATACACCTCATTCTAAATACTATAAAGAATGAAAAAATCATTCGTTCAAATCTTAATATTAAAATATTAATTAGTATTTGTATTGTATTATTTATAACTTTGCAGGCAATTCGTTGGACTTGTTATCAAATAGATACAACACAACCTATTTACAGCTTATTGTACAAACCACAAAATATTGACTTTACAAAAAAACTAAAAGAAGATTTTCATAGAACAAAAATAGAATTTGTACCTGTGGAAATTAATAATATGATTATATATACAAGTACGGTAGAAACTCACTGTTACGATTGTCCATTACCTTGCGGTTCGGATTACACTGGAGGTATAGAGATGAGAGGAAAAACTTTACAAGAAGGCTTTAGGACAAAAGAAGGAGCACCATACCGGATAACATATTAATTTACATTAAAAAAAGACCCAACATGAAATTGTCTATCGTCATTCCGGCTTATAATGAAGCTCCAACAATTCATCTTATACTGAATAAAGTTCTAGATGTACAATTAATAAACAATATACAGAAAGAAATTATAATAGTAAATGACTTCTCGAAAGACAACACAGCAGAAGTTGTTGAAGCATATATTAAAGACCACCCCGAAAGTGACATAAAGCTATTTGCCCAGCCCATGAATATGGGAAAAGGTGCTGCGCTACACAGAGGTATAGCAGAAGCCACAGGTGACTATATAATAATACAAGATGCCGATTTGGAATATGACCCGGAAGAATACAACATTCTATTAAAACCGATTGTAAATGGTTTTGCTGATGTCGTTTTCGGTTCTCGGTTTATGGGCGGAAATCCTCATCGTATATTATTCTTCTGGCACTCTATAGGTAATAGGATTCTAACTTTTGTGTCTAATATGTTTACCAATCTCAACCTTACAGATATGGAAACATGTTACAAACTGTTCAGAGCAGACATAATAAAATCTATTCCTCTCAAAGAAAGACGTTTCGGCTTCGAGCCAGAGGTTACAGCCAAAGTATCGAGATATCCGAATGTTAGAATATATGAGGTGGGTATTTCTTATTATGGACGTACATACGAAGAAGGTAAGAAAATAGGATGGAGAGATGGAGTCAGAGCTTTTATCTGTATGATAAAATACGGATTATTCAGAATCCAATAAATATATTCTGCAAAACAAACAATAAAGGTATCTCGAAATATTCAGGATGCCTTTTTTATTTGGCGTATAATCTTAGATAGTTTCCTTTTACAAAAATTGCTATCTATCCGCATAATTATTTAACTTTAAAGACTCTAATTGTATAAAATAAAAATACCACAGTATGAAAAGCTATATTCTACTTTTTACAGCTCTTTTTTTCTCAATCGTATCCTTGGTCAATGCACAGGAAAATACAAAATATCTGGCAGGGGCAGTGCCCGAAACAAATGGCAAGGTAGTTTTCACAAAATCGATTCAGCCTAGTTCAAAATTATCAGGAGATCAACTATTCAATAAAGTGAACGAATGGGCTGAAATATATTTTGGAAAGAACAATCAAAACCCCAACCAACGGATTTTACTGTCTGATTCGGAAAAAAAACAAATAGCCTGTATCGGAAGCATTGATTTAGTTTTCGCCAAAAGAGTCCTTATGCTCGATAAAGCTGTAATGTCTTATCAAATGATTCTTAACATAGAGAACGACATTTGTAATGCAACTATTCGAAATATAAAATACGATTACAATACCGGTAAAGACACCGAAACCCTTGCTGCCGAAGATATGATTACGGATAAAATTGCTGTTCATAAAAATGGACAGAAACTGAATACTTACTACGGTAAATTCAGAACAGCAACAATCGATTCTGTTAATCAGATATTCAACGCTCTTAACCAGCATATCAATGGACATCAAAATACAATGTCTTCATCAGGAAGTCTAACACCTCCAATAGCTGTTATTCCGGAAGTAAAAGAAAATACCGCAGGGGCAACTTTACTGGGCTTCAAAAACATATCGCCTCAAGATATACCTGAGAATATTATTAAATTACTCAATGAAGCTGCATTGATAACTTCAGGAAAAGGCGAAAGCACAAATGTTATGACAGCCTCTTGGGGTGGATTGGGTGTATTATGGGAAAAACCGATATCAATGTGCTTCCTAAACCCTACCCGTTACTCGATTAAAACAATGGATGAGGGAGAAACATATACTATATCTTTCTATACCCCGGCATATAAAGATGTTATACAGTATTGTGGAACTACAAGTGGTAAAAATACAGATAAGATAAAAGGTTCAGGCCTTACTCCTATTAAAACACCTTCGGGTGCCACTGCTTTTTCGGAAGCCTCTATGATATTCGAATGTCGTAAATTAGTAGCTCAACCAATATCTGAAGCAGGTTTAAAGATTGATAAATCAGAATTACCTAATAGTTTTACAAAAGACGGCTTACACAAAATGTATATAGGTGAGATCCTTAATGTGTGGGTGAAATAATAAGAATTACAAGACAGATAAAAAAGATTCGACCGACTGAGTGAAATTCGCCCAGGAAAGTCGAGTCTTTTCTTTTTTCAGATTTTCTATGTAAAGGCTGATCTTATCCTTATCGAAAAATTCCTTAATACCATTTGCCACACCTAGAGGAGTAGGTAAAGAGACAACGAGTCCCGTACCCGATTGTTCAACAGTAGAGCCCAAAGCTCCTACATTGGTTGCGATCATGGGTGTTTCCAGTTGATAAGCCAAAGCCACAACTCCGCTTTGTGTTGCCGAACGATAGGGCAATATCAATACGTCCGCCACTGAAAAAAGAGTAGTAACCATATCATCGGGAATATATTGCTCGAAAACAATAATATTATCCTTCAATATTGATTTATTAATAAGTTCGGTATACTTATCAAAGCTACCATAACATTCACCGGCTATTATCAGTTGATAACTATCATCTAGTTGATCCATAGCTTCTATTAAAATATCTAAGCCTTTATAATCTCTGATAAGTCCAAAAAACAAGAGGTTCTTTTTGTCCGACCTAACTCCTAATTTACCACATGCTGTATCCTTGTCTGTACGCTCTGCATATTGATCGTAAATAGGGTGAGGCTGCAAAAGAATATTAGCATCATTCTTTAGCGATAAAAGATCATCATAAACAGGTTGGCTCATGACAATAAAAGCATCGCATCTATTAAAAAAGAATTTAGCAAAAGATTTATCTATAATCCTACGCTCATGTGGTATGGCATTATGAACAAGTGAAACCACCTTGATACCCTTATCCAGAAACATACACACAGAGCCGAAAGCCGGAGCAAGAAATGACATCCAATAAGGAATAATCAACACATCGGGCGAGAATTTATTTATAGCACGTGCTGTACCTATATAGGTGAATGGATTTATCGAATTTAAAACTCTTTTACTGTCTATCACCGTTGCCGAATCATCTTGCGATACATACTGCGTTTTGCCGGGAAAAAGAAATTCAGGATATAAGGTTGTAAATGTAAAAGCCTCTACCTCATTATTCTTCGACAACTCTGTATACAATCTTGCATTGAGCTGCGCCAACCCTCCACGATAAGGGTAAAACGGAGATAAAATAGCTATTCTCATAATATCCTCAACCTTTTTTCTCTTTCTGCTTATCCAGCACCTTATGTATCTTATCGATAATCATAGATTCGGTGATGTACCCCAAGCATGCGTAATCGAATCTCTGACAAGGCAAGTCGCCATATACTGAACAAGGGCGACATTCCAGATCGATCTGAACAGCATTGTCTGGATCTTGACCGAAACCATAGAATCCCATATTAGGATGTGTTGCACCCCAAACTGACACTACCGGTGTCTTAACCAACGACGCTAAGTGCATATTAGCCGAGTCCATAGTTAAAACAACATCCATATACGACATGAGCAAAAGTTCATTCTCAAGCTTTAGCTTACATGAAGTATCTACTACATTAGGATAAGTGCTAGCCCATTTATTCAATACTTCTCTCTCCTCTTTACCTGCTCCGAGCAAAAAAATTGTCGTATCAGGTTCTTTCGAAAGCATCTCAACCACTTTTTCCATTTTCTCTAAAGGATAAATCTTTCCTTTATGCTTTGCAAATGGAGCGACACCAATCCATCTACCTTTTTTCTCTGTGGCAATCGCCTTAAGATTATAAAATTCGCGAGGAACAAAATAAAGTATATCAGTGAAAGTTATATCTGCAGGGAAACCCAATTTGTCAAAAACATCCAAGTAACGCTGCACCGTGGTTTTCAAAGGCGGAACAAGTTTTTTTGTAGCAATTGCCTCGGCTTTTTCTTTACGCCCTTTATCTATACAGGCCACTCTGTGCCCTGCAATTCGCATAATAAATCTTATTATTTTCGAACGTAAAACATCATGTTCATCCGCTACGTGAGTAAATCCCATTACATACAATTTATTAGCCATCCGTAGCAACCCTCGGATACCTTTATGCTTTCCATTTATATCAAATGGAATAACATTTACGTTAAAACCCAAATTCTCAAATAATGGTGCAAAAGACTTGCGGGTCATTACAGAGAAACGGTCTTGAGGGTACTTTGTAGCAACAGAATATATTACCGGTACCAGCATTGCAACATCACCAAAAGACGACAACCTTATTACCAATATTTTAGCCATAAAAAGAAATTAAGTCCATAGAGACATGTATTATATATATGTGTGCTGCTTATTAGTATGAAAAATTATTTTTTCCCATACAATATTGGATTTAATGCAGGATCATTGTACATCTTCATCTGCTTATAAACTTTCATATATTTATTCCCGCTTTCAATATCCAGCAACAATTCGTCAATAGCTGTAGATAAATCCTTTCGTTGTTCAAGTAATATATTTAGTTTTTTCAAACATTCCTGATGATGCTTCTCCTCTACATCTTGGCGATCCACTTCTTGCTGCATATGATATATTTTAAGTGCAAGAATAGATAGACGATCAATTGCCCATGCAGGGCTTTCGGTATTAATTTTAGCCTCCGGCAAAACTTTTACAGTCTTATATTTATCCAGAAAATAGCTATCTATTAGTTCTACTAAGTCTGTTCTTTCCTGATTAGATTTATCGATCCGCCTTTTTATTTTAAGAGCTTCCGATGGTTCAATATGTGGATCTCTAATTATATCTTCCAAATGCCATTGAACGGTATCTATCCAGTTTTTAAGGTAAAGAAGTGATTCTATAGATTGAACCTCATATGGATTACTGATAGGAGTATCTACATTATCTGTTGTATGGTAATTGCTTATTGATTTTTCAAAAATTGAATTACTCAAAGCTGTAAATTTCATATAGCTATATATTAGTAAATATTATGTCTTATAATTTGTTTGCCCAGGTTTCTCTGTCCAAATTTCGGTAATTAATTGCTTCCGCCAGATGTTTTGAAAGAATATTTTCCGAACAATCTAGATCTGCAATAGTACGGGAAACTTTTAATATACGATCGTAAGCACGTGCCGATAAATTAAATCGATCCATTGCCGTTTTCAGCAATTCCAAACCCGCACTATCGGGTGAAGCATACTTTGCCAGAAGTTTTGGAGTCATCTGTGCGTTAGAATACACACCATCTTCTTTATCGAATCGCACAGCCTGAATTTCGCGAGCCTTTACCACACGTTCTCGTATAAAATTACTCGCCTCGCCCGGTCTTTTATCCGATATTTTTTCGAAAGGAACAGGAATTATTTCAATATGAATATCAATACGATCAAGTAATGGTCCTGATATTTTATTGAGATACTTCTGTACCGCCCCATTCGGACATACACACTCTTTGTCCGGATGATTATAATAACCGCAAGGACAAGGATTCATAGACGACACAAGCATAAAACTTGCCGGATATTCCACGGAGAATTTAGAACGGGATATATTAATTTTACGATCTTCTAAAGGTTGTCGCATTACCTCTAAAACATTCCGGCTAAATTCGGGCAGTTCATCAAGAAACAGCACACCATTATGTGCCAGACTTATTTCTCCGGGCTGAGGATAGGCTCCGCCTCCGACTAAAGCCACATCCGATATAGTATGGTGCGGACTGCGAAAAGGGCGTTGAGTCATCAGTGACGTCTCGGCTCCCATTCTGCCTGCTACACTGTGTATTTTCGTTGTTTCGAGGGCTTCATGCAATGTGAATTGTGGTAATATAGATGGAATACGTTTAGCCATCATAGATTTACCTGCTCCGGGAGGCCCTACCATTATAAGATTATGTCCTCCGGCTGCTGCAACCTCTAATGCACGTTTCACATTCTCTTGTCCCTTTACATCTGAAAAATCAAATTCAAAAGTTTGTTGTGATTGTTCAAATTCAGCTCGTGTATCTACAATAGTAGGCTCTAATGAGACCTTCTCATTGAAGAAATCGATCACTTCACATATATTTTCAACTGCGTAAACTTCCAAATTATTTACAACAGCTGCTTCTCTACCATTTTTCTTCGGAAGTATAATTCCCCTAAATCCTAATTCACGAGCTTTAATCGCAATCGGCAACACACCCTTGATAGGCAGTATAGTACCATCGAGCGACAACTCACCCATAATAAGATAATCCCCGAGTTTATCGGCTTTTATTTGCTCGCTCGTCGCCAGAATACCAATAGCCAATGGCAAATCATAAGCAGTACCTTCCTTTCTGATATCAGCAGGAGACATATTTATTACAACTTGTTGACGAGGAACTTTATAATTATTAACCTGAAGTGCAGATATAATACGCTCATGGCTCTCTTTTACTGAAGCATCAGGCAAGCCTACAAGCATAAACTTAATACCTTTAGAAGAGTTCACTTCTATAGTTATCAATGTTGCCTCTATGCCTTGCACTGCTGCACCAAAAACTTTTACTAACATTAGCTGTATTTATAGAATTAATCAGAAAAGGCAAATATAGCAAAATACAGAAGGATTATCTCAATAACAGTCTACCTTTATTTCGATTTGCCTGATAAAATATCATCCAGCTTCTTTGGTAAGTCTAAAAAAGACACATCCCTTTCCAATATAATTCCCGTAGGAGATATTAATATACTGTAAGGAATTTCTCGTATGTAGTATTGCTCAACAGTCTTAGCAGACCATCCGCCGTGATCGGGCAACAGAGTCCACTTCACAGAATCAAGAGTGTTTTTCGAAATAGGCTCCAGCTCTGTATCCATAACTATTGTAGCAAAATCAATATTCTTTTTGTCTTTTTTCAACTGATTATAAACCTCTACGGCATTTTTCCGTTCGCGGTCGCACGCCTCGCATGTGGTAGATATAAATGATAATAAAAGATATTTACCTCTGTAATCGATAAGACTTACATCTTTTCCCTTCAGATCTTTTAATGTGAAATTAAGGGCAGGTGTACCCACTGTCGATTGCTTTATTTTCGCACTATAACGTTTCAAATCGAGAGTCAGAGGAAATACGGCAGCTTCACCTCTCAACAATTCGAGATTTTCATCAAGACGAGGTATCGATGTCTCATCTTTAAAAAATGTATTGATGAGCATTACACTGGCTATCTTGTCAGGATTTGCTTTCACATAGTTTGCAGCAATATTAGACAGGGTGAAATTTATATTCTTTAATTCGGCAAAACTTTTTCCGCTTACACTATCTTTTTCAACAGCCTCAGATAAAACATTCAAAATTTCGACGCGAGATTTCAGCATATCTTTATTTTGCTCTTTAAACGAAGTCAGATCATCATTTATAGATCCTCCTTTTACACTTATCAGATCAGGAAACAAAACATCCCCTTTCAGCTCTACTGTCCAACCTTTATCTACAAGTATATAAGTACTTTTTGTATTCTGATTGAAATATAAAGACATAAAAGTCAACGTATCCACAGTTCCTGAAAAAGAGAATTCTCCTTTTGCATTAATCCTCACCGTATCAACTAAAAGCGAGTCTCCTATTTCGCGGGCAGCATAAAAATATCCTTCTGTTACATTATCTAATTTGCCCTTCACCTCAAACTTGGAAGAATTACCCCCACAAGATATTAAAGCAAACACAAACAGAAGTAGAGACGTTAGAGTTATTATATTATTCTTATTCATTATGTTCATTCTAAATTTTCAATACATTATCGCTATATACATCATAGCCTTTATTAGAATAACGTACAAAGATAGCTTTTATTTTCTAAAACGTTTAAAAACCTTAAATTGTTCTAAAAAAAGATTAATTTAAAGATTCTGATATCCAAAAACACTCTTTTGAGCCAAACAACAATCAGTTATGTTCTCTTGTTTTCACATTAATAACAGCTACCCAATAAGCTCTTACCATAGAAATCACTATATTTGCACTTTCAAAAACAAACGTGACATGAGAATCATAAATTTCATTATTTTTGCTTTGAGCATCATACTTCCAATGAAATCATACAGCCAAGACATTCCTCTTTCGTTAGAAGACCTCATTCCCGGCGGAAAATCATTCTACAAGTATCGTGCCGAAATGCCCCGTCAGCTAAATTGGTACGGAGATCAACTGACTTATGCTAAAGGCGACTCGATATTTATTGTACCTCAAAAGACAAATCAAAAGCCACAAGCATTAATCACTCTTGAGATTATTAATCAAAAGCTTGGCTTAGAAAAGAGTGCTGAACTAAAAAGCATCGGATATGTAACATCTCTGTATGGCAAATCGAATGAAATACTCATTTCAACCGCGAGCAACAGCTACTTACTCAATATCCTTACAGGAGAAACGACAGGAAAATATGCCATAACAAAAGAAATGCAGAATAAAGATTTCTCTATCGAAAAGAGAATATTTGCATACACAAAAGATAATAACCTATATATACAAACCAAAGAAGGTCGTGAGCTTCCCATAACAAAAGAAACCGACAAAGCTATTGTGAATGGACAATCCGCTCACCGCAACGAATTTGGGATACATAAAGGAACATTCTGGTCACCCAAAGGAAATGCTTTGGCTTTTTACCGAATGGATCAAACGATGGTTATAGATTATCCGCTGGTAGACATATCTACTCGTGTAGCAGAGCTGAAAGACCTGAAATATCCGATGGCAGGAATGAAAAGCCACCAAGTAACACTCGGTGTTTACGATCTGAAAACAGAAAAAACCGTTTATCTCAAAACAGGGACCCCCAAAGAAAAATATCTGACTAATATAGCATGGAGTCCTGACGAAAAATCTATTTATATTGCAGAAATAAACAGAGGACAAGACACGTGTATTCTAAAAAGTTATGATGCACTTACAGGAAACCTAAAATCGACATTATTCACAGAGATTCATCCGAAATATGTTGAACCCGAAAATCCTGTCATATTTTTGAAAAATGATTCCAACAAATTCGTCTGGACAAGTAAACGTGATGGCTTCAACCATTTATATCTATATAATACAAGCGGCGCCCTGATCAAACAAATCACCTCCGGAAAGTGGGATGTAACCTCAATAATCGGTTTTGACGAAAAAGGCGATAATCTTCTTTATAGCTCGACCGAAGCCAGCCCGATAGAAAAGCATATCTATAAGATAAATCTTAAAAATGGGAAGAAAGAACAGCTATCGAAACAAGAAGGCGTTCATTCAGCCATGTTAAGCGCATCGGGCAAATACATCTGTGATATATACACATCGCAAAACAATGCGGGAAAAGTAGCTTTGACTGAAACAGGTAATAATAAAACCTCCATTTTCCACGAAGCTAAAAATCCTTATCGCAATATGCAGTTACCGGAAATAACTCTTAGCTCACTGAAAGCAAATGATGGGAAGACTGACCTCTATTACCGTCTGGTTAAACCGTTAAACTTCGATCCGCAAAAGAAATATCCTGTCATTGTATATGTATATGGCGGCCCGCATTCTCAATTAGTCGATAATTCTTGGTTAGGACAAGCTCGTGGATGGGATATATACATGGCAGAAAAAGGCTACGTAGTTTTCACGATAGATAACAGAGGAACATCAAACAGAGGTAACGACTTCGAAAATATAACACACCGCCAGCTTGGTATAATAGAAACTGAAGATCAGATGTCAGGCGTAGATTTTCTCAGATCGCAGCCCTATGTAGATACCGAACGTATAGGAGTGCATGGCTGGAGCTATGGTGGGTTTATGACTCTCAATCTGATGCTTCGCCACCCCGAAACGTTCAAAGTTGGTGTTGCCGGAGGACCTGTCACCGACTGGAAGTATTACGAAATAATGTATGGCGAACGCTATATGGACTCTCCTAAAGAAAATTCTGAAGGCTATAAGAATTCGAGCATGGTCGAAAAAGCAGGTGATCTGAAAGGCCGGCTTATGCTTATACACGGCGATGAAGACCCTGTTGTAGTAATGCAGCACAGCATGCAATTTCTTAAGTCATCAATTAAAAACAGAACTCATCCTGACTTCTTTGTCTATCCCGGTCACGAGCATAATATGATGGGAGTCGATAGAGTTCACTTACACGAACATATAACCCGTTACTTCGACGATTTTTTGAAGTAAATTTAGATTGATTATTCATTATGTATAAAATAAGTAAACAATTCGCATTCTCCGCATCACATATACTGGACGGTCTGTCAGCAGATCATCCTTGTTCGCGGTTGCATGGTCACAATTATATAATCACCGTACATCTGAAAGCCGAGCAGCTGGACAATACGGGCTTTATTAAGGATTATCGCGAACTAAGCACCGTAAAAGATTATCTTGATAATACGTTAGATCATCGACATCTGAACGATGTATTTTCGTTCAATCCGACAGCCGAAAATATAGCAAAACATTTATACGATATTTTCAAGAAAAGTATCCCCGAACTGTATGCCGTAGAAGTGTGCGAAACCCCTAAAACATCTGCCATCTATGAAGCTGATTGTTAACGAGATTTTCTACTCGCTTCAAGGTGAAGGCGGGCGCAATGGCGAACCCTCTATATTTATTCGTTTAACGAAATGCAATCTGGCTTGCAGTTTCTGCGATACGGATTTTGCAAATGGAGACGAAATGGGTATTGATGATATTCTAGATGAGATAAAACAATATCCATGCAAGTGGATTATCTGGACAGGCGGCGAGCCAACTATACAACTAACAGATGAGCATCTTGCTAAATTTAGGGAACAAGGCTATAAGCAAGCCATCGAAACAAATGGGACAAGACCTGTACCATCATTGATAGATTACATTACATGTAGCCCCAAAAAAGACTATGAGATTATCAAGTCACGTATTCCTTTTGCGCACGAAATAAGGATACCTGTTCAGAAAGGAGATAAACTTCCTGACATCTCTATCTTCCCGAAAGCCGATAACTATTTTCTCAGTCCAATATTCGATGGAGATAAACTAAATATCGAAAATGCAAACTATTGTGTCGAACTGATCAAGGCAAATCCGCAATGGAGACTAAGCCTACAGATACATAAACTGATACATATCGAATAAGGAAAGATGGAAAGATTTGATCTGAACATACTGGGATGTGGATCGGCAACTCCGACTCTACAGCACAACCCCACGTCACAAGTTTTGAATGTACGGGAGAAGCTTTTCATGATCGATTGTGGAGAAGGTACCCAGTTACAATTTCGCCACAGCCGATTGCGCTTTGGCCGTTTAAACCACATCTTCATTTCGCACCTGCATGGCGATCATTGCTTTGGACTGATAGGATTAATATCGACACTGGCTTTACTTGGCCGAACAGGTGACATTACAATACATGCTCATGCCGACCTCGAAACTATTCTACGACCTCAGCTGGATTATTTCTGCCGAGAAATTCCGTGTGACGTAAAAATAGAACCTTTTGATCCTCAGATAAGCGAATTGATATACGAAGACAGATCAATAACTGTAAAGACAATTCCTCTTATACATCGAATACCCTGCGCAGGTTTTCTATTTCAGGAAAAGCCCAAAGAGGCTCATCTGATTACAGATAAAATCAAATTCTACGATATACCGATCAAGGAATTAGCGAAAATTAAAAAAGGAGCCGATTTTATCAGAGAAGATGGAACTATCGTACCAAATGAAAGATTAACCCGTCCCGCAGAGCCTTCTAAATCATATGCATATTGCTCTGATACGGCATATAATGAAAAAATAATCCCTATCATCGAGGGCGTGGATTTATTGTATCATGAGGCGACATTTGCCGATGCAGAAGCATTTCGAGCCAAACAGACAGGACACTCTACAGCCAGGCAGGCAGGCAAAATAGCCAAAATGGCAGGTGTAAAAAAACTTATGCTGGGGCACTTCTCAGCCCGATACACAGACAACGGAATATTACTACAAGAAGCTAAAGAATTGTTTGATAATACAATACTCGCTAACGAGGGACTCTGTGAAAAATTGTGAACCAGCCTGATTTTTTTATTACTTTATACTTTTTATAATATTTGATTGTATATATTTGCCAATATTAGACAAGTGATAATGGTGCAATTTAACAAAATATTCTGCTTACTGCTATTTATAGGATGTTCGCTTTCGGTAGATGCCGAAGGTTCTGTCATCTCAATAGAGATAGAGGATGCTGTGGCAGTCGATAATAAAGAGATTACTATGAATCTCGATATTTTGATAAATAGTACTACCAGAACCCAATTGCAGAATGTACCAACAAAAGGCTATTTGGAAGTATATAGCATTTTAGGTTCGAAGGTCACAAGTAAAAATCTACAGAACTGTCTCGGTGGCTGTGAACTAGAATTACCTAAAGGCTTATATATATTAAAAGCAGGAAGGGTTACTCAAAAGATAATTGTCAGATAAACCGACATAAAATAATGAAAGCTTGCATTTACACAGATGCAGGCTTTTTTATTTCATGAAAACTTTTCGCACCATTCATTAAACTGTGCCAGAGAACGCTCCCCGTATTTCGCCAGACTATTTCTCACTTGTTCTATTGTTTTCTCCTCGCCCAAATGTGTTTTCGAAAAAAAACAGTCAGAAAAACAAATCACTTGCTCTTCTATACTTATCGGGATCATATCGCGATGAGGAAGTGGCAATTTATTATCGATTATCTCCTGCAAAGATAGCCCTGCGCCCGTATGGCGTTCACAAACCAAAGCATGTTCGGGATAACCTAGTTCATGTAACAACTCACTACCCATATAGCCATGAGCCATATAAGGAGCTATTCCAAAGCATTTTACAGATGGGGCATAAGTGAAAAATATTCCAATATCGTGTAACATTGCAGCCTCTTTCACAAAGTCTGTATCAATATTTAGCTCCGGGTGTTTTTCGGCAATTACAAGAGCTTTATTCATTACATCGGTACTGTGATTGATAAGTATGTTATGAAGTTCAGAATCCTTTTTATAGTATCTTTCGATGATAGTTAGTGCATTCATTTTTATAGTAATATAATTTATTCTCAGAAAATATGTAAGTTTGTAGTATTGTGTATATTTAAAACGTCTGACCGAAAAAAAAGTTTGTCACATAAAAGCTTGTTTTTCTAGTTTAACATTGTGACATTCATGGTTATTCTGTCAGAAGTATTTATTTTTCGGTGTGTAAAAGTAATTAAATTATTTGCTTTTGAACATTGATTTAAAACAGATAAATACGAGACGAGAGAAATATAGTAAACAAATAGAGAACTTTAGACCAAACAATAGGTCGGATGCAAAACCATACGTAAGAAATAATTGTTATACCCCCATAAAGAATAGATGTTTAAGTACATTTGTATAAACAACCCGAATTATGACCGAGAATAAATGCCCCCTTTGTGGTAAAGATGTAGTAGAAGATGAAGCATTTTGTCGCGATTGCCAAGAAATAGCACTGACCTCACATGCTTCGCAGTTTGCCGATGAAGAAAATGCGGAAGACATTGAAGTTGTTACTAATTTCTCAACAGTAAGCATAGAAATAGAAAATAATGCTATCTCAGAAACAACCTTCGCAAAAGAGGTGGAAGAGGATATAAAAGAAGAGGAATCTATAAAAGATGCAGAAGGGCCCTCGAGCCAAGAAGAATCTACGGATCCCATCCCACGTAAAAGCAATAAAAAATCAATCATCTTTCTACTAATTGGCCTCATTCTCCTCATTTCTATTGGCGGGATAAGAGCCTATATGTATGTTCAAAACAAAGAGGCCGAAGCCAAAGAAGCTGCTTTCTGGAACGACTGCATCGATAAAAATACGCCTCTTGCCTATTCCAAATATCTGGTGCAATATCCCGAAGGGCAGTTTAGTACAATGGCACAAGCAAAAATACTAGAGCTTAGAGAACAAGAGCGTCAGGAGTGGGCAAAACTCAGAAAATCGACAGATATAAACGCTTTCTTCGCATTTCTTACAGACCACCCAAAGACTCCGTATGAACGTGAGATACGGCATACAATGGATTCTCTCAGTTGGGCAACAACCAGTAATGAGAATACAGCAGCAGGCTATCTCGCATACATAGAAAATGTAAAGTTAGGAAACTTTGCAGGTGAATACAGATCATTGGCACAAGAAAGGTATGACTACCTCAGCCAGATGAAAACAATTGAAGGAGAAGAATTAGCCAGCATCAAAAAGACACTGACTAATTTCTTCAAAACTTTATCTTCAAATAAATATAAAGATCTGCAAAAAGAGATGGCTCCTACTCTTACCAATTTCTTCGGAGCAAAAAACACGACGAAAGAGGCGATAACTAAATCAATAGAATCTGATTTAAAAACACGAAAAATAAAATCTATTGCATACACTGTAAATATGAATTCGCTGGAGGTAATACGAGACAATAAGAATATCTATTTCACGACTTTACCGATCGAACGTCAGATCACGTATACCGACAAAAAGAAGAAAAAAGAAACTACAAAACTGATTGTAAATATAGAATTGAACAGCGAAAAAGAAATTCAGGCATTATATCAAAAAGAGTAGTAAAGCATTGATTATTTAAGCTAAAGATATTAAATAATTTTCATATCACATTGTATTTGAAACATATACATATGTTTATATGTTGACACATATGAAATAAAAGCGTATATTTACAGACGCATTTAACCTTTTGCCTTATTTAATTTAATAGCTATGAATAAAATCAACACAATTCTGATTGGCTTGCTCGTACTCATAACAAGCTGCTCATCTCCCGTCGAGAAACGACTCACTGATTATGTTAATCCTTTTTTGGGTACTGCTACCCTATGGGACAGTATAGACCTTGGTTATAAACCTACACGCAGAGCATGGGGAGCCGAAGTATTCCCCGGATCATCACTTCCGAATGCGATGGTTCAGGTTAGTCCTGTCACACTATTCAGAAGTGGTTCGGGCTATCAATATGAGGATACGGTGATTTATGCTTTTACTCACACCAATAAAGGGCATTGGAACCTGTGCCATATACCACTAATGCCGGCAACCGGAACTTTTGCACCGGACGATTATAAATCGGCATACAACCACAAAAATGAATCTGCTCATCCGGGATATTACCAAGTATTCCTCGAAAGATATGATATAAATGCAGAATTAACTTCAACATTACGATGTGCATATCACAAATACACATACAAAGAAGGACAACCTAAGAAGCTTATTGCAGACCTTTCCATATCTAACGAAGGAGTGAGAAACTGGAGTATCTCGCAAGAAAATGAAAACATATTCAAAGGATTTCAGGAGACTGGCGAGAAAATGTATTTCTATGCAATCTCCAACCATAAAATAGAAAAAATAGATTCACTCCGAAACGATAAAAAAGTTATCTCCATCGTTAATTTCATCGATAATGATAAACCAGAACCGCTAGAATTGAAAATTGGCTTCTCGTTTGTAAGCATAGAGAATGCGAAAGCAAATCTTGAAGCAGAGATTGCCGAAAAAAGCTTCACAGAGATAAGGGATGAAGCTACTGATACATGGGAAGATCTATTATCGAAAATAATAGTATCGGGTGGTACTGAAAAGCAACGCGGACTATTCTATTCTTCACTTTATCGTTCTTTCCTTTGGCCTGCTCTACGCAGTGATGTCAATGGCGATTTCACCGATGTAAAGGGTCAGGTTGTAAATAAAGGTTTCCAATATTATACCGATCCTTCATTTTGGGATGATTATAGAAATAAGTTAATTCTCCTTGGAATGATATCACCTACCGTAGCTGTCGATGTAATTAATTCAATAACGGATAAAGGCGAGAAAACAGGGTTTATGCCGACATTCTTCCATGGTGATCACGCCTCTGTTTTTGTGGCGGGATCTTATTTAAGGGGCCTAAGAGGATATGATATAAACAGTGCCTATAATCTGGTTTTAAAAAATGCGACAGTGCCGGGCAGCAGACCTCATCTGGCCGAGTATATCGAAAAAGGATGGATTTCGGAGATGGATCTCGAAAACCCTGTACTCGAAACTGTCGCAAAAGCTGCAGTAACAAAAACACAGGAATATTCGTACGATGATTATGCGGTAGCTCTGTTAGCGAAGGAACTGAACGACAAGGATAATTATGAAATGCTGATGAAAAGGACAAGCAATTATAAAAACCTGTTCGATCCTTCTACTGAATTAATGAGAGGACGCCTCGAGAATGGAGAATGGATTAAAAAGTTCGATCCCGAATTTCCATACTACGAATATATGTATCGTGAGGCAAATGGATGGCAGTCAGCATTCTTTGCACCACACGATCCTGAAGGATTAATAGCTCTCTATAAAAGCAAAGATGACTTTGAGACCAAGCTGGATTCTCTTTTCACTATTCCGTGGAAAGGGTATGAAGCACATAATCTAACTGGTTTTATAGGACAATATTGTCATGGCAATCAGCCCGATCATAGCGCACCATATATGTACTATTTTGTAGACAAGCAAGAAAAAGCACAAGCTATACTAGATAGTTGCATGAACCATTTTTATGGTATGGGCAAAGAAGGCTTAGCTTTATCGGGAATGGATGATGCAGGCGAAATGTCGGCATGGTATGTATTTAATGCGATTGGTCTTTATACTTTCTCTCCGGCCGACGCTGAATATATTATCTCTGTTCCGCTTTTCGACAAGATTGTTTTCACCTTAGATAAGGATACTAAATTTACAATTCTGAAAGAAGGAACAGGTAAGAAGATAACAAATATTACCTATGGAGGCGAGAAAATAGATGGTTACTTTATAACTCACGATCAACTAAAACAAGGTAAAGAGTTGGTGATTACCACCAACTAGTCTGCTCTAAATAACGACTGAATAAAATAAGAGGGTGTGTCACAAGTAATTTTTCGTATGATATTGTCATCCTGAACGAAGAGAAGGATCTCTTATGGAGAGTCAAGATTCTTCACTTCGTTCAGAATGACAAAAGAGAGTAACACTTTTACAGTACACATTACTTGTAACACACTCCCTTATTTCTACATATCAATTTCTTTAAAATCAAATATACTTCAACTCCACCGTCTCTCCTTTCTTCAACTCGAAGCGGATAAAGCCATCATCTTTCTGTTTTAGCATGATTACCTTACCATTTTTCAGAAAACGTGGTATTGTTCCATCTACGGAAAGTTTTATTGTGAAATTATTATCGGCAGAAGCTTTTATCAGAGCCTTTTCTACTTTACCATTCTTCCATGTTAAATCGGTTTCAGCCCCTCCTTCTACGCAAAGACCTTTATAATAACCAGTTTCCCATTGTACAGGAAGAGCAGGCAAGAACTGTATATACCCCTCGTGGCTTTGCACCAACATTTCTGCAATTCCGGCACCTCCTGCCTCATTTCCATCAAAAATAAATATATCGTAAGGAGCTCCTGCAATCCCTTTAGGCGATATTGTCAACAGATTTTCGCGGATGAACTCACGTTGTAGTTGCACCACACTTTCATATGCCTTCTGTGCATCGAATAAGCGGGCGTAAAGGCTAATCATATTCGCACGGCTCCATTCTACATCTTCCCAGTTTTCGGCAGACAGACGATACTCTAGTGTCTTTCTGGCAGCAACAGCCAATTCGGGTGTTTTCACCGGTGAAATCTGAGAAAAAGGATATAATGCGAGTAGATGTGTCGTATGACGATGATGAGGTTGAGCCTCTTCAAAATCTTTAAACCATTCCTGTACAGCACCATTCTTTCCAATCATAATAGGAGGCAATTTACTCAACGCTATACTTAAGGAATCTCTAAATTCATTATCAGTATCTAATATCTCAGAAGCTTCGATACAGGATGTGAATGCTTCATACACAAGCTGGCGATCGCATGCCGGCATCATAGAAATGGATAGTTCGTCGCCTTTATATTTGAATGAATTTTCGGGAGAAGTACTGGGACCTGTAAGTAAATAATCACTATTCGGATCCTGAACCATATAGTCGAGCAAAAACTCTGCATTGCTTTTCAAAATGGGGTATGCCTTATCTCTCAAAAAATCCTGATCTAAAGTATAAGTATAGTGTGTCCATAAATGAGAAGCTATCCACGTTCCGGCAAGAGGAAACAATCCCCAATTGACACCTTGTCCCGAAGGAGTATATCCCCACACATTGGCAATTGTATTGGCTGCCCAGCCCCTTACTCCATAAATATCCTTTGCAGTCTTCTGCCCATAAACAGAGAGGTCTTTGATGTAACTGAACAATGGTGCATTACACTCGTGCATATTTCCTATATTGGATAACCAATAGTTCTGCTGTGTATTAATATCGAGATGATAATCGTTAGTCCACCCCATATTACAAGCTAAATTGTCATTCCACAAGCCTTGAAGATTAGCGGGTAACGGCGAGTTCTCACGCGATGCAGCTATCAATAAATATCTGGCATATTGGAAAAATAAAGCATCTAACCCGACATCCTCTTTTCCTGCCTTTACCTGCTCCCATCTTTTATCAGTAGGCAATTTATCCGCATCGCTTTCACCTAAAAACAGATCGACTCTACTATACAGATTAGAATAGTCTTTGATGTGGTTATTTTTCAACACATCATAGCTTTGAGATAGTGCCTTACCTACTGTCGACACACAATCCTGCCTGTACTGTTCGTTACTGTAATCAGTTCTTAAATCAAGAGCAATTACAACAGATGTAGCATTTTCTATATTTATTTTTTGATTTGCAACAGACACTTTACCATCTTTGGTTGTTACACCGATCTTTCCCATAAAGTTGACACCACCTGGACCCTGTTTAGGGAAAGAGACTTTGCCCGTGAATTCAAGGCTATTATTCGCAGCATTAATTACGGCCTCACGTAACATATCTAAAGATAAATCTAAGTTCAGTATTTTAGGTTTACTTGCCGATAAGCGAATAATCAGAGCATCATCGGGATTACTACAAAAGTATTCTCTGGTATATAGTGTATTGCCAATCCTGAAAGTCACTGTATGTATTGCATTATTAAGATCCAATTCTCTTTTGTAATCTGAAACACCACCGGCAGGGTATTTAAAATTCATTTTGAGATCGCCTGCGGGTACATGAGAACCAAATGAGTGTGGTGTTCCTGCCATAAATTCTGTAACAATGCGATTTCCTTCTGCATATTCGCCGGCAAAGAATAGTTGACGAATATCGTTTAGCAATTCGGGCCCTAGTGGGCGCTCCTGAAACTTATCTTTCTGTCCGGACCACATAGTTATTTCGTTCAGGGCTACAGTTTCTTTCTCAACATCACCGAACACCATTACGCCAATACGCCCGTTGCCTAGTGGCAGTGCTTTCATCCACTCATCTGCAGGCTGTCGATACCATAGCTTGTTCAAATATTTGGTTTGAGACCATATCGGTTGAAGACTTCCTAAAGACAAAAAAATAACGAAGGAGAGTAATATCTTTTGTTTTTTGCTTTTCATATGATTCTATTTTAAACAACTAATTAGTTTGATTATTATTTTTCAGCATGTAAACCCGGCCCATCAAATGCATACCTGAACCAATTGAAATAGGCTTCACCACCATCGCCAAGCGTGTTGTACGAAAATATACCGACCCGCACACCTTTCCAATCACTAGAATAAAGGGGATACGGTTCTCCACAAGCTATATATTTTATATTATCTAAGCTATAATAAAGCTGATGCCGGTTCGTATTTGCATCTAGCGATACTTTAAAATATACTGTATTATCAGATATAGGAATTATCCGTTCGCTGTTTCCATTACTTTCGGTATAAACATAGTTCCCCCCATTTTCGCGAGCAACCCCTATAGCATTATAAAGATTTCCGACACAAAACAATCCGGCATGCTGACCATCGATCAGTCTTTCACAGTTAACTTCTGTTGCGGCTTCTCCTTCATATCCCATTATTTTTTGCGTGAACATATTCTTCGAATCACGCAAATTGTCTGCCCTCAGAGCTTTGATGGTAAGATAACCTTTTCTATCGGCAAGCGACCAGTTGGTATTTACAGGATTATGATTTATCTGCCATTGTAATGAACGCTCCGTTGAAGAAAACTCATCACAAGTTGCCGGAGCACTTATAGAAACCGACTTCCCTGTATGCGGCTTCTCCCATTCTTTCACAGGCTCACCTATTCCATTACCATTTGTATCAACACCAATAATTGGCCAGCCATCTTTCCAGACTACAGGCTGAAGGTGTACGATACGCCCCACAGGATCTTTCGATTGAAAATGATAGAACCACCATTCCCCTTCGGGTGTATCGACCAATGCCCCCTGATGCGGCCCATTGATACCCGAATTTCCTTCTTCCAATACAATTCTCTTTTCGTATGGACCATATATGTTTTTTGCCCGTAAGACCGTTTGCCAACCTGTAGCAACCCCACCTTCGGGAATACTCATATAATAATATCCATCCTTTTTATCAATCTTAGTTCCTTCAGCAACCGGACCTTCGTATATTGTCACTCCATCATCAAGTAATCTTGTGCCATCCGGACTCATTTTATGAAGTATGATGGGACCTCCTCCCAGCTGACTTCTACCCACATAGGCTTGCCCGTCTTCATCCCAGAAAGGGCAAGGATCTTCCCAACCACTAATATGTTTCACGTTCAGCAACGGAGACCATGGTCCTGCCGGATCGGTGGCTTTAGACATAAACAATCCCTCGTGAGGAGAACAAAAGAAAATCCAGTATTCGCCATTATGATAACGAAGGGCAGGAGCCCACGAGCCACCACCATAACGTTGATTTTTGTCCCATTCGGGAAAATCGAACCGATCATAGACCTGACTTATAACTTTCCAGTTCACCATATCGTCCGACTCCAATACAGGCATCCCTATAAAATGAAATTCGGAGCAAACCATATAATACTTATCGCCCACACGAATTACATCAGGATCGGAATAATCGGCATTTAATATGGGATTGACGTATCTTCCATTACCTTGATCTCCCCAACGGTTATCTATATTCTGAGCAGAAGAACTAATGATTTGCATCGAAAGAGCAATGAATACCGCTATTCTTTTGAGGTAAATATTTGTTTTCATTGTATCTAATTTTAAGGTTAACAACAGTCGTTTGCAACTTAAGAAAAAACGATCCGGATAAAATGATAAGTCTTGTTCCCCTCTAAAGAAGATAACAGGAACTTTTCAGATTTATTCTTCGGTAAGAAGTAAAACACTACTATCGAAAGGGTTTCCTATATCAAGAGTTATACCGGCTTTCATAAGATAATCGCCCGAAAACACATGTCCGTTTCCATAGAACGAACCATTTCCCGATTTGATATTCAGTTCGGTTATCTTATAGTTCTTCTCCGGATCAAGCCCTTTCATTTTTGTTTCAAAATAAGTTGTACGCCCATGATATCGAAGGCTGTATGCAAATAAGACAGACTGTTTCTTATCCTTCGACACATACATATGTGATGTCCACCCGTTTTTATCATAGGGAGATATCAATCTGTATAAATCGCCAAGCTGTACAATGGGTCTTATGTCTTTATAGTTCTTAATGGCATTAATCGCAAAACCATACTCATCACTTGGTATGTCTTTGGGTTGAAGCTCCATTCCTAAACGCCCCGACATAGCCACATCGAACCTAAATTTAAGCGGAGTTATCATCTGGGTCTGATGGTTGGGACTCGTGGACACATGAGATGCTGTAGCTATAGCAGGAAAGAATATATTCGTTCCGTATTGGATAAATATACGATCCAAAGCATTCGTATTGTCACTAGCCCAAAATTCATCGTGATATTTCAATGCACCGAATTCTACACGACCACCACCGGATGAACAGAGTTGTATCTGAATATCGGGATATTTCGCTCTGATACGTTCGTAAACACTGTACAATCCTTTTACATACTCGTACCAGAAATGTGTCTGTTCATCGGCAGGCAGATAATCTGATCCGACATTATCGACGTGCCTGTTTGCATCCCATTTTATATAACTGATATTTGGTGACAGAGATACAACCTCGTCGAATGTATTGAATACGAAATCCTGAACCTTAGGATTACTCAAGTCTAATAGCCACTGATTGCGCATAGGCAATATATCCCGCTTCCCGCTTTTAACTATCCATTCGGGATGTTTCTTAGCCAATTCACTATCGGGATTTACCATTTCGGGCTCGATCCATATACCGAATTTCAACCCTTTGCTAACAGCATAATCAGCAAGATAACTGATACCTCTAGGCAATTTCTTCTTATTTGTTTGCCAATCGCCAAGTCCTGCATTATCACCATTGCGGGGATATTTATTGCCGAACCAGCCATCATCGAGTACAAACATTTCGACTCCAAACTTAGCTGCATTATCCATCATGTCAGTGAGTGTTTTCTCATCGAAAGAAAAGTAAGCACCTTCCCAACTATTAAGAATTATAGGACGAAGCCTGTCTCCTTGATTAAGTGCATATTTCCGTGACCAATCATGATAATTCCTTGATATCTGTCCTTTTCCATTGGCACTATACGTCAAGACCATTTCGGGAGTTTCAAGTTTTTGATTCGGTTTCAGACAGAAAGTCGAAGCAAACGGATTCATTCCTGCTACAATACCAAGTTTACCGGTTTCATCGAGTTCGAAAGATAATTTGTAGTTACCCGACCATGCTAACGAACCGCCATATACTTCACCTGAATCTTCATTGGCAGGACCATTCAGAGAGAGCAAAAACGAAGGGTTTTCGGCTTGAGTCGCCCTAACACCTTTTTTAGATTCTATAACTTTAATTCCATGCGTCAATTCTTCCTCTTCCATCTGCATCTCGTGGGCCCATGTACCATTAAAATGTGTGAGATAATACGATCCGGCATGGATAGGAATATATGAAGATGCGAGATTCTCTACTTTTATATATTTATTCTCTTTGTTCAGAATTGTTACCGACTGACAAATAATATTCTCTTTTTTGTAAGCAATGAAGCGGACATCTACAAAAACAGGGTATAACTTATCTTTCAGGCTAATCACGGTCTCAGTACGGTTTTCGTCCAACACCTTCGTTTCTGTAGCCACATATACCAGTTCTGTGGTAAGAACCCCATCATCGTGAGTTAGCTTCAATGCCGGATTCAGATAATAACGCCCACCATATGCCGGATACAATTGTGATGCAAAATCGTCATTAGTATCAGGCTGACCCTTCGACTTCTTATCTAAAAAAGAGGATGTACCATTCAGTTTGTTACCCCAATACTGGAAAATAACTTTCCCGTTAGGAGTTGCTGTGAAAATCATAGACAAGTCTTTTGTTCCTACTTCTATAATTTTCTTTTCCTGACTAAATACATTTATCGCCGTCAGAAACACTAAGAGAACACTTAATATTAAAGTTTTCATTTTCAATAATAGTTAATAAGAGAGTGATTCTCTTTTTATTTTCAATTTATAATTAATTACCGTAAAACCGGCTATTCCATAAAAATAAAATATCGTAGCCTATTTACTGATTCTATATACTCTAACATCCTGAGGGGGAACGGAGTATTGAAGGGTATTATTATTTATAGAAACAGGAGATGAAGTCCATAGCTCTTTTACTTTCATCTTATTATTATGCTTCAAATTAACTCTGTCCAGATTTAAGCTTCTCTGCATATCTGCTGTTTTGTCAAAGTTAAAGATAGCTATATACACATATTCTTTTGTATCAAGTGTATATAATGTTTCAGCTTTTCCGGCACCGGCCGCCATATAACCTTCTATTGGGTAGAATGATTTCCCTATACGTGCTATATCGTTTATATCAGCGTTAGTAGCAACCGATTTTGCCCTCTCTCTTGCGACACCATCTGACGGCACTTTTCCTTTTGTACTGAAATTGTCGCCTAACATATATAAACCTGTAATCACAGCAGATGTTATACGTGCCCTGTTCGCCCCTTCTTTATAGTCTTCTGCTTCCTGTGGTTTATAAAGTAATATGTGATCGGAATCGTTGAACGGATAAACACGGTCGAGCCACCATCCGAACGAAAGGCTGTTGAGCATATAGCCTGTTGTGCCCCATTCGCCTTCGGTCATAGCACCCCATGCATCGCAACTGATCCTTTTTGACGAGCCGTATTGAGAAGGGAATGTCGGAGCTATGGACAATGCCATAAACATATCCTCACCACACAGATCGGAAAGGTATTTCATCCCCTCATTGTAGGCCTGTACACCCGTTGTAACATCGGGGTTGTAGAATGAATCCGCTTCAAGCGTTCCGTTATTTATAAAATCGAGTTTTACATAGGTATATCCTAACTTTTTAAATTTGTTGATGTAATAATCCATACGCTGTTTTGTAGCGGGATGAGTAGGATCTACCCCCAGTGATTCCACTTTACGGGGTTTTCCGTTAGCATATAAGTAAATATCTTTATACTTGTAGGCTCCATTAGTACCTTCAACCTCTGCCTCCGCATTGCCGTGCCAGTCGGAGAAGGGACACCAATAAATCCCTGCCTTTTGCCCGTTGGCTTTACAGTGTTCTACAAAAAGGCCTAATTGTTCTTCTGTGAAATTATCCCAGAATGAATCCAAACCAATATATGTCGTATTATCATTTTCGAAACTATGTGGTTGTAATTCTTTTTTTATGAAATCGGATACATCTATCGCTCCTTCATAATTTACTTTCTCGGCTAATGCAGCCCAGCTGTTCCAACCAAACGGAGTACCACTATTCCACTTGCGAGGTGCGGCAATCAGCGCATTCGCATCGCCAAACTCTTCCAAACCTTTGCGCCAGTCGCTAAAGATTCCGAATAGTATCTTAGGTGATTTGAGGCTTTTACCTTTTATGCTACCATGTTCTTTCGATGGTCTGTCGGGTTTCTCGCTGATATCTCTTGTCAGTTCGTGTACCACTCCACCAAAACATTCTAGTTTAGTAATATATTTATTGTCTTCGCCTTTATAGCGGACACCTGTTTTCCATGTGTCGTGTTCTACTGATCCTACGATCAAACCTTTGCGTTCTTTTCCATTAAAAATGGCTGTAACTTCGAATGATATGTCCTCACCTGTCAGAGGTGACGACAAGTAGTGTACAAAATTGTCGTTATCGAACGGAACACGTAGCATACGGTTGCTATCTTCCGCCGGAAGAAATGAATTTTTAGTTGTGGTATATATCGGAGCTATATAATTACTCGAAATAGCTGTTGCCGATTTCAAAAAAACTTCCGTCAAAAAATAATCTCTGCCCGAATAGAAATAATAAACTTGCTCTATATCTGGTTTTCCTTCCAGACCTGTATAGCTGATAGTGTACTTCTTGCCAGACCCAAAGACATCGGAAACAGATTCTTGCTTGATGGCTACATTATTATAATCGGTGCTTTGTATATAATCATCCTGATTTTTAGCTTTTGCATATACTCCCGCCAATACGGTTTCTCCATTATAGATATAGTCTATCATTTTGCTTGCATCGTTGTAAACTATTTTCCATTTACCGTAACTGATCTCTTTACCATTAGCTACAGGAGCGGCCCATGCCGAAAGGCACAGGCAACTCATGTAAGTAAATATGATCAGATGTTTAAATCTGTTTTTCATCATTGGTTCTTTTTATTTTTATTGAAGACGATTATTTTGTGTATCCGGGGTTTTGATGCTCAGGACCTATATCGTCATTATTTTTAATTTCAGTATCAGGTATAGGGTAACGCATATTGTATTCTTGAATAGTCCCTTCTTGTTTTGCCCAACGGTTACGTTCTTTCACCAAATTTACAAATGTTCCGGTACGAATCAAATCCATACGACGCCAGCCTTCGAAACAAAGTTCGCGAAAACGCTCATCCATAATTTTCTCACGGAATTGTGCCTGCGACATACTCCCCCATCTCTTGTCGGCAGGAAGAGAACCGCCCCATGCACGGGTACGTATTCTATTATTTACAAGCGATATGGCATCCGCTGTATTCCCCAATTCATTTAAACATTCGGCTTGTAACAGAAGAATATCTGCTAAGCGAATAACTGCGAAATTTTTGCCTGAGTTCCACATATTTCCTATTGTTCCATTATCCTGATCGGTACGAGGGTCTTCAAATTTCTTTATATGAGGTTCAAGTTCATCGGTAGTGCCGGTCCATTCCGTTTTCGATAAATCCGGGGTTACTCCATGATACGTAAAATCGTAACGGATACTGGCTTCTTTTCTAAGATCGCCATCTTCCCAAATACCACCTTGCGCTACAGTGCGGTAAGCAAATGGGGTAGGCACAAGAAAGTCGTATCCTGAAAAATGACACCTTTGTGAAAACCAAGCATCTACGGCTCTCGATCCGCAATCGAATTGCCAGTAATTACAATCGGGCCAGATATTGTTAAATTGCAATTCGAATATAGATTCTACAGAATTAGGTTTATCATAAGCATAAAGGTCTTCAAAATTAGCTACCAAATCGTAACGACCTATCATTTTGTCAAAGCACTCTTTTGCTAAAGAGAAATCACGAAGACCTGTTTCAACGGGAGCATACATATATGCTTTACCTAGCATCGCCAATGCTGCGCCTGATGTAGCACGCTTAGGGTCATCCCATTTGTCGGGAAGATTGTTAGATGCTATTTTAAAATCGTTGATAATAAATGCCCATACATCTTTCAATGGCTGGCGTGCAAGACCAAGTTCTTTTTCCCGGTTTTTATCTTTAATAGGAATCTCACCCCAATACATACTTAATTCCAACATCAGCATACCTCGGATAAAACTCGCTTCACCTAATAGTTGAGTCGCTTTCTCGGACTTATCTCCTAATTGCTCAAGACCATAAACAGCCAATGCTGCCGAACTTGCAGCCGGCCATCGGTTTTCCCAAATTGCAGCCACCTGAGTAGATGTAGCATCCAACAATCCGTTGTATTTATCCATTCCGGCCTGTGAACCCGAAGATATTAATTGAAAATTACCTTGCTGGCTCTCGTCTAAACCTAAATTGACCATCAGTCCATTACGTCCTTCTTTGCACCCACGGTATTTGGTATATAAGCCCTGTATGAGTAATTCTATGTTTTCGAGACTTGAAACAACTTCTTCTTCCGACAAACTGCTTTTGGACTCTTGGTCCAAGAAGTCTGAACAGGAGGTCGTATTTATTGCAAAAGCAAATACTAATGCATATATTATAAATTTGAATTTTATACTTCTCATTGTTAATCGTATTAAATAATTAAATAATTCTGAATAGCTTAGAAACTTACATTGAGACCAAATACATACATTTTTGTAGGAGGATACCAATCACCTGTTTCAGGGTCATAACCGTTATAATTAGTTATACAGAATAGATTCGAACCTGTTGTGTATACGCGCAGATTACTTAATTTCAATTTGCTCACTATATTAGCAGGCAGAGTATATGCTAAAGTTAAGGCCGACATTCTCAAGAAAGATGCCTTCTGAACACTAAAATCCATCTGGCTTGCATTATAATGGTTATAATCAAAACCAGTCAATACGCGAGGGAATTTAGCATCTTTATTCTCAGGACTCCATCTGTCGAGTAAATCAAGAGAAGCTGCACTGCTGCCAACACTGGTAATTAAAGATTCGTAATAAGGACTTAGTTTTCTAGCACCCTGAGAATAGTTAAAAACAGCATTCAAGGCAATGCCTTTCCACTCGAAGTCAGTAGCAAAACCGCCATAAAATTTCGGGTCGGTAGAGCCTATTACCACACGGTCATTTTGATCTATCGAATTGTCTCCATTCGTATCCACCGGATATAAATCTCCTGCACCTACGTTGTAGCCATTGAAATTTATCTTACTTAATCCATCTAAGTCGACAGCCTGAGCAATGCCACCTGTCTGCCAGACATAGATCGTATTTCTGGATTCGCCTAAAAATAGGTTACCTTCTTTTTCAATATTACGATTACCATCTACTTTATAAATTACATTATTCTCACCATATAATTGTGTGATCTTGTTCTTATCGGCAGATAGGTTAGCAGACAAATTCCATTTAAAATCTTTTGAATCGATAACACTTGCACTCACTGTGAATTCAACGCCCTTGTTTTCGATTGCTCCTATATTTACAAAAGCTTTCTTAAACCCTGATGTAACAGGCAAGGTACGCTCCATTAACAAGTCTTTATTCTTGATAAAAAATGCGTCCGCAGTAAAATGGATGCGATTCTTTAAGAATGCCAGATCGATACCAATATTTAATTGTTTTTGTTTCTCCCACGTAATATCTTCGGTTCCTCTACGGTCATTAGAAACAAAAGAAACCTGATTATTACTCACATTCGGACTATAGAGGCTACGAAATGCAAAATCATCTATATTCTGATTACCCACTATTCCATAACCAACCCTCAATTTTAATTGATCGAGAGCTGTCTGATCTTTCATAAATGATTCTTCAGCAATATTCCATGCTCCCGAGAATGAAGGGAAAACACCCCACTGATGTCCTTCAGCAAATTTGGAAGAACCATCATATCTGGCAGTCGCAGTCAAATAATACCTATTATCATAGCTATAGTTAGCTCGTATAAGATACGACATCAAAGTAGCAGTTGTGAAATTAGAACCGATCTCTCTTTCTGCTTTTTTATAAGAACTGCCTAAGTTGTGATAATTTATATAATCTGTTCCGAAACCCTTTCCATTCGCTTCGGTATAATCATAGTCAGTGCGGGTACTACTTGTACCTAGTATACCGTTAAATTTATGTTTTCCGATAGAAGTATCGTAAGAAACTGTATTATCCCATTGCCACATAGTACGCGATTCACGTTTATGCTTTGCTTCTCCATCCAATGAGTAACGAATAGATTCATATATGTTTTTAGGTGTATATTTAAATTCTTTATGTTCAGAATAATCCAAAGAGAATGAAGTTCTGATATTCAATCCCTGTATCGGGTTTATATTCACGTAATTTGCTGTAAGAATACGATTTCTGACACGATCGTTATCAACTGTCAAAGAGCGGATAGGATTGAAATTATTCTGATCGAATATACCTTGATAGTTCAATGTTTCTATGTTTTCGTCGATAGCCAACATCGGATTGGCATTACGTGCCCTATTCATCACTCCATCATCTACCAATTGATCTTTTGTACGTGAAAATGAAGTATTAGTACCCACCTTCAGCCAAGGCTTAATATTTTGCTCTGCATTAATACGGCCGGTATATTTACTTTGACCCGATTTTTTCATCAAACCTTTCTGATCTGAATAACCGAAACTCAAATAATATGTTCCTTTGTCGGAACCACCGGAAAAACTTAAAGCATGATTCTGGTAAGTACCTGTACGGGTTACCTGATCGAGCCAGTCATAATTATCATTATTTTTATATGCTTCAAATTCATAATCGGCAAATACCCTGTTAGAACCCATCACTACATCATTGATATATTGATTTACATTTCCATTAGGATTGGTTACCGAATATCCATTCACATAAGCATCTTTTCTTAACTCGAATAATTGTCGTGTATCCATCGTCTTGGGAACTTTGGCAAAATTCTGAACGCCAAACCATGTGTCATAATTTACTCTACCCTCACCATTTCTTCCTCTTTTGGTAGTAATCAAAACCACGCCATTAGCTCCACGAGAACCATACAGTGCAGTAGCAGAAGCATCTTTCAATATTTCGACAGAAGCTACATCATCCACATTCACTGCATTAAATCCCGAAGCATAATTATCCACCACCAAACCATCTACTACATAAATAGGGTCTGTTGATGTATTTATAGTATTTATACCACGAATTTTGATAGATGCATCATCTCCCGGACGAGTACCATTTGAAATCAATACTCCGGCTACACGTCCCTGAAGTGCCTGATTAATTGTAGTAACCGGCTTCTCGGTCAGTACAGCGGAATTTACACTACTGACTGCCCCTGTCAGATCGCTCTTTTTCATCACGGCACCGACTATAACCACATCGTCCATCTCAAAATTATGAGGTGTAAGACTAATATTGAGTACAGGCCCCACTGCTCTTACTTCTCTGGTTTCGTAACCTAGGAATGAAACTGTCAATGTTTGATTTTGTGAAACTGAAATAGAATATTTACCATCGACATCAGACAGTGTACCTGTGGTTGTACCTTTTACCACAACAGATGCTCCTATTATCGATTCTTTTGTCTCTCCATCGGTTATAAGCCCTGTAATAGTTACATTCTGGGCAAAAGCAATGGCTCCCGACAAGCAGAACAGCATCAATATAAATGCCGCCCTCAGTTTGAAATTAATGTTCATACACTTTTTCATAAATTAGTCGTTTGAGGTTTATAGATTTAGGGTGTTAATACTAACCTGCTACTCAGCAACAGGTTAATTCAATTCAAGGTTTAATGCTATTTTCAAGGGGTCTTAAAACGTATTTTTCATGGGTTTTCCATTCGTACCAGATTCTTTTACTCCAATCTTTATTATTAAATGAGACCAGAGCGTAAATTTAGATTTTATATATCCATTAAAAATGTAAGTACTTTCTGAAAACATGTAAAATTTTATTATTTTTCCTATTTTACTTCAATGGCATTAAAAGGTTATGCGACAAATATAATTTTAAGATTCAGTAACAAGAATTACCATCTTTTCAAAAAATAACAAATTTGTCGCAACACTATATTTTAACTTCAAAATGCGACCTTTGTATTATTTATTACGACATGTGTGATTTATATATTATGTATATTTGTTACTCTACTACCTATAAAGTCGCCTTATCTATGAATCGTATTTTTTTTCTATTCATTTTCTTATTTCTATTCTCTACTTGTACCCTTGCTTCTGATTATTACTTCTCGATAATCGATGGAAAGGCCGGATTATCTCAGAACAACGTTAAATCGATCTGTCAGGACAGCTATGGATTCATGTGGTTTGGTACGCGCAACCGATTAAATCGTTATGATGGAATATCCTTTAAAGTATTCGATTGCTACGATCAGATAACCAAAAAGGGAAATAACAACATCGGTGCAATATGTGAAGATTCTGATAAGAAACTCTGGCTAGGAACAGATAAAGGTGTCTTTATATTCGATCCGATTACCGAGCGATTTAAGTCGTTCGACATAACTACTGCAAACAAAATAATCATAGACGAATGGGTTGCAGACATTAAGCAGGATCAGAATAATAATATATGGATAGTTGTACCTAATCAAGGTGTATTCAAATATGAAATGTTATCCGGAGAACTCGTGTTGTACTCTGTAGTAGAAGAACTCAAACCGAGTGTGAGTAATCCCCAATGTATTGCAATAGAAAACAATGGCAGAGTGTGGATCGGCTCCAACGGATCAGGCGTATTCTTGTACGATAATTTGAAAGATACATTTACACAGTATTTAGGTAATGAAAATGGCAGATTGACTTTAGCCGGAAAAAACATTTATACTATCTGTCATAATAATGATAATATAATAATCGGTATACACGAAGAGAAATTGTTGAAACTCGACAAACGAAGAAATATACTGCAAGAGGTAAATGCACCTGAAATCAACAATAAAATAATCAGGCATATCGCAATTTTCAACGATGACGAGATATGGGTCGGAACTCAATCCGGTTTATATATTGTAAACGAAAAATTGCAGAGAGTAGACCATATAATGGAAGATCCGCTTAACAGCCATTCTCTGTCTGACAACTTCGTAGAAAAAATATATAAGGACAGGGAAGGAGGAATATGGCTGGGCACAAACTTTGCCGGTGTCAATTACCTTCCCAACAGGAATAATAAGTTTGAAAAGTATTTTCCTGTTAGCGAGAAAGGTTCTATTAATTCGAAACGAATCCGGGAAATGAAAGAGGATAAAGACGGAAATATCTGGATTGGCACCGAAGACGCTGGCCTATCTATATTCGATCCACAGAAAAAAACATTTAACCCGATAACTAATTTATTTTACAATAGAATACTAGCTCTTTTAGTTCAGGATTCAAAAGTTTGGGTCGGTTTTTTCAAAAACGGATTAGATATAGTTAATCTCCCACAAGATAAAGTGCAGCATTATTCTCTTTCGGATATGGGGCTTAATGAAGAAAGTATATATGCATTGTGTGAAGACCGATATGGGAAAATATGGTTAGGTAATGCCTGGGGAGTTTTTGTCGCCGACAAGAATGACATGAAATTTAAGCATATGGATGCTTTTGGGTTGTGCTACACTTATGATTTAATGGAAGATTCCGAAGGTTATATCTGGGTTGCTACGATGGGCAGCGGAGTTTTTCAATATGATCAGAAACAAGGAGTTCTTATTCATCATACGGCAAAAGGCGAAAATCATCTGAGTTCCAATTCTGTAAGCGGCATTACAGAAGACCATCTGGGACAAATATGGTTTTCGACCGACAGAGGTGGAATATGTGTATATAATAAAAAAAGCAAGAGTTTTAAAAGCTACTCGATAAAAGACGGGCTGCCTGATGATGTAGCCTACAAAATTCTGGAGGATAAAAATTATGATTTATGGTTTGGTACAAATCTCGGATTAGTACGATTTAATCCTGAGACCGAGCAAGTAAAAGTTTTTACTCAAAACGAAGGTCTATTGTCTAATCAATTCAATTATAAATCCAGTTTAGTAAGCAGCTCCGGCAAATTGTATTTTGGCTGCATGGAGGGTTTGATCGCTTTCAAACCGGAAGAATTTAAGCAAAATGAATTCATTCCACCAGTATATATAACCAAGTTATCGATATTCAACAAAGAAATAGTCCCTAATGCCGATGGATCTCCTCTGCAGAAAAGTATTATTCATACAGACCGAATAGAACTACCATTCAATCAAGCCAATATCATCCTCGATTTCGTATCGTTGAGCTATACTGCACCTCAAGCAAATATGTATGCGTATAAAATGGAAAATATAGATGCTGACTGGATATACACTAATAATAATCATAGTGCCTCTTATGCCAAATTACCTCCCGGGAAATATATATTTAAAGTGAAAGGGACTAATAACGACGGACTATGGAGTGGCGGAGAAACATTGCTCGAGATAGAAATACTACCCCCATGGTGGGCATCTAATATTGCATATTTTGTATATCTTGTTTTGTTTATCAGCATATGTTATTTTGGCTTAAAGATATCGCTGAAAAAATACAGAAAGAGAAGTAATGAGAAACAAAAATTATTTGAGATAGAAAAAGAAAGAGAACTCTATGAGGCAAAAGTAGACTTCTTTACCGATATAGCTCATGAAATAAGAACTCCTGTGACGCTCATCAATGGTCCGTTAGAATCCATCATGGAAATGGATATCACAGACCCTAATATTAAGCGCAACCTAAAAATCATAGAGCAAAATACGAACCATTTACTTCATCTCATCAATCAGCTCCTGGATTTCAGAAAAGTAGATAGTCGAAAATTTTCGTTGAACCTGAGAAGTACAGATATAAACGAACTATTGAAAACTGTTATTTCACGGTTTCAGCAGCAATCGGTTTCTTCTAAGAAAACAATTAAAGTACATCCGTTTCCCGAGGAACACATTTCAGCTATCGCTGACAGGGATTGCTTAGACAAAGTATTAAACAATTTGCTGTCTAACGCCATAAAATATTCTGAGCATCTCATTGAGATATTCCTATCTGAAGACGAAACCTATTTTACAGTAGAAGTTTCGAATGACGGGATTTTAATACCGGAAGAGCTGAAGGAGAAAATATTTGAACCTTTCTTTCAGGTAAAATCAGATCGTCGCGAAACATCAGGTTCAGGTATTGGTCTTTCTCTGGCTCGTTCTTTAACAGAACTTCATAATGGCTATCTATTCTATACATCACAATCAGGGCTAAATACCTTTATGCTCAAAGTCCCTCTTCAGCAGGAATTGGCAACAAATGGAACAGATACTATAAATATAGACAGGGCATCCGATTATATTGTAGAAAATGAAACTAACTCTGCAAAGAAGAAACATTTAGAATCAATATTGGTAGTTGAAGACAATACGGATATGTTACAATTTATTGCAGACAAGTTGAAAGAAAATTACGTTGTAGAATGTGCGTCTAATGGACTTAAAGCTCAGGAAATACTGAAACAGAAAAGTATCGACATTGTTATAAGTGATGTTATGATGCCCGAAATGAATGGCTTCGAGTTATGCAATTTTATCAAATCAAATATGGAGTACAGCCATATTATTGTAATACTATTAACTGCAAAAAATGACTTGAACAGTAAAATTAAAGGATTGGAAATCGGTGCTGATGCTTATGTAGAAAAACCTTTCTCGTTCCAGTATTTGCAAACATTGCTCGTATCTCTCATGAATAATAGAAAGCGCGAAATAGAGTTGTTCCTGAAAAAGCCTTTTCTACCTATGCAGCAATCGGGAATCAACAAAGCCGATGAAGAATTTCTGACAAAAATCATATCAATTATAAACGAAAACATTACCGATTCTAATTTCAATGTGGAGAGCCTAGCCGATTTAGTTTATATGAGTCGCTCCAGCCTTCATCGCAAATTGAAAGTAATGATCGACTCTACACCAACTGATTTCATAAGATTAGTGCGTCTACAAAAAGCAGCACAATTGATACAGGAAGGAAAATACAGGATAAATGAGATTTGTTATTTAGTAGGAATTAATTCATCCTCTTATTTTATTAAATTATTCCAAAGCCAGTACGGAATGACTCCAAAAGAATTCGAGAAACAGAATAAAGAATAATCTTATTTTGAGGGCTTACAACTAAATTTGAATCTTATAAAATCTGATTTTTCCTCATTTGCAGTAAGAATATTTGTTTCAAAACAAGGATGATTTACACCATCAGGATGATATTGAGCCTCGAGGCATATTCCACCAAAAGGCACAAAATTCCCCTCTAAAAAATCGCCTGTATAAATTTGAATACCGGGCATGGATGTATATACATCAACAATCCGCCCGGATACTTTTTCCCTGAGCGATGCTATTGGAGTAGCTGTGTCGGGGTCTTTTATGAAATATGCGTTATACCCTTTTAGATTGTCTTTTTTAAGTTGAGCCATTTTACCGATGGGCTTATATTCTCTGAAGTCAAAAGCTGAATTCGTTACCGAACAAATCTTGCCGATGGGTAGAAACTCATCATTCATCTCAAGATATTGCGTTGCATTCACTTGAAGTTCATGATCCAGAATATCATTATTTTGAATGTTAAGGTTGAAGTAGCTGTGATTGGTGAAATTCACAGGTGTTGCTTTATCCGACAAGGCTTTATATTCGATACTCAATTCATTATTGTCAGAGAAAAAATAAGTAACTGATAATTTCAGATTACCGGAAAATCCGCCCTCTCCATCAGGACTTTCGATATAGAATATTACATTATTCTCATTGATTCTATAATCAAATATCTTTGTATTGAAACCATTATATCCTCCGTGGTTGGAATTTTGTCCGTCATTTCTATCTGTCTGATATGTCTGTCCATTCAGTGTAAATCGTCCGTTAGATATTCGATTGGCATAACGACCGATAGTAGAACCTAAATAGAACATATCACAAAAGTAATCTTCCAGATTATTATAGCTTAGAATAACATTCTTTCCTACCCCTTCTTTATTCGGAACGACGATGGAAACGATAGATGCACCATAATTACTTATTTCTATATATGAACCGGAAGTATTTGTCAAGCGTAGCAAGATTACCTCCTTTTGCTTATAGGTAACAGACTGTTGTATAGAAATTTTAGTCATAGTGCATCTATTTGTGTTTGTTTTCAGTCAGAATAAATTTGCTATTTTATACTATTAAGTTGAAGAAGAACGCTCTCATATTCATTATATATAGGGAATGTAAGACCTACAGTCATCAGATAATCACCACTGAATGGCTTATTCTCGTAAGCAGCCGCTCTCGACCAATTAGGAGATACCTTATTAATTTCTTTCAGTGTGTATGTCTTGTTGGGATCGAGACCTTTCAAATAGATTGTTTGCTTATCTGATTTCAATTCTTTTCTTACAAGAAAATTGAAAACAATAGCTTCGTCTTTATTTTCATTAACATACATGAAGACAGTACGATTGTTTTTGTATGGTGAGAGGATTCTATACAGATCGCCATGAAGAACAGTTTTACGTATTTGCTTATATGTCTCTATTGCATTTTTCGAGAATATTTTTTCTTCATCCGTCATTTGTACAGGCTGTAAATCCATGCCTAATTTGCCTGCCATAGCAATGTCGAAACGATATTTAAGTGGGGTACTGCGTCCCGAAATATGATTGGGTGATACCGAAACATGACTTGCAAGACCAATAGTAGGGAAGAAATACTGCGCACCCCATTGAGTAAATATGCGTTGTAATGGATCGTTATTGTCACTGATCCAATATTCATCGAAATGTTTCATTGTGCCATAGTCGATGCGACCGCCACCGCCCGAGCAAGCCATAAAGGTTACATCTGGGTATTTTGCACTTACTTTATCCATTACTTCCAGTAAGGCTAAACTATAATCTATCCAAAGGTGCGATTGCTTATCAGCCGGCAAGTAAGATGATCCCGAATTTTGAACAAAACGGTTACAATCCCATTTCACATAGTCGATACCCGGATTCTTTTGTAATATTTCGTCAATTGTATTATAAACAAACTCTTTTACTTTCGGATTACTCATATCCAAAATCAACTGATTACGTTGAGGAGTCCTTTCTCTGTGAGGTTGAGCGATAACCCAATCGGGATGTTTTTCGTATAATTCACTCTTCGGATTTACCATTTCGGGTTCTACCCAGATTCCGAATTTCAGACCTCTTTTTTTACACTCTTCTATCAGATAAGGGATACCTCTTGGTAATTTCTTGGTGTTGGTTTGCCAATCGCCTAATCCGGCTGTATCTCCATTTCTCGGATATTTATTACCGAACCAGCCATCATCGAGTAAGAATAGTTCGAATCCCATTTTAGACGCATCGTCAATGATTTGGGTTAGTTTCGGTTCGTCAAAATCGAAGTATGTCGCTTCCCAGTTATTCAGTAAAATACTTCTCTCTTTATCTCCGTTTTTTATACCGTATTTTCTAGCCCAACGGTGAAAGTTACGGGTAATCTTTCCTGTACCTTCATTACTATATGTGTAGAGCAGAGCAGGAGTTTTGAAAATTTTGTCTTTATCGAGTGTATAGGTTGAGGCATAAGGATTTATTCCTGACAAAACACGTAGTTTCTGATCGTTATCCACTTCGAAACAGAATTGGAAGTTACCAGGCCACGCTAATGTGCCACCAATCACTTCGCCATTCGATTCCTCCACAGGATTACCTAACGAGAGCAGAAAACAAGGATGGGTATATTGGTTAGATCTTACCCCTAATTTGGTATCTATGATTTTAATACCGGAAGTTAGCTCTTGCTCTGCGATATTCATCTCTTCCGACCAGTCACCATAAAATTGGCTTACATAGTATTTCTTTGCATAAAAAGACAGATCGGCAGACGCAAAATTATTAAGAATAACAGGTTTGTTTTCGCCGTTTCTTATTTCTGTCCATTGTTCTATAATGTCTTCTTTTTGGTAAGCATTGTAATGCAGATCGACATACAAACCATAATATTCATCTTTCAAAGAGATTACAGTATGAAAAATATTAGTGTCTTTACGATCTGTTTTAGTCGATACGTATCCTAATTCGGTCGATGTGTTCCCATCGGCATGGGTCATTCTTAATGCAGCTTCGAACACATGGGTTGTTCCGAATGTGGAATAGGCACTAAAACTCTTCAAAGGAACTGCCTCTAATTCGTTGAGCTGTTTTATCTTTTTACCGAAATAAACTTGTTCGAGCCTGTTTTGGTCGTTAACCTGTAACAGCAAGCATGTATTATCCGTTGTTATCGGAATGTAATTTGCGGCAAGCAGACTCGTAGAGGCTACCAGAAACAGAGCGATCAATAAATACTTTTGTAATTGCATGGTATTATGATTTTTGTTTTAATATTAAATGCTATTCAGTATCAAGTGGCTATCCAAATGGTTTATATCCAATTGTTTCACTTTTATAAGATATTCCTTGGCTTCATTCAGATTTCCTAATCCCAGATTCCCCAATCCCATAACATAGTAGCAATGTATCTGATTGCGAATATTCAGATCGTCTTCCCAAATGGCAAGATCGGGTAATGATACAGCAAAATAATCGATACGGCAGTTGTCGAAAAGATGCTTCTTTCCGTGATCTATCAACTTGTTGTAACGGCTCTTTGCTTTATCTGTATTGCCTAATGCAGCCCAAGCCAATCCTTGATAATATATTTTGTCGGGTTGCTGGTCATTATAGAAAAATGCCTGTTGAGGTTCGGGCGAACCGATAGTTGCTTTTTGTAAATGGAACATTGCTTTTTGCTCGTTTCCAACGCCTTTGTAAGCTAATCCTTTGTAATAATCAATATCGTTTTCTTCCGCATTAGATAGCTTACCTTCGCCTAGATTGTGAGGATAATAATCTGTCTCGTGAAGTAGCCTGAGTGCTTCTTGAAATTCATTACCTTTCATAGCTTGTTTGGCTAATTCGATGCGGCAGACAGTATATTGCTTTGCTATTTTACCTTCGCCACCTTCCCACGGATGGAACTTGTAGTCAGTAATCAGATTCATAGCCTCTTTGTATCGTCCTAGCTGATTGTATAATGTGATCCGTTCTATACAAAGATCATCACGTTCTTCGACTAATGACGCATATTTTTCGAGAAAAGCTAAACGTTCATCAGGCGAGACACCTCTTTTTTTATACAACTGATCCAATTCCATTAATATACGTGAATCAGTCATATCCAGAGCAAATGCCTTTTCCAATAATTCTTTAGCCTCTTCTTTGCGATTGTATTTATTGTAATAGGCTAATGCCAGATTGCGAAGCACTGTAGGATATTTATTGTTTAATTGCTGCGATCTTTCCCAACATATCACAGCGTCATCGTATTGACGTGCCGCATACCAGAAGTTACCCAGATAGTATGGAGCTAAGGAGTCTTCGGGGTTTAGCCTCATGGCTTCTTGTAGTATATTTACTTCTTCTATCCGATTGGGGAAGCATCTGTCGGGCGACATTTTAGAAGCTTTTATGTAATATTCTTTAGCTTCGGTAGCTTTACCCATTTTAGAAGAGAAATAACCCAGTATATAATATACCATCGGATACACCTTGTTTTCGTCGGTGATGCAGCATGATAATAATCGAGTTGCCTCTTCATATAGTCCTGCACCTGCAAAATCGAGCGCGTATTCTATATATGGATGAGTGGAGCCGTGCATCAGGTTTTTTAATATTTCTATATCTCTAATATCATTCGTTAGAAGATATTTTTCGAATCGGCATCCGATATTGAACTTATCGATTTTCAAAGAATCTTCGATTAAATCCATCGCGTCGTCTTTTCTTCCCAGCTTTCTTAGTATAGAAGCCTTTAGCTGGCGTGCTTTATGATTGTGCCAATTCCGTATCAAACTGCGATCTATTCTCTCTAAAGCCTCTTCCCACAATCCTCTTTCGGCATCTATTTGTGCCAAAGCATAATATCCCGAATCTTGCCATGCGGCATTCCATGTCGCTTTAAAGAATGCACCGTAAGCATCATCCTTACGACCTTGCATATTTAGACACCATCCCAGATTATAATTTGGTTCACCATCGTAAGGATTCGGATTGCGCTCTGTTTGCGTTTCTACTGCTTTGCGGAAAAAGGGTTCGGCTTTAGCGAATTGCCCCCGACGCATTAAAATAAGTCCCATTGCATTATTACAGCGGATATCTTTCGGCTCACGGCTAAGAGCTTCTGTATAAAAATCTATCGGGTTATAGGTCGCATGACGATATTGTTCCAAATGCTGACCCGTAAGGAACAGTTGCTCTATGGATGCAATTTCTTTCGGTTCTTTAGCCGCTTTGGCAGGATCAGGAGTCGGCTTTATTTCGGGTTTGTCTGCCTTATATGTCAATAGCTCGTTTCCATCGGATGTATAGAGATTGAATATTAAATTTTCGGGAGTTATATTTCCTACCTCTACCGTGTTGAAGTAAGAATGCAAAGGTGAGGTATTTGCATAACTATCTAAATAAACTTTTCCATCGGTGTTCTTTAATACAATGTGTAGATTCTGAAACTCGGAAGTTGTGTAAAGAATAATACTTGCCTGTCCCTCTTTTACATCTATATTTACGATTGCATCTTTATTCGCATTTTTCACATAGCCTACCTCTGCATAGGGCATAAAGTATTGCACCCACGATTTTTCTTCATTGGGTTGCAGCCATGTAAAATCAGGTTGATTGTCGGTATATACTCCTGTCATTAATTCTATGTATGGCCCGTCTTCATCGGTTAGATTCCGATCCCAGGCAATACCGAAGTCACCATTGCCCCATGTCCACTGTTTTTTACCGGGAGATATATGGTGATTGGCAACGTGCAATAAACCACCTTTCACATCTTCTTCATATCCTCCTACAAAATTGAATTTGGACTGTATAGCCATATAAGAGGTCGGTACAGGAACATTTTTATACTTCGAAATATCTACTCCTGCCGAATAATCCTGTTTGTAATATGTGCCTGTTGCTATCGGAAAATTTGATACATCACGCTTACCGTGATCAAACACAGCATGGACATCGGGCGGAAACACCGAGTGATAATGATCGTTTACCACAACAGCAGGGTTAGCCCACCATAGGAATGTCTGAGGAAAGGCAGTACGGTTATACACTTTTACAGTTATTTCGACATATGCTTTTCCGGGACGAAGCGTAAATCCCTGCATGCCTTTTGTTCGGAACATGCGTTCCACCTCGTTGCACCAGACAGTCATACTGCCATCTGCATTTTTTTCGATATAATAATCCGTAGGCAGAAAGGTACTCGGGCGATGATGCTGAGGCCAGTTGAACTCTATACCTCCCGAAATCCACGGACCGGTAAGACCTACCAATGCGGGCTTAATCACCTGATTATAATATACAAAGTGGCGTTGCTTAACCTTATCGTAAGCCATTTGAATGCGTCCGCCCAATTCGGGAAGGATCATTACTTTTAGATATTCGTTTTCGATAAATAAAGCCTTGTATTGCTTGTCTTTCTTCTCATCAGAAACCTTTTCTACCACAGGATAGGGATATACGGCTCCCGAACTTCCCTGATAAACTCTTTTCTCGAGGAATATCGGGTTTTTCTCTTCTTCTCCTATTTCGTATGTAGGGAGCATGATGTTTTCTTCCCATGCTTTTACTACATTTTTTTCATTCACAGTGGATCGAATCAGATAATCAGTTATCTCTTCCATTACGTTTTTACCTTTTGAGTTAAATATTATACGATTTAAGGTTGCACCTTTATTATTTAGTAAGTTCTTTTTCAATTTCTTCGAGTGATTTACCTTTTGTTTCGGGTAAATTCTTTTTGACAAATACAAATCCCAAGAGACAGATAATGCCATATAGCCAGAATGTGCCGTAAGAACCTAGTCTGCTGTTTAATAATGGAAATGTATATGTCAGTATAAAACATGCCGTCCATAACGAGAATGTGGCAATTGCCATCGCCATCCCTCTTATGCGTGTAGGGAATATTTCGGAAATAACTACCCATGTGATAGGCGCCAGAGTCATCGCGTAGCAGCCAATAGCAAGCATCACTAAAACCAGAACAGATAAGCCCGACACCTCTAAATAGTAGCAAGTGCCTAATGCCGCATAAATACAGGCTAAGCCTATTGCCCCGAAAAGCAACAAAGAGCGTCGTCCTAATCTGTCTACGGTGTACATTCCTACGATAGTGAAAACAACATTTGTTACACCTGTTATAACGATATTGAAAAGAATATCGGAAACACCATATCCTGCAGCCATAAATATTTCCTGTGCATAATTAAATATTACATTAATTCCGCACCATTGCTGGAAGGCTGCGATAACGATTCCGATGAGTAATATTTTAGGCATTTTCCCTTTAAAGAGTAATTTATAGTTCACCTTTTCTTTACTATTATCAGCAATCTCTTTCATAGAACTCATTTCGGTTCTGGCATAGTCACCTCCTCCGATACGGGTAAGTATTATCTGTGATTTTTCTATCTTCATTTTGGTATAGAGCCAACGTGGACTCTCGGGTATAATAAATATCAATATAAAGAAAAAGATTGCGGGAACCCCTCCTGCCCAAAACATCCATCTCCATCCCATCTGTCCGTTCCACGAATTGAGGATATCTTCTCCGGGAGCGACAGAATCGGCAATAAGCCAGTTTACAAGTTGTGCCGCAAGTATTCCAATAACAACTGTCAATTGGTTAAGTGCTACGAATTTGCCCCTGACATTCGTTGGCGCAACTTCGGCGATGTACATGGGCGACAGGTTGGATGCCATACCGATGCCAATTCCTCCAAATATACGATAGATAATAAACCAGGTGAGCGTATCGCTGACACCTGTGCCTACGGCTGCGATGATAAATACCAACGAGGCTATTATCATTAGCGGCTTTCTTCCGTAGCGATCCGAAAGGCTACCCGAAACCATAACTCCCAACAAGCAACCTAATATGGCACTCCCCATAACCCAACCTTGTATATAAGGTGAGTCTGCAATATTGAAATATAATTCATAAAATGGCTTTGCTCCTCCGATTACAACCCAGTCGTAACCAAATAATAAGCCTCCCATTGCTGAGACAAAAGTGATAAGTAATAAATAGCGGCTATTTTTCATATTAGATTTTTATAGGTTATCTGAATGTAAAATTAGATTTAAAGTATTTATTAAAAATGTATGTTCTTTTTGAAAACATGTAAAATATTACGATTTACTCTACTTGTCGTTTCAATCAGAAGCATTCCCTCTCAATTCGTAGTATAATGATGTGTCTTTTCTTTAAAACCAGAGCGAAATAGCATAAATATTAAGTAAATATTTTTTATAAACTTCCGGTTTGGTCTTTTGTAAGAATTGATTTTTTATCTGCATTTATCTATATCAAAAATATTCTATTATTCGCTAATAAACAGGTACATAAAAAGCAATAAATATAATACATGTCCTAATTTCATAAGGAATAGGCATGCATGCGACATTTGTACTACTTTTTGATACACATATTTTCTAAAATATAATTCATCTATAGGGCTATATTTCAGATCAATTGTATCTTTGTTTAATCCGTTAACCTACACCTTCACATCATGGAAAACACAGAAACAATTGCCAATGGGTTCAAAGGAGAAAAAGCCATTGTAACACCCTACAACACAAGAGAGTATCAAGAGGCAAACCCAATAACAGAACCTCTATATCTGACTCACATAGGCTATTATCCCAATGCGAAGTTTCATTTCAGACAACGAATATCGGGAGCCAACGAAAACATCCTTATATATTGCGAGAAAGGAAAAGGGTGGATAGAACACGGTGGGGAAAGATTTTACTTATCGAATAATCAGGTATATATTATCCCTGCAAATGAACCCCATACCTACGGAGCAGACATACGCAATCCGTGGAGTATATATTGGCTGCATTTTCAAGGAAAAAACGTACCGATGTTTAATTCGATCATAGGTAAGGTCCTTTCAATAAAAGAATCGGACAATAGCAGATATAAAGACCGTATGCTACTTTTTGAGGATATGTATCAGAATCTGGAGATGGGGTACAATCCTGAAAATCTGGAATACATAAGCTTTTGCCTGAGATATTTCTTAGCGTCGCTAAAATATTTGACACAGTATAGAGTAATAAAAAATATAAGGGTTGACGATGTAGTGCAGCAAAGCATTCACTTCATGAAAGACAATCTCGAAAATAAAATAACACTGAATGATATAGCCAATGCCGTAGGCTATTCAAGCTCACATCTGATTACTCTTTTTACTCAGAAAACATCCTATCCTCCTATGATATACTATAATCAATTGAGAATACAACGCGCATGTTCGTACCTGCAGTTTTCTGAATTGAAGATAAAAGAGATTGCTTTCAGATTATGTTTCTATGATCCTTTTCATTTCTCTAAAGCTTTTTTAAAAGAGATGCGTATTACACCGAAAGAATATAGAAAACGGTATCAATAAAAACTGTCAGCCTGTTAACGAAAAACTAAGGCTGTTTATTCAATATGAATAAACAGCCTTTATATTTAGATGAGATTACATTTATTATTCTAATGTAAAAGTACTAAGAACGGCTCTGTGATCTGATGGATAGTTATCGAACCCGATATCGCTTTTTACACTTTTTTCTCCGACAACCTGTGAGTTTATAAGTTTTATTTTATCTCCTCTGAACATAACAAAATCGATACGATCTAAAACCTCAGTATAAGTTTCAACTTCCGGAAGTGTTGTCCACGTGTGACCCGGTTTACTCACCTCATCCGGATAGGACAGCCTATAAGAATCCTGCATGCCACCCTTATCTATGAAAGCCTTTGTAGATGGCCATACAACAGGTATCTTACATAGTCCGGCTTCTACAGCCTTAGCTGTCCAGTCTAAACAAGATGGTTCATTAAAATCGCCTGTAAGAAAAATAGGATAACCCTCTTTCTGAACTTCTAATATATCTGCGATAACAGAATTTACGGCTTCGCTCCTACTCTTTATTGCAGATTCAACAGCTTCTTCCGCGGTCTGCAATATAGGTCCACCACAATACTCTATCCCATTCAGTTGGTATGGTTCGTAAGGGCAATACATCAAGTGAACATTGAACATCCATACAGAATGAGACTCATCTATTTTTATCTTCACCCCGTTTTTGTTAGCAGAAGTATCTACTATAGGATATCTGCTAACGATTGTCGGACTTCCACCCGATGAGTATGAATACCAACCAATGCTGTCAGCCAAATAAACAGCTATATCTTTCCCATCCCGGTTTGCTTCTTGTATTCCGACTATATCGGCTTTACTTTCAATTAAAACCTGTGCAGTAGCAGGAATTGATTTTTTAGCACCTAGCCAGATATTAAAACTCATTACTTTTAATTCGATAGGCTGGGAAGCCGTCTTATTACTACAGGAATATACCGGAAGAATAAGGATAATAGCTAATATACATTTACAAATAATACGCATAGATTATAGATTTAAGGGATTAAATTATTTAAGGCTTCAAGACAAAGGTATAAATAATATAACAAGTTACTTCTTAATAATTAGTGTTATAGATAATCAAGGCGCAGGGAGAACCAGCGTCCGTTGAGCCCATTCCTGATATTTGGCTTTCATATCATCTACTTTCTGCGGATAATCTGCCGCAATATTTTGGGCTCTATATTAGATTCAGATTTAATGATCAGTTATCAAAAAAGACTCATCATCAAACGACCTCGGGTTAACTACTTCACAAACAAAAATACAAAACTATTTAATGTTTTAACTAAATAGTTCTACAAAATTAGCAGCCTATTTATCTTACCTTCATCCCTAAAAAAGAGAAGGCGAAAGATAATCTTCCGCCTTCTACTCTATTTATAATTATATATTATTTGCTCACAGAACCTCCGCTAGAGGTATGAGAATCTATAGTTTCGTAAGCCAAGTTTTTTATATTTACTACTGCTCCACTACTGCAATTGAGTGTGATATTATTAGTTTTGCCATCCAACTTGAAGCTGGCTCCACTACTCACATTTATATTCACATCAGATACAGCTATTTTGGCATGACCACTCGAACCGGATGAAGACGATTGATAATAACTTTTAGCCGTAAGTTTACCTATTCCCACAGAAGCTCCACTGGATAAGTCAATTCTGATCGATTCAGGATTGCTTATTTCATTGGTAATAAAGCTAGAGCCACTTGATAAATTTATTCGATCGAGAGTTGGAGCCGAAATATAGACCTCTATTTTCCCTTTGATTCTGTAATTATCTTTATTATCGATATATATCTTCAAAACTCCATTTTTCACTTCAGTTTTTATTCTACTCAATACGTCGTCTTGGGCTTCTACCTTAAGGCTAAAAGTATTGCTTGCCGAATAAATCACATTTATACCATTAGAGCCCTCGACCTGTTGAAATGGACTAACCGGTCTTGTCTCGGAAGCAGAGTAAGCTACCAGAGTAAAAGAACTCAACACAAAGATTAATGTTGTAAGAACGATGTTTTTTGTTTTCATACTATTTATAATTTATTTGATTTTCAAATCTCCGTAATTACTTATTACTGTTATTTTTCCTGTTGGTGATTTAGAGCCAATCTTTCCTATTTTTACTATTTTGGTATCGCTTTCGCTCTGTTGCGTATAAGTTACATTGTGTGTTTTTGAAATATCAACATCTCCATAATTCATATTCAGATCGAATGAAACTGAAATATCTTGTGGCAAACTGATTGTCATATCAGAATAACTCCCTTTCATCATCACGTTGCTAATTTTAGGAGACACATTATTAATTTTAATATCACTATATAGACACACAGCATCCAGATTCGACACGAGGTTACCTATTTTAACATCGCCATATTGAATATTCAAATTCATATTTGTAACAGTAGTCACCTTTATATCGCCATAGTTTAAAGACTTATTTGACGTGATAGAATGTGCATTATTAAAAACATAATTATTATAGTCTCCTGATATATTTACGTTATTCGCTTTATCGATTTTTATATCCGAGTAAGCAGCATTTACCAAGATGTCAGGTGCATTCTCAATAGACATATTCCCGTACTTAATTTTAACAGATGGGGTTGACCCTGTTAACGATTTAGCAGACAAATCGCTGTAAGACAAATCAGCCATAAAAGGCCCATGGAAAGGATTCATTTTGATATTCCCATATTTGAGATCTATACTCAATCCTGTATTACGCGGAATACTGATAATGTAATTAATGGACGGTCTATTGTTATTATTCGCACCCCCTTTATAATTAGTCTGTATCGATAAGATATTATTCGACGTCGAAGTTTCACAGCTTACCTGCTCTCCGGCTTTTTGATCTAAATACTGAATCTCTAACTCTACTTGTTTTGTCGCTGATTCCCGAACAAAGATATCGCCATAAAGATGCTTTATCTCAATCTTGGAGATATTCGAAAAACTTTTTTTCTCAATCTGAACCGGGGTTCTCGATTGGTCTATCTCAAAATGATCTTCTGCTTGCATTTCGGGAGAAATGATGAGACAGAATAAAATGACTGCTGTATAAAATAAATTCTTTTTCATTGCTGTTAGCATTTAGTGTATTTACCTAATTTTTCATTTATATTTTCGAGCGCTTGAATATTTGCCTTATAATGCTTTACTAAATAGTGAATAGCCATTTCTTCATCATCTGCATTTGCCATATCATTCACGAAAGCGGCATTGCCATCTATTATTTTTTGCAAGTCCCTATTCAATAAAGCTTGATTTTCGCTATCGGTATTCGCCAGTTTACACATAATATCAGCTATCTGCTCCTGCATTTGTCGGTTATAAAAGTCATTCGTAGCTCTAAACTCGTCCGATACCTCCATCGTATTTTCAATTACAGGCAGATCATTCGGGATATGTTGTGGCGAATAGAACTGAATCGCAACAACCATAAGTACTACTATAGATGCTGCAATTGATATTATACCCATAAGCTGCATCCTCTTAATTGGCTTTCTCTTTTCCTTCTCTTGCTTATCGAGAAGGGCTTCGAATCGTTCAAAATGCCCTTCCATAGGCTCTTGATCATCGAAAATATCTTTATTATCTTTTATTTGTTTCCTTAAATTTTTCATCTCTTCTCCTTACATTAGTTTTATAAGTCGTTGTTTTGCTCTCATATACTGTATTCGGGAAGTACCCGGTGCTATATTTAATATTTCAGCTATCTCTTCATGATCGTAGCCTTCGATCAAATACAAATTAATTATTAAGCGGCTCGAGTCAGGCAATTTACCGATAGCAGCCTTCACCTGCTCGACCTTTGCCAATATTTCATCCCAGTCATCATCATCCGCATCAATTATATCAGAATGTATATTCTCATTCAGGTCTGTCAATTCCAAATCCTTTTTCCGCAACTTATCAATAGAGGTGTTGATTGCAATTCTTAGTATCCATGCTTCAAAAGGTGTTGACCTATCATAAGAATCTAAGCCCGAGAATGCTTTCAGAAAAGACTCCTGCATAGCGTCTTCCGATTCGGGGACACTTCGCAGGATGCGTAAACAGCTATTATAAACCCGCTTGTAAAAAGCAGTATATAGTTGCATCTGTGCCCTGCGTTCACCCGTCTTGCATCTTTCTACTATCTCGATATCGAAATCAACCATTGTTCTTCATTACTCTATATATATACTAATACGAATCAAAAAGGAAAGTGTTACAAATGAAGATATATTTTTTCAAGAAAAAGTAAAGACTTGATAAATTATGGATGGATAATAAATGTGACACATATTGCATAGTGAAGAATTTGGCTTCACTATGAAAACATTTTCGCCTCATGACATTCAACCAGAGGTATTCCTGTTAGTTATTTCACAAAAAATAATTAGCTTTGTAATTACAACATTCTAATAAACAAACTGATTATGAAATATTATATAGGTGTATTATTATTCTTTTTCGCAGGCAGTCAATTATTTGCACAAAACACGGTAAAGATGAGTGCTGTAAAAGCCAGCGATTATGGCGTAGCCTATTCTTTGCCTAAAACCTCAATAGAAGTCCAGGCATACTATACAAAAACAACACGCAAAGCAGGTGAGTTCTATCAATACGCCGAACGTTATTTGAGTATATCGAATCCAATAACAAAAGATGACATTACTTATACTTTAGACAAAATAGAAGCTGTAACAAATGGGATAATAGACAAAGACAAGTCATATCTTGTTGAATTCAGAGCAAACTCAACAGCGCCTTTTGTGACATTAACCAGAGACGGTTTGATTTGTGCAATCAACGATGATTACTCCTTTCCACAAGAAAACGTATCAAATAATGTCACCCCATCAAACCAAGCTCCATTATTAAACCCACGTACATTCTTATCAGAAGAAATATTGAGAGCCGGCTCAACTGCTAAACAAGCCGAGCTAATAGCCAAACAAATATATCGCCTACGCGAAAGCCGTACTAACATCCTCACCGGCGAAGCTGACAATATGCCCCCTGACGGTAATGCTTATAAAATAGTAATGGGACAACTAGACGATCAGGAGAAAGCATTAGTAGCTATGTTTGCCGGAACGGAAACGACTGAAACAGGCATGCAAAATTTCGTAATTATTCCCGATGAAAAGGACATAGACAGTAGAATTGTCTTCCGATTCTCGTCAAAATTAGGTGTAGTGGGTGAGAGCGATCTGGCCGGAGCCCCGATTTATTTATCGCTTAAAAATAAGGAACCAAAGCAAGCACAGATATTAACGCCTAAAGAAGAAAAAGCGTTGGCTGACAAATTCGCGAAAGGAATTATCTACAATATACCGGGAAAAGCAAACCTAAAAATCACATTTAACAGCAAAGACTTAATACAAAAAGAATGCGATGTGGTACAATATGGTACACAAGAGGTTCTCGTACCGAAAATGTTCGACAACAACAAGCAACCGATCAAGGTGATTTTCTATCCTTATTTGGGTGCAGTAAAACAGATTATTCAATAAAATAAAAAAAGATAAACGAATGAGTAAATCAGCAAAATGAGATATATCAAAAGATTTGCCGATTTACTCATTTTTCAATTTGATATATGGCATTAGAAATAGAGCGGAAGTTTTTAGTCAGCGGAGATTTTAAATCTCACGCCTATCATCATGAACAGATAACACAAGGATACTTATCATCAGCTCCCGATCGTTCCGTTCGTGTTCGCATAAAGGGTGACAAGGCATATTTGACTATAAAGGGTATCAGCAATGCCTCCGGTATTTCGCGCTATGAATGGGAAAAAGAAATTGCGATAGAAGAAGCTAAAGAATTAATGCATCTATGCGAACCCGGAGCCATAGATAAGATTCGTTATTACATCGAATGTGGAAAGCATACATTTGAAGTCGATGAATTCCGTGGAGAGAATCAAGGATTAGTAGTAGCCGAAATAGAACTGGAGGACGAAAAAGAATCCTTTATACATCCGGATTGGTTAGGTAAAGAAGTGACGGGAGATAATCGTTACTATAATGCATCGCTGGTAAAATGTCCATTTACAAAATGGTAAAAACATGATTGAAACTCAAGTTAAAATACACGATAATTTTTCAGTAGAATTCAAAACGGGTTTTATTACCAACAATAAGACAAAAGATATCAATGAGTTCAAGATTAATACATGGATATTTATTCCCAATGGTCTTGATATCAATCGTGCGACTTATTCCAAAGAGCAGTTTTATAGGGATGTAAAAAGCAACATTCGTCTAATTACTCCCATCTATTCTTTAGACGATATACTAAAGGCCGGCAGAGGCCCTTTGCCACGATTACAAAAAGCGTTGGCTGCCTTGTCCGTAGACCCTACTAATGACATAAAAAAAGAAGATTATCTCTATCAGGTAAAGATGCTACTCTGCATTATGAAAAGTGCCCTACGGCGCGAAGCTCAGATTATAGCGAATACAGCTGATGACGAAGAGCTGGTTCATCTAGTTAACAGATATGTATCGCAAGTAGAAGCCATTGCATTAGAATACCGTGAAAAATGGGAGATGCTAACCAGACCGGAGATTAGTCAGGAACAGCGCAATTATTATTTGTTTGGAGACAATTTTCTGGGAAATATTATTGAACAGCACACGTTCGACATAATGAGAAAGCTCAATAGTCGATCTGTAATTCAATCAATTAACCCCATTCTCAACAAGCTACTTATCGGAGAAATAGATCATAAGAAAAAACGAGGTTTCTCCACTCTCGAAGAAGGTAATGAGGAACACAACAGCCTTATTATTACACAACGCAATATACTAAAGAAGTTTGTAGAGAGTGACTTGTTCTTGCAGATTGTCAAGAAGAAAGACGGTGCTTTTGCCGAACAGATGTATTATAGCATTGCAGCGGGAGTCGCTATGATCTTCGCTACCGTAATATCTTTTTTCGCTACACAACGCTATGGCAACTTCACAACAGACCTCTTCGTTGTATTAGTTATCAGTTATATGCTGAAAGACCGTATTAAAGATTTAATGCGATACTATTTTTCATCCGAACTCAGCAAAAAATACTTTGACACAAAGCTCAAACTAAGCATTCGTAAACAAGAAATAGGCTGGCTCAAAGAATCTTTCGACTTTGTAGAAGAAAGCAAAGTATCGAGTGAAGTTCTTAATATGCGGAATCGTTCCCCATTGGTAGAGGCGGAAAATCAAACCTACAACGAGCAGATAATTTTATATCGCAAATGGGTCAATTTATCAAAAGATGAGATAGAAAAATATAAAGAATATCGCTTGTCGGGTATCAATGATATAACCCGGTTCAATCTTTTTCACTTTGTGCAGAAAATGGATAATCCATCTATCCCCCTTTATGTTGTAGATAAGGATAAAGGTTTTTCCAGCTTTGAAGGAACTCGCATCTATCCACTATACTTCGTAGTACAGTGCGAATCAGATACCGATAAGTACTATAAAACCTATCGCCTCCTATTCAATCGTAACGGAATAACCAGTGTCAGTGAGCTGGATTAAATAAAATTTATGGGTACATTCTTACGTTTAGCCTTTTTCTTGTTTTGCATATAAATATACACAGCAACACTGCTTGCCGCAGCTAATAAAGACACTGCTAATATTTTCTTTGTCATGGCTTTTATAGTTAGGATGTTAATATGTTTTAGTGAAGTAAAGTTAGTAACAAAAGTTGAGAAAAAATTTAATTCCCTATAAAAAAGAAATAAGGAATCAACTGAAAAATTGACTCCTTATTTTTTATAATTTTACAAGGCTATACCTTCTTTTTGTTTAAGCCTTAAAATATCTTCAGCAGCTTTTTGCTCTGTTTTGAACTTCCGCTCTTGAGCCTTTTTCCAAGCTTTCTCCGTTGCTTTTATTAGGTCTTTCTCTGCCTGCCTCTTAGCTTCTATAATTTCTTTTTCAGCTCTTAATTCGGCGTCTTTTGATTCCTTTTCAGCATTCATTTTAATTTTTGCAATCTGATCTGCCGTTTTAGCAGTTACAACAATTTCTCTTGCATATACTCCAGAAGACATAGATAGTGTTGCTAAAAAAAATAATCCTAATAATACTTTTTTCATAATTTCAAGTTTCTGTTAAGTGTAGTTATTGCTAATAATGTAGTTTTCAACCATCCCAATCGCTCTTGGTTTGCATCCTAATACGTCACAAAGATACAATAAAGATTTCTTATGTATTGAGATGAGTATTATATAAAAAATATCTATTATTTATTCTTAAATATTTATATACTATATGTCTTGTATAAATATTTAATCTTTCCCAAAAAAAGTAATGTTTGCGATAGGTATTATGCAAAAAACAACAAAAGGCTATCCGAAACGAATAGCCTTTTGTTTATATTGAATTATGTTATTCTTATAATTCGAGGATATTTAGAACCCTTTTCACAACACCTGTATTAGACTTTACATAATCTCCTGCATGAGCACCTGCAGCTTCGAGTGTATTACTGTATTGAAGGAATTCATCCATCAGCCCCCTAAAATCTTCCGCATTGGCAATCGAATATCCCCCACCCTGCTCTATAAGCTGGTGAGCTTCACGAAACTTCTTGAAATTAGGACCAAATATTACCGGTATATCATATACTGCCGCCTCCAACAAATTATGTATTCCTACTCCAAATCCACCACCAATATAGGCAACCTGCCCATAACGATAAATAGATGATAATAGGCCAAAGCTATCGATTATCAAACAATCATAATCACCTACATTTTCGGGAATTGCCTGAGAATATCGAATATATGGGCGACGAAGGATGCTCTCTATATACTTCAAATGAGCTTCATCAATTTCGTGAGGTGCAACAATCAGTTTCAGATCGGCTGTCATATTAAAGTAAGAGATAAATACATCTTCATCTTTAGGCCATGAACTTCCGGCAATCAATATTGTTTCGTTCTCTTCTTTTGCCTTACGTGCAAATCTCTCTACTACAGGTAATTGCTTGGCTTGCTTTTGAATATCCATTACCCGATCGAAACGAGTATCTCCGCATACTTCTACATTTATAATTCCTATTTTAGCCAACATTACCGCAGAGTTCTCATCCTGAAGACAAATACGACTATACAACTTTAGCATATTACGCATAGGTTTTCCATACCATCTGAAAAATATTTGCGTCGGACGAAATATTGCAGATACCATATAAGTCGGAATACCCAATTTATGTAACTGATTAATATAGTTGTACCAAAATTCGTACTTGATAAAGATTGCCATCTTAGGTTTTGCCAGTTTGAGAAACTTTTTAACCTTATGTTTTTTATCGAAAGGTAGATAACAAACAATATCAGCCAACGGATAATCTTTTCGGATTTCGTATCCCGATGGAGAAAAGAATGTAAGGAGAATTTTATAATGAGGATGGCTCTTCTTTACCTCTTCCATTATAGGTCTGCCTTGTTCAAACTCGCCTAATGAGGCAGCATGAAACCAAATATACTCGGCATTGCAGTCTATTTCATTTTTCAGTTTAGTATAGACCTCCTTATGTCCCTCAAGCATCTTACGCGCTTTTGTATTAAAAGGCGATACAAGACGAACAATAAATGCGTAGAGGTATATAGCTATGTTATAGAGTAGCATTACAAAATATTATTTAATATCGTGAACGGCCTTTTCAAGTCGTTTTATTGTTTCTTCTTTCCCGATTACGGCTGTTATATCAAACATATGTGGTCCTTTCGATTCACCAACAATGGCTAAACGGAAAGCATTCATTATATTACCCAAATGATATTCTTTCAACTCTATCCAGTCTTTAACTATTATCTCTTGATTATGAGCCGAGAAATCGCTTATGTTATTTAAAACAACAATCAGCTCATTTAGTTGAGCAGCAGAATCTTCTTTCCAGCGTTTTTTTACAACTTTTTCGTCATACGATGTAGGAGCCTCAAAGAAAAAGAAAGATTGATCCCAAAGTTCTTTTACAAAATTGACACGCTCCTTCACAAGTCCAACAACTGTCTCGATGTAATCAAGCGGAAAATCTACTTCTTTTTCCTTTAGGTAAGGTAAGTATAATTTTGCAATCTCTGCATCTGATTTCTTCTGAATGTACTGATGGTTGAACCATTTACCCTTTTCGTAATCAAATTTAGCACCACTTTTACTACATCTTTCGAGTGAAAATAATTCTATCAGCTCATCTAACGACATTATCTCCAAGTCATTTCCCGGATTCCATCCAAGAAGTGCCAAGAAATTAACGACAGCTTCGGGCAAATATCCACTTTCGCGATATCCTGATGATATTTCGCCTGTTTTAGGATCTTTCCATTCTAATGGAAAAACAGGAAAGCCAAGACGATCTCCGTCACGCTTGCTCAGTTTTCCATTTCCTTCGGGTTTAAGCAATAGCGGAAGATGTGCAAACTGAGGCATTGTTTCTTCCCAACCGAAAGCGCGGTATAGCAATACATGTAATGGTGCAGATGGTAGCCATTCTTCACCACGTATCACATGCGTAATTTCCATCAAATGATCATCCACTATATTTGCAAGATGATATGTCGGCAGGTTGTCAGCCGATTTATATAGTACTTTATCATCCAGTACAGATGAGTTTATCTTTACCTCTCCACGAATAATATCGTTTACAAGTACATCTTCATTAGGCTCTATCTTGAAGCGAACAACATACTGATTTCCTGCATCTATGAGATTCTGAACCTCATCTTTAGACAAAGTCAATGAATTCCGCATCTCGCCACGAGTAGAAGCATCATATTGAAAGTTTGCTATCGCAGCACGTTTAGCATCCAATTCTTCAGGAGTATCGAAAGCAATGTAAGCTGCGCCTTTCTCTAATAGGCTATCAACATATTTTTTATAAATCTCTTTTCTGTCAGACTGGCGATAAGGGGCGTAACCTCCACCGATATGAGTACCTTCGTCAAATTTTAAGCCTAGCCATGTAAGGGCTTCGATAATATATTCCTCTGCTCCGGGAACAAAGCGCTGTGAATCGGTATCTTCAATACGAAGGATGAAATCTCCTCCATGCTTTTTTGCGAAAAGGTAATTGTATAATGCTGTGCGTACACCACCTATATGCAAAGCTCCTGTTGGGCTGGGTGCAAAACGCACTCTGACTTTTTGAGACATAATAATTATTGTTTATAAGAGACTGCAAAAATATATAAAATATTCTAAAGAGACTGCGAGGCTTCAATTTAATGTAACAATATGTTGATTAATAAAATATTTTAGTTTCCATATTCATAAATACACTGATTATTATATCATCATACAATAGACATCATGTTTGCCACTTTCGAGAAATTATTCATCAAAAAATAGTAGCTTTGTAATTCATAAACCGTTCAATCAGGTGACTTTGAATAAGAAAGATTCTTCATACAATCAGATTGTTAAAGCAACTAGCATATACAGTGGTTCGCAAGCCATCAACATTGCCTTGGGGCTTATCCGAACCAAGGTAATAGCTATTTTGCTTGGTCCTGCAGGAGTCGGGCTTATAGGCGTGTATCAGTCGATGATCGAAATGATTCGTTCTCTGGGCACCCTCGGTATGGAACCGGGAACTATAAGAGAAATAGCAAAGGCGGCAAATGAAGAGGATAAACATCTATTAGGTAAATCTATCTTTGTTTTCGACCGTTGGTTTGTGTTTGCTGCCTGCATAGGTATGTTTATATGCATTCTTTTTTCGTACCCCCTTAGCTATTGGATATTTGATGATAAAGAACATGCGCTACCTATTGCATTGCTTTCCATAGCTGTATTTTTTGCAATTATTACTATCGGCAGGTCGGTTATCTTACAAGGAATGCGTAAAATATCCTATCTGGCGAAAGCCACAATAGGCGAAAGTATGCTTGGTTTACTGATCATTATCCCTATCTATTATTTCTTCGGTATAGCGGGGGTTATCCCAGCTCTCATAATAAATAGCCTGATTGTTTATTTTTGCATCCACTACTATTATAAGAAGTTGGAAGTTCGCTCTGTATCTGTTCCTTTTTCGGAAGTTGTCAATACAGGTAAAAGAATACTTAAGCTTGGGCTATTTGTTCTTGTGGCTGGAGTTGTTAATGCAGCAAGTATGTTTATTGTCCGCACTTACCTTGCACATGAATTGGATTTGAGTACTGTCGGTTTATTTCAATCGGCATGGACCATCACAAGTGTTTATGTTGCACTCATATTAGGCTCTACCCGAACCGATTATTTCTCACGCTTATGCTCTATCATCGATAACAAAGCTGAAACAAAGAAACTGGTTAATGAACAATCGTATATCGTACTTGTTATTGCTGCGCCTGTAGTTATCGGACTTCTGCTATTTTCCCATCTAGCACTTTTCTTACTCTATTCTTCTAGATTTACCGGCGCAGGAGAGATATTACAGTGGATGGTAATAGGGACATACCTGAAAATATTAGCGACACCTATTGCGACCATATTATTAGCAAAAAGCAAAGGCAGATTATATCTATTCTCGGAAGTGCTGTTCTTTGCAACCTATCTCCTATCTTGTTATCTACTATTCCCCCAGATGGGAGTAGCAGCAACAGGTTTTGGTTATCTCATTGCTTATGTAGTCTATTTATTTGCAATATTTATTATTTGCAATAATATATCGGGGTTCGCATGGAGCATCGATGTATTGAAAATGATAGCCGTTAATGCATTATTCATCACCATCGCACTATGTATAACACATATTCAGTCCGAATATATACTTATATTTGGATGTGTATTATTTTTTCTATCACTCATATATGCCTTTCTGAAGTTGAAAAGGGTATTCTCTCTAAATGAATTAAAAGACTGGTTTAGAAAAAAATAAATAGATGGATTAGGGCTTATCCGTTGTATTATATGTTATTATCTTTGATATTAAGGCCTAAAAAATATTCCGGTAAAAAATAAACTTGTAAATTTGTGCTTAAAACCATATCATTATGGATCTGATAAATAAAATAAAAGGGAAGATAAATATAAATATACCTACCCCGGGACTTTTCATTATAGCGATTTTAGTCATTATGTATTTCTTACCTCGCGAGGGTAAATACAAATACTCCTATGCTGAAAACAGACCGTGGCAATATGGACTGCTTACAGCTCCTTTCAACTTTAATATCCACAAATCGGAGAGTCAGGTACAAGGCGAGAAAGATAGCATAATGGAATCTTATCAGCCTTACTACTCTATGGATCCGGATGTTATGAAAAAGACAATATCGCTATTCGATCAGGATGCCAGAGCTAAAAGCGTTTCGAGCGAATATATAAACTATATAAACAGAAAACTACAAGAAGTATATAAGGCAGGTATTATATCAGCAGAAGATTATGATAAGGTACAGCTTCTTAACAAAAAACAATTGCTCATCAGCAATGAAAATCATATTTATGCGGCACGGCATATCGCATCATTTTATACGCCCAAATTAGCTTATGAGAAAATATTCAGTGATGCTCCATCTTTCATAAATCCGACAAATCTCAAATCGCTGAACCTAAACGACTATCTGGCAGTAAATGTAATATATGACGAGAACACGTCAACAAAAGTAAAACAGGAACTGCTCAAGCAAATCGCTCTATATGAAGGTGAGGTGCAGCTAGGCGAAAAAATTATAGACAGAGGAGAAATAGTAGATTCCCGTCTCAAAGATATTCTTGACTCGTACAGCCGTGAAGTGGAAAGTAAGGTCGGCACTAAAGCGAAACCCGGATGGCTCATCGTTGGCGAACTTATTATGATTTCGCTTCTGATGATGACGTTGATGGTCTATCTCAAATTCTACAGAATAGCAGAGTACAATAAGCGTAAAAGTATAATTTTCATCCTTTTGATGGTAATTATATTTCCAATCATAACGGGATTTATGGTCGATCATAAAATGTCGAGCCTGCTTTACATCATTCCGTTTGCCATACCAACGATCTTGCTTCGTACATTTATAGATTCACGAACGGCAATGACAGCTCATGTAATAACAGTGCTTATCTGCGCCTTGATGATGCCTATTGCTCAAATCGCCCAGTTTGTATTCTTGCAACTACTAGTGGGCTATATGTGTATATTCAGTTTAAGAAACCTTTCAGAACGTTCTCAGTTGGTATATTGTTCTTTATTTATACTCTTGACCTACATGGTTTCTTATACCGGATGGATTTTAGCTACAGAAGGCGACTTCACTCTGATTAAAGAAAATAAGTGGATATATGTTTATTTCTGTATCAACTTCGTATTTGTTTCGTTTGCCTACTTATTAGTTTATGTTTTCGAGAGGACATTCGGATTCATCTCTGAGGTGAGCATGATAGAACTTTCCAATACAAACAGGCCATTACTTCAAGAACTATCTGAAGTGGCACCAGGGACGTTCCAGCACTCCATGCAAGTCTCTAACCTTGTGGTGTCGGCAGCTCATCGTATTGGAGCCAATGCAGCATTGGTTCGCACAGGAGCTTTATACCATGATATAGGTAAAATGACTAATGCAGCATTCTTCACAGAAAACCAATCGCAGGGTATGGATCCTCATGCCGGGTTAACCGAGAAGGAAAGTGCACATATCATTATCGGACATGTTGAAGAAGGTGTTCGTATAGCGAAAAAACATAACTTACCTCAGCAAATAATCGATTTCATACAAACTCATCATGGTAAAGGGAAAGCTAAGTTCTTCTATAACTCATATGTGAACAGTCATCCTGACCAAATAGTAGACATAGCCGATTTTACATATCCGGGACCAAACCCTTTCACTAGAGAGACTGCTTTGCTAATGATGGCGGACACAATAGAGGCCGCATCCCGAAGTTTAAAAGAGTACAGTCCCGAATCAATTACCGACCTAGTAAATCGATTAATAGATATGCAAGTAAGTGATGGCCTGTTTAAGAATGCTCCTATTACATTCAAAGATATAGAGGATGCAAAAGAAGTCTTTTGCGAAAAACTGATAACAATATACCACACCCGTATTAGTTATCCCGAATTGAAAAAATAATAACTATTTATATAACACTTTAAGAGAAAAAAACTATGAAAAAATTGTTTGTGCTGTCCCTATCTCTATTGATGGCATGGAGTGCATGGGCACAGGAAACTGCCTCAGGGTATCAATTTTCGATTGTAAAAGAGAACCCGATTACTTCAATCAAAAATCAAGGTAGCAGTGGTACTTGCTGGTGTTTTTCCGCACTAGGTTTCATCGAATCTGAACTTATCCGTAAAGGCAAAGGAGAGCACGATTTGTCGGAAATGTATATCGTAAGACGCAATTATGCAGATAAAGCACAGAAATATGTGCGCCTGAACGGTTCACTTAATTTCGCTCAAGGTGGTGCATTTTCGGATGCAATAGAAACTATCAACGAGTACGGAGTTATGCCTAACGATGTTTACAAAGGGCTTAACTATGGTGAAGACAGTCACAAACACAGCGAGGTAGAGGCGATATTAACAGGATATGTGAAAGCAGTAACAGCAAATAAGAATAAAAAATTATCAACAGCTTGGTTTGCCGGATTTAATGGTGTGCTGGATGCTTACTTCGGGGTAGTTCCTACCCAGTTCGATTACAGTGGAAAAACGTACACTCCACAGTCTTTTGCTAAATCCCTAGATTTAGATTCTAACGATTACATATCACTTACATCATTTACTCATCATCCTTTCTACACTTCATTCCCAATAGAAGTTCCTGACAACTGGCGCTGGTCTTTATCTTACAACCTACCGATAGATGAATTGATGCAGGTTTTTGATAATGCGCTAGAAAATGGTTACACCGTGGCTTGGGCGTCGGATGTAAGCGAAATAGGATTCACCCGTAATGGTATTGCTGTAATCCCGGACGAGGCTGCTACAGAAAATGCAGGTTCGGATCAAGCACATTGGTTAGGACTATCGGTTGGTGAAAGAACCAATCAATTAAAAGCTAAAGTCGACCTTTCTCCGCTGAAAGAGAAAGTAATCACACAAGAAATGCGCCAAATTGCATACGATAACTATGAAACAACCGATGACCACGGCATGCAAATATACGGTATTGCCAAAGATCAAAATGGAACAAAATATTATATGGTGAAGAACTCATGGGGTGACGCCGGAAAATACAAGGGAATCTGGTATGCTTCTGATGCTTTTGTAAAATATAAAACTATAAGCATGGTAATTCACAAAGATGCTTTACCAAAAGATATAGCAAAGAAATTAGGCTTTAAATAAGCTATACTATTCAGAATAAACGAAAGCACAAGCCTATTAGACTTGTGCTTTTATTTTTTTCCAATACTATGAAGATAAAGTTAATACTCGTCTTCGTTAAAGAAGAAGTCCTCTTTACTTGGATAGTCAGGCCAGATATCTTCGATTGTATCGAAAATCTCATCCTCATCTTCTATCTCTTGCAGATTTTCTATTACTTCCATAGGCGCTCCCGAGCGCTGTGCGTAATCAATCAGCTCTTCTTTGGTTGCAGGCCATGGAGCATCTTCTAGTTTTGAAGCTAATTCAAGGGTCCAGTACATAGTTTGTTATTTTATTGATTATTATTTTATTAATTATTTTACTTTTCGCAAAAATAAAATATTATTTGATATATGTAGCATTAAAATGGATTAATTATTGGATAATTTCCTGATTCCAGAATATCTCCTTACCATTCTTGTTACATTCCTTTCTTGATAAGAGAAAAAAGTAATCGGAAAGCCTGTTAACAAATGTCATAATATTGTCATCTACAGGAAATTCCTCTTTCACTCTATAAATACAGCGTTCGGCTCTTCGGCATACAGTACGACAGATATGTGCTCGAGCAGCAGCTTCACTTCCACCCGGCAAAACGAACTGACGGAGGGGAGGTAACTCACTATCCATTCTATCCATTTCATTTTCAAGCAAAGCAATATCTTTATCGATTATGATGCTTGCAGCCTTCGGCGAAATTGCTTCCGTTTCGGTAGCAAGATAAGAACCTACTGTGAATAATTTATGTTGGATATAAGAAAGTATTTTTAAGTCTCCTTCATCCTCTATCTGACAGATAAGAGAACCCGTAAAAGAATTCAACTCATCGATAGTACCATAAGCCTCCAATCTTATATGGGCTTTGGCTACACGCTTGCCACCCACAAGAGACGTCTTGCCCTTATCTCCTGTTTTAGTGTATACTAGGCTTTTTTTCATTGTTGATTATTAATTAAGTAAAGTTGGAATGTCAACACTGCATTCTTTTCTAATACCTCTCAGATCGCATTATCAAAATATAGAAAAGTATTATATATTACCTTAAAAACTAATCTGATAATTCCAGCGATAAAGTTTACGGTCGAAGAATACAATTCCTATATTGAATAGATCTAGTACAGCAGTCCGCGATTCCATATCCATAATACTCTTCCATAACATTTGATGGCGCTTATTTGTTCGGATATCTTTCACAATAATAAACGTTCCTTCATGAATGAGTGGTAAAATATAATTTACCAGATTACTATTCAATTTATTATAATTATTCAGATCGATAAAAATACAATCTTGCTTTTTATCTAAGACCGGCAACCCATGGGTATTCAAATTGATCTTTCGACCCCATTCTTTATATATTCTTTGCGCCCTCGCTATTTTTTTCACCGACAACTCAGCGCAATTGCAATCTATTTTGCTGGATGGTGCAGTTAAGTATATCGTATTGACACCTGTCCCCGACCCTATTTCGAGTATTTGCTTTGCCTCAAAATAATTGACTAATCTAAAAGATAATAGATTGTATTTCCTTTGAGAATAATCAATATTCGGAACACTATCCAAATAAGCCTGTATATCTTCGTAAGCATGATAAGGTGTTTTCTCTTCTATAACCTTATTTATGAGATTAAATACAAATGGCGAATGAATACCATGTCCTCGATGATGGCGTATTTTATATAATAACTTTAACCCTGTTCGGGATAGTCGGTATATACGGGGCATAGGATTAGAATAGTTTAACGTAGTAGGTTAACTTGGCTGAAATAACTCTATTTGCCGAACGATTAAAATAATCTGATTTTCTATTGTTATAAATATCTCCAAATCCGAAGCTATATCTGCCTTCTAAACTGAAATTGCCTATACCGGTTCTGAACTCAAGTCCCATACCAGCCATAAGTCCATAGTCCAGCTTTTTCTCTGCCTTACGAAAATACTGATATGTAGGGCTAGTCGCACTGACTTCACCACTAGCCAGATAGTCGGCAAAAGCATCATTCATTTTCTCACTATCACTGATCAAGTAAGCTATTTTAGGTCCCAGATTAATAAAATATCGAATCTTGTTTCCAAAATATATATGAGTAAGGAGTGGTAATTCGATATAATTCAATTGATGCGAATGAGAAAATTCAGGTTGCTCTTTAAAACTTTCAGCCCATCCTTGTTGTATGTAATTTAACTCGGCAATTACCCCCAGATGATTTTCGGTAATATATCTTACTGAAACTCCACCGTGAAATTGATTGAGATTTTTAGTACTGACAGAAGGATCGAAATCAACAGCCGAAAATGTAGGACCAAATCCTATACCCACATTCCATTCGGGTTTAAACTTCTCTTGTCCACTAATATTCAGCGTATACAGGCAAGCCAAAATTAAACTTAGTACTATTTTTCTCATCATTTATTACTGCAATCAATTTTTTCGATACTCGAGTCCGTTTTATAATGAACGAAGTATAAACCATTATTGATATATCCGCCACGAGCATTTACTTTGCTAAAATGCATCGCCAACTGAAGTGTTGGCACCCTTAGAGACGATATTCCAGATTCAAAATTATTCCCATACCTGTTTAGTGCCGTAAGGAAGTAAAGCCCCGAATCGTATCCTAGGTAACCGTATTTAGGATAAGAGTTTATAAGACTCTTTGTATACCATTTCTTGTATTGCTCTATAAAATTTTGCGCTGATTCCTGCTGCTCATTAAGATAGAATATACTGTAAATATATGCATTGTAATTATGAAAATTTTCCGTATACGAAGAGTAAGTTTGCCATTCAGGATATCCGAAAAGAGTCATTGATGTTCCCTCCGGAATAGATTTGAGAGCAGGCATTAACCTCCTTAGAGTCATTTCTGACGATGAGGTCGGGATCAGTATATTCTTCTTCGAAACGGCCAATACTTTTTCCAGATCAGTGATTAAACTGGCTGAACTAGCTGTTGTTTCATACGATATATTTGCTTTTGCCAATTCCTTCTTCAGTACACTTACAAAATCTGATTTATTATTATCCGATCCTGCCTCCGACACAAAGATGACATTGTAGTCTCTAAATCGGCTAATGAAAGCCTCTGAAATATCCGAATATAGATTTGAATGAGAGTTAGTAGCCTGATATAAAAATGGGTTTGAATCAACTTCTGAGCCGGCAGAACCAAAAGGTATTATATATTTAATCTCTTTCTTTTTAGCAAATTTAGACAGAACCTCTATTTGCTGTTTTGATATTCCGCCGATAATTAAGCTTAAACTATTTGCTTCGGTAGTACCAAGTATACTTTCCAAGCGCTTTGTGTTCTTTTCGGAACCGATATCAAATGTATATATTTCAGCATTCAGTCCTTTTTCCTTTAGCTCTTTTACTGCTAAAAGAAATCCCTCATAATATTCTATTATTTTCTCTTTCTGAATACTTCCGCCTTCTTCAAGAAATGGGAGTAAGATCCCTATGCGCACCACATTATCTTTATGGTTGACTATTGTACTTGTAGCGGCAACATCCTTAACAGCAACAGGAAGAGGTGTTACTTGTTTTCTGGGAATAGAAAGCATCGATCCCTCTTTCAATCCTTTATCACTCAATGACGGATTGCTATTGAACAAGGTTTCTATAGATACATCATAAGCCTTACTAATACTGTACAATGTCTCGCCTTTCTCAACCTTGTGTTCAATATTTGGATTAGCGAATCCCGATTTTACCAATTTATCATAAAGTGGTATCAGTATTGTTTTACCTGCTTTAAATGTACTCTCATTCAAGCCAGGATTGGCTGCAACGAGATCTTCAATGGTTATTGTATATTGACGAGAGATACCATAAAGTGTTTCTTGCGATTGTATAGTATGGTTCTTATAACCACTTACTACTTCTTTAGCTTTAGGTATCAAAAGTTTATCTCCTGCTTTTATACCCTTTTCAGCCTTCGGATTCAGGCGATATATCTCCTGCACGGTCGTATTGTATGCCGAAGCTATGGAATATGCAGTCTCGCCTTTAGCTACGATATGAGTTTGATAATCTTGCTGAATACCAGTTATAGAATGATCTATAAGACTGGGTTCTGTGTATGTAAGCTTCGCCGATAGTCCATTTGTTACGCCGGCTATAAATATCAGAGATAAAAATATGCTTCTTAATTTCATGCTAAAAATTTGTTAGTACGAAACACAAAAGTACTAAAAAAAATAGACTGTTTCTTAGTATTTATTATTTATACTTATCCCAAAGAGCAGAGTGTACTATTTCACGGCTTCTGTTCACTAACTCAGGGATACCCTCATCTGTCAGGCCTACAGTCCGAATCGGCTCGTGGATTATTAATTCAAGCCTACCCGGGTTAAATAGGTAAGTATGTATCTTCATTACATCAAAAGGACCATTAACAGTAACAGGAACTACAGGCAATTTCATTTCTTTGGCAATTACAAACGCCCCACGTTTAAAACGTCCCATGTGCCCCGTATATGTCCTTGCACCCTCTGGAAATATAGTCATTGAAACATCTTCTCCTAATTGAACCTGAGCATTAATAATTGTTTCTTTCATCGACACCAGACTCGACTGATCTACAAAAACATGTCCCGCAATCTCTGAAGCCTTCCCTACAAAAGGAATTTTACGAAGTTCTTTCTTTTGCACCCATTTTATATCCTTTCCTATATATCCATAGATAAGAAAAATATCGAATGCACTTTGATGATTAGGTACAAATACATACGATTGATTTTTATCCAGTTTTTCAAGACCAGTCACCTTTATCCGACAAAGGGCCAGCCTGCAAGCAAGTTTCGACCAATAGCGCGGAGGATGATTACCCCAGAATTTAGGATCACCTAGCATACAACCCAGCATTACTGTAACTGCGGTAACAATAGTCGCCAACAGAAAAATAGGCGCAAAAATAAATAATTGATATAAAAAGATAATTATCTTCCTCATGCTAGAAACATTCAGTTTGTTATACAAAAATACATCTTTTATCAAAATGTTTAGACTATGAGGCATTATTTTCAGAAATAGACGGAATATATAGCCCACAATGTGTTAAATTCACTCAAAGAAATATCTCATATATTATTATCCAAAAAAACACTACTATCTTTATACTTAAAACTAGTTTAACCATAGATTGTTATAAAAGAATAACAAAATATTTTATTTAACTCTAGGTACAACTAAGGCTCTTATTCTTACTATCTTTGTACATATAGAAAGCAATTACAAAAATGGACTTTAAATTAATATCTGATTACAAGCCAACCGGTGATCAACCCACAGCAATATCGGCCCTTGTAGAAGGACTTGAACAGGGCATATCAGCACAAACACTTCTAGGTGTAACCGGTTCGGGCAAAACCTTCACCGTAGCAAATGTAATTAAAGAAGTAAAACGACCTACTCTCGTTCTGTGTCACAACAAAACTTTAGCAGCTCAACTATATAGTGAATTTAAAACATTTTTTCCCGAAAATGCAGTAGAATATTTCGTGTCTTACTATGATTATTATCAGCCCGAGGCATACATTCCTTCTACTAATACATATATAGAAAAAGACTTATCGGTAAACGATGAAATAGAGAAGTTACGTCTTGCAACGACCACATCTCTTCTCTCGGGAAGACGCGACATAATAGTTGTATCGTCAGTATCATGCCTTTATGGAATGGGTAACCCTGAAGACTTCGAGAATTCGACCATACAGATAAGTGTCGGTAAGAAAATCGGACGCGATAATTTTCTGCGTTCGTTAGTCGATGCCCTTTACTCAAGAAACGAGCATCAACCCGAAGCAGGAAATTTTAGGGTCAAAGGCGATACTGTCGACATCTTTCTGGCTTATGGTACAGCAATGGTTCGTGTTGTATTTTGGGGAGACGAAATAGAGAGTATCGAGAGTTTCGATCCCGACAATGGAGCACGTATAGAACGCTTCGACGAGTATATATTCTATCCTGCAAACTTATTTATAACTACCAAAGAACGCATACACAGAGCTATAGACGAGATTGCTATAGACCTTGGTCATCAGGTCGAATACTTCAATTCAATAGGTCAGCCCTTAGAAGCTAAACGCCTGTATGAACGAGTAACCTATGACTTAGAAATGATTCGTGAAATGGGGCATTGTTCAGGCATAGAAAACTACTCACGCTATTTTGATAACCGTAAAGCCGGAACACGACCTTTCTGTTTGCTTGATTTCTTTCCTAAAGATTTTTTATTGGTGATCGACGAAAGTCATGTAACGATACCTCAAGTGCGCGCCATGTACGGAGGAGACCACTCCCGTAAAGAAAATCTTGTAGAATATGGCTTTCGGCTGCCATCGGCGCTGGATAACCGTCCACTGAAATTTGAAGAGTTCGACGCCCTCGTTCCTCAAACGATATATGTAAGTGCAACTCCTGCCGATTATGAACTTATAAAAAGTGAAGGTGTAGTTGTAGAACAGCTAATACGCCCGACAGGACTGCTTGACCCTCCTATCGACGTTCGTCCGAGCCTAAATCAGATTGACGATTTGATGGAAGAAATACAGCTAAGAATAGAAAGGAATGAACGAACTCTGGTTACAACCCTGACCAAAAGAATGGCCGAAGAATTGACCAACTTCCTAAATGATAGTAGTATAAAATGCAGCTATATACATTCCGATGTTGATACCCTCGATAGGGTTACGATTATGGACGGACTACGTGCCGGAGAGTTTGATGTATTGGTAGGAGTCAACCTGCTACGAGAAGGTCTCGATTTGCCCGAAGTATCACTGGTTGCTATTCTGGATGCAGATAAAGAAGGATTCCTGCGTTCGCACCGCTCACTAACTCAGACTGTCGGGCGTGCTGCACGTAATGTCAACGGACGTGTTATATTTTATGCAGATAGAATAACCGATAGTATGCAAAAAACTATTGACGAAACAAATCGACGACGCGAAGTTCAGATGGCATATAATGAAGAACATGGTATAACACCCCAACAGATTACACGATCAAGGGTATCAGCATTTGCCAAAAGAGATGGAAAAGAGGGCGAAGTAAGACCATACGCCGAAGTTCAAACACTGACAATAGCTGCTGAAGACAAAGTACAATATCTGGATGCGAGCGATCTGAAGAAGTTGATTACCCAATTGAAAAACCAGATGAAGCTTGCAGCAAAAAAACTCGAATTCTTAGAAGCTGCTCAATATCGTGACCAGATAATCCGTTTGGAAGATTTATTGAAGAGCAAAAAATAATATTCTAAAAAAACTTTCAAAAATCTGTAACCAAATAGAACTGAGTATAGTCATATTTGCAGAAACAGATTATTAACAATAAAATTGAAACATTATGGCAGATATTTTAGGAGAATTAGTTCCTATCATTGCAATCATATGTGCAGTTGGACTACCAGTTAGCCTCGGCATGTATTTAGGATTGATAAGTATTCGAGCAAGATACAGGGAACGCATGGAATTAATAAAACAAGGTATTGTTCCACAAAATGCGCCTAAGCCGACACCCAACAAATACAGAGCGCTCCGTAATGGATTTTTATGTATTGGGGTTGCTCTAGGTTTGATCATCGGATTTGTAGTTACACAATGTGCGACTTATACCGAAGAAGCTGAAGCTTTAATTATCGGATCGTCAGTATTATTTTTCCTTGGAATAGCCTACGTACTTTTTTACTTTGCTACCAAGAATAACAAAGAAATCGACTCTGATATTGAATGATAAACGAAAAGCTACAAATACAAAGAATACTGAAGGGGGATACGTCCGCCTTCGGTCATTTTGTAGATACCTATCAGGATATGGCTATAACCATTGCTTATCGTGTCTGTGGAAACAAACAGGATGCAGAAGATATAGTGCAAAATGCCTTTGTTAAAGCTTTTCATAATTTACATACATTCCGTTCCGACAGCAAATTCTCTACATGGTTCTACCGTATCGTCTACAATACAGCAATCAGCGAGATAAAGGGCACGAATTTCAATACCGAATTTGTCGATTACATGCAAATGGAAACTGACAATTCATATTCTGATTGGGATACAATTGAGCAAATTGAAGAAAAAGAACGGAAAGCCAGTTTGAGTAAAGCAATGGATACACTGCCCAATGATGAGAGCCTCCTCCTTACTCTGTATTATCTTGATGAAAATTCGGTGAAAGATATTGTAAAGATAACAGGTCTGACCGAAGCAAATGTAAAAGTAAAACTCCATCGGGCACGAAAACGGCTTGGGGAAACAATAAATCAAATGGTACGGCAAGGAGAAATATAGTTGAATAAAACTTTTAAACAACGTACTTATTTATTACTTTAGCAATCACAATACTCAAAGGATGTTACAATTAGCAAGAAGTATAGCATTTTAAACATCTCACGATATTCAATACAACGGACATGAATGAAAACAATATAAACATGCAAGACGATAAATTAAAAGCACTTTTATCCGGAACAAAGATAAAAGCCAGCGACAATTTGAAGTTTAGGATCATGCAGCAAATCAATACAGAAAAAGCATTGTCGAGAAAGAAAGCAACTCAATCTCGACCTGTACTAAGCAATATGTTCACTGTATTCGGCATCATGTATGCAATCATTGCTGTTATTGGTTTTGGAATATACTCTTCTGCCGGAATGGAGGGTCTGTCATCCACGTCTTTTTATATACCCGTAATACTGGTATCTTCCATCTGCGCAATGTATTGGACAATAACCAGCATCGACGACCGACGACAATCCAAGAAACACATAAAAGAAAATTAATGAAACAGACCTTACTACTTATTTTACTACTACCTTTCATTTATTCGTGTAATCAAAAGCCAAAAACCGTTGCTGAAATCGGAGGAACAATTATAGATTGCAGGTTCAGCGACATGGCTCTCAACAACGAAACGCCTCAACAGATCACGTCGATATTGCAAGAGCGACTTCGCCACCTGGATGGTGCAATCACGCCCACTGTCAGTTACAACGAGTCAGATTCGGTATTCCATATTGAAATACCGGGACTTCCTTATTTAAGTGCTGAAATGCTCCTTGCTCATGGGCGAATGAATATTAGTGAGATATGCCAACTAGAAGATCTGATTAGATTGCAGAATGCAGCCAATTCGAAATGTATCGATTCATTGTTAAGTTATTACAATTACACTCGTGTTGATTTCAGACTCGGCTATATGCACACAGCTATATTGACCGATGTTTCTGTATTTAACATCCACCATGTGGATAGCATTATAGAAGTTCTTAATATAAAATCTATTTTACCCGATAATATCGTTTTCAAATGGGGAATGGCTTATGAAAAAAGAGCCAACCTCTATATTGTGAAAAACTCTTCGGGAAGTATCGACTTAAATAGAACTCATAAATCGAGTAAAATTGAAAATTCAGATTCCGGATATCCCGGGGCAGCCTTATCAATCTCACTGAACGAGGCTGGTGCGAGAAAATTTGAAACTCTTACAGAACTTAATATTGGACAGCCTCTAGCAATCACGGTTGATGATTTTGTTCTATCGGCTCCCACCGTTAGCAGTAAAATTGAAGGGGGATCACTTAGCATTTCAGGAGCTTTCGATCACAATCAGATAGCAGTCTTTCGCGCATTACTCAACGGAGGTGTTATAGCAAGCCAAGCAAAAATTGCATCTGTAGATTATGTTGAACGTAAAAAAGAAAAATGGTTTTAAATTAAATACGAAACAACCATATATCAAAATACATAAAAGCCGGTAAAGGATTCTTTACCGGCTTTTATTTTATCTTAAACTGCAATGCAGCAGATTGATGTTTATTACATCATACCGCCCATTCCACCGCCACCCATAGGAGGCATAGGGGGCATTGAGTTGTCTTCTTTCTTATCTGCGATGATACACTCTGTAGTTAAGAACATACCTGCAATTGAAGCAGCATTCTCTAAAGCTACACGAGTCACCTTAGTAGGGTCAATAACACCCGCAGCATTCAGGTTCTCATATACATCTGTACGAGCATTGTAACCGAAGTCACCTTTACCTTCACGTACTTTTTGTACCACTACAGCACCTTCTTTTGCAGAGTTAGCTACAATTTGGCGAAGAGGTTCTTCGATAGCGCGTTTTACTATTTCGATACCTGTAGTCTCGTCATCACTTGCACCCTTAAGGTTTTCAAGCACTTCGATAGCACGGATATATGCTGTACCACCACCAGGAACAGTTCCTTCTTCGATGGCAGCGCGAGTAGCAGATAGAGCATCGTCTACACGATCTTTCTTCTCTTTCATTTCCACTTCAGAAGCAGCACCAACGTAAAGAACAGCAACACCACCCGACAATTTAGCCAGACGCTCTTGAAGTTTTTCACGATCGTAGTCAGAAGTTGTTTTCTCTATTTGAGTTTTGATTTGACCTACACGATTAGCAATTGCAGCTTTATCGCCTGCACCATTTACAATCGTAGTAGCATCTTTGTTGATAGTTACTTTGTCAGCAGTACCAAGCATATCGATAGTTGCAGCCTCTAGTTTGATACCTTTTTCTTCTGAGATTACGATACCACCTGTAAGGATAGCAATGTCTTCCAACATTTCTTTACGACGGTCGCCAAATCCCGGAGCTTTTACAGCAGCTATTTTCAAGCCTGCACGCAAACGGTTTACTACCAATGTAGTTAATGCTTCAGAATCGATATCTTCGGCAATGATAAGTAATGCACGACCCGATTTAAGAGCAGCTTCAAGAATTGGAAGAATATCTTTCAATACTGAAATCTTCTTGTCATAAATCAAGATATAAGGATTCTCAAGGTCAGCTTCCATTTTTTCTGTGTCAGTCACAAAATATGGAGAGATATACCCTCTGTCGAATTGCATACCTTCTACTACGTCAACATAAGTTTCAGTACCTTTAGCTTCTTCTACAGTGATAACACCTTCAGTGTTTACTTTACCCATAGCTTCTGCAATCAGTTTACCGATAGTCTCATCACCATTAGATGATATTTTAGCAACGTTTTCGATTTTGCCAAGATCATCGCCGATAGCTACAGATTGAGCTTTAAGACTCTCTACAACTTTGGCAACTGCTTTGTCAATACCGCGTTTCAATTCCATTGGGTTAGCACCTGCTGTTACATTTTTAAGACCTACACTTATAATCGATTGTGCAAGAACAGTAGCAGTTGTAGTTCCATCACCTGCATCATCATTAGTTTTAGAAGCGACTTCTTTAACTAATTGAGCACCCATATTTTGGAAAGGGCATTCTAATTCTATTTCCTTAGCCACCGATACACCATCTTTAGTGATAGCAGGAGCTCCGAATTTTTTCTCGATAATTACATTGCGACCTTTAGGTCCAAGTGTTACTTTCACTGCGTTTGCCAATGCGTCAACACCCTTTTTAAGTTCATCGCGGGCATCTATATTAAATAGAATTTCTTTAGCCATAATTCTTATATTTTTATTAGATTATTAAATTAATTTTAGACAGTTCTTAGATAATTGCAAGAATATCCGATTGACGCATAATAAGATAAACTTCGCCATCAAGATCAATTTCAGTTCCTGCATATTTGCCGTAAAGAACCTGATCTTTAGGTTTTACAATCATTTCTTCATCCTTTGTGCCATTACCAACAGCTACAACTTCACCTTTCAATGGTTTCTCTTTTGCTGTATCAGGAATGATGATACCGCCAACAGTTTTTTCTTCTGCAGCAGCAGGTTTAACAAGTACTCTGTCTGCTAATGGTTTAATACTCATAATACTTTAATGTTTTTATAGGTTATTATTTTTATATATTGATAAATTATTTTCACAAAAGCATTAGCGAAATACGTGCCAAACATTAATTCTGACAAAAATGCATATCAGATGCAAAACAATGTGACAGTCTGTCTTTTTATAGTGACAGCCCAATAAAATGAGGCTAAAGATAATTAAATAATAGCGTATATTGTTTCCTGATAAACTCAGTTTTAAATACTTTACTTATATTTGTAGCTATTTAATTAATATTTATCATATTATACTTTTCTAAATGAAAAAAATCACTCTTCTCCTATCTATCATTGCAATAGTATTTTCGTCGTGTAAAGACAAAAATGCATATACCATCAATGGTAATTTCAATGCGACAAATCTCGATGGCAAAATAGTTTATCTACAAGCAATGGACGATTTCAGCCAAATGGAACCAACTGTTCTGGATTCGGCAACAGTCAAAGACGGAAAATTCCATTTTGAAGGAATTGCCGGTGAAAAACCTGCTATCAGATTTATATCATTAGGTAAATTAGCAGAAATGGAGACTCCTGACCCAAATCAAGCAACAGTAGCAACTTTTGTACTTGAGCCGGGAACTATAGACATATTATTAGATAAAGCAACTCTCGAAATAAAAGGCACACCTCGTAACGATGCTTTTAATAAAGTACATGCTCTTTCGAACCAGATGGTAGCATTATACAAAGAAGTTTCTGACGCAGGCGGAGTAGCTGGAGTTCCTCTTGACTCTAACGGACTGGATGCAAAAGCCAGAATGGAAAAAATAATGAAAGATATGCAAGATGTAAACTATCAGTTTACAAAAGAAAATATGAATAATCCTGTAGGAGAATTTATTTTCTTGTCATCTGCAAGATCATTCGAAGAAGATCAAATTAAAGAACTTATTGCTCTTAGCGACAGCTCATTCCAAAACAAACCGGAAATAAAAGATCTATTAGGCATGTTCGAAATGCAATCTCAACGCAATGCTGATGTTTTGAACCAACCGTATAAAGATGTACAGCTAACAGACCAAAATGGAAAATCTGTAGCTTTATCTACTTATGTAGGAAAAGGAAAAGTTGTATTTCTTGATTTCTGGGCATCATGGTGTGGTCCGTGCATGCAGGAAGTACCTCATTTAGTACAAGCGTATGCTAAATACAAAAGTAAAGGATTCGAGATCGTAGGTATTTCTCTCGACGATGATAAAGCAGCATGGACAAGTGCAATTAAGACAAACAACATGTCTTGGACACAATTAATAGATGCAGATAAATCGGCAGCAGAAACTTATGGAATAAGTGCGATTCCTTATACTCTATTGGTTGACGGAAACGGTACTATATTAGCTATGAACCTAAGAGGTGACGACTTAGATAAAAAACTAGCCGAACTTTTGAAGTAATTTAACTGTTAATACATAGATTAATAAGCACAAAGTTATAAACGTATGAAAAAGTTATTATTATTTTCTGCAGTCGCGATCTTAATGTCATCGTGTGTAGAGAAAAAGGAATTTACCATCAACGGTAATATGGGTGATGATGAGTTTGAAGGTCAACAAGTATACCTGCAAGAGGTAGGCGCTGATTGGAAAGAAAAAATCAATATTGATACAGCTATTATCGAAAACGGAGCATTTACATTCAAAGGTGTTGCCAAAGAGTCTAATGTTGTCCGATTTATTGTTTTAGCTGAAGCTGATGCAAGACGCAAGGTGCCTGCAACAGTTATAATTGAACCGGGAATTATTCAACTATCATTCGATAGTATTCCGACTGTAAAAGGAACACCGGCTAATGACAGCTATCAGGCTTTTGCTTCTAAAGCAAATGCTATTAGCCAAGAACAAAAAGCCATATACGAGAAAAGCAAGCAAGATACTGCTAATGTAGCACTTCAGGCTGATCTAGAAAAACAATATGAAGCGAAAGATGCCGAAATGAAGACAATTCTTTACGATTATGTAAAGGCTAACATTCAAACACAAGTAGGTACATACTTCTTTGCAACAAGAGCTTATCAATTCAGTTTGGATCAACTCAAAGAGCTATTACCATTGGTTAGCCCTGAGTTCAAAACAAATGAAAGAATACTAAGCATGGAAAAACGTGCACAGGCTCTTGAGGCAACTCAGGTAGGCAACTCGTTTGTAGATATAAAAGGAAATGTTCCTGACGGAAAAGAAGTAGCTTTATCCGACTATGCCGGTAAAGGCAAATATGTACTTGTAGATTTCTGGGCATCATGGTGTCCTCCTTGCCGTCGTGATATGCCTATATTAGTAGAAGCATATAAGAAATACAACAGTAAAGGTTTAGAAATAGTAGGCGTATCGATAGATGATGACAAAGCAGCTTGGGAAAAAGGCATCAAAGACCTGAATATTACATGGCCGCAAATGTCTGATCTTAAAGGTTGGAAAAGCGACTTATCTAATGCATATGGTGTAGCATCGATACCCCATACTGTATTATTAGACAAGGAAGGCAAAATCATTGCTAAAGACCTTCATGGCAAACAAGTAATGGACAAGCTGGACGAATTGTTTAAATAAAATAAGCCGGTTTACAAAAACGTAACGAATGAAAAAATTCGCACTTATAATGATATCCCTGCTTATTGCAGGGAATATCTTTTCACAGAACAGGGAGTTTACCTTAAACGGTAAGCTCCCAAATTCGCTTAAAGATGGGTGGTCTGTATATCTATATAGCCTGTCTGAGCAAGACATGTCCCCTATATTATTGGACAGCACAAAAGTCGAGACTGGTCAATTTTTAATCAAAAATACGATAGACAATAGTCAAGAGCTTAAGATCGTAAGGCTTGTCGATCCTACTGGTGAGAAAGATGTGGTAAATCATCTAATTATTGAACCCGGTACGATCGATCTGTATATTGACGATACTTTTATAGTAAAAAATTCTCCTGCGAATGAAAACTATGCAGCTTTCAAAGAAAGTTTAGATACTATATCTTACAAAATGAAGGAAATCAATCAAGCTATGCAAGCTCCGGATGCTTCACCAAGCCTTGCACAAGATTTTGATTCGTTAGCCGATCAGTTTCAAAAGGAGACTTTCAACTATATATATAAAAATATAGACAACAAAGTGGGTGAGATTTTCTTCCTCTCGTATGGTAGTTATCTCCGTCCTGAACAAATTAAGGAATTATACGATTCGTTGAGACCTGCATTTCAAAGCACAAAGATGGTGAAGTATCTGATGGACACCTATGTAAACACAAAAGAAGATGTAGTGATAGGTAGTAAATTTATAGACGTAGAGCTATCAACTCCTGCCGGAAGTAAAGCCATGATGAGCGATTATGTAGGTAACGGAAAAGTGGTACTGATAGATTTCTGGGCTTCGTGGTGTGGACCATGTATCAAGGAAATGCCACAGATTGTTAGCTTATACAACAAATTCAAAGACCAGAATTTTGAGATAGTCGGTGTATCTCTCGACGATCACAAAGGCCGTTGGACAACAGCTATCGACAGGATGAATATGACGTGGATCCAGCTATCCGATTTTGGCGGATGGGACAGTGTAGCAGCACGCCTCTACGGGGTATCGCAGATCCCTCAAAGTTTCTTGGTAGACAAAGATGGAACAGTAGTTGCACACGACTTGCATGGAAATGAACTAATCAGAAAAATAGAAAGTTTACTGAAAGAAGAATAAGTTTACTTATTCTTCTTTTCTTCCTCCTCTTGTTCTTCCTTATATGCGCGTGGAAGAACGATAGAACAATATAGTGTAAGAAGCGATGCTATAAGGAGTATCACTACCCACTCGCTCATATTCACAAACATAAGATAAGCAGATACAGCCATCAACAACACTGCAAACACCTGAATGTTGAAAAGGCGCTTTCCTCGAATACTCTTCCCCGGATAAGGTGTTGTAAACACAGATGCAGCAAAGCCTGCAACGCCAATTATCATGGCATACCTACCAACAGTCAGATCGAAATTGTAAGCTATGGCCGACAATAGGATAAGAATAGCTGATACTTGGAAAAATATATTTTTTGCTTTCGGGTTTAATTTCATTAGGTAGGAGTATAAATAATCTTACTTATTCGATGATAAAAATATCTTCATCGGGTCTCTTCATCAAATAATTTTCGCGGGCAAATTTCTCAATATGCTCTCTGTCGTCCTGAAGTTGTTCTAATTTTTCTCTATCCTGAACTGCTTGCTCACGATAATACTCTATCTGACCATTCAATTCCATAATTTTAGCATCATGACTCAATCGCGAAAAGATACTGCTATCGCTAATGAAAAAGCCAAAAATAATGACTACTAAAATAACAATCAGTTGTACTTTAGTATATCGGGTAGTCAGATAATTGAATATCAGTCTGAAAAATTTCATCTATAAAATTAAATTTTAGTAGAACTCACCACACAAAGATATATATTTGTAATAATATTCAGACACAATGACGACAAAAGATGATGTTATAAAAAAATATAAGAACTATTTATTGCTGGAAAGGTCATTATCTCCCAATTCTATCGATGCATACATGACCGATCTTAGTAAATTGTCGGGTTTTCTCCAAAATGAAGAATTGAAGATAGAAGACGTAAAGCTCGATCATTTACAGCAATTTATAGCACAACTCTATGATCTTGGTATCAATGCACGCTCCGTTGCACGCATAATATCGGGTACAAAGTCATTCTTCAATTTTCTTGTTTTAGATGGTTATATACAAACAGACCCTACCGAACTTCTGGAAACTCCCAAAATAGGGTTAAAACTACCTACTGTACTTTCTCTCGAAGAAATAGACAACCTATTATCGATTATTGATTTGTCTACAAAAGAAGGACAGCGCAACAGGGCTATAATCGAAACTCTCTATGGCTGCGGACTACGTATATCGGAATTGACAAACCTCCGGTTCTCCGATTTATTTTTTGAAGAAGGCTTTATAAAAGTGGAAGGGAAAGGCAGTAAACAGCGTTTAGTTCCGATATCGCATACTGCGGTCAACGAAATAAAAAAATATCTCTTTTACCGCAATGAGATGACCATCAAGAAAGGATTCGAGAACGTATTATTCCTAAGCAACAGAGGCACAATGATATCGCGTATCATGGTTTTCCACTTCATTAAACAATATGCAGAAGAGGCCGGAATAAAAAAGACAATCAGCCCGCATACATTTCGCCATTCTTTTGCCACGCATCTGCTCGAAGGTGGTGCCAATATCCGTGCTATCCAATTGATGCTGGGACACGAAAAGATAACTACCACCGAAATCTATACCCACATGGATAGAGAATATTTACGACAGGAGATAATAGAACATCATCCACGCAATAAAAAATAAGCGATTGTTATCCAAGTTTTAATATGGAAATCATATCTTTGTTTTCACCTAAAGGTCATAAGCCTTCCCATTGCTTTGACTGCATGAGAGTCAAGGTATGCTACATCACTAAAATTTAATATTAAAAATTAATCATACATTTAAATTAATACGCACCTATGAAAAAAAGATTTTTTACTGTCGCAGCTATTATAGCAATCGCTAGTACTATTATGTTTTCATCTTGCATCGGGTCATTCGGGTTATCTAAAAAGTTATTATCATGGAATCAAACACTTGACAATAAATTTGTCAATCAAATAGTATTCTTTGCATTGTGGATCGTTCCTGTATATGAAGTTTCTATACTGGCAGATGTGCTTGTAATCAATTCTATCGAGTTCTGGTCGGGCGACAATCCGATAGAAGCAGGCATTGTAAAACAAGTACAAGGAGAGAATGGAATCTATACGGTAGAAACTTTAGAAAATGGATATCGTATCGAGAATCAAGAGGGTCAGGAAATGAATCTGGTGTACGACAAGGAGTCTAATACATGGAGTGTTGTAGCAAATGGAAATTCTGCAAAACTGATAAAAATTGAAGATGGTGGTAATGCTATAGTTTATCTACCTAATGGTGGTGAAAAATCGGTACAGCTTTCTAACGAAGGCGTTTTAGCTTTCCGCGAATCAATCGAAAATTCAATATATTACGCAGCAAAATAAGCAAATCGATTATTTAGTTGCATAAAGAGATAGGTGTTTGAATAGTTATTATTCAAACACCTATTTTTTGCTATTTACAGCACCCATAACAAATGCTATTTATTTTTCATTTGACGTGAATAGCCCCATACCATGCGAGCCTCTTATAAGCTGCATTCAGAAAAGAGAACTGTTCCTGTTCTATATAAACTGTCAGTCCAGAATGTTTTTCTATTGTAAATCCGTTATAATTTATCATAAAATCAGGTGTAGCCGCTTTCCACACAACACATTTATCAATCAGTGTTCTAAATTCCTCGCGTTGAGTATCACTACCGATAAGAGATGCATAATATTGCTCAAAATCGAAAAACAGATGATAGCCGTAACGGTCGAAATATTGAATATCGCCTATGTTTATTTCTTTATTCAAATCGCAATTTTGACTCACAAAATCCGACAGATCATCCAGTGCAGAAGTCTTTATAATGGAGAAGGTAGCTAAACGGCGCCATCCTGTTTTGGTATTAAAATACTCGAATGAAGTCTGAGCAAATCCCTTCAGATCACCATCAAAGAGTTTATTGATAATTTGCGGATAAACTTCAGTAAAGCCGGGTGACAATATTTCTGCCGAAGAAGCCAGAATATAATCAGTCTTGTCTTTGAGTTCATAAGCGACTTCTATACCTGCCATAAAGCAGGCTTCAAACACAATGTAATCAAATGTACCATCGGGGATGGCATTTGCAAAATCAGTCATATCCATTTCTGATATACCATCCATCAAAACCGATTTATTCGCAGCCTGGGGGTTGGTTAATGTGCCTGGCGGCAACCAACCCGAGGCATGCGAGAACACAAGTAAACCGTAAGGTGAATAAGGGTAAAGGTTTTTAACTTCGCCAATCACGCGGGCGAGAGTTTCTTTGTAAGCAGAATCTTCTTCCATATATAGATTTACGGTCTTTAGTACATTCTTTCCATTTTGATTTACAATCGCCATAAGCAATGGTTTAGCATCCGAAGCATCGCTATATATTAATAGCTTATTATCATTTTCCGCTTTCCAACCCGAGCGGATGGACTCTATTTTTTGGTAAGTCTCATCCGAGAGGCTATTGTCACCACCAATATATACCAACAAGACATGCTGCGCCATAGACAGATCCTCTCCTCCATCTTTACTGCAAGAGAATAACAGAATACACAAGAGCATCAGCAATAATCCTATCTTATTGAAACCATCCATCAGTATCATTTTTAAATTTCTTTTTAAATTTTCATCCCTTCCCCCTTCCGCCGAAACGGAAGGGATCAGAAATTTTTCGGAGGAGTTCATATAATCACTACGTTAACAACCCCATCATCTTAACAAAACTTTAAAAACTACACATACAAGCTCGCTAGCCCAGTATGTTTATCGTGTGTTTCTCTTTTGAACACTTAATGTTTGAGAAACTTAAATTCTTCCATCCCGTAAGGGTCATTGACAATATCCTCCTCGTCAATATAATACAGGCTCGGTGTTGCAGCCACACCCCAATGCTTGAAATCGGGGCTACTGAATCCCTGTAAATCGCATAGTTTATCTTTCCATGGATAGTGAGAAGCGAAGTTTTCAAAAACCTCCTTGTCAGTATCCGACGATAGACTGATAACCCTAATATGATTATTTTCTAACAGACTGAAATGTTTTTTTACATCTTCCAACAGATCAATACAGTTGGGGCAGTCGCTTTCATAAAAGATCACCAAAGCAGCATAAACGTCTGTAGTCAGTGCTGATATAGCAGGTGCTTTGTTTCCCCTAAGCCGTGTTTGAATAAGCAGACGGTTTGCTATCTCGCTGTATTCGTTAGGAGAAACATCTACCCCATAGTGACGAGACAGACAAGCTATCGAAGTCGAGAGAGTCGTACACATAGACTCTTTCCTCTGCCTTTTGTTCGGACGTACCCGAAGCCAGCAACTTATAACGCTTGTCAAAAACCAACCGTCCATTTCCCGAACAGCCAGCCAGTAACAATTGCATCAGAATGAAAAATGACTAAGATGCTATAGCACTGGAAACACGGAGAAAAATTTCATCAACAAGTTTCATACTCCCGAAAATACGTTTTTACTCTTTCACAAAGATATATATACAATATAATACACTGCAAATCAAATACTAACAAGACCGTAAATGTATTATCAAGACCGTAAATAATGTATCCCAATTTCGTCAATTGAGATACATTATCATTAAAATCACTATTTAGCGGGGAAAATTTTCTATTATAGGGGAGGCATTTTAATCTTTTAGGAAGGGGGTTCACGATCTAAAAGATATTTATCAATTTGGGCAAATGTATATGTCTCCTTAGCGGAAAAAGGACAAATATTTTGAGTAAATACAGTTTGGGGATATTTATATTTTATAACAGTATCTATTATTTAGAAACTGTCTCTCGTTTTTCGTACCAATCGGCCGATTGAGTAAGGTACATTTTATGGTATTTCGCAAAAGTAGTGTAACTGCTGAAACCACAATTGTCAGCAATGGCTTTCAAGCTATAAGATGATGTTGCCTCAATCTGTTTTTTGGCTTCTTCGATCCTGAAAACATTTACAAAATTAAAGAATGTGGTGTCAAAGTCAGCGTTGATGATTTTCGAAATATAAGTGCGATTAGTATTTAAATCCCGGGCAACATCGTTCATTATTAATCTTTTTGATATGTATGGCCTTGACTCTTCGAAATATACAATGAGTCTTTTACGAAGCTCTTCGTGTTTGTCGTCAAGCAGAATTTCAGGATCTGACGGAAAAAAAAGATTGAATTCTTTGATATTGGTTTCAGCTAGAAAATTGGAAAAATATACTGTTACTTCGCTTTCTGTCTTTTCATAAGTAGTAAAATTAAAAATAATATATAGAACCCTATAGAGATATAGTAACTGGTACACTACATAAATTATCACGACCGGTATACTATAATAGAAAATCATTAACAGAGCGCCCAGAAATGAAATTATCGCAAACAGAACACCAAGGATCACACCATTTTTATATCTGATCAATGATTGTTCTATATAAGAATAGTTATCCATTATATAATCCAGAAACAGCAGATTAACACGTATCATCCGTTTCATATAGATAAAAACCAGATAAATGGTAGTAACAATCGTTAGTGCAATGGAGATTTTTACTCCCAAAAATCCATTACCGATAATATTGCCCTGCAGATCCATTAAAAAACCCTGTTCCTGAAAGGTATAAAATACAATAACAAGCACATGAAGCGTACCCACGACTATACCTGCGATCATCACTTTCTTAGAAAACTGCAACCATTTTCTTGCAGGTACAACTACGCTGTTCCAAGCCATAAAGAAAAAAAAGAACGTAAAAAACAGTACATATCCCCGCAAGCATTCCAATATCGTTATATTGTAAGGGGTTGCATAGATAAGTATAGCACTGAGTAATGCGTTTAGAATAAAATATATACCGAATAATACAATAGTTTCTTTTTTCCTGAAACTACTCTGTACTATCAGCAATGTGACTCCTTGAGCCACAAGTATAACTGGAAGAATGAGAAAGATATCCGCAGGCATATAGTACTAGCTTAAAGCTCTATTAAGATGATTGTCTTAGCAAATATATATAATTATTTTGGAGAAATAATCACGAAGTAATTTTTTAATTACATTGAACGTATATTATTATTAATACTTTGATTTACATTAGAGATACAGAGATTTTATAAAAATATAGATGCTGGGAAAACAAATGAAAAATTAATCAAAACACAGGACTAATATCCAAATAACTATGGTAAAAACTATCGAATATCAGAAAAACATAAGTAAACAATTCGCAGTAGCCAACAAATAGTAGGTTATTACTCTGTTTATTTTCACATTCTTTAAATAGACTTAACCTACTAAATCACAATATCTTAAATAAACATCCATTTTTCTTTGTTGATTTCAGAAATAATGGTTTAGTTTGTAGCATTATCTTATCATATATAGATAAATAAAAGATGCAAAATAACACTCCTCATAATGATAAACTAAGACTGGGTTTCTCACCAACTAGTTTGGGAGTTAACCTTATATTGTTTGAGAGAGAGTCAACCCCCGCAGCCTCATCCTTCTTTGCATCAAAGACACGTAAATATATACGGCAATTTCAATAGTTAGATTTCACATTCTAACCATATAATGCCCTGCGACAGATAGATTTGCTCTAAACCACAAAATGTTCACAACTTTGCACAATCTATGTCAGATCTGAATTTCAAATTAAACTACCTTAAGCAAAATGAAGACGAGCCCCAGCTTTACTATTATAGTATTTATAATACTAAGTTTTGTTAGCTACTCACCAACAACCCATGCACAAGTGACTATCGGGTCAGGTGGCGCACCTCCACAGGGAGCACTACTGCAACTCAAAGAAACGGAAAGCACAAGTAACAATAGTAGCCGAGGACTAAGCATGCCACGCGTGAGCCTTAATAACCTTACTCCTACCACTCCTGCTGCTTTAGCTGCATCCATAGGTGGTACAGGCAATTACGACCTAGCCGAACACATTGGGCTGATTGTCTACAATGTAACTGATTATTCATGCTCTGCTGCCCCTATCGCCAAAGGTATTTACTTTTGGCAGGGAACACGCTGGGAAAGCATATTGCCCGTTACTCCTTACCCTGTTATTACATCAGTCGTTGCCACCCCGAATGCTATATGCACGGGTGCAGCTACTACGCTTTCTGGTCAGGTTAACGAAGGGGCAACTATCCGTTGGTATACAACCTTAACAGATGGAACTTCAATCGGAACAGGTAGAAGTCTAAGAGTTACGCCTACAAATAGTACCATATATTATGCCGAAGCTTACAACCCGGCTAACAACTGCGCATCGTCCGTTGCGCGCAAAGCTGTGAACGTAACTGTGAGCGCTAGCGTTGCTCCGATACCGACTATTACAGGGTCAACCAATAGTATATCCAATTCGGCAGGCAACGTGTACAGCACCGAAGCAGGCATGAATAACTATGTTTGGGCAGTAACAGGGGGCACAATAACTTCGGGTACAGGAACAAATACAATAACTATCACTTGGGGCTCGGGCAACAGTGGCAGCGTCACAATTGATTATACCAATTCCGAAGGTTGTACAGGCTCAACAACCACTGATGTTATCTTAAAAACAATGCGTGCTACCTTAGGCTCTGGCGCACTTACCGGCAAAATATGTTTTGATATTGCACTGAGCAATAACGACATCAACGACAGTGGTGCATTATCCAGTCGGTTGCCGCACCAAGCCGATTTTACTAAAACGGCTACCAATACCCAAACTTACATCTTCACCCCTAGTGGAACGGTCAGTAATGTCCGCTTTATAAGCATAGCCGGTAATGGTTCTATTATTCAAAGTATAGTACCTAACGGCAATTACACAGGTACTAATATTTCTACCCCTTGTACGGCAACTGTTGTTTACTTCAACACATTAAACACCGATGCCTTGGGCAAATACACGAATGGGGTAGGCAACAATGCTCCACTTACGGCGGATATCTATGCGATATACAATAATAACTCGGCTGGTACAGGTGACGATGTGACGGTTAAACTGCCCATTATTATCAAAGATGCTTCGTGTTGTGGAGCACTTATAGCCCCCGGTGTCTGGAAAGATTTTATGTGCCATAACATGGGTGCCGATGCTACTAAAGATCCGCTTAACCCTGTGAAAGAAATTCATGGCAATTATTATCAATGGGGACGAGCCACTATCGTGGGTGATGCCACTACAGCCAGAGGAAAACCGTCGAATTGGAATACAATTCGGGAACCAGACGGGGCATGGAATTCGGGTACGGAAGATGCTCCGGTGAAAACCGATAATGACCCTTGCCCTGCCGGCTACCGTGTGCCAACCAGAAAAGAATGGGAAGGCGTTACTCGTAATAACCCTACTTCCTCACTGGGCACATGGAGTACAGGAACAAATAACGATACCAACTTTGGTGTAGGCCGCAAGCACGGTCAAAACCTCCTTTTACCGATCGGTGGACGCCTCACCGAAGGGGATGGCGAACTGCTCTATCGTGGACGCTTCGGTGTATACTTGAGTAGTACTGAGGATAAAGGTACCCCTGAATACATGTACTATCTGGACAACAATAACGAGTCCGATAAGGGGAAAGCATATATAAATAGCAACTTCCGTACATTCGGAATGATGGTACGCTGTATATCCGAAAGATAAGCTGTCTATGCAGCTCTGCTAAACGTTGTTTTACTATTTGATTACCCTCCTGTTTAGGTAGGAGGGTTTATTTCTAGTAAGATTAAAAAACTCGAAGTGAAATAATTGATAAATTTAAACCAAAGGCAGAAAAACTGCCTTTGGCTTAAGATTCTGTTCCTATTTTTTATGGAGTTGCCATTTTATAAAAATAGAAGTGTGTTCCTTCATTCTCTTCTATTTTACAGTAAACAGCGTCTTTCAATATCCAGCACTTTTTTCTGTAGCTGTAATATTTTGAGAACTGACGCAAAAAGATGATGAATAAGGTCTCATCTTTGGGTTCATAGAAATGAATAGATGCTGAATAGCACTTATCTTCTTTGTCCATTATAAAGGTCAGGGAGGCATTCTCTTTGTCAAAACTGACTTCCACATAATCCAGAAGGTTACCTTTTTCCATATATCTAATCAGACATACAGGGTAGTTGTTGTACTTCTCTTTTACTGCCAGGTGAGACAGGGGAAGGGCTGAACATGCGTGTCCGACCAAGTGTGTGAAATCGTTATTTTTTTGATTCATAAACATCCGCTTTTAAGCCTGCTATGGGTAGCAAGCTTTGTGATTAATAGTTTCAGCTTCGTGCTTCGTCTGCGGGGTTTGTGTTATCTGCCCGCAAAGGTGCGTGGGGCAAATAAAAATCACAGCCGGAGTTTATTATTACAAATATAAAAGTTATTTCTTACTTTTAAGGTCGCAGACCTTTTTATTACTTGGGTAAGTATAACAGCCCCTCTTAATCTCCCCAGAGGGGAGAAATAACTTCCTCCTTTGGAAGGTTGGGGAGGCTAAGTATATCATCAAATATTTTCATTACTTATATCTGTTTTATATTTACATGAAATTATAGGGTGGCTGTAAACTCTTGTTTGCTAATAATTAACTATTTTTGTTCGTATCAAAATACTTTCTCATGAAAAAGTCTATTTCACATCTGCCCAAGCGTAAACAGGAAGACTTGTATTTTCTTGTCAGTAAGATAAGGGAACGCCTGCCACAAGCGGAAATGATTATTCTTTACGGTAGTTATGCTACAGGTAAGTATGTGGAATATGATGAGCGTGTAGAATTCGGAATTCCTACATTGTTTATGTCCGATTATGATATACTGGTTGTGACAAGCGGTATACTGAATAAGAAAGCTTCACATGCTTTGGATAATATAGATAACTTGTATTACAAAAATCCTGAGACACAAACGCCTGTTCAGTTTATCAACGAAGATATTAAGACGCTTAACAGTCAGTTGGAGGAAGGTAGGTATTTTTATACACAGTTAAAGCAGGAGGGTATAATCCTTTATGATAGTGGTAAGTTTAAGCTTGCCCGAAGAAGAAAACTGAATTTTAAGGAGATACAGCAGCAAGCGGAAGAATATTTTACTGACAAGTTTCAAAATGCGAATAGCTTCTTTAGATTGGCAAAATCAGCTTATGAGTATGAAGATTATAAGATGTCATCATTTCAACTCCATCAAGCCTCTGAAAATTATTACCATGCTATCCGTTTGTCTTTTACGTTGAGAAGTAATAAGCAACATAATTTAGCTAAGCTGTCTTCATCGGTTAAACATTACTCTGAGGATTTGGCAAAGGTTTTCCCTCAGCATACGGCGGAGGAGAAGCGGTTGTTTACGTTGTTAAAGGATGCTTATGTGGAGGCTCGGTATAATCCTAAGTTTTTGGTGACGAGGGAGGATATTGATGCTTTGTTGCTGAAAGTGGAACTTCTTCGGGATATTACTAAGCGTATTTGTGAACAGCGTATAAAGGAGTATGGGGAGATGGAATAAAAGTGAATATATATATATATATATATATATCTAGGGTAAATAAAGCCAATTAATGACCTTTCATCTCGAACTGATTTTAACCGATTAATCATGAATAGAATATATATACTTATTTTGTTTATTTTTATTAGCTTTGGAAGCTATGCACAACACAATTTTTATACCCCTGAGGATTTATATTCCGAAATGCCTGATTCGGTTAGGAGTGAAATTATAACATCATTGAATACTTTGTTTGAAGGCATTGCAAATGAAAACATTCCCACAAATTTACTTGATAATAGGGATATTGATTTCAATACAAATTATTTCAAGAGTCTGGGATGGATCACCAGACCCGATACCACATCCAATTATCCGCATCCCCAAATACTGAATATCTATAGACTAACAGCAAGCGACGACTATAATATCACACTGGCTTACAGTAAATCTCAGAAGGACTCTGTTCCTCCTGTTATCTACGGTATATATACATTCATTGCAACAAAAAACAACGGAAAGTTTGTATTCTCAACACCTCTGAAATATAGAACAAGGTCATGGAAATCAAAGGTGATTGATGAAATCACTTTTGATTATTCTGATAAATTGAATATAGAACGTGCATCCAATTTTGTACGAAAAAACAGAGCTATGGCATCAAAATTCGGATTGCCGATAATCAACTACAAAGTTTATGTAACAAATAATTATCAGGAATCACTTAATCTTTTGGGGGTTGATTATGAGTATGGAAACAACGGTATCATTAATCGGGGATATATTGTCAACCCCAACACATTATTCGTTGTCAGGGGAAATGAAGATTTCTCGCATGATGCACTTCACATGTATGCTTACTACATAAGGGGTAAACGTAATGTTACCGCCGAGGAAGGATTAGCCTATACATGGGGAGATGCATATTACACGGATATAAACGGATATATACCCAATCAAAATGATCTGATACTTGAATTACAACAATATCTTAAAGATCATCCTAATGAAACATTATTGGATATATTTAACAGTAATCCTCGTTTTTTCAGTTACTCAGAACGAATATCGCCCAAATCTACTATATCAGGGGTTATTTGTGATGAAATAGAGCGGATAAAAGGAACGGAGGGAATCATCGAACTGTTGAATTGCGGACAAGGCGACGATAACTATTTTATCTCTATTGAGAAACTTGTTGGAATTAACCGTGACAATTTTGACGAGAAGGTAATGCCGTTAATAATGCGCTAATAGATTTACACAAAGATATGGGTTGATCCGTTTATTTTGCCCTCTATCTTCAAAATACCTGTGGTGCAAATTTGTGGTGCAAATAAAAAAAGCAGCTAAGTAAAAAATGCTTAACTGCTTGATTTTTAAGTGGTCCCACCTGGGCTTGAACCAGGGACCCCCTGATTATGAGTCAGATGCTCTAACCAACTGAGCTATAGGACCAGATTGGGATGTTCTCCCGAAATCGGATGCAATATTACTGCTTTTTATCGAAACTAGCAAACTTTCAAAGAAAAAAGTAGCTTTAAAATATCGCTTTATAGGCATTAAGCCTCACTTACAGGCTTATTACGATTTCCAATAATAGATAAAGCTATATAGAGAAGTATGCCTGCCGCAATAGCCAATACACCAATAAGAGCAAAAAGCCCGATGATAAATACGGCTAAGAAATAGCGCTGTTCATTACCCTTAAGTTTAAGACTCTTAATTTTCAATGAGAACATAGGCAATTCTGAAACCATAAGAAGTGAAAAGACGATTATACCAATCAAGATAGTGTAAACTAATCCCGAAGAGAAAACAATGTTCTCATGCGTCATCAACCCATAGCAGAAACTAACCCAAAAAAAGCCATTTGCAGGCGTATTAAGACCAATAAAAGATTCTGACTGACGTTCGTCCACATTAAATTTCGCTAGGCGTAGAGCAGAGAAGATTGCCAATAGAAAAGCCATATATGGAAGGTACTCGCATATAACAGGATTCTGAGATATAACCGGTACTTTTTCCGATAACAATGTAAAAACAGCTAGGCTAGGAGCAAAACCGAAACTAACCATATCTGCCAAGGAATCTAATTCTTTACCTATCGGCGAATAAGCCTTCAAAAAACGAGCAGCGAACCCATCAGAAAAATCAAATAGCCCAGCTATAACAACCCAAACTACTACCCACATATATTCTCCATGAAATGCCATCACACAAGCAATACACCCGGAGGAGAGATTCAGACATGTAAGAAAATTAGGGATATGCTTTCTCATAATTTATTTGAATTTAGCGATAACAGTCTGATTCCCCAATACCTTCTGATCCATTTCTACTACAATCTCGGTACCTAGAGGTAAATAGACATCAACCCGTGAACCCAATTTAATAAAACCCAGATGCTCATCAATATGCGCTTCATCTCCGGCTTGAGGATAAGTCACAATACGACGAGCCATCGCTCCCGCTACCTGACGCAGCAAAAGCTGATACTTTCCATCTTCGGTCTCGAGCACAATAGTCGAACGCTCGTTCTCTGTACTCGATTTGGGTAAATATGCTGCCATAAAACGTCCCGGATGATGTTTTGCCATCAACACTTTCCCGTTGATAGGAAACCAGTTGGCATGAACATTGAACGGAGACATAAATATAGAAACTATTATACGCTTATCTTTAAAATATTCGCCTTCATACACTTCTTCAATAGCTACAACCTTACCATCTGCCGATGCGACTATGGTGTTATTCATATCGCCTGTGAACCTACGATAGGGACTGCGATAAAAATTAAGTACTATCAAAAAGAAAACCAAAGAGGCTCCACCTACAAAATAAGAGAGTACAGGTAGATGGAAGAAGTAGTACAATGCTCCATTGAGCAATGCGAGTATTATAAAGTAAGTTGCTAAAACTCCACGACCTTCGTGATGAACTTTCATAATCTATGTTTTACAAAGACATAATTCTGTTAAGATGCAAAAGTATCTTTATTTGCCGATATATACAAATTTGATACTGCATTTCGTATAAAGAAAAAAGAGAGACCACAGGCCTCTCTTTATATTATCGGAGTTCCTTTGATTACAACAAATAAAGCGAACTGATAGACTCATTGCTCAGTACCCTGCGAATTGCATTTGCGAAAACATCTGCAACTGAAAGAACAACAACCTTATCGCATTTTTTAGTATATGGAATACTATCCGTAAACACCATTTCTGTAAGCCCCGACTGATCTATACGTGTAGAAGCCGGATCGGACATCACAGCATGGCTTGTAATAGCTCTAACCGAACGCGCACCGTTAGCCATCATGATATCTGCAGCTTTGGTTATTGTTCCTGCTGTATCCACGATATCATCTACAATAAGAACATCCATTCCGGTCACATCCCCTATTATTTGCATCTCGGATATTTCATTCGCTTTCTTGCGAAGTTTATAGCAGATAACCATAGGTACGCCAAAATATTTTGCATAAGAACTTGCACGCTTAGTTCCACCTACATCAGGTGTAGCTATTACAAGATTCTCTTTATCTAACGATTGAATATAATCTACAAATATAGCTGATGCATAAAGGTGATCGACAGGCACATTGAAAAAGCCCTGTATTTGATCTGCATGTAAATCCATCGTAATTAAACGATTAATACCTGCCGCACTTAGCATATCGGCAATAAGTTTAGCACCTATAGAAACACGCGGCTTATCTTTGCGATCTTGTCTAGCCCATCCGAAATAAGGAACCACAGCAACAATAGAATGAGCCGAAGCCCTCTTTGCCGCATCAACCATCAATAACAATTCCATCAAATTATCTGAAGAAGGAAACGTCGATTGTACCAAAAACACTTGACATCCACGAATAGACTCCTCGTATGACACGGAGAATTCTCCATCTGCAAAATGCTCAATATTCATTTTGCCAAGAGGGCACCCAAGACTCGCACAGATTTTTTCAGCTAGATAACGAGAATTAGTTCCCGAGAAGACCTTAAATGGTAGACTTTCCATTGTTTTTTTAATCTTTTAGATAGGTTTAATGATAGGTTTGTTATTTGAACTACAAAAGTATAAAAACAATTTGCTCAACAAAAATATTAGCTCATAGAAAATCTAATAATTTTCCCTGAATGCGCATTTACGCTCACTTTTAACGATTGATACCAGTTTGCAGGCAATTTAAAGTCTTTATTTGCAAACAATTCTTTTGCAACCTTTATCTTATATGGTATAATGTCCATAAAATCAAAGGCATCTTCGGGGATATCAACCACAACCTCTTTATCTACTTCGTCAAAATTGGCAATTACCAGCACGAACTCTTTCTTAGATGAACGTAAAAACGTATATTGTTTAGTTGAATCAAACAACGGATTCTCATAATTAGCATACATCAGATCGTAAAACTTACCGCTGTTTATGCTTTCGTCTGTTCCTGCTATCTGCAATAGTTGAGTGTAAAATTTACGGAGTTTTATTTGGCTATCATTCAGTTCCGAATTACCAAAAGAACCTCCATTACGCCATTTAGAAACAGAATCAACAGACCAATAATCAAATATAGTTGTTCGTCCGTCACAGCCACTAAAACCTTCTTTATCCATACCCCGCTCTCCTAATTCCTGACCGAAATAAATCATTACAGGGTTCGTATTCATTGTAGCTGTAACAATCATCCCAGGGATAGCCTTAAATGGATCTCCTGCAAAAAAATCAGAAGCAATACGCTGTTCATCGTGATTTTCTAAAAAGTTAAGCATTTTTTGCTGCAAACCATCTATACGTTGCCAGCAGAATGTTATTTCGGAAGTCGGCTTATGACCGCAAATGACATCACGAAGCGTATCGTACAAGTCGACTTTATCGTACAAGTAATCGAATAAACCCCAATGCACATAGTTGTTATATTGCTCCGGATTATAAACCTCAGCAATGAATAATAACGATTTATTTTTTGCTTTGACTTTTGGTATTACCCAATTCCAAAATTCGACAGGTACCATCTCTGCCATATCACAACGGAAGCCATCAACACCTTTAGCTGTCCAATAAAGCAGAATATCTCGCATTTTCGACCATGTATCGGGAATAAGCGCAAAGTGATTTCTTCGCCCATTATTATAATCGACACCATAATTGAGCTTTACGGTTTCATACCAATCACTCACAGATGGCTTATTACTGAAACAGTCATTTCCCGTAGCTTTTGCAGGATACTCATCGTAAGCACCTTCTCCTTGCTGAACAGGAAATTGCAATTCGAGTTTTTGCCCGGGTATATAGTAAAAATTATTATCGGGAGAAAATGCAGAAGAAGTGTCATCATCAACACCAAAATCTTTTACGTTCTTAGGTTTTGCATCAGAGCAATACTGGCGGGCAACATGATTAGGTACAAAATCCATAATTACCTTCATTCCGTTTTTATGCGTCCGCTCTACCAGTGCTTCAAATTCTGATATTCTATCTCCTACACTATCAGCAAGGTCAGGTGTAACATCATAGTAGTCGCGAATAGCATAGGGCGAACCGGCATTTCCTTTTATTACATCAGGATGATCTTTAATGATACCAAAATCCGAATAATCCGTTTTAGAAGCATGCTCCAATATACCGGTATACCATATATGGGTGTATCCCATTTTTTTAATCTCTTTCAATGCTTTATTATCAAAAGCTGAAAACTTGCCCACACCATTTTCGTCCAAGCTTCCGTTCTCTTTATTGAGAGATTTGTCATTGCCAAATAATCTCGGAAGAACCTGGTATATAAATATTTTTTCTTTCATAACGTCTAAGTCTTAATGTATCAAACAACAATATTCGCAAAATCTTTCTCTAAGGATTCCTTCTTTTCTTTAAACATATCTACCACCAAATCGTATCCCGATTGATAAATCTCTTCAACATGTTCCAGATCAAACATCGAATACTTCGATAGATCCGTCGATTCTATTAAATAATCGCATAAATTACGATCGAGCAATGTATTAGAGCCCGACATATAATGGAATGAACGCTCCGCCACATACTTCAATGAATTCTTATACTCCATAACCCTTATAGGACTGACATTGACTCCTATAATTTTTACACACTCACGACGAATGGTCGAAACCGGAAAGTTTTTAAATAAGCCGCCATCTACATAATAATGTTCATCTATTTCTACAGGTCTGAATATAATGGGAACAGAACAAGAAGCAACTACTGCAGGAATAAGTGGCCCAGATGTAAAAACCATGCTCTTTCCGTATTCAATATCAGTAGCTACGACACGCAAGGGTATTTGCAAATCTTCAAACGTTTTTGCACGGAGATGCTTCTTAAGAAAACTCTGAAATCCGGTACTTTTAAAGAATCCACCCTGCGGAATTGCGAACTCAGCAAATTCACGAAAAACTTTCTTCTTAAAGAATGACAAAATTTCTTGTGGAGAATGACCATCAGCATAAAGCACTCCTGCAAATGCTCCTGCACTCGTTCCGGATACAACCTCCGGAAATAGTCCATTATCATTAAGGGCCTGTAATACACCCAAATGAGCAAAACCTTTTGCTCCTCCTCCACTTAGAGCGATCCCCAGTCTAAATTTATCCTTATCGTCTACTTTCATATATCTAATTAATCAATGCATTCAAGAGCATCTTTAGCAAATTTAATTATTATAGCCTATATTTTACTAATTATAAGAATATTATTATCTCAATCTTTCGTAATTTTACAGTCATATATATTTTACATTAACCTTTATCAATATGATGAAAAAGAAATTACTGGCAGTCTGCCTTGTTCTAATTTGTAGTATCTCACTTTTAAATGCACAGAAGCTAAATGTTGCGACATATAATATACGCAACGACAACAGAGGAGATTCTATTGCCGGAAATGGCTGGGTACAACGCTGCCCTGTTGTTTGCGAATTGATACAATTCCACGACTTTGATATCTTCGGATCACAGGAAGTATTAAACAATCAGCTAAACGATATGTTAGCGGGTCTTCCTAATTTCGCATACATAGGTGTTGGACGCGATGATGGAAAAACAGCAGGCGAATATGCTCCTATATTTTATAAAAAGGACAAATTCAAGCTGCTAAAATCAGGTAACTTCTGGTTGTCAAAAGAAACCACATTCCCCAACAAAGGCTGGGATGCTGTATTACCACGCATTTGCACATGGGGTGAATTTGAAGATATGACAAGTGGGCTACGATTCTGGTTTTTCAATCTGCATATGGATCATGTAGGAGTAGAAGCACGCAAAGAAAGTGCCAAACTAGTATTGAGTAAGATAAAAGAAATGTGTGGCACAGAACCTGTAATATTCACAGGTGACTTCAATGTAGATCAAACAAATGAAAGCTTCACACTCATCAATAGTTCCGGCATTATGAGGGATTCTTACGACGCAACCAAGATTTGTTATGCACAAAACGGAACTTTTAACGGATTCAATACAGATCGTAAAACAAACAGTCGCATCGACCATATATTTGTTAGTCCAACATTCGATGTGTTACGCTATGGAATATTGACTGACACATACAGATCGGCTGTAGCAGAAAGCAGTGAAGAGATAAAATCGGGAAACTTCCCTAAAGAAGTTTCGCTACATAAATATTCGGCACGAGTACCTTCCGATCATTTCCCTGTGATGGTAGTGCTAGAGTATAAGAAATAATTATAAATCGAAAAGGATATATATCACAAGAGGCTGTCCCATAGTTGGAATCAGCCTCTTTTTGTATGTTTACGTAATATCAATTATTTTTTAATGTAAACTATACCATCCTCACTAGCGGTCAATTTATTATTCGCTATAGTTGCAACAATAGTTTCCCCATCTTCAACCATAACTACATTTGGGTGATCGTAGGTATATGTGCCACTTCCCGAAAATTCTAGTTTTTTATCTACGAGAGCTTCATACCCTGAATAATTAAATGTTGATTTTTGAAACTTAATAGTGCTTTTGTAGGTATATTCACCATCAACCTCATTAGCCTCCCATGTTGTACCCTCTAAAGAATCATTTTTGTCGTCATCATCTTTACTACACGAACCTACGATAAGAGGTAAAAGCAATAATAATAAAAGTAATTTTTTCATAGTTGTAAAATTGTAGTTGTAATTTATAGTATTAAAATTTCGACAAATGTATAATTTATTATTTAGCATTCTCTATTTAAGCAGTTAAATTATTGATATCCTGCTATATTTATTTTTACTCCCAAATTTCGGACAAATCGGTGATTTAGGAATCGATCAGCAAAATTCATTGACGATGGGCAATTTTGGTGGAATAGCATGGTGGCATCCTGTATATTAAAAGATAGTTGTAGATTTAAAAGAAAAAGGAAGCTATCAGCCAGAGACGTCGGAAGAAATACTGGTCACTCATGAGTTACACCTCCCTTTCTTATTGTTTCTGTTCGATTAATTTTCTTGCTTTCATTCTGTAAAGAAAAATGTCAGTAGCTCGCAAAGAATCTACTGTCATGAAATCTTTTTGTAGAGCATCATAAAAGTTATAAAATACCTCTTGCACTTCCGGTCGATCTTGATTTAATAAAATAAATTCAGGCGCAGCCGGATCTCCATAGCCCATTTTTTCAAAATTAAATGGCTCGAAACGAGGGTTAATTCCCTCAGGTACTAACACACAATATCTATTACCAGGAGCAATTAGCTCTACACGGCTAAGCATAAAATGCGAATAAAAATTCACCACAAAAATATGCTCATCCTTTCCATCCGACGCAATAAAGCGGCGAATATCAGCATAAGCATTTTCTACTACCTTGTAGTCTCTCTTGCATGAGTAAAATCGCATGGCACCAAAGAGAGTTAAAAGAATCAGAAAAGCAATAGCTAATTGTCTGAATCGAGGTAAGTCCATAGCCCTAGCCAAAATGATAGCGATACTAAGTACATACAATCCAAACGAGCACGTCATATAGCGGGGAACTAATATAGGTAAGTAGATTATAGATATTATAAAAGCTGTAGCAATGGGCAAAAGAAATGCCACAAATGCTATTAAGCTCAAATAGACCTGCTTGTTCTTCTGTTTAAAACCATTTACAAACACCTTTGCGGTTAAAATGCACTGTACTAACATTAAAAAGATGAGCCCAACCATCATTTGTATTTTTGTAAAATAAAGGAAGGGTGCTTCTACTATCTTAGGTGAATAAAAATAATAAATATGAACAAATATATCGTTTAACGTTAATGGAACTATCCAATAATGACTAACAACATCTTCGATCTGAAAAGTAAGCTGATAAAGCCACGGCGAATAAATAACCGAAAACACGACTCCCAGAATAATCAGATGAAGCCATTTCTTCTTAGCTCTAAACAGGAAGATCAACAACAGAATATATATCCAGAAAACACCCAGTAATCCATAGTTGTGAGTATACGCGGCACAAACACTCATTGCGAAAAATTTAAGCCAATCAACTGACCTTTCCTTCAAATAAACATCGTAAGCAAACAAGGCACATGCCAAAACGAAGAACATGCACCACGAATACATTCGTATATCCGTTACTAAATATTGAGTTACAGGAAATATAATAAGCAGAATAATAAAAATAATTGCAACACGATCTCCAAAATGACGGCGTATAGGAAAACAACCAAGCAGTAATATTGCCATCATACCCAGAGCTGAGAATACGCGTAAGGCAAACATCGAGCTATCGAATATAAGACTGTACGTTTTCAACAACCAATAGTAAAGCGGTGGATGTACATCAGATGCTGTGATCCGTAGAATATCAAGATATGATCTCCTTATCATAAATGCAGAATATGCATCATCGTAAGGAATAAGAACATTTATAGAATCCTGATACAAGAATATACCAAAGGCCAAACATAATAAAAGAATATATATAATAATCTTCGTGAATTTCATCTGTCTCCTATTTAGTACTGCCCCACTCCAACGATTCCATTAAATGAATAATATCTTCGCGTATAAATTGAGTTACAGGTGCAATGGAATCCTTATTTACCTTCTGATCATAATAAAGTGAGCCTCTGAAAAAATTAGAAAGACTATCTGTCACGAAAAACTGAATGGGAGTAGCTACCGACCCCTTTATTTCATATATTATTCCCGATGTATTATGCAATTCATTAGTAAAGTTCACTTGTTTTATGGCATCTGCTATCGAAGCATGGCTGTAGGCCAACTGATAACTATCATCAAGAGCATTACGCAGTGTCTCGGGGGTAACAGGAATATAGGTGCAAAAAATAGTCGCATTATATTGAGGATAAACAATATTAAACCATTTTTCGTTGTCTGGGGAACCTTCGACATTCTCTATTCTGGCAATATCGGGGTATTGAAATGAGAATTGGTGATCCTTGTATTCTGCCATACCAGACTCCTTCCTTTCGAGTCGTAAATATCCTTTTGGCTTGGGGGTATATTCATTACAAGAAAAAAATAACAGGCATAGAAAACATAAAGAATATCTCATTTAATCCATTATTTGTAAAGTGAAAACAGATTAAACATTTATAGCTTAATAGCTATTTACATTTAATCTGTTCCATATTAATTTCAATATATATAAACCTTTAGAAAGGCAAATCATCCTCGTCCGAAGCATTCGAGAATGAGGTTGGAGCCTGATATGTATTATTCGTTTCGCTAGCAGGCGGAGTTGTATTGTATGAGTGTTCTCCTCCTTCGCCAGCTTCTCTTCTGCGCCCAAGAAGCTCTAAATTATCCGCATATATCTCGTTTACATAACGCTTCATTCCATTGGCATCGTCGTATGTACGTGAGCGGATTTTACCTTCCACGTATACTTGTGTTCCTTTACGGACAAACTGCTCAGCAACTTTAGCTAATCCCCGCCAGCATACAATATTATGCCACTCCGTACGGTCAGGAATCTGAGTTCCATTAGCAGCAGTATATCCCCTTTCGGTCGTTGCCAACGTAAAGTTAGCTACAACACTACCATTATCAAAATATTTTATATCAGGGTCTTTCCCTATATTACCGATTAATATTACTTTATTTACGGACATATCTTTGTTGTTTTTAGGTTCTTATCTATTTACAAATATAGGAATTTTTTCTACGTGTCGGAGTTCGGGATTATTTATTCTCCTACTGATACAATTTTTTGTAAAAACAGAGAATTTGGAATGACAACAAGTTCACCTTCGTTTGTCCGCAGATAAGTATGAAATGTCTGGATATTTTCTATTGTAGCAACAATCGGCGAATCTTTATCCAATATGCGTATTTCGTCTCCAATATGAAAAGGGGTCGTGAAAAATATAATTATTCCGGCAGTTATATTGCTAAGCATAGACCATTGGGCAAACATAGCGACACCTATAACTGCAAATATAGAAGACAAAGCAACAAGCATATGCTCGGGTTGTACCCCCCAAATAATAGTCAAGGCAACAATACAGGTGAAATTTATAAGTATGTATATAACTCTTATAATATGCGCTATACGATTTTCATTTTTCAAACGAAGAATACCAAAATTACGTATCAACTTACGTGTTACGTATTTAGAAACCGGTGTTGCTATTAAAACAATGGCTGTAGCAATTAACTGTGGGATATATTCGTACATAGCAATTTTGTTAGTGTAAAAAAGGAGAAACAGACTAGCCATTCCTCCTTTTGTTTATTTATTTAGATTGAATTTATTTATTCTCCTTCATTAAATAATAGACTTGATTAGATGTGGTAGTCAACAACTCCCATGTTCCTACGTAACGAAGCTTATCCGGGTCACCAGCTTTTGAAGCAGGCTCCCAATATCTAAATTTAATTGGTATAAGAGTATAATCACCCTGTACAATCGGACTTGGATTATTTGGTCTCGGAAATGAACCTCTCAGCACACTTAGTTTAGTTACAGATGTAAAAGTTTTGGGTATAGTCGTAGCTTCACCAGCTTGTGAATAGGTTTTCTTAAAACGTATATCAATTATTACTTTATCTTCTGTATTTTTAATTTCCGTCCCATCCTCATCTATCTGATTAGTGCTGTCATAATAAAATTCAGCTTCTACTATATCGTCTGGTTTTACAGAAAAACTATAACTAAATAGCCAATTATCTCCATAATAATCAGTTCCGTGAAAAAATGGAATTCCTATACCTTTCGCGACAATAGCGTCATCCGTTGCCGCTGGAACAGGTATTGTACGAAATTTTGATTCACTTATAGCTTGTCCATTGCTATTAGTAGGTCTTATATATTCTGCAGTGTAGATACCATTTGAATTATTTGATAAATTTATTTCATAATTAACAAAATAGCATCTTCCGACAGTAAAATCGCTCATACTAGCAGAAGTCATTTGACCGATCGGTGTTGACGCTATCGTCTGACCTGTGTCACCTGTCGACATGTATGCAAACACATTCTCTTGCTTCGAAGTACTTTCACCATCTCCCAAACAAGAAGACAATAAAAGCGCCGTTGCAAACACTGAAAAAATTACTTTAAACGTTATCCTTTTCATTTCTATATAGTTTTAATTTAATATTCAATTTTATTTTTGTGTTCTCAATTGAGAATTCGATTGAGTTTTTCTCCCTGAATAGATTATTTATCCACTGTATCAAAACAGCATGCTTTTCATATTAGGCTTCAAATATACAACTTTTTTACAACACGATAAAAATACAAAGAATTGTTTGCCTATCATCTTATAAATTTAACTTACTCATACTGTTTTTAACAATGTCAAATATCCGATATTCAAAAATACGCCCTCTCTCAACAATTAAATAGTCAGATAGTTGACAAACAAAGTCTGGATAACTCTTAAGCTATCCATTATTCACACGCATATTAGCTATGCTTAAATAGTAAAACGGTTATTGGAATTTATTAGTATATATGAACAGTTAAATTTTCGAATGAAGCTTCTATTATATGAGTCTGAAGTGGAAATTACAGCTCACAATTCTATTCTACAAGATTGACATGAGAATTGACCTTATTTACCTCTCTTGTCTTTTGTCTGTATTTTCTTATCTCCGAGTTTAGTCCCGGAATAAATTATATCTTCAGTATTATTATCTGCTTTCTTACCAACCGAAAGCCCATCTCCTTCCTCAGGAATAGTATCAGCATCTTGCACAGGTACAACTATTTCCTCTTCTGGAAGTGTCTTTTCCTCGGGTGCAGGTTTTGGCAAATCGGTCAACAATGGAACTGATTCAGTAGGCATACTATCCACTAATGATTCAAGAGTATCTGTTGTGTCATCTATCATTATAACATTATCCACAGGAGGCTCTTCCTTCGGTTCATCACTATCAGTAAGGAGTATGACTCCACCAATAATTACAGCAACACTTACAGCGACAACAGTTGACTTAACCGCTACAGTTGACATGACCGTAGATGTACCCGATGTAGAAGCAGATGATGCGGACGATGCAGATGACGATGGATCAACGAGAGGTTGAATTGGTGATTGCGATAATAGCAGATCTAACCCACCCCAAAGAGATGCAGGCACTTCCGGTTCGAAACTATTTAGTTTCGAAGAGAAGAGATCTTTTATTTTATCGTTTTCCAATGCCATCTTTTATCCTCTGTTTTTTAGATATTGTTTAACTTTTTCTTGCAGAATCTGGCGTGCACGAACATACTGTGAACGAGATGTACCTTCACTAATTTCAAGCATTTCCGCTATTTCTTTATGGGAATAGTCTTCTATTGCGTATAAGTTAAAAACGGTTGCGTAGCCTTTTGGTAGTTCTTGTATCATTTTTAGCAGTTCATTTTCTGATATTTTATACATCTGATCTTCTTCCGTTGTGTCATCCACAATATCAGGAAGATCTTCTATATGTTCTGAACTTTCTGTAATCGATTTTCTTTTTCTTAAATTCTCTAAAGCTTGGTTTATAAAAATTCGTTTCATCCAACCCTCAAAAGATCCTTTTCCTTCGAAAGAACCCATGTGGGAGAAAACTTTAATAAATCCATCCTGCAGCAAATCTTTAGCAGCATTTTGATCGGAACTGTAACGCAAGCAGATACCAAACATCTTACGAGAGTACATCTCGTAGAGTAGCTTCTGCGCATCACGCTTCTGTTCCTTACAACCTGCTATTATCTGCAGTTCATTCATATGAGCTAAGCTTCCTTTTTATAAGATGCACTTTTTATTAAAATGTTGCATGCACCTACCATAAATTTGTTTTTTTATTTACATTTTTTGAAGAATATGGATTTCATGCTGCAATTACAAGATTCAAGTATTAATGATAACACCAATTTTAGTCCTGTTTTTGCGTAAAAAGAACCATTTTTACACGCAATTTATTACCTATATCAATCATATCAACCACGTCTTGCAGATTCAGACTTCTATCAGCCTGCAACAAGATGTTAGCCTCCTCATTTTCTTGCTTATTAGCAAGAATGGCAGCTAGAGTAGGTTCTATCTCATCCTTTGTTACTGGTTTATCATTAATATAATAATGCAAATCAGCCGTGATAACTAAGTTTATATTCTTTTTAGTCACCACCTGTTCCGATGTAGATGCATTTGGAAGCAACACCCTAATTGCAGCAGGTGTCACCATAGTAGATATAATAAGGAAAAACAATAACAAGAAGAACATAATATCGTTCAATGAGGACGTATAGACCTCAGCTGCTCTTGTTTTTCTTCGTTGAATTTTCATTGGTTATGCTCTTTACGAATTGTTAAGCCTCTATTTTACCTTTTTTGTAAGCTCTTATAGCTTTCAAAATCTCATTCGACTCTTTATCTATATTAGCCACAACTTTATCTATGCGCCCATTTAAAATATAATATCCCGTATATGCAATGATCCCAACTAACAAGCCGGCTCCCGAACAAATCATTTTTTGATACAACCCTGTAGAGATAGTATCTATAGCTAAATCATTTGTCTTAGCAATATCATAGAATATTTTTATTACTCCGAAGATTGTACCCAAGAAACCAAGCATTGGAGCTATAGATGCAGTAATACCCAAATAGTTCATTTGGTTTTCGAGCATCGATACTTGTTGACGGGCCTCAACCTCCATCGATTCTTGTATCTCGCTATCGTCACAATCAAAGTCTTTCAGACCGGCAGCCACTACTTTGGCAGACGAATAAGGACGCTCGACACAAAACTTAAGAGCCTTGTCGGTTTTCCCTTCGTGGACTAGTTCTACTACACGGGATAGCCATACCAAATCCTTTTTTCCAACACGATTTATAATCAACCATTTGTTTATTATAACATATATAGCTAATAGCGAAAGCAGAAAGATAGGTAATAATATCCATCCACCTTTTAACACAAGGTTAAAGTAACTTTCTTCAGGAGCAACCTGAGTTGCTACATCGACGATAGGAGTTGTTTCTTGAAGTAGAACAAATAGGTTCATAGGTGTTATTTTTGACGTTTTATTTTTTACACAAAATTCGACAGAAGGCTGATTTACCAGTCTAATGTCGAACTTTTATATTGTTTTTATCTGTTGTTAATATATCCCAAAGCTGGCTAAATTTATATGTTCATAGAAGCAACTTATCATACCGATGAAGAATATACCTACCATCGATACAATGAGTGAGAGTTTCAAATATCCATCACTGTTAACAGTTTCGATAGGAGAATTGTTCTTATTGATAAACATCGCTTTAACGACAAGTAAGTAATAGAACAAAGATACAACAGTATTTAAGAATGCCAAGAAAACAAGCAATATTTGTCCTTGCTCCATTGCGGTCATAAATACAAACAGCTTACTAAAGAACCCTGCTGTCGGAGGAATACCCCCCAGAGAGAACATGGCGATCATCATTACCAATGCCAGTTTCGGATTAGTTTTATACAATCCGTTATAGTCATCCATACTTACTTTACCCGTTTTATCTTCAATAGCTGAGATAACACCGAATGCTGCAAGATTAGAAAATACATATACAAATATATAAAATAATGTAGCTGCCATCCCTTCGGCTGTTCCTGTAAATACACTCAACATGATGTATCCCGCCTGAGACACAGAAGAGAATGCAAGGAATCGCTTCATATTTTTTTGACGAATAGCAAACAAGTTACCAATAGTAATAGTCGCCAGAATAATAATCCATATAATATCTTTCCATATAGCAGAAACCACAGGGAATACTGTATATAATATAATCATCAGTGCAAATACTGCTGCACCTTTCGATATGGTAGATAAATATAGTGTCACATTAGTTGGTGCACCTTGATACGTATCGGCAGCCCAAAGATGGAAAGGCACCAATGATACCTTAAAGAATAAACCACTCATGATAAATATCATAGCCATGATTACCAAAGGCGTAGAATATATACTTGTTGCAATATCCGAATAGTAAAGAGTTCCGCACGCTCCATAAAGGAACGAGATTCCAAAGATCATAATTGCAGATGAAAATATAGCATTAAAGATATATTTAGCTCCTGCTTCTGCTGACTCATGCCTGTATTTATCGAATGCAACAAGCGCTGCGATAGGCAATGATGCAGTTTCGAGTCCGATGTAAAACATCATGAAATTACCCGACGAGATCATAAGATACATACCTTCCAATGTAAGAAGAGTAAGCATAAAAAACTCACCTCGCTTAAATATAGAATCGGGTTTTGACAACCAAGAGTTAGCTTGGAGGAAAATCAGGAATACGCCGATATTCAATATTTGTTTTATTGTATGTTGTGCCGGACCTGTAATATATAATCCAGAAAAGGCCTCACCCGAATCTTTGAAAAAGAAACAGGCTACCGTATGCACCAGAAATAAGGTACAGGCTACGGGGAAATAGTATTTCTTAGCGCTGTCTGAAGCAAATAAATCGTAAAAAATAAGTAAGAGAAATACTGCCATTAGCGACAGTTCGGGCTTCATCAACAAATAATTACTTAAATCCATCTTTATATCTTAAATTACAACGTTTACAAATTTTGATTCCTACTTATTTCTTATTGAATATAAGCTAAACTAGAGCTGATAAGATTTGAAATCCATCCCGGGAATAATCCCATACCAGCCACACATATAATAAGCCCTACGACTGCTATCTTTTCGTGCCATACAGCATCAGTCAACTCCAAGTGATGCTCGTCTATCACCGGACCATATAGAATCTTACCTACCACCTTAAGAATATATACAGCTGTTGCCACAATAGAAGAGATGGCAATAATTGTAAATACACGATGGAAAGTATCTGCATGCTCGAATGAACCTACGAAGATTGTCATTTCAGCAACGAATCCACTTAATCCCGGAAGCCCTAGGGATGCCAAACCGGCAATTACATAGGCAACACTCAAGAATGGCATAACTTTCATTAAGCCACCTAGCTGCCGTATATCACGTGTATGTGTGCGTCCGTATATCATACCTATCAGGGCGAAGAAAAGGGCTGTCATCAAACCATGAGACAACATTTGCATCACGGCACCAGTCATAGCCGTCTTGTTCATCATCAGAACGGCAAAAAGTACCAGTCCGCAATGGCTAACAGATGAGTAAGCATTGATATATTTCAAGTCGGTTTGAGAAATAGCACCTAGTGCGCCATATATAACACTTATACCTGTAAGTATAATAAATATCCAGGAAAGTTCATCAGCCGCTTCGGGAAGCAAGCGCATAGCGATACGGAAGCAACCGTACCCCCCAAGTTTCATCAATACACCTGCATGGAGCATCGATACTGCTGTAGGTGCAGAAGCATGACCGTCGGGCGACCAAGTATGGAAAGGGAATAAAGCACCTAATACACCAAAGCCAAGGAATGTCAATGGGAATATCCAATATTGAGCTCCGATAGGAATTGTGTTATTAGCAGCAATCTTCATTATATCGAATGTATGCTGACCGTCTATCAGAGGAGAGTTAAAATGAATACCTAATATTCCTACGAATAGGAATGCGGATCCCCCCATCAACATTAACGTCAACTTCATAGCTGAATATTCTTTTCGTCCAGTACCCCAAAGTCCGATAAGTAAGTACATTGGAATCAAGGCTATCTCGTAGAAGAAGAACATAGTAAACATATCGAGAGAGATAAAGAATCCGTATACCCCGACCGAAAGGAGAGTTAGCCACATAAAGAAATCCTTAGGCAGCGGATTCATATTCCACGAAGCGAATGTGCCGGTGAGTATAATTACCGATGTCAATAGTATCATCAATACCGATATACCATCAGCACCTATCGAATAATGAATATTCAACGACTGATACCAGACAGCATCGAACATAAATAACATTTCGGCAGTATTACCGGCTGCACGCTCCTGATAGAACATACATAATAATACCAATGCCAATATGACTTCGATAACTGCACCTATCACTCCCACGGTGCGTACTTGCTTAATATTGCGGCAAGGAATAAATGCCAACAACATCACAACAGGTACAAGAACAAATAATGAAAGAATATTCATCTTCTTATATTTTTACTAAATCTTAATTACAAACAAAACATACTACACAAAACGCGAATCCAACTACCAGAATCAATGCTCCAACAAGATACGCCAGGGCATATTGTTGTATACGACCCGATTGAAATCCTTTGATCGTATCGGAAGCTGCATTGGTAACGTCAGCCAGCGAATCCATAAATCCATCGACATACGTTTTGTCGAACCATGCGATAGGGCGAGAAATGCAGTTGAATATTATTTTACGCGTAACGAATAACCACAATTCATCGAAATAGAATTTATGATATGCCCAGTTATAAAATCCACCAAGAGTTGAAGCAATCTTGTCTGGTATATCGTTTTTCTTGAAGTATAATGCAAATGCCACGCCAATACCGATAAGAGATATAACGACACTTGTGATAGCAACCTGCATATCGATATGAGCCTCGAACGGTGCTCTGTCTGATGTAATTAATTGACTAAATGGAACCCATCCTGCAACAAAAGCAAAGACAGCAAGTATTATCAATGGGATTGTCATTGTCGGACCAGCCTCGTGAGGTTCATGATGGTAATGTTTATTTTTTTCATAAAAGAATATACGGAAAAATAAACGAGACATATAGAATGCTGTAAGTCCGGCAGATACAGACAATATAGCATATATTGCCTTATTATGTTCAAAAGCAGCAGCTAATATTTCGTCTTTACTGTAAAAACCCGAAAACGGAGGGATACCGGCAATAGCCAGCCATGCAATTCCAAATGTAATACATGTGATCGGCAGCTTTTTGAAAAGACCGCCCATATCACCCATCTCGTTGCTATGTACAGCATGAATAATAGCACCTGCGCATAAGAATAGTAATGCTTTAAAGAAAGCATGTGTAAATAGATGGAACATACCAGCCATATACCCTAAACCGTCGTGTCCTCCAAATTTGGAAACACCTAACGAAGTAAGCATAAAGGCTATTTGCGAGATCGTAGAAAACGCTAAAACTCGTTTTATATCGGTCTGAGTACATGCTACCACAGCGGCAAACAGAGCCGTTATAGAACCTACCCATGCTATTATCTCAAGTACATCGGGTGCTCCGAAAGCGTATATAGGGAATAAACGCGCTACAAGAAATACCCCTGCAACAACCATAGTCGCAGCATGGATAAGTGCCGAAGCGGGTGTTGGCCCTTCCATCGCATCGGGTAACCATATATGGAACGGCATCATAGCCGATTTTCCTGCACCACCCATAAAGATAAGCAACATGGCCCACGAAAGGACAGATAACCCTACGAAGGAAGTTCCTTGCATAGTTGCAATAAACGGAGCTCCTTGTGTAGTAAGTGCTACAAAATCGAATGTATTGGAGTAGAAAGATAGCAACAGGATACCTACAAGGAAAAAGAAGTCGGCAAAACGTGTAACTATAAATGCTTTTTTCGCAGCAGCAACTGCCGACGGTTTCATATAATAAAAACTGATAAGCAAGAAAGAAGATACCCCCACAAGCTCCCAGAAAATATACATTTGGAAAATGTTGGTTGCTACAACCAAGCCTAGCATCGAGAAACTGAATAGTGAAAGGAATGCGTAATAACGTTGAAATCCTTTTTCACCTTTCATATAGCCTAAGCTATATATGTGCACCATCAGCGAAACGGTTGTGATAACGATAAGCATCATTACCGAAATAGGATCTAGATACATACCCAAATCGATATGAAGATGATCAGTAAAACGCAACCATTCGAAATTAATCACATTGATTGCTGCATAAGCACCATCAGCACCCACACCTATGCCAAAGAAATATTGATATCCGGTGAGATAGGCCAATATAGCCATCACCGACAATGATATTGTACCTAATGTACCTGCCACAACAGGTTTCATATATTTACCTCCTAAACCCAGAATGAGGAACATTATGGCGGGAAGTACAACTATGAGTATCGAATAATTAAAATTATAATCCATATCGAGTAATTATTTCCTTCTACTTAGTGTTTCATTGTTGTTATATTCTCATCTACATATATACTCTTCACATTACGGTATATATTGATGATAATAGCAATTGCCACAGCTGTTTCGGCAGCAGCAATACCTATCGCAAACATAGCAAAGAAAAATCCTTCCAATTGTCCGGGATATAAATAGCGGTTAAACACCACAAAGTTGATATCGGCTGCATTCAGCATCAGCTCAACCGAAATTAAGACCATAAGCATATTCTTACGCGAAAGAAATCCGTATACTCCTGCAAAGAACATAATCGTACTTACAACCAGATATGCCTCGATAGGCACTGGTCCCGACAGAAAACTTGTAATAAAATCAAACATAATTATATCTTTTATCTCTTTCTAGCAATCATTATACCTCCAATAATACAAGCCAGAAGTAGCAAACTGATTGCTTCGAACGGCAACATATATTGGTATTTATCTGTACCCATCAACGTAAAACCTACCTGACGCATATCTAACTCGTCTTGTTTAATATAGGTATAGAACTTAGCCACATTATGGAAGATGATATGTCCGCAGATAGCAATACCCGCAAGGGCTGCCAGAGCTGAGATGAACATTCGTTTGGGTTTTTCGAACTTCACTGCTTCTCCCGGTTGATTGGTCAATAGGATAGCAAAAATAAATAAGACCATAACCCCTCCTGCATATACAGCGATCTGTATAGCCATAAGGAAATGATAGTCTAATAGTAAATAAAGACCGCCCGTAGCCAACAGCACAAAAAGCAAGAAGGTTGCCGAACGGATGATGCGTTGCGATGTAACAGCCAAAAGAGAGGATGCTACAATAATCGTCGCTAAAATGTAAAATATAATTTGCTCTGCCATAATCCCGTGATTATCGTATGTTATGTTATTCTTTACCTTCTGTCTTATCCGCGCCCTTTTCAGGTGCAGGAACAGAATCCTTAGTTGTTTCAGACTCTTTTACCTCCACTGTCGGCTCAATTGTGGGTTTTACCTCAACCACCGGTTTTGGCGCTTCCACTTTAGCCTCTTTTACTGCCTCTACCAAATTATTCAATGCAGATGTAGCTGTCGCAGGAGTTTCAGCTTTAGCTTCTATTGCTTTTTCAGTAGGTGCTACAGAAGCAGCAACTTCCACTTTTGGTGCAGTCGGTTTGTCAACTACAGGCTTAGACTCTTTTTTCTTTTCGCGAAGTTTTGAACCTTCATTATTTAATTTCTGAATCAACTTGCTACGGGTAAACAACGAATTCTCGAACGTACCGCTGAATTTGATTGCATCCGAAGGACATGTTATTACACAAAGATTACAGAAGGTACACATACCAAGATCATAGAAATATTCATCAAGAATTTTCTTTTTCTTGCCGTCTTCTGTTTCTATCGTTTTCGAAACGATTCTAATCGTTCCGTTCGGGCAGTTCATCTGACAAATACCACAAGATGTACAAGCGTGCTCGTTATTCTCGTCGTGGGGCATAACCAGTTCGCCACGAAAACGATCGGCAATCACTAGTGTTGCTCTGTTTTCAGGATACTGCTCTGTAATTTTCTTTGTCCATAGCTCCTTCCATGTCACACCCATACCTGTGAGTAACGACTTGATTCCGCCAAATAAACCTGAAAAATATTCTGATACTGAACTCATTTTATTCTGCTATAAATTAAAACATTCGAGGAAATATAGTAGGCAACCAGTCAGATAATGTCCATCCTGCCAAAACAATAATTACCATCAATAATATATTTACTACGTTGATTGGCAATAAATATTTCCATTCAAGAGTTAACAATTGGTCTATACGCAAACGAGGGAATGTCCATCTCACCCATAAACTTACAAATACCAATACGCCTGTTTTACCAAAAAACCAAACATAAGAAGGAATATAATTCATCCATTCGTTAAAGGTTTCCCATCCATGTACCTGTATCGGCATCCATCCGCCTAAGAATACTGTGCAAGCAATCCCTGCCACAATAAACATATTCAAATACTCAGCCAGATAAAAGAATCCAAATTGAAGACCCGAATACTCTGTATGATAGCCGGCTGTCAATTCTGATTCTGCTTCGGGTAAGTCGAAAGGACCACGATTGGTTTCGGCATGACCCGATATAAGGTAAATCACAAATGCGATTACTGATACTATATGACCATTGAAAAGATTCCAGCAATATTCTTGTCTTGCTATCATTTCAGAAAACTGCATGGTTCCCGATAATATAACCATCGTCATCAATGCTAGTCCTGCTGAAAGTTCGTAACTGATAAACTGCGCACCGCTTCGCATAGCACCAATCATCGAATACTTATTGTTACTAGACCATCCTGCTAATAGGACACCAATGATACCTATCGATGATACTGCTATAACATAAAATACTCCGATATTAAAATCGACAGCTTGCAATCCCTTTCCAAAAGGTAATGCTCCAAATGTCAGCATAGATGCTACAATCATAAAGAAAGGAGCAGCATAGAACAAGAATTTATCGACATTATTGATTTCGATAATCTCCTTGATCAATATCTTCAACATATCGGCAACACTCTGTATCGATCCGTATTTACCTACACGGTTAGGACCGACGCGAGCCTGAAAGAATGCAGTTATCTTACGTTCTGCATAAATCAATATCAGAGCCAACAATGCATACATAAGCAGTAAAGCAACTCCTACAAGTACAAACTGGATTAAAAGTACCGCAAATTCGGGTAAATTAGCTCGCAGTGTTGTATCTAACCAACTTGTTAGCTGAGAAATTTCAAATGAAACCTTTAACAACATATATTTCTTTATATTGATAAAATAAATAATCTTTTTTAGCGATCGATATCAGGTATCACATAATCCATAGATCCTCCGATACCAATAAAATCGGATATCTTTTCTTCGGCACAGATTATCGGCATAACCGAAACTGCTGCCATCGACGGAGAACGGAATTTCATGCGATAAGGAGTTTTGTCTCCCCTACTTTGGATAAATACACCAAATTCGCCACGAGCAGCTTCCACTCGTTGAAAATAGTCACCTTCGGGTAATTTGATGATGGCTTTAGTTTTAGCCTGAATATCACCTTCGGGTATATTGTCTATCAATTGCTCTATAATTTTCAATGATTCTTCTATTTCATCAAGACGATTCAAATATCTTGCATATGAGTCGCACTCATTACGAATAACCTCTGTAAACTGAACCTTATCATATAAGGCATAAGGTTGATGTTTACGCATATCGCAAGAAAAACCCGAACCTCGTCCGGCCGGACCGGTTACCGCATACGAAATTGCATCTTCTGTAGTAAGAATGCCGATGTTTTTCATACGGCCTACTGCAATTACATTGCCTGTAAATAGTTTATCGTATTGCTTAAGGTGCTTCCTCATATAAGGAATAAATTCCTTTACATCTTTTTGGAAGTCTTTATAAATATCGAACATTACACCACCAATCACATTATAATTGATGATCAAACGTCCACCTGATGTTTTTTCTATAATATTAAGTATCTGCTCACGCTCACGCATTCCATAAATAAATGCTGTAGTAGCACCAAGGTCCATACACATAGTACCCCATGCAATAAGGTGAGAGTCGATACGGTTAAGCTCATCCATAATGGTACGGATGTATTGCGCTCTCTCGGGCACTTCTATTTCAGCCGCTTTCTCAACACACATACACAGTGCATGGCGGTTGATATTGGCAGATAAATAGTCTAAACGATCGGTTAAATGAAGAATTTGAGGATAGGTCATATTCTCGCACATCTTCTCAATTCCACGATGAATATATCCGCTATGAACATCTATCTTTTTTACAATCTCACCGTCTAACGCAACTCTAAAGTGCATTACACCATGAGTGGATGGATGTTGTGGTCCTATATTGATGATATAAGCGTCATCTGCAAAGATGTTATTTTTCTCCTCTTTCAGTCCTTGCGGAGTCTCTACTATTCGCGGAGCAATATCTTCAATCTCTTTACTTTCTAAAGAAACAGGATTCAAAACAGGATTTGCATCATAATCTTTCCTCAACGGAAAGCCAACCCAATCACTGTTAAGAAAGAAACGTCTCATATCGGGATTGTTTATAAAACGGATACCCAACATAGCAAATACTTCTCGCTCATTATAGTGAGCTGTCCCCCAAAGATCGGTAACAGTATATAATAAAGGTTTTTCTCTATCTGTTGTACCTGTTTCGATAACAAGCTCTTTAGTAAGATCTTTGGATGAAGAAAGCAGGTATATTACACCTAATTTTTCTCCCCAATCCATTCCTGTTAGCTGGGCCAGATAGTCGAACGGCAATTCGGCATGATAACGAAGAGTTTTTGCTAAATGACGCAATTTGTTAGGCTCTACAGTTACCGTAAGCTTATTTCTTTCTTCGATAACAGCCTCCGGTACAGCATCGAGTATTACCTTCTTGATATTTTCCATCGATTATTAATAAATAAAAGGCAAGGGATAAGCGAACTTACTCCTCCATTCAATATCTTTTGTTTTTACTTTTTTACTTTGAATAAGAATCGCTCTACTTTTATTTTACGTTGCAATTGCATCAATCCGTAAAACAAGGCTTCGGGGCGGGGCGGGCATCCCGGAATATATACATCTACAGGAATAACTTCGTCAACGCCTTTCACTACATGATAAGAATCGACAAACGGACCCCCCGAAATAGCACAACTACCCATTGCCACTACATATTTAGGTTCGGCCATCTGATCATAAACACGCTTCAACAATGGAGCCATTTTATGCACGATAGTGCCTGCCACTACAATTGTATCTGCCTGACGTGGACTGTTACGTGTAACCTCCATGCCAAAACGAGCCAGATCGTATTTTGAAGCAGCCGATGCCATAAACTCAATACCACAACAGCTTGTAGCAAAAGCCAAAGGCCATATAGAATTAGATCGTCCCCAGTTTATTAGATCGTCAAGTTTACCGACTACAATACCAACTCCGTTGGATTGAAGCTCTTTAACGTATTCTTCAAGGTATTCGTTATCTTTAAATTCCTCATTCGGAATCCCTTTTATATATATATTCTTTACTTCCATGACAAAGCTCCTTTCCTCCAAGCATAGGCTAAGCCTAGACCTAATATCAATATGAAAAATAATATGCTATACAAACCCTGCATACCCAAGTCACGCACTACTGTTGCCCACGGGAACAAGAATATAGTTTCCACGTCAAACATCAGATAAAGAATGGCATACAGATAATATCCCACTTTAAATTGCATCCACGATGTGCCATGTGTAGGAATACCACACTCATAAGGCTCACCTTTTTGCGCATTAAATGATTTAGGAGAGAGCAACAGGGCCATGCCCAAACCGGCACAGACTAAGGTCATCCCTGTAACTAAAACGACTAAAAAAAGAGCAGAAGAACTCATATTTTTATTTTAAAGTTAGATCTATTATAGTTTTATAGTATTTCAGTTCCTTTATCAAACGATTGTAATAAGAAATATAATATAATACACTCCATACACAATGGGCGCAAAATTAAAATTTTATTTCGTTATACACAAACTTAAGACGCCAAATAATCGAAAATTGTCAACTGAACATTACAAAATTAACTGTTATGCCTTCTCCTTAACGATATAAATAGGTCTTCTCTTTGTTTCAAGATATGTTTTTGACAAATATTGGCCAAGAATACCCAAGCAGAAAAGCTGGATACCGCCAATGAAAAATATAATACAAATAGTAGAAGGATACCCATCTACAGGATCTCCCCAGATAAGTGTTTTCATTATGATGACACAAATCATCAGAAAGGCGATGACACAAAACAAAATCCCAAAAGCCGATGCTATATATAAAGGTCTTGTAGAAAAAGCAATGATACCCTCTATCGAATAAAAGAACAAACTCAGAAACGACCACTTAGTAGCACCTGCAACCCGCTCTATATTTTCATACGAAATCCATTTAGTATTGAACCCGACCCAGCCGAAAATACCTTTTGAAAAACGGTTATACTCGCTCAAGTCAATTATGGCATTTACCATTTGGCGGCTCATCAGGCGAAAATCACGAGCACCATCTACAATTTCGGTATCTGATATTTTATTTATCAACTGATAAAACTGCTTAGCAAAGAAAGATCGTATTGCCGGCTCCCCTTTGCGATCGAGGCGACGGGTTGCTACACAATCGTAGTCTTCGGTTTTAAGAGTATCATACATCTCTTTTAATAACGATGGCGGATCTTGTAAATCGGCATCCATCAATGCGACATAATCGCCTGTCGACGCCTCTAGCCCGGCATAAATACCGGCTTCTTTGCCAAAGTTACGAGAGAATGATACATAACGGACACGGTTATCCACATCTTTAAGTCCTTTGATTACCGATAATGTTTTATCTTTCGATCCGTCATTAACAAAAATAAATTCGAACTCTTGCCCGGACATACCTTCTGTTACTTTCTTTAGTTCTTCATAAAGGAAGGGAAGTGCTTGCTCTTCATTATAGCAAGGTATTATTAAGGATATTTTATCCATGATATTGCAAATTTAGATAAAAACAATATTATAAAGTTTGATCATTTCTGAATCACAAAGCTAATAATAAATAGAATACAGATCTTTGTTATCTTTAATTATTTCCGCTTCACTCTATAAACATTAAAATGTCTCAGCTTATTTGGAATATCTTCTAATTTATATCCCTCGGGTAAAAAACAATTCTCAGAAAGACCGGGCACAGCAAAAACATATACATCATCATATTTTTCGATCTTAGAAAAAGAATCTTTTTCTGATGAAAATTCAACAATCCTATCATCTGCCCAATATGGTATTAGTAAAGCTTGCACCCATGGCGCCTGACCAATCGAATCAGAATTGACAATTAACATTGGAACCTTCTGACTTTCAACACAATTTACTTTAACATAGGGAACACCCCAATATACATCGTCTTTAAGAATCCCTTTACTCAATGTGAAAGCAAAAAACAGAACAAACAAAAACTGCTGTTTGCGAGAATCGAAATACGATAAAACAAAAGGAATAAATAATGACACAATCGGCAGAGCAGAAACACCATAGCGAATAGCTTTGTATGGAGCTAATATAAAAACAATCAGAATCCAAAATAAAGCACAAACAGAAAGTAGCAATGGCAGAAAGGATTTTATATCTTGATTGTTACCCTTTCTTCTTTGCATGAAAATAAAGGCTACCGAAAGAACAAGTACTCCAACTGAATATATATCAAGAAAGAATGAACAAAGCTCTTTAGCCAGTCCTTCAATTGACAATAAAATATTTGCGATCACCCCGTCTCCGCCTAACTTTTCTATGGCTTGTGTACCGCGTTCTGCGATAAGGAAGCTATTGTAATTGGAATAAACTGTCAAAACGAATATATAGGACAAAACAAGGGTACATATCAAAAAAGAAATATTATACTTCTGTTTTTTCTTATAAGAAAAAAACACCAAGGCAAATCCTAAAATAATAACATAAAATACTGCAAAATAGCCAGACAGAAAAACCAGCGCCGTAGCTATCGCAATTAGAAGCATATTTTTCCATGTATCGAACCTCACCCTATCTTGTATTGACAAATAACACAAAACAAACACAAAAGAGAATAATACAAGAATGGTTTCTTGTAACTGATATGGCCTAAAAAACAAAGTATTCGCTATGGAGGCAGGGTTAAGGAATGCAATAGCAAGGGTGCATATTACGAGAATTTTATTTGAGAATAATTTACGAGACAACCCGCATAATAAAAAGAAGCCACAAGCAAACAGCAGGAGATTCAAAATGAAACCTCTCATCAATATTTGATCAAAAACTGTTGTATCAGCTCCCCAAAAACTTATGCGTAAAAAAGAATAATACAGATTTGTGTGTGGATCGTCTCTCGTCGAATTACGCAAAGATCTTACATCTTGAAAAATACTTTTTAAAGAATTATCATCTGACAATAAAATAGCTTTCAGTTCTCGTCCTGTGTATACGGCACTATCATCTTTAAACTCTTCGGTCCATCCGTAGGTATTATAAGTAGATAATATTACAGAAAGGTGCTCATCTAAAAATAAATGTTCTTTATCCATAAACTTTAAGCAACGAATACCGGTAGCCAAAACAAAGACTAATAAAACCCAAAACCAAAACGAACGAAAAATCTTTACCAGAATACTATAATTCATATTACCGAGAATAAATTTGTAAAGCTTAAATAACTAAGCCAAATTAGAATTGGAGAGTTAAATAGACCGCAAAAGTAAAAATTAAAGCAAAGACGACAAACATCAATCAGAAAGAAGATACTTTTCTACCAATCGCGAAACCGGATAATCATCGACCGTTTCAGCTTCTATTTGTAAGTAATCAGGAAAATCCCCGCGTTCAATTTCTATTCGATAAAAATTAGCATAAATTATCTGATGTGACAAGACATGCTTCATTTGTGACACCAAAGTGATTGTCACTCCCTCCACATTATCAAACAGCTTAACAAAAGACTCATCCTTCTGCAATCGTTCTATGGATAAGCTTTCGGAAGTTTCAATCAGCGGCAATTCATAAAGTCCATGCCAAATATCTTTAGCTCCACGTTTGTTCAAATACATTTTATCGTTGTGACGAATATCCAAGTAATTAAAATAGCGATTTCGAACCTTAGTCTTGCCTTCTTTAACGGGGTAAGATGACACCTTATTATATAAATATGCCTGACAAAAATCTGCCATTGGACATATTTGGCAATTGGGAGACATAGGAACACACTGCAAAGCCCCAAATTCCATGATAGCCTGATTATGCAAACCCGGTTCTTCCTCATTGAGCAAAGACTGAGCCAATTGAGCAAAAACCTTTTTGCCGGATGTTGTATCTATAGCGTCATCAACAGCAAATATACGCGACAACACCCGATACACGTTGCCATCGACTACGGCATAGGGCTGATTATATGCAAAAGAAACAATTGCAGCAGCAGTATACTCCCCTATACCTTTTAATGCTAAAACATCTTTATATTCGCGTGGAAATACTCCTTTATATATACCTGCTATTATTTGAGCCGTTGCATGAAGATTTCGTGCCCTACTATAATAGCCTAAACCTTGCCATAATTTCAACACTTCGCCCTCGTCGGCGACGGCTAAACTACTCACATCAGGGAAACGGTAAATAAAACGATCGAAGTATGCCCAGCCCTGATCGACCCGTGTTTGCTGCAATATTATTTCCGATATCCATATTATATAAGGATCGTTTGTTTCCCGCCAGGGTAATTCCCGCTTATTCTTTTCATACCATTGTGTCAGCAATGCACTCAATCTTAAGTTTTTCCCTTCAACCATGTAGTTTAATATATGATAATCTCATGTTTAACTGCTTTTTTTACAAAAAATGAGTTTTATTTGTTTCAAAGGTAAATAAAAAGCTATATATTTGCAGTCCAAAAATTTAATTGTTTAGAACTATAAAAAAATAAAAAAATGACAAAAGCTGACATCGTTAACGAAATTGCGAAAAATACAGGTATTGACAAAGCTACTGTATTAAAAACAGTTGAATCATTCATGGACGTTGTAAAAGACTCACTTAGCAAGAATGAAAACGTTTACTTAAGAGGATTTGGAAGTTTCATCGTGAAAACTAGAGCACAAAAAACAGCTCGTAACATTTCTAAAAACACTACAATTATTATACCTGCACATTCTATCCCTGCATTTAAGCCGGCTAAAACTTTTGTTATACAGGTAAGAAAATAAAAAATTACATCAACAATTATTAATTTCTAAATATAAAAAATATGCCAAGCGGAAAAAAAAGAAAAAGACATAAAATGTCTACGCACAAGCGCAAAAAGAGACTAAGAAAAAACAGACACAAAAAGAAAAAATAAGGTCTGACATTTTTCTATGAAATGGAAATATACAAGAACAAACTTATAAATTAATAGATTTTAGGTTTGTTCTTTGTGTATTTTGAGAAATAGGTTTATCTGCAAGGAATAAACAAATCCACTTATTAGTTTAAACATTTAGTCAAAGAATTATGTTTAATCTTCTACACCCTAATAATTAAATAAAATATGAATAGCGAACTTGTAGTTGATGTTCAACCGAACGAAATCTCAATCGCTGTACTCGAAGATAAAAAATTAGTCGAGTTACAGAAAGAAGGAAGAGATGCATCGTTTGCAGTTGGTAACATCTATGCCGGCAAAGTAAAGAAAATAATGCCCGGCCTCAACGCTGCTTTTGTAGATATAGGGTACAAAAAAGATGCTTTTCTTCACTACTTAGACCTTGGTGCTCAATTCAGGTCTGTAGACAAATTTCACAAACAGGCTATTGCTGACAAAAAGAAATTCCCCAATATTTCTAAAATGAAATTAGAGCCGGATATCAACAAAGAAGGCTCAATCAGCGATATACTAAAATCAGGACAAGAAATTCTTGTTCAAATTGCAAAGGAACCAATTTCGACGAAAGGACCACGGCTTACAGCCGAACTCTCACTGGCAGGACGTTTTCTCGTGCTTATTCCGTTTAACGATAAAGTTTCTGTCTCGCAGAAAATAAAATCGAAAGAGGAACGTGCCCGACTTCGCCAGTTGATACAGAGTATCAAACCTAAGAACTTCGGAGTTATAGTACGAACTGTAGCCGAAGGAAAAAAGGTTGTAGAATTGGATACAGAATTAAAAACTCTCTTTAGACGATGGGAAGATAATTTACCGAAAATACAAAAGAGTAAATTACCAACCGTTGTTTACGAAGAGACTGGACGTATCGTAGCCTTACTGCGAGACGTTTTCAATCCGAGCTTTCAGGAGATCCATGTAAATGATCAAGAAACTCTTAATCAGATAAAGGATTATATAACAATTATTGCTCCCGAGAAGAAGAATATAGTAAAAGACTATACAGGAGAGCTTCCTATATTTGATAACTTCAATGTTACAAAGCAGATTAAAGCCCTTTTCGGCAAAACAGTTACTTTCCGAAATGGAGCATACCTTATCATTGAACACACAGAGGCGTTACACGTTGTAGATGTCAACAGCGGAAACAGATCTAAAAACCCTGAAGCAGGACAAGAAAATAATGCTTGGGAAGTAAATTCCGCAGCAGCAGAGGAGATAGCCCGACAATTACGATTACGAGACATGGGGGGAATTATCGTAATCGACTTTATAGATATGACGGAAGGAGAGCACCGTAGCCAGCTAATAGCTAAAATGCAGGAATTAATGTCTAAGGATCGTGCCAAACACAACATATTGCCATTGAGCAAGTTTGGATTGATGCAAATCACTCGCCAGCGCGTACGACCCGAGATGGAAATATCGACCACAGAAATATGCCCGAACTGTTTTGGCAAAGGGGAGATAAGACCGTCTATTTTATTTACAGACACCTTGCGCATGAAAATAAGCTATTTGGTTAACCAATTGAACGTGAAGAAATTTACTTTACATGTACACCCATATGTAGCAGCATTCATCAACAAAGGTTTTATATCATTGAATATGAAATGGAGATGGAGATATGGCAGAGGAATTAAAATAATTCCAAACCAGAATCTAGCATATCTCGAATATCATTTCTATGATGAAAACAAAGATGAAATAGATATGAAACAAGATTTTGAAATAAAGTAGAAATCTACAATAAATAAAAGCCCGACAATTAATTATCGGGCTTTTATTATTCTCATTTATCTCACCTAATTCGGTCAAGATAAGACTTTTTCTATACTTAAAAGTCTTTTATTTCTTTCACTAGTTTTTTAGAAGGCAGATAGATTTGGAATCCAACCCCAAATGAAAGACCATGAGTGTAAGCTGATGAACCGAAACCAACTATACCATCGTATTTCAGCAAACCTTCAATACCCACAGAAGGAGTAATAAAATAAGAAATACCGGGACCAAATCCAAAACCTAAACCAGTAGTGTTCGAACTATTCACTCTATTACTAATCCCCTGAAAGCCAGTATTAGCTTCAACAAAGAATTTAGTATTTCTAAAAGCAGGAACCTTATCGACACCAACAAAATAACGAGCCAAAGGTCCTACTCCATAAGTATAAACATTTCCATCCTGCCCATTAACATGGTTTAAACCAAACTGTCCGTAAGCTCCGACTGCTAGTCCGTCTCTTATAAACCAAGCAGCCTTAGGTGTAAATTGGAAAGACGTTTGACTATCAAACGTCAAATTTAAATCAGCCACATTAGCTCCTACTAAAACGTTTCCCTGGCTTATCTGGGCTTTTGCCACATTTACTCCTAATAGAAGTATAGCGAATACAATTATCTTTTTCATAAATAAATAATTTAATTAATAAAGACGCTTATTTAAAGAATATAAAACAAACTTTTTATTAATTTGTTTTAAATTTAACTAATACAGAAGGCAAACTTAATATATATTCACACATTACTAAAACAAACAAATACTATCCTTAACGTAAAAACCTGCAACAATTAGCCCAAAGAATAGATTCGAAGTATATCTAACAAAACATTCTTAAAATAAGCAATTAAATAAATACACTTAAAATACACACTTATTATATTTTAACATTAAATCGCAAAATATTCAATAGACATCCATTGTTAATAAGCGTTTTCACAGACATATTATATTAATTTAAAAATATATCTTTGTATTAATCAATAATAACCTAACGAAAATCATGAGAAAACTGACATCTATCTTACTTTTTTCATTCTTGGCATACTCCGGATTTAGTTATGCACAGAAACAACCTGTAGATTATGTAAATCCATTTATTGGAACAACAAACTATGGAACAACAAATCCAGGGGCAGTTTGCCCACAAAGTTTCATGTCGGTAACACCCTTCAACGTTATGGGTTCCGATCTTAATAAACGAGATAAAGACACTGGTTGGTGGTCGACTCCATATTCTTTCGCAAATAGCTATTTTACAGGTTTTGCACATGTAAATCTTAGTGGCGTTGGTTGTCCGGATATGAGTAGTTTATTACTTACTGCAACAACGGGTGAACTAGATGTTGACTATCACAACTATGGAAGTGAATATAAAGAAGAAACAGCAAGTCCCGGTTATTACTCAAACATTCTGACCAAATACAATATCAAAGCTGAAGCCAGTGCTACACCGCGTGTAGGTATATCCCGCTTCACTTTCCCAAAAGGTCAGAGCCATATCCTACTTAATCTTGGCGAAGGACTGACGAACGAATCGGGAGGTATGCTTCGTAAAGTCAATGATAGAGAGATAGAAGGAACGAAACTATTAGGCACTTTCTGCTACACGGCTAACCAGGCTGTTTTTCCTATCTATTTTGTAATGCGCTTAAGTAAAGCCCCTAAAACAACAGGCTATTGGAAACTACAACGCCCAGGACTAGCGTGGGAAAAAGACTGGAACGCCGATGCAGGAAAATATAAATTATACACAAAGTATGAAAAAGAAATTGCAGGTGACGATGTTGGTGCATATTTCACTTTCGACACAGAAGAAAATGAGGCTATTACTGTTCAAATGGGAGTATCTTTTGTCAGTATCGCAAATGCACGTGAAAACCTGAACAAAGAACAACCTAAGCCTGATTTTGATGGTATACATGCCGCTGCCCGTAAACAATGGAACGACGACCTATCCCGCATTCTTGTAGAAGGAGGAACTGATGAGCAAAAAACAGTATTCTACACGGGACTGTATCATGCCCTTATCCATCCTAATATCCTACAAGATGTAAACGGACAATACCCTGCAATGGAAAGTTCTGAAATAAAAACGACTAAAGAGAACCGCTACACAGTATTTTCACTTTGGGATACATATCGCAATGTGCATCAGTTGATGACACTTATCTATCCCGATCGTCAATTGCAAATGATGCATTCGATGATAGATATGTATAAAGAACATGGTTGGATGCCTAAATGGGAACTTTACAGCCGCGAATCGTACACGATGGAAGGCGATCCTTCGATCCCTGTTATTGTAGATGCATATATGAAAGGGTTACGCGATTTTGATATAGAAACAGCCTACGAAGCATTCTATAAATCGGCAACAACTCCAGGTGCCGAAAACATGCTTCGTCCCGACAATGACGACTATATGAAATATGGTTATGTACCTTTGAGAGGTAAATTTGACAACTCAGTCTCACATGCTTTGGAATACTATATTGCCGATTGGAATCTGGCTCGCTTTGCAGAAGCGTTGGGCAAAAAAGAAGATGCTAAATTGTTTCACGACCGCTCTTTAGGCTACAAGCATTATTATGATAAAGAATACGGAACATTCCGCCCAATTCTTCCCGACGGTACATTCCTGACTCCATTCGATCCGTTATTGGGTGCAAACTTCGAACCAAACCCGGGTTTTCATGAAGGAAATGCATGGAACTATACATTCGCAGTACCGCATGATATTCCCGGACTAATGAAGTTGATGGGTGGACCTAAAAAATTCACAGAAAAGCTACAATCGGTCTTCGACAACGGATACTTCGACCCGACTAACGAACCTGATATTATCTATCCTCACTTGTTCAGTGATGTGAAAGGCGAAGAGTGGCGTACTCAAAAAATCATCAAAGAGGTTCTAGCCAAACACTTTACAAATACTCCGGGTGGACTACCGGGAAATGATGATACAGGAACACTGTCTACATGGGCAGTCTTCAATATGATGGGGATCTATCCTGTTTGTCCGGGACGCCCCGACTATACCTTAGTAACACCGACATTCGACAAAGTGACGATCAAACTCGATCCTAAATTTTATAAATCGGGACAAGTCGTTATTGAAAAAGTGAAACCTATGGATGCTGCAAATCCTGATTATATAAGCAGTGTAAGAGTCGATGGCAAAGAACTAAAAAATTACCGCATAACACATGAAGAATTGACAGGAGCAAAAGAAATTAAATATTTAGTCAAACCAATGGCTAAATAATATCAGATAACTTATAAATAAAGGCTTGCAAATTATGTAAGCCTTTATTTTTTTGTATTTTTATTGTTCTATATATTGATTAACCTATGAAGAAAACGCTTACTCTCATCTACAGTTGTTTATTTTCTGCAATTCTGTACTCACAAGGAAATAGCAATAGCCTCAACATAAATCTTGTCGATATTCCTCAAGGCTACTTCTGGATGGGATCGGAAGGAAAGGGTGAGAATTTTGATGAAGCTCCACTTCATAAAGTATATATTACAGAACCATTCAAAATGGGAGCAACAGAAATAACAAATGCGCAATATGAGGCTTTTGATCCTTCCCACAAAGAATACAGAGGCAAATATGGATTTTCTGAAAATGACGATGATGCAGCGATATATATCAGCTACCACGATGCTATTGCATTTTGCGAATGGTTATCAAAAAAAGAAGGAATAACCTATCGTTTACCGACCGAGGCAGAATGGGAATATGCTTGTCGAGCAGGAACATATACTCCCTATTGGACTGGAATTTCATTACCCGATTCTTTCCTGAAGAATCAGAAACTATATCGTGATCCTGTATCAGTATCCTTACAAGTTGGTCAAACCAGACCAAATACTCTTGGACTTTACGACATGCATGGCAATGTAGAAGAATGGTGCTCAGATTGGTATGCCCCGTATAAATTACAGGAGCAAACTGATCCATTGGGGGCAAAAGACGGATTATATAAAGTTACCCGTGGTGGCAGTCATGGAACACCCGTAGAATTCTTGCGATCGGCAAACAGAATGGCGATGATTCCTGAGGATAAACATTGGCTTACAGGCTTTAGAGTGGTGCAAGGAGAGCACCCAGAAATCGGTTATTATTCAAAATCGGAAACAATTCCTTTTTTTATGCAAGATGTAAATCAAGCTAAATTTGATTGGAAAATCGACAATACTCCGATATTCAAAGAGCCTGTAAACTACATCATACCACCCGACTGCAATAGCAATATTCCTTTCTATAATCATAACCATTGTCCAAGCATCACGTGGTGCGACAATGGAGATCTACTAACTATCTGGTTTTCTGCCAATCAAGAGAATGGCCGCGAAATGGTAATACTAGGTAGCCGCCTTCGAAACGGCAATGCAACATGGGATCCGGCTTCGTTATTTTTTAAAGTACCCGATCGTAACATGACCGGCTCTGCACTATTCAACGATGAACAAGGTAGGCTTATTCACACAAACGGAGTAGAAGCCGCAGGCGATTGGCAAAATCTGGCAATAGCGCAGCGAACAAGCACCGATAATGGCGCGACATGGAGTAAGCCTCAATTAATAGCACCCGAACATAAGAAAAGGCATCAGGTTATATCGGGAACAATTCGGACTAAAGCCGGATACCTTATCCAATTGGCAGATGCGAGTCCCGAAAGTAATGGAGGTACAGCAATGCACATAAGTAAAGATAATGGACAAACATGGCAAGACCCGGGAAAAGGAAAAGCTAATAATTTTACCGAAGGTGATAAAGGCGGAAGCATAGCCGGTATCCATGCCGGTATTGTCGAACTTTCGAATGGAAACTTGATGGCACTAGGCAGAGGAGATGCAATACAGAACAAAGATAGTCTGTGGAGAATGCCTATGAGTATATCCTCCGATCTTGGCGAAAGCTGGACATATTCGGCATCCATATTCCCCCCGATTGACGGTGGGCAACGTTTAGTGCTCATGAAGCTTAACGAAGGTCCTATTATGTTGATTTCATTCACCAATCATCCCTACCGATTAAAAAATAATGGGGAAAGAGGGATGGAATTTATTAATCCGAAAGGCGAAAAACACAAGGGAGAGGGAATGTATGCAGCTCTTTCTTGGGACGATGGTAAAACTTGGCCTGTAAAGAAACTAATAACTGACGGGAAAGAACGTTTACTTTACGGACAGGCATGGACCGGATTTTTCCTGATGAATGAAACTCAAGCCGAACCCCAAGGTTATCTGGCGGCAACACAATCACCGGACAATATAATACATTTGATTAGCAGCGGCATTCACTATCAGTTCAATTTGGAGTGGCTAACAAATAAAAGCAATAGTAAATAAAATATAAACATTATATCTATCATAACATGAAAAAGTATTTGTATATCCTATTCTTTCCATTGCTGGTATCTTGTTCTTCTACCTATTTTCTATCGACGCTTAGCTCGAATAGTGAAGACGTAGAGCAAGTAGAAAATGGAGATTTCTTAATAGAAAAAGACAGTCTCTGGATTGCTTATTGCTTCAATGGCGAAAGTGCCCCTATCCAGATTACAGTATTTAATAAATCGAGCCAGCCCTTGTATGTTGATTGGCAAAAGTCAGCCCTAATAGTTAATGATGTAGCATTTACCTATGGAGGTGAAAAGCTGGAAATGGGAGGCAATGTAAATGGCTATTTTATAGATGATATGCCTATGCTTTATAATAGTGTCGGTGAATTCCAAGGCGATTTCAGAGGAAATATCAATTTGCCAAAATACGTGAGTTTTATTCCGCCAAACACGATGATTAGTCATAAACCTCTTCGTTTAACAGGGGTAGACCTCGAAGTTATCCCCAAAAAGGAATATAAGAATATGCTAATGACTGATAAAAATGATCAGACTGTGAAGGTTAAACAAGTAAACTTCGAAGAAGAAAATACTCCTCTGAAATTTAGAAGTTATCTGACTGTATATGCGGAAAATAACAAACCCATAGTTTTTGAACAAAGCTTCTATTTGAAAAATATAATAAAATCGACATCTCTTACGCCAAAATCTATGTCTAAAGAGTTGGCAGAAAGAGGAGATTTGTTCTATATCGAAAAACCTGCAAATACTACGTTCGCAAATATATTTCTAGGGACTAGCCTTGTAGTAGGTGCAGTCGCTCTGGATGTGATGGTTAATACAAATAATTATTAATAATAATTACACTATCTTCCTTACCTGATCAGGATGATAGTACAGCCTTTAACTTTCCATTATCTTATACTCTTTTTGTCCAAAGAAATAACTAACTTTGCGGCAAAGTAAAACTGCAAAAAAACAGTCATGGAATACAATTTTAAAGAGATCGAAAAACGCTGGCAAAAGTATTGGATAGATAACAAAATTTATAAAGTATCGGAAGATACTGCCAAACCTAAATATTACGTCCTCGACATGTTCCCCTACCCTTCGGGTGCGGGTCTTCATGTAGGACATCCACTAGGCTATATAGCATCAGATATTTATTCAAGATACAAACGTCTACAAGGCTTTAATGTTCTCCATCCGATGGGCTACGATGCCTACGGACTTCCCGCAGAGCAATATGCGATACAAACCGGACAACATCCGGCTATCACAACTACTCAAAATATCAAAAGATACCGTGAGCAATTGGATAAGATTGGATTCTCTTTCGACTGGAGCAGAGAAATACAAACTTGCGACCCTAAATATTACCATTGGACACAATGGGCATTTATCCAAATGTTCAATTCGTACTATTGCTTCGACGAACAACAAGCCCGACCTATACAAGAGCTTATCGATGTATTTGAGGCGCAAGGCACGCAAGGCATGAATATTTCTTGCACTGAAGAATTGTCGTTCACTGCTGACGAATGGAAAAACAAGAACGAGAAGGAAAAACAAGAGATATTACTTAATTACCGCATAGCTTATCTGGCAAACACCAGAGTTAACTGGTGTCAGGAATTAGGAACCGTATTGGCAAACGACGAAGTGATCAACGGATTATCCGAACGCGGAGGCTATCCTGTTGAGCAACGTATCATGCGCCAATGGAGTCTGCGCGTATCTGCCTATGCTCAACGCCTGTTAGATGGGCTGGAGAAAATAGACTGGAGCGACTCCATAAAAGAAACGCAAAAGAACTGGATCGGTAAAAGTGTAGGTGCGGAAATGAAATTCAAAGTGAAAGATTCGGATATCGAATTCGAAATCTTTACTACACGTGCCGATACTATATTCGGGGTTACATTCATGGTACTGGCTCCCGAAAGCGATTATGTATCTATGATAACTACCGATGCTCAAAAAGCAGATGTAGATAAGTATGTAGAAGCCACAAAACGCCGTACAGAGCGTGAACGCATCGCAGACAAAAAGGTATCGGGTGTATTCTCGGGGGCTTATGCCATCAACCCGTTGAACGGCAAAGAAATCCCTATATGGATTTCGGATTATGTACTTGCCGGATATGGAACAGGCGCTATTATGGCTGTACCTGCACACGATAGTCGTGACTATACATTTGCTAAACATTTCGGTTTGGAAATCCTTCCTTTGATAGAAGGTTGTGATGTATCGGAAGAAAGCTTCGATGCAAAAGAAGGCATCATGGTGAACTCTGGATTCTTAAACGGATTGACAGTAAAAGAAGCAATAGAAAGAACAAAAGAACATATAGAAGAGAAAGGTCTTGGCCGCCTGAAAACGAATTTTCGCTTACGCGATGCAATCTTCTCACGTCAACGTTATTGGGGTGAGCCATTCCCTGTTTATTACAAGGATGACATGCCTTACATACTTCCTATTGACAAGCTTCCTTTAGAATTACCGGAGATAGACAAATTCTTACCGACCGAAACAGGTGAACCACCTCTTGGACGTGCTACTAAATGGGCATGGGATACGGTAAATAATAAAGTGGCTGATACTACCCAAATAGATAATAAAACAATATTTCCTTTAGAGCTTTGCACCATGCCGGGCTTTGCCGGATCGTCAGCCTATTACCTACGCTACATGGATCCGAACAACGATCAAACATTAGTTGCTAAAGACAAGAACGAATATTGGCGTAATGTCGATCTATATATCGGAGGTACGGAACACGCTACAGGGCATTTGATTTATAGCCGTTTCTGGAATAAATTCCTATTCGACATCAACGTAGCTTGTGAAGATGAGCCTTTTAAGAAGCTTATTAATCAAGGAATGATACAAGGACGAAGCAGTTTTGTATATCGTATTAATGGTACAAATAAATTTGTTTCGCTAAACCTGAAGGATCAATACGAGACTACGCAACTGCATGTGGATGTAAATATAGTCGACAACGACGTTTTAGATTTAGATAAATTTAAAGCATGGAGACCAGAATTTGCCACAGCAGAATTTGTATTAGAAGATGATAAATATATCTGTGGGCACGGAGTAGAAAAGATGTCCAAATCACTATTCAATGTTGTAAATCCTGATGATATTGTAGAAAAATATGGAGCCGATACGCTTCGTATATACGAAATGTTCCTTGGACCATTAGAACAATCGAAACCATGGGATACAAACGGCATCGATGGTGTTAATCGTTTCCTACGCAAAATGTGGAGCTTGTTCTACAAGAACGATCAATTTGTAGTAACAGACGAAGAACCGACCAAAGACGAGTTAAAAGCGTTACATAAATTGATAAAGAAAGTAACGGGTGATATTGAAACATTTTCGTTCAATACTTCAGTCGCTGCCTTTATGATTTGTGTAAATGAGTTGAGTGCATTAAAATGCAACAAACGCACTATCCTAAAAGATCTGATTATAACGCTTGCACCATTTGCACCATTTGTTGCCGAGGAACTTTGGAATGCTTTAGGCAATACTGAATCGGTTTGCGATGCACAATGGGTAGCATACAACGAGAACTATTTGATAGAAGACGTTGTTAACTATACGATTTCTTTCAATGGTAAAGCACGATTCACAATCGAGTTTGCAGCAGATACTGCAAATGACGAAATAGAAAAAGCGGTTTTAGCCCACCAAAGCGCAGAGAAATGGCTGGAAGGAAAGACCCCGAAGAAAGTAATTATTGTACCTAAGAAAATTGTAAATATCGTTCTATAAAAGAACCTATGCCAAAAAGATATTTAAAAGACTTTTATTGGAAAGACTATCTGAATATTACGATAGGTCTTATTCTCTATGCTGTGGGCCTTATCGGGTTTATCAAACCGGGAGGCATAGTAACCGGTGGTCTGGCTGGGGTTGCCTTGTTAGTTGAATATTCGGCAAAAATACCATTACAATATACCTACTTCAGTGTCAACTGTATATTACTGATTATAGCATTAAAAGTGCTGGGTGTTAAGTTTCTTGTAAAAACAATATATGGAGTTTTTGTTTTAACCGGACTACTAACATTGTGTCAGACATATATTACGGGACCCATCATAGAAGAAGAACCTCTCCTTTCGGGAGTGATCGGCGCTATGATGTGCGGATCAGGTATAGGAATGGTTTTCACAGCTAATGGAAGTACGGGAGGCACGGATATTATAGTGGCTCTCATCAATAAATACAAGAATATCGCTTTCGGGCGAGGTATGCTATTATGCGATTTTATAATCATCTGCTGCTCTTATCTGGTATTTCAGGACTATCAAAAAATAATAGCCGGACTCATCGTTATGGGCGTAATGACCTACTCGATCGACATGGTCATAAATGGCTTCAGGCAATCGGTACAGGTCCTTATCTTCTCCGAAAAATACGAGATTATCGCTAATGCCATAAATAAAGAATTGCATAGAGGTTGCACCGTGCTCGACGGGATGGGATGGTACTCAAAAAAACCGACTAAGGTAATCGTAGTTTTAGCCAAAAGATCGGAAGCAATCGATATGTTCCGATTGATAAAAAGTATCGATGAAAAAGCATTTATCTCGCAAAGCACTGTGCGAGGCGTTTATGGGGAAGGTTTTGATCAAATAAGATAACAAAATCATGATGGCAGAAGGGCATTGTAAAAACTGTGGCAATACGACGAAAAATAGTTATTGCGATATATGCGGACAATCTGCCAAAACAGAGCGTATCAGTTCCCATTATCTCTGGCACGAAATACAACATGGTATATTCCACGTAGATAAAGGTATATTCTATACTATAAGAGAACTTTTCGTAAGACCAGGAGACACATTAAAAGAATACCTGGCAGGCAAAAGGGTAAATCACTTCAAACCGCTTGCTTTTGTTGCTATACTTGCCACTATATATGGCTTCATCACGCATTACTTCCATATCTATCCTGAAATGAAGGTAATAGCGACAACTGACACAAATGCATCAGTTGATTACTCTGCGATTATACTCGATTGGATATACACGCACTATTCGTTGTGTATGTTCCTTACGATCCCCTTTATAGCCGCCTGCTCCTATCTGCTTTTTCGCAAGAATGGGTATAATTACTTTGAGCATCTCATCATTTTCTCCTATATAACAGGTCAGCAAATAATTATATATCTTTTGTGGTGTCCTGTAAATTACTTTTTCCCTGCATCGTGGAGTTTTGGAATTGCAATGTTGACCTCTACCATATATGCAGTATGGGTACTTACTCAATTATTTAAGAAATCGTCATGGACTAAAGCAGCTCTTAAAGCAACACTCTGCCTTATTCTTACTCAGATAGTGTTCCTTATCATAATGATGGTTGTAGTAATTATAATACTATTAACAAAGTACTATATATAATGAATATCAATGGAAAACACATTATTCTCACAGGGGCGTCCGCAGGTATAGGATACGAGATTTTAAAGATACTGACGACTTACAAAAATGTAAAAATAATAGCCGTTGCCCGCCATGTCGATACTATTAAAAGTGTTGAAGGTGTTGTCTTTCCTTTTGTTGCAGATGCCAGTACACAAGAAGGTGTCGATTCCATTTTCACTTTTGCCCGCGAGACAATCGGACGTATAGATCTGTTTATAGCAAATGCAGGATTCGCATATCTCGAAAAACTCGATGCACCAAACTGGAAACACATAGAAAACATATACAACCTCAATACCGTTTCACCGATTTATTCTTTACAGCAATTAATAGAGGAAAAGGCAGATAACAAGGCTTTTGTTTGTATTATATCAGGCGCAGGATTCGTTTCGCTGCCCGGCTATTCTCTTTATTGTTCTACAAAGGCAGCACTACATCATTTTATAGAAACATACAGGTATGAGCAAAATAAAAATCTACAAATAACAGCTGTATATCCAATAGCAACACATACCGATTTCTTCGATAAAGCAACAGGAGAGGTAGATACTCCCTTGCCTTGGCCTAACCAAAATGCAAGAACGGTTGCACGTAAAATAGTAAAAGGCATAGAGAAAGGGCAGAAAAAAATATACCCGTCGTTACTGTTCCGTATATTTTACCCCATAGGAAGAGCATTCCCCGTATTTTTGAAGCTATATTCGTTAATGGAAAAGAGGAAAGTAAGAAATTGGTTATAACCTGCTTGCCTTATACCTTTCAAATATCTTATATCCCAATATTCCTATCATTATACCGAAAGCCATTCCACACAAAACATCCAACGGATAATGTTTTGCCAGATATATACGGCTATAAGCAACTGCTGTAGCCCAGCTCAATATAGCACAAGTATATATCTTATTCCGGAAAAACAACAAAGAGAAGACAGCCATACAATATGAAGATGATGAATGCGAAGAGAAAAAGCTATAACTGCTCTCGTATTCTTCGATAGCATGGAGAATGTCATTCCAAGCATCGATATGTATCGGACGGGCGCGGGCAACAAATAGCTTCAATATATTGGTCAGTACAATGCAAGCACCAACCGAAAAGACGAGGAATATAGGTGCAGATTTACGCCAGACACCTCCTTTATAAATCATGAAGAAGATAATTAACAGACATACAATTGTCCACGAAGCAAAAGAACTTAAACCAAGCATAATAGGATCCAACCAATCGTAATGTTTACTATTAAGATAAAGTAAAAGCTCTTTGTCCCAGTCTATAATAGTTGATAAATGCATAAATAATCCGGTAATATTTAATTCGAGAACAAAGTAAAGCGTTTTATGTTTAATCAGATAGATATAAACATATTTTATAGCGTATCGAAAAACCCTATGTTGCAACATACATAAGGTATCAAATATTATTTTACCTTTGAATCATTAACATACTAAATAACCATATCATGAAAAGTAGTGCCAGAAAAACTCTTGATGAATTTATTATCGAAAGACAAGACGACTTTCAGTATTCTACCGGAGAACTCTCAAGACTCCTTAACTCTCTCCTATTAGCAGCAAGAGTTGTTAGCTATAAAATTAACAAAGCAGGTTTGGTTGATATTATTGGTGGTGTAGGGAGCACTAACATACAAGGGGAAGACCAGCAGAAGCTTGACTTATATGCCAATGATGTATTCATCCAAACACTTGTCAATAGAGAAATCGTATGCGGTATAGCTTCGGAAGAAAACGATAACTTCATAACAATACAAGGCTTCGACGAAGGTCATAATAATAAATATGTTGTACTGATGGATCCTTTGGACGGATCTTCGAATATAGAAGTGAATGTATCTGTAGGAACAATATTCTCGGTCTATCGCCGGGTGTCACCAGTTGGCACACCAGTCGCTATGTCTGACTTCTTACAGCCGGGCGACAAGCAAGTAGCAGCGGGGTATATCCTCTATGGGACATCGACCATGTTCGTTTACACAACCGGGCGTGGAGTAAATGGATTTACATTGAATCCTGCTATCGGAAGTTTCTACCTGTCACACCCTAAAATGACCTGCCCTAAAGATGCCAATATCTATTCGGTAAATGAAGGCAACTATGTTCATTTTCCACAGGGAGTGAAAGATTATATTAAATACTGTCAGGAGGAAAAAGAAGATCGTCCTTATACATCACGATATATCGGAAGTCTGGTATCAGATTGTCACCGTAATCTGATTAAAGGAGGGGTGTACTTCTATCCATCCACATTCAAAACCCCGAAAGGTAAGCTGCGTCTGCTCTACGAATGCAATCCCATGGCATTTATTACCGAACAAGCGGGCGGAAGCGCAACCGATGGAAAAAGGCGCATAATGGAAATAGAGCCAACCGAGCTCCATGAACGCACACCATTTTATTGTGGCAGCACGAACATGGTAGAGAAAATCAAAGATTTTATACAAAAAGCAGAAGAAAAAGAAAAGAAATAATTTCACACAAAAGGCCCCTATGATCAACTTTGAGATATTATAGGGGCTTTAGATTACATCGTACCATGGAATTCAATTATCAACTCGAAGAGAGAGACTTTCTCAATTTTCAACTTTATTTTGCATCGAAGAGCCCTCAGATAAAGAAGCAACGATCGACAGCACGCATACTAGGTGCAATAGTCTTATTTCTGATGGCAATTTTATTCTTTGCTACAAATGAACGATTTGAGGCCTATTATTTTCTGGCTTCCACAGTTATTATCTTGATGGTCTATCCTTATCTTTCTGCTTTGGCTCTGAAATACTCTTTCAAAAAATTCGTGAAAAATAATTATAGAGAAGAGTGCCCCAAATCAATTAGATTGAAAATAGATCATGCCACGATAGAGTCTATCGAAGAAAAAGGGCATAGCAAATTCGACATCAGAGATCTAACGAAAATTACTGAGATAAAGAATTATTTCTTTATACACACCGATGAAATTACTGCCATTATAATCCCTAAAAATCAACTGGAAAATACAGATAATATACGGAATTATTTAAGTAGAATAGCCGACGATCATAATATACCATTCGATAACGAACCAAATTGGAAGTTTAAATAAATCTTATTTAGCGAATTTTATATTTAAAAAGTGCTTTTTTCATCGGAGGATTGCAAACTCAAGATTACATTTTAGTATATTTGTAGAGATATAGTGGTCAATTAAGGCTACCTATTGAGACTAAATATTTATCATATCTACAATACATTTAAATTATGGACTTAATAAAGCAAATCATTGAACGAGCCAAATCGAATAAACAACGTATTGTCCTTCCCGAAGGCACAGAAGAAAGAACAATAAAAGCAGCAGACCAGCTTCTGAGAGATGGTGTAGCGGATATTATTCTGATTGGCAATCCGTCGGAGATACAAAGTTTAGCGACAAAACTTGGTCTGAAAAACATAGACAAAGCGACAATTATTGATCCACTTAATTATAGTCAAAAAGAAACATATGCAAATCTACTTTTCGATTTACGAAAAGCGAAAGGTATGACTATCGAGCAAGCAACCAAACTGGCAGAAGACCCATTGTATCTTGGCTGTTTAATGATTAAAAACGGTGATGCTGATGGCGAAATAGCAGGAGCACAGAATACAACAGGCGATGTACTTCGTCCTGCCCTTCAAATTATAAAAACTGCACCCGGAATTAGTGTTGTATCAGGAGCATTCTTAATGTTTACACAAAATAAGGAATACGGAAAAGATGGATTGCTGTTCTTTGCAGATTGTGCAGTAACCCCCGATCCAACTGCTTCGCAACTAGCAGAAATCGCTGTAGCCACAGGACATACAGCTCGTGCACTTACAGGTGAAGAGCCTCAAGTGGCTATACTTAGTTTCTCATCGAAAGGCAGTGCGAAACACCCACTGGTTGATAAAGTAATAGAAGCTACTCAATTGGCACAAAAAATAGATCCTACTTTAAGTCTTGATGGCGAATTACAAGCCGACGCAGCAATTGTACCTTCGGTAGGTGCAAGCAAAGCACCGGGGAGTAAAGTAGCAGGACATGCAAACGTATTGGTATTCCCTTCGCTAGAAGTGGGTAACATTGCTTACAAACTTGTGCAACGATTAGGAAATGCCGAAGCGGTAGGTCCTATTCTTCAAGGAATGGCAGCACCGGTGAATGACCTTTCGCGTGGATGCTCGGTGGATGATATCTATAAAATGGTAGCAATAGCAGCTAACCAAGCTATCGCAGCAAAGAATAAATAATAAAAATCAACTAAATTATATATGGCAGAAATTATAGAACCTATCGAAGAATTCGGACTGAGCCGTAAGGACAGAAAAAAGTCTCTCTTCACAAAAATAGGAGTTGTCGGATGCGGACACGATGGTAGAAGTATCGTTAGCCTGACAGCCCTTTCGGGGATGGAAGTTATCTTTATTGAAGTTTCACAAGAAAGAATACAAGAAGCCCTAAAAGATATAGAACACGGTTTGGATACCAAGATCGAAAACTGGGGACTGACTCAAAGTGAGAAACGAGGAACTATGGCGCGCATAAAAGGCTCGCTCAGCTATGGTGACCTCCGCGATTGTGACTTTGTAATAGAATGTATCCGTTACGAAGCTAATGGAGAGAGAAGTACCGAGTTGCGTAAAGAAGTATTCAGAAATCTCGAACAGGTATTATCTGCCGAATCGATTATTGCTACAAATGCAACAACCGTAATTATCAGCGAACTAGCTGCCGAGTTAGTACATAAAGAAAGATGTATCAGTCTACATTTCCCCATAGCGCACAACGAAGCACGCTTACTGGAAGTTGTCAGCGGAACCTTCACGTCCAAAGAGGTACTTGAAAAAGTAAACCTCTTTGCCAATATGATAAAATACACCCCTATTTCCGTACACGAAAGTAGCGGACTCGTTAGTCTTCGCCTCATGATAACAATGCTGAACGAAGCTTGTCAGATTTGGATGGAAAACGTAGCCTCTATGGAGGATATCGACAAAGAGTTTACCATTATCTATGGTCAACGTTATGGAATCTTCCATATGGCAGATATTATAGGAATAGAAAAAACTGTAATGCTGATGGAAGACATGTTTCATGAGTATGGAGACAAAAAATACAAAGCCTCGCCAATACTATGGCGCTTATACCGGTCGAAACAAACAGGTGTACAGGCTGGAAGAGGTTTCTATATATACGATGAAACAGGTAAACAACTTGGTCCAAACAAATTAATTTAAGAGCATGAAGATATTAGTATTGAACTGCGGAAGTTCTTCTATCAAATATAAGCTTTTCGACATGAAAAGCAGTGAAGTATTGGCTCAGGGAGCAATCGAGAAAATCGGATTAAAAGGGTCTTTTATGAAATTCCCTCTTCCCAATGGAGACAAAGTAATTCTCGAAGGTGAGATACTTGAGCATCAAGCAGGTATAGAGTATATACTAGGTGTATTAACAAGTGAGAAATATGGCTGTATTAAATCGCTCGACGAAATAGAAGCCGTAGGACATCGTGTTGTGCATGGCGGAGAGAAATTCAACAATAGTGTATTGCTTACGGATGACGTGATTCTGCAAGTAGAAGAGTGTATCGAACTAGCTCCTCTACACAACCCACCGAATCTTGCCGGTATATATGCCGTGAAAGAATTGATGGGAGACATCCCTCAAGTAGGTGTTTTTGATACAGCATTTCATCAAACAATGCCACCGAAATCTTATATGTACGGATTACCTTATTCATTGTATGAAAAGTATGCCATACGCCGTTACGGTTTCCACGGAACAAGCCACCGCTATGTATCACGTAAAGCATGTGAATTATTAGATGTTCCTTATGAAGAGCAACGCATCATCTCTGCCCATATAGGCAATGGAGGTTCACTTGCTGCTATCAAAGACGGCAAGTCGATAGATACCACCATGGGCATGACCCCTGTGGAAGGATTATTAATGGGAACGCGTTCGGGAGACGTAGATGCCGGTATAATCTCTTTCGTAATGGAAAAAGAAAATATTGGAACACAGGCAATATCTACTCTTGTTAACAAACATAGTGGTCTACTTGGTATATCCGGAGTATCGTCCGATATGCGCGAAGTACAGTCGGCTATGAAAGCTGGAAATGAAAGAGCAAAACTAGCTTTCGATATGTTTGAATACCGCATCAAAAAATATGTTGGGGCTTATGCTGCTGCACTAGGCGGAGTTGATATCCTTATCTTCACAGGAGGAATTGGTGAAAACCATTCTATATCACGCGAGATTATTTGTGGCAACATGGAGTACATGGGTATAGAACTTGATCTGGATAAAAACAATGAAATTCACGGGGAAGAAGCTGTCATCAGTACTCCTAATTCAAAAGTGACAGTAATAGTCGTGCCTACTGACGAGGAGTTCATGATTGCTTCAGACACTATGGAAATAGCAGGTAACTAACTGTAAATAAAGAACAATCTATATTTTATATAATTATTAGGGCAGCAGTTGTTGCCCTAATTTTATTATTAAAATATTTTAACAATATATGTATAAAATAAGCCGATTTAGCTTGTTTTATTCACATTGTTTAAGTAAGAAACCTTAAACAGGAGCGGTTTTGAGGGCTATAAAGTTAAACAAATTTAAGTGCGTCTAATTAACCCCCTAATTGTTTGGAGTTGCATTTCGTTTGCTGTACATTTGTAATGTGTTTTTCATAGTATTAGATTTAAGGTTAACAATGAAGATTGGTTGTCGGGATGACAACCTTTTCTTTTTTTATAGCATACAGCATTTTAAATAGATATTTACTGGAAACTATATCGTTTTGAATTATAATAACTACCAACGACTAATTAATAGTCATCAGCCTCCACATAGTAATAGCTTAATTTTAGAATAATATTAAATCATAGATTTGTCTTAAGATTTAAGTTATTAATTAAATTTGCTATTATGAGAACAAGACTATTAATTACACTATTAGCGCTAACTTCTATTTTCGCTCAAGCGAGAGACTTTTTTTCGCTGAAAGATTTACAACCAAATGACACATTCAGAATTAAAATAACTTTAGCTGATGGAATAGTCGGTCATAGTTCTATTTGGGATTTTGATCAGGTGCAAAAAATAGAAGTACAATTCGACGTACTGTCAGTACATAAAGATTCTATCAGGCTGGGTGTTAAACCAACTAATTGGTTTGCGCATTTTCAGGATGAGAATCAATATAATCCATATAGCCTCTTTCAATTCTATAGTTATTATGATTCTTACTTTTTAGGTCCTTGGAATGGGGAAAAAGGGTTTTACTTATTTAAAGATAACAATGTCGTCGTTGCAATAAATAAAAACAACGGAGACTTTTCCACAACCTTTATTCCCATACCAGAGGAAAAGGAAGGGTATGGCCATGTAAGAAGAAACTGGTATAGCGATTTACCACAAATGTCAACAGGACTAAAAATAAGAGATAATAGTGCTCCATTTGCAAGTATTTCATTAGATTTTGAGAAAGTTCTAAACGCATCTGTCCAAGGATTTATAGGCAGTTGGATCAAAAAAAGCAAAGACGGCAATCCGATGCCATGGTTCGTTGATTTAATGGATATTATAACACCGGTTGTACAAAAACCAATTTTTGTACAAATAGTCTCTGCTTCGTTCGATCTTTATCCTAATATACATCTTTCATACAAGCCTTCAAAGGATATACCCGAGGATAGGATATTTATTGTGAATGGCAGTAAAAAAATCAGACCTATAAAAAAAGAACCAAATGGCACATATATTTTTAACTTTTTCATATCCTCACCCAAGCGATTAAGTATCAATGATATTTTATTAGATGTTACTCCCGACGATTCGCAGAATATAATATATAATACTACAACAAACAATTATACGTTCGAAGGTAAAGGATCTGCAAACAGTGCTTATACTAATGCGATAGTAAAACTTTATAGTACACCGTCCGAATTATATGAAAACAATCGGATAGAAGAACTTACACCGCAACAGATAGATGATTTTTTTAAACTCAAAGAAACTTCCTATAAGGTTGTATTGGCAAACCATGCCAAGGGTATGAACAAGTACTGGATAAGATCAGCAGAATTGTCATACGATTATTGGTTTGCATCACAAAGATTATACCTTGACAATGAAATGACGAAGCAAAATCTCGGAAGAGGAATAAATCGTATACCTCAACACCCGATTCCGTGGTATAGTCCCAAGTTTGCGAATCTATTCCCAATTACCGATTATTTATATCAGCCTTATACCTACGATGATTTTCTGAATAACTACTTCAGCTATAAGGCATGGCAGACTAATGATGATATGCTTACCGGAATGAGGTACCTTCAGGAACATATTCCCAAATATTACTTTGCAGATGCTATATTTTGGGGTTATCCGCGATTTTATTTGACAGGAGAAACCCTCAAATATTTAATGACAGGCTTTCACTTGAGTGATAGCCAGAGAGAATATGAAGATTTTTTGAGAAAATGTTATCAACCTGAAATACGAGAAACTATAATTGCCATGCGTGAACAATTGGAGAAAGTGGAACCCGGAGCGAATATTAAAAATCTTGATCTTGCCATTCAACAAGATATTCCACTAAAAGACAAAGCAGACGGCTACATCGTTTTACTTGTAGATGACGAATTCAACGAAACCATTGAGGGAAATCTGAAAAATACAAATGAGAATATAGATAAGGAGAACCTAAAGGATAAAATCAAATTATGTATTATTACATCAGATTCCCAAAAAGCATTTTTTAATGATAAAACGGACATCCACTTTGTATCCGATACAAAATTATACGACTATTACGATAAAGTTATCAGCAGGAAAGGAGACTACATCATAATGAGGGATGACGGAACTATTATAGACAGGACTTTAGGAAATTACAATGATTCAGGTCATTTCATCACCAATATTATAAAGACAGATATTGAAAAGCAAAAAAATCAACACACTGCCTCAAACGGTATGTTGACCCCAGTTATTTTGTCCTCACTTTTCTCTATGGTCGTAACATTCTTTATCGTACGTTTGGTTATTAAACGACGCGAACGAATCCGCAGGCATATATCCGAACTTGAACTAAAGGCTATCCGCGCTCAAATGAATCCACACTTCACATTCAACGCATTAGGTTCGATACAGAATCTCATAAATCAGAAAAAGAATAAAGAGGCTAACGATTATTTAGTTAACTTTGCTAAATTGCTTCGTATGGTATTGTCAACATCCGAAAAAAGGCTTATTTCTCTTTCGGAAGAAATAGAACAATTGGAGCTGTATCTTCGTCTCGAACAGTTGCGTGTCCCTTTCCTCTATACTATTAATGTGGATAAGAATATTTATATAGAGAATGAGGAGATTCCCGGAATGCTCATTCAACCAATTGTTGAAAATGCAATTAAACACGGGATTGTACCCAAAGGCGGCGGACAAATAAAATTGAATTTCAACCTTATCGGCCATGTACTGTATGTTATCGTCACAGACTCGGGGTCGGGATGTTTCCAATCTGAAAATACTTCGCCAAGCGGTTTCGGTTTACAGGCAGTACACGAGCGCTTGAAATTGTTGAGTAAGGAACTTAATTTGGAAATAGGGATGAAAATAGAAAACATTGCGACAGATGGTAAAACAACAGGGTGTATGGTGACAATATCCATACCTGTTTAATATTTGATGATAAATGATTAATATCCCTATACGCGCAATTATTGTAGAAGATGAGCAGAATAACCGCGAGAACCTGCAAAAACTTCTTGCTAAATATTGCTCTTCTATGGAAATAATTGGTTTGTGTACATCTGCGCTCGAAGGCCGGCAAAAGATCGTTGAACTCAGACCCGATTTGGTTTTTCTCGATATAGAGATGCCGGGAGGCGATGGTTTCTCAATGCTCGAAAGTCTTTGTATATTTGACTTTGAAGTGATATTTGTAACAGCTTTCACCAGTTATGCCATTAAGGCAATCAAGTTTTCGGCTCTTGATTACATCGTAAAACCAATAGATATAATGGAACTTCTCAAAGCGGTTGACAAAGCAAAAGAAAAAATTCATAAAAAACAGCAAAACTCCCGAATGCACAATCTGCTGGACAACAGAAACAGGGAAGGAAATAAAAAAGTGATTGCCTTACCATTGTCGGATAAAATTGAATTTGTTGAAATAGCCAATATCATACATTGCCAAGCGGATGGAAACTACACGTTTTTTCATCTTAAAGACGGAGTAAAACTATTGATTTCCAAAACACTAAAGGAGTATGACGAATTACTTTCCCCTTTAAATTTCCTAAGAGTACATCAATCTCATCTGATAAATCTCGATGAAGTAAAAAGTTTCGTAAAAACTGATGGGGGATATATTCAAATGAAAGATGGCACAAGTATAACCATATCCCGACAAAGAAGAGAAATGGTACTTCGCATTTTACATAAGAATGACTTCAAAGTTCGATAAACAATAATCAAGATAAATACTGCACTAAAGCATGGGCACAGGGAAAAAGTTTTGCTCATCATTACTTCAAGAAAAACAATTGAATATCAAGGTAAAACAATAAATACACATATGGATTTCAGAACAAAAGTAGAGATACAATCATCAGATTTAGACATTACTCATCACAACAGATTAGTAATGCTGGGCTCTTGCTTTATCGAAAGCATTGGCGAAATGTTAGAAAATAGTAAGTTTACAGTCAATCTCAATCCTTTTGGCATACTATACAATCCGCAGTCCATAAGTCAGGCATTACATATATTGATAGATGGCAAACCTTTTGCAAAGGAGGATATATTTGAATACAAAGGACTATTTCATAGTTACCACCATCATAGCCGATTCTCGAATACCGATAAAGATGAATGTTTGGCAAAGATTAATCAAAGCCTCAAGTTTGGCTCCGATGATCTAAAAAAAGCCGATATCCTTTTCATCACATTCGGCACTGCCTATGTATATAAATCGAAAGAGTTAGATCTGATAGTCAGTAACTGCCATAAATTGCCTGCGACACAATTTGACCACTATAGACTTGATGTGGATACAATAGTAAATGACTGGAACAATCTGATAAACGAATTACAAACGATAAATCCCAAGCTTAAGATACTGTTTACAGTAAGCCCTATTCGCCACTTTAAAGACGGAGCTCATGAAAATCAGCTAAGCAAATCGACTTTACTGCTGACTGTAGATAAAATATGTAAACAAAATAAGAATACAGATTATTTCCCATCATACGAGATTGTACTGGACGAACTGCGCGACTACCGCTTTTACAACGAAGATATGATACATCCCAACACCACTGCCATCAAATATATTTGGGAAAGATTCGGTGAGACTTACTTTAGTAAAGAAACACATTCTATAATCAATGAATGGTTAAAAATAAATTCTGCGATACAGCACCGTCCCTTCAACGAAAACAGCCCGGAACATAAACATTTTTTAAAGCAAACTTTGTTAAGGCTGAATGAATTCAACAAGAAATATCCATACATTTGTTCCGACAAAGAAGTCTCTAATTTAGAGGCGCGTATATAGGATTAAACGACACGCGAAATATGAAATATTCGATAAACGAAATAGCTAAGATTCTTGATTATAAAAAGTCGGATCTAAATGATTCTACAATTAGCATTCTGTTGACGGACAGTCGTCAATTATTTTTTCCCGCAGAAACTCTTTTTTTCGCACTTACTACAAAAAATAACGATGGACATAAATATGTATCGGAACTTTATAATAAGCAAGTACGCAATTTTGTTGTAAAAACTATTCTACCCGAATGGAATGATTATACAGATGCTAACTTCATTGTCGTATCTAATACTTTAAACGCCTTACAGCGTTTAACAGCCCATCATCGTAACCGTTTCGATATACCAATCATCGGCATTACAGGTAGCAACGGTAAAACAGTTGTGAAAGAATGGCTCTATCAGATACTTCACGAAAGCTTTAATATCACACATTCGCCTCGCAGTTATAATTCTCAGATCGGAGTTCCTCTGTCAGTATGGCAAATGAACGATCATACACAATTGGGTATTTTTGAGGCAGGAGTATCCCAGCCCGAAGAAATGGCCAAACTAGAGGGGATTATCCGCCCCACCATTGGTATTCTGACGAATATTGGACAAGCACATCAGGAGGGTTTCAAATCTGTAAAGCAGAAGTGTTTGGAAAAGCTCGAACTTTTCATCAATTGTGATGTCATTATCTGCGAAGAGGAAAATGAATTGATCGACGAATGCATGGAAATAGCATGTTTATCGCAGAAACGACTGACATGGTCGCGCAAGGGATCGAGCAAAAGTCCGTTGTATGTACGCAAGGTAGAAAAGAATAATACCTCAACTACTATTCATTATGCAATGCTTGGTTTTTCTTCGCAAGTTACTATCCCTTTTACTGATAGTGCTTCGATAGAAAATGCTATTCACGTTCTGGCAACTGCCATGTATCTACACATGCCGCTTACCGAGATTAACAGTCGCATGGAAAATCTCGAACCTGTAGCCATGCGGTTGGATGTACGTCAAGGCAAGAATAATTGTACATTGATTAACGACTCTTACAATTCAGATATTAACTCCCTGAACATTGCTCTTGATTTTCTGGCCCAGCGGGCAACCGACAGCAACCAGAAAAAAGTACTTATCTTATCCGACATCCCTCAATCAGGGTTATCGACAAAAGAATTATACTATCTCGCATCTAACCTTGTTATAAATAAGAAGATAGATGTACTTATCGGTATCGGAAAAGAGATATCGAACCACAAAGATATGTTTAAATCAATCGAAAGCTATTTCTTCGACAACACGAACGACTTTATACTATCCGACCTCTGGCATACCAGTTTCCACGATATGTTTATTTTACTAAAAGGTGCAAGAAGTTTTTCTTTCGAAGCCATTAATAAATTATTGGAAGTAAAAACCCACGAAACTGTTTTAGATATTGATCTGGACGCCATCGTACACAATTTTAATTTTTACAAATCGCGCCTCAAACCAAATACCAAAATGATTTGTATGGTGAAAGCTGACGGATATGGTGCCGGATCGACCGAAATAGCTAAAACACTTCAATACCACAAATGCGATTATTTGGCTGTTGCTGTTGCAGAAGAAGGTGTTGCGTTGCGCAAAGCAGGTATTACAGTACCCATTATAGTATTAAATGCAGAGGTAGGAGGATTTGAAGAACTAGCCACATATTCATTAGAGCCGGAAGTTTATAATTTCAGAATACTTGATGCTTTTATCAAAGAAGCACGGATGCAAGGAATCGTTAACTATCCTATTCATATCAAAATAGACACAGGAATGCACCGCCTTGGGTTTACCAAAGAAGATATTTCTGATCTGGAGAATCGCATACAAAAACAGAATGGTGTACGCATACAATCTGTTTTCTCGCATCTGGCTGCCAGCGAAAGCTGGGGTTTCGATGATTTTACTACCGAGCAGATAAAAACATTCAAAGAAATAGCCGGAGAGATAGAAAGCACCTGCCAATATCCTATACTAAAACACATCCTAAACTCGGCAGGAATAGAACGCTTCCCCGAAGAGCAAATGGACATGGTGCGCCTAGGCATTAGCTTGTACGGTGTAAGTGCCAGCGGACTGGATGGGCTTAGAAATGTTTGTACCCTTAAAACTACCATCTTACAAATAAAACATATCAATAAAGGAGAAACTGTTGGATACGGACGTAAAGGTCATTTCGATCACGATGCTACTATCGCAACCATCCGTATCGGATATGCCGACGGCATCAGTCGCCAGTTTGGCAATGGTACAGGCAGTGTATTGATAAATGGACATACTGCCCCTATCGTGGGCAACATCTGCATGGATCTATCGATGATCGATGTCACCGGCATTGATGTAAAAGAAGGGGACACCGTCACCGTTTTCGGTTCCGACTTATCCCTGATTGATCTGGCAAATAAAATAAATACTATTCCTTACGAAATACTTACCTCTATATCACATCGGGTAAAGCATATTTATTATAAAGAATAATTGTTCGTTTATGAACTTTTGATACTGACAAGTTGTTAAAATTAGTAACAGAGTTGTAAAAAATAAAACGCCATTATACCTACAACCTCTAAAACTTTTACTATTTTTGTGACATATACATAGTTGCATAAACAATTAATGTCGATAAATCAAACTAACGAATATGCTTAAAAAGAGTTTCGGAGCAGCCCTTCTTTTCTTTTTTGCTGTGACAGGTACTGTTTTTTCCCAACAGTATCTGAGTCTCGAAGATTGCCGTAATCTGGCCATAGAAAACAACAAAGCTCTCAAAATTGCAACAGAACAAGAACGAGTAGCCTATTATGAAAAGAAAGACGCATTTACAAAGTATTTCCCCGATATATCCTTCAATGGAGCCTATCTCAGAAATCAAAAGAATCTGAATTTAATCAATTCAGCAGCCATCCCTTCATCCATAGACATCCCACCTATAGCAATACCTCCGGCCATAAATTATCCGGGAGGCTCAGTGGATATAAGTGATGTAAGAAATCAAATTCTGAAAGCCGGTGAACTAGACATCAAAAATGTATGGGTTGGAGGTTTCAATCTTACCCAACCTATATTTATGGGCGGAAAAATCATTGCATATAATGATTTACGCTCTTATGCAGAAGATCTCGCCGGAACAATGAAAGATACAAAAACAACAGAGGTAATAATGGAAGTCGATCAGACCTACTGGCAGGTTGTATCCATAGCAAATAAGAAGAAATTGGCCGAAGCTTATGTAAATCTGCTGCGAAAAATGGATTCAGATATCGCAGCAATGGAAAACGAAGGTGTAGCAACAAAAGCCGATAAGTTATCTGTAAATGTGAAATTGAACGAAGCAGAAATGACTTTGACCAAAGCAGAGAATGGATTAAGCTTATCAAAGATGTTACTTTCACAAATATGCGGACTTGAAATAAGCGATCAAATAATACTCAAAGATGAGAATATAGAAAGCCTTCCCACAAATGAGAATGAAGCTATTCCAAACATCGACGAAGCTTTAGCAAACAGAACCGAAGTGAGAAGCCTTGAATTGGCAACTAAAATATACGGGAAGAAAGAAAAAATAGCACAAGCCGAATTTATGCCTAACATTGCTTTTATGGCAAATTACATCTGGACCAACCCGAATGGATTCGACGGATTTCAAAACAAATTCGGAGGTATGTGGAACGTCGGTGTAATAGTAAAAGTTCCACTTAACTTTTTTTCCAGTACAGCTAAATTAAATGTAGCGAAAGCCGAAACACGTATCAAACAATACGAACTGGCTGAAGCCAAAGAAAAGATCAAACTGCAAGTGAATCAGGAAGCATATAAACTGGCTGAAGCGAACAAAAAACTGATTGCCACAACCAAAAACACAGAGAAGGCTGACGAAAACTTAAGGTATGCCAATGTTGGATTCGAAGAAGGTGTTATTTCCGCTGCCGATGCTTTGGCCGCTCATACTGCGTGGATGTCTGCACACTCCGAAATGGTAGACGCACAAATAGACCTTATGCTTTGCAAAATATATCTGAACAAAGCACTGGGACGCAAATTATAAGTAAGTAATAAAACAAAAATATAATGGAGACAGAAAATAAAAAATCAGGATCAAAGCTTATCCCTATCATCGCTTTTTCGGCAGTAATCATAGCCGTGGGGCTATATGGTTTCTTCTTTTTGAATCAGGAAGATAATATCATACAAGGTGAGGCAGATGTTACCGAAGTACGTATTTCGAGTAAAGTACCGGGACGTATATATAAATACACGGTCGAAGAAGGCAGCTATGTGAAAAAAGGAGACACTCTGGCAATACTAAGTGTACCCGACATCGATGCAAAACTTGCTCAGGCAAATGCTGCTGAAGTAGGTGCTGCCGCCCAAAATATGAAAGCGATAAAAGGCGCTCGTGTAGAGCAAATACAAGGAGCGTACGAAATGTGGCAAAAGGCGACAGTCGGTGTAGAGATTGCGCAAAAATCATTCTCCCGCGTACAGAATCTATATGACAAAGGTGTTGTTACCGCACAGAAGCGCGATGAAGTAGAAGCTCAATATAAGGCAGCAGTTGCAACAGAAAAGGCCGCTAAATCTCAGTATGACATGGCAGTGAATGGTGCCGAAAAAGAAGACAAAGAGGCTGCGTTGGCATTGCTAAACAGAGCAAAAGGAGCTGTAGCCGAAGTAGAATCATATATTGCCGAAAGTTATCTTATATCGCCAATAGACGGCAAAATATCCGAGAAGTTTCCAAATGAAGGAGAACTGGTCGGATCAGGTGCTCCTATAATGAATGTAATGAGACTAGACGACAAATGGGGATCATTCAATATCCGAGAAGATCGCTTGAAAAATTTCAAGATGAATGAAACGATCAAAGCTTATGTTCCTGCACTTGACAAAGAAGTAGATATGAAAATCTATTACATCAAAGACTTGGGCTCATACGCAGCATGGAAAGCAACCAAGACAACAGGTCAATACGATAGAAAAACATTCGAAGTAAGAGCCAGATTTACAGGCGACATAGAAGATGTATTACCAGGTATGTCTTTAATAATAAAAGAGTAAAATAACAGAATGGATAGCAATACAGGTTTATTCGCAATCTTCAAAAGAGAGTGGCAACGGATTGTTTCTTCCAAGATATGTATCTGGGGGATATTTGTCACACCTCTGTTATCTATGGTTATTCTACTATGGATGATGAGCAGCGGACTACCTTCGCGCATCCCTATTGCTGTTGTGGATTTAGATAATACTTCTACATCGCGTTCTCTTATCAGGCAATTAGATGCCTTCGAAAAAACAGATATAAAGCTCAAGAGCCTTTCATTCAGAGAAGCACGCCAGCAAATGGAACGGATGGAGGTTTATGCCGTTCTGACGATTCCTCAGAATTTCTCGAAAGATGCTGTATCCGGCAATCAACCGAAATTGGTCTATTATACTAACAATGCATTCCTTATTTCAGGATCATTGCTATTTCAGGATCTAAAAACCGTATCTACTCTTGCAGCTGCAGCCGTTGGATTAAAAACAGGAATAGCAAAAGGCTATACAGAGCTGCAAATAATGCCTATTGTACAGCCCATAACTACACAATCTCACCCATTGGGCAACCCATGGCTTAATTACTCTGTCTATCTTAATAATATGCTTTTACCGGGATTGCTCCAACTACTGATATTGATGTTCACAGTTTCGGCATTGGGTTCGGAAATCAAAGCCGGAACAGGCACCAAACTATTGAAAATGGGGAACAACTCAATACTGAAAGTAATTGCAGGCAAATTACTGCCTTACACAATTATCTTTTCTATTATTGCTTTATTTTTCATGTCCATGTTGTTTTATTACAACCAATTCCCTTTACACAATGGCTTTTGGCCGATGTTTGCAAATTATTTCTGCCTAATTATAGCTGCTCAGGGACTCGGTGTTATTCTGTTTGGTGTATTCCGAAACTATCGGCTGGCTCTCAGCATATCGAGTTTGATAGGAATGGTTACTTTTTCTATCACGGGTTTTTCTTTCTCAGTACTAGCAATGAATCCGAGCCTGTACGCCTTGAGCAATTTATTCCCTTTGCGCCATTTTTTCCTCATATATGTAGATCAGGCTCTCAATGGGATCCCCATAGGATATTCCATGTATCAATATGCAGCACTATTGGCATTTGTGCTTCTTGCATTCTTTTTCTTGGGCGTAATCAAAAAAATGTTCAAGGAAAATGTATATGAATCTTAAGCTAAATAGTATGACAAAATGAAGAAATTATTACTTGACATATATTATGTATGGGTGAATGAACTAAAAGTTGTATTCAAAGACCCTGCTGTGATATTACTATTCTTTATAGTACCTCTCGCCTACCCTGTTTTATATAGTTTTATCTATAACAATGAGACCGTACATAATGTAAAAGCAATAGTTGTCGATGATTCCAACTCTGCCCTTTCACGCGAATTTAAGCGCAAAGTGGATGCAACAGCCGATGTTAAAATCATAGGCTATGCAACTGATATGGAGGAAGCCAAAGAAGCTATGAGGCGAAAAGAGGCTTACGGGATCTATTACATTCCCAGCGATTTTAGCCAAAAGATAAATACAGGGCAACAAACACAGGTAGATATATTTGCTGATATGAGCAGCCTGCTCTTTTACAAGGCTTTGCTACTAAGCGCAACAGAGGTTTCTCTTGACATGGGCGCAAATATACGTGTCAGCGAAACCGGTGGAGAAAGCCGCAAAGAAGATGATATAATTATGCAACCCGTAGAAAACGAATGGATCCCTTTTTATAATATACAAAACGGATTCGCCAGTTTCCTGATACCGGCCATATTGATACTTATTTTACAGCAAACTCTTATCTTGGGCATAAGTACAATAGTAGGCACGCATAACGATAAAAAACGCTTCACAATAGCATCGCATACTGCTGCCGGAAAGAACGTAGGCGCATTAAAATTAACGATAGGAAAAGCATTTTGTTATAGCTCGCTGTATATGCTTATTGCCGTATGGGTGTTACGGATAATCCCTTATATATTTAAATTACCACAAATAGGCGATCCTATAACCATAGCAGTGTTCCTGATGCCGTTCTTATTAGCCGCCACTTTCTTCTCAATGACATTGTCTTATTTTTCTTCTCAGCGTGAATTTGCAATGTTATTATTTGTATTTACAAGTGTTATTTTCGTTTTCATATCGGGAATATCATGGCCATGGACAGCCATACCTGCTCCTTTAAAGGCGATAGCATACATTATACCTTCTACTCCCGGCATACATGGTTTTGTTAAAATAAATACGATGGGCTCAACCTTAATTGACGTCTGGCCCGAATATATTGCGTTATGGATTCAGGCTGCTATTTATTGTACAACAGCCACTTTTATGTACAAATGGTGGATACAAAATTATGATCCTGAATACAAAGGTTTAAACCGACCTATTTCAAAATAAAAAAAAAGGATTGCCTATTCAGACAATCCTTTTCTATTTTAGGAAACAACAGAACTTATCGTCGTTCTATTCCTTCTACATAATTGATAAAGGCTGTATTAACCATTCTATTACCACCAGGGGTCGGATAGTTTCCGGAGAAATACCAATCACCATTATTCTTAGGACATGCCTTATGCAGGTTTTCAATACTTTGGAAAACAAGCTCTACCTCAGCCTTCGTTCCCGGAGGTGTTAGCATTTCGGCCATTTTAACGGATATATCTTCATCTGTAAATGGAGCATATATTTCCTTTACATAATTTATTATTTCCTCTTTCGGCTTATTCTTTTGCGCCACAGACTTCTTATAGACATCATCAACGAGCGATTCCATTCCGCGCTCCTTTAATAGCTCTATGGCTGCTCTAAATGCTGCAAATTCACTCATTCGGGACATATCTATACCATAACAATCGGGATAGCGGATCTGAGGAGAAGAAGAAACAACAATTATTTTTTTAGGGTGTGCCCTGTCAAGCATCTTAATAATACTCTGCTTCAAGGTTGTTCCACGAACAATACTATCGTCAATTACAACGAGATTATCTTCGTAAGGTTTTACCGAATCGTAAGTAATATCATAAACGTGAGCCGCCAAGTCATCACGGCCACTGTCCTGAGCTATAAATGTTCTTAGCTTTATATCTTTAATAACCACTTTCTCAGTGCGAACACGCATAGATAGGATCCTCTCTAACTCTTCTTCGTTGATCGATGATCCTTTTTGTGTGATTTTACGAAGCTTCACATCATTCATGTGTTTATTGAATGCTTCTGTCATACCAAAGAAAGCCACTTCTGCCGTATTTGGAATAAACGAGAATACAGTATTGCGAATATCCGAATCAATCGCTTTCAATATCTGAGGTAAAAGAAGTTTTCCCAGTTCTTTACGCTCTTTATAAATATCAGCATCTGACCCTCGAGAGAAGTAAATACGTTCGAAAGAACATGGTGCAATATTTTTCTTTGGTTCTTGTATTTGAGAAAATTGGATTGCTCCATTCTTTTTAATAATAATCGCCTGTCCGGGTTGCAGTTCCTTAATATCTTCAACATCTCTATTGAGAGCTGTTTGTATTACAGGACGCTCGGAAGCCACAACTACAATTTCGTCATCGTGGTAGTAGAATGCAGGGCGTATCCCCCAAGGGTCACGATATACAAACCCATCGCCACAGCCAATCAATCCACCAATTGTGAATCCACCATCCCAGTGTGCACTTGCTTTGCTCAGCATAAAATGAACATCCAGATTCTCAGCAATAGCATCATTCAGAGCATTACCCTTCAATCCTTTTTCTTTACTAAGCTTATCGTATTGAAATTGAACCTCTCTATCTAGTCCATGACCCAGCGATTCTAACAAAACAAAAGTATCTGCAAAATTACGTGGATGCTGGCCTTCCTCAAGCAAATCTTGAAATAGTTCATCTACATTCGTCATATTAAAGTTCCCAGCTAGTGTAATATTACGTGAGCGCCAGTTATTGCGTCGTAAGAAGGGATGCACATACGACAATCCGCTTTTACCTGTAGTACTATAGCGGAGATGCCCCAAAAACAATTCTCCGGCAAAAGGAAGATTTAAACTTGCATATTCAGGATCATTAAGTTTGTCCGCCGGTACCTTTTCGAAGTTTTGATACACATTTGCAAATATCTCGGAGATAGCACTCGAGCCCGTAGCTCGCTCTCTGAATATAAACTCACTCCCGGGAGGTGAATCTAATTTAACTACAGCCAATCCTGCTCCTTCCTGTCCGCGATTATGCTGTTTCTCCATTAGCAGGTATAGTTTGTTCAACCCATACTGCCAACTTCCGTACTTTTTTTGATAATACTCTAATGGTTTAAGCAGACGTATCATTACGATACCACATTCATGCTTTAAAGGCTCTGTCATAGAAATTTTCCTTGATTTAAGAACGTTTATTCTTTGAAAGGACACAAAGATAAGTGTAAAAATCTGCTTATCCTAAAAAATAATATCAGTTTAATGCATAATTAACACCAATAAAAAACATTAATATAAATACCTGTTTAATAGATAACTAATCCACAAAAACCACATAAAACACCAGTAGCTATAAGAGAGAACGCAAATAAAAATATAAATTTTTTAGTGAGAATGTTTGGATTTTAAATTTTTCATTCTATCTTTGCACTCGCTTTGACAAAGCAACAGGGAGATTCCGTAGCTCAGCTGGTAGAGCACATCACTTTTAATGATGGGGTCCTGGGTTCGAATCCCAGCGGGATCACAAAAAGAGAAAGATATTTCTCGGACAAGTTAAGCAAAACCTCTCTAAACAGCAGTTTAGGGAGGTTTTTTCATTTACTAGCGGACACCTTAAGGAGATCCAAAAGCCAAATTAAACCGAAAAATCGTTACCTATTCGTTACCTGTTTTGTTAGGACAAAAATGGTAACGAATTCTAATATAAGTCCCTGACTTGTTCAGTTTTGTCTACGCAGATACAAAAATTAAGAATTATTTTTGTAAACGTAAATGAATCAGTATGAAATCAACATTCAGAACTCTTTTTTATTTAAGGGAGAACCGACCAAACAGCAACGGGCTTGTACCGATTATGGTTCGCATTACTGTATTGTGCTAACCTAGATTCTAGAAGTAATTAAAAACAAGGTTGTAAAAGAAGGTAAAAAAGTAAGCGTTTGGATTATTTTTACAGCTGATAAAAAACAAGCTCTAAACTATTAGTTATTTATTTTGTTTCAATACTAAGTGGCTGTTGCTAATTACATATTGATTAAAAAAAGATATTTAAAGACATGAAAAATTTAAGCTATTTATTTATATTCTTGCTATTATGCTGTGCACAGGAGTCTATCGCACAGAAAAAAGAACAGACTCAATCTTCTAAACAAGCTCCTTTATATACTGATGCTGAGATAGATCAGCTACTAAAGAAGTTAACCGATCAGGAAAAGATTTCTTTAGTTATTGGCAGAGGGATGGACAATGTTGGAAATCTGGGAGTAATTGATGGAAGAGTGCCTGGAGCGGGAGGGCAAACCCATGATGTACAACGTTTAGGAATTCCAGACATTATTGTTTGTGATGGTCCTTCTGGCATTCGCATCAATCCTACACGCGAAGGAACTACGAAGACTTTTTATGCTACTGCTTTTCCATCAGAAACGGTTTTAGGATCGACATGGAGTAAAGAGCTTGCTCAAAAAATAGGTAAAGCTTTAGGAACAGAGGCTAAAGAATATGGAATAGACGTATTATTAGCTCCTGGTGTAAATATCCAACGTAATCCTCTAGGCGGACGAAATTTCGAATATTTTTCCGAAGACCCTGTATTATCAGGTGTTATGGCAATGAACTTGATCAACGCAGTTCAAGAACTTGGTCTTGGCACATCTCTAAAACATTATGCGGCCAATAATGCCGAGCATAATCGTTTATTTAGCAATTCGTTAGTTAGTGAACGCACATTGCGAGAGCTCTATTTAAGACCTTTTGAGATAGCTGTTAAAGGATCTCAGCCATGGACTATTATGACTTCCTATAACAAACTGAATAACACATATACAAGTGAAAGACGAGATTTAAATTATCAAATTCTCCGTGAAGAATGGGGTTTCAAAGGACTTGTTATGACAGACTGGTATTCAGGCTTTCCTAGTGTAGAGGTTATTCGTGCTGGCAATCAATCTAACGATGTGTCCGCTCAAATTCGATCAGGAAATGACTTAATCATGCCAGGCTCTAAGATTCAATTAGAGGCTGCATTAGAAGATTTAAAATCAGGGAGACTGTCAAAAAAAGACTTAGACTTTGCAGTGCGAAACGTATTGCGTTTGGTTTCTAAATCTCCAACTCCTCTAAAATATAATTATAGTGATTCTCCCAATTTGGAAGCTCATGCAGATTTATCTCGCCAAATTGCAGCAGAGGGTACAGTGATGCTTAAAAACTCAATGACTCTTCCCTTAGCTTCAAACACACGTATTGCTACATTTGGTGTAGGATCTTATCATTTGGTTGTAGGAGGTACAGGAAGTAGCGAAGTTGCAACAGCTTATAAAGTACCAATATATGAAGGCTTACAAAATGCTAACTTTAGCCTATACAAACCTCTGCTTGAAAAATATGTTCCATACGTACAAGATGAAGAGAAAAAAGATATAGAACGCAGAGCTAAGCTTAATGCATTGGCTCCTTTGGGTGTAATATCACAATTAGACATTACAGATGAAGAATTAACTGATGCTGTTGCTAATACAGATGTGGCAATCCTAACTTTTGGACGTAATTCGGCAGAAGAGCAAGACTTAAATATTGATAGCGAATATAACTTAACCCTAGAAGAGGAATTATTATTAAATCGTATTTCAAGGGCGTATAAGAAACAAAATAAAAAAGTTATTGTTGTCTTAAATGTTGGGAGTGTTATGAATACATCATGGGCCGATAAGGCAGATGCTATTTTAGTAACTTGGTTTCCAGGGGCTGAAGGAGGCAATGCTCTGGCAGACATTGTAAGTGGTAAAGTAAACCCTTCGGCAAAAACTACAGCTACTTTTCCTAAGTCTTATGCCGATGTACCTTCTGCAAAAAGTTTCTTTGCAAGTGCAGATTCAGATTATCGGGATATACGATATACAGAAGGAATCTATGTAGGATACCGCTATTATGATAGCTTTAATATTGAAACTTCCTATCCATTTGGATTTGGGCTATCCTATACTTCTTTTGATTACAGTGACTTGAAATTAAACAAGCAAGAGTTTAAAGATGAAATAAAGGTTAGCGTGAAGATTACTAATACAGGAAAACTCCCAGGAAAAGAAGTAGTTCAATTATACGTAGAAGCTCCCAAAGGAACTATAGATAAACCAGTTAAAGTGCTAGTTGATTTCGGCAAAACGAAGCTATTACAGCCAGGTGAATCAGAGATCGTGCAATTATCAATAGGGGCTAAAGAAATTGCTTCATTTCACACCGAAAAAAGTCAGTGGATAGCAGATGCAGGCACATATAAAGTTTTGATTGGAAAATCTAGTCAAGATATCGTTTTAAAATCTGAATTTACGATCGAAAATACGCTAATTGTAGAAAAAGTTAGACCAGCTTTTACTGATCATCTTGATTTTTCGGATTTAAAGAACCAGTAATAAAGACATAATATATGACCTCTTGGAAGTAATGTTAAAGAAGAATACAAATAAACTCATGTATTTTGACAATATACCAGAAATTTTCACTACATCCGGACATAAAAGTTAGGTAGATAGTGGTCTGACAAGACAAAAAGGTATCCTTTTAATCGTTACAAATTCGTTACGGACCAGCTTTTAAAAAATCAAAAGACAGATTATCATACCTATTACGAGATAAAATAGTATTCCAAGTGGGATCACAAGATAAGACTGACTTTCAGAAATGGAAGTCAGCTTTTATTTTATCTCTGCATCTCTCAATTAAATGAAAATCAGCACAAAGAAGAGTATCTAAATTGGATGCAAACATGGCAAGAGGGCGTATAATTTAAAACGTATTGACTATAATAGTAAAAACATCAACCTCCTTATCATACGAGGAGCAATCTGCAGTATATAAAACAGGCAAATAGATTTTCTATTTGCCTCTTTTTATTCTACAATCGGGTAATGACTAAAGGATCAATTAATGCCCTGTTTGCAAAGTATAAGCCAAATTGTATAAACTTATGATATAGATAAAAATAAACTTATCTTTTTCATATCAGTCACTTTTTGACTGTAAATATACCTTTTAGTCTAATATCTTTAGAAGAACTTCCTACCATAATTCTGAAATCACCCGGCTCTACTATTCTTTCCATATTCACATTCAGATGAGACAAAACATCAGGAGTAAGCGTAAATTTTACAGATTTCTCTTCACCCGGCACAAGAGATATACGCTGAAATCCTTTTAGCTCATTAACAGGGCGGCTTACATCAGCAAGCAGATCATGCAAGTAAAGTTGCACAACTTCTTCCCCCTGCACCTTACCCGTATTTTTTATCTTACATGAGACTATTATATTTTCATCGGCTTTTATTATAGATGATGAAAATTGCAGATCGGAATAACCAAACGTCGTATAACTCAATCCATGCCCAAAAGGGAATAATGGCTCACCGCTCAAGTCGAGATAATCATCTCCGCGTCCGGTAGGTTTATGGTTATAGTTTAAAGTAAGCTGACCTTCCGATAAAGGAAAGGTTATAGGTAACTTCCCTCCCGGATTATAATCTCCGAATAACACATCAGCAACTGCCACACCGCCCACATCACCCGGATACCAAACATCGACAATCGATGAAACGTTGTTAATCCAGGCATCCATTGTGACTGCATTTCCTCCAACAATAACTACAGTTACAGGAACACCTGTTGCAGCAATCCGATTAATAAGTTCTTCTTGCCTGCCGGGAAGCTTAAGCGAAGCACGATCTCTGAACTCGGCCTCTTCTATACCCACTACAACAATTGCGGCATCACTTTTTTTGGCTGTGTTTACAGCATCTAATATTTTGCTATCCTCATTTTCCACCTCTGCATTCCACACGAGACGAACGCGCCCATTACGCGTGTTCTCATAAAACTTAAGCTCAATATCATAAGATTTTCCTTTCTCAAAAACAAATGGTACAGTTGATGTAGTATAAGAGGTTTTCAACGGACGATCTATTACTTTCTCACCATTAATCGACAGCGAGTAACCATCATTGCCCTCAACTCCTATCTGATAAGTGCCGGATACAGGCGAAATCAATTTACCCGTCCATTGCGCCGAGTACCAGTCGAATGCAAACAGGTCGGGATCAGGAGAAAAAAGCGTCCATCCAAATTGCACTCTACTATCATAACGTGTCATTTTAGGTTCTCCCATCCAAGTTATATTATCGAAATATTCGCCTTTAAGCCCTGAAGATTGCCCCGACAACAAGTACTTCCCCGGAATAGTTACAAGCGAAGGACTCATTCTCTTACATCCTTCTGCATAGAGTATTTCTATATTGTTACCAACTTTATCTTTTAAAGCTTTTAGTATGCTTACCTTATCAATGCCGGGACCACTATATCCACCCAAGCGTGCCTGATCGGCATCTTGTCCTATAACAGCAATACGTTTATATTTTTTAGATAATGGTAATGCATTCTCTTCATTCTTTAGTAAAACGATCGATTTTTGTGCTGCAAGCAAATTCAAATCGCGATGCTGTTGCGACCCATTCCATTTTGCAGCATCTTCGGGATCAACATACGGATTTTCGAATAATCCCAAACGGAACTTCTCCCGAAGAACTCTTCTCACCGAATCGTCCAAATCCTCTTGATTCACATATCCTTTTTTGCAAGCCTCAAGATAAGGCTCATGCGTTTCGTACTTTACCTGAAATATAACATTCAGCCCATTATTGAATGCCGCAGCTCCTGCCTGAACTAAATCGGGCACAGTATGATGTAAGTAATACATGATATCGACAGCATTAGCATCAGAAATAGAGAACCCATCGAATCCCCACTCTTTCTGTAATTTATCCTTTAATAATGTCGAATTTGCTGAACATGGGGAACCATCGAATGTATTATAAGCCGTCATTACAGACTTCGATTTACCTTCAAGAAAACAAGCTTTGAAAGGTACATAATATGTTTCTTCCATATATCGGTCAGAATAGTGAACAGGGTAACTATCACGTCCGCCATCACCATGATTTGCGACAAAATGCTTGGGAGAAGTAATTACTCCCATCTGTTCGAAACTACTCACAAATGTTACTCCCATACGGGCAGACAAAAAGGGATCTTCGCCATAAGTCTCCTCTACCCTTCCCCAGCGTGGGTCGGTAGCAAGATTGACTACCGGAGATAAAATTTGTCTGATTCCACGCGATTTACATTCATTTGCAATAGCAGTAGCAACCTGTCTCACCAATGTAGTATCAAAAGTAGCAGATAACCCGATAGACTGAGGGAAAATAGTTGCACCTTGCCTTACCAATCCGTGCAACGCCTCGTCGAAAGGAATCATAGGAATCCCTAAACGGGTTTCTTCTATGAAAAATTTCTGTATTTCATTTATATGTTCCGCTGTTGCTTTAGCAGTTAATCCCGGCCCATATTTAAGTATTTGTTGTGTTTGCTCGTCGCTATTGCTATATGTATATACCTGAAGCCCGAAAACACCGTATTTGAGTTTATCCTTTCCCATACTCAAATCTCCCGGCATCATATAGAGTTGCCAGAACTTCTCTTCGACAGTCATTCTGCTTAATAAATCCTCAACCCTTTCGTTGATAGACAATTTTGGGTTTTTATATGGAAGAGCCGATTTATTCTGACTCATGAGTGAGGACATAGCCAGCATTACCATCCCCATTACTAACAAAAAATGTTTCATATCTAAAGGTTTTTCACAAGGTATTATAAATGGTATTAAAGAAAAAACCGGCTAACAAATATTATTTTGCAGAGCCGGTTTTGTATATAGATTAGTTCTTATTTATCCCACCAGACTCTCGATACCATTTTGTCTCCATCAGATAGATTTCTCACGGCTTCTAAATAGTGCGCTGAATTGGCGGAAGCTTCGCCTTCCGGATAAGTAAAACGACGAGGTATTGTTCCATTAGTAGCGTTTCCTATATATACCACAGGTTTCAATACAGGATAACCAGACCTCCTCCAGTTTGCAAAAGACTCATATTCGTCAGAGAATGTATTAATATAATACTGAGTATTAATTTGCTCTAACGCTTTACTTGGGTCATAAGCATTATTAGCCAGATATGCTTGTACATCACTGTCCTTAATACCCTGAATATCGAATTGTTTGAATTGTTCCATAGCAGCTATCACACCATTTTGATAATAGCTTTGAGCAGACCCGCTGATCCATTGTCTATAAGCAGCTTCTGCCAACAAAAGTTGATTTTCGGCATACGTTACTAAAAAAGTAGGAGCATCTATTCTGGCATAAGTATATCGGTTAACAACAGAGTACTTGTTCATATCACCCGGATAAAGAGGGTAATTCTCTATAAAAGTTGCCCCTGTGGTAGTTTCATCATAGCCGTTAGGCATCCCTATTTGACTAACAGCGGTAGTATCGCCCATTTGCCAGTCACCACTACCTATTTTTTTAGATGGGTCGGGAACCACTGTACAAAGATATGTTAGTCTAGGATCTTTTGTGTTTTTCAGCAAATTTACAAAAGACTCACTCATACGGTAAGCACCCGGATCTTCGTGGCAATATATTTTACCAAAAGGCTCACAACTATTATTAGACGTAGAAGCACCCGGATGTTTTATCAAAGCATTATCGTCATTACTCTGAAATAGTCCACCTGCCACAGCAGTATTGACCCATGTCTTAGCTGTCTCAGGATCAACTTTCGACAGACGCATAGCCAGACGTAACATTAACGAGTACGAAAACTTTTCCCATTTGGCAATATCTCCACCATAAATTATATCGGCTGCTCCGATACTAGACGTAGCTCCTTGCAGATTTGTAGCAGCTTCTTGTAGTTCCTTAAGCATATCAGTGTAGATATATTGCTGGGTATCATATTTCGGATAACCGTTTGTTTCATAATAGCCAAGACCAGCCTCTGTATAAGGGCAGTCGCCATACAAATCGGTCATACGATGAAATAATAATACTCTCAGGATACGTGCCATCTGATATTCTGCATAATATTTCTCGTTGCCTTTCCAGTTTTGCATCAGATCCACAAGATCCCTTATAGCATTAGGGTACATTCTGTCCCAATATGCCGAATTATATCCTGCACTATAAGTGTATTTATCGCCATTCCAATAACTTTGAGTAGAAGCTGTATGCTGTATCATAGTACTGGTATAAATCAGTCCGTTACGCCATGCCTCGTATTCTGTTCCGTAACAATATTGCTGAACATTGGTAAATACCAGCTTGTAATCCATTACTTTGGAACTAATAGCTTCGGGATCTATATTCGTATCTCCGAAATCGCTGCAACCCGAAACGGATGTCATCAATCCGAGAGCTGCCATTATATATAATAATTTCTTCTTCATATTTTTTCTTTATTAGAATTTGACATTTAAATTGAAACCGATATTGCGTGTTGCAGGATAACCGTTTAATTCCAGACCTTGTCCGTTCGTATTATTATAAGCAGATTCAGGATCAATATTAGGAGTATGCTTAATTATTGTCCACAGATTACGACCTACCAATGATATTCCAAGCGATCTTATTGGAGTTTTAGCTAAGAATGAAGAAGGGAACTGATATCCTAAAGAGAATTCTCTCAATTTAACAAAACTCGCATCATATACAAACTCTTCTGTAATCGATTGGTTAGTTATATGCCTCCAGTATGTTTGTGCATCAACACTTACCGTATTAGCAGCGCCACTTTCATTTACGCCCTTTCCTATAATACCGCCATCACGACCTTCCAGTGTATTTTTATGAAGTCCTGTACTATATAAATTATAGTTAGTTCCTGAGTATAGCTTAGCACCGAATTTGAAGTCTATTAAAAATGCTAACATGATGTTTTTATACGTAAAATCATTTCTAAAACCTCCTGTTAATTTGAATACTCCATTTCCAAGATCTTCGAGTTGATCGGTTCTGATAGGTAATCCTTCAGAGTTGAATACCCGATTACCTTGACCATCTACTTTATATTTATAACCGACAATCTGTCCGTATGATTTGCCGACAATATTGCGTATAGTAGCACCACCACCATTAGATGTTGCACCATCGATACTTAAATATTCAGCCCCTCCAAGAAAAATAACTTTACTTCTGTTATTTGCCAGATTTAACGACGTATTCCAGATAAAGTCTTTAGTCTTAACAGGAACACCATAAAGCAAAAGTTCAATACCTGTATTACGAATTTCTCCCACATTTTGTATTGCGGACGTATAACCCGATGCGCTACTGGTCGTTACCTGCGCTATATCGTCAGTTGTAGTTTTCTTATACACGGCAAAGTCAAAACCCAAACGGTTATTGAAAAGCTGTATGTTTGTACCGGCCTCCCATTCGGCGATACGAACAGGTTTCAGATATGCATTAGGAACAACACTATTCTTTACTGTACCCATCGATTGCTCTTGAACTGCAAAGTTTGCGGTAGTATAAGCCAGTGCTGTTTGATATGGAATGGTTCCATTTGATGCCGAAGCATAAGATGCCCTCAATTTACCCGACGAAAGCCAGCTCGGCATTGTAAAACAATCGCTAAACATATAACTTACACTTACAGATGGATAGAAATAGCTGTTACTGTCAGGATTCAATGTCGAGAACCAGTCGTTACGCCCTGTAAGATTCAGATATAACCAGTCTTTATAAGAAAAATCGGCTGTTCCGTATACCGAATTTACCTGATATTCACTATATATTTTTCTAAATGTACGTGTTGCAGCAGCGACATTACTTGTAGAATAAAATCCACCAATAAGGAAAGGTCTTATACCGCCATCTGTTCCATAAGTTTTAGCTATATTTCGTTGCCTGTTTCCTCCGACTGTTGCAGCAAGAGAGAAATCGCTTATTTTTTTATTAAAACCGATAAGGTAATTAAGGTTTATTTCAGAATAGTTTTTTTCGTATTCGTTGATATAGCCATTAGGATCAGCAGCAGCGCCATTTGGCTGCACTTGCTTGAAAGTCAATATATAACCATCACGAGTTACTTGCCCCTGTGCATACAACCAATCTGTAACGTCGTAGCGTAGTGTAAGCCCTCCTGTAAGTCTGTTTTTATCACTTTCGTTAGATTTATGATACTGCAAGAAATAAGGATTATTAAAATAAACATTATTTCCCGGTTGCAGTTCATTTCCATCTCCATCAATGCCAGCTTTCAGCCATCTGACATCGTAAGAATTTGCAAGATACAGAAGTGTTGCATTTACGTTACCATTACCATCCGAAAGATTTGATCTACCACTAACATGCTCAAACACATAATTGGCATTAGCCATTAATTGTAGTTTTGGTGTAATTTTATAAGTGGTATTCATATTTATTCCCTGCTGATTTGCGCTTGCATTCGGCAATATAGATTGATCAAAAGTATTTGATAAACCGAAACGATAATTTACTTTTTTATCACTTCCACTTACTGCAACCGAAGTTTGGTTGCTTATTCCTGTGCGATAAAAATTCTTCCAGTTATCAACACCGGAATATGCATAATTATCACCTAATCGGTTTACAGCAGTACTACCATCCATTTTCGATCCCCAGCTCGAACTGTATGTTTCGTATGCTGCTTGTTGCGTTTGGGGTTTTCCTCCTTGAGTACCTTGTCCATAAACGTTTTGGAAATCGCGATAATCGTAGATATTATTAAAAGTGAGATTGTTATTAAATTCGATTCCCAAACCCTGATCTGATTTCCCAGATTTAGTGGTAATCAAGATAACACCATTTCCACCACGATATCCGTACAAGGCGGAAGCAGCAGCTCCTTTCAAAACCTGAATATCTTCAATATCATCGGCATTGATATTAGACAAACCGTCTCCCATATCCATTCCACCCCACTGTCCGGCATTACCTTGATTGGAGTTATCAAAAGGAACTCCATCAACCACATACAATGGTTGATTGTTACCGGTCAATGATGCATTACCTCTTATTATAACACGGCTACTTCCACCCAATCCTGTCGAATTGTTTGCAACACTTACCCCTGCTATTTTACCACTCAATGCATTACCTAAATTCGCATCACGAGATTCGGTAAATTGATCTCCCGACACATTGGCGGTAGAATATCCCAACGACCTTCTTTGTCGTTTAATTCCTAACGCTGTGATAACAACTTCGTCGAGTTTTTGAGCATCCTCAGCAAGCACAACATTAATTTCTGTTTTCCCATTTACTGTTACTTCTTGTGCCAAGTAGCCGATATAGCTAAAAACTAAAACAGGATTTGGAGTTGTAGCCTTAGACAAATCAAGACTATAATTACCATCATAATCCGAAATTGTACCAACAGATGTGCCTTTCACAGCTACAGTTACCCCCGGAAGTGTTACCCCTGAAGCATCTGTAACTATACCCGACACTGAACTTTTTGCAGTTTGTGCACTCACCAGTGTACAAACAAATAGCGCCATGAATAGAAGATTCATACGCAAAACAAATCTGCCGGCATTTGATCCGATAGATTTCCGACTTAGAAGCCGTCCCTCTTGTTTCATACTTTACGTCTTTTATGGTTTAAAACTAATTTTGATAGATCCCTTTTTGTAATAAAAAAGAGGATTCGATATTTCAAATAGTGCAATAACTATTTGAAATATCGAATCCTGTAAATTTCTTATATAAAAGAGGTGAAGATTGGCCTTTTTGCCAAACCTTTCTTTTGAAAAAACTATTTTTTTTGTTATGTGCTCTCTCTCTCTCTCTCTCTCTCTCTCTCTCTCTCTCTCTCTCTCTCTCTCTAATAAAATAGCGCTGCCAACCAAATTTTCAGCCAGAAAAATGGGAATAAAAAGCAAAATATAGGGTATTAGATATTGCATAAAGGTCAAGGGAATAATGGCAATACATATTGCCAGATTTTTTGCAAGTAATTTCTAATTATCAATCGGATAAACGATCCGAAGATTTATTTAAAATAAAATTGATCAGTTCAGAACTAAAATACTAACATTAGTTAAATATTGAAGCTATTATACATAAGTTAGCTACAATAGATGGAGGCTAAATTATGAAAACTATATAAAATAAAAAAATATATTAACATAAATATTTACACCAATAATCTATTTATCAGATAGTTATATTCACAATAAAACAATAAGCCCTAACAAACAATAAGCTCAAGAAGGCTATCTAATGCTTTAACAGACAATAGGTTAATTTAATTAAATTTTCATATAATTAACCTATTCGGAATACAATAAGTACATAGATAGTTTATAACATTGGAGTACATTAAAATCAATTGATATGGGTTCAAGTCACCAAAAAAGGTTCGAGAACAATAGCATAAAAGACCAACCAAAAACGAATCGTCAACTTAGTTATCTTTTTATACCTTTACAATAACGAATAATACTTATAGGTTTTATGGAAAAAATCTCAATACGTTCCATTCAAGAAAAAGATAATAAAGCATTAGCAGATTTAATCCGTAGTGTTTTTGAGGAGTTTGGTTCAGAAAAGCAGGGAACTGTATATAGCGACCCCACAACTGACAATCTTTTTGAATATTTCAGAAAAGAAAAGGCTCTATGTTGGATAGCAGAAAGCGATGGTATTATACTAGGCAGCTGTGGCATATACCCAACCGATGGACTACCCTTTGGATGTGCTGAACTAGTAAAATTTTATTTATCACCTGATTCGAGAGGAAAAGGAATCGGGCAACAATTGCTCCATAAAGCAATCGGAAGTGCCAGAGAATTAAATTACACACAACTATATCTTGAGTCATTTCCTGAATTCGGAAAAGCCGTTTCAATGTACGAGCGCCTCGGATTCAACCACATAGATCATTCGCTTGGCAATTCAGGGCATTATGCATGTACCATTTTTATGTTAAAAGATTTGTAATGCAATTCTCTAATCTTTTTTATTCGATCTGAATTCGACATAAGAGTTATTTCTATATCAATTTACATGAACATTCTGCAACAAAGCAATGTTTATTCATTGAACTAATAATCCTCTTATGGAAACAACCTTGATATTTATCGGTGCACTTATTTTTTTCTCACTGATATTCAATGCCCTATTCGAAAGGACAAGGATACCGAATGTATTATTCTTGCTTTTTATAGGTTTACTAATAGGCCCTGTTTTTAATCTTGCCAGTCCCGAAGATTTAGGTAAACTAGGTAAGATATTCACCACCATAACCCTTATTGTCATTCTCTACGAAAGTGGTACGCGGCTTAATTTCGATGGTTTAGGAAAAGCTATCGGACCGGCAAGTCTACTTACCGTTTTCAATTTTGTTGTTCCTGTAGGTGTTGGTATGGCTGTCGGTCATTTCGGGCTAGGATTGGATTTGTTGCCAAGTGCATTTATGGGTGCATGTGTTGGAAGTATATCTACACCAATTATATTGCCTATGCTAAAGCAATTGAAACTAAGCAAAAAAGCAGAAAGTGTAGTTTTTCTCGAATGTGCTTTAAGCGATATCGTATGCCTGATAGGTGCACTGGCTTTACTTGATGCGATGGATAGCGGCTCGTTCAGTGTAGCTGCTACTGTAAAACATATGGCAATATCATTACTCTTTGCAACATCTATCGGTCTTGGAGTCGGTTATCTATGGACAGGGGTACGACGCTATATCATAACTAAGCTCAAAAACAGTATGTTTACCTCGTTTGCATTGGCATTTATTATTTATGGATTCTGCGAACTTTTAGGCATCAATGGAGGCATGGCAGTACTATCGTTCGGATTTATACTAGGTAATATAGACGAATTATCCAATCTGCTGGAAAAACAAAATCCTGAAAAGAACTTTATCAAGCGCAAAAATCCTGTATTGCTTATGCAGGATGAAAAGAATTTCTATTCTGAAATAGCTTTCATCTTCAAAACCTTCTTTTTTGTGTACATAGGTATGAGCATCCGATTAACCGAATGGAGCCATATAATTATGGGGATATTGTTTATCTCCCTTATGTTTCTTGTGCGCATTCCCTCCATTGCACTATTTTGCAGAAAAGGTTATTCGTCGAGAGACAGACGGATAATGAGCATTCTCAATCCAAAGGGATTAGTGTCGGCAGTACTTGCTTCCATGCCCTTACAACTTGCTGTCACAGATGAGCAGATACGCACCGGAGAGGTAATTCAGAATATTGGCTATGCTAGTGTAATGTTCAGCATAATTATTTTCAGTTTACTTATTTTTCTGGTCGAAAAACTCGACAAGACAGATAATATAAATACAACCTCAAATGCAGGTAACAAGGCTTAGGAGATAAGTTTAGTGCCTTAACATGGCAAAATAAAAAACAATTTTACCGATAAATGTACTATCTTTAAATTTGGATTTTGATGAAATAATTTGCGGTAATACTCGCAGCAGACACATTATAAGCCATGGCAGAGATTCGTAGGATAACGATATTTTATTTCTCAGGAACAGGCAATTCCAAAGGGGTTGCATCTTGGTTCTGCGAATTTGCCGTAAAAAAAGATATTCAATGTCAGCTAATAGATATTTCTAAAATAGACGATTCTGTATTTGATATTATAGACTCCAATACTTTAATCGGAATCATCTCACCCGTTCATGGTTTTAGTTTTCCCAAAATAACATTGGATTTCATTCGTAACTTCCCTAAAGGTAAGAATAGAATTATACTGATGAATACAAGGGGGGGAATGAAGATAGGGAATCATGTAACGCAAGGCTTAACAGGTATTGCGTTTATGCTGTCATCATTCATATTAGTACAAAAAGGTTATAAAATCATCGGACAAATTCCTTTCGATATGCCATCTAACTGGATTTCGATCCATCCGGCATTGAATGAGAAAACAGTTCTGTTTTTGCACAAGAAAAATTATGAGCGTGTAAAGAAGCATTCGGATAAGATACTATCAGGAAAAAAGGATTTTGCGGCTTATCGTAATATCATCCAAGATATTTTAATTTCACCCATATCACTAGCCTACTATTTTGCAGGTAGATTCTTTTTTGCAAAATCATATTATGCAAGTAATGATTGTAACAATTGTGGTTTATGTATCAAACAGTGTCCGGTGAAAGCAATCGAAGACACAGGTAACAGACCGTTCTGGACATTTAAGTGCGAAAGTTGCATGAAATGTATGAGTATTTGCCCCAAAAAGGCTATTGAAACGACACACGGATTATGGCTAGTTGCAGGGATTCTCTGTTCAACAATCGTTTCTGCATTATTATACAAAGTGGCGCTGGTAAACATTGATTCTGCATTATTTAAAATTGCATTATTCAGTTTCATTTATATTATCTTAATCGGAATCGCTTATAAGATTCAACACTTCTTACTTAAATATAAATTAATTGGCAAATTGATTTCTTATACCTCATTGACTCACTATAAGTTTTGGGGACGATACAAATCTGTTCGTGATGATAAATGGAAATAATACCTCACAAATAACATTTTTCATAGCTCTTAGAATATCATAATGTCCATTTTTTACACCTTACCATAAAAGAATAACTTCTATTTTTGTCTTATTGATAATATGGAAAACTTTCGAGCCATACAGCCCTCGATACTGCTTAATCCTTACATTAAGCAATATTGGTTTTTGTCGGTGGATAATGTTGCACAAGTATCGCAACGAGCTATTCCGGCCGGAAGCATAGGACTCGTCTTTAACCGTGGGGATAGGGTTTATAATTTATCTGCAAAAAACGAAATGCTACCCAGATCGTATATATCCGGTCAATCTACTACATATACAGATACCTGCTTCGGAAGTCTTGATCTGATTATAATTGTATTTCAACCCATTGGGGCAAGAACAGTTTTCGATACGCCCATAAACGAATTAAACGGACAAATAATTTCGATTGATTCGTTAAGTGATTCCTCAATTATAGAACTCGAAGACCGTTTAATGAATACGACTGATTATCAAACCTGTATTTACCGGATCGAACAGTTTTTACTAAAACGTATCTACGAGTTCGAAGAGTATAATTACAAACGATTATCAGCTGTTATCAATTCTATTAATTATGGCGAAACCGAGATATCCAGACTCGCACAAACAGCCTGCCTCAGCTACAAGCAATTCAAACGGATTTTTGTAGAGTACGCCGGGTTGAACCCAAAAGAGTTTTTGCAGATCAATCGTTTCGCAAAAGCATTGCATATACTGCAAACCCAACCTTCTATAAGCGTAAATGACTTAGCCTACCAATGTAGTTATTATGATAAATCTCATCTAATAAAGGATTTCAAAACATTCTCCGGCTATACCCCTACCGAGTTTCTTGCTAATTGCGATCCTTACTCCGATTACATGTCATTATTTCAATCTTTTTTTATAAATACAAAATAATAATTAAACTTGATTTATTATGAATATACTGATTTACGGCGCAGGAACAATCGGATGCACTTATGGCTGGCAGCTGGCCGAAGCAGGACATGATGTAAGTATTTTAGTACGAGAAGGCAAAAAACAATCAATAGAAGAGAATGGAATAAATATCCATTGTGCCGATTACAGGGGAGGACAGAAAAGAATCGAGAATATAGTGTTTCGCCCTAAAGTAATTGAAGTGCTATCATCGGAAAATAATTATGAATACATCATTGTATCAGTAGGCTGTGACAACCTGAAGTCAGTTTTACCAATACTTTCAGAGTCGGCAGGAAAAGCCCATATACTCTTTTTCCAAAATATGTGGAACGATTTCGATGAAATAGCAAAATATCTTTCTTCCGATCAGTATTTCTTCGGATTTCCTTTTATGGTAGGCGGAGGAAGGGATGAAAAGGGTCTCAATGCTATTATTTCAGATTCTAAGTACTCTAAAACAATGCTCGGCGAAGCCAATGGCGAGACAACACCTCGCATACAGAAAATAGCTAAAGCTATGGAAAGCGCTGGTCTGAAACCATTTATTTCAAATCAGATAATAACATGGCTTATCCCTCATTTTGCATTCATTGCCGGATTTTCGGCTGGGGTCATAAAGGCCGGAGGTACTATGAAAGCATTTACGGCTAATTCAGAAATTATTAAAGAAGCAATACGATCTGTCAGGGAAGGATTTCTGGTGTGCTCAAAAAGTGGAATAAACCCTAAGATGGAAAAGGTTAACAAGCTATATTACTTACCACTATGGATCAGTGTTCCAGTAGTTAAAAAGATATTCGGTAACGAAGCCATGTGTTTAATGTTTGACGGATATTTAAAACATTCGAATAATGAAATCAAAAAAATGCTCGAAGATATACTTGAAGATGGTAAAATGTATAATATCGAAATGCCATACTTAAAGCGTTTACAGAAAAGTGTTATGGGCTCTACAAAATGAAGCTATTCTACTATCTATTTATACCAAAAAGCATTCTCTTTACGATTTAACCACATCTATATTTATTTACTATCTACAAGAGTATTTTTTCGCTCAAACAAGGTCATAAACCTTTGGTCGAAAAGATACTCTTTTACATAAGTTCGCTATTTTAACATTCCCTCTCAAATATTTAACTTTTGCTCTTTTTGGCCTTTTCAGTCCGCACAGACCAGAACTATTCACATCAAAATATTACATATTAATACTTGGAATTCAGCACATTGTTTCAAATGCAACTAATTATAAGAATTGTACCACAAATACCAATGCAAATCATAAATACCAAAGAAAAACATAAAACAGAGAAAACGCATGTAAACAAAATCATTGTCGGTTTGTTTCTCAATTAATAATAGCAAGAATACAACAATCGTGTTACCATGAAAAACCGAATAGCTACCGTCTAGGCGAATAAGTTTTACTTTAATATAATAACATTTATGAGAAAAATATCCATCACTTTACTTATAGTATCTATATTATCAGTATCTCATATTTTCGCTCAAAAAGCTCCTATTGAATCCGATAGTCTGGAATATGAATTTGATAGTCTAAAATCAGTAACTCTTGGCGATATAGTCATAGAGAGTAAGATCTACAAAAAATACAACTTAGGAAATATTTCCAACAGCTTAAGGATTCAGGGGCAGATGCTCGAAATCCCTCAAAACATACAAATAATCAATTCTTCAGTATTAAGGGATCAGTTGTCTCTAAACGTAACGGAAAGCGTTACGCGCAACGTTAGTGGAGCATTCAGAGAAGAGTTACACAATGGGGTTTCTCCCGACATTTATTTACGTGGTGGATATATTAGTGCTCAACGCAATGGTGTGGATCTGCGTCCTTTACTAAAAGGACCTATTGGAGATGATGTCGCTATAATCGAAAATATCGAATTTGTAAAAGGTCCATCCGGTTTTTTGAATTCACTTGGAGATCCGGCAGGTTCTTACAATATCATTACTAAAAAGCCAACCGGAACGAATAGAAAATCCTTTCAAGTTATGCAAGGGAGCTTTGGGTTATTAAGAGCTGAAGCCGATTTGGATGGAAAATTCGATGAAGATGGAAAGCTATTATATCGTTTCAATATAATGGGAATGAATAAAAAAGGATTTCTCCAGTTTGACAACAATGAACGTATCCTTATAGCCCCTTCGCTAAAGTATAAATTTGATGAAAGCACTTCACTTACTGTTGAATATATCTATCAACGTTTAAATTATATGCTTTTGAGTGAAGCGCAAATTTCGCCTTACGGCTTCGGATCATTGCCCACCGATTTCACGATAAGCGATCCTAATCTGAGACCTTACCGGGCGAACGACCACAGTGCTTTTGTCAATTTTCAGAAGAAATTTAATCAGAACTGGTCTTTCACTACACAAGTTTCTAATATTAACAGCCAGTCTGCCGGAACCATATTCTGGGTTTATGGCAAGAACGAAACAGATCCCGATATTCTAGATCGTTATTATGTTTATGACGGGATGAAATATAATATTTTCTCTACACAGGCTTTTACCCAAGGAAACTTTTCGACCGGAAACATCAGACACTCTTTCCTTGCGGGGATCGACTTCAATCATAAAAGAAATAAAACACAAGACACTTGGGGAACAGCAACCGCTATTTATCCTCTTAGTATTTCGAATCCTATATATTCAAATGTTATCAACAATAATGGAATCGGAGGAGATTTCGATTCGGAAAATGGAATTAACTCCGTGGAGAACCTTACAGACAGCAGATTGTACTATACCTCTGCCTATGTAATGGACGAAATCGGGTTGATAGATAATAAGCTAAAAATAAGTGCAGGCTTACGATTAACTCAATCCGATGCTGATTTTAACCAATATGGAGAAGAGACAGAGGCTAGCGACTGGGTACTTACCCCGAGATTGGGCGCAAACTATCTTCTTACCAATTCATTCAGTGTTTACGGTTTATACGACAATTCATTTATTCCACAAGCCGGTATAGCATACGACAAAACGCCTCTGAAACCAATTAGAGGGGTGAGCTTCGAAGCAGGATTGAAAAAGGATTGGAACAACAAAGCCTTGAGCACAACCCTATCGTTTTATCACATCACCCGAAGTCAGAATATAGTAAAAGACCCTGTGAGCAATGATTTTTACCAATCGGGAGAGAATGAATCACAAGGGATAGAATTTGATCTTAGAGGTAGAATAGTGAAAGGGCTGGATGTGATTATCAATTACGCATACACCGATTCGAAAATCACTAAAGATGACAAAAATCCGGGAATGGTAGGAATGGCTACCCCCAACCGTATCAGACACATTCAAAATAGCTGGTTAAATTACGAATTACCATTTAAAGCATTAAAAGATTTTAGCCTCTCTCTTGGCTATCAATATATGGCTGGAAGGGCAGAACGATTTACATCTATGGATCCTCAGGAATTAAAGGATTATTTCAGAATGGATGGAGGTATTTCTTTCACGAAAAAGAGGTTTAGTATCAACCTGATAGTAAACAATATTCTGGATAGTAAACAATATTCAACTGCCTGGAAAAAGAATGATATGTATTACTGGGTACAATTGCCTCCAGTCAACTACCGCTGCTCATTCACCGTAACCCTTTAATCTCAACACCATGCGTATATTTATAATATTTTTCAGTTTAGCATTTCTTGTAGGCTGTGGCAATAGTAATACGCTTGACAAGAAGCAGGATAATCTTTCGACAATATCCGTTACAGACATTCAGGGCAATGAAATCCATTTATCTAAAGCAGCCGAAAGAATAGTATGCCTGTTCGATCCGTCTGTAGATGTAATCTATATGCTCCAAGCACAAGATAAACTGATAGGAATACCAGCCGAAACCTATTTCGACAGTGAACTCTACGATTATTACAAGCATATCGACACACGTATCTTAAAAAAAGAACTGGCAACACCCGGTAGTAACGAATTAGCAAATTTAGAAAGCATCATCCAATTAAATCCGGATTTGGTAATTGCACAGCAACTTCCCGAAAGTATTGTCAAAACTCTGCAAGGAATGAACATACCTGTTTACATCGCCGCTGCTGCTAGGTATGAAGATTTGATGAAAGAGATGAAAGACATCTCATTGCTTACAGGTAAGAAGGATAGAGGTGAACAGCTTATCTCTTATGCGGAAAATAAAATAAAGGATTTGCAGAAACGCACAGCCACACAAGAAGGATCGAAACACAAATCGGTCTATTTCACATGGGCTAACGGCAAAGTATTTTCGACTGCCGGCCGTAATAGTATGATGAATGATTGCCTCGATCTGGCAGGTGTCGAAAATGCCTGTCCTTTCGATATAGACAAACCGAATATCAACCCCGAAACTTTGATAGAATGGAATCCCGATATGATTGTAATGTGGAACGACAGCCCCGATTTGTTTTACAACAAAAAAGAATTAGGCGGAATAACAGCAATCAAGGAAAGGAAGATACACAATCTGATGCCGATGTTTTACTACAATCCTCACACCTTCAAATCGCTTTGCGCAGCGGTAGCAATTAATCAATGGGCTTACGATAACGATGAAAAGGATAATACAGAAGAAATTAAAGAAATACTTTCGGTACTTTACGGAAAAGAAGCGAGTGATAAACTTATAAAATATTTATAATGATAACAGAAATAGCAAAATACTGGGATAAACAAAGTACCATCTGGAGAGAAGAAAAACAAGAAGCATGGACTCTGCCCGAAACCACGTACTGGTTGGAATACTTTAAAACTCTTCGACCTAATTTACCCGGTAATCGGGTTTTAGAAGTAGGTACCGCCTCCGGATACTTTGCCAACATCTTACATCTTGCCGGATATGAAGTTACAGCAGTCGATCTGTCAAACAATATGATTGAAGAAGCTAAGAACGTTTCGAACGAATTAGGTTCTCCAATTGATTATCACGTGATGGATGCACAAGATTTACAATTCACCAGTAATCAATTTGACTTAGTATTCACCAGACTAATGACATGGACAACACCTGATGTTGAGAAATTTTATGCTGAAAGTTTCAAGGTTCTGCGGGCAGGAGGAATGTTTTTAAACTTCGACGGAGACTTCGGAAACCTATGCTTTTCACAAGAAGGACACGAAAGGTATCCCGCAGGTATAATGGAGCAAGCCAACGTAATTAAAAGCAAGTTGGATATCAGCAAGCACAGCCGCCCTCAAAGGGATGTCGAGTTATTAACCAAAGTTGGATTTGAAGGAATTATGGTCGATGAAAAGGCTCAAAATAGGATACTAAAAGAGTCGGATGACAATTCATCCCTTTTCCAATTAACAGCCATCAAGCCCATTTCTTAGTGTCAACGATCCTTTAACATTATATGCATTGAATAAAAAAATTGCAAATATTATATGCTTCGGTCTGCCTCTGCCCATGTTGATTATTTCCTTGTTCATTGGTTCATCGGGGCATGTCAGTGCTATTGATTACATAACACTCCTGTATAAAAAAATAATGGATGGCAATCTGAATACAGACGAGATAGCCCATTATCAAATGATTTCAAATATTCTTCTGAATGTACGGATGCCCCGAATCCTGCTCACCTTTTTGGTTGGTGCGGCCTTATCCACATCGGGTGCTGTATTACAAGGCATATTTCGCAATCCACTGGTAGATTCGTATATATTGGGGATTTCGTCAGGCGCTGCTTTCGGTGCTTCATTAGCAATTCTCTATTCGTTGAGCTTTGTAAATGCTTACGCTTTTGTAGTGGGGTCTTTGGCCGTAATCCTTACTTATTCAATTGCAGGTTCTAATAAACAAACATCTACTGTATCGATTATTCTTTCGGGAATGATTATTTCGGGCGTATTTATGGCTTTACTCACAGCAGTTCAGTACATAAGCAATCCGTATAAATTGCAGGCAATAGTGCAATGGGCAATGGGCAATCTACATGCCACATCATGGGTAGAACTGAAACAAGCTTTTCTTCCAATAATTATCACTATAACTATCGTATATCTTTATCGCTGGCGAATAAATCTGCTGGCCCTTGGGGATGAAGCAGCCAAATCAGTTGGTGTGAATCCTACTTTCGATAAATTAATTTTAATAACCTGTGCCACCCTGATGACTACGACAACAGTTGCTGTTGCCGGGATTATTAGTTTTTACGGTTTGTTTTTGCCACATATTGTCAGAATGCTGCTTGGCTCGGATAATAGCAAGTCGATTCCCGGAAATATATTCCTGGGAGGAAGTTTTCTTTTGTTGATAGACAACTTATCTCGTGCTTTATTTGTTTTTGAAGTACCCATTGGTATTTTCACCACCATTTTAGGTGGTGCGTTTTTTGTTTTCTTAATGCGAAAAAATAAATTGAACTGGAATTGACAACCGATGCCATACATATTGATAGCTTACACTATGCGTACGGAGACAAATCTGTACTCAGAGAAGTAAATGCTGTTTTTCCGGAAAATAAGTTCTCGGTATTACTTGGTATCAACGGGGGAGGAAAATCCACATTATTCAAAATCATTGCCGGATTATTGAAAGATTATCAGGGTGGTATCAACATCTGTGGTAAGGAAATGAGTAAGTTGCGATTCAAAGACAGGGCGTCACTCATAGGTTTTCTCCCACAATTTACCCAATCTGTATTTTCATTTACAGTTGAAGAGATCCTTTTGACCGGTCGCACGGCTTTTTCGGGTTTTTACCCAAAAAAAGAAGACAGGCTATTAGTCGATAAAATATTGAAAGATTTGTCCATTACTCGTTTGAAAGATAAATCGTTTACACAGCTTTCGGGCGGCGAACAGCAAATTGTAATGATCGGACGCTTATTGATGCAAAGACCGAAAATCCTACTTTTGGATGAACCTACAAACCATTTGGATGTCTATTACCAACATTATCTGATGGAAAAATTAAAGGAGTATTCAGAAAATGATTTTACGGTAATTGCCATTATGCATAATCCTACTCTCGCTTTTCAGTATGCAGATCATTTTTGTTATCTGCATCATGGAAGCATCTATACACCAAGTAACCCTGCAGAACCTAATGTAGAACTACTTGAAAAAGTATATAGCATGAGTTTCGTCGAATTTGCCCGAGATGGCAAAAAGTTTATGCTACCTTTTGGTGAAATTGTGTAAACTCATTTAATCATTATTGCAAACAGAAATTTTAGAGATAAAATTTGGACTTAAAAGAAATCAATTCACTATTAAAATTAAAAAATATGAATGTAGTTCGATTTGGAGTATCTGTAGAAAAAGAAGTTTTGGATTTATTAGATAACTACATGAAAGATAATAAATTCCCCAACCGTTCACAGGCTATCCGATATTTGATAAAAAAGACCGAAGTAGAAAACCAATGGAATTCCGACGGAGTTGTAGGTGGTTCTATAACCCTGTCGTTCGATCACCACAAAAGGGAATTATTGGATAAAATAACAGAGATACAACACCAATTTTATCACGTAATTCTATGTTCTCAGCATATTCATCTTGATCACGATGTTTGCATGGAAATCATTGCACTAAAAGGGCAAGCTTCTGTATTGCGAGAGCTAGCCAACCAACTAACTGCCGTGAAAGGTATTATACATGGAGACTTATCTATAACGATGGTGTCATAAGAAATCTGTCTCATTCTTCTCTGATATGTTGGAGATACCAACTATTTCCGATCATGCAACATTTTTACAATCATTCGATCCATTCGTTATAGTGTTAATCTGCAATTAAAATTTTCTTTGTAATAATATTGAGAAAACCATTTAATTAATCTGATTAACTAAAAAACTAATGAAACAGAAAAGCATATATTTAGCATTAATTCCATTGATGTTATCATTCTTCGTTATGGGATTCGTAGACTTGGTTGGTATCGCGACCAATTATGTAAAGGCTGATTTTGCCTTGTCGGAGACGA
>NZ_JAAKEL010000007.1 GCF_011039205.1 Dysgonomonas sp. ZJ279
CGTTGGGTAAAAGCAGACCATGCCAGTGAATAGATGTTTCGTGCATCATATTGTTATGCACATCCACTACTGCCGTATCTCCTTCGGTGAAATAAAGTGTCGGCATCGGGATTTGACCGTTAGCAGCGATTGCTTTTCTATTTTTCCCCGTATAATTTACAATGGTGTCATTGATATATAAATCATAATGAACCAGTTTTTGAGAATATCCTCCCATAGACACAACGAAAAACAAAACTATGAGCAGATACCATTTCATAATCATTTCTTTTTAGTTGCTTCAACACTACCACAAGTCAGCATTTTAGAACCATAATACGGGTTCTTTATCGCTTTTTCGGTACTTAACCAGTAAGCTTTTTTCATCGGACAATACTGGTAATAAACATCCTGAGTCAAACCTTCGGAACTCTCTACGACATTCCACATTAAAGTAGACAAATTCATAAAAGCTGTTCGTTGTTTTTCGATATTTTTTTCTTTGGTTACTTGCTGAACTGCTTGAAGTAAGGCTTCTTTTTCATTTAGCGATGTTTCTTTCTCAAGCGTAGCCTGCATCTCACTTGCATATACGGCAGCTTGCTTGCTATCACTTTTTACTAAAGCATCTTTTATATCTAAATAGTTCTTCAAAAGAGCCGAAGCCGAAGCTTCCTGATTTTGAGAGAAAGCAGCACCACTAACCAATAGTGCCGCAAGAAATATTAATAATATTTTCATTGTCTTTTTTGTTTTTAATTAATACGTTCTATTTTAAATCCTGCTTTTTGCACAGTATCTATAATTTCCTTTTCTGTAATGCCGTTTGATGTTACAGACAATACTTTATCTTTATTTTCGGTGTCTACTGTCCAGCTTTCTATGCCTTTAGATGCATTAAGAACAGGAGTTACTTTTGCGACACATCCACCGCAGTTAATAGTTGTTTTGAATGTGAAAGTTGTTTTATCTTTTGATTCCATAATTTCTATTTTTATTTAATTATTACTATTTATCCGTTTGTCATACTGAGGAACGAAGTATTTCTTATGGCATGCGCCCAATAGATCCCTCATTACATATCGGGATGACAGGGTCTTCTGAAAAATTTCATTGATTACTATTTATTTTTTCCATTTCAGTCTTAAGCTATTAGTCACAACACTTACACTACTTAATGCCATAGCAGCACCTGCAATCATTGGGTTAAGCAAAAAACCATTGATCGGGAAAAGAATTCCGGCAGCAATAGGTATACCGATAATATTATAAATGAATGCCCAGAATAGATTCTGACGGATAGTAGCTACCGTTTGTTTCGATAGTTTTATAGCCATCGGTATCTTGTTCAAGTCTGATGATATGATCGTCATTTTCGCAACATCCATAGCGATATCACTCCCCTTACCCATCGCTATACTTACATCTGCACGAGCTAAAGCCGCACTGTCGTTTATTCCATCGCCAACCATTGCTACCGTTTTTCCCTCAGCCTGCAATTGTTTTACAAATTCTTCTTTTTGATGCGGCAATACCTCAGCTTTGTAATGATCTATGCCCGTCTGCTCTGCAATAGTTTTTGCGGTGGCCTCATTGTCTCCTGTAAGCATATAGACATCTATACCCAGTTCTTTCATCTGTTGCACAGCTTCTTTCGAAGTGGTCTTAACCTTATCGGCAATAGCAATTACAGCCAAGGCTTCCGTCTCGTTTGCAAACCAAATAACAGTTTTCGCTTCATTCGTATATCCGATCGACTTATCTTGTAATAATTTATCTATCTGAATATCATTCTCCAGCAGCAATTTACTGTTCCCTGCAAAGTAGGTCATATTATCAATTATAGCTTTCGCTCCTTTCCCGGTGATACTCTCGAATTGCGATACAGCTATTGCCGATAACTGAGAAAAATAGTTTGTTACTGCATCAGCTAAAGGATGTTCCGATTGTTTTTCCAAGCTCAATAAAGCAACTTTGGAACTGTCATCGTTATTAAGCCAGACAATATCTGTAACAACAGGTTTACCCTCGGTTATAGTCCCTGTTTTATCCAGTACAATAGCATTTACTTTTTTAGCTAATTCAAGACTTTCAGCATCTTTTATAAGGATGCCATTCTCTGCACCTTTACCTACTCCTACCATAATTGCTGTCGGCGTGGCTAATCCCAATGCACACGGACAGGCGATAACCAAGACAGTAACTAAAGCCAGCAACGCTTGTGTAAATCCGTTCTCACCACCGAATATCATCCATATTGCAAAAGCAAGCAAAGCTATTCCGATTACTACGGGGACAAATATTCCTGCAATCTTATCTACTAATTTCTGAACAGGCGCTTTACTTCCCTGTGCATCTTGTACCATCTTTATAATGTGTGAAAGCATAGTTTCGGCACCTACTTTTTCGGCACGGAACTGAAAACTACCCTTCTGATTGATTGTTCCGGCAAATACTTTTTCGTTTTCCTCTTTCAAAACAGGAATAGGTTCGCCGCTTAACATACTTTCGTCTACATACGACATGCCATTTACGACCTGACCATCAACAGCTATCCGTTCACCGGGTTTCACAACTACTATATCGCCCTTATTTACATCTTCTATCGAAATTTGCATTTGTTGATCTCCATCGCGAATAACAGTTACTGTTTTAGGTTGTAAACCCATTAATTTCTTTATGGCGGTCGATGTATTACCTTTCGCCTTCTCTTCCAATAATTTCCCTAACAAAATGAAAGCCACAATAACAGCTGCTGCCTCAAAATAGACATGTGCCTCTAAGCCTCTTTCGCTCCAATAACTAGGAAAAAGGGTATTGAATACACTAAAAAGATAGGCTGTTCCCGTACTTAAAGCAACAAGCGTATCCATATTAGCAGATCGATGCTTGGCTTGCTTCCACGCATTCACAAAAAAGTCTTTCCCCAGCCAAAAGAGTACAGGGGTAGATAAAACCCACATAATATAGTTGGCATAAGGCATATCCATGAATATCATACCAATTGCAACCACAGGAACGGAAAGAATAATAGCAAGAATAGTCTTTTGTTTCAGACTTTTGAATTTAGCTGTATGCAGTTCATCCAAAAGTTCGGCACTATGCTCGCTATCATCAATAAGCAAATCGTAACCGGAATCCTGAACTGCTTTCTTTATATCTTCTACATTGATCGTTTCGGGGGAAAATTCGATGTTAGCATTTGCCGTTGCATAATTCACAGATGCATTGGTAATACCTTTTTGTGCTTTCAGTGTACTCTCTACATGGGCTGCACACGAAGCACAACTCATATTGAGTACAGGATAAGTTTTCTTTATAGTTGCCATATTATATTGTATTTTAAGATATTGTATTTCTTACAATGCAAAGTTGGCTATAAATAGACTTCCGTATGTTACATTATTCTTTGATAGGTTTACATCATTTACACTTTATCCAACGGTTTGCGCCTATCCATCCCTATATTTTTGAAATGGCTAGGTGTCAAGCCTGTTATCTTTTTAAATTGTGCACTTAAATGAGCGACACTCGAATAATTGAGCTGATAGGCTATCTCACTCAATGTTAGTTCATCATATACTAATAGTTCTTTTACTTTCTCTATTTTCTGAGCAATGAAATACTTTTCGATAGTAGTGCCCTCTACTTCGGAAAAGATATTACTGATATAATTATAATCGTGATGAATTTTACTGCTTAGATAATCTGACAGATTGATTTTTAAATCATTATTATCATAATGTACTAATTCAACAATATTTGTTTTTATCTGTTCTATCAAACGGCTTTTCTTATCATCTATTAATGAAAAACCCAACGACTCAAGCACATCGCTCAATCGCTGTTTTTCATCATCAGTCAAATCGCGATCCAGCTCAACCTCTCCCAAGCTAACCTTCAATGGATTAAGACCAAGCTTTTCTAATTCCGATTGTACAACCATATTACAGCGGTTGCATACCATATTTTTTATATAGAGTTTCATAATTCTTCAATTGATTCTCTAAATATACAATTAATGAAGGAGATTAGTTTGGATAAAAACTAAACTATTTATTTTTTAAATGAAATTCACATTATAAATAAAAGAGAATTTAACATCTATAATATATGCAGAATGCACACCCTTTTCCTGCTTTCTCAAATTCAATCTTCCTCTTATCCGTTCCACTTTAACTATCTTTATCTAATTAGGTTCAATTTATTTAATACATCCCCCAAAATATTTCAAAAAACGACTATTGAAACTTAGAAAAAGTCTATTTTTACAACTAAAATAAATTAGAAACGAAAAATAAAACAAAAACTGAATTTCTAAATTAAGTTTCAAATGACATGAATGATATATTAACAATAAATATTATCATTCATCAGAACAAAATAATTTAAAGGCTCCCAATGTTTTTACGATATATTCTTATTTTTTGCCTGCTGTTTTTATATATTTATTCTTCGGCACAAGAGGAACGAAGGGATATAAAATATACCCTTTCGCTCCCGAATAAAGACGAATTGCCTGATGCAAAAGAATATATACTAAACGCCATTGAAAACTACAATCAGAACAAATACACAAATCAACCTGTACATAACTATGAATTCTATCGAAAAACATCAGTGGATATTGTTGTTCACAAAGATTCCGTTGGCTCACAAATAGATCGGGTTCGCAACAGCAATGACCTTATATCCAAATATCTGATCCGTCCATTCGGGTTTTGTTTCGAACATGTAAAACCAAATCCGGATTCGGATATGAAATCTGTTACCATTTTGTTATTTGAAGACCACAAATCTGTTTTTACAAATAAGCTTCAAAGCAAAAAACCCCGTATAATTCAGACATCTACAGATAATGGTATTTTTCAGGTTTTAGGACACAAAAACATTCAATCTTTTCTAGATGAAGCCTTTGGAGATATCGATCTATTCAAATACAATAGTAATGTGATGTTACTTTCTTTCAAAGGGCCTTTAAACGAAGCTAATACAGAAATATATACCTATAAATTTACCGGGCAGAAAAAAATAATCGGTGAAGAAGAATGTGTGGAGATCGTTTTTTACAGTAAACATATGCAAGAAAACGCTTTTTCCGGATATCTGTATATAACCCCCGGCGATAATCCGAGACTGGTCGAAGCCGAATTTATGTTTAATAATCCTGAAAACACTAATTTTCTGAGAAAAGTGGCCATAAGACACAGGTTCGGCGAAAAAGAAAATCTGATAATTCCTGTTGAAAAAGAAAACACATTACAAATAGGAAGTGATAACAAGGGAACAATCGTCGCATCCCGAAAAGATTTATATTTTAACTATAGTTTTAAACCGGTGTCTGCGGAACAAAAAACAGGAAGAAGTCAATCGAGAGATAGCAGAAAAAATGATCCTTCATTTTGGGAACAAATACGTCCTATTCCTCTTACTGCATCTCAAATTCAATTGGATAGCCTAAAGCTGGCAGCCGATGAGGATAAAAGCTTCCGTCGTCTCGAAAGTATGATCCGACTGGTTCTTAGTGGGTCTATCAGTATTGCTGATGAAAAAGCAGACATAGGTCCCCTAACCCACTTTATAAGCCATAACGATATGGAAGGATTAAGGCTGCGTGTAGGAGGAAATACAACAATAAATCTATCCAACCATTTCCAATTGGGTGGATATGCAGCTTACGGAACAAAAGATCAAACACTGAAATATCAGGCAAACATAGCCTATTCGCTGTTACCCAAAAGCAAATACTTATGGGAGTATCCTAAAAAGGTAATTTCTTTTGCATACGCTTCAGATTTGAATATCCCCGGACAGGATGTATTGCTTATGAACAGGGATCACTTTGCCCAGTCTTTTGCTCACACCCCTACTGATAATATGTCGCATCAGCAAGTAGCTTTATTAGCTTTTGAGAGCGAGAACAGCCATAACTTTACATATAAAATAGCGGGCAAGTTTACTTACGACCGCCCCATGGGTGTCGTTAAATATATACAAGTACGGAATGATAACGATACAACCGTTATCAATCATATAACAAGCAGCGAACTTCAAGTATCGGTACGTTATGCACCCGGCGAAAAATTCTTCCAAAGGAAGGAAAGGCGTACGGCCATTCGTCGCGCATCATTCGAATTCGATTTTACACACCGTATAGGTATCAAAAGGATATTCGATTCCGATAACAGTTATCAGGTTTCTAACTTCAATATTTTTAAAAGGTTCTCTTTCGATAAAAATATAGGGCAAATCGACACTTATTTTTCAGGAGGCAAGATATGGGGGCAGGTTCCCTTTCCATTATTATTTATACCCGAAGGTAATCAAAGTTATGTATTTAGTCATAATGCTTATAACTGTATGAATTTCTACGAGTTTGTAACCGACAGATTTGTTTCGACAAGTATAAATACAACTCTCAACTGGACTCCGATACGACTGTTCCTCGAAAACGACAAGATGAAAATTTGCCTGGGAGCCAAGATGATTTACGGCCCCCTTTCGGAAAGGAATAACCCTGAAACTCACCCCGAATTATTTATGTTTAATAATGGGATCAGGGCTCTTGGTAATGTGCCGTATGCTGAAGCCAGCATCGGAATCGCCAATATATTTAAAGTACTACGTGTAGATTATGCCCGCAGACTAACATATACTTCTGATATTTATGGGGAAGATATTACAAAAGGGACTATACTGTTTTCGGGGAGTTTCTCTTTCTGATCCTTACCTCATAGAAAAACAAAAAGGCTTCAATTGAAAATGCATATTCAATTAAAGCCTTCCGTATAAATATTCTATTTTGTATGCTACCTTATTCAAGCTTTTTCAGATTAAACTTTGCAGCTTCTACACCTCCTTTTATGGCTTTTTCAAATTCAATCTTTGCTTTCTCAGCTTCCCCTCTAAGCATATAAAATACACCTTTGTTATTTGAATATTCGGGCGTATTATTGTTACTCTTATCTAAATATATTTGTGCTGTTTCTAAATCTTCACGAGCTAGAGCGGCTGCCGCAAGGTTCAGATTCGCAATAGAATCGTTAGGATACATTTTAACTGCAGTTTCAAATACCCATAAAGACGCATCACTCCCTGCGGGATATGTGCCGGCTATTTGAAATATCTCATTAAGACTTAGTTGATGAGGGCTAGTCTTTAAGACCGCTTTCGCCTCATCGACACTAAAACTCTTTACATTATAATATACATTACAGACTACTTTCCTCAACGTCGGATAAATAGTAGTTAACATCTCGCGATAGGGAACTCCACCATTGAATGTTTGCAGGTTACTCTTCCGAGTCGCTATATCGGTTGTATTATTTATGATAGAAAGTATTTTGTCTTTATCGTTTATATCTGAAGCTTGGAGCATAGTAATCAATCCGTCCCAGTTTTCGCCGCCATATTCAACACTATATAAATCAGATGGCATATCGAACTTACTTGCAAGATATTCTTTCAAGGCATTAGCACGTCCACGCGACAGAGTTTCGTTTATAGCAACAGGTCCTTCTGGCGAGGCAAAGCCGATAATTTCGATACGTGTAATTGTAATATTAGAATCAGTTTTAATTGAGTTTATTCCTGATTCTATTCTCACAAGTTCATCGCGATTACCCATATAGTCAGGATAAATTACTGTCTTATTTACAGGGAAATTCAATTTTGTTTCCCACTCTTCGCTACGAACTTTTACGATTTCTTTTTTGGGTTCTACATATATTAATTCTGGTTTTACTTCCGGAATAATTATTTTTTCAAGATCAACTTTATTTATTACCGTCTCCATTGCGATTTCTTGTTCATGTCCTCCACACCCACACAAATCTTCTTTGACATCAAGTCTGGCTGAATTCATCCATTCTGTATATGGAATTACAACTTCGTAATGAAGTATATTATCGTTTTTCTTACCAATCCCAACCACCTTATAAAGATTTAGATCATCAAGTTGATAGGGTTTCAGCGCTATCGACCTTAGATAAACCCTATGACGATTAGTGCCATTAATCAAGATCGCAGGAAACTCCAATTGATTATCAGTAGCGATTAAGATGGGCGTCAGAGTAAGCGAACGATTGTAATCCATATCTATTTTACTCACATCCATCTCCATATGTAGGTATAGCGAATCACCTTTTTGTTGCAATTGCCGCGAATTAACAGTTATTTGTTCTTTATAAATATGCTGGGCTAAAATCGGTGTACTCGCTGTTAGCAATAGGGCTATTGAACAAATACAGTATATAGTCTTTTTCATCTTTCTTTACTTCATTTACTTAAGTATATAAATAATGCTGAGACCAGCTTTGGTCGGACCCCAATAATTCTTCGTATCGTCTTTCAATTGGCTACCACATTCTTTACATTCATATTTTTTATAATCCAGATGGGCATAACCCACACCTACTGTTGCTTCCAAACTCCAACGATTACTCAAAATCCATTGATAGCCATAAGAGATACCACCGCCGTAAAGATTACCCTGATAGCGATAGTCTTTAAATCCAAGCATCTTGATACCACCTACATTATATTCTGCATAATGAGCATGTACCCCGAAAAAATGCCCATTAAATCTTTCACACAACCAATATCTAAACTCGGGTTGTATCAACCAGTGCTTTATTTGTCTATTATCAGAAAACTCCCATGGGTTGTAATTACCCGATATGTCAAGTGTTGTTTTCTCAGACAAACCTACTTCCAAGCCAATATTAGGCGTTGTTGTTGCCCAATAGAGAGCATTTGTCTTTAGTGCAATGGTAGGCATATACAATCCATCCTTTTTGTTTTGAGCATTCGCAATGCTTGTAAACAGAAGGATAATAATGCATATACAAAAGGTCTTATTTTTCATCTTATTCAGATCGTTATATAGTTATATCTTGGATAAAGAACATCTTAACCAATTTAGTTTTGTTAAGCTAATTTATTATAAAAACAATGTCGAGGTAGAAATGTTTGGTGAAAGAATAACATTTATTCCGTTTAGGCTTTATTCGGATCACCAGACAGAATTTGATACACTCACTATCGTTCCGAAACAGGATAATTAAATAAAAAAACAAAGCTGCTTCAAGATGAAATCCTTCCGAATAAATTACTCAGAAGGATTTATTTAGATAGTGATATGTCGTTCTTCACTATCTCCGTGTTTTCAGATTAGAATTAGATATAGCATAATAGATTTGAAAAGAGCAAAAAGATTAAGACCATTAACCAGATATTTCAGTAACCGGTACCTTCAAATAAATCACGGTTATCGCGAGAATCGTTAGACTTCTTCTTAAAGTTGTTGAATGTGTAGCTAAGGGTCAGCATTATGACCGGATACTTCGGACGGATGTGTGTAACTGACTGCAAATCGGCTGTAGTTATATCACTCTTATATCGGGCAGTATTGAGTATATCACGAAAAGAAAGGATAGACATCAATTTCGGGTGCAATTGTTGACGAACAGCAAGATTTATAAACCAAAAAGAGTCCGAACGCCCTTGTGTTGTAACCGAAGGTCCTACAAAATTACCATCTAGTTGAACACGTGTATATTTATGCACATCGATTAAATTATTGATTGTAATATCATAGTTCGTACTGGTTTCATTTTTAGCATCCAGTTTAAATTTATTTTCAACTTTATAGTAATATACATTACCGTTCACATTAATATTCCATCCACGACAAGCTTTTAATTGCGCATTCAGTTCAATACCCATCGATTGGTCATTCCCTACATTTGCCATAGAGTCTAAGGTTACGCCAGCTTCATAAGGAACACGCAGACGTTCTATTTTATCTTTGCGACTGCGATAAAATAGACTTGTAGCCAGTACATGTTCATTTAAGTTCTTTTTATAGTTCAGTTCGAACGAATGTATGTATTCGGGACGTATATCGGGATTCCCGATTTCGGCTGTATAATAATCACGGTAAGTAATATAAGGTTCCATAAAAAAGAGCTCGGGACGATTGATACGATAAGAATATGACGCAGTTATTCGCTGATCTTTGGGAAGTGTATAACCCATATGAACAGATGGATAGACTTCAAAATAATTTTTCTCACGGTTAGCCCAGTCCTTCGAACTACATAATACCTGATGCGTATGCTCACCTCTCAATCCGCCTTGTATCTCAAAATCATTAAACGATTGTGATGCCATAGTATAAACAGAATGGATGCCTCGCTGAAAATAAAACGTATTATAAATATCATCTCTCCAGTAGAATTCTTTTTTTGCCGGATCCCAGAATTTCATTTTATAATCGCCATCTTCAAGATATGAGAAATATTGATATCCTGCCTCAAGTTTTCCCGTTTTGCTATATGGAATAACATAATCTAAATTGCCTCTGACAGTCCATCGGACTTCTTTTTCCCACGCCCTGTGCCCTTGTTGGCGTACATTATTTTCATCAAACAGGTCGCTTTGGAAATATTCGAGAGCATCTCCTTCATAAGCCAGCATAAAATTGCCCGATAACTTGTGTCCATCTTTATTAAACTTATGATCGAACCCAATATTTCCCTGATTAATAGTGGAATGCAAATCATAATTATCCCGACTGTTATTTTCTGATTTTTCAATTATACCGCTTGCATCCAATTTGGTTTCGATATAATTTAAATCACCATCACGCGTAAACTTATTATACCCTATTTCCAGTCCAAGATTCAGAGTCGTATTAGTCAGCTTGTAATTCATACCTCCTCTCACACCATAATGATAATTTTTACTGCCTCTCGGACCTTCGGAATGTGATGTTGTTGTAATACCATCCACAATAGTTGTTTTGTCTTGCTCGAAATTACTCTTACGTATCGGCTGATTCCAGTAGCCCGCCAGATTCCATTGCAGCTTTTTATTTTGTCCCATGATTAAAAAATCAGCTCCATTAGATAGTACGGTGCTCCCATATGTATTTACAATACCATTAAGTCCCTGTAAACCATTTCGTTTTGTAATAATATTGATAATACCGGCATCACCATCCGTATCGTTACGGGCTGAAGGTGTTGTTATTATTTCAATATTTTCTATAATACTGGCCGGGATTTGCTGTAAGGCTTGCGAACCTTTTAATAAGCTTGGCTGCCCATCTATAAACACCATGAAACCACTACTTCCACGGAATGTAAGATCACCATTAGCATCTATGCGTATAGACGGAGTGTTCTCCAATATATCGATTGCTGTTCCGCCAGCACTCATCAGATTATTAGAGCCGCTAATAATCCTTTTATCCAATTTATAAATAACCTGCTTTTTTTCGGCTTCGATAACCACTTCTGCAAGTTCTGTTTCCAAAGGAACCAATTCTATTATACCAATATCCAGAATGGTCGTTGCAGGTGTCAGCACTATGGGCGAATGGTTGTATATATCGTACCCAACCAGCCTGACCATAAGGTCATACTCACCATGTTGTATATCCGATAAAGCAAAATGCCCGTCTTGTTCAGAATATACATGTGCAATAGCGGTTGTCTCGCCTTTTTTACATAGGATAATATCGGCAAATTCTATCGGAATTTTCTTTCCGCTCTCCACCAATTTTCCTTCAATTCTTATTATAGGCGATGCTATAATAAATGAACAAGTAAGTAGCATTAATAATAGAAGTGTTAGTCGCGTGTTTTTCATTATGTTCCGATATTAGTTTTAATCCCTTATTTCTATTCAAAGGCAAAACTAAACGGATTAGAATCTCTAAAAAAACGAATGAATCTTTAGTTTAAGCAGGTGGCACAAAGATTTACCTTTTTGTCACAAATATTAACTATGATACGATTAGCTCAAAACAAGTCATATAGAGCCTTATCGACCAATAAATAAGGGTGTTTTGTGCTTAAACGTGTGATAATAGAAAGCGGTACACAGTATATTTTCGATATATTTGTTTACTTGTAATATATCCGATTACTGCCATGAATAAAAAAACATTTTTACTGATAGCATTCTGCATCTTTCAGGTACTCAATATATCTGTATATGCTTATAATCTGAAGCAGATAACAGATAAGGGGAACTTTTCTAACAGGTCTGTTATTTCTATGTATCAAGATCAGCGAGGGCTTATGTGGATAGGTACAAATAACGGTCTGAATAATTACAACGGCAGAGAAATATCTGCATTTCATCTGTCGGATAGTAGTAACGTCATTAATGGAAATCAGATAGACAAGATAACAGAAATGAGCGACAATGTGATATGGATCCAAACCTATTACGGTTTAAACAGAATAGACCGAAAAGCAAACTCAATCCAATCGTTCGAGATGTTCAATAGAGTTGCTTTTTCACAAAAAGACAGTAAAGACAACTTCTTTATCATACAGGGGAATAGCAGTATTTATTACTATCTGAAAGACAAAAATCAGTTTGAAGAAATATATATGTCAAATCTCATAGCTAATGAGATTGTAAATTTCTTTATTGATAATAAAGATCGGATGTGGATATTCAAATCGAATGGAGTCAGCTTCTGTTACACTATTCAAACAAATGAATCGGGAATAGTTAGACTCGAGTTGCAGAAAGAATATAAACAGACCGATGGTCTGCTATACTCCTTTACTGATAAAAACAGAGTATTATTAATTGATACAGATTACAATTTATACGAATTTGATACAGAGAACCGTAAAAGTTTATTAATAAACAATTTGAAAGATCAATTAAGCAATAAAGGTGAAATAAGCTCTATTTTAAAATTCCATAATGATTATTTTTTTGGATTCAGAAAAGAGGGGCTCTTCCTACTAAAAGATAATAACGGCGAAGTGTTATTCGAGAAAATTCCTATCAACAGCGGCATACTGTCTCTTCTTAAAGATATACATCAGGATATGATCTGGATTGGTACCGATGGACAAGGCCTATACACCTACTCTATCGACAGACATTCTATAAACTCTACATTACTTAATGATTTTACACTGAAAGTCAGGCAACCGATCAAGGCTCTATTTCTGGATGATAAAAATACGCTTTGGATAGGTAGTAACGGTGATGGGATTCTGAAAATATACGATTATGAGTTAAATAAAAACCTGATTGATTGCAAGATGGAAAATATAAACAATGCAAACAGTGCATTAAGTGGAAATTCTGTTTATTCATTCTCTAAAAGTAAACGTAACATTCTGTGGATAGGAAACGAAAACGGGCTTAACTATTATTCTAATCACGATAAAACCATTAAGAAAGTTGCTTTATCTGATGATAATACAGATATAAAATACATACATGATGTCTATGAACAAGACTCTCTTCTTTGGATTGCTTCTGCGGGAATGGGCATAATAAAAGCACAGATTGATTGGCACGGCGATACACCTTCACTAAAAATAATAAAACGATTCACAATAAAAAAAGGAGATATAGTTTCAAACTCTTTCTTTTCTATCTATCCTGAAAACGATAACACGATATGGGTGACAAACAAGGGAGAAGGTATATTTAAGATCAATACAGCGACATCTGAAGTCGAAATAATACGGTTTGAAGGGAATATATTAAACGAAATTAACTGTATAATCAACAACAGGCCGCACAACTATCTGATAGGAACAAATTCCGGTTTAATAAGATATACTTCCGACAGTTATACAGTTCTTAACGAAGAAAATGGATTTCCCAACAACAGAATTCATAGCATATTACAAGAATCCGATTTTAATTTCTGGCTAAGCAGTAATAACGGGCTTATTTTTTACAATTCGCAGCGAGGCTCTCTCAGAACATACGATCAGCTCGGCGGATTATCTGTTATCGAGTTCAGTACCGGAGCCTCATTTAAGGATGAAAACAGTGGAACTCTTTTCTTTGGTGGTGTAAACGGGTTCGTTACCATAACCCAAAACTATTATGATGAAGCTAACGACTACATGCCGCCTATAAACCTTGATAGGTTATCTATATTCGGGCAAGATTATAATATCCATGAATTTCTTTCCGAAAAAGAGAAAATACCGGTTCTTAGTTTGAATCATAATCAGAATTTCTTTTCGATTTCGTTTAGTGCCATAGATCATCTGAATGGCAATAATTATACTTACTTCTACAAAATAGACGGTTCTAGCAGACAGTGGGTCGATAACGGCAACTCCAATATTATCTCTTTTGTAGATTTCAAACCGGGTGAATATAAATTGCAGGTCAAATATTATAATAATATACTTGGTAAGGAAAGCTATGTTTACACCATCAAAGTGAAAATATTACCGCCTTGGTATCAGTCTAAGCTGGCGTATTCGGTCTATTCGTTACTTGCGGTATTATGCGTATTACTCCTTATAAGATGGTTTGGCATCCGAAACAGACAAAGAAAAGCAGCCCTATTAGTAAAACTGGAACAGCAGCACAAAGAAGATATATATGAATCTAAACTACAATTTTTCACCAATATAGCACATGAGTTCTGCACACCTCTCACCCTCATATCAGGACCATGTAACCGTATTCTCAACTATAAAAATATCGATAGTTCTATCACTAAATATGCTCAGATAATAGAGCAAAATGCCGAACGATTAAATTCTTTAATCCAGGATTTAATTGAATTTAAACGGATAGAAACAGGTTATAAAGAAGCTCAGATAGAAAAATTACAATTATCGGAAATAGTAAATAAAATAATAAATTCATTTAACTACATTGCCGAATCGCAGAATACACACTTCGAAAAAGACGTTTCGCCATCTATTATATGGAATTCAGATGAAAGCTTTATAATTACAATAATTACAAACATCATTTCTAATGCTTTTAAATATACTACACATAACGGAAAAGTAAAAGTTAAGGTAAGGCTGATAGAAGGCTATTTGTATGTGGTAATATCAAATACAGGAAAAGGTATAAAAGCCGAAAATATATCCAAGATATTCGACAGGTATAATATCCTGCATGATTTCGAATATCAGGATAATTCTAAATCATGGTCACGAAACGGATTGGGGCTGGCTATTTCTTATGGCATGATAAACCTGCTCAAAGGAACAATAGATATAGAAAGTACACCGGGAGAATGGACCCACTTCAAAATAACACTCCCTTATCTTGAAGAAACAAATGCAAAAGATTTTATCAAATATGACACGCTAAAAATAGAGGGCATAAAGAACGACAGTAGTGTAATAGCAACCTTGCCAAAATATAAATCGGACGATGAATCAAAACCTACAATTTTGATTATTGACGACGAATTAGAAATATTATGGCTGATCTGCGACATATTTGCAGATGATTTTAATGTAATACCCGTTAATAATTCAGATGAAGCATTGTTGAAACTCAACGATATTCATCCCGATATAATTTTATGCGATGTTATGATGCAAGGTATAGATGGTATAGCCCTTACAAAAGAATTGAAGCTGAATGAAAAGACAGCCCATATTCCGCTTATCCTTATTTCAGCCAAACAAGAGGTCGAAGAACAAATAAAGGGCATAAATGCAGGAGCCGATATTTATATTACAAAACCGTTCAACATAGATTATCTAAAGTCTTCGGTGAATAAACTCATAGAGAGAAAAGAAACACTGAAAGATTATTTTACGTCTCCTCTTAGTGCATTCGAACTCACAAACGGAAAAATGACACATAAAGAGCATAAAAAGCTAATCAAAGAAATATTTAATATTATCAATAAAAATATTCAGGACAAAGACTTATCCGCAGATTTCATTGCAACCAAAATGAATATAAGTACGCGAAGCCTTTATCGCAAGATAGGCGAAATCGGAGATGTAAGTATCAGTGATATGATACGCGACTGCAAATTGTATATTGCGCAGGATCTACTTATAAAGTCGAAACTCACAGTCGATGAAATTGTCTTTAAATCTGGTTTTGCCAATCGTGTAAGCTTTTTCAAAGCATTCTCTAAAAAATACGGATGCACGCCGAATGAGTATAGAAAGCAAAATAGCAAACCATCTTAAATGAATTTTAATGTATCAAATGTGCTTCTAGATCTTTCAATGATCTATCAAAAATATATAACTTAGCAGAAGATATAACCACTAAATAAAATACATATTATGAAATTGATCCTTAATATTGCTATCTGGTGCTTTGCTGTTTCCATGACTGCGCAAAATGTTTCTCGTGTAAAGTATATTACCGAAGAAAATATTTCGTATATAGGGAGTACAACGGAAGATATATACAGAAGAGAACGGTGTAAATTAGATGTGTACTACCCTACCGACATGAAAGATTTCCCTACTATTGTCTGGTTTCATGGAGGTGGACTCGAAAGTGGTGAAAAACATATCCCAAAAGAATTGATGGACAAAGGAGTGGCTGTAATTGCTGTAAGCTATCGCTTAAGTCCTGTGGCTAAGAATCCTGCATATACAGAAGATGCGGCTGCCGCTGTAGCATGGGCATTCAAAAATATAGCCTCTTATGGCGGTAGTGTAAATGATATTTATGTATCGGGGCATTCGGCCGGAGGATATTTGGCTTTGATGGTTGGTTTAGATAAAAGTTACCTTGATAAATATGGTATCGACGCAGATAAGATAAAAGGATTAATACCGATAAGCGGACAGACAAATACGCATTACACTATCCGTAAAGAAAGAGATTTGCCAATCGATATTCCAATAATAGACAAGTACGCTCCTATCAACCATGCTAGAAAAGGAATTCCTCCTACCCTATTGATTACAGGTGATCGCAATCTTGAGATGACTGCCAGATACGAAGAAAATGCACATCTGGAGGCTATTCTTAAAGCAGTAGGGAATGACAATGTAAAACTCTATGAATTAGAAGGATTCGATCACGGAAGTGTATGTGCGCCGGGATGTTTTTTAATGCTCGAATGGATAAAAAAATACAGTAAATAAGATAGAGCATTATTTTATTTATCTATATGGTAAACAGAAGATAATAAGTAAATAGTTACAGAAAGTGGCATTCAAACACAAGGTAAAAAGTGTCACCTTTGTAACTTTTTAACATTTCATTTATATAATAGATTGATTTATAATTGATAACAAACGTTAAATTATTAATTACATCAACCTCTAACCTATCTCTTGTTTGTTTATAACTTACTATAACAACAATGAAGAATATAAACTTTAATAAGAAATCATGGCTAAAAAAGTAGCGGATCAGCTAGTCGAAACAATCGAAAAAGCTGGAATTAAACGTATTTATGCAGTAACAGGTGATAGTCTGAATGAAGTGAATGACTCGGTAAGGACACACAATACTATAAAGTGGGTACATGTCAGACACGAAGAAGCTGGAGCCTATGCAGCAATGGCTGAAGCCGAACTGAACGGTATTGCCTGCTGTGCCGGTAGTAGCGGTCCCGGGCACGTACATCTGATAAACGGATTGTATGATGCTCATCGAAGCAATGCATCAGTATTGGCGATAGCTTCCACTTGTGCAACATCCGAATTCGGGATGTCTTATTTCCAAGAGACCAATACCCTGAAATTGTTTGACGATTGCAGCGGATATAACCAAGTTGCGACAACACCTGTCCAGTTTTCACGGATGCTGCAAGCAGCATTACAGCACACTGTTCATAAAAAGGAAGTAGCAGTCATAGGTTTACCCGGTGACATTGCAGCCGGACCAGCAGATGAAGGACCAACAACGCTGAACTTACTGCCATCGAGAGGTGTATATCGCCCGCAAGATTCGGAATTAGAAGCTTTGGCTGACTTGATCAATTCAACAGAAAAAATAACCATTTATTGTGGTATTGGATCAAAAGGCGCTCACGACCATGTCGTAAAATTAGCCTCACTGATAAAATCGCCTGTTGGATATAGTTTCAGAGGTAAAATGGCTGTTCAGTACGACAATCCGTTTGAAGTGGGTATGACAGGCCTACTAGGTTTGCCCTCTGCTTACGCGGCTATGCACGACGCTGATTTGTTAATATTATTAGGTACTGATTTCCCTTATCAGAATTTCATGCCCGAGAAATGCAAAATCGTTCAGGTGGATGTTCGTCCCGAACGTATAGGACGACGTGCACAAGTCGATATGGCTCTGGGTGGCGATGTAAAAGACACATTGGATGCTTTACTCCCTTTGATTAATGAAAAATCGAACGATGACTTCCTGAAAACCCAACTCAAAGTATATGCTAAAGTAAAAGAGCATTTGGCAATGGCAGCCAATGCATCGGGTAGTGAAAATACAATCGCACCCGAATATCTGGCAACCGTGATCGATAAAATAGCCGATAAGGATGCCATTTTCACAGTCGATACAGGTATGTGTTGTGTATGGGGAGCCCGTTACCTGCAAGCTACCGGCGAACGTGAAATGTTAGGATCGTTTAACCATGGCTCTATGGCTAATGCTATGCCGATGGCTATCGGTGCAGCTTTTGCACGCCCCGATCAACAAGTTATCGCCTTTTGCGGCGATGGCGGTCTGTCTATGATGATGGGCGATTTAGCTACTATCGTCCAATATAAATTGCCGATTAAGCTTGTTGTTTTCGATAATAGGTCGTTAGGAATGGTGAAACTTGAAATGGAAGTTTCCGGATTACCAGACTGGCAAACGGATATGTTTAACCCCGATTTCTCAGCAATCGCTAGTGCAATGGGAATGCAATCGTTTAGAGTAAGCGACCCAAATAAAGTAGAAGAGGTACTTAAAGAAGCTTTTGCTATACCCGGCCCTGTACTGGTTTCGGTACAAACGGACCCTAATGCTTTAGCTATGCCTCCTAAAATAGAATTCGATCAGATGAAAGGCTTTGCCAAATCGATGACCAAATTGATATTATCCGGACGAGTAGATGAAGTATGGGATACTGCCAAAAGCAACCTGAAACATTTGCGTGAAGTACTTTAATTCCAGAATAAAACAGTCGGAGAACCTTCTTCTGAAGCTAATCTGAAATAGTACAGCATATTTAATTAAATGCGAATCGGATATTTATCGATTCGCATTTTTTATTTATATAGGTTATAAGCAGCTCTACCGATTACTTATGCTTGTATTATATTACTTTTGCAGTCTCATTCCTCAATTTTCTTCAACACACTAAAAAGGCTTTAGGAAGAAAACGAATTCTACTAAATCTAACATCTGGAAAACTCACCATTTCTTAATAAAATTAATTAATGAATAAAAAGGGACCAACCAAGTAAGGGTATTATCGTTTTTATGCGATTATAATAATGAATGCTTTACTATTATAATATCTAAGCAATAAAGGTTAGAGCTATTTTTCTATGGATCATTTACTTATGAATAACACATTTGTATTAGTCAACAAACTGGCTTCAGAAGATTCTGAAGCTGCTCTAGGTTCTTTATATGAATTATATTTCGAACGCCTCATCCGGTTTGTATATGTATATGTCCAATCTGAGAATAGTGCGGAAGAAGTTGTAGCAGATGTATTTATCTCAATTTGGCTAGGAAGAAAAGAGCTGGTCAATATAGAGAACTTCAATTCCTACATATTTACAATCGCCAGAAACAAAGCTATTAGCTATTTCAGAAAAGAAGAGAAACATTACAATATGCAGAAGCAATCGACAGTAGATATTTACAAGAATACAGAGACAACCCCCGAAGACGATTTCATATCCAAAGAACTTATAGAAAAATTTAACGAAGCAGTAAATTCTCTACCGACACAGTGCAAAACTGTATTTATATTAATAAGAGAAGACAAATTAAAATACAAAGATGCGGCAGTTATCCTCAACATTTCAGTAAAAACTGTGGAGGCCCATATGGCAAAGGCAACTAAAATATTAAGAAGATTATTAGAAGACAGAATATAATTTTTGATGACAGACTAAGGGTTTCTTATTCAGAATTACGACTAAAATATAACTATGGAAAATAATATTGACAATATAATAGCGAAAATACTGTCCGGTGAAGCCACCGATTCAGAAGCGATAGTATTTGATAAATGGATTGAATCCGATGAAATGAATTCTCATAAATTTTTAGAAATAAAAGCATATTGGTGTTCTTCAATCAAATTCAATCATTCTATTGATTTAAAAGATGCCCGTAATAAATTATTGGACAGAATACAACAATATGAAACAGTGCGTCCTAATAATAGACGTAAATATATACGCATACTATCGGCTATTGTATCTGCCGCTGCTTGCTTGCTAGGGCTATTTTATGTAATGCAACAAGGTAAAGAGGAAGTAATATTTTATGAATTTAAGACAACCTCTAAAATCGATACCATCGTATTGCCCGATTTATCTAAGGTTATACTAAACAAACATAGCTGCTTAACCTATTCGAATATATTCAGTAAAGAGAATAGAGTTGTGAAATTAGAAGGTGAAGCTCTATTCGATGTAAAGAAAGATGAGAGTATTCCTTTTGTTATCGAACTGGAAGACAATACAAGTGTGACGGTTCTGGGTACAGTTTTCAGTATAAACTCATATACTCAAAACAATATTATTAATGTAAACCTGCTAAGTGGAAGCGTCAGATTCCAGTCAGATAAGAATCAAATAACATTAAGCCCCAACCAAAAACTCCTGTATAACAAGGAAAATAAACAAGTGAAAGTGATTGAATCCGACTCCAATCATATACTTTTTTGGTTAAACGGCATATACAAATATCAAACAATTTCTTTAGAAAAGCTAGTAACTATCTTATCAGAGATATATAATATAGAGATACAATTAAAAGATAGAGAACTAGCCAATACAATGGTATCGGGTGCATTCTACAATACCCAAACAATAGATGAGATCCTATCCGTTATTTCCCGAAGCTTACCTATAAAATGGAAATACAATAACAATAAAATAATTATTAATTAACGCATGAAATGCCTATGAAATAACACGACCATTCGCAACACGTAAAATAAGAATTATCTTATAAATCAACTTAAACTAATTAATCTATGACAAATACAATTAAGATTCTTTTCAAAAAGAAGGCTATTCTTTTTTTGATGTTGTTATGTTTTACCTCGGCACTCACTGCTGCACAGACAACAAAGCTATCTCTAAATGTAAAACAAACATCATTAAGAAATCTATTCACAACTATTGAATCCAAAACCGATTTGCTCTTTTTTTATATCGATGCCGATATTGCAAATTTGACTGTGGATATAAATACTAAAGATAAAGAGGTAAATGAAATCTTAGATTTGGCCCTATCCAATACAAACCTCAAATATAATATAGATGGGCGCAACGTAAATATTTACAAAGAACAATCACCACAACAAGCAAATACAAAGAGACGTATTACAGGTCGTGTTACCGATGTGAAGGGAGAGCCTCTAATCGGTGTTAGTGTTGTCGAGAGTGGTACAACCAATGGTACAATTACAGACATAGACGGTTTGTATGAATTGCAGGTTGAAACCCGAAATGCACAAATTGTACTATCGTATGTAGGATTTAGATCGGCGACAGTAAATATAGGGGGTTCTTCGGTATATGACGTAGCACTGCAAGAAGCAGTTAATGAGTTGGATGAGCTGGTAGTAGTTGGATATGGACAACAACGTAAAATAAGTTCGATAGGCTCTCAATCGACATTAAAGCAAATAGACCTTAAAACTCCTACAGCCAGTTTAACCACTGTCTTATCAGGAAGATTAGCGGGTGTAGTAGCAGTACAACGTACAGGCGAACCGGGAAGAGATGCTGCCGATATCTGGATTAGAGGGCTTAGCACTCCGAATGCCGCCAATCCGCTAATTCTGGTAGATGGAGTGGAGCGCAGTTTTAACGATCTGGATCCCGAAGATGTTGAATCAGTAACAGTACTGAAAGATGCATCTGCTACTGCTGTATTTGGAGTAAGGGGAGCGAACGGAGTAATTGTAGTAAAGACAAAACCCGGTATAATAGGAAAACCGGTAGTAAGTATCGACTATTATGAAGGATTTACCCGTTTCACTAAATCGCCACAGGTAGCAGATGGGCTTGTCTATATGGATGTTGTAAATGAAGGACTACGAAATACAGGGAAAGCTCATAAATACGACGATCAGTATATCGCAAATACGGCATCGGGTGTAGATAAACTTTTATATCCGAATGTAGACTGGAAAAAAGAAGTATTCAACGATTGGGGACATGCCCGAAGGGTAAACGCCAATATAAGAGGAGGTAGCCCGATGGCTCAGTTCTATACATCAGTGAGTTACTATAATGAGAAAGGTACAATTAAAACCGATCCTCTCGAAGATTATAATTCAAAGACTGAATATACAAGGTACAATATCGTTGCAAACTTAAGTATGAAAATAACAGAGACTACAACAGTCGATGTCGGCACTCAAGGATTCTTAGGTGACGGAAACAGCCCCGGAGAAGATAGCGGTACTATCTTCGGGTCGACAGTGGATGTTAATCCTGTTATTTTCCCGAAAATGTTTGTAATCAATGGTAAAAATTACGTTCCGGGACTTCACTCGCAAGGAGCAGACCGTAATCCTTATGCAGATGCTACAATGCGCGGTTACCGAAATAAAATGGACAATAAAGTTCAGTCAAATATAAAAGTTACCCAAGACCTAAGTATCATAACCGAAGGGCTTAAGGCGGTCGCCTTGTTTGCTTACGATGTATCGAATAGCCGCGATGCATGGTTTAGAAAAAGAGAAAACACCTATTATTTTGCTGACAGAAATAATCCTTACGATGCCGATGGCAATCCGATTCTGACAAGGACATGGGATAATGGAAGCTCAGTATTAGGATTTGATGGTAGCGACGATCGAAAACTTACCGGTGAAAGAAAGGATAACTTCGAAGTATCATTAGTGTACGATAAAGCAATCAAAAATCACAGATTCGGTGCTATGGCTATCTATACACAACAAAACAGAATAGATAACAGTGCCCGTAATGCAATAGACTATCTTCCATATAGAATACAAGGTATTGCCAGTAGAGTAACTTACTCATGGAACGATCGTTATTTCGGAGAGTTTAATATCGGATACAATGGAGGCGAAAACTTCCCTAAAGATAGAAGATACGGAACATTCCCCGCTTTTGGTGTGGGTTGGGTAGCTTCTAATGAACCTTTCTGGAAACCTTTAAGCGATATTATTCCTTTCTTTAAAGTTCGTTACACAAATGGAAAAGTCGGTAATAGCAATGTCAGAGACCGTCGCTTTATGTATATGGAACAGTATGAATGGAATGGCGATTGGGGTTATGGCTATGGCGGTAATGGTCGTAAAGATGGAGTTAAGGTTAAGAATCCGGCAACCTCTCTGGGCTGGGAAGTTGCACATAAGCAAGATTTAGGTTTCGACATACAACTATTCAAAAGTAGCCTATCCATATCTATCGATCTATTCAAAGAAAGAAGAACAAATATATTGCTCAACAGAGACAATTCTCTCCCTGGTTTTGCAGGATTTCAGGAAACTCCTTACGGCAATGTCGGAGAAACTAAGACACTGGGCTATGATGCCAATTTTGAATATAACAAAAAGATAAACAAAGATTGGAATATATCGGTGAGAGGAAACATAACTTATGCTGATCCGACATGGGTAGATAACGATATACCAGATAAAAGCTTTTCATGGAGAAACAGAAAAGGATCGAGCCTTGTTTCTATCGAAGGTTTCACTGCCGACAGATTATACACACAAGCAGATATAGACTTGATAAACCAATGGATTGCAAATCCCGGCGGAATGGAACAACCGTTCCCCACACCTTACAAGGTAGGTCTGAGTCAGGTGCGAGCAGGAGATATTAAATATAAAGACCTCGATGGTGACGGCAAAATAGACGATAATGATATCTCTTGGTTAGGACAGGGAGATATCCCTAAACTTAACTATGGTTTTGGTTTCAATGTAGATTATAAAGCAGTATCGTTTGGTGTATTATTTCAAGGAACAGCTAAAGCGAACCGCTTTGTGAGTGGTATAGTAAAACCATTGAATGGATCAGGGACAGCAAATGTATACAGTAATATTTATGACCGATGGACCGAAGAGAATCAAAGTCAGGATGTATTCTATCCCCGATTAGCCTTCGGAGGTGATGAACCCGGTAACCAGAATAACTTTGAGAATAGCACATGGTGGCTCAAAGATATGAGTTTCTTAAGACTTAAAACATTACAATTAGCATACCGATTACCCGAATCGTGGACCCGTAAGGCAAACCTAAAGAATGCAAGCATATATATGATGGGGATGAATATCTTCACCCTATCCAAATGGAAACTTTGGGATCCTGAATTGAACACTGACAGCGGAAATAGATATCCTAATACAACAACAGTAACTCTAGGAATTAACTTTAGTTTCTAAAAATAATAATTATGAAAAAAACATTAACAATATTCTTAATAGGAATCGTGTTGCTACTCGGATCAAATTCGTGCAACGATTATCTTGATCAGGTACCAAATGACCTCCTCACTCTCGATAAAGTTTTTGAAACACGAGAAACCACTTTGAGATACTTAAATACAGCATATACATTCATGCCGGACGAGTTTCAACAGCGGGATGTTGCCCGCGGAAACGGACAAGGTACATCCGGAGCTTGGACAGCAGGCTCAGATGAAGCAGAATATGTATGGGATGGCAATGGTGCCAATACTATTAATAACGGATCCCTGACGCCTTCTACAGGTTTTGTTTGGGACTATTGGAGTAGATATTATAAAGGAATACGTGTAGCTACCCTATTTATCGAAAATGCTCATCTATGTGAAGTTCTATCGGCAGGCGATCTTGAACAGTGGACTGCAGAAGCGAGAGCTGTAAGAGCCATTTATTATTATTATTTGTTCAGACTATATGGCCCTGTACCTATTATAAACACACCATTGTCGGAACAGGCTAGTAGTGCTGATCTACAAATCCCTCGAAACAGTGTAGAAGAAGTAGCAAATTATATTCTCTCCGAATTGCAGACAGCCATGGATAATGGTCTTATTGACAATATTAAGACAAGCTCTAACGTAAGTGTAACCGAAAAAGGTCTCGGTCATATAGATCAGGCTATAGCCAAAGCATTTAAAATTCAAACCAGAATGCTGGCAGCAAGTCATTTATTTAATGGGAGCAACGAATATTATTCATCGATGGCAAATCCCGATGGTAAAAAACTATTTCCTAATTACAGCGAAGGTGAGAAAAAGCAACTATGGGCTGCAGCGGCTAAAGAAGCCGAAGAGTTTTTAACAAAATATGATGGTCAAAACTATGGACTGACAAAAGTATATACAGACGGCGATTTAGACCCGTATTTATCATATCGTGAAGCTGTAAGAGGAAATAAAAACGACCTTACTAATTTTGATTCGAGGTCATCTTCCAGAGAAATGATATTCTTCAGACAAGAATGTAACGCCAGTACTATGCAATACGACAGAACCCCTAAACACTTTGGCTACCCGGGTAACTATACAGCATCGGGCGGTTGTGGCGCTGTACAAGAAATAGTAGATGCTTATGCTATGGCTAATGGAATAAAGCCTATTACCGGATACCAATCTGATTATAAAACTCCCATTATCAATCCGGCTTCAGGATATGTTGACAATGGATTCACTACGGAAGATTATTTAGACCCTGTTACAGGTCGTATTTTCGCTCCTAAGGGAGTTCTTAAAGCATGGGCAAACAGAGAACCACGCTTCTATGCCGATATTACATTTTCAGGACAAAAATGGTTGTATGATGGAGAAGGCGATGTATATTCATACTTCAACTTTACAGGTAACTCGGGAAAAGGAATCGGCAATTCGAACGACTATTCGAAAACAGGATATGTAGTCCGCAAAACCGCACCTCTCGGCCCTTGGGGTAATGGCGACAGAATTTGTATTTTGCTTCGTTTAGCCCAGATTTATTTAGATTATGCAGAGGCCCTGAACGAGAGTGAACCTTCGAATCCTAATATTTTGAAATACGTGAATTATATTCGTGAGAGAGCCGGAGTTCCTCAATATGGAACAGGATCGAATGCTCTGCCTATTCCATCTGATATGCGTCAGGCAATAAGAGATGAACGCCGTGTTGAACTAGCATTCGAGTGTGCCCGATATTTTGATGTCAGAAGATGGGGTATCGCAGAAGAAACGCAGAACAGACCGATACATGGTATGAATATAGCCAAAGACGGGGATGAGTTTTACGAAAGGACTGTAGTTGAAAACCGAATATTTCAAAAGAAACATTACTTTTTCCCTATTCCCGAGAAAGATATAAATATAAATAGAGCACTTACTCAGAATATGGGCTGGTAATTGATTTTTTTATATTACAATTGTAATAAATAGGGGTATTCTTCCTGCCCCTATTTATTGATAAACATATAAACTATTCGCTATGATAAAAAAAATATTCTTTTTAATCCTATTTGCACCGTCAATCATAAACTGTTCTGGATCGAATGACAACAATGTTGATATACCTGTACCTAACCAACCAGCAGAGTTTACCACCAAGGATGCAACTGAAGCCATAGACGCTTTCAATCTAAACTTCTACAACAAAGATATGCAGTTGTATTACACTACCAGCGACAAGCGAGGTGTTGCAGCAATCTGGACACAGGCCATCTACTGGGATATGGTAATGAATGCTTACAAGAGGACTAAAAACGAAAAATACCTCAAATTAATTGATGATATTTATCAGGGAGGATATAACAAATATGACAAATACAACTGGAACAACGATGTCGAATGGTTTATCTACGATGATATTATGTGGTGGGTTATATCGCTGGCCAGAGCTTATGAAATAACAAAAGACCAGAAATATTTAGACCTTTCAATTTCGGGATTCAAGCGTGTATGGGAAGGTAGTCCGGTAGTTGGAGATACCGGTTCTTACGATCCTGTCAATGGAGGAATGTATTGGGGATGGAAAGACGATCAGAGAGGTAAAACAGCGTGCATAAACTATCCTACGGTAGTAGCTGCCATGACTCTTTATAATATTACCAAAGAGCCTTCATATCTTAATAAAGCAAAGGAAATATTCAGTTGGTCTCAGGATAAACTGTTCGATGCAAAAGATGGTAAAGTAGGCGATCATAAATATAAAGAAGAACCAACTAACTGGACAACTCAAGTATATAATCAGGCGACATGTATCGGGGCAGCCGTGATGCTGTATAAAGAAACAGGTGATAAAATGTATCTGAATGACGCCATTCTTGCTACAGATTATACTAAAAATACGATGTCGGGTAAAGATGGTATACTCCCATTTAAAACAGGGATAGAGCAAGGTATCTACACTGCTATATTTGCACAATATGTGATCAGGCTTATAGAAGATTGTAACCAACCACAATATAATGAATGGTTGCGCTACAATATAAATAAAGGATGGGCAAACAAGGATAAAAGAAACCTGACATATAAGAATTTCAATGTGCCTTGCCCAACGGGCATACTGGAGGTTTATGATGTAAGTGGATGTCCGGCATTGATGCAGGTTATTTCTCCGAAATAAAACGATATAAAATGCATTTCTCTATATTTTAATTAGTTCTTAACAATTATTTTTCAAAACGTGTCACATAAAAATGGCACGTTTTTTTGTATGGTTTCCTCTTATTCTTTCAATTTCCTATAATAAGGGAAGTCATCGATAATGAACCCGCTATAACTCTATCGTTAAACAATTTCACCTCATCATTTTCAGTTTGCAAAGCTAATGCATATAAGAGCGGAATATAATGTTCTTCACTAGGTATAGCTAAAAGTGCTGATTTAGAAAGTTTATGATATTCTATCAGTGATTTATGATCACCTGCTAAAATCTTCTCCTTAAATAGTTGATTCAATTCCATCGCCCAATCATAACCGTATTCGGCATTGAAACCAGCTTCCCCAATACGCAGCATACGCAAATTATGAACCATATTACCACTCCCTATTATTAGAACTCCCTTTTGACGAAGAAATCGCAATTCCTTTGCTAGATCATATTGATATTGAAGTCCCTTTGTAAAGTCGATACTCAATTCAACCACAGGAATATCCGCTTCGGGGTACATGTGTTTAAGAAAGCTCCAACTTCCATGATCTAATCCCCAGTCATAATCAACCCCTATCTCTATATCTTTTACCTCACGGCGTATTGTTTCACCCAGAAGAGGTAATCCTTCAGCCGGATATTGCTGCGCATAGAGTTCCTGTGGAAATCCACCGAAATCGTGAATTGTCTTTGGCTTTTCCATTGCTGTAACAAAAGTTCCGCCTGTCTCCCAATGAGCTGAAATACAAAGTATAGCTTTGGGACGCGGCAATTCTTTCCCCAGACGTATCCACTCATCTGTAAACAGATTGTTTTCAATTGCATTCATCGGAGAGCCATGTCCTACAAATAGAACAGGCATAGAATGTGTATTCTCCAAAGGGAGTATTTGTTGAAAATCAATCATTTCAGTTATATATTAATTAGAATAATTCTGTGAATATTTAAGTACTAACAAAGATACGATATTCTTGTTTTTCACTTTTGGGTTTTTGATAAAATATTTTTATATCTCATCTCCACTTGTTAAAAGAAAGACAACCATGAACATATAACTAATTCTATATGTTTAATATACAAAGAGGACAAAAAGAAGTTTAGTTTTATTAGTAATTTTCAATAAAATAAAATCATACATTAAACCAGAACTATAAGATTCAGGTTATTGGAATTTTATTTAATTCCTCTTCATAATTACAAATACACAAGTAATCATTAAAAAATAAAAAAGCATGAGTGATAGATTCTTACTAAGATATTTGAGATATAGTATCCACAAGTCTATATCCCATTTTATTATGAACTTGAAAAATATAAATTCAGAAAGATTATCTGTAGAAGATAGAAAGAATAAACTCCCTGTCTGATTACAGCGTTTCCGACAAATACAATAGCTAGTTTATCAAATGAGTTGTATAATAAATAAGCGAGGCTGTCCATATCAACTGGACAGCCTCGCTTTTATATTATAAAGTAATCAGATTTTATTTACTTTCCTTGTTCTTGTTTCTTCTTCAACATTGTCCATGCAACAGGAGTTGCAATGAATACTGATGAATAAGTACCGATAAAGATACCGATAAAGATAGCAAACGTAAAGCTACGAATAGTATCACCACCCAGTAAGAATATACAGAATACTACCAATAATGAACTTAATGATGTATTCACTGTACGTCCTAATGTAGAGTTCAATGCCTCGTTGATAGATTCAGTAACATCACGTTTCGGATATAGATGTCTCAATTCTCGAATACGGTCGAAAATAACAACCTTATCATTAATTGAATAACCAACCACCGTCAATATTGCCGCTATAAATGCTTGGTCGATTTCCATCGAGAATGGCATAAACTTGTACATCAACGAATATAGGAAGATTACAATAGCAGCATCATGTGCTACAGCTACAAATGTACCTACAGAGAAGGCTACATCGCGGAAACGAAGCAGGATATAGAGAGCCATACAGATAACGGCGACAACTACAGCTACGCTGGCAGCAGTCTTCAAGTCGTCTGCGACACTTGGTCCTACACGTTGTGAACTTTGAATATAATTATCAATTGTAGTATTCGGAGCTAAATCATTCTTCAATGCACTTGTCATCTTAGCTCTGATTTCAGTCTCTACCGAGTCACCGGGAACATCAATTTTATAGTTTGTTGTAATACGTACCTGACTCGATGTTGAAGCCTGGCTAGCTGATCCACTTGTCAATACACGAACTGTTGATCCTTCAAATTCCGGAATCAAAGCCTTTTCTACATCATTGGCATTCACATTCGTGTCGAAACGTACTAAATAATTACGTCCACCTGTGAAGTCAATACCTTTGTTCAAACCATTATAGAATAAAGACCCGATACCCGCTACAACGATAATACCCGATATAATATATGCTTTCTTTGTCATACCCAAGAAATTAATCTTAGTATTTACAAATAAGTTTTTAGTAATCGGAGTAGTAAATGTCATATTACGAAGTTTGCCTTTCGATAACATATAATCGTAGAACATACGAGTCATAAATACAGCAGTAAAGAACGATGCTATAATACCGATAATTAATGTAGTAGCAAATCCTTGTACAGCACCTGTACCAAAGTATATAAGGATAACACCTGTTATGATTTGCGAAACATTGGCATCAAAAATAGCTGAAAAAGCATTTTTATAACCATCCATCAATGCTACCCGAACATTTTTACCGGCTCTCAACTCTTCTTTCGTACGCTCATAGATAAGCACATTAGCATCCACAGCCATAGCCAAAGTAAGTACAAGTCCCGTTATTCCAGGCAATGTCATCACAGCACCGAACGATGCCAGAATACCCATCGTAAAGAATAAATTAAGAATCAATGCCGTATTAGCAACTAATCCCGGTATAAGACCATAAGCTAAACACATGTATGCCATAAGCAATACCAGTGCCAATACAAATGATATAATACCCGCATCAATAGCCTCTTCTCCAAGAGAAGGTCCTACTATATCTTCTTGAACGATATGAACTCCGGCTTTCATTTTACCCGATTTCAAAACGTTCTCTAAATCTTTCGCATCCTCAACAGTAAAATTACCTGTAATTTGAGAACGTCCATCTTCTATCTTAACACCCACATTAGGTGCAGAATATACATGTCCGTCCAGTACAATAGCAATACTCTTGCCTATTTCAGCACCTGTGATTGCAGCCCAACGTTGAGCACCCTGAGAGTTCATTTGCATGCTAACTTCCCAAGCAGATCCTTTTTGTGATTGGTCAGCTTTAGCCGAAACGACAGAACTACCATCCAGAGCAGCTTCGTTTTTAACACCTCCGCGAAGCGCATATAGGTAAAACTGAGTTTCTTTCAAATCCTCTGCTTTGAAACCCCAAGCAAACTTTAAATCAGGTTTACCTGTTTCATTTCTAAATCTATATAGGATGTCATTAATTGCTGCTGTATCACTTTTGTGAGCCACACCAACTACAGGACCTCCGTTAAAAGTGATCAGGTAGTCTTTTAAAGGTTTAGTAAATCCTAGTTTAACAGGAATAGCTAAAGAATCTGTTGCTGCCAGAGAATCAACTGTAGCATTTAAAGCCAGAGCGTTTCTCGACGCCATATCCAAGGCATTTAAATCTCCTTGTATTTCTGTTGCACTATATGTTTTCCAGAACTCAAGATTTGCACTACCTTGTAATAGTTTCCTTACACGGTCCGGTTCTTTAATCCCCGGTAGCTCAATCATAATACGTTCTGCACGATCTAATTTCTGTATATTAGGTGCTACCACCCCGAAACGGTCGATACGTGTACGAAGTACATTAAATGAGTTATCGGCTACACTTTGAAGTTCTTCTCTAAGTACAGCAATAACATGCTTATCATCGTCTGTAGCTGTAACTCTATCGATAAGTTTCGTACTGAAAATACCAGCAAGTTTATTGTTGCCATTTGCTTTTGTAAACTTATCTACAAATATTGAGATATAATCTTTGTTACTGCCTGTGCGGTTTTCTTCAGAAGCTTCATTCAAAGCTGTAATGAAAGCCTGATTATCGACATCACCTAGTGAACGAAGTACTGCTGCTGCATCTACCTCGACAATAACACTCATACCACCTTTAAGGTCTAGTCCTAAACCAATCTCTCTTTCGCGGCATTCTTTAAGAGAATAACCAACTGAATCTGTGAAATTGAACCATACTTTCTCGGTAGACATTGAGTCTAAATAATAACTATACTGCTTGTTATACAATTCATTGTACAGATCAGTATCGCCATTTGCTTTTTCTGTGGCATACGCTGCTGCATATGCTTCTGCTTTTTTGTCATAACTTCTCGTTACAAAAGAAAACGACAAATAGAAGCAGCAAACCAATGTCAACAGAATGGCAAATGTCATTACAAAGCCTTTGTTTTGCATCTTAGAATTTACTTTTTGTTATTTAAATATTTATTACTATTCCACTATAAATGAGTCCTGTATAATAGTGCTTTCCAATGGTTGAGAATCTTAATTCCGCATAAATCATAGACATACACACAGTTTCAGGCGTGCAAATATAATCTTTTATTCTTTACAAATCATAATAAAACGAAAAGAAGTTTTAAATGTAAGCAGGCTTTTTAACAAGTAATAGCTGGTACTTAAACATAGTGTTATCTACAGAATAATCAGACCATTTTGCTGATTTATCAATTTAAACTTAAATACTACGCCAAGTTAAGCTAAAACGATTTTCGCGTTAGGAGTCATTGTTGTGAGAAAATAATATATATTTTTGCATCTTACGATTTCACATAGGCTTTATAATGAAAAAAACCATAGAATAAGAACAACAATATATTTATCAGCACTATTCATCATTTTCTTTTTTAGCTACTCTACCAATTTTTTTAGGTGTAGCAGCCAAATACTACACCACATTCGACCGATCGGACGAAATGTTTGTTATTGGCAGATTAGATGCAGCTACATATCAGGGAATATTAAGCTACGGTGGCTTGCCGGGATCTGCTCATCCCACTCGCGATAGTATCGCTAAAATGAACTATGACTATATGAAGGAAGTAAACGAAAAATACGATTACTACCTGACCGATCGAAAAATGCCCGGAGATAAATTTGCTGCATATTATAGCCAAAGTGGAGGACAAGGCTTGTCTTATAGTGTGCTGCAAAAGATACTACCTTTCAAAAATGAGGTTAAAATAAGAATATATAGAGCTATCAATATATGCCTTTTAGCATTCTGCTTTATCTTATTTTTGGGATGGTGCTATCGTAATTATGGATTACTAAGCAGCTTTATTACTTTCCTCTTATTACTGTTTTCGCCAATCATTCATAACTTCGCTTTTAGTTTGTGGTGGACTTTATGGAGCTATTATATACCTTTTCTTACAATGCTCCTGATCCTCGAACGAAATAATAAAAGCCCGGGAAGATATTCGGAAAATAAAATTCTCGCATTTCTATTTATTTCCGTTTTTGCAAAGTGCTTCTTTACAGGTTTTGAATACATAACACCTACGCTGGCTGCTATACTATGCCCTATTATATATTATCATATTTTAGAGAGAAAAAAGATAAAGACTACTTTTATATTTATTTGCAAAACGATCATCTGTTCTGTCACGGCTCTTTTAGCAGAAGTATTTTTGCTAATAAATCAGATAAAATCAATAGAAGGTTCTTATGCTAAAGGTATTGAATATTTAATACACGCATTTACGAGAAGATCATCATTAGATGTAGACGAATTTCCCCCAACAATACCAGAAATTCTAAATGAACATTTATTTGGTATGGATCTTGTTATATGGGGTCATAGCGCTTATAATATCACATTGACTCTTTTCACAACTATCCTTATTGTGCTTATTATGTGCATCTCGCTTTATTTCCTTTCTAAGAAAATAGACACGACCAATAAGAGTAAGAGTAAAGCATTATTGGCCACCACCATACTATCATCCTTTGCTCCAATTTCCTGGATTGTAATCTTCACCGAGCATGTATCAAAACATAGCCTTGACAGAATCATCTGGTATATGCCATTTTTACTTTATGGTTTTTTGGTAATAGGTGTCTGCTTCTCGATTATTCTATCAAGATTAAGAAGAAAAAATATTTAAACATACCCGATACAAAAAAAGCCTGCTTAAGTAATATTTAAACAGGCTTCTTTGTATCTATCAACAAGCAAAATTTACGATCGTCTGATCTCTGCCCGCTTTATTTTACCACTTATAGTTTTAGGTAATTCATCTACAAATTCTATTATACGCGGGTATTTATAAGGAGCTGTCACGTTCTTAACATGCTCTTGTATTTCTCTTACAAGATTCTCACCTGCTTTATCTTTATAGTTTTTAGCAAGAACTATGGTTGCTTTCACCAACTGACCCCTTATTTCGTCGGGAACACCGGTTATAGCACATTCTACAACAGCCGGATGTGTCATCAAAGCACTTTCCACCTCAAATGGTCCGATACGATAACCCGAACTCTTAATCACATCATCCATACGACCAACGAACCAGTAGAAACCATCTTCGTCTCGCCATGCTACATCTCCCGTATGATACACATCATCCGAATACACTTGATTAGTAAGAGCTTCATCACGATAATAACCTTTGAAAAGACCTAAAGGTCTCCACTTATCTGTTTTAATGACAACCTCTCCTATTTCACCATCTTCTGCCGAACGACCATCAGCGTGAATTAAATCCATATCATAAGCAGGATTAGGTACACCCATAGCTCCCGGCTTAGGTTCCATCCAAGGAAAAGTTATAATAGTAGGCGTAGTCTCTGTCTGCCCGAAAGCCTCCATCATTTTAATGCCCGTACCTTGATAAAAAGCTTCAAACACCGATGGATTCAATGCTTCACCCGCAGTAGTACAATATTTGAGTGATGATAAATCGAATTTTGACAAATCCTCACGTATCATAAACCGATACACCGTAGGAGGTGCACAAAATGAAGTTATCTTATATTGCTCGATAAGACGGAGCATAGATTCAGGATTAAATTTTTCATGATCATATACGAAAATACATGCTCCGGCAATCCATTGTCCATATAGTTTCCCCCAAACAGCTTTAGCCCATCCTGTATCAGCTACAGTCAGATGCAAACTATCCTCATTCAGGTTATGCCAGTATTTGGCTGTAACTATATGCCCCAAAGGATATGTGAAATCATGAACTACCATCTTCGGCTCACCTGTAGTGCCGGAAGTGAAATATAATAACGAGATATCGTCATTCACATTCACCTGTTCAGGCTTAACAAACGGTTTGGCAAAACGAAGCCCTTTATGAAAGTCGTCCCATCCTTCAGGGATACGATCTCCACAGACTATACGATGTTTAATTGTTGGTGATTCAGCCATAGCCTCATTAACGTGTTCAATCACAACACCATCGTCCGTGCTCACTATTGCCTTTATACCTGCGGCATTATTGCGATATACTATATCTTTTTTAGTCAGCAAATGGGTAGCCGGAATTGCAATAGCACCAATCTTGTGTAAACCTATTATAGCAAACCAAAATTCGTATCTACGCTTCAAAACCAGCATCACCATATCTCCGCGACCGATACCGAGCGATTGGAAATAAGATGCAGCCCTATCACTCTGATCTTTAATATGAGCAAATGTAAAATCGACATGCTCACCCTTATCGTTTACCCAACAAATGGCTTTTTTATCGGGATGGGTTTTCGCCCATTCATCGACAACATCGTATCCGAAATTGAAATTATCGGGAATATGAACATGATAGTTATTTTTGAAATCGTCAGTCGATGTAAAAGTTGTTTGTTTTAAGAATTTTTCTAACATTATATTCTAGTATTTATAAAACAAATCAGTTGTACTATATTTATAAAATTACAAAACAACAGCTATAAAGCGTACTGTTGTTCCATCTAATGCCTTCATGCCATGTGGCAGACTAGAATCGAAATAAACACTATCTCCTGTCTCCAGAATAAGTTGTTTCCCATTTATTTCTAACATCATACGCCCTTCAAGAACTAAATTAAACTCCTGACCGGCATGCGAACTATGATGGACTTCAACAGCATCGTTCTTAGGCTCCACCGTTACTTCAAACACTTCCGCCTTACGGTTATTAAATCCTCCGGCCAATGTCTGATATTGGTAGTCTTCTACCCTCTTAACTGCCAGCCCTTTCCCTTTTCGCGTAAGGAAATAACTGCTCATTCGAGGCTCGTCTGCAAACATCAAAACAGAAACATCGACATTATACTTTGTCGATATCCCTTTAAGCACACTAATCGTTAAATCTTTTTCGCCCGATTCGTATTTTTTGTATTCCTCTAAAGGAATATTACACGATGAAGCGAAATCTTCGGCAGACAGATCCAGGGCTTCACGTAAGCCTGCTAATCGCTGACCTATTTGTCTAATTTCATCACTCATGTTTTATTTTAGTATTATCAGTTAATAATTCCAATAACGTTTTTGGTATAGGACTTTTAAATTCAAGCATTTCTCCTGTTACAGGATGTTTAATAGCCATATCCTGAGCATGAAGTGCTATCCGCTTGATAGGTTTATTTGCAGCACCATATTTTTTATCCCCTACTACAGGGTGCCCCAATTGTTGCATTTGCGCACGAAGTTGGTTTTTGCGACGAGTTTCGAGATTAAAATTGACTAACGAGTAACGACCACCAACTTTCACCGTGTTATAATGAGTCACAGACTTTAATCCGCCATTATCGAACGAAGTAGAAAATACCTGATAGTTCTTGTTCTCGGTAAGCCAAGACACAATTGTACCGTTCTTAGGATTAACTTCACCTTCTACCACAGCTGTATAGGTATAAACAGGTACGAATTTATCCCAGTTTTTCTGAAACTGGCTTTGTATATCCTGATCTTTAGAAAAAGCCATCAGACCCGACGCTTCCCTATCGAGGCGATGAAGTACATATACACGCGATTGCTTATTCTGCTTTTTCACATATTCGTTCAATATACCGAAAGCTGTACGTAATTTCTCCCTTTCGGTAGATACCGATAGAAGGCCGACTTCTTTGTCGACAATAACTATATAATCGTCTTCGTAAACAATTTTAAGACCTTTGAGCCTTTTCTCCTTACGACTCTGATCGTATTTCATTATAGCCACCATATCACCCTCTTTCAACTCAAAGTCGAATTGAGTAATCAATTTACCATTTATCCTTATTTGTTTGTGAGCTAGTAGCGATTTTGCAGCGGTACGACTTTTACGAACATTCTTATTTACAAGAAACTCTAGTAACTGACTTGGTTCTGACACTTTTATTTCCTGTAAGGCTTTATCTCTGGAGTTAGTTCTCATTCTATTTTTTGCATAAATTATAGCAACAAAGATAAGTGTTTTTAAATTATTACCGATATTATATTTTCTTTAATAATCGTATGATTGGCAAGAATAAGGCGTTTCTGAGCTATTCTATTCCGGCGAATGAAATTCTGCCGAATAATTGCTTCCTTAAATAATTACAGCCAACAGATCAGTTAAACATAAGTTAATTTATTATCAACTTCTTGCCATTTGTTTACACTGCGTACTTGGGAAGAAAAACTTCATTCTCTAATATTATCTATATTATCATTTTTTTACTAATTTTGCAGCCGGTTTTAGTATTGCAAACTAATTTGATATTAAACATTTATTTCAAATTAGTTTACAGTGAAATACTTAAAAATAAGATCAAGAGGTCTATGACCTTAAACACTTATAATTAATAATTTAGACTATATAAAATGAAAGCATTTGTATTTCCAGGTCAGGGAGCTCAATTTGTAGGAATGGGCAAAGATTTGTACGAAACATCTCCTCTTGCTAAAGAAATGTTTGAAAAAGCAAACGAAATTCTTGGTTTTCGTATCACAGATCTAATGTTTGAAGGAACAGACGAAGATCTTCGCCAAACAAAAGTAACTCAACCTGCTATATTTCTTCATTCGGTAATATTAGCAAAAACTATGGGAGCAGATTTCCAGCCAAATATGGTTGCAGGCCATTCTCTTGGTGAGTTTTCGGCATTGGTAGCTGCTAACGCACTATCATTCGAGGATGGATTGAAACTTGTTTACAAACGTGCTCTTGCAATGCAAAAAGCATGCGAAATGAACCCATCCACAATGGCTGCGGTACTTGCTTTAGCTGATGAGAAAGTAGAAGAAATATGTGCCTCTATTACTGACGAAGTGGTAGTACCGGCAAACTACAACTGCCCTGGACAAATTGTAATTTCGGGTTCGGATAAAGGTATCGACAAAGCATGTGAACTATTACTTGCTGCGGGTGCTAAACGTGCTTTGAAACTAAAAGTAGGTGGTGCATTTCACTCTCCATTAATGGAACCGGCTAAAGTAGAATTATCGGAAGCGATCAACTCGACCGAATTTACTACTCCGATATGTCCTGTTTATCAGAATGTAAGCACTATAGCAGAAACAGACCCTACAACTATAAAAGCAAACTTGATTGCTCAATTAACTGCTCCTGTAAAATGGACTCAATCGGTTGAACATATGGTGGCAGACGGTGCAACAGAATTTATAGAACTCGGACCCGGTAGTGTATTGCAAGGCTTAGTTAAGAAAATAGCTAAAGACGTTGTAACTAGCGGGAAACAATAAGAAATTATAATTTTCAGATTTAAGGATAAGTTGAAAATTAATGACATCATTTATTTTCAACTTATTTTATATATAATATAAAAACTCTGTATTATGGCATTTTTTTCAGGAAATAAGCAAGCAGACGATCAAGATGAAACTGCTAAAAACATATTTATGTTTGAGCTAGTTCAAAAAAACATTCTTGTAACAGGAGCCAACGGTCAGCTAGGAAGTGAAATCAGACGAATAGCCGATGTTCACGAGGATAACTTTCGATTCTTTTTTACGGATGTAGACACTTTAGATATCACAGATCTGAAAGCTATTGATCATTTCATCAAAGAAAACAAGATCAAATATATTATTAATTGTGCTGCCTATACTGCTGTTGATAAAGCTGAAGATGATGCTGAATTATGCTATAAGATCAACAGAGATGCTGTAATCAATCTAGGAATTTCAGCGACGAACAATGCAGCAAAAATAATCCATGTGTCTACCGACTATGTGTTCGATGGCACAAATACACGACCTTATATCGAAACAGATCCCGTTAATCCCAAATCGGTATATGGCAAATCGAAACAGGAAGCCGAAAGCAGTTTGATGGATGCATGTGCGGATTCAATCGTCATCCGTACGGCATGGCTATACTCCATCTTTGGAAACAACTTTGTGAAAACAATGATAAAGCTAGGTCAAGAAAGGGATACGCTTAATGTTGTTGCCGATCAGACCGGCACTCCTACAAATGCTGCCGACTTAGCAAAAGCTATTATCAAAATATTGGATCATAGCGAAGCATACGATTTCAAAGCCGGTATATATCATTATTCGAACGAAGGAGTTACCACTTGGTATGATTTTACTCTAGCAATACACAAAGATGCGGGTATCACAAGTTGTAAAGTAAGTCCGATCACTACTGACCAATACCCTACCAAGGCTGCTCGTCCGCAATACAGCGTACTTGATAAAACTAAAATAAAGACGACATTCGGTATTACTATCCCAAATTGGGAAGAAAGTTTAAACATTTGTGTTAGAGAACTGTTATCTTAATATACAGATAAACTTTATAATAAATATGCTATCTAAATCTTAAAATGAAAAGGATTTATTTTTCGGCTATACTCATTTCAATTTTGACGATCTCTTGCCAAACTAAATCAGGGGATAAAAATACGGCGGAAGAGCTCCATGTAGAATTAAACGAAGATAAGTTAAATATCAAACCCGACAGTCCAAATTTTAAGGAACCGCCACATTTAAGCATAGCGCAGTACGACAGTCTCCAGATAAATAAGATAAAGGATCTTAAGGATTACGATATCAGCTACCTGTCGATGGGAAGGACTTTACTTTCGAATGAAAATGGAAAGATTATCACTATTCAGGTTATTACCGATGGTGAAATAACCGAATACCTGCTGAGTTATGATAGAAATGGCAATCTGGTAGATAATCTTATTGTTGCATATGAGGATATGGTTGAATATTACAGCCAAATTACATCGCAAATCAATTCAAATAAAGTAATAATACAAACAGTCAATTTTAGCTATGAAAACTCGAAAGGAGAAGAAGTAGAATTATCTGACACTTCAACCATTAGCTACTCGATAAGCCCTGAATTAAAATTCATAGCTGACTAGTTGTTAAAAAAAATACAAACTTAAAGCATTAAGTAAAGGCATCTATTGTAATTACAGTAGATGCTTTTCCTTTTTTTATTATCTTTGTACTATACATAAAAATAGTAATGAGCGAATTAGAAAAGGAAATACATAAAAGACGCACTTTTGCGATCATTAGCCATCCCGATGCGGGTAAAACGACACTCACCGAAAAGCTATTGTTATTTGGTGGAGCTATACATGTAGCAGGTGCCGTAAAATCAAATAAAATAAAGAAGACAGCGACATCCGACTGGATGGAAATAGAGAAACAACGTGGTATCTCTGTTGCGACTTCCGTTATGGGATTCGAATACGATGGATATAAGATAAATATACTCGATACACCCGGTCACCAAGACTTTGCTGAAGATACATATAGAACCCTTACTGCTGTAGATAGCGTTATAATAGCTGTTGACTCGGCAAAAGGAGTGGAAGCGCAAACTCGCAAACTAATGGAAGTTTGCCGTATGCGTAACACGCCGGTGATGATATTCATCAACAAGATGGACAGAGAGGGTAAAGACCCTTTCGAATTACTCGATGAACTCGAAGAGGAACTAAAAATAAATGTACGCCCTCTTAGTTGGCCCATAGATAGTGGACAACGATTTAAGGGTGTCTATAATATCTACCAACAGAAACTCGATCTGTACACTCCAAGCAAACAGACTGTCACCGAATCGATTGGATTTAAAGACATAAACAATCCAGATCTGGAAAAACATATTGGAGAAACATTAGCAGCCAAACTAAGAGACGATATAGAATTAATAGACGGTGTATACTCGGAATTGGATGTAGAAACTTATCTTCAGGGAAAAGTAGCTCCAGTATTCTTTGGCTCTGCCTTAAATAATTTCGGAGTAAAAGAATTACTTGACTGCTTTGTGAAAATTGCACCTTCACCTCGCCCTATCGAAGCTATAGAGAGAGAGATCAGACCCGAAGAAGATGCTTTCAGTGGTTTTATATTCAAGATACATGCTAATATGGACCCGAACCATCGTTCGTGTATAGCATTTGTGAAAATATGCTCGGGTAAGTTTGAACGTAATGTAAATTATAAACATATACGTCTTAACCGACAAATGAAGTTCTCTTCACCTACAGCATTTATGGCTCAAAAGAAAGAGACTGTAGACGAGGCTTATGCAGGCGATATTATCGGATTACCCGACACAGGTAATTTTAAGATTGGGGACACATTGACATCTGGCGAAAACCTACATTTCAAAGGATTACCTAGCTTCTCTCCTGAGATGTTTAAATATATAGAGAATGCCGACCCAATGAAGACTAAACAGCTTCAAAAAGGTATTGATCAGTTAATGGACGAAGGTGTTGCTCAATTGTTCACAAATCAATTCAATGGCCGTAAGATTGTAGGAACTGTGGGACAACTTCAGTTCGAAGTTATTCAATACCGATTGTTACACGAATACGGAGCACAATGTAGATGGGAAGCAATCAATCTATATAAAGCCTGTTGGATAGAAAGCGACAATATTGAACAACTGGAAGATTTTAAAAGGCGTAAAGCTCAATATATGGCAAAAGATAAGAATGACCGGGATGTATTCCTCGCTGATTCAAACTATTTGCTAATGATGGCTCAACAAGATTTCAAAGACATAAAATTTCATTTTACTTCTGAATTCTAAACAAAAACAGCTATGCTAAAAGTAGTTATTAATAAACATTTCAAAAAGGAATTAAAAAGCTTTATAATAAAGTTGCCTGAGATTTTCAATGAATCCGGGGAAACTATATTCGCTGCACGCAACATAATTAAAGTTTTTGATGTCAATGGAATGAGAGTTAATGTCAAATCTTTTCAAAAACCACATCTGTTTAATCAATTGATGTATGCTACTTTTAGAAAATCGAAAGCTGAGCGCTCTTACAAATATGCTCATAAACTTGAAGAAAGAGGATTCAATACGCCTACTCCATTGGCATATATGGAACAGCAATTTGCATTTCTGCTCAAAAGAAGTGCTTACATATCTATAAATGAAGACTTCGATGGAAAAATGCAGGAATTACGTCACGGAACCTTGGAAGGACGAGAGAATCTTATCCGCCAATTTGCATTATTTACAGCTGAATTACATAAAAAAAGAGTGCTGCATCTCGACTATTCATCAGGAAATATACTATATAAAAAGAACGGTGAAGATTACAGCTTCTACTTGGTTGATCTCAACAGAATGAAATTTGACGGAAAAATTAGTCTCGACACTGCTTGTCATAATTTCAGACGACTATGGGGTAGTGATGATATGATTATATTTTTCATCAAAGAGTATGCTAAAGCGCGTCATTTTAATGAAAAATTATGTCTTGAAAAAACGTTCAAATATAGAGAGCGTTTTTGGAAATTCTTCAACAGAAAACATCCTTTCGAAAGCCCTTACATAGCTGAATAAATAAATCTGGACAATGAAAATAGGATTTGATGCGAAACGGGCAACACAGAATTTTACAGGATTAGGTAATTATAGTCGTTTTGTAATTAACAACCTTGTAAAGTTCTATCCTGACAATTTTTATGAATTATTTAGCCCTAAACCTTCGGTAGGTAAAGTAGATACAGAAATTTCTAAAGGGAATAATGTCAAGATTTTTGTAAAAGAAGGCTTCAAATTATTCTGGAGAACATTGGGCATTGTAAAAGATATCAAGAACGAAAATATTACGCTATACCACGGATTAAGTAACGAACTACCTTATAAAATAAATAAGAGTGGAGCTAAATCAATTGTTACAATACACGATCTTATATTCTTGAGACACCCAAAGTTTTACCCTGTTATTGATCGAAAGATATACAACATTAAAGCTCGTTATGCCTGCAAGGTTGCAGATCGAATTATAGCTGTAAGCGAATGTACAAAAAGAGATATAATAGAATATTATGGAACCGATCCGAATAAAATAGATATTGTATACCAAGGTTGCTTTTCTATTTTTAGAAACAGAGCAGATGGGTCAAAAAAACAGCAAGTAATCGATAAGTATAATTTACCTCCTAAATTCTTGTTATCTATCGGTAGCATTGAAGAAAGAAAAAACATACTTCTTATAGTAAAAGCATTAAAATCCATACCCAATATTCACTTTGTGGCTATCGGTAAACAACGTAAATATGCCGAGAAAGTTAAACAATATGCTCTTGAGCATGGATTGGAAGACAGAGTACATTTATTAAGTAATGTAGCACTAGAGGATCTTCCCGCAATACTGCAATTGTCCGAAATATTTATATATCCATCATTTTACGAAGGATTCGGGATACCTATTATAGAGGCTCTTAGTTCAGAAGTTCCTGTGATAGCTGCCAAAGGATCGTGCCTGGAGGAAGCCGGAGGTCCCCATTCTATATATATCGATCCGCATAATGAGGACGAACTAGCTACCGAGATAGATAGGGTATTGAATGACAATAATCTAAAAGAAAAAATGGTGCAAGAAGGTATGGAATACGTAAAACGATTTTCGGATCAAAAATGTACTGATGATTTGATGGAGGTGTATAGAAGATTGAGCCATCAAAATTCCTAACTCCGCCTTTTTGCTTTTAAATTTCTAAACCAAAAGCGAAATTTAACACTCCATTCAAAATTTTTCATTACAAGACTATAATGAATTTTATTAAACTCCTCATCCACAAAATAGGAAGACAGGCCATCATCATTATAATTTGCAATTATATAATCCCTATATACAAATTTAAAACTCTTGTCACCATGGAGCATTAGATTCAAAGCGTAATCCGCTGAGACCTTATAAAAAGGATTATAGCTATATTTTCTAAATACACTCGCAGGGTAGATTATCGATTGATGAAAAATTCCATGCTTAGCTTGCTCATAAGAATTAACTTCTCCTTTTGTCTTCTTTCCTTTATATAAGACATTTGCATAATAAATACAAGTACTATCTTTTAATTCATTTTCAGCAAAGGCCGAAAAATCAGGTAATAGAGTATCATCTGCTCCTAAAAAATAGACCCATTGACCGGTTATGCATTTAAGGGCTTTATTCATTGCATCATAGATCCCAGCGTCCTGCTCACTTTTCCAATAAGAAATTTTGTTTCCATAAGATTCTAATATATCAATGGTTGTGTCGGTACTTAAAGCATCAAATATAACAAGCTCTATATCAGAATATTTTTGAGAAATAATACTATCTATACACGAAGACAGATGCTTCCCTGCATTTTTAGTTACACAAATAATTGATATTTTGGATTTATTTCCCATCTAACATATTTTAAATGACGGAATATGATTCTGCCAGAATTCAGGTTCGTAAACAGATGGGGCATGGCATCCGAATGGAAGTTTTTCACCCAATAATCGGTATGCATAATAGCAGTGTGTTTCGACAGCAAATGCCATTGCCTCTTTCCACAATGGCTTCGAGAAATATTTTAACATACGTGGAGCCTCTATACTCCAAAAAATATCTTCATTATATAATGAATTTGTAAGGAGTTTTTCTCTATAAACATTCAATATTTTGCTTGAATCGGGCAATTCGAATATTGTAAGAAATGAATTTATTCTGCGTAATGACAATCCCCCATTGCCAACTGCATTGTAACACTCATGAAGCTTTTTCTTTTCTGACGGATATAATTTCGGGAAAATATCTATTAATTTCTGATAGAATATACCTCTTCTTATTTTCTTGGGTTTTAACCACGGAGCTCCAATATAGTCGTAACCTTTTTCACACCAAAATTTCAGTTCAGGCTTAAACAAATATACATCGGATTGATGAATCAACATATATTCATAATCAGTGAATGTTTCATAAAATTCTCTTGATAACATCAAGAGATTGTATCCAACAATATCCTTAAAATAGAACTCATCAAAACATATAACATCTAATGCCCTCAAATCGCCAAAAGAATCATCCAAATGCATGCTCCTAGGAGCGATAAATACATGTCGAAATCCACTTGTCATTCTTATCGCTTGTTCGAAAAAATATCGCTCCGACTCTGTTATAGATGTATAAACAGGAAAAATAACTATGCATTGTTTATTGTCTACCACAACAGTCCTATTTTAATAAACTCTGATATACTTTGTAATAACTTCTGGCGCATTCATCCCAATTAAATTTAGCAGCATGGGCTCTTATAGCTTCAGATAAATCTTTTTCAAAAAAAGAACTCATATTTTTATCAAATATATTTTGCATCGATTCTGCATCAAAGTCATCGAAATAATAAGCATATTCTCCTCCAATTTCAGGTAATGATGTATGAGTAGACAAAAAAACCGGTTTACCAAAACTCATCGCTTCTACAACTGGAATTCCAAATCCTTCTGCTAAAGAAGGGAAAGCAAAAGCCAAACAATTCTTTAGATACCAGTATTTTTCTTCTCCTGATATTGCTCCTACTATCTTCACCCTGTCTTTTACCCCATGCTTTTTCGCCTCTTCCTTTATTCTATCAGAATATGAGCTCGGAATACCTGCAATTATCAATTCATAATCGTTATTTTTCAGGAGAGCTGGTAAAACATGAAAATTTTTTTTGGGAATGATAGTACCTAACGAGAAGATAAACTTCCTCTCTGGTTTGTATCGGGGTTCTTCAAAATCAGTATATTCAATTATACTGGCTCCATTATGAATAACGCTCAATGGTTTTCCTTTTATATCTAAATGTTCTAAAATATCTTTTTTGGTAAACTCCGATATGGCTACAATATGATCCGCACGGTCAATACGTTGCTGATGTTTTTTTATAGCATTTGTTTTATCTTTTAATGATGAGTCTTCATACAAAAAATTCAGGTCATGAACGGTCAAAACATTTTTAGTATGAATATCTCCTCCCCTAAACTTTGATAGCTGATAAGTAGTATGCCATATATCCAGATTATGTACATATACAGGCAATAGTTTATTATATATCTGCCTTTTAATATAAGTAGCATTATCTCCCCTAAAACTACCAGACTTAGGATATATAAAGAATGATAAATGGTCTGTTCCATTGATCACCTTTTGCATCGAAATTGATAATTTATCACAGAATGTATATAATCCGGTATTAGGATATTTCATTCTCTCGCAATCCAGAACGATATTCATATATGATTTTTAAGTTATACAAAGATAGATAAAAAAAACAATGCAGCACAAGTCTAAATATTTATCATAATTCTAAATATAAACAATACATCAGCCAGATTTATTGTGAAAGAAATTAATTTTAGTAATAATTTAATGATATTTCAATTTCCAATTTTATTACCTTTGCCAGATCATAAAATTGAATCTAAAAGATGAACAATAAAATAAAGGTAGGTTATCTAATTTCTTATGATTATCAATATCTAGAAATATCTCTTCCTACAATTTATAAAAATGCAGACTATATTGCATTGGCTATAGATAAAGACAGGAAGACGTGGAGTGGGACAAGTTTCAACATCCCTGATTCTTTTTTTAATTGGATAAAAGAAATTGATATTGATAAAAAAATACATATCTACGAAGATTCATTTTACGACCCAACACTCTCCACAATAGAATGCGACACTAGAGAACGTAATATGCTTGCCCGATTTATGGGTGATGATGGATGGCATATACAAATAGATACAGATGAATATTTTCTGGATTTTAGTAAATTTATACAATACATTAAATCTTTGGACATTAATATATCAACAATTGTTTATGCTGAATGGATAACAATGTTCAAACAAAGTGGCAATGATACTCTTCTTATAGATTCTTGTGAAATCTTTCCCCTTGCAACAAACAGACCTGTATATAAAAAGGCAAGATTTACAGATAAGCTAAAAAAGAACATATATACTAAATTTAAAGTCATACATCAAAGCTGGGCTAGAAGTGAAGACGAATTAGCATTTAAATTGAAAAACTGGAGCCATGCTCAAGATTTCAATGTCGATGCTTATTTCAATTTATGGAAAGTGCTAGATAGATATACGTATAAATATCTTGCCAATTTCCACCCAATGAACCCTCCTCTTTGGAAATCACTTGAATGTGTAGAAGCAGATAATATAACAATCTTGATAGAAAAAGTAAAAGAAATTGAAGCTATTAAGATTAAGAATAATAGACTCTTTAACAGATTTAAATCAACTTTTTCAAAAAAGAAAAAAAAGAGATAACTTTATTTTAAAGGGAAAAATAGTTTAGAATCAACGTCAACCGAGAAAGTCTGATAATTTTCATTACCCACCATAATACTTGAGGCTGAAAACTGTCCTTTTCTTAGTGATTCTATTAAATCATTATTAAGTTGTACCATCTGTGGTATAAACATCAACCAGCCCGAATAAAACTCAGTTTTTTCTATTTCCTTCTCGAATGGAAAACATTTGACAATTCTATTCTCTGAATCTAATTCAACCACATGATTTTTGAGGTAAATATCCGGATAAATAAAAGTAAAATGCGAATAATAGCGTTTCATTTCACTAGTTAATTTTCTTTCGGCATCTGCGATGTAACTTTCCGATTATCTTCTATTACTTTAGTACCTTTTCCTCCAGGAGTAATAATATCAAGTTGAGTATCAGTTGTAGCCGGAATAGAATCCTGATACCTAATATTATACAGCATAATATCGGATAAAAAGCTATCCTTCGGCTTCCGCAAATGGATATAACCCGATATACTTTTCAACAGACTATCTGGCAACTGCGGTTTATCAAGAACATAATGGATATTCTGATCTATTGGGATTATTTTTTTTATGATTGTATCTCTATAAGTAAAATAGATTCCTGCTTTTACTGTTTGATTTTTATTTAAACCCAAGACATCAAAAGAAACTCTAAATGACGACAAGTCCATTGTTTTTATTTTTGCCGAATCAACATTAAACGACAATGTCGAATTAATTGCATTAAGGTAAAATAAAGATGGTAAAATCAAATCCCTTTTACCATTAAGATTCGGATCAGCCAAATCCCGCGCTTTAGACAATAGTTCTGTCTTAGATTTCAATCGGGAAACGACGGAATCGTTTATATTCAAATAGAGTTTTATATTATCAGAATACCAAACAAGAGAAGAATCAAGGTCTGCTTTTGTTATATTATGTTTTTCGAGGACTCCGGCAATAAGAGCATCCTTTTTCTCAAGAGTATTAAGATTTTGATCGTAACTATTATATATAGCTTGAGCCATTTGCACATCGTATAAAACATCTACCATTTTTTCTTCGTCAAGCACATTACTCGGTTTCCTACTGCATGATGCGACCACGGTAAGACAAATAAGGACTGTACAAATAAAGGTATTCTTTGGCATGCGTTATGCTTTCTTTTCTAAAGATTGGCTTAGAGTCTTTCTATAAAACAGCAGGAGTATAAAGATTCCGACTGTAATAGCCGAATCGGCAATATTAAATATAGGACTGAAGAAAATAAAATTCTCTCCACCCCACATTGGTAACCACGAAGGAAAAGTTCCTTCGATAAGAGGGAAATATAACATATCTACCACTTTACCATGCAGCCAGCTAGAATAACCATCGCCTAAAGAGACAAATGATGCTACATGACCCTGATAACTGGCAGAAAATATTTCTCCATAAAACACACTATCGATAATATTACCAAAAGCGCCCGCTAAAATAAGTGCTATACAGGCAATATAACCTTTCGAGTATTGTTTCTTTACCAGTGTATATAAATAATATCCTATAAAACCAATGGCAACTATACGAAACAACGAAAGGAATAGTTTGCCTATCACTTCCATCCCGAAGGCCATCCCGTTATTCTCTACAAAGTAAATCTTAAACCAACTAGCTATTTCAATAGACTCATAGAGAGACATATTGGTTTTCACCCATATTTTAGAAGCTTGATCGATAATAATAACCAAAGCTATAACGAGGATTGCAATCAACCCTCTGTTTTTGTTATCCATAAATTTTATTTTCGCCTCCTGATAATGAAACTAAAGAAAAAACAGAGACTAATCTCCGTTTTTTCTTTCATTATTCATTTATTTCCTGATAAGCTCATTCTTATTTAACACCACTATTTTTTGCCTCGATACTTAATGTAGCATGAGGTACTGCACGTAAACGTTCTTTCGGTATCAATTTGCCTGTTTCGCGACAAATACCGTAAGTCTTGTTTTCGATACGGATAAGAGCCGATTGTAAGTTCTGTATAAACTTCATCTGGCGTTGCGCCAAACGTCCGGCCTCTTCTTTCGATAGCGTCGATGCACCTTCTTCCAATACTTTAAATGTAGGTGATGTATCTGTTACATCATTTCCATCAGCATTAGTTATAGCTGCACGCAATTGCTCATATTCATCTTTTGCTTTATTCAATTTATCAAGAATAATATCACGAAATTCGTTCAACTCTTCATCTGAATATCTTGTTTTCTCTGACATAACTTTATTTTTTTAAGTTAGACATCCTGTTTAGTTTGGTTTTATTTTGGTTAAACCTTCTCTATTGAAAGTTTTAATACAAATTCATCCATATCAATATCTTGACCGTCAACATTATCACTCAATTCGACTTTGTCCGCCAAAACCTGTGATGCAATATAATCATTAAATTCCAAAATTGCATCTTTTATTTGTTCCAGATTCGATATTTTTACGCTTATACGGTCTGTGATATCAAAGCCGCTCGATTTACGTATATTTTGTATGCGATTCACCAACTCGCGGGCAATACCTTCCTTACGCAAATCGTCTGTAATCGTAATATCGAGAGCAACAGTCAAACGACCTTCATTAGCTACCAGCCAGCCCGGTATATCCTCCGATATTATCTCTACGTCCGACAATTCGATCGTTGCAGGTTGCCCTTCAACATCCAAAGTATAATTACCTGCTTTCTCGAATGCTCCGATAGCTACCTGATCCATCCCCTGAATAACGACAGCCAATTGTTTCATGATTTTACCGTAACGAGGCCCTAATTTTTTAAAATCAGGCTTGATACGCTTCACTAAAATACCGGCTGTATTATCGACATATTTCAGTTCTTTTACGTTCACTTCATTCAAAATAAGATCACGTACAGCTTCAATATCTTTCTTTTGTTCGTCGTCAATTACAGGAACCATTATTTGCATTAACGGTTGACGGACCTTAATGTTCACTTTGCGACGAAGAGCAAGTACCACCGACGATATATCCTGTGCTATTTTCATACGCTCTTCGAGCTTCTTATCTATAACGGAACTATCTGATAATGGGAAGTCTGACAAATGAACAGACGATATCTTTTCACGCTCGGTAGCACCAATTAAATCATTAAATAATTTATCTGCATAAAACGGAGAGATAGGAGCCATCAATTTAGCGACAACCTCCAAACAAGTATATAATGTCTGATAAGCCGACAATTTATCCTTAGTCATCGTACCACCCCAGAAACGCTTCCTGTTAAGTCGCACATACCAATTACTCAGATTATCGTTCACAAAGTCTGATATAGCACGCCCTGCCTTAGTAGGCTCATAGGCTGCATAGTACTCGTCTACGTCCTTTACGAGCGTATTGAGCAACGATATAACCCAACGGTCTATCTCCGGTCTTTCAGCGACAGGCACGAAGTCTTCTGCGAAAGTGAAATTGTCCACATTAGCATATAATGCAAAGAAAGAATACGTATTATAAAGTGTACCGAAAAATTTACGGCGCACCTCTTCTACTCCTTCTATATCGAATTTCAGATTATCCCACGGTGAAGCATTAGTTATCATGTACCAACGTAAAGGGTCTGAACCGTATTTTTCTATTGCAACAAAAGGATCGACACCATTACCAAGACGTTTCGACATCTTGTTGCCGTTCTTATCTAACACCAATCCGTTGGATATTACATTTTTGAATGCAATGCTATCTTTGAACATGGTAGATATAGCATGCAGCGTAAAGAACCATCCTCGTGTCTGGTCTACACCCTCGGCTATAAAGTCGGCAGGATAAACCTTTGCGAATTCTTCTTCACTGATATTCGGGTAGAATACTTGCGCAAAAGGCATAGCCCCCGAATCAAACCACACATCGATAAGATCAGTCTCACGTTTCATCGGTTTGCCCGAATCCGAAACAAGTATAATATTATCTACATACGGACGATGAAGGTCTATCTTTTCGTAATTCGCTTTATCCAGATTGCCTATTTCGAAATCTTTCCAAAGTACCTCTTTCATTAGTCCGGCATCCACAGCCTTTTGCATTTCGGCATAAAGCTCTTTAATCGAACCGATACATTTTTCTTCCTTACCATCTTCAGTTCTCCAGATTGGAAGTGGAGTACCCCAATAACGGCTACGGCTCAAATTCCAATCCTGTAGATTTTCCAGCCATTTACCAAAACGACCTGTACCTGTCGATTGAGGTTTCCAGTTGATTGTATTATTAAGTTCTATCAAACGGTCACGCGAAGCTGTAGTTTTGATAAACCAGCTATCCAATGGATAATAAAGCACAGGCTTATCGGTACGCCAACAGTGCGGATAGTTATGCACATGACGTTCTATCTTGAAAGCTTTATTTGCCAATTTTAGCATTACACTTAAATCGATGTCAAGAGTATTGGCATCGGCAGGCAATGTGTCGTCATACTCGTTCTTCACATAGCGACCTGCAAATTCTTTATATAAATCTACGTTTACATTTGCTTTTACATAAGCCTCATCGAGATCTTTCAGCTTGAAATATTTACCTGTAAGATCGACCATCGGACGGAGATTTCCATCCTTATCAGTCAGCATCATAGCAGGCACATTATTTATCTTGGCTACCTTGGCATCATCTGCACCAAATGTAGGTGCTATATGGACGATACCCGTACCATCTTCGGTAGTTACAAAATCGCCCGTCACTACTTTAAATGCACCTTTTCCCGGATTCATCCAAGGTATAAGTTGCTCGTAAGCTATTCCTGCCAGTTCCGAACCTTTCCACTCTCCCACTACTTTATATGGTATCAGCTTATCACCTTGCTTATAATCTTCTAAAGCGATTTCTTCCGCCTTAGGATTAAACAAACTGAACATAAGCGATTTTGCTACCACAGCAGTCATCTTATCGTTTGTATACGGGTTATAAGACTGTACAGCAACATAAACGATATCCGCACCTACTGCAAGAGCAGTATTAGAAGGTAAAGTCCAAGGGGTAGTAGTCCAAGCCAAGAAATAAGGTTCACCAAATTGAGCCATTTCTGCTTTTGGTCCTTTTATCTTGAATTGAGCAATGCACGTAGTATCTTTCACATCACGGTAGCTGCCCGGTTGGTTCAACTCATGCGAACTCAATCCTGTACCCGCTGCCGGCGAATAAGGCTGTATAGTATATCCTTTATAGAGGAAATCCTTATTGTATAATTCTTTCAGTAAGAACCAAAGCGTTTCGATATATCGGCTGTCGTAAGTCACATAAGGGTCTTTCATGTTCACCCAATAACCCATACGACGAGTAAGATCTTCCCATTCGCGGGTATATTTCATCACCTCTTCGCGACAAGCCTTGTTATATTCGTCAACACTTGGTTTCCCCGGTTTCCCAATATCTTCTTTAGTAATTCCGAGCTTCTTCTCGACACTTAGTTCTACCGGCAAACCATGGGTATCCCACCCTGCTTTGCGGTTCACCAAGAATCCTTTCATCGTCTTGTAACGACAAAAAATATCTTTAATAGAGCGTGCCATTACGTGATGGATGCCCGGCATACCATTCGCAGAAGGAGGCCCTTCGTAAAATACAAATGATTGAGCATCTTTACGTATGTCCAGACTCTTTTGAAATACATTTTCTTTGTCCCACTTGTCCAGTATCTCTTTATTGATATCAGATAAGTTAAATTGGTTATATTCTGTAAATTTCTTAGTCATCGTACTTTAGATTTCGCTTTATTCAAAAAATAAGTGCAAAGATAGTGAAAAATAAGATACAATATATACATCCCGTATTTACATTTAAAGATTATATCTATCTTTGTTTCCAAATAAATAAACGATACAAAACGATGCAAGAATCATTTAAAAACAGAGTGACTAAATTTTGGAAAACCTTTACCGAAGAGGAAAGTCAAATTAGAGAAATGATGGATAACAAAGTGGAAGGTCAGACTCTCCTTAATTTTGTTGATAGCATCTTACAGATTTCTTTTCACACTGTTTATTTCGAAATGGGAATAAATAAAGAAAACAAATACGAGTTGATTCTGACACCCGAAGGCAACAGAGCTAAACTCATACCTCTATATTACTGGCTACAACATGCACCCGCACACCTGTGGGAAAAATGGAATTTCTACGCTTCGAAACCTGGAAAAGCCAGTCCGGGCTCTACAATAAGCATGTATGATATAAATTTAACAGAAGACAATATCGAGATTTATGCTGAAGTTGACCAAGACAGAAAAAAAATCAATCTCGAAGTTTATGCGCCTGTATTAATGACTCTTGAAGAAAACAAACGCTATTCGATATTTTTCATATATCTCGACCAATTTATCGGCGAGGTTTTCACAATGGAAATTATCGGCTATATAGACTTCATTACTGAGAAATCGGATAAGCACGCGGTAAAGATTAGTGGATTAACATCGGTTATAGAAGAGGCAATGTCAGATGATGAGGACTGGCCTAAAATAGACAATCCATGCGAGCTATACAGCGGCTACAAAATGAACCCTACAGAGAATAAAGAATGGAAACTGAGAGAAGACATTCAGGTGGGCTATACATCATGTTCTCCTATCCTTAATGATTTTTATGGTGGTACAGAAGAAGCTATAAAGGGATTTGAAGAGGATGGCATCGTTTATGGGTTCATATTCTTCGAGAATACAAATGTCCCACAAGAAAACATCGTACAATTCAGAGCCGATATAGAGGATAAGATAATGAGCGAAATAGTAAATTACAGTGTAGCCAATAGCACAGGAGGTGCAACCGGATTTCATTTTTCATACATTGATTTTATTATATACGATATAGATACATTCCTCAAAGTATCGAAAGAAATTCTATCGCATTATAAGTTTGAAGAAGTGGGCTTTTCTCGCTTTGTATTAGGCGATAAACCCATACTATTTAATTGAAGTCTTTTATAAAGAAATACTTAAATATTAGTTTTTCAGAACAAAATCACTACTTTTGCCGTTCAAAAGGAGTCTGGTTTATAATAATGTACATAAAAAACCAGAATTAGCAAGACAAGTAAAATATGCAAAAAAATCTAGTTATAGTCGAGTCGCCGGCCAAAGCGAAAACAATAGAAAAGTTTCTTGGTGAAAACTACAAAGTATTGTCTAGTTATGGACATATCAGAGACTTAAAGAAAAAAGGCTTAGGGATTGACCTCGAGAATGGCTACACACCGATATACGAAGTATCGGAAGACAAAAAGAAAATTGTAGATAATTTAAAGAAGGAGGCTAAAGCTGCAAGCACGGTATGGCTCGCATCCGATGAGGACCGCGAAGGAGAAGCTATTTCGTGGCATCTATTTCAAACTCTTGAGCTTAATGAAAGTAAGACCAGACGAATTGCATTTCATGAGATTACGAAAGATGCAATTATCAATGCGATAAAAAATCCTCGAAAAATAGATATAAACCTTGTTGATGCACAACAGGCCCGTCGAATCCTAGACCGTATTGTAGGTTTCGAGCTGTCTCCTGTATTGTGGAGAAAGGTAAAACCGTCATTATCTGCCGGTAGAGTACAATCGGTAGCTGTAAGGCTAATCGTTGAACGCGAACGCGACATACAAAATTTCAAATCAGAAGCTTCTTATCGTGTAGTTGCCATTTTCAATAAAAATGAAAAAGGCACATCGTACGAGATTAAGACAGAACTTAATAAGCGCCTCAAAACTAAGAAAGAGGCTATGGCATTTTTGGAAAAACTGAAAAGTGCTAACTTCGAAGTAGAAGGTATAGACGTTAAACCAGTAACCAAGTCGCCGGCAGCTCCGTTCACCACTTCTACACTTCAACAAGAAGCATCCCGTAAATTAGGATACCCTGTTTCGATGACAATGTCTGTAGCACAAAAGCTATACGAATCGGGGAAAATCACATATATGCGTACCGACTCCGTTAATCTGTCATCGCTGGCAATCGACGCTGCAAAGACTCAGATAGAAACGGCTTACGGAAAACAATATTCTAAAACACGCAAGTTCTCGACTAAGAGCAAGGGTGCACAAGAGGCCCATGAGGCCATCCGCCCTACTTATATGGCAAATCAAACGGTTTCAGGCACTCCACAGGAAAAGAAATTGTATGAATTGATCTGGAAAAGAACAATCGCTTCTCAAATGGCGGAAGCCAAGTTAGAGAAAACAGTTATAACCGTAGGTATATCTGATGAGACTCTTAAATTCGTTGCCGAAGGCGAAGTTCTTAAGTTCGATGGTTTTCTTCATGTTTATCTGGAAGGTACAGATGACGAGAACTACGAAGAGGCAGCAGCTGGATTATTGCCTCCGGTAGCAATAAAAGAAGTACTTCAGATGAAGGAGACTACAGCTACGGAACGTTTTACTCAAAGACCCGCCCGCTATACCGAAGCATCTTTGGTTCGTAAAATGGAAGAACTAGGCATAGGCCGACCATCTACTTATGCTCCGACTATTTCTACCGTTCAGAATCGCGGATATGTAGAGAAATCTGAATTGGAAGGTGTAGAACGTAAATATAACATATTGGCTCTTAAGGATAACAAAATATCCGATACGGAGAAAACCGAAATAACAGGTGCTGACAAAGGCAAACTGATACCTACAGATACAGGCATCGTTGTAAACGATTACCTGACAGAGTACTTCCCTACCATTCTGGATTATAACTTTACGGCAAATGTAGAAAAAGAATTCGACCAGGTAGCAGAAGGCGAAGAGAACTGGGCCGACCTGATAGATAGGTTTTACAAATTCTTCCATCCGGTGGTAGAAGAAGCTATGAATGTGCAAACCGACCATAAAGTAGGCGAGCGCATTTTGGGCATAGACCCAAAGACCAAACGTCAGGTTTCGGTAAAAATCGGTCGATTTGGGCCAATGGTTCAGGTAGGAACGCAGGAGGAGGAAGAGAAACCACTATTTGCAGGACTTCAAAAAAATCAATCTATCTCTACTATTACGCTGGAGGAGGCTATGAAGTTGTTCGATCTTCCACGTAGTATCGGTGAGTTTGAAGATAAAGAAGTAACAGTATCAGTCGGAAGATTTGGCCCTTATGCCAAACATAACAATTTATTTGTATCTTTACCAAAAGGTTATGATCCATATAGTGTTACGCTAGAGGAAGTTACTCCTTTGATATTGGATAAAAGACTAAAAGAAGAGCAAAAACTTATTAAGGCCTTTACTGAAGACGAAGGTCTGCAAATACTGAATGGGCGCTACGGGCCATATATCAGTTACAAGAAAAGCAATTTCAAAATTCCAAAAACGATGACTCCTGCTGAGTTGACGTACGAGGAATGTATGAAATTAATTAACTCGGCTGACGAGAAACCAAAAACGAAAGCAAAAGCAAAAGGGAAGAAAAAATAAGGTCACAGACCTATTTATTGTCCATCCATGCATAACAAGGATTTATAGTTATAGCTCGATGCAGCATTAAATTATGTTTTTGTACTTAATATAAACTTTCTGATTTTTCGCTTTAATAAACTTGACTCATTGCAATGGACATATTATTCGGACGCAAAGGATTTAGGATATTAATACCTCTGATAGATATTGCTTTCATATATCTTTCTATTTTATTATCCTACTATCTTTTTAAAGATACACTTAACGACTTTACAGGCAACTATTATGCCTTCTTATCAATATGGCCCTACATCGGGATTTGTTACCTGATACTAAGCCATATATTTGAACTTGACAAACCTAAAGACTTCTCGCTGATAGGTGTTGGGTACACTGTATCATTAACTATTCTGTCGCTTCTTGGCGCTACAATGGCGATAAGTTTCCTTGCTCGGGAATTTGCATATCCGCGAAGTATTTTGTTATTCAGTTCGGGCTTGCAAATAATCGTAATATCGCTCTGGCACTGGTTTACCAACAAAATGTATCGCAGGGCTAATGAGAAAAAGACAGTGGTTATTATCGGTTATCAGAAATCGAAAGACTTAGCTTATAAACTACTCGAATCGAATGGCATGTGGTCAAGAATACTGCATATATGCGAACCAGCCAATCCCAAAGTATATGAATATATAAATGAATGCGATGTTACCTTCCTAACAGAAGATGTAGATGAAAATATTAAACAGAATCTTGTTCGATACTGCGTTAATGAAAATAAGATAATGCTTTATGAGCCTAAGAATCCTGAAATTTTACTCTTTAATGCACGCTTCATTCAAATAGATGATACGCCCGTTCTTGACGTAAAAGAACTTGGCATACAACCCGGAAGTGAGATTATCAAACGGATCATGGATATCGTTTTGGGCAGTCTGGCTGTAGTCGTTTTTGCTATTCCGTTCATAGTTGTTTACCTCACTCTTAAGATTACAGGAGGAACAGCTTTTTATGTACAGGAAAGAATAACCCGTGGTGGAAAAATCTTTAAAATATACAAATTCAGGACAATGGTCGAAAATGCCGAAGCTAAATCAGGCCCGGTATTGGCACAGGATGTTGATAAACGGATTACCAAACTCGGTCACATTTTAAGGGCAACACGTATAGATGAAGTCCCTCAGGTATTCAATATTCTGAAAGGAGATATGAGTATTGTAGGTCCCCGGCCCGAACGTCCGTTTTTTGTAGAACAATTTTGCAAAGAACTACCCGAATATAATCTTAGACACCGTGTGAAAGCAGGATTAACCGGAATGGCTCAGGTACAAGGCAGATACAATACCACAGTGGGCGATAAACTTAAATACGATCTTTTATATATCAACGGATATTCCTTAGTACTCGATATAAAACTGGTTATGCAAACCTTAAATATATTGCTTCGTAAGAGTAGTACGCAAGGGCTGAAAGACGAGAAAAATTTCGGAGAAGAGATAAAGAAGCTTTCTCGCGGATAATAACAATAGGATAATTATTTAGTATTTCACTTTACTTATATCATATAATGAGCTATTTTCACGATCTTATAAGCCGCAGACGCAGTACACGTAAATTTACGGAAGAGCAACTAACGCCCGAGCAAGTCGAACTAATATTGAAAGCCGGTCTTAAATCACCTACATCTAAAGGTGCAAATTGCTGGCAGTTTTTAGTAGTAGAAGATAAAGAACAGCTAGAAAAACTATCTCTTTGCAAAAAAATGGCCAGCAAGTTAATCTCAAACTGTGCTTTAGCTGTTATAGTATTAGCCGATCCATCTGAGAGCGATGTATGGATAGAAGATGCTTCTATTGCTTCTATTATGATGCAGGTGCAAGCCGAAGACCTTGGTCTGGGCAGTTGCTGGGTTCAGGTACGACAAAGACATACAGCAGAAGATGGTTCGTCGGAAGAATATGTTAGAAAACTGTTTGATATCCCATCGCAATTACAGGTTCTGTCGGTAATAGCATTTGGAAATAAAGAAAAAGAACGTCCGCCATTCGATGACGAAAAACTACAATGGGAAAAAGTACATATTGGTAACTATAAACAATAACAAGTATGGCAGTCAGCAAAATTAACGATCGCTTATCGTATGGTGTAACGATCCTTGTATTCGGAATAATATTTTTATTAGACAAAATAGGTATACTCGACAAGATTCCTTACGGAGGAAAACTAATGAGTGTCGGTGCATTCTTCCTGATAGCAGGTATTATATTTCTTATCACTCAACCTAAAAAAATACTTGGATGGGTATTTACTGCTGTAGGTGTAATCCTCAATGCCGATCTGTTCTTCGGAAGGATGGACAATTATTCAATATATATTGTTCCTTTGGCATTGATTATAGTAGGTATCATAATGGTATTCACATCCAGCAAAAATAAAAACTAAATTATGAAAGTCGTATTTATAGGAGCAGGAAACGTAGCCTCTGCGCTGGCAATTGAACTATATAAATACGACTTCGATATTGTACAAATATATAGCCGGACAACCCAATCGGCTACGACATTGGCACAGCTAGTAAACGCTGCTGCCACAACCGACCTCAGTACTATCGCAGATAATGCCGACCTCTATATCTTTTCGGTAAAAGATTCGGTACTTGCTGACATTGCCTCGCAGATACCTGCTAACAATGGGCTTTGGATTCACACAGCAGGCAGTATTCCTCATGAAATATTTAGCCCTTATACTTCCCGATATGGGGTACTCTACCCTTTTCAGACGTTTACCAAAGGCAGAGAGATGGTATGGAAAGAAATCCCTGTATTTGTTGAAGCATCCAATTCCCAAACACTAGCAGTTCTTAAAGAAATAGCGAATAAAATATCGGACAAAGTAGCTGAACTATCTTCCGATAAAAGAAAATATATTCATCTGACAGGTGTATTCGCTTGCAATTTTGTGAATCATATGTACACACTTTCGGAACAAATTCTAAAAGAGGCCGGTTTACCTTTCGATGTAGCCCTACCTTTGATTGATGAAACTAGCCTGAAAGTTCACACGCTGTCGCCAATAGATGCACAGACAGGACCTGCTGTGCGCTTTGATGAGAATGTAATGAATAAGCATCTTTCCCTTATAGAGGATGAAAAAATAAGAGAGATCTACAAATTGATCAGTGAAAATATACACGCAATAAGCAATAAAAACAATAAGATATGAGCACTATAAATTACGATTTAACTAAGATAAAAGCATTTGTATTTGATGTAGATGGTGTACTATCACCCGATTCAATTCCTCTTTCGCCCGAAGGAGTACCTATGCGAATGGTAAATATCAAAGATGGATATGCTCTCAATCTGGCTGCACGCCACGGATATGGCCTTGCCATCATTACAGGCGGTGATACGGAGGCTGTAAGGCTTCGTTTCGAACGACTGGGTATCAAACACATTTATATGAAATCACATACGAAAATGAACGATTTCAACGACTATATTGCAAAGACAGGGTACAAACCCGAAGAAATAATATATGCCGGCGACGACCTGCCCGATTATCATGTAATGCAAACCGTAGGATTGTCGGTTGCACCAGCCGATGCTGCGGTTGAGATAAGGAGCATTGCCAAATACATTTCACATCGCAAAGGTGGAGATGGTGTTGCTCGCGATGTTATCGAACAAGTGATGAAAACACAAGGTAAATGGATGGGCGATGAAGCCTTCGGGTGGTAAATACCAACTATCCTTTTATAATCCGATAGTACGCTTCCCAATTATTATACAATGCTTCCATAGACGATAGTACGATATTAGCACCTGCATCGGCAAGTATTTTATTATTGAGTGGGCCGGTATTTACTGCTATTGTAAATATCCCTGCGGCAACAGCAGCTTCCACGCCCCGAGGGGCATTTTCAACTACAATCGCCTGATTAGGCTTTAAATGACCTGCTTTTTCCAATCCCATCAGATATGGTTCGGGATGCGGTTTACCATGTTTCACATCATAGGCCGTGACCATCAGGCTTTTTTGAAATAACCCGGGGAATCCGTTATCCAGTTTATCTATTAACGCACCTTGCCCCGATCCGGTAACCACGACACAGGTTAAGCCCTCGTCACTTACCTTTTTAGCAAAATCGTATGCATAAGGTATTAAATCACCATTGTTATATTGATTGAAAAGTTCAGTCTTCCGCTTATAAATCGCTTCCTTCTCCAAATCGGTAGCATCCCTACCCTTTTCTCTGTTTATGACATGGTTTATAGTTTTATGTCCGACCATCCCTTCATATAAATAAAATTCGTCGGGAGTACTGTTCAGATTAAATTCTGTCATTACTTCATTCCACGATTTGGCATGCCATTTCATCGAGTCGTATAATACACCGTCCATATCGAATAATATAGCTTTGAGATCAAAACCAGAATAATTATTTTTAGTCAGGTATTCCTTAAAAGCGGTTTCCATTTTTCAGTCTTTTTGAATGATTGACAAAGATAACCATTATTTTAAGACTGAGTCTTATGAGTCCACCTATATGCCAATAGTCGTATTTCCCAAACGAACTATTTGAAGTTAAAAACATATAATTTGCAATTGACATATTGTGTCATTTAATCCTACGTATTATATTTACTGAGTTTAAAGTATTTTCAAGAAAAGAAGGCATTTTTCACTAAAAAAGCTAATTTTCTACTATTTTTTTCATGCGGAAAGTTAGCAGTTATTAATTTCTACTTCTATTTCTTTATTCTATTATCTTTTTATCATTCTCCTTCGAAAATAACAGCTAAATTCACACCACTCGATTGATAATTAACAAAATACGTTTACACACTCCCATTCAGCCTCTCACAAATTAACATTTTATGAAAACGAGACAATTATCACAGCTTTTTCTTATTCTCCTACTCTCATATTATAGTGCGGTATTAAATGCACAGGTGACTATCGGTATAGGCCAAGAACCAATGAAAGGAGCCCTACTCGATCTGAAAAACAATACAGATGGCTCATCCAGCAAAGGCTTACTGATGCCACGTGTAGCTCTTACCAATTTATCTGATATTAGAGTTGATATATCAGGTGTGCTTATTGGTGGAGAAACAGACCATACCGGGTTGGTAGTATACAATGTTAATGAAGATTTTTGTTCAACGATTCCTATCCATAAAGGTATCTATGTGTGGTATGGTGATGCATGGCAATATATAGGCAAAGAAGATACAACACCTTACGAAGTCACTGTTTATAAGGATCAGGATGGTAATGAATTCAAAGCTCGTCGCTTTGGCAAAGCCGGTCTTTGGATGATCGAAAATCTGTCAGCTAAAAACTTTGCTTCAAATTTAGGAGGAGGAAGTATTTCGCCACATGCAGGAGGTACAACTGCAACAGCAGTCGCTTACACTTATCCCAATGCCAAAGCGTCAGCCTGGAATACTCCGCCTGAGACATGGGATATTAGCCAGGGATTACTTTACACCTTCGCTGCTGCAGCTAGTGGCAATACGTCCACTGCAAATCAAGGACAAACAACAGAAGGAAATATACCCGGAGTAAACGAAGTAGAGAATACAGGTCCTCTTGGCACTGCACCCAATAAATATGTACAAGGCATTTGTCCAAATGGATGGCATCTACCTAGCGATCGGGAATGGAACCAGTTGGAAGAAGAAATTTATACCAATGCCTGTGCTTATAGTAGTTCATCAACAAGTACATTTGCTCCTACAAGCTGGAGTACCATCTGGAATACTAACTTCGGTCCACGAGGTTCGTCTACAACAGCAGGTCACGGCTCTGCTATGAAAAGTCAATTCGCCCCGAAAAATAGCTCCTACGCCAATACCAATGGTACAAGTGGCACAAGTAATTCAATAGCGCAAAGCGGATTTCAAGGAATACTTGCAGGTTATGTAGCTGGTACTGCAATCAGTAATTATGGCGCCAACGGTTTTTTTTGGTCAAGCAGCTCCAACTCCGCAGCTAATTCATGGCACAGACGACTTGTTTACGATAATGTAAAAGTAAGCCGATATAGTTTGGAGCGTGGAAGTCTATCCTCTGTGAGATGCAAACACAACTAGAATGTAAAATATAAGGCAAAACCAATTCACAACAATGTTCTCTTAAAACAAAATATCCTTTACCTACTGACATAAGGCTGTCATAAGTCACCTCTATATTTGTATTAGTAAACAAAATGTTTCATTTTTAATACATACAAATTATGTTAGTAAAACCGACTTTAGTTTTTGATGGGGATGCAGAAAAAGCTCTCACTTTTTATAGTAAGATTCTGAATGGAAGCGTAGAAGAGTTGCTTCGCATTGGTGATGTGGATGCAAAAGATTATCCGCCTGTAAGCAGTTTAAAAGAGGAGGACAAAAAGAGGATTATGAATTCCCGCCTTAATCTGGGAAAAAGTGTATTCAATATCTGCGATACTGCTCCCGGTGTAAAAGTAGTGGCGGGCAATAATATTACAATGGATATTGTGTTGCATGATGACAAAGAAATTCGTCAGATATTTACTTCACTTTCGGAAGGCGGAAAAATACTAATGCCTCTTACTGCTACATTCTTCAGCCCAAATTATGGTATACTTATCGATAAGTTTGGCATCTGTTGGAATATTATGCAAATGTGATAATTATGAATTAATCTTTTCCTGTCATCTCGAAATGCAGTGAGAGATCTCGATTATTTCCCATTATGAAGTAACCAGATTCTCCCTTTAAGTTCGGGATGACAGAGAGAAAAAGAGGAATTACAGAATTTGTTTACCACATGCTTTTATTTATCTTTACTTCCGTAATAAAGCCAAAGCGATGAACAGATTAGAACGCATCTCATCTATCCTTATTCAACTTCAATCACGCCCTGTAATCACTGCACAACAAATTGCCAATCAATTTGACATCAGCCTCAGAACAGTCTACCGTGATATAAGAACCCTCGAAGAGGCCGGCATACCCATTATCGGGAATGTAGGTGTCGGATATTCGTTGATAGATGGCTATAAGCTGCCACCTTTGATGTTCACACGCGAAGAAGCTATTGCCTTTCTCACTGCTGAAAAGTTTATAGAAAATCTTACAGATGCAAAAAATGCACAGCATTACAGCTCGGGAATGAATAAAGTAAGGGCTGTACTAAGACAGGTAGAAAAAAACTATCTGGCAAATGTGGATGACAATCTGAAAGTATTCAGCAACAATAATCCGGATAAAGATCTGCCTGCCGATATAACCCAATGTATCCTGCAAAGTATATCAGGGCACAAGGTCATACACATCGAATACTTTGCACCTGAAAGTCAGTCCCTATCGCAACGTGATATAGAACCAATAGGCTATTTTCACAGTATAAGTAACTGGTATCTGATTGCTTTTTGCAGAACACGAAAGGATTACCGTAGTTTTCGTGTCGATAGAATTAAGAACTTTAAACTGACTGACGAGGTATTTTCTGATATTCACCCGTCTTTAGACGAGTTTATAAAAAAGCACAAGCAACTTTCATCTCATACAGAGGTCATTATACGAATTAAGACAAGTAATCTTCATAATATATATAATTACAAGCACTATCATGGCTGGGTGAAACAAGTAGATAATAAAGAACATACAGACTTATATTTCTCTACATTCAATCTAAACAGCTTTGCTCGCTGGCTCATATCTTATGCTGACGTTGCTCAGATTATCAGCCCCGAATCATTAAAAGAAAACATCAGCCTGCTGATCGACCAAATCAAAGTAAAACAGGACATTAAATAAAACGTTGACACAGACACCAACCTCAAAATGTCATAATATATCAAAAAATAAATCCTTTTATTTGTAATTTTGAAAAAATAGAATAACTTTGTCAATCGATTAATTAAGAAAATGGAAATGACATTGCATAGTTCAATTATTAGTACGCTCATTCTGCTCTGGAAAAATTTAGAGTGAGTATTGCTATGCGGTTAATTATAGGAAAAAACTAAGGCCTTTCTCACTCGTAAATGATGGGAAAGGTTTTTTTTATGTTATAAAATCAGTTTAATAATTTAGTAGAAAAAGTATGGACAAGTTATTTATTTTTGACACCACATTGAGAGATGGAGAGCAGGTTCCGGGTTGCCAGTTGAACACAATTGAAAAAATTGAAGTAGCTAAAGCCCTCGAAACTCTCGGTGTTGATGTTATCGAAGCCGGTTTTCCGGTATCCAGTCCAGGCGACTTCAACTCTGTAGTTGAAATATCTAAAGCTGTTACTTGGCCTACTATATGTGCTTTGACACGAGCTGTAGAAAAAGATATAGATGTGGCTGCCGAAGCCCTTAAGTATGCTAAAAAGAAACGTATACATACAGGTATAGGAACATCTGACTATCATATCAAGTACAAATTCAATTCTACACAAGACGAAATCGTAGAACGGGCAATTGCTGCCGTTAAGTATGCTAAAAGATATGTAGAGGATGTAGAGTTTTATGCCGAAGATGCAGGACGTACCGATAATGTTTATTTGGCGCGTGTAGTACAAGCTGTTATCAATGCAGGAGCTACAGTGGTAAATATTCCCGACACTACGGGATATTGCTTCCCTCACGAGTATGGAGCTAAGATAAAATACCTTATAGATAATGTGGATATGAAAAACGCTATTCTATCTACACATTGCCATCAGGATTTAGGTATGGCTACTGCCAATTCTATTTCGGGAGTTATCAATGGAGCCCGTCAGGTAGAAGTCACCATCAATGGTATTGGCGAACGTGCCGGAAATACTTCATTAGAAGAAGTGGTTATGGCAATAAAGAGTCATAAAGAACTGGGCATAGATACCAATATAAATACACAACGCATCTATCCGATGAGCCGCATGATATCGAGTTTGATGAACATGCCGATACAACCAAATAAAGCTATTGTAGGACGTAATGCTTTTGCTCACTCATCAGGAATTCATCAGGACGGTGTACTGAAAAACCTTTCGACTTACGAAATCATCGACCCTAAAGATGTAGGTATAGACGACAATGCAATTGTACTTACTGCACGCAGCGGGCGTGCCGCATTGAACAACAGATTGAATATACTAGGCATCGAAGTTAACGACGACGAATTAGCCGAAATATATGACCGATTCCTAGAATTGGCTGATAAGAAAAAAGATATCAACGACGAAGATATCTTCATCCTTGCCGGTAAAGAAACCGATAAAATGCACCGTATCAAACTTGACTACTTACAAGTAACATCAGGTATCGGCATCCGCAATATTGCCAATGTAGGTTTAGATATTGCAGGCGAAAAGTTCGAGGCATCAGCATCGGGCAATGGCCCTGTAGATGCAGCAATCGGTGCAATTAAACAGATCATAAAACGTCAGACAGTAATACAGGAATTTCTTATACAAGCCATCAATAAAGGTAGCGATGATATAGGAAAAGTACATATGCAAGTAGAATACGATGGTGTAAACTACTATGGATTCTCGGCCAATACAGATATCGTGGCAGCCTCGGCCGAAGCATTTATCAATGCTATAAATAAGTTTGTAAAGTAATCAAAATAAAAAGACTCAATAGAAAGAACGTATGAAAACTTTATTCGACAAAATTTGGGATGCACATGTTGTATCATCAGTAGAAAACGGTCCTACTCAATTATATATAGACCGACATTTCTGTCATGAGGTAACCAGTCCGCAAGCATTCAATGGACTTCGTGCCAGAGGGTTGACTGTGTTTCGCCCTGATAAAACAACCATTACAGCCGATCATAATACACCGACTATCCATCAAGATCAACCGGTAAAAGATGCTATATCTAAAAACCAATTGGATACACTATCTAAAAATGCCGTTGATTTCGGTATACAACAATTTTATCCGTTAGGTCATCAAAAGAATGGTGTAGTACATATCATAGGACCTGAAAACGGTTTTACTCACCCCGGAATGACTATCGTTTGTGGAGACAGCCACACATCTACTCACGGAGCATTCGGCTCTATTGCTTTCGGTATCGGAACCAGCGAAGTAGAAATGGTTCTCGCTACACAATGTGTACTGCAAAGTCGTCCTAAAACGATGCGCATTACTTTCAACGGAAAACTTGGAAAAGGTGTGCTTGCTAAAGATTTAGCATTGTACATGATCTCTAAACTGACAACAGGTGGTGCTACCGGTTATTTTGTAGAATATGCAGGTGAAGCCATCCGCAGCATGTCGATGGAAGAACGTATGACATTGTGTAACTTAAGTATCGAAATGGGCGCACGTGGTGGCTTGATAGCTCCCGACGAAATAACCTTCAATTATGTGAAAGGCCGTGAGTTTGCACCGAAAGGCGAAGCTTGGGATAAATCTCTCGCATATTGGAAAACATTGAAAACAGACGAAGGAGCTAAATTCGATAAAGAACTGACATTCGATGCTGCCGACATACAACCGATGATTACTTACGGAACAAATCCGGGTATGGGAATGGGTATCAACGAAAGCATACCGACTCTTGATCAGATAGATGAAGCAGGTCGTATCTCGTTCCAAAAATCGATGGACTATATGGGATTCAAACCGGGAGAGAAAGTAGAAGGCAAACAAATCGACTATGTATTCCTTGGTAGCTGTACTAACGGACGTATTGAAGACTTCCGTATATTTGCAAACTTTGTAAAAGGAAAGAAAAAAGCCGACAATGTAGTTGCTTGGCTCGTACCGGGTAGCTGGATGGTTGAGAAACAAATCAAAGACGAAGGTCTGTACGAAATTCTTACCGAAGCAGGTTTTGCTCTTCGTCAACCGGGATGTTCTGCATGTCTGGCGATGAACGATGATAAAGTTCCTGCCGGAAAATATGCTGTATCGACTTCTAATCGTAACTTCGAAGGACGTCAGGGACCGGGTGCCCGCACAATCCTTGCCGGACCATTAGTTGCAGCTGCTGCTGCTGTTACAGGTAAAATTACAGACCCAAGAAGTTTTTAATCTTTTAATCATCGAAAATAATGGAAAAATTTAAAACATTAATATCAACATACGTTCCACTACCTATCGAGAATGTGGATACAGACCAAATTATCCCTGCACGTTTCTTAAAAGCAACAACTCGCGAAGGATTCGGAGACAACCTTTTTGCCGATTGGCGCTACGACAAAGACGGCACTCCGAAAGCCGACTTTGTACTGAATAACCCAACTTACAGTGGTGAAATACTTGTTGCTGGAAAAAACTTCGGTAGCGGATCGAGCCGTGAGCATGCAGCTTGGGCAATCGGTGGATACGGATTCAAAGCAGTAGTATCTAGCTTTTTTGCAGATATCTTCAAAAACAATGCATTGAACAATGGTGTTCTACCCGTAGTAGTTACAACAGAATTCCTAGCCGAGATATTTGCTAGTGTGAATAAAGACCCGAAAGCAACATTGACTATCGATCTTGAAAAGCAAACAATAACAAATAATGCGACAGGAAAATCGGAAAGTTTTGAGATCAATCCTTACAAAAAGGAATGCCTTGTAAATGGACTGGATGATATAGACTATCTGCTATCGAAAAGAGAGCAAATAGAACAATACGAGAAGAAACATACGTTTTAACAATCGAATGAACTAATATACCTATATGCCAATATTTGAAATCAAATAATTGGCATATTGGCATATCAGCATACGGGCACATCAATATTGGCTATGATAGAAATAATGGACACAACTCTCAGAGATGGAGAACAGACCTCTGGGGTTTCGTTTTCATCTCAGGAGAAAATGAGTTTAGCTCATCTACTATTGGTAGATCTTGGTGTTAACCGCATTGAGGTTGCATCGGCACGCGTTTCGAGCGGAGAGTTCGAAACTGTTAAGAAGATAGCTGCCTGGGCTTCGGCTGCAGGTCATATAGACAAGGTAGAAATACTTGGATTTATAGACAATGGTGCATCTATCAACTGGATAAAAGATGCAGGCTGTAAGGTAATAAATCTGCTAACCAAAGGTTCGTACAAGCATGTAACCGAACAACTTCGGAAAACGCCCGAGCAACATCTCGGAGATATAAAAAGGGAAATCGAAATTGCAAATAAAGCAGGTATATCCGTCAATCTCTATCTCGAAGACTGGTCGAACGGAATAATAAATTCTCAGGATTATGTGTACTTTATGATGGACGGACTAAAGGATATGCCTATCAGACGGTTTATGCTACCTGATACACTGGGGATACTTAACCCCCACTCTACATGGAGATGCTGCCGAAGAATGATAAGCCGTTATCCTAATCTTCATTTCGATTTTCATGCGCATAACGATTACGATCTGGGGGTTGCCAATACAATGGTAGCTGCCGAAGTAGGCGTAAAAGGTGTACATGTTACTATGAATGGATTAGGCGAACGCGCAGGAAACGCTTCATTATCAAGTGTGATAGCAGTATTTCACGATCAATTGAAGATAGAGACATCTATAAAAGAAAATAATATCAATAGGGTTAGCCGTGTAGTAGAAACCTATTCAGGACTAACGATCTCTGCCAATCAGCCTATTATCGGCGACAATGTATTTACACAATGTGCAGGCATTCATGCCGATGGCGATAATAAAAATAATTTGTATTATAATGAATTGTTCCCCGAACGGTTTGGTCGTGTAAGAGAATATGCATTAGGTAAATTATCGGGCAAATCTAACATTCGTAAAAATATCGAGGCTCTTGGTATAGAACTCGACGAAAATGAAATGACAATAGTTACCAACAGGGTAACGGAGTTAGGCGACAAAAAAGAAATCATTACACAAGACGATCTTCCTTATATCATCTCGGATGTATTGAAACACAACGAAAAAAACAAGCGAATAAAGATCATTTCTTTTGCTTTTGTCTTGACCAAAGGTTTACGACCAACCGCTACCGTGCGTATCGAAATAGATGGTGAAGAATATGAGCAAACAGCTCCCGGAGACGGACAATATCATGCTTTCTCGAAAGCTTTATGGAAAATATACAACAATCTGGGCAAGCCAAAACCGGCATTAACCAACTATACGGTATATATTCCACCGGGCGGACGAACAGATGCTTTGGTACAAACTGTCATTGCATGGAATTTTAACGGGAAAGATTTCAAAACCAGAGGGCTGGATGCCGACCAGACAGAAGCCGCTGTAAAGGCTACAGAAAAGATGTTGAACCTCATAGAGGGAATGCAGTAATAAGTAGCGCTTTATTAATATTATTCTATGACAGAAATAAGCTAAAACAAAATATATAAATTGATATGAAATTAAACATTGCAGTACTTCCCGGAGACGGTATAGGTCCTGAAATAATCGGACAAGCATTAAGAGTTACAGAAGCCGTATGTGAAAAATTCGGGCATGAACTATCGTATGAATATGCTATCGTAGGAGCTTCGGCTATCGATGAGGTAGGTAATCCTTATCCCGATAGCACGCACGAATTGTGTATGTCGGCTGATGCTGTTTTATTTGGAGCTATAGGCGATCCTAAGTATGATAATGATCCCTCGGCAAAAGTACGTCCCGAGCAAGGACTATTGGCTATGCGTAAAAAATTGGGATTATTTGCTAATATTCGTCCTGTTACAACTTTTCCTTCATTAATCCACAAATCGCCATTACGTGCCGAATTAATAGAAGGCGCTGACTTTATGTGTATACGTGAATTGACAGGAGGAATGTACTTCGGACGCCCACAAGGACGTAGCGAAGACGGGAATACAGCGTACGACACATGTGTATATACACGCGAAGAAGTAGAAAGAATTTTACATCTTTCGTACAAATATGCACAGCTACGCCGCAAAAAAGTGACGGTAGTAGATAAAGCGAATGTATTAGCAACATCACGCCTTTGGAGGCAAGTCGCACAAGAAATTGAAAAACAATATCCTGATGTAGAAACAGAATATATGTTTGTAGACAATGCTGCTATGCAAATAATACAATGGCCTAAACGATTCGATGTACTTGTTACCGAAAACTTGTTTGGTGACATCCTTACCGACGAGGCTTCTGTCATTACAGGATCGCTGGGCATGCTGCCATCAGCATCTATCGGAATAGAAACATCTGTATTCGAACCTATCCACGGATCGTACCCGCAAGCGGCAGGAAAGAATATAGCTAATCCGTTGGCTACAATCTTATCGGCAGCTCTTATGTTCGAGTACGCTTTCGAATTGAAAGAAGAAGGTGCGCTTATCCGCAAAGCTGTAGATGCTTCTATGGATGCAGGAGTAGTGACCGAAGATATTTCATCTGCCGGAAAAGCTTATTCGACATCGGATGTTGGCGACTGGATCGTTAATTTTGTGAAGAAATAAATAGAGAAAATAGAATATGTAAGAGGTTGTGTAATGTTACACAGCCTCTTTTTGTATATAAAAAACTAATTACAAACATAACGACACCACTCTTATCATAAAATAAGTTATAAAAAAAAGAAATCCGACCCCTTACAGATTACCATTCATTTATAATCCTACCTTTACAAACACGAGCCCTTTACTATAAAGGCCTAACATACATAATACACAATAGAATGTCCACAAAAAATATCCGCTTAGAAGTCATGCGCTTCTTAGAGAAAAATGTCGATACCTTTATCGATCAATATTTAATACCTGTCGAAAAAATATGGCAGCCAACCGACTATTTACCCAATTCGGAAAAAGAAACGTTTTTCGATGATGTAAAAGAATTACGCGAACTGGCCAAAGATTTACCCTACGACTTTTGGGTGGTGCTGGTAGGCGACACCATTACCGAGGAAGCCCTACCCACATACGAATCGTGGCTGATGCAGGTAGAAGGCATAGACAATGTGGAACGTAACGGCTGGTCGAGATGGATCAGACAATGGACGAGTGAGGAAAATCGCCATGGCGACCTGCTAAATAAGTATCTTTACCTTTCTGGCAGAGTGAATATGAGAGAAATCGAGCAAACCACTCAACATCTTATTAGTGACGGATTCGATATTGGTACAGGGCGCGATCCCTACAAAAATTTTGTTTATACCAGTTTTCAAGAACTCGCTACATTTGTGTCGCACAATCGCGTCGCAGAACTGGCTAAAAAAGCCGGAGATGATAAGTTGTCGAGAATGTGTAAACGCATTGCGAGCGACGAGATGAGACACCACCATGCATACAGTGAATTTGTCAATTCTATATTCGAGGTAGATGCGAGCGAAATGATGCTTGCTTTTCAATATATGATGAAGCAAAAGATTGTTATGCCTGCCCATTTTTTAAGAGAATCGGGACAAAAGATAAGCACGGCCTTCGAACAATTCTCGAATGCAGCACAACGTATCGGAGTATATACTGCCACCGATTATGTAGACATCATGCAAAAACTGATAAGTAAATGGAATATAGATAAAATTACAGGATTGACGGACGAAGCCGAACGTGCCCGCGATTTTCTAATGAAGCTACCTGCACGTATGACTAAAATTTCGGAACGATTGGTTGTACCACCTGACTCTTATATATTCAAATGGGTACAGCCTGCTGTAAAATAATAACAGGAGAACCCACAATATTCGTCTCTGCTATCGTCCAGTATCCTCCATTTCGTCACTACATTTCGGGATGACAGAGTCGTGTATTCGTTTAATTAAATTGGTCATTAAGAGATAAGGTAAGAACAAAAAGGGTGCGAAGTATACTTCGCACCCTTTTTGTTTGGCATACACCATTGCAACTTATCCCCAATGAATCGACTCGCCATATAATTAAGTGTAATAGTCTGTAAATGGATAAGATGCATAGGTATCGTTTTTCTCATAACACGCTTAGATTTTTTCTATCAAAAAATAAGTCTATACTGAAAACTCTTAAAATAATCTTTTGTTATATTAATATATGCTAGTTTTTAAAAATTATTTAACACTAAACAAAAAAATATATGAAAAAGATTATATTGGGACTATTTTTAGTATGCTTGGCTTTTAACCTATCAGCACAAAATAGGAGACACGAATTAAGAGGCGGATACGGTGTGGGTACATCAAATGAGGCTATAAACAGTTTATCAGACATTCTGATTACAGATGCAACAAAGAATGTAGTCGGAGGCGATAAAACTTTTAACGGCGCATTTAATTTGGGATACAAATATAGTTTAAACGAAAAAATTAATGTGGGTGCCAATTTTTCGTATGAGAGAGCCGGAGCCACAGCTTTTGTTGATGTTATGAAAAGTGGTGAACTTAAGAGCCACTATTATACAATTGCAGCTGAAGCTGATTATATTTATTTCCGAAGAGAGAATTTCACATTTTATAGTACCGTTGGTCTGGGAGGTACAATATACGATCAGAAGTATAAAATGAACGACGGAGGCGAAGACACCAAAAGTCATACAAATCTAAATTTCCAAATAAGCCCTATAGGCGTGAAATATGGCGACAGATTGGGTTTCTTCGGTGAAATGGGATTCGGGTATAAAGGACTATTTAATTTTGGATTGTTTACGAGATTCTAAAATTGGCAAATAATAGAGAACATATTTAGCTGAATTAGCAAAGGATGTCGCCTGTAAGCGACATCCTTTTTTTTGTATGAACCGAATCTTACTCCATTTCGTTATTCTTAGCAACACATATATCTTAAATCTAAATAGCTGGTATAGCAGGTTAAATTTCCTATATTATCCGCTCCCTTCTTTTAACACTCACTTATCCTTGAAATATTATTGAATATGCTCATTTTTTTCTACTTTTGATACGCGATTATATAATGTGAAAAATATTTACTATATTGCCTAGTTATAATTAACAACAAGCTTTGATTATTACACTCTTCAAAGCGAAAAATAGGTCTCTGACCTTTAACAATGATGCTTCTCAAAAATATCTACAGTAGTTTTATTATTTGGAAAACGAAGAATGTAAAAGAAAAACAGCTCGTTTTATTCGTTAGTTTTCTAATCGGAATCTTCACCGCTTTAGCTGCGTTTGTTCTTAAAACGATGATCCACTTTATACAACATCTGCTTACTTCTAATCTGATAGAAGATAAAGCGAATTATTTGTATCTGATATATCCGGTTGTAGGTATCCTTATTGCAGGGCTGTATGTAAAATATATAGTAAAAGACGATATCAGCCATGGGGTTACCAAAATCTTATATGCGATATCGCAAAGCAGAAGTTTTATCAAGCTGCATAATACATATACATCGATAATAGCGAGTTCGATCACGATCGGATTCGGGGGATCGGTCGGAGCTGAGGCTCCTATCGTGTTGACCGGTTCGGCAATCGGCTCTAACCTTGGTCGTTTATTCAAGCTCGAGCAACGCTACCTGATGCTGCTCATCGGTTGTGGTGCAGCTGGTGCCATTGCAGGTATTTTTAAAGCACCTATTGCAGGATTGGTATTTGTGGTAGAAGTTCTCTTACTCGATCTGACAACCTTTACCGTATTACCCTTACTTGTAACTTCAGTAACAGCTGCTACCGTTTCTTACCTGACTATGGGAACTAAAGCACTCTTTACATATTCTCATGCGGATCAATTCGAGATGGAGCGTATCCCTTATGTAATTCTGCTCGGTGCTTTCTGTGGAATTGTATCCTTATATTTTACGCGGGCAATGAACTGGATAGAGGGTAAATTCAAAAAATTATCTTACTGGAGAAAATTCATCCTCGGAGCCAGCATACTTAGTGTACTTATATTTTTATTACCACCATTATATGGGGAAGGTTATGATACAATAAACGCTCTGATAGATGGTTCGGGAGATTATAGTCATTTGCTCGATAATAGCTTGTTTTTCCAATTTCAAGATACCCGTTGGACAATCGTTATATTCCTTAGTGCAGTCCTTTTGTTGAAAGTATTTGCTTCGAGCGCAACGAATGGTGGTGGTGGTACGGGTGGTATATTTGCACCTTCGCTATTCTTGGGAGCTATTGCAGGATTTATATTTGCATTTATTCTCAACAACTCGTCATTAGGGCAATACATCCCTCTTTTGCCCGAAGAAAACTTTGCTCTGATGGGTATGGCCGGAGTTATGGCCGGAGTAATGCATGCACCTTTGACAGGAACGTTCCTTATTGCAGAATTAACAGGAGGGTACGAATTGTTATTACCACTACTTATTGTTTCGGCGTGCTCATTTGCTACAATCAAAATGTTCGAACCACATAGTATCTACTCGATGCGTCTGGCTCAGAAAGGAGAATTGATTACCCATCAAAAAGATAAAGCGGTACTAACTCTGATGAAAATAAAATCGCTGATAGAAACAGAATTCCAAACGATAAACCCCGAAATGACATTGGGAGATCTTGTAAAAGTAATATCTCGTTCGCCGCGAAATGTGTTTCCGGTAGTAGACGAAGAGAATCATTTCCTTGGAATTGTTATGATCGATAATATACGGAATATAATGTTTCGTCCCGAACTATACAACCGCTTCAAAGTAAAACGTTTCATGACTTCACCACCGGCAACTGTTGTCATAACAATGGCGACAGATAAGATAATGAACCTCTTTGACGAAACTAAAGCCTGGAATCTACCCGTTATAGATGAGAATGGAATATATCTCGGTTTTGTATCCAAATCAAGTATACTAAATGGATATAGGGAGATATTGGTGGAAAATTTTACCGAAGAATAAATTCAGTAGAGCTAATAGGCAAAATTTTAAGAATTAAAAATGATTCTTTCAAATTGAGTTCAATTGATTGTTCCTATATTTGTATTGAATAAACCATTAAAAATCAACATTTATGAAATCATTTATTGGTGTTCTTTCTACAATTATTATTCTCACAGGAGCCACTCTTCTGATATTGGCATTGTGGGATATACAACCAATCTCGCTGAAAATTATACTACGATCGGGCGCAACTATTGCAGTTGCATGTGTGACAGTGATCATGTTATGGCTTATCAAAACAATATTTTTTCAAAGAGGAATTTTCAGAAATAAAGATAAAGAAAATACACCTCGTTCAAGAAACTAAGGAATGAATAAACAAGATTTACGTATCGTTTTCATGGGTACTCCCGACTTTGCAGTAGAAAGTTTGAGGATACTTGTCGAAAACGATTATAATATTGTCGGAGTTATCACTATGCCCGACAAGCCGAGTGGAAGAGGACATAAAATACAATATTCGGCAGTAAAAAAATATGCTTTAGAGCAAAATCTACCTCTGCTGCAACCCGAAAAATTAAAAGATGAAGCTTTTTTAAGCGATTTAAAAGCCTTGAATGCCGACCTGCAAATCGTAGTAGCCTTTCGTATGCTTCCCGAAGCAGTTTGGAATATGCCCCGTTTAGGAACATTCAATCTACATGCTTCACTTCTACCTCAATATCGTGGTGCTGCCCCTATCAATTGGGCAATTATAAATGGTGAGAAAGAGACAGGTGCTACTACCTTTTTTCTTACGCATGAGATAGATACCGGTAAGATTATTCTTCAGCAAAAAGTGCCGATCGGGGAAAGTGATAATGCAGGTAAGATTCACGATGAACTGATGAATATGGGTGCAGAGTTAGTCCGCAAAACAGTTGACATGCTTCTAGAAGATAAAGTAGATGCAGTAGATCAGCAGCAATTTATTAAAGATGAGGGTGAGTTGAAAGCTGCGCCGAAGATATTTAAAGATACATGCCGTATCGATTGGAACAATTCAGCAAAACGTATATATAACCTAATCAGAGGTTTGTCACCTTACCCTGCTGCATGGACAGAATTGAGCGATAAAGATAAAGATGCACAATTAGTAAAAATATATGCTGCCGACATTCTGTTTTCAGAAGAATCGCATCACGTGGGCAGTATACATACTGATAATAAAACATATCTGCATATTGCCTGTAAAGATGGATTTATCGATGTAAAAGAAATTCAGCTGGCAGGAAAGAAAGCGATGAAAATAGATGAACTCCTTCGAGGATATAAATTTGAAGAAGGTAGTTGTTTTTAATAAAAGAGAATAAGCATGCAAAAAGTAATCAAATCGACTGATCTAAATAAAGATTTATCAAACATACTCACACAGCTACATTTCGATAGACTGTTTGTACTTACAGACGAGAATACCGAAAAACTTTGTTATCCTTTTATTCGAGATAATGAGCAGATAGCTAAAGCAGGTAAGATCGTTATTAAAGCAGGAGATAACAATAAGAATATAGAATCACTTGCTTCCATCTGGAAGTTTCTTTCAGAAAATGGAGCAACACGTCATTCATTACTTGTTAATCTTGGTGGAGGTATGCTTACTGATATTGGTGGGTTTGCTGCCGCCAGTTTCAAACGTGGCATAAGATGCATCAATATACCCACTACACTTTTAGGGGCGGTAGATGCTGCCGTAGGCGGCAAAACAGGCATTAACTTCAACGGATTGAAGAATGAGATAGGTGCATTTGCCCCTGCCGAAACAGTACTCATAGATTCTCTATTCTTTCAAAGCTTAGATCATCAGAATTTCTTATCGGGCTATGCCGAAATGATTAAACACGGGCTAATAGACAGTGACGAGGTTTGGAAAAGAACTATTAGTTTCGATACCGAAGAAATCGACTATAGCAAACTGAAAGAACTGGTTGTAGAATCGGTAGGTGTAAAAGAACGGATTGTAGAAATAGACCCTTTCGAGAAAGGACTACGCAAGGCACTGAACTTAGGCCACACCATCGGTCATGCTTTCGAGAGCCTTTCGTACGAAATAAATAAGCCTGTACAACATGGTTACGCCGTAGCATGGGGTACTATATGCGAATTATACCTATCACAAAAATTCTGTAATTTTCCTAAAGACAAACTATATTCCACCATTTATTTCATAAAAGACAATTACGATGGTTTCCCTTTTGACTGTGACGATTACGAGCGTTTGTATGAATATATGAAGCACGATAAGAAGAACGAATCGGCTGATACCGTAAACTTCACATTATTATCTGATGTTGGCAAAGTGAAAATAGACCAGACAGCAAGCAAGGAAGATATCTTCGAATCCATCGACTTTTTGAGAGAAAGTGTAGGACTATAAAATAATATATCGATGTAATATGTCTTCAATAAATATTCGCAAAGCAACTCAAAAAGATATAGAAAATCTGGTACAACTTCGTATTGATTTTTTGAAAGTACAAATAGGTCATTTGTCTGAAAACGATGAAAGTATTATAAGGGATCAATCGCTAAGCTACTTTTCACAGCATATTGCACTTGGTGATTTTATAGCTATCCTTGCTTGTAAAGATGATAAAATAGTTTCGACTGCATTTTTAATGACACAAGAAAGACCAGCCAGTCCTTCGTTTATCAGCGGTATTACTGGAACATTATTGAATGTACTTACTTATAAGGAATATCAAAGACAAGGCATAGCCGCACAAGTTATTCAAACAATTATAGAAGAAGCAAAAAGTATAGGGGTTACTACCATTGATCTAATCGCGACAGAAGATGGAAAAGATCTTTATAAACAACTGGGTTTTTCGTCTCTTCCTTACGAAACCATGCGTCTAATTAATGGCTAGTCAGGAAGTCGCACCCTATCCAAATGCAGCAGCAGTTCTCCCCTATCTACAAGGAAACGGATAACACTGCTCACATCATCAGGGCGATAATCGGACAGGGAATCTAAAATAGATTTTATACCAACTATTTTGTCCTCGCTTAAAAGATCCTTGATTAATGAAGATATATCATTGAAACGTTTGTTGCTCAAACCACTATCATTCTTTGTAAGACAAACATCGCATTGACCGCAGTCTTTTATATCGTGTTCACCAAAATAGCTGATTAACATACGGCTGCGACATGTATCGTTGCCTTCCACATAATCGGTAATAGCCGTGATACGTTTCTCGAAACGTGATTTACGTTCTTCATAAACCAGCTGCGGAATACTTACATATTTCACATTCTGGCGAGGGCGGGTATATGCGATAAGAGGTGTTTTTTTGTGGGGAATGTAGTCTATTACATTTCTTTTTTTTAGCATTTTGAGCATTTCATAGACCTCTTTCCGCGTTTTGTTTAATCGATGCCCTATTGCTTTTTCATCTATAGTAGTATAATTGGAGAACAGACCTGTGTAAAGTCGCAGAATCATACTGATTAACTCGTCGTACTCTTTGCTGAAATTATATTGGTACAGCTCGTCACGATAAGCAAGAAACATGAGTCGTGAGCGGTTATCTACCTCATCGGTATATTCTATGTAACCTGCAAGATCGAGTATTTTAAGGGCATTATGCGTCGGTAAAACAGGAAGTTTGTAAGTAGCACAAAACTGCATGATACTAAAGTCATGAGCCATGCCCATACCGAATCCCTCGGCTATCTGAAAAAAATATGATAAAGATTCATAGACATTTACAATAAAGTCTCGTTCGGGAAATTCATCTCGAATACGCTTCTTTAGCTTGGTACTATCCGATTTGGTATAAAGAATCGTAGCATAAGCCTTTTTTCCGTCGCGACCTGCACGGCCTGCTTCCTGAAAGTATTCCTCGATGGAGTTAGGTAAATCGGTATGTACAACTAAGCGCACATCAGGTTTATCAATACCCATACCAAAAGCATTAGTGCTGACAATGATACGGCTTTCGTTATTCTTCCATGCATTTTGCTTACGTACTTTATCACTGCCGCTCAATCCGGCATGATAGTAATCTGACGAAAAGCCATTGGCTACAAGAAAATCAGAAATCTCTTTTGTCTTTTGACGGCTACGTACATAAATGATGGCTGAACCCTGTATCTTTTCTACAATTTTGACCAATTCTTCGGGCTTATTCTCTGTCGTACGGACAATATAGGCCAGATTATTTCGCTCGAAACTCTTTTGATATACATTCTTTTTAGCAAAATGTAGCCGCTCTTGAATATCATTTACCACTTCGGGCGTAGCAGTCGCTGTCAGAGCAAGTACAGGAACATTTGGCAGATGTTCGCGAATGTCCGCTATCTTGAGGTAAGAAGGGCGAAAATCATATCCCCATTGCGATATACAATGCGATTCGTCTACCACAAGCAGGCATACGGTCATGTGCTTGAGCTTGTTTAAAAAAAGCTCTGTACATAAACGTTCGGGAGAAACATACAGAAATTTATAATCGCCGTAAATGGCATTTTCGAGAGTAGTAAGTATCTCCTGATGAGTCATTCCCGAATAGACAGCCAGTGCTTTTATATCGCGCTGACGAAGGTTATCTACCTGATCTTTCATCAGGGCGATAAGTGGTGTTACGACAAGACAGAGACCTTCCATTGCCATTGCCGGCACCTGAAAGGTCAGTGATTTTCCTCCACCTGTGGGCATAAGCCCCAGTGTATCTTTTCCTTGACTGACGGAATGGATAATATCTTCTTGTAATGGGCGAAACTTGGTATAACCCCAATACCGATGTAATATCTTGTGAAAAGTATCCATTTCTAGTGATGTGCCAATAAATTAATTTGTCAATGAGATAATGTGCCAATATGCCAATTAAACAACTGCAATTATATGCTTCGATAACGACATTTACTCATTGGCATATTGGCACATTAACTAATTATTCACTTATTGCTCATTGGTTTTACCACTAATTTAATACCGGTATCTTTAAGAGCAGCACCTATTTTAGCTTCGTCAAATTCTGAGAAATGATACGGATATAAGTTTTTAGGAGCAACTGTTTTAGCTGCATCTATAAACATTTCGTCGGACATTGTATAAGGTAGGTTCTTCGGTAAAAAGGCTATATCTATTGTTCCTTTCAATCGATTCATTTCCTGTATATTTTCTGTATCGGCAGCCACATAAACTTTTAGTGTACCAAAAGTAAGTACATAGCCATTACCCCTGCCTTTAGGATGCCAATGCTCTCCGTCGGGTTTCTTATTTACAATATTATAAGCGGGAACTGCTTCAATAGCAATACCGTTCCATTCTATTTTATTTCCGTTACTCATAATATCACCGTATCCTAAAATCTCGTTACAAACCTTAGATACTATAAAATGCGTATCAGCCTTTTTCGTTTGAGCAATAGCTGCACTATCAAGATGATCTTTATGCTCGTGTGTAAGAAGAATTAAATCAGCTTTCGGTAATCTCGAATAATCGGCTACGGATGAATAAGGATCAACCTGTATAACCTTTCCATCGAATTGAAACATCACCGAACCATGACCTACAAGAGTCACTTCGAGAGGCTTATTATTCGAATCTAAATATATATCCGAATTAATATAACTGCTACTCTGTTTCGTGTTCAATGAATCAACCGCATTCTTATTACTGTCTTCGGTCGATGTGCTTTTACTACCGCAAGCCAAAAGCGAGAGTGATAGTAGTGTAGTAATTAAAAATAGATTCCTCTTCATATTTTGCTCCTTTCTGTATTTTATTTGTTGACTAATTGTCCTGTATCTATGTCTTTTACATAAAGTTGAACGCTTGTTTTCCCATTATGTGTATTTTCCTCTAAAGTATAACAGATGTCAAATGGAGTTCCCTCCTTGACCATATCATAATAAGCACTTTGTCTGAATGCAATACCGTTTTTAGGAAAAGACGTTGTCTGGTCTATCATTTCTAATTTTAAATGCACACTGTCCTTACCCACCAGTTTGCTAGTTCCATAATCCTGCACATTACGGGTAGTAAAGATCGGATTCAGGTTTTCGGGTCCGAACGGTGCAAAAAGAGCTAAATCGTGGGCGAATTTAGCATCTATTTCTTTGAACGGCAGTTCAGCATCAACATCTATCTGAGGGCGCATCATTTCGGGTGCGATCATCTCCATCGATTGCGCTTCGAAACGGCGTTTAAACTCTGCCAGATGCTCTTCTTTGAGCGACAATCCGGCAGCATATGTATGACCACCAAAGTTTTCGAGAATATCTTTACATGCCTCGATGGCTTTATAAACGTCGAATCCCATGACCGAACGAGCCGATCCGGTGATATATCCATGCGATTTAGTAAGTACAACAGCCGGACGGAGGTACTTCTCTGTCAATCGGGATGCTACTATTCCGATTACTCCTTTGTGCCAGCTTTCATCATAAATAACAATACTGTTTTTTTTACTCATATCTACGTGTTCATCGATAAAAGTGTTGGCTTCATCGGTGATACGTTTGTCCAGCTCGCGGCGGTTATCGTTGTAATGGTCTATATTTGCACTTTTTTCACGCGCATCTTCGATTGTTCCCGCCAGAAGCAAGTCAACTGCTTCTTTACCTTTCATCATACGACCCGAAGCATTGATACGTGGCCCTATCTTAAAAATAATATCACTTACTGTGATATTTTTATAAGTTAGTCCGCAAATATCGATAATCCCCTTCAAACCTAAACTAGGGTTTGAATTGATCTGTTTCAAACCATAATAAGTAAGTATGCGGTTTTCGCCTGTTATAGGCACAATATCGGATGCGACACTAACGGCCACTAAATCGAGTAGCTCCGTTAATTCCGAAAAGTCTATTTTATTATTTTGAGCCAAAGCCTGTACCAACTTGAACCCCACACCACAACCCGAAAGGTGTTCGTAGGGATAAGTAGAATCCAATCGCTTAGCATCTATAACTGCCACAGCATCGGGCAATACGTCATCGGGCATGTGGTGGTCGCCAATGATGAAATCGATTCCTTTACTTTTAGCATAAGCTACTTTTTCGATAGCTTTGATACCGCAATCGAGAGCGATAATTAGTTTTACACCCGTTTCATCGGCATAATCTATTCCCTGCTCCGATATACCATATCCTTCGTCGTAACGATCGGGAATATAGTAATCGAGATTGGTAGTAAACTTGCGTAAAAACTTATATACAAGAGCCACAGCAGTGGTTCCATCCACGTCGTAGTCTCCGTATATCAATATACGTTGTTTTTGTCCCAGTGCTTGTTCTATTCTATCAATGGCTTTGCCCATATCGGGCATAAGAAAGGGGTCGTGCAAATCTCTCAAGTCAGGGTTGAAAAATTTCTTCGCTTCATCTACCGAAGCGATACCTCTTTTCATTAATAGTTGACAAAGGATAGGGCTGATACCTAATTCCTTAGCGAGCTTATCTCTTTGCTCTAGTTGCTGGTTTTTTAGGGCTTCGTAATTCCATTTGTAAATCATTATATATAGTTTTTCTTTCTTCTGTCTGGGGAGGCTTTCGGAGGGTCATCTTACTTAAAAGATGGCGATAAATAAGCCTCGATAGTTCGTCTTCAAATCCGTCAGGACAGTCCGTTACTAATTTGTAAAGATAACATATATATGCGAAACAGATGTGTCAAATTTCACTTTTATTTTAACCTTATTCAATAATAATCTACAATACAATATGATACTACAAAGTGAGATATAGATATTATCAATAATGAAGTAGGCTGGTGGGAGTTCGAAAACTAACAGCCCCCTAGCCTTCCATAAAGAAGGGATCAGAGAGTGTGTAAACAATTAAGAATTATAAGTTATAATTAGTATCTATCGTTTGTACAGTCTGTCATTCCTCACTACGTTTCGGAATGACAGAGAAGAAAAGAGAGTATAGTAAAACAACTTTAAAAATCTTCTAAGAAAGACAGATTAAACTTGATATTGTAAATATTTGCGACAAAAACGTTAAGTTTAGTGACACCGATACGAACAAAGTATTCATCCGTTTTTATACGATATCAAGTCTGTATAATTTAGTGGCGAATTAATTTAGAGGCTGCATCTCTCTGCCGTGCTGAAAGGAAAAAAGCAATTTATATGTAATTTATTTATTGTTACGAGCGAACATCTCATAGTTCACAATAAATACGTTCGGCAAAGCCAATGACAGAGGATGTATCCATTTGTTCCTAATTCTTAATCAGAACGCAATGAGTTTTTGCGAAGTGAGATCTAAGAAAACAACAAACAAAAAAGCAGCTATAACTCTCTTCATAGCTGCTTTTTATTATTTCTAAATTTATTCTGGTTATTTCACATTACTGGCTTTTAATCCCCTGATTACAGCAGATGTAAATCCGGCATGCTCCATTTCGTTAAGCCCTTTGATTGTAATCCCTCCGGCAGTAGTAACTTTATCAATTTCAGCCTCAGGATGGGAGTTATTTGCTTCAAGTAAATCAATCGCACCACGTAGTGTCTGTACAACAATATCTCTCGACTGATTGGGATAAAGCCCCATTTCGACTCCACCTTCCATTGCCGCCCGTACATATCGGAAAGCAAAGGCAATACCGCAAGAACCTAGTGACGTTGCTGCCGGCAATAATTTTTCGGAAATATATTCAACCTTTCCTAATTCCGAAAAGACATCTATTATCACCCTATCTTGTTCTTCTGTTGCATTAATAGAAGAGACAAAAGTCATGCTCTCTCGCAGAGCTATAGCCGTATTTGGCATCACACGGTAAACAGGCTTCTGAAGTTTAGTCCATCCTGCCAATTGAGCTAACGTAATGCCTGCTGCAACAGATACAAGCATCTGATTGGGATTTTCCAACAAAGTTTTATGTTCCATGACCACCTCTTCAATAAGCCATGGTTTGACAGCTAAAATAACAACATCGGCATCACTCAACGAATCATAAGTACCCACCACAACATTCATGTTCGGGTCAAAATCCTTAAGTCGTGATACGTTTTTTCCTGTATGATCAATAACCGTTATATTCTGTGGTGCAAAACCATTGCCAGCAACAAGACCGCATGCAATAGCACCCCCCATATTCCCCGCTCCAATAATTGTGATTTTCATTCTGTCTTCTATTTTTAGAGAAAACAAAGATAATAAAAAAAAATGCAGATAATATTACTGTATAGCTAAGTTTAAATGCGATATTTACAAATAATGTGAATTTGACACAATAAAGCATCAAACTCACATTATTTTATAGATCGATTTAATTACAATTCTTTTATTTTTATATCTTTAAACCACACTTCATCTCCATGATCCTGCAAAAGAATGTTACCAACTTCTGCATTCCCAAAGTTAGGCCAATCACGGAATTTACTGTATGCAACCAAAGCATTCCACATTTGATTGTTTCGCTCATATTCAACAATCTTTACGCCATTGAGCCAATGTTCTACATGATTGCCTTTGACAACAATAAGTGCCGTATTGAATTCATTCGGCTTATAAGGCTTATTATCCGGTGCAGGAATAAGATCATACAGCGATCCCAATGTTCGGTTACCCTTCACGCCTAACTTGGCATCCGGATGCTTCAAATCGTCTAATACCTGATATTCGCAACCGATAGCTGATCCTTCACCTTTGTTCAAACCGGGATTTACAAAGTATTTAATACCACTATTAGCCCCTTCGGTAATTTTAAAATCGACTCTTAACATAAAGTTCTTATACATGCGTTCGGTAACGATATCGCCTCCGTTTGTAGATTCTCCTCCGTCGCTTTTTATCACTTTCAAGATACCCTTATCTACAACCCAGCCTTTAGCCGGAAATGCAGTAAGTTTAGCTCCTCTCCAACCATCAGTAGTTTTACCATCCCACAATAATTTCCAGCCATCCTTAGCTTCTCTTACAGAGATTGTATTAGGAATAGCATTTACTTCGGGTGCAGCTTTGCTTTCGGGTGTTCTGTTTTGCTCTAAATCAGTAGTGCAAATCCTTATATTTCGCCATGAGATAGTTTTACCCTCTTCGCTCTTATTGCCTATTGCATGTACTTGCAATGCTATAAAACCTGTAGGAGTCATATCATCCCAAAGGTTAGCACAAGGAATACCATTTACCCACGTACGAATAGAATTGCCGATAGCCTCTATACGAGCTGTATTCCATTCATTATTTTTGAATGCATTCTGAGATTTAGGATTACATGTCATCGGATAGAGCCAACCACGGCGGGCTTCATCATAAATACCACCTGTCCACGCACGGGGAGCAGGATCTATTTCGAACTGATAACCATGTACTCTACCATTATTGAAACTTTTAAGACTCTGGCTTCTGAACTGAACACCTGAATTAAGTACATCATCGACCTTAAAATCGAACTCTAGTATAAAATTATCATAATCCTTCTCAGTTGCCAAAAAAGTATTCGGTTCACCGAACTTCGATATCCCGATAATAACTCCATCTTTCACCTTATATTCGGCTTTTCCATTCAGCTTTTTCCAGCCTTTCAAATTCTTCCCGTTGAATAAGGATTCCCACTTTGTATCCTGTGCTGAAATGCTTATTGCAAAGAGACAGGTTAACAGTATTAATACATATTTTTTCATTACAATCTTATTTATATTTTATAAAAATCTTCCCATCCTTTGCGTGGCGGTATACCTGTCAGCATAGCATTTGCAAACTGATTATTCGTAATTTGTTTGGTACGGCTATCGAAGAATAACCTTGTATTCAAACGTTGAGCCATCACTCCTAGCGAGAATACCTGACTTAGTGGACCATGTATTTCGAATGGCGAACGAGTTTTCTCAACACCACTACATGCCAGCAAGAAATTTGCAAAGTGATTAGATGGGCTTTCGGGCACTTCGGGCAATATAATGCTTTTGGCTTTCGATTCGGGTATAATGGAGAGTGTACTTCCATGCGAACCGCCTTTGAAGGTTAAATCTTTACTGTATATTATCTTACCCGGATTGAGTGCCGCTGCTTTTATTTCGCCGGCTCCTGATGCCGGGATATTAGGATCTAGTTCTGATACTCCGTATCCATCGGGAATAGGTGGCTGATTGTCCACTCCATCGTACCATGTTACATCCACAGGTGGCATACCTGCACGTTGCGGAAACCGGAAAAGAATAGTAGAAGATGTTGGATAAAAGTAATCGTTGTGGCCTGTCAACTTCACTGGATTGATCTCGTATGGTAAGCCTAAATCTAAAAATTCGTGTACTGTGTCTAATATATGTGCACCCCAATCACCCAAAGCTCCCATACCGAAATCGTACCAGCAACGCCAATCACCATAATGATACAGTTTATTATAATCGTGGTAAGCTGCCGCTGAAAGCCATGTATTCCAATCTAAAGTAGAAGGGATAGGTTCTCCTGCGGGAAGTTTATAAATATTGGTATCCCAGCCATGCCAGCGACGCGGATTATTCATATGAGCCGAAACGGCAGTCACATCTTTAATAATTCCTGCATCCATCCATGCTTTGAATTGGAAATAATTGGCTTCGGAATGCCCTTGGTTACCAACTTGAGTGACTACATTCGAATATTTCTTTGCAGCTTGCATCATCAGTTCGGCTTCGTAAAATGTGCGCGCCATCGGCTTCTCCACATAGACATGTTTACCATAAGCCATTGCCATCATGGTGATAGGGAAATGCGAATGATCGGGAACAGCAATCATAACTGCCTCAATCTCATTGCCCATTTTATCGAACATTTGGCGGAAATCTTTAAATTGTTTTGCTTTAGGATATTTACCTATACTTTTTTGAGTATGGGGTGCTCCCATATCCACATCGCACAGAGCAACTATATTTGCCAAGCCGGTTTGTTCAAAGTCGCCGATAATTTGTTCGCCCCTGTTACCGATACCGATGCACGCAAGATTAACTTTTCTGTTAGCTCCGGCAACGCGTCCATAGCTGGCGGCATTCATGCTGAGATTACCCACAGCTAGTCCGGCGGATGCCATTGCTGCTGTTTTTAAGAAATTTCGTCGTGTAACCATAGTAGTAATATTTATATTTAAAAATCTAAATTTATTATATGAGTCTTATAATTTAGAAACCTATCATCAACATATTTCACATATGCTGAATAGAAAATATTTAGTGTTGATTTATCGAAGAAGGTATAAGATTCGGTTTAAATATTCTCAAAAACAAATTTAACAAAATAGTTCAATATAAAATTAAGCCACATTGTATATTTATGACAAAAAATGCTAATAGACAGTACAATTCGGCTTTTAGATACAAGACATTGTCTACACATTCCAAAAATCTTACTACTTTTGCCGATTCTATTCTTCAAATTCTAAGAACTATGTATCAACAATTATGTCAAAAAAAAGATATCACAGCCATATTAAAAGAATCCGAATCCGGAAACGGGGGATTGAGACGTAACCTTTCGGCTACGAATCTGGTTACACTTGGTATCGGTGCGATTGTTGGTACAGGTATTTTCGTAATTACAGGTACAGCCGCTGCAGCTTATGCCGGTCCTGCTCTTACTATATCATTTGTTATTTCAGCTATCAGTTGTGTTATGGCAGGACTTTGTTATGCAGAGTTTGCTTCAATGATTCCGGTTGCAGGTAGCGTATATTCTTATAGCTATACTACAATGGGCGAATTTATAGCTTGGTTTATAGGATGGGTTCTCATTCTCGAATATTTATTTGCCTGTTCGAGTGTCGCTGTTGGCTGGTCAGGATATATGACTAGTTTACTTATAGGATGGGGCATTACCTTACCTGCACAAATATCGTACGCCACCTTCGACCACACAGCCGACGGTTGGTTTATGACAGGGAGCATTATTAATTTCCCTGCAGTGTTTATAGTCGGTATAGTGTCTGCCTTACTTATTGGGGGCATCAAACAATCAGCCATAATAAATAATGTAATTGTAGTAATTAAAGTTGGGGTAATCTTACTGTTTATCGGATTTGGTTTATCCTATATTAATCTGGACAACTGGACACCTTATATTCCCGAGAATACAGGAAACTTCGGCGATTTTGGCTGGAGTGGTATACTTAGGGGCGCAGGTGTAGTTTTCTATGCCTACTTAGGCTTCGATGCTTTATCTACGGCCGCACAAGAAGCAAAAAAACCTCAACGGGATATGCCTAAAGGAATACTTATATCCCTGATGATATGCGCATTACTATATATAGCCGTAACTGCCGTGTTGACCGGTATTGTAAACTATAAAGAATTGAATGTGTCAGCTCCAATCGCTCTGGCAATAGATAGTACAGGTAAAGGGTTGGCTTGGCTTAGTCCATTTATTAAGTTGGGGGCTATTGCAGGATTAAGTTCGGTTATACTGGTTATGATGCTTGGTCAATCTCGTATATATTATGCTATATCGAAGGATGGATTGCTACCTAAATTCTTTTCGAAGATACACAGCAAGCATGGTATTCCGCACAATGCAACTATATTTGCCAGTGTGATAACAGCCCTGTTTGCGGGATTGTTTCCATTACATATTCTCAGCGAACTGGTTTCGATAGGAACTCTTCTTGCCTTTACCGTTGTGTGCCTTTCTATACTCGTATTGTGTAAAACTCAACCCGATCTAAAACGCCCATTCAAAACTCCATTCGTACCTTTTGTTCCTCTTTTGGGTGCAGGCATTTGTATTATGCAGATGCTATCGTTACCAACGAGTACATGGCTCAGGCTTATAGGCTGGAGTGCAATCGGAATTGTCATTTATTTCTGCTACGGTATAAAGCACAATAAACTAAACAACCCGAAATGATGTTATAGTAATATAACCATATTACATCGTCTGATGAAACTAACTTACATATATCACAGCGGCTATGCCATAGAAGGTGATGGATTCACAATTATAATAGATTATTACAAAGACTCTGCGGATAATGCTTCTGAGGGAATAGGTCATAAACAACTATTGCAGAAAGAGGGCAAATTATATATATTATGCACTCACTCGCATCACGATCACTTTGTACCCGAAATACTTGAATGGAGAAAGCAAAGAAATGATATTATATATATCTTCTCAAAAGAGATTCTCGACAATCTCAAAATTAAAGATGAAGGTATAATATACTTAGATAAACTTGAAATATACAAAGACGATACGTTAGAAATAAAAGCCTTCGGTTCTACCGATATAGGCGGTTCTTTTCTTATCAGGACAAAAGATAAAACGATATTTCATGCCGGAGACCTCAACAATTGGCATTGGAATGAAGAATCGACACCTCAGGAAATAGAAGAAGCCGAGACATATTACTCATCGGAACTAAACCTTCTGACAAATGAGGTTACGGATATCAATCTGGCAATGTTCCCTGTCGATCCGCGTTTAGGCAAAGATTACATGAAGGGAGCCGAGCAGTTTGTCAGTATAATAAAAACCGATATTTTTGCACCTATGCATTTCGACGAAGCTTATAAAGAAATAGCCGCATTCGAAAAAATAGCACAGAAATACGATTGTAAATCAATTTGCTGGAAACACCGAGGTGAAAGTATTAATTTTTAAAGAATAAAATAATGGAAATAAAAGGAAGGTTCGACCACTTTAATATCAATGTTACAAATCTCGACAAAAGTATCGAATTCTATCAAAAAGCTTTAGGTTTAAAAGAGATCAGACGTAAAGAATCGTCTACGGGCGCGTTTGTACTGGTTTATCTTGGCGATGGAGTTACACCTTTCAGCCTCGAGCTTACATGGCTCAAAGACCATACAGAGGCTTATGAATTAGGTGAGAACGAAAGCCATCTTTGCATACGTGTGGAAGGTGATTATGATAAAATACGCGAATTTCATAAAGAGATGGGTTGTGTATGTTACGAAAATCACGACATGGGTTTATATTTCATCAACGATCCCGACGATTACTGGATTGAAGTATTACCTGTAAAATAATCACTACTTTACCCTAAAATAAAAAAAGAGAGACTGATCACCAGCCTCTCTTTTTATTAGTATAAACTCAAACAATCAAGGTTTATTAGTTTTTTTGTCCCACCATAGTTTTGTACTATAGTTATCTGCTCCACCTAACAACTGTAATGCTGCATTATAGTTGGTTAAATTATTTTCCTTTTCACTCGGTGGATAAGGAATACGTGCAGCTAATTTTGTAGTCAAGCTCTGATCAGCATTGTCATTCACCACAACAGGGAAGAAACGAGGATAACCTGTTCTACGTTGCTCGCTCCAAGATTCCATACCTAATGGCCACATAGCGATCCATTTTTGAGTCATGATTTGCTCAAGATTGGTTTCGAAATCAGCACCTGTTTTCCACTTAATAGTAATAGTACTTAAAGCTTTAGCAGGGAATGATTTGTCTGTATAATCAGCAGGCTTGCTGGTATCATCATTCATATAGTCACCGCTTCCACTGGCATTCCATTGTTCGAACGAAAGTACAATACCCTCTTTATAAAGAGATTCGGCTGTGCCTCCACCCATATTCCAGCCTCTTAGTACACCTTCGGCCTTAGCAAAAGCAAGTTCGGATGCGCTGATCCACAATACTTTAGAAGAGTTGGTAAATGTTACATTCGAATATTGCATACCCCAGCTTTTGCTCGGTATTGTGATACCCGATCTTAGTCCTAAAAATGCATCTTTAGGTACTTCTAATTTACCTGTAAACTTCTCATCAGGAGATGTTGTTGTAAAATATTGTCCTAAGCGCGGGTCATTATATCCAACCATATAAGTTACAATATCGGCACATACACGAGAATCACCCCATTCTGTACATACTTTATGATATGGGTTCTTAGGGAATACATTATATGCATTATCACTATTGGTCAGAATAATTCCATATTTTTGACTAACAGCTTCCTCTGCCATTTTCTGAGCCAATACAGGGTCTCCGTATGCTATACGAAGTGCCATACGCAATTTCATAGAGTTTGCATATTTGATCCATTTCACATAGTCGCCACCATAAACCTGATCGAATTCTTTCAATGGTTTTGAATCCGGATATTTCTCAACAAAATCGGTCAATACTGCGATCGCATCATTCAAGTCGGTAAACATCGCATTATACACTTCTTCTTGTGTATCGTAAGGAACTACAATATTTCCATTAGCTACCTTAGAGTAAGGTATCGGACCATACGAGTCTGTTACACGATGCATCGCAGCTACTCTGAGAATTTGCGCCAAAGCAAAATAATGTGCTCTGTTTGCATCTTCATCGTAAGCTGTTTTGATAAGCCCCCATGCTCCGTATATCTGATCGAAAGGGTCGTTGAAAGGAGAACTTAACCATCCTAAAGGTGCATTGAATATTGCATAATTGGTTTTCCATCCATCATTTGTAATTGTCAGATAACGACCATAAACGTCACTTACCAGATTTTGACACATTTGATAAGCATTCTCCTGCACAGGATATACGATGTTTTGCATTTGAGAGAAAAATGCTCCCAGCTTGTAATTACCAACTTCTATTTCTTCCTCGTTAGGCTCGGCTGGATTCTTATTGATGTCGTAGAAATTATCTGTACAAGCACCTAATACTGTAGCACACAATGCAACTGCAACAGTAGCCTTTATCTTATATAGAAATTTATTTTTATTCATAATTTTCTTTTTTATATAGTTAATAAATCAAGATTAGAATTGTGCTTTGATGCTAAATCCTAAATTACGAAGACTTGGTTGCATAAAGTAGTCCATTCCTTGGAAATAAGTTCCCGTAGAAGCCGAAGATTCAGGATCGAATGGCGCATCATTCTTAATCATCCAAAGATTACGTCCGATAAACGAAACATTCACTTTCATTACATTGTTAAACCAGTTTGAAGGAAGATTATATCCGAAGCTAAGTTCTTGCAGTCTGATATTATCAGCCTTGTAAACATAGTCGGAAAGAAGCCCTTGACTGCTACCTGTTATTTCATAATAGCTTTGAGCGTCGATAACTTGATTACCAATTCTCACACCGCCATTATCGCGAGCCAAAGCAGATGCCTCACTTACTCCAAATCCATCGAGAATAGCTTGTGTGTGCGACATAACAACACCACCGTAACGGGCTGTGATAAGGAAGCCCAGATTGAAATCTTTCCATGTGAAATCATTTCTAAATCCTAAATTCCATTTCGGAAGAAGGGTTCCAACTTTAGTCAATTCATTTTCCAATTGTGGTTTTCCGGTTGTAGGGTTCACATAAACACTACCGTCTTCGTTCATTTTCAGTTTAGTTTTAGTCCAAAGGTCGCCCATTGTACCGCCCTCCATCAAGCGGATTTCAGAAGCACCGATTCCACCTTGAGCAAGCATATCTATAACAATAGGCTCTCCCGTAAACGGATCTGTTATGTCATCCACCAGCGATTTGATTTCATTCTTGTTATAACCGGCTGTAAATGTAGGAGTCCATGTAAAGTTCCCAAATTTGTTATCGGCACTTAATGATATTTCAATACCTTGATTTTCAACATCACCCGATTGAACATACATACTAGACCATCCTGACGATGCAGAGATAGGAACATTAAATGTTTGATTTTTGGTATTCGATTTATAGTATGTAGCTTCTAAATTAAGACGATTTCCGAAGAATTTAGCACTCAAACCTGCTTCCCAAGAGTTTGTTCTTTCAGGTTTCAATTCGCCGATAGGCTTGTATGTATTAGTTTTCCACTCACCGCTTTGTCCGTCATACGGATAAGTCGGAATCGATATTTTAAGTGGAATAGCAGAACCTACCGATGAATACGATGCGCGTACTTTCAAATATGAGATTGCGCTAGGCAATGTTACCATTTCGGAAATTACACCCGATAACCCGATTGATGGATAAAAGAATGAGCTATTATTTGTATTTGCTAAAGCCGATGCCCAGTCGTTACGACCTGTAACAGTCAGATAAAGCATACTTTTCCATCCTAGCTCCACATTGGCAAAAACAGATTGTATTTGCTCATGTTGTCCCGATTGTTCAGGATTACTGCTACCATCTGTTTTGCTGATATTAGGGATAGCAAAGAAATTAGGGATTTTAAGGTTACCACCATATCCAAGCAGATTTGATCTGATATCGGAAATACTGACACCAATATTAGAGGCTAATGAATAATCACCCCATCGTTTGTTGATATTGGCAATAGCATCTGCATATATTTGTTTATCTTCTATATTTCTGCGAACATAGCTACCATAAGGACCCGAAATCGTTGCAAGAGTGGATGCGTAACGTCTTTGGGTAAATACTGTATTGGCGTTGTCTAATCTTGCACGACCGATTATATCCAACCAATCGTTAAATACATATTTCAGACTTGCATTGATCATATAACGATCTTTCTTATCATTATCCATATTTCGGTTAATTACCCAAAATGGATTTTGCAAATCGATACCCTGATCGCCCCATCCCCAGTTTTGGACAGGAAAAGCAGCAGCAGGATCCATAGTTTCAAAGTTTCTAAGTGCATTAAAATCTTCGCCACGAGGAAAAGTATAAGCCCCTGTCAATGGGTTACCATACTTACCCTGAGCCATCATATTTTGGTTCTTTTGCTTAACATAACTAACCCCGAAATCGAGAATCAGCTTGTCGTTAAGCATAGATGTAGTGTTACGTAGTGTAACATTATATCTGTCGTATGTATTGTTTTCTATAATACCATCAGAAGTAACCGAACCGATCGAAGCATATGTTTGATTCTTATCGGTACCTACTGATAATGTTACTGAATTCTGTATAGAGACACCTGTCTGGAAGAAATCAGAAGGTTCATACGAATATTTGTTTTGCTTTGCACCCCAACTAGAGTAGCTGCCATCGTTTCCATACCTGTTTTGAAACTCCGGCAAAACAAACGGATTGGAAAATGTAGTTTGGTTAGACACCATCACTTTCGGCTTACCCGAAGCACCTTTTTTAGTCGTGATAAGAACTGCACCATTTGCTGCACTCGATCCATATAGGGCGGCCGCAGCAGGACCTGTCAAGACAGTCAGGCTTTCGATATCCTCCGGATTTAAATCGGAAATCCCTTCGCCACGGGGTTGAGCAGCATACTCGTTGTTCTGATCCAAACCACCATTGTTTGAATTGTAGATAGGCACACCATCTATTACGTACAATGCATTATTGTCTTTAGTGATCGATTTCGTACCACGCATTACGATACGTGTTGCGCCACCGACACCGGCAGAAGATGTATTGATATTAACACCTGCTACTTTACCTGTAAGAGAATTAATGAAGTTGGCGTCTTTTATAGTTGTCAACTCATCCGATTTTATCTCTTGTACATTGTAACTCAATGCTTTTTGAGATCTTTTGATCCCCAGAGCAGTAACTACTACCTCATCGAGAATCTTACTATCTTCTTTCAAAACAATATTAAAGGAAGTTTTTCCATTTACCGGAAATTCTTGAGCAAGATAACCGACAAACCTTATTTGAATAGTTCCTTTATCACTCACGTTTAAACTAAAGGCACCATCCATATCAGTCATTGTACCGTTAGTCGTACCTTTCTCCACAACATTCGCACCGATTAACGGTTCGCCTGCTTCGTCATTAACAACTCCAGTTATATTTATTTTCTGAACTTGTGCATAAAGACTGGTTGTTCCTACTAAAACCAATAATATTAGGAACCTTTTCCATAAACAATCTTTATGTAGATAAGATACATATTTATTTATTTTCATAGCTGTTTGCATTTTTATATTAGAATTAATTTAGTTTTAGGAAGCAATATCAATTGCTTAACACTGCGGTTTCAGACCTGACATACAAATAGATGACAGATCCTTTTTTTCATAATTAAAAAGATTTAGATGATTATTTGGCAATATCTTACGATTGATTCTGGACGTAGTCAGGTATGATTTTCGCACAACAAAAAGACCTCAAGTAGCACATTATGCCAATTGAGATATAACTGTTAGGGTAAAATAGTTTCGGAGTCTTGTTTTCTGAGGAGTATTTGTTATGTTGTTGTTTTTCTCTCTCTAATAAAACATAGTTAACTACCAAATTTTCAGAAGAAAAAATGGCATCAACCAATAGATTAATGCAAGGAGATTTCATCATCAGGTATCCTTTAAGGTATAATAAGTCAGGCGTTTAGTCAGTATTCAGACAATGAGAATATCTTTTTGTCATTCTCATCGTACTGTAAAGGAAGTAAAAAAAATTATTTATAAAGTATTTTTTAACATAATATTTTACATTTCTAACCAATAATCCTTTTCCTCAAAATGAAAACATTATGAATATTTCCAACCATAAGAATCTGTGAGTATTGCATATCTTTTCGCAGAATAATAAATATTCATTTCACTTTTATATTATCTTTGCAATATTATCATTCATATTAAATATGGAAATTTTTCTATCGATACTCGTTACTTTATTCTTTGTTTTTCTTAATGGTTTCTTTGTTGCTGCCGAGTTTGCTATTGTCAAAGTAAGGTCATCGCAACTCGAAATGAAAGCGCAAGCCGGAAGCCGGACTGCTATTCTATCAAAACACATTGTCAATCATCTTGACGGATATTTGGCTGCAACGCAAATGGGTATAACCATATCGAGTCTTGCTTTAGGGTGGATTGGAGAGCCTATCGTTTCTAAAATCATCAGACAAGGATTGGCACTTTTGGATATAAGCTTGAGTGCAGATGTTATTTCTACAATAGCGTTAGTAACAGCTTTCATTATTATTACCATTCTACATATAGTACTTGGAGAGTTAGCTCCAAAATCCCTTGCTATACAACGTTCAGAACAAACGACTCTGGCTGTAGCTTATCCGCTGCACGCTTTTTATTGGCTTTTCCGCCCATTCATCTGGGTTTTGAACGGAATTGCTAATCTGGTATTAAAGCTTGTCGGTTTGCATACCGTTTCAGAACAGGAGACATATAGTAGCGACGAACTACGTTATCTCGTAGATCAAGTAAAAGAAAGTGCAAATAATGCAGATACGGATTTCGACATAATAAAAAATGCATTCGATTTCTCGGAACGTACTGCCCGTCAGGTCATGGTTCCACGCACGCAGATGGTTGCTATTGATGCAAACGATTATGATGAGAAAACGCTCGAATTTATTATAGAAGAAGGTTTTTCGCGTATTCCTTGTTATGAAGACAGTGTAGATAACATCATCGGAGTTGTCCACTTAAAAGACATTCTGAAAAAGATGCGTAAAAGCGGCAGTGTAGATATCAGTACCATTATTCGCCCGGTATCTTTTACGCCGGAAACTAAGCGCATCGGTCAATTACTCAAAGAGTTTCAGGTGAAACATCAACAGATAGCTATGGTACTAAATGAGTACGGAGGCATTGAAGGTGTTATCACGATGGAAGACATTTTGGAAGAACTAGTTGGCGAAATACAAGATGAGTACGACAATGAAATCCCTTTTGTAGAAAAAATGGCAGATGATGCTTATTCTGTAATCGCAACAGCTTCTATCACAGACATAAACAATGGATTACCACACTCTATCGATAAAGAAAAACAATACGATACTCTTGCCGGATATTTAATTGACAAATTTGGTCGTATCCCCAACACACATGATAAATTGGAATCGGAAGGATATCAATTTACCGTTCTTAAGAAAAATAAAACTTCGATTGTACTCGTTCAGTTAAAGGATCTGCTATATACAGAAACAAATAAGGAAGCCGATTCTTCCAAATCGAATCAAGCCTGATAACTCAATAAATGGATTTTGAATTACAATATACCGATAGCCAGTCTCAAGCAAGGGCTGGACTTATCACTACCGATCATGGACAAATAGAAACTCCTATCTTTATGCCGGTGGGTACGCAAGGCGCAGTAAAAGCTGTGCATATGCCCGAGCTGGAAAACGATATAAAAGCTCAGATAATTCTGGGGAATACCTATCACCTATACCTTCGTCCCGGACTCGATATACTGCAAAGAGCCGGAGGATTGCATAAGTTTAACAGTTGGAGCAAGCCTATTTTGACCGACAGTGGTGGCTTTCAGGTATTTTCTTTAGCTGAAAACCGTAAACTGACAGAGGAAGGTGCTATCTTCCGTTCGCATATCGATGGTTCTAAACATATGTTTACCCCCGAATCGGTAATGGATATAGAACGTACTATCGGTGCGGATATAATGATGGCGTTCGACGAATGTACACCGGGTGATGCCGATTATACCTATGCAAAAAAGTCATTGGAACTAACAGAACGTTGGTTAGATCGTTGTATTACACGATTTAATGAAACAGAATGTAGCTATGGATATAAACAAGCACTATTTCCTATCGTGCAGGGTTGTGTATATACCGATCTGCGGAAAAGAGCTGCCGAAAATGTTGCATCAAAAGGAGCAGAAGGAAATGCAATCGGGGGGCTAGCTGTAGGCGAACCTACCGAGAAAATGTATGAAATGATAGAGGTTGTAAATGAAATACTACCTAAAGACAAGCCACGCTATCTAATGGGTGTCGGTACACCAGCCAATTTGCTCGAAGCCATAGAACGGGGAGTTGATATGTTCGACTGCATCATGCCAACACGCAATGGACGCAATGGACAGATATTCACTAAGAATGGCATACTGAATATGCGCAATAAAAGATGGGCTGACGATTTCTCTCGAATAGAAGAAGAAGACGGTGCTTCATTTGTTGATACATTATATAGCAAAGCGTATCTTCGTCATCTATTTATTGTAAACGAGATACTAGCCCTTCAGATAGCCTCGATACACAATCTGGCTTTTTATCTGTGGCTGGTAAAAGAAGCACGGAAACATATCATTACTGGTGATTTTTCTTCATGGAAAAAGGGAATCATCGAAAATGTGTCAAGAAGAATATAATCAGTTAAATATCTTACTTATCTTGCAGTCCACTACTTAAAATGCATTATCAAACCAATAGATGAAATTACTAACGATATTAGACAGATACATTATAAAGAAGTTCCTGGGGACATATATATTCTCCATTACCCTTCTTATGTCTATATCGATAGTATTCGATATTAATGAGAAAATAGATAAGTTCCTTACCAATAATGCCCCCCTTAAGGCTATTGTGTTCGATTACTACGTCAATTTTATCCCCTATTACAGTAATATGTTCAGTCCGCTGTTCGTATTTATTGCCGTAATATTTTTCACATCGAAACTTGCAGATAATTCCGAAATCATAGCCATGCTTTCTAATGGCATGAGTTTCAAGCGACTTATGAAACCTTATATGATATCGGCAGGAGTTATTGCTCTTATTAGTTTTATATTGACAAGTTTCATCATTCCGCCGGCAAATTCGACACGTGTCAATTTTCAAAATAAATATGTAAGGGATAAGAGTGTAGAATATGCAACCTCAATTCAGATGCAGGTCGACGATGGAGTTATCCTCTACATAGACCGATTCGACAACAAATCTCGTGAAGGATTTAATCTGGCACTCGATAAATTTGAAAATAAAGAACTTAAATCGCGTCTTATCGCCACACGTATTCAATATGATACAGCTTATCATTGGGTACTGCATAACTATTCGATAAGAGATTTTGAAGGGATGCGCGAAAAAATCACTGCTGGAACGCAGATGGATACAACCATAAATGTCACACCCAGCGACTTTCTCGTTTCGGTAAATGACTTCGAACAAATGACTACACCACAACTATATAAATACATCAAAAGGCAAAAATCGAGAGGTATGGCCAATATCGGTGGAGTAAGTATCACTCAATTCGAAATAGAGTACTACAAACGCTTTGCATCGGTATTTTCGGCATTTATTCTTACACTTATCGGTGCATCATTATCTGCCCGCAAAGTAAAAGGAGGTATGGGGCTGAATATCGGAATCGGTTTAGGTTTAAGTGTATCTTATATCCTCTTTATGACTGTTAGTTCTTCTTTTGCTATATCGGGTACTATGTCGCCACTTCTGGCTGTGTGGGTACCTAATATTGTATTTATCACAATTGCTGCATTCTTGTATCGAAAGGCTCCTAATTAAGGAGATTCGAAATAAAAGAGACAATCAAATATCCATGTCTAAATTTTGTACTCGCAATTAAAATAGTAACTAAATTATAAAGAATAATTCTATGGTACACTTAGTTTATTGTGATGATAAAGAGAACGTATTAGAAAAGATACTTTTGCGAAAAAAAACAATGATAGTCCGTGGTGCAGCAGGAAGAAAAATACCCCATAGCAGAGTATTTTCTAATGATACTTTATATTTCATAAAGAAAGGATCAAAGAAGATTTCAGCTAAAGCTACAATAACCAATGTCGAAAACTATGTTAAGTTAACAGACTCAGAAACTCAAGATATTCTTGAATCCAACCAAAATAAACTCAATCTGACTGATAAACAAAAAGAACGTTGGCACAAAAAATGCCTTATTCTTGTTGAATTTACTAATGTAGAAGAAATAGAACCAACTCTAGACTTCGATCATCAAGGGAATATGGATGATTGGTTGATTTTAACAAAGATAGAAGATGTAGTTGTAGGAACAAGCATTCCGTATAATTATGACAATAGTAGATTTAAGTAACTGATAACTAACAATAATTATTCAGTATTTATCAATAAAATGTAGTTACTTTCTATTTATTAATCGGTTCTTAAGAATTAAATTATAAATCTCATCTCTGAAATTTCGGGCTACAGGTATTTTATATGATTTTACGTTCAACTGATTTCCATCAATAGCATCTACCTGATTAATATTTACAATATATGAACGGTGAATCTGCTGAAAAATATCCTGAGGTAATGATTCGTATAGTTGTTTCAGAGTAGTATATACTACTTCTTTGGACGAGACAGTCTGAATGACAACATAATTCTCCATGCTTTCAATAAAGAGAATATCTTTGAACAGAATCTTTTTTAACTGCTTGTCGCTCTTCACAAATATATACTCATTCTCTTCTTTTTGTTCCGTTTGTAACAAGTCATGAACCCTGTTGACCGATTTCAGGAAGCGATCAAAAGACACAGGCTTCAAAAGATAATCCACTACATCAAACTCATAACCTTTAAGAGCGTATTGCTCATAAGCTGATACAATAATTACTTTAGGTGGATTTGTCAGGTTCGACAGCAGTTCAAGTCCTGTCATCTCTGGCATTTCAATATCAAGAAATATAAGATCAACCTGTTGGGTCTTCAGCATTGTGTTTAGCTGAACAGCATCTTCACACTCCCCTATCAAGGTAAGGAAATCTATTTTTTCGATATAACCCCGTAACCCTTTTCTTGCCATGGGCTCATCATCTGTAATGACGCATTTTATTTTCATATCAATCTGTACTTATCGTCAAATTAACAACAAACATACTTTCTGTTTGTTTAATCTCTAAGTTATATTTATTTGGATACAACAGATCGAGGCGTCGTTTTAAATTCTCAATACCTATCCCTTTATCCTTTTTGTTGTTCGTATTTTGAGATGGGGATATTGAATTTTTTATCTCAGACTGAATTTGATTTCCGTTTAACCTCATTTCCAGTTGTATTCTGTACTCGCCTCTTACATATTTGAAGGCATTTTCGATCAAAGGCTGGAACAATAGAGGGTGTATTTTTTGCTCTTTCAATTCCGGGTCGAAATGCAAATCCAGAACAAGCCTTTCGCTCGTCCGTAACTGTTGAAAAGCAATGTATGACTTCAGGTAATTTATTTCCTGTTCCATTGTTACCTCCTTTTCTATATCATAGAGCTGATATCTCAACAGGTCTGACAACTGTTCGATACTTTGTTTTGCTTCCTTGTTTTTTTCATCTACCTGAAAATAAATCGTGTTTAAAGCATTGAATAGAAAATGTGGGTGGTATTGAGATTTCAGGAATTTTAGTTCGGTTTCTAATTGATCGACTTTTACTTTTTCTAATTGAAGGCTTTGTTCAACAAAACTTTTAGATAAAATCCGATTGCGTATCATCGTATAGTAGAGAAGCAATAGAATAGATCCTGTCACATTAATCAATAGTGATTCCCGCCATCTAAAATCCATCTCGGTTATATAAAAAATAATAAATATATGGATGAAATTTAAGAGGATGAAGTTTATCAGAAAAACAAACACGTATTCTTTCCAGTTTGCTCTCTTTTTATCTTTGTTTTTATTAATAAAAAGCTGAGCCATTCGTTGATAACCATAGCTTGCTAAATAGAAAGTAACAACAGTTATACCTAAAGACTGTAAACGTGCTTTTAAAGTAAAAGCACCGAACTCCCATATTCGTTCATCATAAGCAATATCCACAACAATAAATAAACACACTGAAAGTGTTAATGCGATAAAGAAGCTATTAATCCATTCGTGCTTTAAGTTCATTTGCTATTATTTTTCATCTTTAATGCTACAAATCTATTCGTTTACTTTCTTTTATTTTCATTTTACACTTACACGAGGGCGATTAGAATGAAAGATATTGTATGCGTAAATATACATACTAAATTTTGTAATTAGGGCAGACAATACAACGAGCATATGCCAAACCCCAAAACCGCTTGTTAGCTGACGTTCTTCTTTTTATTTAAGCCTTTCAAATATCAAAGAAGAAAATGCCCTGACTCCAATCCTGATACACTCTTCATCAACCCCAAAATAAGGAGCGTGCATCATTGCTATAATTCCTTTTTCGAAATTAGAACCTCCGAGGAAAAAATATACTCCGGGTATTTTTTGTTGAAAATAAGCAAAATCATCATTCGAATAAGGAACTTGTCCGTAACAAGCTGTAACAATTCCTTTTCCATAAATACTATCAAGTACATTTATTGAACTATTTGTCAGTTTTGGGTCGTTCTGAACAATCGGATTCCCTCTTATATATGAAACGGAAAGTAATTGGGGAGAATAATTTTCGTCTTCGATTACTTTCTTAATAGTAGGAATGATATTTTTTAATCTGGCTGAATCAGTTTCAAATAATTGAGCTTCAATGTATAATTTATCGTTTTCAGAATAAATTCTAAAATATTCTTCCGCAATTAAAAAGTCTTTGAAAATGGTGTTCGGGTTTGTTAATCCAATCTCAGGGTCAATAAGCGACTGTAGTTCCCATGGTTTACTTCCGTCTTTCGATCTAATTAATGAATTGCGAATTTTGGTTGCGAGTTCTTTTGCTTCCTCTTCGGATAGCGTGTTTTTAAGTTCTATTCTTACTTCTTTCTGGTAAGGAAACATTTCATTCGGCTTTACCAATATTTGCCCAACCGATGCTGGTGTTACATGAAGTCCATAAATTTCATCAACCTTAAATTTAGTAATTAATCCATTTTCAAGCATACCTTTTGCTCCTTCAAAGGTTTCCTCTTCCGGCTGAAAAATAAAATAGACTGTACCTTGCAGGGAGTTTTTGTTTTTTGCCAGAACTTCAGCTATTCCTAATGCAATTGTCATATGTACATCATGCCCGCAACTATGTTTAACGCCCTTTGTCATAGACTTGAAGTCAACATTATCCGGAGAATCATCCGGTAAGGCATCCATGTCAGCTCGCCAGGCAATATTTTTACCTTTTTTCTCTCCTTCTAAAATGCCTACAATGCCATATCCATAGATGTCAGTTTCAACACGAAGTCCTAATTCTAATAAATGTTTTTTTATAGCCTCCTGTGTTCTCTTTTCTTCACTCGAAAGTTCCGGATATTTATGAAAGTCTCTTCTGATTTCAACTAACCTGTCAAAAATACTATCAGTTTCAAGTCGAATGGATTGATGAATTCTATCTGATATTTCCGTTTGTGCCGATATACTGATTGACTGAATCAGTAAAATAACTAAGATGTACATTTTATTGTATTTCATAACTTACTGTTTTTTTGATTTCAGTCTCAAAACTAATCTGAAGCAACACGATTTTCAAATTAATCTGACGAACGGAATGATTTACTTGATGAAATGCAAAAAGCTCTATCTCCTATTAAACATATCTTAATAGTATAAAAAGATATTTTCTGTCAAACAAAATATTATGTATCTTTGCAACATGACAAAAACATTTAAATCGGATTTGGTTTTATAAACAATCTGTACTTCTGATACAGATTGTCCTTTCGTATGTTCTCGAATAATCTTTCGAGAGTATCTTCTATTGTAAAAATTTCAATTTTAAACTCGCATACAATCAAAGGCATTGTTATGTCTACTATTGTATGCATATACATAACAATAATGAGTAACGAAAATAAAACAATTCACGAATTCGAATTAAATTTAATCTGTGATTTCTTTTCAACTACAAAACGACAAGGACCCGGAAGTCCCGAAGTAACCCTTAAAGCCCTTAGCTTTATAGACAATCTTACCGATAAATCCCTTATCGCCGACATCGGTTGTGGGACAGGTGGGCAGACAATGACGCTTGCCGAACATGTTAAGGGAAAGATTACCGGACTCGATTTGTTCCCTAAGTTTATAGATATATTCAACGACAATGCCGAACAATTGAATATTCAGGACAGAGTTAAAGGAATTGTCCGTTCAATGGATAATCTTCCCTTTCAAGATGAAGAGTTAGACCTGATTTGGTCGGAAGGAGCAATTTATAATATCGGTTTTGGACGAGGGCTGAACGAGTGGCGTAAGTTTCTGAAAACAGGAGGATATATTGCCGTTTCTGATGTCTCGTGGTTTACCGAGAAACGTCCGGCGGAAATTGATAATTACTGTATGCAGCAGTTTCCAGAAATGGATACGATTACCACCAAAGTAGCTCTGATACAGAAAGCAGGGTACATTCCTGTTGCTACTTTTATTTTGCCTATAACTTGCTGGACAGAGCATTATTTTGCTCCGCTGAGTAGAGCTCAAGAGCTATTTCTAGATAAATATGCAGGAAATAAAATCGCCGAAGAATTCGTAGCGTTTCAACGTTATGACGCTGAAATATACCACAAGTATAAAGAATTTTACGGTTATGTATTTTTCATTGCAAAAAAGATAGAGCAATGATTCATTTAAACACTTACGGTTGGAATGACAAGTTAAACCAGCTAAAGCAAGAATCAGCATATAAAGCTCTTTCTCATGGTCGTGTAACAGTAGTACATCGAACATGCTACGAAGTTATTTCCGAAAGCGGACTGCATCAATGTGAATTAACGGGAAATATGATGTTTGGCAAATCAGACTTTGAATTGCCTTGTATGGGTGATTGGGTTATTTTTCAACCATTCGATGAGAATAAAGGGATTATAGTTGATATGCTGCCCCGCGAACGGATACTGTATCGCAAAAAAAGCGGAACAATTGCCGATAAACAAGCCATTGCTTCTTATGTGGATAAGGCATTTATTGTACAAAGCCTTGACGATAATTTCAATATCCGTAGAGCCGAACGTTTTATGGTTCAGATATTAGAGGAAAAAATCAAACCTATATTGGTACTCAATAAAGCCGATTTAGATTTTGATAAACAGAAAATTGAAGAACATGTTAAACACATAGCTCATCAAATGCCTGTATTTTTCACAAGTATTCATCAACCCCAAACGATTCTCCAACTACGGGAATTCATAGCAAAAGGAGAAACTGTTGTGTTTGTCGGTTCATCAGGTGTTGGGAAAAGTTCTCTGGTTAATGCACTTTGCGAAAAATCGGTATTGCTCACGTCCGATATAAGCGTGTCTACGGGAAAAGGGCGACATACTTCTACCCGTCGGGAAATGGTATTGATGGACGCATCAGGTGTCTTAATCGACACTCCCGGTGTTCGGGAATTTGGATTGGCTATTGACGATCCTGATTCACTTGCCAAAATGTTAGAGATTTCTGACTTTACGGAATCATGTCGTTTCAAGGATTGTGAACATATCAACGAGCCCGGTTGTGCCGTTTTAGAAGCAGTAAACTGTGGTATATTAGACCCTAAAGTTTATGAGAGTTATCTTAAGCTTCGGAAGGAAGCATGGCATTTTTCTACTTCGGAACACGAAAAGCGTAAAAGGGATAAATCCTTTTCTAAACTTGTAGACGAAGTAAAAAAACGCAAAGCGAATCTCTAATCTCTATTTAAGAAGTGCGGGTATTCTTTGATTAGAATACCCGCACTTTATATTTGTGTAAAAAGTCAAGCATAAAGATTACAAGAAATAATAAAGCCGATAGAACAACTCTATCGGCTTTATATATAACATTATAACTGTTTTTATTTTATCTTCTCTATTATCTCATCCATTGCCTTAGCCAATCCATCCGCATCTTTACCGCCGGCTGTAGCGAAATGAGGCTGTCCCCCACCCCCACCTTGGATATGCTTAGCAGCATCACGAATTATTTGCGATGCATTTAATCCACCAGCAACTAAATCGTCACTGATCATAAGGGTCAGCATCGGTTTATTTTCCGAATCGGTAGCACCTATAAACACAGAATTTTGAGTGAATTCACCTCTCAATTGGAATGCAATATCTTTAGCTACTTCAGCAGGGAAAGAACCTTTGAGAATAAATAGATCCATCCCGTTAATAGACTGTTTTTTACTGATGACAAGATCTTTAAGCTGAGCTGTCTTTTCTTTCACATATTCCTCCATCTTCTTTTTCATCTCCAGATTTTCGTCGAAGAATTTATGAAGAGCCTGTGTCAGATTAGGAGCATTATTAAATAATGACTTTATCTCTGTCAGAATATCTTGTTGTGTATAGAAATAATCTTCGCACACATCCGCTGTAATAGCCTCAATACGACGAATACCCGCAGCAATAGAGCTTTCGTTAATTATACGGAATGACCCTATACGACCAGTAGACGATATATGTGTACCTCCGCATAACTCCACCGAATCACCAAAACGCACTACACGTACCTCGTCACCATACTTCTCGCCGAAGAGAGCCATTGCACCCATCGCTTTTGCTTCGGAAATAGGCACACAACGTTTTTCGTCGAGTGTAATGTTTTCGCGAATCTTACTTGTTACATAACGCTCTATTTTTCGGATTTCCTCATCTGTCAGCTTTTGAAAGTGAGAAAAGTCGAAACGCAAAACCGAAGGGGATACAAATGAACCTTTCTGCTCTACATGATTACCCAATATTTCACGTAATGCTTCATGCATCAAGTGAGTAGCTGTATGATTACATTCTGATGCCGTACGATTTTCTGTATTGATACGTGCAACAAAAGTAGCAGTCAGATCGCCCGGAAGTTTCTTTGCTAAGTGTACAGCCAGATTATTTTCGCGTTTTGTATCAATTATTTCAATTTTCTCATCATCATTTATCAGCCAGCCGCTATCTCCTACTTGCCCTCCCATTTCTGCATAAAACGGTGTGCGGTTAAGTACTATCTGATAGAACTCGTTATTCTTCTGCTTTACCTTACGATAACGCAATATTTCGGCTTCGCATTCGGTAAAGTCATAGCCTACAAACTCTGGATCACCTTCTTTAAGAACTGTCCAGTCGCCGGTTTCTACAACAGCAGCATTACGTGCGCGCTCTTTTTGTTTTTGCATTTCCACATCGAAACCTGCATTATCTACCGACATGTTATTCTCGCGAAGGATAAGTTCTGTAAGGTCAAGCGGGAATCCATATGTATCATATAAAACGAAAGCATCTGCACCGTTCAATACGGTAGAGTTTTTCGCTTTTGTTTCAGTTATTTGTTTATCGAGTAATTTAATACCTGTTTCGAGCGTACGAAGGAACGATTCTTCCTCCTCCTTTATTACTTTCTCGATAAGTGTTTGTTGTTTTATAAGTTCCGGATAAGCATCACCCATTGTTTCTATCAATGCAGGGATCAACTTGTGCATAAACGATTTATGCTGATCGAGGAATGTATAACCATAACGCACTGCACGACGAAGAATACGGCGAATAACATATCCAGCCTTGGCATTCGATGGCAACTGACCATCTGTTATCGAGAATGCGATAGTACGAATATGATCGGCAATAACGCGCATTGCAATATCTTTCTTCTCATCCTTGCCATATTCACTATTTGTAAGTTCGGCAATCGCCTTTATTATAATCTGGAATACATCCGTATCATAATTCGATATCTTGCCCTGCACAGCCATGCAAAGACGCTCAAATCCCATACCTGTATCGATCACTTTGGCAGGAAGAGACTCCAGCGATTTATCAGCCTTACGATTGAATTGCATGAATACAAGATTCCATATCTCTACCACTTGCGGATGATCGTTATTTACAAGAGACACACCGCTTACTTTTGCTCTATCGGCATCAGGACGAATATCCACATGTATTTCGGAACAAGGACCACAAGGACCAGTGTCTCCCATCTCCCAGAAATTATCTTTTTTGCTTCCATTGATAATTTTATCGGCAGGAAGGTATTTCTCCCAATATCCTGCGGCTTCGTCGTCACGAGCCAAGCCATCTTCGGCACTGCCTTCGAATACGGTTACATATAATCTGTCTTTATCGAGTTTTATAACTTCGGTCAGATATTCCCATGCCCATTCAATCGCTTCTTTTTTGAAATAATCGCCAAACGACCAGTTACCAAGCATCTCGAACATGGTATGGTGATATGTATCGTGCCCAACTTCTTCCAAATCGTTATGCTTTCCACTTACACGAAGGCATTTTTGTGAATCGGCAATACGTGAATATTTGATAGGCACATTACCCAAGATAATATCTTTGAACTGATTCATACCGGCATTGGTAAACATCAGTGTAGGATCATCTTTAATAACCATCGGAGCTGATGGTACAATCTGGTGACCTTTCGATTGGAAAAAGGTTTTGAACGAATCTCTAATTTCTTTAGAAGTCATGATCAATAATTATAAATTATAAGCGATATTTAAACCGGCAAATGTAAATATAGATGTCTAAAATTAATTCTCAAACGGATGAATATGATAGAACATTGAACACTAGCCTGTTAAATTCGTTTTTCAGTTTCTTAATATATTCGATTTGCAAAAATAGCTCAAAAACTTTACTTTTGCCGAACTCGCATATATAAATATGCAAGATTAATATAAAATGAAGCGAAAAGTATATTATAAATACAATCCACAAACACTAACCTACGACAGAATATATCCTAGTATAAAGGATCGATTCTTTACTGTACTCCGACATCTTTTGTCGGGAATCCTCATTGGATTCGGGGTTTTCTGGGTCACAATATACTTTCTCGATTCGCCGAGAGAAAAAGAGCTAAAGAAAGAAAATCAACTGGTGCAGGCGCAATATAAGATACTATCGAAACGGATGGATGAAGTCTCCAACGTATTGAGAGACATTCAACAACGGGATGACAATCTGTATAGAGCTATCTTTCATTCCGATCCTATTTCTTCTTCGATACGTAATTCGGGTGTAGGCGGTCTTGGCAGATATGATTACTTGATGGAATTATCAAATCCTGATCTAATAGTGCAAACAACAAAGAAAATGGATTTAATTTCCAAACAATTATATGTACAATCCAATTCTTTTGACGAAATTGTAAACATGGCTAAAAACCAAAAGGATCGTTTGCTACATATTCCGAGTATTCAGCCTGTATCCGATAAAAGTTTGAAACAAGTGGCATCGGGATATGGTACACGCATCGACCCTATATATGGTACACCACGCTTTCATGCAGGGATGGACTTTGTTGCACAAACAGGTACGCCTATCTATGCAACAGGTAACGGTACTGTTATCCTAGCAGACTGGAAGCAAGGGTATGGAAAGTGTATTATGATAGACCACGGATATGGTTACAAAACATTGTATGGCCATCTTAACGAATACAGTGTTCACGCTGGACAAAAAGTAACACGGGGTGAAAAGATAGGCGAAGTGGGAAATACAGGAAAATCGACAGGTTCACATCTACATTACGAAGTGCATGTAAAAGGACAGCCCGACAATCCGGCCAAATATTACTTTATGGATCTTACTCCTGCCGAATACGATAAGATGCTACAGATTGCTGCTAACCACGGACAAGTAATGGACTAATTATATGGCAAGAATCGATTTTGAAAAAGATAAACGTTTATATTTTGCGCTCAGAGATGTAGCACAACACTTTGACGTGAACGAATCGCTCCTTCGGTTCTGGGAGACAGAGTTCGATATAATCAATCCCCGCAAAACTCCGGGCGGTACTCGCCAATACACAAAGAATGATATTGAAAATATTGCCGTTGTATTTCAACTTGTCAGAGAAAAAGGCTTAACGCTCGAAGGAGCTCGCCAAACACTGAAGCACAAGAAAGACGAGGAGAGCCGAAAAATACAAGTTATTCATAAACTGGAAAGTATCAGAAATGAACTGAAAGACCTTGAGCGTGAGTTCGAGGGATTGGAATAATTTTATGCCCCATTCGTAACTCACGACAAAAATCAAACATCAAAAGAATACCAACCTTTTTAGAATTGGAAGTATATAAATGGTTGTGGTCCGCTAGACATCGTAGCATAAATCAGCCACATAACCAATCCGAGACATACAGCTTTCAGCACTAAAGGCATTCTGCCGAATCCTGCTTTGATCATATTTACAAAGTTTTCGGGAAGGAAGTGTAAGATATATCCTATCGCGACAAGAATAAATACATTCTTATATCCATCTATTACAGCCCACCATTCAGACGGTATAAATGTTAGCTTAGCTATATTAGCTATCACATTGCTTGCGTTCTCGAAGCTGCTGGCTCTAAAGAATATCCAACAAAAAGCCACTAAATGAAACGTGATAAGGATGCGGATAAAACGACCAAAAACATTTGTACCCGACAATGGTATATATTGTTTAGTAAATCTTTCGACTGCCAATAATCCGCCGTGAAGCCCTCCCCATATTACGAATTTCCATGATGCACCATGCCATAATCCACCGATAAGCATCGTAAGGAACAGATTGACGTAGGTTCTTATTTTTCCTTTTCTGTTACCGCCCAATGATATATAGAGATAATCTCTCAGCCACGACGATAGTGATATATGCCAGCGACGCCAAAACTCGGTAATCGACTGTGACTTATAGGGAGTTAGGAAGTTGGCAGGAATAGTGAAGCCCATCAGTAACGACAACCCGATTGCGATATCGGAATAACCCGAAAAGTCGCAATATATCTGCAATGTATAGCCATAAACGGCCATTAGGTTTTCGAACGAAGAGTAGAGTTGAGGTGCGTCGAATATACGATCGACAAAGTTAGTCGATATATAGTCGGATATAACAGCTTTCTTAATCAGACCAATAAGTATAAGGAACAATGCTTTATTTGCATCTTCCTTTGTAAGATGTAGTTTCTTATACATCTGTGGCAAGAAGTCTTTCGCCCTGATAATAGGCCCGGCTACTAATTTAGGGAAGAATGCTATATAAAAGCAAAAATCGAGTGTCGATTTAGCAGGCTCCATCTCCTTACGATAGAGATCCATCGCATAACTTATGGCTTCGAATACGAAGAATGAGATACCGATAGGTAGTATGATGGTCTGAAACGAGAAGTCACCGTTAAACATCGAATTTATATTATCGATCAGGAAGTTGGTATATTTGAAGTAAGCCAACATCGATAAATTAGCTACGATAATAGTCGCCAATAATAGCTTTTGCTTTTTCTTATCCTCCTGATGATACATTATCCGTGAAAGGATATGTGTAACAATAGCACAGATGAGCAGCAATAAGAAATAATTCAGCTTGACAGTATAAAATCCGAGATCTATATCCATTGTATTTCCTCCAGCTTTATAATAAAAGAAGAGGGAGAAAACAATCAGGTATATTTTGCGAAATAATTCGTGCCTGTCTGATTTGACCAAAACATATCCTGCATAGAAGAATAAAAATAGACCCAAGAATAATCCAGAGTTGAAAAGTAAAGGATGAGTCGGATCGTATTTAAACCATGACGAAAGAGTATCTGTACCGCCCACCAATTTATCAATATAATCCGGCAAATATATATCGGTGATATTTAGAATCGTTTTCAATTTTTCTTAGTTTCCTTAAAGTTATTGTATGCTTTGATAAAGTCGGAAGAAAACATTTCTCCCTGCACTTGATATCCTTTAGATGTATAATGCACATTATCTCTGGCAATTAAGCCTGAATACTCCCCTTTGGGTTTTATGCCCGACAGCCCCCCCATACGTGTATAGAGATCCCATATAGGCATATCATTCAGTCCCATAAGCGCAACGCTATAATTGGTAACGAATGAATTAGGACGGCGGCGACGAAACATCGAAGGTGGAGGAGTCATTACCAGAATAGTGGCATTGATATTTAATTTCTTTATATTAGCTACAAATTCTTTCAGCTGATACATATATTCGGTTACAGAAAGCCTACCGAACGACTCATTAGTACCAAACGAAAGAATAATAAGATCGGGAGCGAGGAGCGGTAATTGTTTAAAGAATAAAGGGTATTTATTGTAATCGGACATCTTTGCCCCATTTACTCCTATAGTATGGTAAATAATACCGGGCTCATTGTTCTCTATTACAAAACCATTGAGATTGTACATTGTTTGCTGCCCGTCAGGGAGGATCATAATACGATCCATAAGCGAATCACTAGTGTAAGACGAACAAAATGGCTGGGTTTTTAACATTACAAACTCAACATCATCTTCCACTTTCAACTTCTTTGTCGGTACTGCAACCCGTGTTCCTTTGGTCGGTATTTTAAGACTTTTACCTGGATGAATCATATCCGACTTCATGTTATTAGTCTTTTTTATCTGAGCTACCGTAACTCCATATTTGCGACTAATAGCTGATAAACTCTCCCCTTTTTTGATTGTGTGCGATTTCATAGCCCCTTCCGCTGTAACCATCGTAGGCGTAGCAGCAACCTCTGCTAATTCGGCTGATACCGACATTTTAAAATTAGGTTCTTCGGACGGATAAATTATCTTTACTGTGTTGAATTTATATTTTTCCTCGGCTGTCAATTGTACCACAAATTCTGAAGAAGATGTATATAGAGCAATTCCACTAAGCCCTATCCCAACATCTGCCACAGGATAAACATTCAACAAACTTTTCCATGTAGCATCGCTTATGTAACGCACACTGCGTGTTCCATTGGTTCTCAACAAACTATATGGAAAGGTAAAACCATATCCGCCATTTCCAAATATCTGCTGCAACGATTCGCGGATGGTATTCGTGAAAATATCGGCTTGAATATGAGAATCACCAATATGCACAATATTTACTTTGCCACTTTTATTTTTTTCGAGATTATACAATTTATTAAAAACACCATCGAGCAACCCTTGATTAGCAATATATACGTTCTTAGATTCCTTCTTCTCATCAGGATTGCTTGCCCACAGAACAGTGGTGTACAAACAAAAAAATGAAAGTAATATATATATTGATAATATTTTTTTAAATTGCCCCATCAAAATGTTATTCGTTTAGATGTTCTTCTTTATACTTGCTAAATCCTTTGCCTATTTCGTCGTAAATAAGTTTAGCTACCTTTTTAGATCCCGTAGCATTGAAGTGAGTATAATCTTTTCCTGCCAGATTTTTCTCATCTACCCACTTAGCCATAGAACCTTCGCCACCCATCAGACTATAAAGACTGATAAACCCTGCTCCTGTTTTGCGTGCGTAGTTTTTCTGAGCATTGGCTAAAGGCACAACAGCAGGATCTGTCTGCATCACACCATCTATTTTAGTCGCCTTATCGGCTGTGGATATAATCAGAATATCAGCATTCGGGAAACAAGCACGCAGATTCTCAACAACTTTGGTCATATTCTTCTCATACCAACTATAATTGAGTGTTCCATATCCCAATACATTAGCTCCATAATGCAGTACGACGAGATCGTAATTCAGCACATCGTCAAAAGCATTCATCAGATTTACATTCAATATGGAAAGCGGCAGACCTGAATTTCCCCTCATAGAATAATTATCGACATGAACCCCTTGCCCGTCATCGAAATTGAATCCATAAATGGGAATAGAATCTGTTTTATGGAAATTGACTTGTAGCGATTTTGTTGTAGAAGCGACAGGGAGAGTATTCAGCAGTTTAGTCGGATTCAATTCCTTTGTTACGATTGAATCTTTACCCGATTGAATAGTTACATAAGCCTGATTATTGGCAGAACGACCATAGAATAATGTCGGTCTGAATAACGACGTTGAATGGCGCTGACTTTGTGCCCTATATTTCACCCAATTACCTTCACCATGAGCAAAGAAAACCTGTCCGTCGATTCCGAAAGGTCTTGCCGGCTTCTTCACTTTTACGAACGACTGGGTAGTCCATGTCTTAGAATGCTGATGCGAAACAGAACCACGAGCATTGGCTGAAAGTGATGTTATTGCAACAAAACCAACACCTTGCCCCCCATAGTTATCTTGAAATTCGCTGCGGACATCCTGAACAATATAGTCTCCATCGTTCATCGAGTCACCGAAATATGCAACACGCACTTTGCCTGTTTTGTCTTGCTCCAAGACATGTAATTTAGCATAGAAATGTTTGAGATTATTATATCCTTGGGCACGGATAGAAGGGTCTAAAGTCTCATCGACCGCTTCTGTTTGATTATTATTGAGAGTATCCCGCACAGCCACTTCTGTTGTATCAGCAATAGCCATTTCAGTTGTATCTGATACTGCTTCGAGCATCATGCTATCCATTACTATATTAGAATTGGATGTTACCTGATCGGGAAACAAACGAGGAGGTAATGCCGTTTTGAAGCCATAGAACGCAGCAATGGCTAATAGAATTAATATAATTATTTTCCCAAAATAGGAATCTTCTGATGTATTCACTGTCAGCAATTTAATCTATTGAATTTAATTTGTAAAAAAAGTAAGTTCATTTAAGGTGTGCAAAGCTAATTACTTTCTTTTAAATTTAAAGATATTGATTGTGAAATTAAGTAAAAGAATATATCTATGTCCATTTTTGGATCTCTCATTCTTCCAAAGGAAGGCTCTGAATACCTACTGCTTTCATTGCTGTCATTTCAAACTGAAAGGAGAAATCTATTTGTCACTACATACCAAGATGACAGAGATTATTAATTCCTAATTATATTTTGCTTTAGCAGTAATATGCTCTATTTCGATTTTGAATACAGTTGTCCTCCCCCATGATTTATCCATATATTTCTCGCCTAATTCTTCAAATCCGGGTGAATATTTACAGACTAATAGACGCAATGCTTTTCTCTTTTCGTCGTCCGACAAATCCGATATTACTTTACCAAAAGAGATCACGCTCTCGTACAAAGTCGTAAATTGATTTGCAATCGGCTTAGTAACTCCCACCACACAAAACGATACTTTATCATTTTGCTTCATTACGTCGAGCTTTTGCCCATCGGGTGCACAGTGAAAATAAAGACTGTTTGTTTCCTCATCGAAAGCATAACTGAGAGGAATACCATAGGCATAACCGTTCTCAGTTGTGCCAAGACTTAGGAAACCATATTCGGAAGTCCGAAGCAGCTCGGTGATACGTGCCTGATCTTCCAATATTCTATTTTGTCGTCTTACTTCTCTAAACATAATTCTTTATTTACCAATATAAATTTTCGGTTTTCTTCCTTGGTGTTTTCACGCCTTCCATGGGGAATCCGATAACGAAACTATGCGTATAGTGATGTGTATGGATACTATTTATTTTTGTCTGATAGTATGAACCTAAATAGCCTACCCTAATAATATACTTATTAAGAGGAATATCTGCAGTTATATAATTACGCAGTGCACGTTGATTGTGAAAGGACGAAAAATTAACGACATCGACCGAATTGCCCAATGACATTTCATAATAAGATTGTCCGTACCGTGGAGAAAATAGCACACCTGCAACGGGTGTATCTATTTGCCAACGAACAGCAAATTTATCGAAACGATAAGAAGCAATAGCTGATAAATTAAGATTGGTATATGCTCTGGCTGATGCCGGATTATTGCCATTACGTTCGTTGTAAAGAACACCTCCGGCAATATCCCACAACCCACCTGCCCCAAGTCGCAATCTATTAGTCTGGTAGAACTGATAATGACCACCCAAGCGGTAGTTACCTAATACCCAATATTCTGATGCGTTCTTAGCCGGGTTATCGCCCTTAGCCACTTCCAGGTCTATGATTTGCTGTTTATAAAAACGATAGTCGAACCATGTAGTGCGGCGCATTCGCTCATTCATTACACGAATGGATGTACCTTTATATTCGAGTGGCGATAGATAAGTGTCGTACATATTGGCAGAACCAATACCAACCAGATACGAATTATTCGTTATTAATAATGGAACAGAATCTACATCCTGACTCCACAATGAAGCACTATTCAATGAAAAGAAACTGAATATAAGACTTAATAAAATTGATATTCTATTCTTCTTCACCATCTTTGAAGAGCGATTTTTGTCCGGTTATTTCATCTAATATATCAGATATAGGTCTATTATCTATTTCGTCGTCATCGTCATCTATCTGCACCTCGAACTTCTTCTCTTCTATTTCTTCCGGTTCAGGAAAACGAGTTGGTTCCAATTCTTTTATTTCGCCAATTTCGAACGTAGACAAACGTTTACCTTTAGCCTTAAATCCTTTTACTGCAATAAACTCATCAGCATCTATTTCCAATGATTCGCGGAAACTATCGCGACCACCGAATATTACTTGGAAACGGGGATAAACAACATCAGATAACAAGCGAAGTTTCGACTCCGGATTATCACCCAAGAAGTTTTGTTTCTTGGCTGATGGTTCGAATGTAAATCGTTTTAAATAAATATATTTCTGATCGGCATCGAATAGTACAGCAGTCCAGTTTTTATGCGGATTAAATTTTTCGATACGTATAATACCCGAATCGTAGTGATTGCTCAAATCAAAGTTAGTTGTATAAAAATCACCATTATCGTGCACTACCAGTATTTGATCGTCACTTTGGAATTCACCTAAGAATGTGCCACGTTCATCATAATTCAAGCGTAACACATCCTGATCGAACCATACTTTACGCCCACCAAGTGTAGAGCCGCCCTTTTGCTTCAACGATATTTTATGAACTTCGGCTTTAGTCAATATATTACCCATCGACTGACGTCCTTTGATAACAATATCGCTAAAGTCTTTCTCGAATACCAGAATCTTCTGACGTGGTTTCGGTTTTAAGATTACGCGTATTGTTTCGGCTTCACCATTCGGATTGGCGCTGAAATAGACAATACGTGAACCCGGCTCACCTTGTGTTACGTCATATTCTTTATCGCGGGTAATTCCTGTTACAGCAAAACGTTTGATATAATCGAATCCATTCTTGCCATTACGATACACAACGTTGTAAATTGTTCGTTTGTCGTTGCGTCTGAATACATTGAGGTACAATACATTCTTACCAACGAACATCTTATCGCAGACTTTTACAATCTTATATTTTCCATCTTTATAGAAAATAATTACATCATCGATGTCGGAGCAGTTGCAAACGTATTCATCCTTTTTCAAAGCTGTGCCGACAAAGCCTTCTTCACGATTGATATATAGTTTTTCGTTCGCCTCGACCACCTTTGTTGCTTCGATGGTGTCGAAACTACGAATCTCTGTTTTACGAGGGAAATTCTTTCCGTATTTTTCTTTCAGCATAACATACCACGAAATTGTATAATCTACAATGTTGGCGATATTATGATTTATCTCTTCTATCTGCTCCTTGTATTTAGCAACCAGTTCATCTGCTTTCTCAGAGTTAAACTTAAGGATACGTCCCATTTTGATTTCCATCAGTTTGAGAATATCTTCACGTGTTACCTCCCGAATAAATGATTCTGCAAATTTAGCTAAACGCTTATCGATATGCTCTACGGCAATATCCATATTCTTGGCATTTTCAAACTCCTTGTCTTTATAGATACGTTCTTCGATAAAGATTTTTTCGAGCGATGAAAAATGTAAGCTCTCTTCAAGTTCAGCCTTCTGAATTTCTAACTCTTGCTGAAGGAGCCTCTGCGTATTTTCAGTTGTAGAACGAAGAATATTACTTACAGTCAGAAAGTAAGGTTTATTATCTTCTATCACGCAACAGTTGGGAGATATGCTTATTTCGCAATCGGTAAATGCATACAGGGCATCTATTGTTTTGTCGGACGACACACCTGCTGCCAGATGCACATGTATTTCGACATTGAGTGCTGTAATATCGTCTACCTTACGTATTTTGATTTTTCCTTTTTCGTTGGCTCTCAGTATAGATTCAACAAGAGAAGTAGATGTACGACCATAAGGAATATCGCTTATGATTAATGTCTTATTATCAAGCTTCGATATTTTTGCACGAACTTTCACCGAACCCCCACGCTCACCATCATTATATTTGCTTACATCAATATATCCTCCCGTTATAAAATCAGGATAAAAAGAAAAGTCTTCTCCTTTGAGATGAGCTACTGCTGCATCGCAAAGTTCATTGAAATTATGAGGAAGAATTTTGGATGACAGACCTACAGCAATACCTTCAGCTCCTTGTGTCAAGAGCAGAGGGAACTTTACAGGAAGTGCGATAGGTTCTTTGTTCCGACCATCGTAAGACGGCTTCCAATCCGTGGTTTTAGGGTTGAATAGTACTTCGAGCGCAAATTTAGATAAACGTGCTTCTATATAACGTGGTGCTGCTGCCCCATCTCCTGTAAAAACGTTACCCCAGTTACCCTGACAATCGACCAAGAGATCTTTCTGCCCCAACTGAACCAAGGCATCACCGATAGAAGCGTCCCCATGAGGGTGAAACTGCATAGTATGCCCTATCACATTGGCAACTTTATTATACCGCCCGTCATCCATCCTTTTCATCGAATGAAGTATACGACGTTGAACAGGTTTCAGTCCATCTATAATATGAGGTACGGCACGCTCGAGAATCACATAGGAGGCATAGTCCAAAAACCAGTTTTGGTACATCCCTGAAAGGTGCGCCTGACTGTCTGTGTCTTTTACGGGAACTTTATAATCGGAACGCGAGCCTGTTGTTTCTGTTTCATCTCCTGCAACGGAGTTTTCATCTTCTATGTTGTCCGGCTCATCAATAATATCTTCTGGAAGCATGCAAAAATTCTTGTTTAAATAGCTATCAATCTAAAACATCCCAAAGATACTTTTTTTTGGTTTGAAATCAAAATGAGAATAACGAGGAAATTGTACATTCTCAAATAAAAAAACATCCATTATTTGCATCATGTAAGCAATATTGAATCGCTATTTTTCACAACTTTAACTTAACCTCTTTTTAATATATCCAGATTATAGTTTTTTAGCCACACAATAAACTACATTTACATCTCAAACCAATATTTATATATTATGGGCGAAAAACGATTCAAAAGAGAAGAAAAAAAACCTAAAAAGGAAAAGGCAAAAGTGATAGCCGCACAACCTCAGATGAAACAAGAGGATAAAGACAAAAAGAAAAAAGGTTCTAAATAGTATAGAAAAAGCGAGTGGAAAACTCGCTTTTTTATTTTTGCTGCAAAAATACACTTACTACCCACGAAATATTTCCGTATTTTACTCATTATTAACTTTATCTATTTAAATATAGAAGGAATCCATAGAACTTTATCAGGCAGATAGATGTTAATATTATGTGTTTTTCATAGTATTAGATTTAAGGTTAACAATGAAGATTGGTTGTCGTGAGACAACCATTTCTTTTTTTATAACATATTGATTCTTAAATACTACTTTTGAAGGAAATACTAAATCCTACATAATTTACTACATGAACTTGGTTTATATTACTTAATTCAAAATTTCAAAGATATACAATGTATTACTTATAAACGCCTATTTTATATAGAGTTGAAAGAAACTTTTATATAGTGTTTATCGTTCTAAGTAGTATCATCATGTAGTCCTATATCTTACTACTTTTTCTTCAACTATGATACTACTATTCTTATCGCTATTTAATCAGCAGGATCCACTCGTATAACAATTTCTCTATCTTCCGATATCACATATGTATAGCTTCCGGTAATTGGCATGGCTTCATATCTAGTCTCATTATCACTTGCATGCACATATCCCCCTCCCATTAATAGAAGGTCAATTGTTATTATACTCCCTTTCTTCACAGAGATAATATTACTCATAACATTCAAATCTTGTGTCGTGTAGCCAAATCCATTATCATACCTGACGGTCGATCCGAAATTCCATTCAGTCGGAGTTTGCAAATGAATAATAACACTATGATAAGCAGCAAATTGGTCACTTGCAACTTCTGTTTTTCCGGTAGAATCATTAGCGCTTGCTCCAACAGTAATAAAGAGCACTAACATAAAAAAAAGAATCTTTTTCATAATAATTTGTTTTAAAATGGGGTTAATGATGCAATATAAATAAAATATTTAATAAACAAAAGAGTGGCTAGCTACTAAAAATACAAACAATCCATTAATTAATAATAATTCATATTTAGCAGACCTTTATAAAAGATGTGTGTTAAACTTTATATTTGCAGAATAATTTTTTAATATTTTAATGTTATGAAGAAGATTCGTTTGTTATTTGCCATTTCGCTATTCTCTACATCCATTTTTTCTCAGTGGAATAATAACGGGGATAATAGCACCACAGGAACTTTGAAGATTAGTTCATTAAGTTCAAATAGTAGCAATGTTAATACCATAGAAATAAGATCACACGCCTCTAATGAATCTTATCAAGGTATAAACTTCAACTTCGACAATCTGTTAAAATCATATATAATATCTCAGATAACGCCCCAAAATGGAAGGGTAGATTTGAAATTCAGGACAATGAATAGTGCAGGAATTGCTTCACAAATGATATATACAGGAGATAGTGATTTAGGGATTGGCACTACTCCCAAATCAAAACTCGATGTAAATGGAACTATCCGTTCTAAAGAAGTTAAAATAGAAGCTACAGGTTGGTCTGACTTTGTTTTTGATAAAGACTATATGCTACCTACTCTTTCAGAAGTAGAGAGCCATATCAACGAATATAAAACACCTCCCAGACATTCCATCAGAAAAAGAAGTAATCGAAAATGGAATTAATGTAGTGGAGATGCAAGCTAAACTATTACAAAAAATTGAAGAATTAACCTTATATGTAATAGAGCAAAATAAACAAATAGCAGCACAGGACGAACGTATTAAGCAATTGGAAAAATAGATACTGCTCTAACTGATAATCTTAAAATATTCAAAGAAATCCGAGCCTAGCAGTTCGGATTTCTTTGTTGCAATGCAATATCAAGAAGCAGAATGCCTTAACTAATCAAATAATCACTTATCCCTTTTTTCCTGTTAAGGGGAAAGGAAGAAGATAAAAGCCCGTACTTATTTTAGTACGGGCTTTTATAGTTATTATAGGCATATTTATTCGGATATTCCCTTAATTCTTTTATATATCATGAGTGTCTTCGCACAATGCATATCCTAAACAGTTTATATCACCACAATTAGGTTTACTCGGACCACAACCACAAGAGGGCTTATTGCCTCCTCTAGTATTATTCATTTGTTCTTTGGAGAGCTTAGAATTAAAGAATACAGTGTTTGATAAAGTTGTTTTTTCCATAATACATATATTTTAAAATTAGACTTAACAATATTAAGAATAAATCAGCAATTATGTAAAATGTTTAAAAACATAGAAAACTCTCTGAATAGCAACCTTTCACTGTTCAAAAATTAGTGATAAATTAAGCACAATACTACTAAAATAAAAAAGGAGCCAGATCACTCTAACTCCTTTGTACACACGAGGGGATTTGAACCCCTACACCGTTACCGGCACTACCCCCTCAAAGTAGCATGTCTACCAATTCCACCACGTGTGCGTACTCGCTATAAAATAGCTTTTAAACAAAAAATGTGACTACTGTCACATTCGAGCGAAAGACGGGGTTTGAACCCCGGTCGCTATATATTTGAAAATAAATCTTTTCCAAATTAGAAAAAAGACCGGGTACCGATTTAGTATCTTTTATTTGTCGTGAATTGTCAAACAGATGTCCGC
>NZ_JAAKEL010000008.1 GCF_011039205.1 Dysgonomonas sp. ZJ279
ATTTTACCCTCTGTGTTAGTGTTTCATACACAAAGGAATTTATAATGTTAATATTTGTTAGTAAAATGCAGGGCTTTATTAGAAGCTCTAGCGGATTTTACTTAACCGGTGGTATACTTTTCAATTATTTTAGTGGACTACTTTTCAATTATATTATACATCACTTTCCATAACAACAAACAAATAATTATCCCCTGTAACAACACTTTTCTTAGTGTTATTATCATATAGTCTTTGCAGAGAACTTTCTTCTTTCCCACTATACCATAGCTTCACTTTATATACGGGTGGCTTTAATTCGGTGTTTTTCTTAGTTTGAAAGCGACTCTCATTGAAAGCGATCAAACCTTCGCCTGTAAAAGCCTCCTTCATCGTTTCGTATTTTTTCCGATGGCAATCTATTTCCGTTTTTATAACCTCATCTATGATTTGTGAAATATCTTTTACTTTTAAAGACGAAATTGCAACTGTTTTAGTATCCCTCCCCAATGTTTTGCCATAATAAGTTTCTTGGTGTAGTGCGGCTCGTATTTTTAGTTGCCTGCTGCCTGTTTTATCGTCCACTATCTTAATCCCTAATTTGTCTTTCGGTTTGTGGGAAATAACCATTTTTTCTAAATATTCTTGTGCTTGTTTTAGTAAACTTGGTTTAGAAATAAGACTTTCAAGATATCTCGAACTTTCAATACTTCTTTGAATCTCAATTCTTCTCTTTTCTTCCAAATTGAAAAATGCTTCTAAAATAGTTTCGCCTTCTTGTACCCCTATTTTGAATTCATCTTTTTTATTTAGAAGTTCATCTTGTAAATATTTGTTTAGATTGTTTAATCTTTGAATATGTTTTGGTTCTGTAAGAGCAACAACTAATGCATCTATAGAGTGATGGCGGTGATCGTATCTTTTACTCCAGTTTTTTATTTGATAGATATGCTTCTCTTTTTCTTGGTCATAATATTTTATTATCCACTCTTCGTTTGGTCGATTCGTTTCATTATTCCAATCCCACAATTCCATTTGTTTAAAACGACTTTCCGTAAGTTTCATAAAAAGGTCTTTTAACCCCCAGCGACTTCTTAAAAAACTTGTTACTTCGCCAGTGCTTGTTTTTATATTGTCGCTCCCTACAATCTTTGCTAATTCATCTTTAACTGCCAAAGAAATATATTGCGTATCTTTTATTTGTCGATCAACCACTCCTGTTGGTATTTTTTCGAGTAATAAATTTCTTTTCTTCCTACCATGAAAATTATCATTAACAAAGTTAATATACTCCTCAATTGAGCAAATTTTAAATTTGGAGTTTTGTTGTGACATATACTCCCAAGCTGTTCTATTGCTTTTTTCCTCATTAATATCACTTTCACAAACTATTTTATTCGATATTGAATCATCAAAAAATCTTGATTTAGGAATGATGTGATCTATATCGTATAATCGCTCCGGTGAAAACAATTTTGATAGCGGAATGGGCTCCTTGGTATAAGGTGAAGTATATTTTTGACCTTCCCAAAGTTTATATAATTCAATGTTTCCTTGCGTGGGTTCTTGCTTCAACTCAGCCAGCCGTTTTTTTACGGCTTCATTATTTTTTTGATTGTTTATCTGTCCTTTATATATATTTTCTCTTTCTGCTGAACTGTTTTTCAGGTCTCTAGCCAATTCAACACGAATCTCAAGTTCTTTAGGGTCAAATTTATACTCTTTCCATATAGCTTTCACAACTTGCATCGTTTCATTGATGATTTGCTCAACAATTGGATTTCTTAATTTTCGGTCAACATACTTGATGTCATGATAATCTAAGATTTGAGCTTTAATAGTCTCTTTGGTATGCTTACCATATACTAATGAACTCGCAAAGGCATACATAATTCCCCCTTTATTAAGCAAGTCCGGATGGTTTTTTATGAAAGAAATTACATACTCTTCAGAATTCTCTAACAAATTTTCGTCAAGTATTTCTGCTGTTTCGATCAGATGTTGAATATTATTGAATTTATCCTTGACATTATCAGAAACATCCATCGGGTTAAGTTGCATCAACGGTAGAATATTTCGAATCGCTTTATCAGAAAGGTTAGCATATTTTCTTGGAAACTTAATGTTTTGAGCAATATTTAAAGCTAATTCTATTGAGATATGTGGCACTAGATATTTTTTCAACAAATCTGTGATAGAAGAAACCTTGGGGCTTTTGGGATCGTATTCGCTTCCATAATTTGAATTATAAAATATTGCTTGCCAGATTTTTTCTACTATTTCATTGTCTTTTTCTACTATGTTTTCGTAATATACGCCTAATGTCTTTTTTATTGCAATAGACGTATCACAACCTTTTAGTTTTGCTTTTGCATTCAGTCCGTTTAGATATTCTGTTCCATCTGATTTTAATTTCACAATTTTCGCAATCTCCCCAAAGCTAATTTGTTTTTGATATTGGAGTTTTGAATATATTTGTAGTTTCTCTTCCTGATTCAAAAATCTGTCTGTGTATTCAAAAACATTTTTCCTCTTCGTTTCACTGAAATTTTCACATTTAGAAGTAATATACAATTTATTTATTTGATCCCAACACCTGAATTCTTGAAATAAAGGATGAGAATTAGCTATTACCTTTTCTTCTTTCTCAAATCGACATTTACCAATTAATTCTTCTTGCGATTTTAGTGGACGTTGATAATAAATTATCTGATTCTTAATAATATACTTTAGTCCGCCCTCAATAGCTTCTTTCCTTAATTGTTTTTGTGTTTCTCTTTCTCCCGGAAATAAATACCATGCGATGTTGTTTAGTTTCTCTTTAGGGCAATTATCTAGTATTGAATATTTTTTTGATTGTATATCCCATATTGCATCAAACTCTTCTTCGTACCTATTACGCAGAGTTACTCGGTTTCTAATTTTAGCCCATTTGTTTTTTTCCAAATCACGCAGTAGAAGCTCACTAATAAATCCTCCATCCCTTTTTAGAGCCGCCTCTGTAGCCTCCATTTGTTTACGCCAATTGGTCTTTTGGGGTAATGCAACAATAACAGAACTCACTCCTTTTTTAGTTCTCCTAATTCTTATTTCTAGTTCTTCTTCTTTTCCTTCTTTTTCTTTTAAGTTTTGAAGCATCGTTGAGCCTTGTATCTCCTCGTCGTTCAAAGAAATAATAACATCAAAATAAAATTGCTCTTCTCCTTTGTTTTTGCCTCCTTTTATCTTAAATGTTCGATCTGATTTTTCTACACTTAATATCTCTACTTGCCGGGTAAAAACTTCATAAGCTTTTTTTTCCCCATCCTCACTATCATCTTCTGTTTTCTTTTTACTGTCATCCTCATTATCACCTCCTGAATAACCTCTAAGTTGGTTAAACTGATAAAGAATTTTCCCTAAATCTTTAATATCATCAACAGGTTTTCTAAGGGAATTAACTTTCAGTTGATAGTACCCAAGTGAGTCTAACTGCATCGTACCTTTTTTGATTGGTAGCAGTTCTAGTTCTTGTATTTTATTTGCTTCTGGTATATCATTTTTAAATTGAAATTGTGTTGGTAACATTCCCAGTTCATACAAGACATAAAGTAGTTTATTTCTACGCAATTTATATCTTTTGTTCATTTTTCGGGCTGTGCGTTTTTCTCTACGAGTTGCATTTTTTGTCACTCCAACACCTTTTTCATAATCTTGCTTATCGGTTCCCATCGGAATTATCCGACTACCCATACCTTCGATTTTCTTATTTTCAGCATCTACTAACGCCCAACCAATGGAGTTGGTTCCCAAATCTAATCCTAATATCTTTTTCATAGTATCCTTTTTATCAAAGCCTTAAAGATAAATAAATAAATTTTAAGAATATTGGTATGGTTATGTGAAATTTTAATATATTTGCAAATACAATTTGAAAGCAAATCACAATAAGGATTATTCCGTTGTGAAAACATCAAGAGCGACACTTCGGTGTCGCTTTTTCTATTATTATATTGGGTATATACGAAAAAAGCCGATTAACATCGGCTCTAAAATTCTATAATAAAAATATCTATTGCTCTATAGTTTCATTAATCGGGATACTTTATTATATATATATATATAAATATGAGATTACCCCATCTCTCCATACTCCCTAATCTTCACTTCACAAATACGTTTAGTAATATCTCGAAGTAACTCCACTTTCGGAATAAGAGCATCAATATCTTCTTTAGTAACTATGAATTTCGGATTATACCTCGCCTCAATATAAGCATCCTTAACCAAATTAAAAAGCCGTTTTTCTTCTACCGAATTATTAGGAAAGACATGAGCCAAATCTGAAGAATGACCTTTAACAGACGCAGCCAGTTTAGTCAGGTTATGTTGTTTATTACTTCTCAGCGTAAAAGCTAAACGGATAGCATAGTAATAGTTTTCACAGGCTTGATGAAGAAAAAAAGATGCTTCTTTATAATCAGCTTCACTATTCGCTATTCCTGCATATTTTAAAAAGTTATTTGCTCGATTAAATTTCTCATCAAAATATTCCTGTGCCTGTTTCTTTATCTCATCAAACTTTAGTTTGCGTCTTCGGGCTAACTTAAAATTACCGCTATCATAAAGGATAATTCCTTCCTGTTTGATTTGGGTATGAAAATACCGACCTTCTTCTAATGCTCGGTTGATGGTCTTTATATCGTCGTTGATAAAATTGACAGGAGTTTGATAATCGGGTTCTTTATAATATAGAGCATCAATGTTATCTAATATGATTCCTGCTTTATTGTCTGATATCTTGCTTGTGATTACATAGATATCATAATCGGAACGGAATGAGGTAGGTATACCGAATTCTACTCTTTCGTCATAGTCTACATATTCATTTCTGGCATAGCTGCCAAATAAGATAATCATTTCGGCCTCGGGAAGTCGTTTGTTGATCTCCATAACAAGGCGTATTAAGTCTTCTTGTTTTGGTTTAGGCAGATAGGCTATTGACTTTTTCATCGGAATTATTTAGATACTGTAAAATTAAGTTTACCAAAGATAAGGAAAAAGAAAAATACTTTATTATATAAAATTGTATATTTGTTAACTGGATATTTCGTGCTGCTATTTTTATGAGTCTGATACCTTTGCAGTTTCATAAGCCAAGCTTACAGTCGTAAATATATCTGTTTTTTTTAGATTAAATAATCAGTCTGATTTACCATCAGGCTATAAACAGACGTATGTATGACAATAAAACAAACAAGCTCAACGGAATATTGTGCAATACTGATAAACTGTTCTTCTCTAATATTAAGGCTATCCCATGACCAAATCAAAGAAAGCTATTCTGACAATCCTATGTATGTAGCCGAGTATATTGAATGAAGTCAAAGAGAATATCATAGACCTTCTCTTTGAAGACCAGAAAGCAACTCTGTCATGCACCTTTGACAAGAACAATAGCTGCAATGCCTCCCATATATTCTTGGATGACTTAGATGAGTTAAGTAACTATATCAGTTATCTGAATAAGACCTATGCTTATGATTATATTCAGAACCGTTGGGTATTACCCAATTCTTTCATATCCATAGAAAGGACGAAAGACGATATTTTCTTTAAGTCTTTTTATTCAGTATAAGTTTTCTAATATTGTATTGTAAAATGCGTGCTTTAGTATTAGCACGCATTTTTCTTTTTTATAATCGTCAACAATGGTGTTAAGGTTTATTTTTTCTTTGTTTTATTTATTGTCGTTCGGTTTGCTTTGAGGCTGTCATTTTCGATTTGTAGTTTATAAATGGTTACATTCTGCCAACTGTACCTGTTTTGCAGAATTGCATAATCGGCATGCTGTTTCATACTGAAGGTAATCATCATAAATAAAAATGCGATCAATACTCCTATAATAAATGTGGTTTTACGGATTCTGCCCAATCCGAATGCCATCGTTTTATCTTTTGACAATATAGATTGTATCGCTTCTAATGTGATATTATTTTCAGGTATTCTTATGGACTCGACCGTTTCTTTTGTCTTTAAAACATTATTATTGAGCCTCTCAATATTTTTGAGATTTGCTGCAAAATGAGAATCTGTATGTTTTCCAAGAATTTTTATGCCATCATCTACCATAGCCTTTATTTCTTCTTTGGAAACAGTCGGTATAGCTTGTGGTAGTTGTGGTATCTCAATTGACACTTCTTTCTTGGATATCATATCCAGTTTCTCGTCCATTTCGGAGAGCTTGCCCCAAAGAGCTTCATTTGATACGTTTGACATAATTGTTATTGTTTAAGTTTATAATAATTTTAATTTGTAATGTTTCTTATCTTTTAATTCCGCTTTTCTTGCGGCGTTTCTTCTCTTCGTGCTCCATCCTTTTCTTAAATGCGTCTTCTTCATAATCTTCTCCATGCTGCTGAAAATTAGTCATGCCGCTAAGCCCATCCAGAACAGATTCCATAATTGAAGCGGATTGAGACTGCTGTTCTTTTGGGTATGGTTGATTTTGGTGTTGCTTATTATTATATTGTTGGTCTTCAGCATATAGTTGATTATTCAGTTTTAAATAACTGAATTGTCTGTCTATATCAGATCCTTTGAATGAACAGTCTCCTTTTTTGAAAGAAACACCCTGTACCTCATCGGTTTGACCTTTATACTTGTAAGCAATGGATATGCCTTGCTGTTTCAAGTTTTGTTCGAACTGTTGCCAATCTTTTGATATTTTCAGGGTCGCTTTAATGGCGTGGTATATTTCGTATTTTATTTTCTCTGCTCCTTTCAGCTTATCGGCGTTAACCTGCTCCTTACCTTTTCCAAAAGTGAGGTTGTATTTCTCTTTGAGTGCCTTGCATACTTTTACATTTTCATATTTATCATTATTATCTTTGATAGTTTCTCCGTTATTATCAACTCTGTTGAATACGATATGGCAATGTGGATTATCGGTATTATTATGCCTAACGATAATATACTGGGTATTCTTAATTTTCATGGCTTCCATATATTCTTTTGCGAGTTGAATCATAAACTGATCTGTCAGCCTCGGTTCGTCTTCTTTGGAATAGCTTAGGGGTATGTGACCGACACATTTCGAGAGATTTGGGTTCATCAAACTTTGCATATAAAAGCTGTTGATAATGGATTTTGTATCTGTTAATAATACGCCTTCACTATCGATCAGCTTCACATTTTCTTTATCGAGTACATAGGGAATACAACCTTTAAAGCTTCTTCCTTTTATTATTTTTCCAATCATCTGAGAATTTATTTATTATGTTTTGAATATCATCTAAGACCGATTTTGATTCATTTTCGAGTTGTTCTAGGCTTGTAAAACGTGCTGTTTTAACTAATTGGTTCAAATTATTACCCATATTCGACAGGCTTTTGAGTAAGTCTACGTCTTCTTTTTTGAGTGCTTCGACAACCTTAGCATTTAATACAGCATCGTGACAATAGATACTTAGAGGAAGCCCTGCTTGTTTTGCCCGATGCTTGATTGCATAGAGTTCCGGCTCGGAAAAACAGACTCCTATGGTCTTGCTTTTTCGGCTTACGGAAGTCTTTGGGGGACGTCCTCCTTTCTTATTATCCGGGCTCTTCTTCTCCATAAAATTGTCGACCAACGGGAGCAATTTTTCCTTTGGCGGTCAGCCAAAGCGAGGGTTTTCATGCAATGAAAACATAACCTCGCTCCGCTAACATGGCAAAGGGTGGCTTACATCCCAATCGGTATGCTTACTTTACTTGGTTTGCTTACAACTTCTTCCAACTTTCAACATCTTCCTTGTACTCTTCTAAGTGATGGATTACCAGATTCTCGACAAAGCCTGAAACGCTTGATTTTTCTGTACCGAGTTTACGTACTATACCGACTATCTTCTCCCGAAGTTCATTGCTGATAAATACGGTTTTGCGATCGGTAATCTTAGGAACTGAAAGAAAGGTTTGTTGGTATTCGGATAGACCGGCTTTACGTTGTTTAGAGGATACAGCCTTCTTTGTTGACTGAAGGAGCAAACTTTCTTTTTCTGACACTATATTATCAGTAGGCTTAGTGTTTACAATTGCCTCACTGGCTAGGGGCTGTTCAATTGGTGCAGTAGAATTATTTAATCCTTTTTGAGGATTGATATAATCATTTAGGTTGAAATCCTCTGCTTTTTTATTTTTTGAATTTTGACTCATCGTATTGTTTATTTAGTTGTTTTGATGTTTTATTAGTAGATTTCTTTCTGGCACTTTCAGCTATAGCCAAGAGTGTCTGATCCGAATTTGAGGAGGGGGTTGTCTGCCCATCTATCCATTTGAGTAGTTCACTACGTGAGAATACAATCCTACGCCCGAAATAACGGAATGGGAGTTGCTTATTCGCTGTCATCTTATAAAGCCTCGATTTGCTAAGCTTATAGCCATTTTCGGAAAGAAAAGCCAATGCTTGTTCTACACAACAGTTATCGGGAATTTTTTGCGGCTTTGTTTCCTGTTCTGATGGGAAGGCATTCTTTACTGCTTTGTGAACAATCTCTTCTAATTGTTCGGGGGTTGTTAAAATAAATTCTTTCATATAGTCCGATTTTAATAATTGATACTTGCAAGCGTCCTTGCTTTACTCGTCCGAGTCTGCAAGCAAAGTTAAATCGGCTTTATATGAAGAGTTTTATGAATTATCTAACTGGGAGAGGTATTCTTACATTATTTTATTCACACTTTACACTTCTGTTTATCAAAAATATACATATAAAAAAGAGCCGAAAGGTATCTTTCGGCTCTGTGAATCAATATGAATTATCGTTTGTTGATTTTCTTATTCGGGGAAGATGTCGGCTACTGCTTTTATAAATCTGCGGTGATTATATACTCCGTCTTTCTCTATAAATTGATTGGAATAAGAGGAATGCGATAAGCCATAGGCATTAAGAAAGGGAATCAGCCATTCTTTTTCATACCTATAGGTCGATAAATCGGTTCTGTTTTTCCATATTCGTTTGAGCAGATAATAGAACTGGGTCTTGTCTTTGATCTCAAATGCTTCTACTTTTTGTATTGTGGTTGCAAAAACGTTCAGAAATTCCAACACGGATATGTCTTCCCAAAGGGTATTATTAAATTCTTCGTGTACTTGTATCAGGGTGGATAGTTTCGTTATACAATCCGGGCGTAATTTTTCTTTGTATATTATGCCATTCGATTCTACTTCCACTCTGCCGTCAGCCAATTGATTATTTTCAGTCTCTTTATTTTCTATAGGTTCATCAATTGTGGTTGGCTCAGCTATCTCTTCTTCAATAATAGTTTCTGTTCTTTCTGTTTCTTGTGTATCAGGTTCAGAACTTATTTCAGCTTCGGTTTCAACAATTGATCTTTGTTCTTTATCTAATTCCCGAACAAAGAATATGCTGCTTAATAGTAGGATCAAGTGTTCGAATTGAGGTAAAGCCGTCAGATCGGTATAATCGTTTATTGAATTCTTCTCAAACTTCCAATCGTATGTAGAAGAATATTTGGAGTAATTAAACTCAATATACCGGGCATAGTCGGATAGATTTAGTTTTTCAAGCATATCTGATAATATATACCCTGTTATGTGTCGTTTGTCGATACTTGGTTTTCCAAGCAGATAATCGGAAACGAAGTTACGGTCACAAAAGTCAGTGGATAGTTCTATGGCTTTACTTATATATTCAGCCTTATACTGTTGAGTAAGTTTGCTTGTTTCATTTTCTGAAACGATTCGTTTACGGTTGTTAAAATCTCTGAGTAATTGCTTTGTATAAGGAGTGGTTATGACTGGTATAAAGTGAGAGAGCCTCCAAAGAATATAATTATTGTCTTTGAAATAGTACTCGGGCAGATTTGTTATTACAGCTTCAAAGCCCTTATACACAATTGGTCTTTCGAACTCATCCCGATGTTTGAAGACTTCATCTCTTATGAACTGATAAGTATTGAAAGATAGTTCTTCGAGCTGCTTGGTTATCGGGTATTCGTTGTATAGTTGTTTGATAATGGGGTTATATTCGGCCAACAGGTCGCTGTTGGCTTCGCTCAGGAATAGCAGACGGTTGATTGAACAGGTAAACTCTTCGGGGTATGCTTCTCTCGAAAGATTTTGTTGGATTTCGGATTTAAGTTGATCGAAATCCGTCAGGGTGCTTTCAAGGGATAGGTCTATTTTTCTTTCACCGGCACAGGTTTCTTTATTGGATTTTATCTGATATTTAATCAGGCTATTGTATTGCTCTATGTAATAAAGGGTCTCTTTGATAGTGTCCATAATCGTAAGTTTTAATCCAAACTAACTTTCCTAAAACTATTGTTCAATTCTTTTATTTTCTCAATCAGCTTATCAAAAGATAATGAATCTCCATAAATCATAGATGATTGCATTTTATTATAGTCATCTCTCCACTTCGATAACACCTCGCTTGGAGGAACAAAAGAAATCGCTTGTGGTAGTAAAGTTTTATAATCAAAGTCTTTCAATCCAATAAACTTCTTGCGATGCTCTATTACAGCCTTATATAATTCCGTATCATCTAAAGCCTCTTTCGCTATCTCTGTATCCATCAATTTTCCTAAATCGTAAATATGCCGAGACATCCTATCTACACGAATGTCATCAGATATCTTTTGAAATTCTTCATGCAACAAACATGCCTTTTCCAAAAATGTACGCTTAGGAGATACTCCTTCTATTTCAAAGTTTTCCTCTGCAAAACTAGCTTGGGGATAGGTTTGTGATATAATCGAATTTATTCCTATTTTCTCTTTTGGCTCATTCATTGATCTGCCACTAACTTCAACTAATACTTTATTCTGAATATAGTCAGCCTCAGAAAATACCGACTTGTAGTGGATTTCTATAATTTCAGGATCAGTTGTGGTTACAGTTGTTATATTAACGGTAATTGAAAATAAAGATTGATCTATACCCAAGTTAGCTAACTGTGTTGACAATTCTGTAGTCAATTTATCTCTAGTGAAAGTACATGATGCTCGTCTAAGTTTATCACTAATTTGAGTTTTTGATAATTCTCCACCAAAGCCTAAGTATTCTCTATCAACTGCAATGTCTACATCTTCTGAGAATCGTTGTATTAGATTCCAACATTTACTCAATGATGTGCCACCCTTAAATGATAGGCTACTTGCAAATGGAGTTGAGAACAAGGCTTTCAATACCATAGTTACCCACCAATCTTTTTCGATGGAAGCAGAAGATAAATATGTTTTACCTTCTATATCCTTAATTATATTTACTCTTCTTTCTTCTTCGACATTAAGCCAGCGATTCATTATCTGAGGTGTTTATAAGTGATAAAATAATATTTGTAATCCAACGGGGAGCAATGTAGGCATCCGATATTACAATTTCTTTCGATTCTAGTTTCAACATTTTTCTAATCTGCTCCAACTCTTCAGGTCTTACTTTATCTTTCCCTATTTCTTTTAATGCAGAAACGACAAGCGGAGTTATTTTTCCTTTAAAGGAAAAATTTACAGGTGCAGTTTGTTTAAATGTAATGGTTTGTTTTGCAACTTTTATTTTACGAGGAATCCCATCTGTCAGGTAAATAACATTCATCGGTACTTGTGTTGAAAGCCCTAAGCTATTTAATGCAAATAATCCTGTCGGAATTATTCTTGACTTATCCCTTTTCGAAATAGCCTGAGCTACATTATCTACAGATGGATATAATATGCCTAATTCCTTGTCAATAATAGGATATAAATAGACTCCTCTTGATATCCGAATAATAGTCCCCTCTTTGCATATGCGAGAAAGAGCTTTTCGAACAGAATCATTATTTCCTAAATGATCAAACTCTTCAGGGAAGAAAATACTTCCTCGTTTGAAATTTTGAATTATATCTAATACCTGTTGATGAATTGATTGCATTTTTTATCTTTATTATGTCACAAAAGTATAAGATTTTTGTGACAAACTTTATTAATCCTCTCCAAAATTAGTAAGAAATGCAGCATTTTTAATCCTTTCTTCTTTTTCAAATGAAGCAAGATAGGTTTCAGTCGTCTTTAAATCACTATGTCCCAAACTTTCAGAAATATATGCAATATTAGCTCCACTCCTTTTCAATACACTGGCAAAAGAATGTCTGGCACTATAAGTACTTAATCCCGATATGCCAATAGCCTCGCCTATTTTCTTCAACCGCTTATTAATGCGGTGAGTCACATCCTGAATTGTTCTTTTCTGCTGTAAAGGTGTTTCATCTCCTGTGAGAAAAGGGAATATGTAATTATTAGGACTTTTATCTGAATTTCCCCATTTCTCTATTATTTGTTTCATCTCTGGTGTTAACAAAGCCTCTATCTCTTTTTTCTCTTTAGATGTATGAAGTGTCTTAGCACGATAAAAATGAATTTCATCGCCATCTATATTAGAATATTTAAGCTTTAACATATCATTTACATTAATACCATTACACAAATAAGAAAAAAACCATAAATCCCGATAGCGCTCTGTCGCCTCAAAACCGTCTGTGAAAGTTATAATCTGCTTTATCTGCTGTAAACTTAATGCTAGCTTTCTTCCTTTACCTGAAGGAATTTCATATTTTCCTCTGCCAAAAGGATATTGGACTTCTTTAATTACTCCAATTGTTTTAGCATCATTGAATAATGCTCTGATACATCTGATATAGATTGAAATAGTAGTATAACTTTTTCCATCTTCGAGCATTGCTTTTTCGTATCGCTTCAACCAATCGATTGTTACGGAGTCAAAGGTCACTTTGCTTCCTGCATATTTTTCTAAATATCTAAATGCAGAAGTATATACATCGGAATTACCTATTGAGCCAGACTCTATCAATGTATCTATTTTTGCTTTGAATGCCATATTTAGTGTGTCACCTGTACATTTTCCTAAATACATGTTTAAAGCATCGAAAGAAAAACGTCCCTCACTCTCTAAAGTTTGAACCGCATCCCTAACTTTTTCAAATGAAATTTGTAGGTCTTTTTTTATATTCACTAACTCTGAATTCTTCGTTTTTTCAATTTTCTCCCAATCTTGTACACACAAACTCTTCCCGGTCGAATAATATTTCCGATCTCGTTTGTATGTTATTCGAATCTTTACAGGATAGTTCCCTGTCTTGATTTCTCGCCGATTATCAAGAAATAATGCGATACTAATTCCATTTAAAACATAAGCATCCATAAGCCTTTCAAGTATTCTGTGTGCAAATTTTTATGTGCACACAATTTGCACACAAGTATACGAAATATTTGAAAATAAACAACTATAAGACAATGTTAAAAATTCACATAATCGCTGTATATCAACACAATATACAACAAATGAAAAGTATTGAAAATAGAAGAAAGTGAAAAATTATGCTTTGGGAGCAGGGGGTCGTGGGTTCGAATCCCGCTATCCCGACAGTTCAGAAGATAAGCACTTAGAGAAATCTAGGTGCTTTTTCTATATATGTATATGCGAAATTACATGCAACTTTTACAATTAAAAGCAGAGCGTGGTATTTATTATAACTTCGAAGCATATAAACATCCCGGTTATTTCATAGATTCTTCCTTTTATATCAGACATACACCCTCTAAGAAAGAATCAACAAAAGAAAACTTTTTCGATAAATACACTTCGAGCATTATAAAGCAACAACGAGTTACCTAAGACTCTAGATGACAACTAAGTGAATAGATAAATCTAATCATTCTTCTTACAGCGTACCGAATTTATGTAAGAACGACTGGAATTTGCCCTTGTCACCTTATAAGGGGGACTATCTGCGAACGATCCCCGGTCAAAGGACCGGAACCAAGCAATGGCACTGTCATTAACACTACTAGACCAGATGGTAGTATAGTTACCATAATTATCAAACGAACCGGCATATGCTCCACCTGCTCTTCCCACAAGCTTAATATCGAAACCACCCTGTGATGCAGGAAGACTAGTTCCTCCGGTGGTAATACCACCGGTAGCGCCTGGCACGAGGCATGGAGATAGCATGGCATAGCCGTGTCCGTTTCCGTTGGCCGAACCGCGGGAGTTGTAAGTGGTATTCCATGTATCGTTCCACGTGGTAGGATTGAATTGGTCGGAACTGGTATAGGCGCTGTATTTTTGAGGATTGTTATAGATTTCCTTTTCCAATTGATTCCATTCACTGTCGCTTGGCAAATGCCAGCCCGCAGGACATACGCCCTGGATAGGAGTTAGAGGTCCTTGATTCGGACGGCCTTCGCTCTGATCCGTATTTACTGCGTCTTGCGCACCGAGAGTAGCAGCAGCGTACGAATAGATCAATCCCTGATTTTTTCTCCAAGTGGAAGGCGCTATGCCCGGAGTAGCAACATTAGCATTGGGATAGGCATAAAACCTGTCGGCAGAATTGTTATTCGAATTGCCGGTACTGGCTGTAAAACTGGGGTCGATGTAGCGCATGTTTTCGAGCATCCATACACCGGCAGCATCACCGAAAGAGCGGTAAAGGTAGGTTTCGTTGTCGCGCGGATCAGTAAGTGTTTGTACATCGGGCGACAATGTGGTCTCCCGCAGGCTCTCCCACTGTGTACCATTCCACACGTAAAGTCCATTATCCATTCCTGTGCCATTTACACATGCATTAGTATTATAAACCAACAGTCCCATGTGAGCGACTTCGTCCCATGTATCGGACGATCCGATGGATTGGGCTAGTTGCCCTAAAGCGGGAGTGGTAGTGACCATTGATACCCGGGGCATGCCTATACCTTTAGCTGAGTTAGCATTGTTCCCCTGATTTTCTTTAAGCTGAAGCAAAGACCCGTCTAGAGGCGGGTTGTTCGACCCGATGGTAACTTGCCCACTCAATGTACTTTGAGCAGCTAATGTAATCACCGACAGAAAGATTAATTTCTTATAAAATATATTCATTTTGTACGTGTTTAATAAAGTTTGTTATTATGTCTTCTAGTTATTCTGAGCCTAATTATCTTATCCTAATTAATACATCCTGATACTTTGTAAGGTGTAAATGCAACTATTTGACTGTAAAGATAATGTAATATATAAAATAAACACATCTAGCATGTTAATAAATATCATGCACACCTCAAAATAAATAAATAAATAAAGATACACAAGTTTTTACATTTTGACTTCTAGCCATTCGAGGGACAAGAATTATAAAAAAATAGGCTACCCCATAGCATTAGGGTAGCCTATTAAGAATAATACTAAAAAACACTTGGAAAAATCACTCAGTAGTGCTAGACGGGATAAGTTTTTTCACCAATACATCTCTTATTATCAATGTTAACCAAGTACCAAATACAAATGGGAAAGTAAGTACAGGTAAGTCGCATCTCAGCATAATTTCTTCGGTAATACCCGATAGTATAACTGCTATAACGACATACAAGCCATTAATCTTTTTGGGTCCCGAGAATACGATAGAACAAAGCACGGCGTTGAAGCTGAACATACCCATTTTCACGTCTTCGATACGATCTTTCAGCAATATGGCAACAAGAACACCAAACAGTGCACCGAACAAACCGTATAAAGCAGCAGTAGGAGAACTTACATAAACTGCAATGAAGAATATCACTCCGGATAGAAGACTACCTTGGAAGATAACTTCACCGAATCCTAAACCGTAATTCATTAATGAGAACGGAGTATATTCGACGATCTCTGTCAAATAATCTGCCGGAGCATCAGGGACAGGTGTAACGCTATGGAAAATGAATAAAGCAATCCAAGTCAAAATGATAAACGGAAACGTAAATACCGGTATCTTTTTCTGAATAAAGAAATTCATTATTAATGCACTTACTGCCGATAGTACGACAATAGCAATCCAAATAAGCAGCGTAGCTTCGAAGAAGACAATCAGTGCAACCCCTACTAGCGTAGCATTAAAGCCATAAAGACCCGAATTGATATTTTCCTCATCGAACTTCAGCAATTTAGCTGTTAATGTTCCGACAGTGACGGCAACCAAAGCAGCCAGAGCCATAACCGGAGAGTTGATAAGAATACCGATCAGGAAGAGTAAACCCGTGAGCACATTGCTCTGTAACATTATCTGCCCCACACCTTTTAGGTAGGGATCCCAGAAATAAACCTTATCTGTTTTCATTGTAACAATTTTTTAAAGTAAGATTATTATCATTCACTAATTAGAATAAAACTAGCGGGCTTACAATACCGATTAGTATTTGTCCTGTATTGTTATTCGCCATATCAAATTGGCTCTTAGCGTAATTAGTATAATTATTGTAGCGGCCTACATAAGCAGCAAATACCTTAACATTATAAGGCTTAAATAAATGATATTCTAGCGCTGCCACAAAGCTCCACTGATCTCTTATATGAGTAGTACGTTCTGCACTTGTGTCAGGATTTCCTCTCCAATAATTAGAATTTACCATACCCATGATTGTTGTACTCCACTTAGGAGTAAAGAAATATTCGCCACGAACCCAATGCTCTATATATCTTACATCCTGTGCCCTCTCTGCAAAATTATATCCCAGCAAATTACTTAAAACTCCGGTGTTGTCTAAGTCTTCATTACTGTATTTGAAGTCATATTGTAAAGTCAGATTCGGTACTTTAAGCTGATTACCTAAAGCTACTAAATTCCAGTGTTGATTTTTTGCTAAGTTATACATACTGTAACTCCACATGGTACTGAATAGTCCATCTGCAAATTCTCCTTTCCAGTTTCCTGTTGCTCCCAACGGTATTTTGGCAGCCTCTACACCGGGAGTATCACCATAACGCATTTCGAACGAGCGAGTATTAGAGTTTACAACTTGTAGAGTGAGGCTATGATCAGGAGTAGCATACCAACTACCTTTTATACCTGACAAGAAGAAGTCTCCATATTGAACCATGTCGTTATATGCATACATGTACACCGGATTCAAGAAAAGCTCATAACTACCCCATTCGGATAACATTTTACCTGCAGTCACTGAGAAATTAGGGGTCACGTCATAACTTACGTGCGCCAAGTCTATAGAATGCTTCAATCCATCGGTAGTTAATGCATCGGGAGAGTTATTTGCAAACCTGTCCCGAAATGTAAAGCTAATTTTATCTGTAACATAACCAGATATTTCCATTCGAAACTCGTTCATCCGAAATGCAGAATTCACAAAATTCCCATTCGAAAAATTACTATTCGATGCATATCGAATATTAGCAATCATATTCACATCCTTAAAATACTTACCTTTATCTATACTAATAAGAGGCTTACTCCGCAGGGAGGTAGAATCATACTGATAATCTGGATCTTGTGCATACATCGATGCGTACAAGAAAACACCAATAATTATTAAAATAACCTTTTTCATAAATTCTATTTTTAATGTTTGTAATCAATCAGAAAAATATATTAATCCTCAAAAAACTTCTTACATATTCTTAATCACCAATTCCAAAAGATCATTCCTGCTCCGCAAAGTGTAACTACACCTCCACCAATCGCATACGAATAACGCTCGAGGGCATTTGTTTTCACGAATGAATAGCCGTAATATCCGAGCAGAACGACACTAAGCATCGTAAAGACAGTAGTTATAGTGAAAACACCTATTATCAGTAATATCTCTGTAACCGAACGTGTAACTCCCGAATAGAAAAGAAGTGGAATAATAGGCTCGCTAGGCCCCATAACAAAGATGGCCAGTAAAATCCAAGGCGTAACTTTTACTCTGCTTTGCGGGTACGTTGTTTCACCATGCTTATGCGAGTACACATAAATATCGTCGCCACTATATACATCAAAATGTTTATGAGGTTTATTGGTATATGCTTTATACAATCCCCATAAGAGATATACTCCGCCCAAAATAAAAAAGCTCCATGCAGCCAAACTGCCTCTTACGTCCTGAAACCAATCTAGTTTAGATAATTGCCATCCGAGTAATAAACCGATTAATCCGATAAGAACCGAACTCAACACATGACCGATACCACAAGCAGCAGTCCACATAGCAGTAGTAAATAGCGACCATTTTTTTGCGCGCGAAAACACTATAAACGGCAAGTAATGATCGGGACCCGATGCTGTGTGAACAAAGCTGATAGCAACGGTTGTAAATAGTAGAGTTAATATTTCAGCATTCATGATCGTTCAGTTTAAAAGAATATATTCTATTTATTCTACTGCAATGGCTTTCTCTTTAGTCTGAGGATTGGGCGTATTTAATCCCCATAAATATTTCTCGATCTGTTTGAATGAATCAAATAGCTGCTCTCCGCCATTTCCAAGAATTCTTATGATTATAGAATTTGGTAAGGGCTGGGATACGCCATAAATAATATCTTCTTCGAGTGATAATAAATCATGTATATATTCAGCCTGATCCAATATATTCTCATTGCGAGTATTAACATGCAGAAGTGTAGCTTGATGGGTATACCCTTCGAGCTGACCTATGGAGTCAATATTCATCAATTCGGGCTCGATAAGAATATTGTCTTTTATTATCATTTTATTATTGTAAAATATTTCCGTCAGGTTCTGAAATTCTTTGAAACGGAATACTTCCCCCGAATGCTTCCGTCCACAAGTAATAATTTCTCCATACGTAAATATGGTCTGGTTCTTAAGATGAACGGTATTATGTGCTTTGAATATAGAGTGTTCGTGAGGTACTATGGGATGTTGAATATAGCTTATCTCGCTTCCTTCATCCAGCTTGATAACCATTTTCTGGCTGGCACCATCCTGCATTCTGAAAAGCCGCTGATAAGACTGGGTTTGCAGTTGAAGCCTTGTATCCTTTTCTGTCTCGATATCAATATCGTAGCAATCATTATCGAGAATGCCCGGCGACGAACTCATTATCATCAGATAAAGAGCCGGATCGGGACGGTTTTCGCCAACATTTGCCAATCTGAAAGGACGGGTGAAGTAGGTATCTTTTATATACGACCGGCCGCCTTTTTGTCCTATTTTTAAATCAAGTTTATTGATCATAGTTAGCTATTATAAGGAGATTATTATTTTTAGAAAAACAAACCGGACAACACCATTAAGGCGATTGCCCGGCTGAGTTTATATCACTTATCTAATTAAACCTTTAGGCTCTTCGATATCTTCGAGTAATGCATATTTTTTAAGCCATGCGATTACTGTATCCAAACCTTCTAAAGTCATAAGGTTGGTAAACACAAAAGGTGCTCCCTTTCTCATTTTTTTAGAATCGCGCTCCATAACGCCAAGATCGGCAAGAACATAAGGGGCTAAGTCTATTTTATTTATTACAAGAAGATCGGAGCGGGTAATACCGGGACCACCTTTTCTTGGTATTTTATCACCCTCGGCCACGTCTATTACAAAAATGGTTACATCTGCCAGATCGGGACTGAATGTTGCCGAAAGGTTATCACCACCGCTTTCGATAAAGATGATTTGTATATCGCTGAATCTGTTTGCCATTTCATCGACAGCTTCAAGATTCATACTTGCATCTTCGCGTATCGCTGTATGAGGACATCCTCCTGTTTCTACACCGATAATACGGTCTTGAGGTAACTGGCTGTTTTTTGTTAAAAACTCAGCATCTTCTTTTGTGTAGATGTCGTTTGTGATTACGCCTATGCTATATTCATTCATCAACCTGCGTGAAAGGCGTTCTAATAGTGCTGTTTTTCCTGATCCTACAGGACCTGCTACACCAACTTTTACATATTTTCTCTTGCTCATTTTCTTTTGTTTTTTAATAATAATATAAAGTACTGATAACCCACATAAATGAGTTACTCGTTTATTCTAATAATCTGTTTTTACATTAAGACATATATAAGCGGGAATACAACTTCTCGTGCTCCATACAGCGTATATCAAAGCCGATATTACAGAACCCGACAAGGCTTCTATCAAGGCTTAAGACTTTGGGTACTACCGATTGGATTACATCTTGCATCCGATATAGAATATCCTGCCCCGAAAGTTGACTCAAAGGCACAAGTTTAACAGCATTTGTTACCATACCTACAGCCGAGTTGTAGAAGAAAGCGTAAATTGCTTCACTAATAGGTATTCCGAACAAAGCGGCATACAACCCGAATGTAACCGAATAATGCCCTTCTGCCTCTTGCGAATTAATAGCTTCCTGGTATTTTTCGATGATAGGAGATGTTACTTGTCTGTCGAATATTTTAAATAGTCTTACCCCTAACTTTCGGCTAGCCTGCTTTATTTCGACAGGGGCTTTCAATGCTGCACATTCTTGGTCGAGAGCTATCAAAGCGGCTATATCATTATTCATAGCAGTCTCATATGCCAGCTTTACAAAGGAAGCATCGTTGTACAACACATTATTTGTAATCATATTGTGAACAAATGATTCTGTAGTAGCATCATCTTTCACTATTTTATGCTGCACATAAGACTCCAAACCATTCGAATGGGAGTATCCCCCAATTGGCAGAGTCGGATCGCATAAGTGCAGTAACTTCCCTATATAAGCATTCATAAATGTTCTGTTTTTTATTTAGCTAATCCCATTATTTTAGAAAAGATGGAGCTTCCTTCTCCATGCGAATGACTATGTGGCTGCACACTTGCATTTACAATATTGAGAAGTTTTTTATGTACTTTTTCCGTGTGATAGCCACTAGCTTTCAGCCATTTGAAGATTGGTTCTTCGTAAGGTATGAGAATCAAATCGTCTTGGATAAAAACGGGTAAATGTTTGTTCCCGATCTCGTAAGAGACACTCCCCATTTCCAGCATTGTGTGGGGTGTAACTTGTATGGCATCGCACGGCAGTATATCTACAGCGATTATTTTATCGTCATCCATATACAGTATATCATCTTGACGGAGACGTTGACCTTCTTTCATAAAGCGGATTGCAACATCTGTTCCATCAATTGTTTTGCGTCTTTGTATTCGTTTGTTCGCTTCAAACCACTCCATCTGTATTAATTCGACTTTGCGATCTGCAACTTTTACGTCTTTCAGGTTTCCTGCTATTTGTTCTACTACCATGATTTTTTTGCTATTTAGTATTTTTCCTTTTGTTATTTAACAACCGGAATGGCCGAACCATTCCGGTTATTGATATGTTAAGCTTCTTCTGTTTTAAAACAAGAAGTAGCGTTGTCCCAATGGAACAGTATCTACCGGTTCGCAAGTGATCTTAACGCCATCTACTTTCACTTCGTAATTTTCAGGATTTACAGTGATTTCCGGAGTCTTGTCATTGTGAATCAAATCTTTCTTAGATACATTTCTACATCCCGAAACAGGAAGAAGAAGTTTTTCCAAACCATATCCTTGTACAGTACCGTTGTCGTAAGACACTTTAGATACGAATGTGATACATGTTTTAGAAAGAGCTTTACCAAATGCACCGAACATATTACGATACATAACAGGTTGAGGAGTTGGGATAGATGCACTAGGGTCACCCATACGTGCAGCGATCATCATTCCGCCTTTGATAATAATTTCGGGCTTAACACCGAAGAAAGCCGGTTTCCACAATACGATGTCGGCAAATTTACCCGGCTCGATAGAACCTACATATTGAGAAATACCTTGTGCTATAGCCGGATTGATAGTGTATTTTGCCACATATCTTTTTGCTCTGAAATTATCATTGTTTTTGCCCTTATCTTCAGCCAAAGCACCTCTTTGTCTCTTCATTTTATCAGCCGTTTGCCAAGTACGAATAGTTACTTCGCTAATACGTCCCATAGCTTGAGAGTCGGAACTCATGATACTGAATACACCCATATCGTGCAGAATGTCTTCTGCTGCAATAGTTTCAGGTCTGATACGTGAATCGGCAAATGATACATCTTCAGGAATAGTACGTTTCAAATGGTGACAAACCATTAACATATCAAGATGCTCATCAATCGTATTTACTGTATAAGGGCGAGTAGGGTTCGTAGATGCAGGTAGTACATTCGGATACATCGCTATTTTGATGATATCAGGAGCATGTCCGCCACCAGCACCTTCGGTATGGAATGTATGGATCACACGCCCGTTGATTGCATTGATAGTATCTTCCAAGAATCCTGCTTCGTTCAATGTATCGGTATGGATAGCGATTTGAACATCGTACTTGTCTGCTACAGTTAATGCAGTATCAATAGTAGCGGGAGAAGTACCCCAGTCTTCATGTAGTTTCAAACCTAAAGCACCTGCTTCTATTTGTTCTATCAGAGGAGCTTCGGTCGATGAATTTCCTTTTCCGAACAGACCAAAGTTCATAGGCAGACCTTCCAATGCTTGTAGCATACGTTCGATGTGCCATGGTCCCGGAGTTACTGTAGTTGCATTTGTACCATCGGCAGGACCTGTACCTCCACCAATCATGGTTGTGGTACCACTATATAGAGCATGCTCTACCTGTTGCGGACAGATATAGTGAATATGGGTGTCGATAGCACCTGCAGTAGCAATTAAACCCTGTCCACCATGTACTTCGGTCGAAGCTCCAATAATCATATTAGGAGCAACTCCGTCCATAGTATCAGGATTACCGGCTTTACCGATGCCCACAATTTTACCATCTTTAATACCCAGGTCGGCTTTCACAATACCCGAATGGTCGATAATGACAACATTGGTTATTACCATGTCCAAAACTCCCTGGTCGCGTGTTGCTACACTTGATTGAGCCATACCGTCACGGATAGTTTTACCTCCTCCGAATTTGTTTTCTTCGCCATATACGGTATAGTCTTTTTCTATTTCAACAATAATCTCTGTATCGCCTAAGCGCACTTTGTCTCCCTTAGTCGGGCCATACATGCCGACATATTTGGTTCTATCTATTTTTAAACTCATGGCTTATTTATTTTTAAATTTTTTACTCTTTAACAATTCCAGACTATGTTCCTTATTATACTCAAGTGTAGTATCGCCATTAACTAAATTGTTATTTCCAAATGCACGGTGCAGGCCACCATAAGCTACAAGTTCAACCTCTTTTTCTTCTCCCGGCTCAAATCGAACCGCTGTTCCGGCTGCGATATTAAGACGTGATCCAAATGCTTTTGCACGATCGAAACTCATTGCACGATTCACTTCAAAAAAATGGTAGTGTGATCCTATTTGTACGGGACGGTCACCAGTATTGGTAACTTTTATTTTTACTGTTTTGCGGCCAACATTGCATTCAATGTCCCCTTTTGCTATAAAATATTCTCCGGGTATCATAATTGTTTGAATTTAAATTGTTCAACGTATTGGGTTATGTACTGTAACCAGCTTAACCCCATCGGGGAAAGTCGCCTCAATCTGAACATCGGGAATCATTTCTGATATTCCTTCCATCACATCTTCTTTCTTGAGCAAGGTTGCTCCATATTGCATCAGTTCTGCTACTGATTTTCCATCACGTGCTGCTTCGAGCAAATGAGTGGAAATGTAAGCTACGGATTCAGGATGATTCAATTTCAACCCGCGTTGCTTACGTTTAGCTGCTACTTCGCCTGCGACGTGTAGCAACAGTTTTTCCGCTTCTCTTGGTGTTAAATGCATAATTGGGATTTTTAATTAATTAAATAAATATGGTAAATAATCAATAACACAAGCTATCTTTCAATTGAGTATTATAACATATTATATATATAATTTGTTTTTAAGGGAAATAGAAAAGTATCATTTTATCACAAAAAAGAATGTAAAATTTAACTTAATACAATCCGATTAAATTTAACACATAGCAATACATGAAAGAAATACACAAATCAAACAACTAATTATCAATTATATACATCAAAAAGAAAAGGTGTTACGATTATGATAAACGTGTCTATATGCTTTACAACATGATAGAATATTAGAAAAAATAGATACATTTTACTAAAAAAGTGAGAAGAACCTCATTTAAACAAATATTTAAACAAAATAAAATTATATGTTATTTATTTTAATAAATAAAACAAATTAACCTAAATTAAATATACGAAAAGTTATTAAGTAGACTTATTTATAAAAAAGATGATAACGCTAACCCTTAAAACTAAAAACAATGAATTTTATCACCACCCATTCAACATTTAGATAGTATCATTATTTTATCAAAAACTATATGCCACACGTGCTCTGAAAAAGAAGGGTGTTCCGGGTGTAAAATGTATCTCCTCAACACTTTCAGGTTCATTTTGCAATCGCGATTCTGTGGCAAACTGGGTCTCTTTCCATTTCGTATTAAAGAGGTTCTCGATACTCGCTCCAACCAGCAATCCCTTGTATTGATAATTGAGGTTGACATCGAATACTGTAAATCCATCTGCGACAATCGAATTATCTTCATTTGCAGGACGATTGTTCATAAACCGAAACCTGAAACTACCCGAAAAAGATTTCCAGTTACTCAAGCTAATCCCTGCTGTACTTGTGAAATCGGGTGCCAAAGGAATATAATTCTCTCCTTTAGGCTCATCGATACTACGGGCAAATGCATAATTAGCGTCAGCATCTAAAAACAACCAATTATTTAATTGGTAACGAATTCCTAAATCAGCTCCCATCCTCCGACTTTTACCACTCGGCTCTATAATACCTGCATCACCTACATAAACGAATTCTTGCTCGGAATACAAATACCATAAGGCACTGTTAACAATAAGGCGGGGAATCGGCTTCCAGATACTACCCAAATCGGAACCAAAGACACGGGGAACCGTTTTTTTATCTTTGTCGTAAACCACCACACGGGTATCGTTCGAATGAAATCCCATTCCCGATTTAAGATAAAACTGCAGATTATCGTTCTCTGTATATATGAAATTCAGCTTAGGCGAAAGTAAAGTTTTTTGAGCTCCTTTATTCTGAAAAATAGTATCTAGCTTATTTTGGTAGTTGAACTGAAATTGATCGATACGCACCCCGGGAGCAACTGTCAGTTTTCCAAATTCGAACTGCGCACCGGCATAGGCAAATATATTGGATTGATCTATATCACCGAGCATCAAATTCTCGAGTGTAGTATAGCGCTCTTTAGTTCTCGACAATTCAGTATCTTTAGTTGCATCTGAACGAAATCCAACACCACCTTGTATAGCCGTCTTAACATCTCCTAGATAGAGCGTCTTGCCCCATTCGCTGTTAAGCCCGAAAATATCCCTGTTCTCTTTTTGTCTTATCTGGTCGCCATTGATTGGATCTTCGAGAAAGAAAGTAAAATTCGAATAGAGCTCAAATTTATATTTGCTATAAAAAGCATTGGCTTTAAAATACGTATTATCATCAATAGCTTTGAAATAAGCGGCATTGACATTCGTTCTCGATGTATTACCGCCCTCTGTATCATCCACAGCACCAAACCATGAGATAGTACCATCGTCTACCAAGCGCTGAGGTATTTGCCCAGAAGCATCCCATTTGCTTGTAAAATGAGATACGGTTAAAGAAAACTTGCTGTTATCATTAAATCGTGATGTGTATTTTCCGAAAAGATTTATTCGCTTGAAATTCTGCGGAGCATCAAAAGGACCGTCGGTAAGCAAATATTCTGTGGCAATATAAGCATCTTGATTAGCTTTATCCTGATCGAGAATATTAAAAAGACCGATCACCCGCTTTGTGTTGAATTGCCCGAGTTCTACCCCTACAGTACTTTTATCTAATTTTTCTTTCGTCTTGAAAGCTACATATCCGGCTGTTGCCAAGTCACCTTTATCTGCATAATAAGGGCCTTTGCCAAAATCTATCTTGTCTACTGTTTCGGGAATCAGAAAATGCAGATCGGCATAACCTTGTCCATGGGCATGCGAAACCATATTAACCGGCATACCATCGACCGAGATGGCAATATCGGTACCATGATCGAGATCGAAGCCACGCAGGAATAACTGTTCTGCCTTGCCCCCACCTGCATGTTGCCCTATAAATAGCCCGGGCACTTTTCGAAGTATTTCCTGTGATGAGTTTACCGGAGTAACTTTGAGGTCAATGGCTGTGATAAAATTTAAACTCGCAAGCTTGGGGCGTATAACAACTTCTTCTAGCCTTAAAATATCTTCATCTAAAACAATCGGATCGGATTCTGACACACTGGCTCTAACATCGCGCGTCTTAAAACCCAAAACTCCTACTGACAGAATATCGGTTGAGTTTGTTTTATCTATTGTAAATATGCCAAATTCATTTGTATGGGTGTGTTCATTTGTCCTTGTATTGAAAATTTGGACTCCTTCGATAGGTTTACCGTTGTCATTAACTATTTTCCCTTTCACCACTTGCCCAAAAGCCGTGCTAACAATCACAAAAGACAAGAATAAGAAAATAATCAGTTTCATATCGTATCATTTAAAGAATTTACGTATCTGTGACAACATTGATTAACATCAAGATTAGATTTATTGTTCAACAAGATTTAGCAAAATAATTTTAGGGAATTTTAAGTTAACAGCAAGAGAGATGCTTTAAATGTGTATAGACATTCGCAAACCTTCCACATACAAAAAAAATGGAATAAAGATAGCAACAACAAAAAGACACTCATATAACACTGAATACACAACAATTAAAACGATACACAATAGAGAAAAACACAGAAATCCATATCAAAACTGAGGAATATGTACGAATACGATTTAGCGAAACCACAACAACAAAAGGTGATTAACTGCTCAAAAAATAAACAAAGATTAACTTATATTATAATTGGGAGATGTTTAGCTCTGGCCTTTCGCAACACCATTACAAAGCTGTTTTTTAATTCGTATATTTGTATCATGAAAACAATTCTCACAACGCTAAACGCTAAATATATACATACATCGCTTGCCTTGCGACTGCTTTATGTTGCCAATAAAGACAGATTCGATCTTTCATTTAGAGAATATGTTATCAAAGAAGATATCGAAGCTGTTGCTCAAGACCTCCTAAATCAGAATCCCGACATTCTGGGTATGTCTGTTTATATCTGGAATGTAGAGCAAACAAATAAGCTGATTAATATTCTTAAAGAAAAGAATCCCAATATAATTATCATCTTGGGAGGTCCTGAGGTCACTTACGAACCGCAATTTTTCCTGGATAAATGGGATATCGATTATATTATCAGCGGCGAAGGTGAATTTGTATTGGGTGAGCTATTGGAAGCTATACAAAGTGGTGTACAAACCGAAATAAAAGGAGTATCGCACAAAGGATATATCAGTAAAGAAATAGCCAGAGCCGATCTGAATAAGATCGCAACCCTACCATCTCCTTATACCCTTGAAGAAGACAAGGAGGCTATGAAAAATAAACTTGTTTACTTCGAATCTTCGCGAGGCTGCCCTTATCAGTGTCAGTATTGCTTGTCTTCTTTAGAAAAAGGGGTGCGTTATTATCCACAGGAATATATTTTCCACAATCTGAAATACCTGATTGATAACGGTGCAAAACAAATCAAATTCTTAGACCGTACATTTAACCTGAATAAGGATCATACACATGCCATTTTCGATTTCCTGATAGAGAACTATCGCCCTAATTTAAGTTGCCAGTTCGAAATATATGCAGATCTGCTATCGGATGATATAATAGATTATCTGAACCAAAATCTTAAGCTAAAACATTTCAGATTTGAGATTGGAATTCAATCTACACATGAACCGACTAACATTGCAGTTAAAAGAAAACAAGATTTCGACCTGCTTGCCGGCAATATCAAAAAGCTAATGGATGGAGGAAAGATAGATTTGCATCTCGACCTCATCGCCGGATTGCCTTACGAAACATTAGAGCGATTCATAAAATCGTTCAATGATGTTTTTGCGCTGAAAGCAAAAGAGGTGCAACTTGGCTTCCTGAAAATGCTTCGGGGAACAAGCCTGCGAAAAAATGCCGATCTTTTTGGCTACAAATATAACCAATCGGCTCCTTACGAAATAGAATATAACAACTGTATTTCGCAAGAAGAACTGGAGCGTATCCACGAAGCCGAACATGCTTTAGAGAAGTACTGGAACAGCGGCAAATTCACAAGAACACTCAATAGATTGTTTGAATCGCATTACAAAGACAAATACTTTGAATTATTCGACGAAATAGGACAGTTCTACAAAGTACAACAATATCCTCATCATGGTTATCGCCTAGAAGATGTGTTCCTCAATTTACACCATTTCCTATTATCTAAAGATATAGATTTACTGGATTTACTTAAGACCGATTATTACTGCAACTTCAAGATTCGTCCCCACGGATTCTGGGAAGATAGAATTGAGAAAAAGATAAGAAAGCGATTGCTTTATGACATTGGTCAGGATAAGAAATTTTTATCGAAGCACAAACTGAATCGCAGGATTATCGAAAAGCAGGCGGTTATCGATGCTGTGTCTGAAAATGAATATTTACTCACTGTTTTTTTAACAGAGGGCGAGTTAGTTAAGCATTTATTCCTACCCTATAAAGTAGCGGAATAACACAGAAACTAGAATTTATAGGTCAGCATTAAACGCCCTTCTGATGTTTTAGAAAATACGTCCTCGAACTTTTTGTAGTTAGTATCACGCGTATAGTTTATAAACATCCCTGTCAGATACCATTGTTTTTTTAGTTTCAGTTCGGCCTGCAGGCTGGTAACATGAAGCACTGCCTGCGATCTATCGCCTTGCGCATTGAGGGTTTTACTATCAAAATCGTCCCAATTAATATCATCCGGATAACCTTTCCACGTAAACATGCGGTACATCTCGTAGGTAGATGATACTGAAAAACGATCTGTGTACGCTATATTTATTCCTGTTTTCACGCTAAATCCACTTGCTAGATTATAGTTTCGTTCATCCACCTGATAATGGTCGCTAAGCGCCCCTCCCAGAAGAATAGCATTGGCATGTGCAAAAGCATCCATACTCCAGTTACGAAACCTCTTATTCTGGTAAATCAGACCAACACCAAAAGAAGCAGGGGTACACAATTTATACGGTATTTTTGCCGATACATCCGAGATTGTATCTGAGTCGTAATAATCGAAATGCTGATAGACACCGATACTTAAGAAATCCTTCTCTGTCTCCATCAGTTCGGCAAGATAAAGTCGTCCCATTATATTTAACTGACCAAGAAGCGGCTGAGAACCTTGTCCATTCAGATTGGCTCTGAATGTAAAGAAATCGTAAGGTTTCGCATTATCACCTGCAAAACGATCACCATATTCTACATTCACCTCCGATGCAAACCCTAGTCCCTGATCGAACACCTCATCTTTAAGTTCCAACGCACGTATCCCGAAAGACACATCGACTTTTACATCGGGCACACCAAATTGTTTACCGGAAGTAGATCGCTTGCGCCAGGCATCACCATTGATAATACGTGTCAAACCACGTGTAGGCGAAACTAGAAATGCGGCGGCTTCGAGACCAAAACGCGAACTACCCGTTCTCCTGTCATCCAGAATTAGATCGGATGTTCGATAAAAAACTTCACCCAAAGCCATACCTCCTATCGGGGTTGCAATTATATCATTAGTGGACGGGAACTCACATTCCATAAACAGCTCCCACATAGCACTACCAGCCAGAGCAAACCCACCCGATTCCCAATAATTAAATCCATTAGACCGGGCAGCATTATAATACAAACTACCATGATAGGGGTGTAGAAACATGTTGGTACCCATCTTATCATTATCCCAAATGAATCCATGCTTGAAATTATCTTTTACGGAATTCATGCTTATGTAAGCAAAATCTCCTTTTTGTATATACCTGTCGAAAGCCCAAATACCCATATTCAGACCAAAAACCTGCGAACCGGCCATCAGCCAATTCTTTTTTGAGTAATAATCTATATCGACCTGATTGGGGACTTTAGGCGTTGCAACCTGACGCCGAATGGGTGATTGCGAATATATTGGATAAATTACAATATAAGATAAGATGAAGATTAAATATATTCTTTTCATACTCAAAGAAATAAAGACAAAGACGCCCCTCTACTCGTAAACATTGGGTATCGTAGTCCTGATGATTCTAATTTATAGTCTGCAAAACTAATACATTCAATCGAGAAAAGAAACTTTGAATCAGAGTAACTTCAGAATAATAAAGTCGTCATTTTCGACAAAAAGATTATAATTATTCCTCAGTATCTGGGTAAATTCGGGATTAGCGTATTCTTTTCCTTCGAACAAGCTTTTCCTATCTTTTGGCAGCATAACATACGGAGGAGGGGTCGATCGCATCATTTCGTTGATTTCATGAAATACACTCTCATCGTGCAATCCATGCCATTCCTGTAAAGCGAAATATTTATGATTAGCACTTATATCAGCCAATACATAAAAATTCACATCTACCATATAATAATAAATTTTATCCCTGTCTTCTTCGGGTATTTGATCTATAAGTGCATACACATGCTTTTTATAATTAGCGGCTTCCAGTTTAAAGCTCTCCCCTTCTTTTATTATATAATACGCAGAACGAGACAACAATCCGAGAAATGCTATAGCAGCCAATAGCAACCCTCCCTTAATCAACTTATCGTTATCAATAGAATTCAAGATAAGTAAACATCCGAAAACAAAAGCTGGACAAATAAGTATGAAGTAATGAGTGAAAGCGTAACCAATATTTATAGTAATGAAACTAAAAAAGAAAAGAAGAGTAGTGAATATGAAAATTTTATAATCCTTCTCCTTCCGATAATGTAGGATTGAACCAATAACGAGCACTATCAATACAACTACATTTACCCAAAATGCTTCACCTTCAAATGACAAGAATGAATTTACGTATCTAAAATTAAATATAAAGTTGGCATACATCAAATCGTACAACGCACCGTGATAACTAAAATAGACGATATAGAGAAGGCTCAGAGGCAATTGCCCTAAACAGAAGAACAAGATTAATTTCTTTAGAGAAACGTAGTCCCGATCTATGATTGTAGAAATAAATATAAAGACACAGATAGCAACAATAGCTCCTGCATTATTCATGCGCATCCAAAAAAGAAAAGAAAAGCATATACCCAATAAAAAGCCATCCATCACCGAGATTTCTTTGGTTTTAAAATAGTACTTGCAAACAAGAAATAATGAGATAAAAAGTGGGATTAAGCTAAATTCTTCTGTTGTGTTCCCTCTGCTTATAATTCGAGATGAAAAAATAAGGAAGATCAAACACAAGAGTATTTTCCGTTTTTTATCGAGCAGTAAACCAGCAATCTTACTTATAAATACGAGTACAAAAAATAAATTTAGCACTTCGAGAAAAAATATGCCCAGTCTACCGGGAGCTAAAATCTGTCCGAACGCTTCTAGCAAGATGAAAGAAGGCCCTTTATGATCGAAGAAATCAACATATGGAACTTTCCCTTCTAAAAACATTTTACCCATTGCCATAAATATAGAGCTGTCTCCAAAATATTTAAATGTTAAGGGAGAAGATACATCGCAGTTGAAAAGAATAAAAACGAACGCCAACAAAAAGAGGAAGGGGATGTAAACTATATATTGCTTTCTGAGTTCCATTGTTTATGTTTTATATTTTGCTGTAGCTTGGTCGTAAAATGGCTGATAACAGGCTAATAAGCCATCCAACAAATCGTGGCACAAATGTACACTTTCGCTGATATATAACAAATTATTTAATTGTAAATCTTTTGGAAACAACATCCTGATGACAATATACTATTTGAGCATTAAACAAAGGTATTGAATCCGATCAATAATAAATTCGATTCTTCTCATCAGCCCCATTGCGTCCAAAATATGAATTTTACAATATATAGATACTCTTTTTAATATCTAAAAAAACAATAAAATAGAAACTAACACCCGACAGTGATAAACTTAATCACAATAAAGGTGTTTTTAATTAAGACACTTCAATTATTACAATCACAACATATATATAATTTAATATTCACTATTAAACCAAAATTTCCATGAATAACATTTTAAAAGAAATTAAAGATCTTAGGGGCAAAATGTGTGTCAGTATAATTTTAAATACTCATCACACCCATCCGGATAGCCAAAAAGATGCAATTCTGTTGAGTAATTTACAAAAGGAGGCTATTGACAGGCTTTCTCTTGAACCCGACAAAAAAGCAGCAAAAAAAATTATCGACCAGTTGAAAGAACTGGTAGAGGAAATAGACCATCGTCACAACACGGAGAGTCTGGTATTATTTGTAAATGAAGACATTGCAAAATATACTCGTTTGCCTATTGCAGTAAACAACCGGGTGATTATAGATGAGTCTTTTGCTACCAGAGATTTAATAAGGTCACTGCATACACAACAGGCATACTACACTTTAGTATTGGGGCAAGACCGTGCCAGACTGATAGAAGCAGCAAACGGAAGAGTAACCGAAGAACTGGGTAGACCATTCCCCATCATCAATTATTCGTTGTTTACCACAAACGCCACAGCAGGGTCTAACGCAACGAGAGTCGGAAATTATCAGAAAGAATTTTTCAGCAGAGTAGATAAAGCTCTATGGGCAATATGGAGAGAGAATCCATTACCTATAGTTATATCGGCTGACGAAAAAAACACGGCTTACTTTAAGAACATTTCCGAACATACTGAATTTATTATCGGAACACACAATGACAGCTTTGACAAATCGGCCCAGCATATAATAGATGCAAATAAGTATATTGTAGAAGAATATACACATAAAAACAATGAGAAACGATTATCAGAACTTAAAGAAGCTTTGAATACGGGAAAATTTCTGGTAGATATCAACGATATATGGAGTGCGATAGAACAAGGTAAGGGAAAAACTTTATTTGTTCAGAATGGGTATTACCAATCTGCCGAAATAATAGATGGTAAAATACATCCGGTAAGTATTAATGATGCTTCCAATGAAGGTATAATTGATGATATTATTGACGAAATGGTAGAAATAAATGCCGATTTTGGAGGTGATACTGTATTTATATCCGATGGTGGATTAGAGAAGTTTAAAGGATTAGCTCTTATCACCCGCTATTAATGTAGATACTCTGAAAGAAATAAAAAAAATTAGAGGACTCAGGTATAAAATCTGAGTCCTTTTTATAATATATTCCAGTAATATCTTCATGTATTTATTCGATTCGGATCAATTCTCATATGGCGCAAATCTTTACTTGAAGGATTTTGAAAAAGAACAATATCAAATAAGGGAGCACTGGAAATCACATATTCCATTACAGAACGATGGATCACATCATAGCCACTAGCCGTTTTTTGACGAGAGAATGCATAAATTTCAATACCAATACCATTAGCTGTAATTTCGTTCATATACCTGACAAATAGCATTAGCTCATCATTAATTTGAGGATGCTTACGCAGAAATAACTCGAGATAAGCTCTGAATAAAGCTAAATTAGTCAGGGTTTCTCTCGATGAGCTTTCCCGAGCTAAAGAAAGAATTGCTTCAAAATTATTTGCCATAGCAGGATTACCCGACAGAATAGCAAGAAAGTCGTCACTTACGAGCTTTACAGACTCGACACTCACATAAAATGAACGGACAAAAAGTCTCCCCGGTCCCAACTCCATACGACGCCAGTTTGTGAATGAATCGGTTACCATCGTGTAAATAGGTATCATAGTAACCGAGTTATCCCAGTTCTGCACCTTTACCGAACTAAGATTTATATCTACAATAACTCCGTCTGCATTCTTTGATGGCATCTCGATCCAATCTCCGAGGCGTATCATATCCTGAAACGAAAGCTGTATGGAGGCTACAAAGCCTAAAATTGTATCTCTGAAAATCAATGAAATAAAAGCTGCTGTAGCTCCAAAACCAACAAATAGATTCGATGGGTTTTTATCTGCAATTATTGAGACAATAAGAATTGCACCTATAATCCCCAATATAATTTTAATAATTTGAATATAACCCTTGAGTGATGTTTGCTGTGTCTTGGGGTGAATCTTGAAGAATAACTCCCACGCATTCAAAAGTGAAGATAATACTAATAAGACCCAGAATACCACTACAATTTTAGAAATCGCAAACTCAAACCGCATCCAACTTTCTGAGAATCCCGAAAATAGAACTCCGGAACTAAAAAAGACAACAATAATCGCAGCAAGTACAATCAGACGGTTAAAAAATTTCTTCTGAACCAATACATTGTATATTTTGGATCTCATGTTGGACTCCTCTTTCCGTCTAAAAACAGAGGATAGCTTTGAGGTTATAATGTTCAATAACCATATAATAACGATTAGGGATATAAATGCAACAGTGAAAACAATAATATTAGACACTTTGATACTGACTCCAATACCTGATAATGCATCATGGAGATACTGTAGTATCCAGAATTTAGATGAGCTGGTTACACTCTCTATTGCTATATGAGGAATGATGACAGACATAAAATATGGGTTAAATATTATAACTTTAAACAACGATTATAAACAAAGCCACCTTTTATATTATGGAATGGCCCTATAAATATCCAGACATCACAAATTCGTAGATTCACTACATATTACAACATTTGCTACCTCATATTGTTCTATGAGCAACGCCGTGGGAGATTCTAATACGTTTTCACATAATCTTCTATATATCAAAACGAATCGGGTGTGAGCAGTAGTAAGCTTCAATGCATTTTTCTTTAAATTACGAAAGCATCTCGATTTAATACCCTATCTTTGCACCAACATTTTGGTGTTGCAAATCCGTATTTATCGGACAAGTAATGAAAAGGGAATCAGGTGAAAATCCTGAACAGACCCGCTGCTGTAAGCTCTACGATGTTTTGAATGGACAAAATCCACTGTCGTAATTAATAAGATGGGAAGGATATTCAAAACAGGAGTAAGTCAGAAGACCTGCCAGAATATTTATATTTAAAGCTTTCGAGGTATGAGGCTGGAGAATATTATCAGAAGTAGTAAGATACTTACGATTCTTTTCTGCAAATATTGCATGCGCAATTCTTCCAATCCACATCAAGAGAAAGCTATTTTGATCAATTATTCAAACTAGCGAATGTTTAAAAACATAATACGACTTCTATCCATCTGTTTACTTTACTGTTGCACAACATCCCTTTATGCACAAGGTCTGTTAGACAGCATACAGCAGATGAAAGAAGTCATCATCATTGCTAAACCCTTTCAAGAAGTGATTCCGACACAACGATTATCAGGCACCAAGCTACAACAGCTAAGCAACCACACCGTCTCGGATGCACTTCGCTATTTTGCAGGTATACAGATAAAAGATTATGGTGGCATAGGTGGTATCAAGACTGTCAATGTACGTAATATGGGTACACACCATGTCGGCGTATTTTATGATGGAATACAATTGGGCAATGCACAAAACGGAGTAGTCGATTTAGGTCGTTTCTCCCTCGACGATATGGAAGAGTTATCACTGTATAACGGACAAAAAAGCGAAACATTTCAGTCGGCAAGAGATTTTGGGTCGGCAGCATCTATCTATCTGCGGACTAAAAAGCCGAAATTTGAAAAAGATAAGAAAACAAATCTCCTCGTCAGATACAAAGCCGGATCGATACAACTTATCAATCCCTCTGTTCGTTGGGAACAGAAACTCAGCAATAAATTGAGTATGAACTTAAGTTCGGAATACATCAAATCGGATGGGAAGTATAAATTCAGATACAAACGGGCGAATACAGACGGGTCTATTGCTTACGACACAACCGCCACCCGTAAGAATAGCGACATAGAAGCTCTCCGTATCGAAGGAGGCTTATATGGAGTAGTTGCCGATGGCTATTGGGAATCGAAAATATACTATTATGATTCGGAACGAGGACTGCCCGGAGCAATAGTCAACAATGTATTTTATAATGGTGACAGGTTATGGGATAAAAACTTCTTTGCCCAATCGAGTTATAACAAAGATTTCACTCCTAAATACAAATTCCAGCTCAAAGGTAAGTTTGCATACGATTATACACATTATCTATCGAACGACACCACTTTGTTTATGGGGGAGGTTGTCAATGACAGAATATCGTTCAATAATACGTACTATCAGCAAGAGGTTTACTTGTCGGCTATCAATATGTATTCGCCGACTTCGTGGTGGGATATATCCCTATCTACAGATTTCCAATGGAACAAACTGAACGCAACGATGAGCAATTACGATAATTTCGCTTACCCGAAACGCACCACAACACTTGTTGCTTTAGCCAGTTCGGTAAAAGTAAATAAGGTAAAAGCACAGGCCAGTTTGTTAGGTTCATTTGTGCAAGAATCTGTAAGAAATGGCAAGGCATCTCCCAATAAATCTGAAATAACACCTGCGATAGTGGTCGGCTACAAGCCTTTCGAAAAGCATGACTTCAATCTACGTGCATTCTACAAACGTGTATTCAGAATGCCGACTTTCAACGATTTATATTATGCAGAAATCGGTTATAGCGATCTGAAGCCGGAATACACCAATCAATATAATATTGGATTTAGTTACAACAAACAATTTAAAGAAAGTAATCTGGATGCTTTCACTTTACAAGTGGACGCCTATTATCTTGATATTGAAAACAAAATCATTGCATCGCCCACAAGCAGCAATTTCAGATGGATGATGACCAATATTGGAAAAGTAGAAAATAAGGGTCTGGATGTAGTAGCGAATCTACAAGGACACATCGGCAAAGTGAATTTAAGTACTAACCTCACTTACTCATATTCCAAAGCGCAGGATTTCACAAAAACCGAGCCTCGTCTATCATCGTATGGCGACCAGATTCCTTATACACCATGGCATAGCGGTTCGGCAATTCTTAATGCGGGATATGAATCATGGAATATGAATTATAGTTTTATATATGTAGGTGAACGTTATGATGGTGGAATAAACAACATTAAACGCAATCATATACAGCCATGGTATACCCACGATATGTCAGTACAGAAAACATTCAATTTCAAAAATTACAGAGTAAAAAGTTCCGTAGAAGTAAATAATGCATTGAATCAATACTACGACGTAGTATTAAACTTCCCGATGCCCGGCCGCAATTTCAGATTTATTTTAAGTATCGAAATATGAAACAGCTTTATAATATAGCATATATCTTTTCTTTTATCTGCATCCTGCTATCAACTTCGTGCAGAGATGACGAAATGGTTTATCTGTCGGAGCAAGAACAGATAACACCTCCTGCCAGCAACAGTAAAATGATGGGCTTTTACCTTCTCAACGAAGGGAATATGGGGATGAATAAAGCTACAATCGATTATTTCGAATACCCGACCGGAGTGTATTATCGCGATATATATTCGGAAAACAACCCGGGCGTAGTAAAAGAATTGGGTGATGTAGGCAACGATCTGCAAGTATATGGCAATAAACTGTATGCAGTAATCAACAATTCGAACAAAATCGAAATAATGGATGTAAGATCTGCTAAACGAATCACAGAAATAACTGTTCCCAACTGTCGTTATTTAGCTTTTCACGCAGGGAAAGCCTACGTTAGTTCGTATGCTGCAAATATATCAGTCGATCCAAATGCCCAAATAGGCTTTGTTGCTGAGATAGACACTACAACACTCACTCTTACACGTAAGGTAAATGTAGGTTATCAACCCGAAGAGATGGTAGTTCATAATGGTAAACTATATGTAGCGAATTCGGGTGGTTATCGTGCCCCCAACTATGATAGGACTGTATCAGTAATAGATATCAATACCTTTGAAGAGATAAAGAAGATAGATGTAGGTATTAATCTCCATCGCATGGTAATAGACAAACGAGGCTATATATATGTAAATTCGCGGGGCAATCTTTCGACTATTCCATCCAAACTCTATGTGATAGATAGTAAAACCGATGCTGTTACAGATGAATTGGATATACCAGTCACCAATATGCGTTTATCGGGCGACTCTCTCTATTTCTTTAATGCTCCGGATAACAAGAATGCGACTTACAGCATTCTGGACACCCGATATAAGAAGATTGTTTCCAACAACTTTATTTCCGATGGCTCTGAAAGACAAATTATGCTGCCTTATGGATTAGGCATTAATCCTGACACAAAAGAAATATATCTGACTGATGTACAGAACTTCGTAGTTACAGGATACATATATTGTTTCACACCCGAAGGTAAACTAAAGTGGAAAACCCAAGCAGGAAACATACCGGCGCATATTGCATTTGTCCCTAAAAATAGAAATAGATAACAATCAAATATAATATTACTAAAATATCCATGATAATGAAAAAGAGAAATTTTCGATTAGCCTTAAAGGCATTTCTAATAACTGGTTTTGTTTTCGGATTTGCAGCATGCTCTTCCGATGATAATAATGATGGTGAAGAGATCATCACATACAGCCCTTATATAACTAAAGTTTACGATTTTATGCCGGCCATTGGTCAGTTTGTAAATGAAGCTCCCAGATATGAAAACGGAGATACGAAAGAAAGGATGATAGCTAAAGCAGAAAAAGAAATCATCGGAATTAATGGCGGAATAGTGAGCCTCGGCGGATTTGGCGGATACATTGTTTTCGGATTCGACCATACAATTCAAAACGTACAAGGGAAAAAAGATTTCAGAGTGAAAGGCAACGCCATTTATTCTGCTACAAACCCAAACCCTAACGATCAGAGAAAAGGTGGAAGCTGCGAGCCGGGTATAATCATGGTCGCATACGATCTGAATAAAAATGGGAAACCGGATAATAACGAATGGTATGAAATAGCAGGAAGTGAATATAATAAATCTGCCACCATAAAAGATTATGAAATAACTTACTACAGACCCGAAGAGAATGCACCCAGTAACAAATATATCAGATGGACCGACAATAAAGGTGGTTCGGGTTACAAGACAAAAGACTTGAATCACTCTCAAAGTTATTTCCCTGAATGGATTACCGAAGACAAAATCACATTTAAAGGCACCCGTTTAGCAGATAACGCTGTCGACGAAAGTGGAGATGGTACATATTGGGTATCATACGCCTATGAAGGGGTTATGCGGACAATCATCCCAACGACAACGATGCTTCTGCTATCGATATAGATTGGGCAGTGAATACAAAAGGCGAAAAGGTAAATCTTCCCGGCATCGATTTCATTAAAGTATATACTGCAATCAATCAGGAAGCAGGATGGACAGGAGAAATATCGACAGAAATTACAGGAGCAGAAGATCTACATATAAAATAGAAAGAGCTCGATGAGATATCCTTTCTACAGGTTGGGATGAAAGAGAGAAAAAGTTGTGCCCTCTTATAAAAATGAATGAGGTCAAAAGTCGAACTTTTGGCCTCATTCCAACACAACGTAGTTTTATAAATTAAGGTCGGCCGATAGTATGAGTATTTTATCTAAAACAATTGGTTTAGCAATAAAAAAGACAGACGACTTTATAGGTAAAAAATAAAACTTCAAACTCCGATACATTTCATCTGTACCTATCCGATGATGACACTAACGATATCTGATTTTTTAATTAACACCAGCTGGAGGCAGGTCTCCTACTTTGGTAATTACGAAATGGGTGCTTCTCCCAATTAAAGTGCAACCTGTTCCCGAGCAATTGCCCGACTGTCCTCTACCTAGTTGTATTGGCCAAGTCCTGCCAGTTGGAATAAAAGCCGTACAAGTTATCGTTCCTCCGTGATTTGATAAAGCTCCTTGAGTAAAAGCTGCCGTTGAGTGGATACGGGTATATTGGATTGGTGCATCTCCTCTTGCTCCATTCATGTCGGGAAAATCGACTATATATGAAGCTAGAGTGCATCCAGTGCCGTTGTGTTCGGCTTCGTACACAAGAGTCATTGTATACAGCCCTCCTCTTTTGAAAGTTACAACGTTAGTCCCAGAGTTGAAGGAAATATCGTCCAATAGATTGTTCACTAACATCGACATAGGAACTTTAGCACTTGCACCGATGGCCACAGTGTTCAAAAAATTTTTTATATTTCCCTGTAGCTGAAACACTGCCGGTCTGGGTACTCCGAGATTATTTAATGAAGATTGCAACGTATTGTCAAAAGTGGATTGATTGATTAATTGACTCCATTTTGTCCCGTCCCAAGTATATAAATTATTGGCATATACGGCTGTTGCTCCGCTTGACCCATTTGCCGTATTATAAACAATTAATCCGACTGCCGGAGACGTAATTGGCGAAGCACTATTGGTAGCCGTAAGTGCCACTCGGGGCGGAAGAAAACCCTTGTTGGTTGCATTGATTTCCAATGCTGCACTGGCATCGGGCGTTTCTGTGCCAATACCGATACTACCATTTGTAAAACCTAGTATTTTGCTATTGAGATTGACGGTCGCATTGACGCTCAAGTCTCCTCCAATATCGACCTTACCACTATTTAAAGTAATCCCATTACCCGAAGAGAGTACTTGTATATCGCTGCTTGTCGTATAGTACTTCCACATACTCCCATCCCAAATGTAGATACCTTGTTTAAAAGGAGCTGCTGTATTGAGATTATATACCATTAGACCTGTATGCAATTCTTTCACCCTCGATGTAGAAGCATTGATCCATTCAGTATCGCCCGTAGAAATGAATGGTTCGAGCGTGGATGCGTTAAGCAGTTGCACACGAGGCAATACAATCCCTCCTGTTTGCGAAGTGATGTTATCTGCTTTTGGCTCTTGATCTTTAATTTGCAAAAGAGCAGCTTGCACAGGACCAAATCCGCTACCGATAGTTACTTGTCCTGAAAGCGTGTAATTAAGTAGAAATACCGCTAATAGGATTAAATATACTTTCTTTTCCATAGTTTTTGAGTTTTATCGCTATTGAACATCAATAAAGTCTACACCTTCAAAATATAAATAAAGTGCAATTTTACTTTTTTACAAAGGTATAGGATTAACATATTTGGTTACAAATGGAAATGCATCAAGACCGTAAATGTATTTTCAGAACCGTAAAAAAGCCACTTCAATATCGTCAATCGAGGTGCATTATCATAAAAAATTATTGATTGCTTTTGTTGGACGAAGTATTTCGATCGATTTAAGAAGAGTATTATTGAACGCGAGTTGGATATAAAACTTATTGAATAAAAAGCATGCGCATATCGCTTTTATTTCTTATCACAAAGAACACAAAATATAGAATAGAAAAGGGACGTCTATATTCAAAAATAAAAGAGCCCCGATAGAAAATTCTATCGGGGCTCTTCGTATAATCTAAACCAAGGTTGTATTATTTACCTTCATGTGCGTCTTGAATCATCTTTTCGTTAGGTAAAATTAAAATTTCCACACGACGATTTTGAGCTCTACCTGTTGTAGTGCTGTTATCAGCAACTGGTTGAGAAGAACCAAATCCTTGTGATTCCATACGAGCACCGTTTACACCTTTTGATTGCAAAAAGTTATAAACCGATTGCGCACGTTTTTCAGACAATGGGTTATTTATAGCATCGTTACCGGAGCTATCTGTATGTCCATAAATCTTAACATCTGTATCAGGGTTATTCTTTAACGATGCTGCGAAATTTGTAAGGGCTGTTTGAGACGATGGGTTCAATGTGCTAGAGTTTGTAGCAAATAGGATACCCGATTCGAATGTAACTTTAATTGCTTGTCCTTCATTGATAGACTCAACCTGAGCACCTTCTATTTTTTCAAGTTCGGCTTTTTGCTTGTCCATCTTATTTCCGATAACAGCTCCGGCTGCACCACCGGCTATTGCTCCGATACCTGCACCCCAGGCAGCACCTTTGCCACCACCAAAAATAGCTCCGATACCTGCTCCAAGAGCGCCACCGGCACCGGCTCCAATTCCTCCGCCTTTCACCGTATTACTAGCTCCGCAGCTAGAAAATAAAACTGCACAACTAAGTGCTATTGCTGCAAAAAATGAAAATCTTTTCATAATCAATAATATTTATTATTTATCTCTTTATTCAAATAATCCGATAGAGTCGCAATAAGCAAGTTCACCTTGTATGATGAAGGCGATCTCTTCAGATTCGAATTTGCTAATTTTGTCTTTCTTTGTATTTTTCAATACATATTCAACCATCTCATCTTCGTCGATATCTACAATCGAATCTTCGTTTACATTCTCTTTCATAAAACCTTTATCTTCGTAAAAATCGTAGATGATGTCGATAATGTAATTGATTTCGTCGCTTGAATATTTACCTTTCATTTCTTGAGGAAGATAGTTCTGTATGAATTTTACAGCCTCGTCTTCATCGTACTGGATAAGATCTTTTTCGTTGCTCATTGTTTAACTGTTGGATTAAATTATTGTAATTATATAACAAAGATACAGATGCTATGTTCAATTAGAACGTTGCTTTTTCTGCTCTATTTAAGAGATAATATTAACTTTTGTTAAATGCTAAATTTTAGATTTTATTTCTTTTTCCAGATGTAATATGCCAGAACGATCAGTGGGATAACCATTAAACCAATATATAAGGCATTAACCATTAGAAAGATCGGGGCAAATATAACCGAAAGGATAAGTCCGACAGCGGCTCCACCCAGATGGGCGTCATGTCCGATATTGCCCGTACGCGAATGCATCCCGTATATCGAGAAAGCCAGATAAGCGATTCCAAATACCCATCCCGGTATAGCGATAGGTATAAAAAGTATATAGATACCAATATGCGGATCGATAGTAATAGAGGCAAACAATACACCTACTACTCCTCCCGATGCGCCGATAGCACTATAGTAATATTCGCGACGGTGTATCCATAACGATAACAATCCTCCACCGACAATGGATCCAAAATAAATTGCCAGATAGCGCCATACCCCAAATACACTGACGATAGCATCAGAGAAGAAGTACAGGGTCAACATATTAAATATGAGGTGCATATAATCACCATGCAGAAATGCCGATGATAAAAGGCGATCCCATTGGCGGGATTTACCCAGAATAGCTCCTACATTGAGCTTGTACCTATCGAAAAATTCGGCATTATTAAAGCCGAATAAACTGGATATAACTGTGAGTACGATAATTAGAAACGGGATATATTCAATCATATAATAAAGATGCTTTGTTAATAGCGCAAAGGTATAAAAAAGAGTCAATATTCGGGTTTTCTTTTCGGATAAGTAAAAGAGGGTATTTAGTGTTATATTTTAACCTCTCTTCCCCTTTCCCCTTCCAATGAGAGGCTGCTATACTTAGATGTGAACAGCCAAATCTTTATCCTTAATCACAATGGGAACAAAATACAGCTTTCAGATGTTTTTAATATAGTGTGAATTCGAAATAAGGAAAAGGATAACAAAGTCTTTATTCTCTCTGTCATCCCGAACTGAAAGGACGAAAGATCGATGCTAATTCATATTTCATAATTATATAATGCTTATATCAAACTCACGTTATATCAACTATCAATCTCTAAAAAAACTACTATGGAAAAGAAAATTGAATATTCGAACGGGGAATTGACAATAATCTGGAAACCCGAACTCTGTCAGCATGCAGGTATTTGTGTCAAACTATTACCAATGGTATATAATCCGAAAGACAGGCCTTGGATAAAAATAAAGAATGCCACCACCGATCAATTAATTGCACAAATAAACGATTGTCCTTCAGGCGCTTTAACATATAGAATGAATAGCAAATAATCTCGCATAGTTTTTTCATACAATAAGGAAGGCAGCAAAATACTTTGCTGCCTTCCTTAGTTCTTTTCACTTCGCTTGTCTACCTTAGGTGACCTAGCCTGATAGCTTCCATTACATTGGCAGGTGCTCTCTCGGAGTCATACTCTTTTTTCATAAACTCCATATAAGGAGTAATGTGTTTGAAGAATTTATAATATCCTTTACATAGATAGTTCAACCCCTGTTCACCATTCGATGTCGTAAGAAAACGGTTCTTCGGGCATTCACCATTGCATGCAAAATTGACATCACATTCTTTGCATTGAGTCGGCAACTTATCATGCTTATTATATCCAAATTGCAGTTGTTTTTGAGAATACATCATCCCCGTTAATGTATCTGTATGAATATTACCCAATTTATATTCGGGATAGACCAGATGATCACAGCTATATACATCACCGTTGAATTCCATTACTCCTGCATGCCCGCATGTTTTAGCGAATATACAGATGCCGGGATCTTGCCCGACCCAATTAGCCAATGCGGAATCGAAATGCTGCATATAAAATTGTCCGACATCTTTTCTTACCCATTCGTCGAAAATAGCGATCAAGAAGTCACCCCATTTTTCGGGCGATACACTCCACGGTGCCACTTCGCCATTCTCCAATCGCTCTACAATGGGCGAGAACTGAATATAACGAGAATCTATCTCTTTGAAGAAGTTATAGAATTCGAGAGGATAATCTACATTGTAGTCGTTTACCACTGCCATTACATTAAATTCTACTTCATGCTTTTTCAAGAGATTAACTCCCCTCATCACCTGATAGAATGAAGGGCGACCATCTGCCGTTTTGCGGTATTCGTCGTGAAACTCCTGCGGTCCGTCAATAGATATTCCAATCAGGAAGTTATTCTCTTTAAAGAATTTACACCATTCATCAGTAAGCAATGTTCCGTTCGTTTGCAAGCAGTTGTCTATTCGTCGTCCTCTTCCGTATTTCCGTTGAAGTTCAATTGCTTTTTTGTAGAAGCCTATATTACGCATCAATGTTTCGCCTCCATGCCAGGTAAACAAAATTTCCGACATTGTTTGCGAATTTATATATTGCTCTATAAACCTTTCCAGCAATTCATCACTCATCACGAAGTTTTTAGCCTCGGGATACAGCCCCTTCTTCTCCAAGTAATAGCAATACTTGCATTTTAGATTGCAGACTGCACCTATTGGCTTCAGCATAACATAGAGTGGCTTTGCAAATGGAGTAAAAGCAGATAGAGATTGAGTCATAAATAGTTTTTTATTTTAGTATTATTGCCCATAATATTTATCATGAAGATACAGAACACTTCTTAGCTTTATAATCTTACTTATAATCTTTAAGTAAACCCGGTTGACGTCTATTCTTTCCTTGACTGGATGTGAGGTTATCGCCTAAATCTTTACGCATTTTATCTGCAAATTTCATCAATCTGGCTGCAACCTCCGGATATTGCGAAATAACATCATAACGTTCTCCCGGATCGCGGCGTAAGTCGTATAGCTCGGCTTTCTGTATTTCCAAATTAGTCAGTTTGCCTGGCATGCCATCGTTTCCCGGTACAAATGCACCGTAAGTAACATATTTATGAGGGAAAACAAGCTTAAACATGCCATCCGTTACTGCCTCCAAATCGTTCTTATTATAATAGTACGCAAATTCTTTACGTGGGCTCGCATCTTTTTCGCCTTTTATCAACGGAAGAAGACTTACTCCATCTAGCTTTTTCTTTGGTAGTGGTGCCTGACTTATATCTGCTAATGTCGGGAATAAATCGATATTTGAAGCTAACTTGTTAGAAGTGGTTCCTGCCATAATCTTTCCTTTCCAATACATAACACATGGTATTCTGTTTCCACCATCGAATGTCGTAGCCTTTGCCTCTCTCAATCCGGCAGCAGATCCGGCATGATTACCATAATTCGTCCAAGGTCCATTGTCAGAGGTCAGCACTATTAATGTATTTTCTTCAATTCCCAGTTCACGTAATGTCTTAAGGATTTCCCCTACACTCCAATCTATTTCCATCATCACATCGCCGAACAATCCCTGCTCACTTTTCCCTTTGAATTTATCGGAAACAGCGAGGGGAACATGTGGCATAGAATGAGCGAGATATAAGAAAAACGGTTGAGATTTGTTCTTCTTAATGAAGTTTATCGACCGATTGGTATAATCTGTCGTAAATTTTGTCTGATCGGTATTATAACCGATTATTTCGTCACCATCGATCGTTGGTAAATCGGGGAACTTAAACATATTGTTTTGCGGATGGTATGACCACATATCATTCGAATAAGGCAGTCCATAATATTCGTCAAAACCATTTTGCAATGGCAGGAACGATTTTGCGTCACCTAGATGCCATTTGCCGAATATAGCAGTATGATAGCCTTTTTGCTTCAACAATTCAGCCATTGTCATTTCATCGGGATGAATACCATATTCTGAATTCGGACCGGGCGCACCGGCAAAACCGATACGATTTGGATAACATCCTGTCAATAATCCGGCACGCGAAGCTCCACTTATAGGCTGCCCTGCTAAGAAATGAGTCATCCTCATTCCCTCTGCTGCCATCTTATCTATATTGGGCGTAGTATATCCGTATGCTCCATTGTACGAAAAGTCTCCGTAGCCGACATCGTCCAGATTGATGATAATGAAATTGGTGTAATCGGCGGCAAGAGAATTATAGGTGATAGGCGCTAAAGCAGCTAGTAATGCTAATTTCTTGTTCATGATGTTTCTTGTTTTTCATTAGTATACAATTACAAATTTAAGTTTATATTTAGTAGATAACTATATAAACATTGATTATTTTCGACAATTTAAAGCCTACAGATTCACACAAAACAAAAGGGCAATACAAAAAATTGCATTACCCCAATCCATTCACAAAACCAATAATTTGTCTCCGGAACTACTTATTATCAACCTTATTTATTATTCTCTAACCACTGTAAACGGCGTTGATCGGGTAGATGAGTCACCTTAAAGTTTTCAAATTTAGCTTCGAAGCCCTGACCGTCAGGACATGCCGCCATTAAACCTATCATAATGGGAACATTATCTTGCAGATGTGCATTCCGCATCATTGTATAAGTTTCATCATCATACGAATAAAACAGCTCAACCGCATCTAGTCTGCGTACCGCTTTTACCCAAACATAAGGAGGTACTTTATCCAGTTGAATCACACTCCAGTCACTTGTTTTATGTGTTACTACTGCACTGATATTCAATTTACCATCTACAAATTCGACACCGGCCTTGATCCAATTCTCATGATCGATACGAAGCATCAACCCCATCTGATCGAAACGAACCTTATAGTCTCCCGTAAGTTTTACCTTTACTTCGAACTCTCCACCGTAAGTAGAATAATAAAACGGAGCATCATCTACCGTAAATCCGTAATGAGAAATACGCCAGTAGTCCGATTGTGGGGTGACATACATACTTAATGTTTTATCTTTTACATCCCATTTTTCAGGTTCGTTGAACCATTGCATTTTGTCGAGGCTCTGTGCCATCATTATTGGGGCTGAACAAGCCAAAAGAAGAGAAGCAATAATTTTTTTCATGTTGTTGTTTTATAAATATTATTTTGATTTTTTGTAACCTATATTATTCGATATAGCCAATCCTGCATCTATTATCAATTGTGCTATTCTTGGTATTTCTGCTTCAGGAAGACGGCCTGCCGGACCCGATGTCCATATACATGCTATTACATTATAAGTTTCGTCAAAAATTGGTGCTGCAATACAATGAACTCCCTGCACTGTTTCATTCAAGTCAACAGCATAACCCGCTTTCGCTATCCGAGCCAACTCTCCTTTTAATAAGTCTTTATCTGTGATTGTATATTCGTTTATAGCTTCGGGTTGTAATTCCGATATTTTTTCGTTACGCTCTTTAGGCGATAAGAAAGCCAAAAGCACTTTACCCGGTGCAGTAGAATACAGATTAAATCGCATCCCTCGTTTAAGGATAAAAACAAAATCGAGAGTACCAGTCACTTGCTCTAATAAAATAACTTCATCATTAAGTAAGGTTCCTATCATAACCGATTCTCCGATCTCATCACTTAAGCGTTTCATATATTCCTTAGATCGCTCTATAATGTCGTAGCCACTTATTGCAGCAAGGCCAACTGAAAGAAGTTTACGGGATAAAAAATAGCGAAAGCTGTCAGGCTCTTTTCCCAGATAGCCTAATTCCTGCAAATTAGTTGCAATTTTATAAATAGATGATTTAGGATAATGAAGCAAGTTTACAATTTCTTGCAACGTCAATCCTTTTTCATTTTTCGACAAAAGTTCAAGCAACTCCATCGATTTTGTAATCATCGAAACATTGTTTTTATCTTCTTTTTCTTTCATTCTCGATCACATATATAAACAAAAACAGCAAACAGTTTCCATATATAAATATGATTCCTATTTGTGTTTAAAAGTATATTATATTATGATAAGATGAAAATATTTTGTTGAAAAATAACAAATTTATAGGGAAGGTGAGGGGAAGATGCAATTTTCAACACATATACTTAAGGTATTACAATACACACTATCTGCAAGGAATAAAATATCCCTAACAACTTACTTTATAATAATATATTCTTGATTAAATATTGAAAATAGACAACCTATCCTACGACACAAGGCTTATGGGCTTCATTCCTCATCTTTAGCTCCATCATGTACATCTGTATAAACAATCAGACCTGTTCTGAATGCATTAATTAAGATTTCTTTATCTTCTATATCTTTTCGGAGTCTTTCATTTTCCTTCTCCAATTGCAGGATGTACTTATCCTTATAATCAGACCCATATTGTGGAGTTTTTGTTTCTGATACAATCCCTACTGAACTATTTTTCGTTGATGATTCTTTGTATGCTTTTCCATTACCTGTAAGTAACCATTCTAAGTTAATATCCGGTAAGACTAATAATATATTTTCGATTGCATTTGAATTCAAAGGCGTTCCTTTTGCTTTTCCTCTAAAGTTAGCAGAAGTCATACCGATTCTTGCAAAAAACTCCTCTTTAGCAAGACCCTTATCTTCAATTATTTGTATTATTCTTTCTTTAATCATAGAAAATATATTTTCAATATCGCTTGCATTTAGTAAATATATTTTCAATATTTGTAACTGCAAGAAAGGCAAATGTAAGAAATCAATCATAAACTGTATGCAAAATGAATACAAAAAAGTTTACAACAGAAGAACTAAGTGAGTTAAAATTATCCTCAATTGCAAAAAAACATGGTTGCACAACCGGTTATGTACGCCATGTTTTAACAGGTGTGCGCGAACGAAAATCTGTATTAGCACAGAAAATAGTGAAGGATGTAATGGATATGGTCGAAATCTTGGAGCGCGAAACAAAAATAATGGTATGAAAAAGATATGAGCTATGAAAAAACCTTATTAATTTGAAATTAACACCTATACTATCCAACTTTTTTTTGAAACTACAAACCTAAAATCAATTTTATGAAATATAAAAAAAGACCAATTAATAAATTAACTGGTCTTCATCACTAAAATATAGTTTTACTTAATTTCGGAATTCTAATTCTCCGTTTTTTTCATCAATAACAATTGGATTCGATTTATCGATGGTTCCGGCAAGTAGTTTCTTCGACAAATTGTCTAATACAAGTCGTTGAATAACTCGCTTCACAGGGCGCGCTCCAAATTCAGGATCAAATCCTTCGTGAGCAATCCATGTTATGGCTGCATCTGTAAATTCTAGTTTCACATTGCTGGTCCGCAACATTTTGACTATGCCATCCAACTGAATGCGTACCACTTGTGCTATTTCACTTTCTTTCAGTGGCTCAAACATAATAATTTCATCGATACGATTCAGGAACTCGGGACGAATAGTCGATTTCAACATACTCAACACTTCATTTCTTGTCTTATCCACTACCTCTTCATGATTATCTTTTGTTATTGTAGCAAAGTTTTCACGAATGAGAGCCGATCCCATGTTCGATGTCATAATAATTATCGTATTTTTAAAGTTCACAACACGACCTTTATTATCCGTCAAACGACCATCATCCAATACTTGCAATAAGATATTGAATACATCGGGATGCGCTTTTTCTATTTCATCGAACAAAACCACCGAATACGGCTTACGTCGAATAGCCTCCGTCAACTGACCACCTTCGTCATAACCTACATATCCCGGAGGTGCACCGATAAGACGAGTAGCACTGAATTTCTCCTGATACTCACTCATATCTATACGGGTCATCATATTCTCATCATCGAACAAGAATTCGGCAAGCGCTTTTGCCAACTCTGTTTTACCGACACCGGTTGTACCTAAGAAAATGAATGAACCTATCGGGCGTTTCGGATCTTGTAATCCTGCACGGCTACGGCGTATTGCATTCGATATAGCAGAGATAGCCTCCTCTTGACCAACTACACGTCTGTGTAATTCATCTTCAAGATTCAGAAGTTTATCTTTCTCGCTTTGCATCATCTTATTCACCGGAATACCAGTCCAGCGAGAAACTACATCAGCAATATCGACAGAATCTACTTCTTCTTTTATCATAGCTCTGCCACCTTGCATACTGTGCAATTGAGACTGTAGCTTTTCTATTTCTGTTTCCAGTTCTTTTAGTTTGCCGTAACGCAACTCGGCTACTTTACCATAGTCACCCTCTCGCTCGGCTTTATCAGCCTGAAATTTAGCATCCTCTATATCAATCTTATTTTGCTGAATCTTATTAATGACATCCTTTTCTGATTGCCACTTAGCCTTCAACTCTTTTTCTTCTTCTTTAAGCGAACTTATTTCTTTACTCAATTCCGCTTCCTTATTTTTATCATTCTCACGCTTGATAGCCTCTCTTTCTATTTCCAATTGTTTGATACGGCGACTCTTTTCATCCAGTTCCTCAGGAACGGAATCCACTTCCATCCTCAATTTGGCTGCCGCTTCATCCATCAAGTCAATAGCTTTATCGGGCAAGAAACGATCGGTAATATAACGTGATGACAATTGCACAGCAGCAATTATAGCCTCATCTTTAATACGCACCTTATGATGATTCTCATACCTTTCTTTCAATCCGCGCAAGATGGATATTGCATCCAACTCGCTCGGCTCATCAACCATCACTATTTGGAAACGGCGTTCAAGAGCTTTGTCCTTCTCGAAATACTTTTGGTATTCATCCAAAGTAGTTGCACCTATTGCACGTAATTCTCCACGAGCAAGAGCAGGCTTCAATATATTAGCTGCATCCATCGCACCTTCGCCTTTACCTGCACCAACAAGGGTATGTATCTCATCTATAAATAATATAATCTCGCCCTCGGCTTTGATTACTTCGTTCACAACTGATTTCAGACGTTCTTCGAATTCTCCTTTATACTTAGCCCCTGCAACCAAAGCACCCATATCTAAAGAATAGATTTGCTTGCTTCGCAAATTATCGGGTACGTCACCACGGATTATACGATGAGCCAGCCCTTCGGCAATAGCTGTTTTACCCGTACCGGGTTCACCTATCAATATAGGATTATTCTTTGTACGACGACTGAGGATTTGAAGCACACGGCGAATTTCCTCATCACGGCCAATTACCGGATCGAGCTTACCATCACGAGCTTGTTGAGTAAGGTTGATCGCAAATTTCTCTAGCGACTGATAAGTATCTTCTGCCGACTGGCTAGTTACATTATTACCTTTTCGCAACTCATTAATTGCCAGTTGTAATTCTTTTTCAGTAATACCTGCATCTTTTAATAGCTGAGAAGCAGAACTCTTTTCAGACAAAAGGCCTAACAACAGATGCTCGATAGAGACATACTGATCGCCCATCTTTTTAGCATAGTCCACAGCTTTATCAAGCGCAGCATTGCTCTCACGACTCAAATAAGGTTCGCCACCCGAAACTTTCGGATAGAGGTCTATTTCCTTACCAAGCAATGAGGTTAAATGTCCGGCATTTGTTCCCAACTTTTGAAAAAGGAAATTAACAATATTCTCGCCCGTCATTATCGTAGCCATAAGGATATGAGCAGGTTCGATAGCTTGTTGATTTTTCTCTTTCACTATCTCAATCGCTTTTTGAATAGATTCTTGAGACTTAATTGTAAAATTGTTGAAATTCATATATTTATTCTCCTTTCTTATTCTAATTTATATAACAATTATTTGATAATGAACGTTCAAATAATTTGCCAAACAATGTTTTATGACAGATTGTCAGTGAATTTTTAATCTAAAATATATATTGCCTTGAGAATAATTATTTAATAAGACTTTCTTACCTTTGATCTAAAATTAAAAAGGTATAAAGATTATGTCACAGGAAGATTGTAAAAATGAGAAATTCTCGACTCGAATCATTAGCGAAAAGTTCAAGAAACCCGATATACATGGAGCAATCGGCATGCCTATATACCGCAATGCTGCCTTCGAATTTCCCAATTCGGAGAGTATAGCAGCAGCATTTCAGAACAGAGAAGAAATTACATCGCATACATATTCGCGCATAACCAATCCATCGGTAGAAAATCTGGAGCGAAAAATACAAGCAGCCTCAGGTGCAGAAAGCGTAATGGCTCTGGCTTCGGGAATGGCTGCAATATCGAATACATTCTTCACTCTAGCATATGCAGGAAGCAATATAGTTACCTCGCCTCACCTGTTCGGAAATACATTTTCGATATTAAAATTTACATTGGCAGAATTTGACGTAGAAGTTCGCTTTGTAAACACCGACGACATGGAAGAAATAGCCTCTGCTATCGACCAAAATACATGCGCATTTTTTTGCGAACTGATTACTAACCCACATATGGAAGTTGCCAATCTAACCGAGATTTCTAAATTGCTAAGAACCCGCAATATTCCTATGATTGTAGACTCGACCATTATACCTTGGTGTGGCTTCAATGCAAAGGAAGCAGGCGTCGACATAGAGGTGGTTTCGACGACAAAATACATATCAGGAGGCGCAACCAGTATCGGTGGTGCGATCCTAGACTACGGCACTTTCAACTGGGCACATAACCGAAAATTGAATAAGGTTGCCAAGAGTAGCGAAATGTCTAAATTTTCATTCAAATTAAAACGCGAAATAGCACGAAACATCGGAGCATGTATGGATCCCGACACTGCATACTTACAGGCGCTAGGAATGGAATCTTTACAATTGCGGTTCGAAAGAATGGCCGACTCGGCATACGAATTAGCACAATTTCTTTCGCAGCAAAAAGATATTCTGAAAGTAAATTATCCGAAACTGGAAAGTTCAGCTTACAAAGAGGTATCTGACAGCTTGTTTTCGTCTAATCCGGGAGCTATGCTTACTTTCAGCCTCGAGTCTAAAGACGCTTGCTACAAATTCATGGATCAGCTGCAAACTATCAGACGCGCAACCAATTTGTTCGATAATAAAACGCTTATAATACATCCTGAATCTACGATATATGGCACATTCTCATCAGAGATGAAATCCGTTATGGGTATAGAAGATAACCTACTCCGATTGTCAGTGGGCTTAGAAGATGTGAACGATTTGAAAGGGGATATCATTCAAGCATTGAAATCCTTACATTAATTTGTCTTAAATGTAAGGAATGATTACAATACGAACGAAAAAAGTCTTACCTTTGTTCTCCTAAACTGAACAGGAAAAGGTACTCACTTCTAAGTGATTGATTGATATGAAAATACAGATAATAAACGGACCCAATCTGAATTTATTAGGCAAAAGAGAGCCTGATATCTACGGAAACGCTTCTTTTGATACATACTTCACTCAATTACAACAATTATTTGGTTCAGAATGTGAGTTGCATTATTTCCAATCCAATCACGAAGGGGCAATAATAGATAAGATACACGATGTCGGGTTTTCGTATGACGGTATAGTTCTTAATGCAGGTGCGTATACACACACGTCTATTGCCATACACGACGCGATAAAAGCGGTGACAACTCCAACAATAGAGGTACACATATCAAACATACATACACGCGAAGAATTTCGCCACAAATCGATGATAGCACCGGCCTGCAAAGGTTCTGTAGTCGGATTAGGCTTATTCTCATACGAACTTGCCGTTCGTTATTTCGCAATAAATACTCTAAGCATTTAAAATATATAACTATATACAATTAAACTATTTTACTTTTATGACTAAGAAAAAGACGAAAATTGTTGCTACAATTTCAGACATGCGTTGCGATGTTGATTTTATTCAGTCGTTGTATAATGAAGGAATCAATGTTGTGAGAATGAACTCGGCTCACATGACCGAAGAGGGATTTGTTAAAGTAATAACAAACGTACGTGCGGTATCTAAAACTATTGGTATCATGATGGATACTAAAGGTCCTGAAATACGTACAACTGCAACTACTACAGGTGAGAAAATCGTTGTTAAAACAGGTGACAAATTAAGAGTTATCGGCGACATCAACGTACTATCTGCCGCTGAACAAATTTCTGTGTCATACCCAAGTATAGTAAAAGATGTTTCTGTAGGAAACCTTCTTCTTATCGACGATGGTGAAACAGCACTTAAAGTTATCGAAAAAACTGCTGATGCATTGATCGTTGAAGTACAAAACGATGGTACTATCGGAAGTCGCAAGAGCGTTAACATCCCTGGTGTTAGCATCAACTTGCCTTCAATCACTGAAAAAGATAAAAAATGTATCGAAATTGCTATCAAATATGGTGCGGACTTTATTGCTCACTCATTTGTTAGACATAAAGGTGACGTATTAGATGTTCAAAAAATCCTTGATGCTCACAACAGCGATATCAAAATCATTGCTAAAATTGAAAACCAAGAAGGTGTTGATAACATCGACGAAATCTACGAATATGCTTATGGCGTAATGGTAGCTCGTGGTGACCTAGGTATTGAAGTTCCACAAGAAAAAATCCCTGGAATCCAACGCTTACTTATCCGTAAGGCTATAGAATACAAAAAACCGGTTATCGTTGCTACTCAAATGTTGCATACTATGATCGAAAATCCTCGTCCGACTCGTGCCGAAGTTGCCGATATTGCAAATGCAGTATATTACGGAACTGATGCTGTGATGTTGAGCGGAGAAACTGCTTATGGTAAATACCCAATCGAAGCTGTTCGCACAATGGCTCAGGTAGCTGCTGCTGCAGAAGAATCTAAACTAGAAGAAAAAGTAACTCCGGTTCCTTTCAAAGACGAAGAGTATGACACTACTTCATTCTTAGCTAAACAAGCTGTAAAAGCTGCCACTCAACTAGGAATTAGCGCTATTATCACTGATAGCTTCACAGGTCGCACTGCTCGTACTCTAGCTGCTTTCCGTAGCAAGAGCCCAGTATTTGCTATCTGCTGTAAAGAAGAAGTTGCTCGTCAACTATCTGTATGCTATGGTGTACATGCATCTCACCAAGAATCGACAGGTTTCACTACTCACAAGCATAAAGAATATTTCTTGAAAGCTCTTAACCACATGTTAGATCTTAAAGCTATCACTAAACAAGATGATGTTGCTTATCTAAGCGGATCATTTGGTGAAGGTAAAGGAACATCTTTCCTTGAAATCAACAATGTAGGTCGTGTAGTAGATTCTAAAGATGCTTTCGAAGTACCAGTTGATTGACTGTTAAGAATAGAAATTAATCTATAATATTAAATGAGATAATAACAGCTTTGTTATTATCTCATTTGTTTTTATGGAGATTTAAATTGAATCATTAGCTTTGTGAAACATTAAAATGAGTTATGAGTTTAGAACACGATGAGGCAATAGAAAATTACATCCTTTCCCATATAGATGAGGAAGGTGATTTATTGAAACAACTGAACAGAGATGCCCATGTCAATCTACTTCGCCCACGCATGTTATCAGGGCATCTGCAAGGGCGATTACTAAAAATGTTCTGCCGGCTGATACAACCAAAATACATTCTCGAAATAGGTACCTACACTGGCTATGCAACTCTATGTCTAGCAGAAGGAGCTACTGACGATGCCGAAATACATACATTAGAAGTAAATGATGAACTGGAAGATTTTATTCTGAAATACTTACATCAAACTAAATTAAAAGATAAAATACATCTGCATATAGGTGATGCTATGGAAATAATACCGACCATCGATTGCACTTTCGATCTGGTATTTATCGATGCCAATAAGCGTACTTACATCGAATATTACGATCTCATTTTTGACAAAGTTCGCTCGGGAGGCTTGATCATAGCAGATAATACACTTTGGGATGGTAAAGTATTGGATACAGCGAAGCCTTCGGATAAGCAGACAATCGGCATTCAAAAATTCAATGACATGATAGCAAAAGATAGTCGTGTAGAGAAAGTTATTTTACCCATGCGAGACGGATTAACACTGATTTGGAAAAAATAATTCTTTCAGAAACTATTTACTGCTTACCTTTGTAAAAAATAAAAACAATGGAATCAACAAGACAACAAAAAATAAACAGACTCATTCAGAAAGAAATGGGTGAGATATTTCTGAAAGATGCACGCCTGATGCAAGGCATTCTTATATCGGTAAGCGAAGTACGCGTAAGTCCAGATTTGGGCTTGGCGAAGGTCTACCTAAGTATTTTCCCTTCTGAAAAAGGCAAGGAATTGGTAGAGAATATAAAAGCAAATATGAAAGCTGTTCGCTTCGAATTAGGACAACGCCTTGGCAAACAGCTAAGAATAATACCCGAATTGGCTTTCTATCTGGATAATTCGCTTGACCATCTTGAAAATATAGATAAATTGTTAGGCACAAATAACAAGCCAGAAGAGTAAATTTGAAACTGTCGCTCTACATAGCCAAGCGTTACCTCTTCTCCAAGAAATCGCATAATGCCATCAATGTCATATCCATGATATCGGTGTGTGGAATTGCTATAGCCACAATGGCACTAGTATGTACACTATCGGTATTTAATGGTTTCACCAATGTAGTAGCAAAATCATTCAGTTCGTTCGACCCCGAACTACAAATCACTCCTGCACAAGGAAAAGTATTCGATTCCACCGACCCTAAAATATTAAAAGTAAAACAACTTGCTGAAATATCTTTGGTGTCGGAATCGCTAGAAGAGAATGCTTTATTGAGATTTGAAGACAGACAAGACCCAATTCTTTTAAAAGGGGTATCATCCGAATTCGTAAATCTGGCAGATATAAATAAGCTCATAATAGATGGCGAATTTATGTTGCGGGAAGGTGACATCGATTACAGTGTAATAGGTGCAGGGCTAGCAATGTATATGGGCACACGCGCCGGCTTCCTGTCCCCTCTGGAAATATACATACCAAAGAGAAACGAAAAGATAAATCTGGCAAATCCATCTACAGCATTTACCCGCTCCGAAGTTTATGTTAGTGGCGTTTTCGCTCTCAATCAGGCAAAGTATGATGATCAGATGCTTATCGTATCTATTGATTTGATGCGCGAACTACTCCATTACGACACAGAAGTATCGTCGCTTGATATAAAAATAAAAGAAGGTGAATCTTTGGAAAATGTCCGCCACAAGATAGAAGGGATATTGGGCAATGATTATTTGGTGAAAGACCGCTTTGAACAACAGGAAGACCTTTTCCGAATGGTGAATGTTGAAAAATGGGTTACTTTCCTCATTCTCGCCATTATATCTATGATAGCGATATTTAATGTTGTAGGCTCCTTATCTATGTTGATTATAGAAAAAACGGCAGACATCAAGATTCTTCAAAGCATGGGCGCCAATAACAAACTGATAACAAATATATTTTTATTAGAAGGTTGGCTGATAACCTTTATAGGTGGAATAGCCGGACTTATTATCGGAATCATCATTTGCCTTCTTCAACAATATTTTGGCATTCTGAAACTAGGCGATGCAGGCACATTTGTAATAGATTCATACCCTGTATCGGTACAAATGCTGGATATCCTTCTGATATTCGTAACTGTAAATATTATCGGCTTTCTTGCCGTACTTTATCCGGTGAACAATCTGCGGAAAAATCTGTAAACATTCAAATCAAAGTATCAATTGCCAGAATTCTACATCAATAAGGCGATTGAATTTCTTTCCTGATTCTTTAAAATTGCCAACCAATCTAAAATTAAACTTTTCATGCAGTCGCTGACTCTCCCTGTTGGGTAAAGATATCACGCCAATAAGCGAATGTATATTGATTGCTTTCGCTCTCATAATAAGTTCTCTGTATAAAATACTGCCCACACCGCTACCTATCATTTCATGATCGAGATAAACACTCGTCTCTAATGAAATATCGTAAGCCGAACGCTCCCTCCAATTATTAAGATAAGCATAGCCTATCACCTTACCCTCTTTCTCATATACAAAATAAGGGAAACCTTTCCCTTGCACTTTCAGTATACGTTGAGCTATATCCTCTTCGCTTACCAACTTTTCTTCGAAGGTGATAATGGTATCTTTAATATAGTAATTATAGATTTCTGCAATTCTTTTTGCATCGTCAAGTTGTACTTCTCTTATCATTTTAACCAACCATTATTTTAAGATTTTCGAAGTGTAAATATATTCAGTTTTTCTTTAATTAAACGTGAATTCAACATAAGAAAAAAAGAAATAAAAGCTTCATTCGATTCTGTCATCCCGATACGCAGTGAGGGATCTGCTTTTCTATAACAAGGAGCAGTTGAGATCCCTCACTGCGTATCGGGATGACAGAATGAGCGAAAGATAGGTTGAGACTCACAACTCATATTCCAATGATTTAATATCTAATTCACGTTTAATTAAATAAAATCTGAATGTAATATCTGTCAATATAGCCGTGATTTAGCGTAACACTCATCAAAAGAAATAGGAATCTGCAACCTTAAGATCCATATACGTTACCCAATATTCATAATTTTAGTGTATTTTCGTGTAATCAAATCAATCTCAATCAGAAGATGATAATTAAAGACGCTAAATTTCTAATAAGCAATACCGATTATAAACTTTGCCCGCAAGATGGCAGAGCAGAATATGCTTTTATCGGACGTTCCAATGTAGGTAAATCCTCTTTGATCAATATGATCACCAATCGCAACGGACTGGCTATGACATCGTCGAAGCCCGGAAAAACCCAATTGATAAACCATTTTATCATAAACGATGAATGGTATCTGGTCGATCTGCCCGGATATGGATATGCCCAACGAGGAAAAGACGGACGTGAACAGATACGTAAAATCATCGAAAGTTATATATTAAACAGAGAAGATCTTACGTGCCTTTTCCTCCTACTCGACTGTAGGCACGAACCTCAAAAAGTAGATATGGATTTCATGAACTGGCTAGGAGAACTAGGTGTGCCATTTTCGATCATATTCACTAAGATCGACAAGATCAGCAAAAGCCGCCTAAAAGAAAATATTGCTGCATATACCGACAAACTAAAGGAAACATGGGAAGAACTGCCTCCTATATTCTACACATCAGCCGAAGCGAGAGTAGGTGCAGATGAAATACTCAACTATATAGATCAGATTAATAAGGATTTACAATCAAAATGAAAAAACAAGACAAAATAAACCCTGAATATATGCTCAAGGCCATAAAATGGGCAGAAAAAAGCGTAACCAAAGGTGGTGGCCCCTTTGGAGCGGTTATCGTAAAAAATGGTGAGATAGTAGCACAAGGTCACAACTGTGTAACATTACATAACGATCCGACGGCACATGCCGAAGTTACCACAATACGTAAAGCTTGCAAAAAACTGAATACTTTTGATTTAGCTGGCTGCGAAATATATACATCGTGCGAACCATGCCCCATGTGTCTTGCTGCAATTTATTGGGCACGAATAGATAAGATATATTACGGATGCACAAAAGACGATGCTAAGAATATAGGCTTCGACGACTCGTTTATCTACGAGCAAATAGATTTGAAACCCGAGGACAGGAGCATTCCTGCAAAGCAAATTCTTCACGATAAAGCAATAGTCGCTTTTCAAAAATGGGAAGAGAAAGAGGATAAAATAGAATATTGAAAAATACAACCCTGATATATCATTATACCTAAATCTGAGTACAATGCTAGTACCAAAAATCAGAATCACAGAGACTAACAATGCAAGCCTGATAACAGAGGCGCTGGATGCAGTATCGTTAAATGCGATAGGCTCTGTCAATTGGGAAAGTCAATATCCATATAAACCCGATGTTTCGTTTAAGATCGCTCATAATGGAGATTATCTATTCCTTCAATATTTTGTTGAGGAAAATGAAATATTAGCAAAGACAACCGAAGACAATGGTCCTGTTTGGACAGATTCGTGTGTCGAATTCTTCATTTCCTTCGGAGAGTCTCCCTATTATTACAATGCCGAATTTTCGTGTATAGGTAAAGCCTTGCTTGGCTACCGCAAAGACAGAAAAGATTCCGTATATGGTGATTTTGACACTATGTCATCTATAAAACGATATCCAAGTCTGGGAACCGACAATTTCGAAAGAAAAGAAGGCGATTTCAAATGGAATCTACTTCTTGTTATGCCCACTTCCGTTTTTTGGAAAGACAGCATTAAATCGTTTGATGGAGTAAAAGCTCGCGCCAATCTCTACAAATGTGGAGATGATTTGTCTAAACCTCATTTTCTTTCATGGAACCCTATAAATAACGAGAATCCTAATTTTCATTTACCTAACTTCTTCGGATTTTTAGACTTTGAAGATTAATATAACGAATCCACACAAGTATCAGTAAATCAATACCATATATTGAGCCAATTTTGTGTTAAAAAATCTTTCGTTATATGTTTTTTTTCTTATCTTTGCGCCAATTCAGAGTTTTAAGATAGTATTTAAGATGCTCTTAATTTTCTGTTAAATATGGATATATTTAATTTTTTATGAAAAATAATCTATTCGATAGGTTTAAACCTAAAGAAACTAAGTTCTTTCCACTTCTTAGTGAGATGACGGAAGTTATAAGTGCAGCTTCCGACCTGATCGTTGAATGCGTTCAAACAGCAGCAGACCATAATTCTGCAGTAGAGTACTACAAAAAAATAAAAGAGCAGGAACGCCGTGGTGATCAAATTCAAAACCAAATTTTTGAAGAGTTGAACAACACATTCATCACTCCATTCGACAGAGAAGACATCAACAACCTCTCCTCTAAAATGGACGATGTGACCGATCTTATCAATAGCTGTGCCAAACGCATCATGCTATACAGCCCGAAAACAATGCCCGAAAGCGCAGTTCGTTTAGCTTTATTGGTTAAAGAATCGGCAGCTTGTCTTAATCTGGCAATCAAAGAGCTGGACGTTCTAAAGAAAAGTCCTGCAAAAATTAAAGAATACTGCGCACAATTAGATGTGATAGAAACAAAGGCTGATGACGTATACGAGCATTTCTTAATAGACTTGTTCGAAAACGAAACAAACGCCATAGAAGTTATCAAACTAAAAGATATCCTTCACGAATTGGAACGCGCAACCGATGCAGCCGAAACTGTAGGTAAAATAATCAAAACAATTATTGTTAAGTACACATAACTAAAAAAAGAAATGACCCTACTTATAATAATTATTGTATTAGCCATTGTTTTCGACTTTATCAACGGATTCCACGATGCAGCTAACTCAATAGCCACTGTGGTATCCACAAAGGTACTGACACCTACACAAGCCGTTATCTGGGCGGCATTTTTCAATTTCGTTGCATTTTTTATCGCTAAATATATTATTGGTGGTTTTGGTATTGCCGATACTGTATCCAAAGTGGTAAATATGGGTGTGGTCGCAAACCCTTCTCATGTTATCATAGCCGGACTAGTCGCTGCCATTACATGGAATCTTGTAACCTGGTGGTTAGGCATCCCTTCCTCATCATCGCACACCCTTATCGGTGGTTTTGCAGGCGCAGGTATTGCAGGTGCAGGCTTTCATGCGGTTCATGCAGGGGTAATCGGTGTGATAGCACTATTTATCGTTGTAGCACCACTTATCGGTATGGTGGGAGGTAATATCATTACACTCATCACCCTTCATTTTGCCCAAAAGGCAAAACCGGGAAAAGCCGACCGGTGGTTCAAGAATCTCCAACTCATATCATCCGCATTGCTTAGCATAGGGCATGGACTGAACGACTCACAAAAGGTAATGGGTATCATCGCCGCCGCCTTGATAGCATTTACACAAACAAATCCGGAGGTTCACGAATGGCTGCGTATGTCATCCATGGACGACATGCACGACTGGGTTCCGATAGCCTGTTTTACGGCTATTGCAATAGGAACGATGTGTGGTGGATGGAAGATTATGAAAACTATGGGTAACCGTATTACGAAAATCACTCCTATCGAAGGCTTCTGTGCCCAAACGGCAGGATCATTAACCCTCTTTATTACTGAGATACTACACGTACCGGTAAGTACTACACATGTTATAACAGGTAGTATAATCGGAGTAGGGTCGGTAAAACGCCTTTCGGCTGTTCGCTGGGGTGTAACAAAAGACCTTTTGATTGCATGGATACTAACAATACCCGTTAGTGCAGTTATGGCAATGCTTTGCTATTATGCACTAGGAATATTTATTGTAGATTAAAATATTACCAGACAAATAGATACAAAAGAGGATAACCTTAAGCGGTTACCCTCTTTTTTCATTTAACACCTAACATTTTCCAGATTAAAATATTGCTTTATTCATTGAAAAACAATATCTTTGCACCGCTTTTAATTAAGCAATTATGTTTAACCCTTTAAAATTACTGATCAGATCAGGTATCAGATCCTTATTAGATGATTGAATCAGAAATATTGAAACACGTACAACCACTTGCAGATTTTGATTGGGATTCGTACGAAAAAGGTGACACTTATTCAGATAAGAGTCAAGAAGAATTAGAAAAAACCTACGACCAGTCGTTAAGTAAAATCAACGACAAAGAAGTGGTAATGGGTAAGGTAACATCGATGAACAAACGTGAAGTTGTTATCAACATCGGTTACAAATCGGATGGTGTTATTTCACTAAACGAATTCCGTTACAACCCTGATCTTAAAATTGGTGACGAAGTAGAGGTATACATCGAAAGCCAAGAAGACAAAAAAGGACAACTTGTTCTTTCTCACAAGAAAGCACGCGCTTCTCGTTCTTGGGAACGTGTTAACGCAGCTCTTGATAATGATGAAATTATTAAAGGTTACATCAAATGCCGTACTAAAGGTGGTATGATTGTTGACGTATTTGGTATCGAGGCGTTCTTGCCGGGTTCTCAAATCGACGTTAAACCAATCCGCGACTACGACGTATTTGTTGGTAAAACAATGGAATTCAAAGTTGTTAAGATCAATCACGAATTCAAAAACGTTGTTGTTTCTCACAAAGCTCTTATCGAAGCTGAACTGGAACAACAAAAGAAAGATATTATTTCGAAATTGGAAAAAGGTCAAGTGCTTGAAGGAACTGTTAAAAACATCACATCATATGGTGTATTTATCGACCTTGGTGGCGTAGATGGTCTTATTCATATTACTGACCTATCTTGGGGACGTGTACAACATCCTGAAGAAGTGGTTAAATTGGATGAGAAAATCAACGTTGTTATCCTTGACTTCGACGATGATAAAAAACGTATCGCTCTCGGCTTAAAACAATTGACTCCACATCCTTGGGATGCACTAGATGCTAACCTTAAGGTGGGTGACAAAGTTAAAGGTAGAGTAGTGGTAATGGCTGACTATGGTGCATTTATCGAAATTGCTACCGGAGTAGAAGGTCTTATCCACGTATCTGAAATGAGCTGGGCTCAACATCTACGCAGCGCACAAGACTTTATGAAAGTTGGTGACGAAGTAGAAGCTGTAGTTCTTACACTCGATCGCGAAGAGCGCAAAATGTCTCTTGGTATCAAACAATTGAAACCAGATCCATGGGAAAATATCGAAGTAAAATATCCGGTTGGAAGCAAGCATACTGCAAAAGTTCGCAACTTCACTAACTTCGGTGTATTTGCTGAAATAGAAGAAGGTGTTGACGGACTAATCCATATCTCTGACCTTTCTTGGACTAAGAAAATCAAACACCCTAGCGAGATGACTCAAATAGGTGCTGATATCGATGTTCAAGTACTAGAAATCGACAAAGACAACCGTCGTTTGAGCCTAGGTCACAAACAACTTGAAGAAAACCCTTGGGATGTATTCGAAACTATCTTTACAGTAGGTTCAGTACACGAAGGAACAGTTGTAGAAATGGTAGACAAAGGTGCTGTAATCTCTCTTCCATACGGTGTTGAAGGTTTTGCGACTCCAAAACACTTAGTGAAAGAAGACGGATCACAAGCTAAAATCGAAGAAAAACTAGATTTCAAAGTAATCGAATTCAACAAAGACTCTAAGAGAATTATCGTTTCTCACAGTCGCGTATTCGAAGACGAAAGACCAGAAGCTAAAGAAGCTGCTGCTGAAAAGAAAGCTAGAAAATCAGCGAAGAAAGACAAAGAAGAAGTAACAACAACTTCATCATCTAACAATGTAGAAAAAACTACATTAGGAGATATCGAAGAGCTTGCTGCTTTGAAAGAAAAACTTGCTGGAAACGAGAATAAGTAATAATCTTATCCTTATATATTAAAAAGGAGACATCTGCTAGATGTCTCCTTTTTTTTTGCAATTACCTTTTAACTTTCGCCAAGATGGAAGGATATATAAAACAAAGAGCGAAAAGCCTAATCTGACTTCCCGCTCTTTTTATCCATATCTACTCGACGTTAAAAATTATTGCTCATAAATTGTATTCCATTCTTTTCTGCTTCGGCATATTTTTTCTTATCAAAAGAATATAATATGGGAGATTTATGAGGACCAATCTTCCGGGTCTCATTTAAAGGCTCAATAAGCCCGACTGATAATACCTTACGCTGAAAATTCCTACGGTCAATTGCTTTACCTAATATCGTCTCATAGATAACCCTCAACTCAGGCATTGTAAACTTCTCCGGCAACAATTTATAGCCGATCGGAATATAACCTATATGCATACGCACAGTATCAATCGCCTTGCGAATAATTTTCTTATGATCTGCGTACAATTCAGGTAATGAGTCTAGCATAAACCAGTCAAATATCTCATCATCATTTTCTTTCGACTTCATCGGCTTAATTTGATCAAACTGCACCAATGCATAATAACCAACACTCATGAAACGCTGAAGATACCAAGGAGTTTCAACACCCTCAATATTAAATTCCTTCAACACATGGTCGTTACTATCGGTTCTATCCTTTCTCCCGAAAAAATAAAATTGTCTGGGAGAAACACCTCTTATTCCTGTTCTTTTGTATAAAGTTCGCTGTGCAGATTTATCGACATCCTCGTCAATAGCAATGAGACTACCCGGAAGCATCCATTGATCATTTATTTTCAATTTTCTCAATAATACTTTAAGACCTCCTGAGTGAAATCCTAAAATAACACACTCGACTGATACACTTGGCATATATAACACCACACCCTCCCCTGATATTCCGGAGGGCAACATATCCTTTTTCATAAGCATTTAATCGTTATTGCAATTCCTTAACTTAGTTTTCGTTTGTATTTGCGTTTTTCTTGTCTAAATAATAAATTTTGTATTCAGATTTTTCCTTTTCTGTCTTCAAACTATCCAACTGTTGCATCATCATAGACAATCTATATGATTTCTTAACAGCATATTTCACCGGTTGTGATAAAGTATATGAGCTCTTATTTTTCCCTTCTAGTATTAGCGTTAAAGGCTTATCTGTATTCTCAAAGATGAATTTAGCTACGCCATTGTCATCTTCTCCTGCAAATCTAATAATTTCAAATTGTTTTCCAAGGTTTGAAAAGCGATAATTTAGTCCGTCATCATTAACAGGACGTGATTCTGCCGATAATCCATCTTTTGCAGATACTTTTATCTTATTATGTTTTTGACCATTTCCTATAAAAACACTTTCCAGATACATCTGCCCATCTTCACCGACACCTGAACGTAAGGTTGTAAATGTTAATGGTCCACTCGTCGCACTTTCTTTCGGAACGTAAAATCCTTTTTCTTGATATTCTTTATTCCGCTGATAAACAAATAATTTTTTCAACGAATCTAATTTCGGCTCATGTAAAGCAATTAATGAATCACAAATCGCTATGGTATGGGTATCTTGTCCTCGCCTAACACTATCCAACAACGCCAGACTAGCTCTTATCTGATCAAAAGCTTTTGGATATAAGGTCTTGATACTGTCAATTTCTGATTTTGCCTGATCATACTTCCCTTCATTATATAATTGTCGGGCATTGTCTAATAACAATTGCGCTCCATCTGTTTTTGATGAACACGCCACAATAACAAAGCAGAAAAACAAAGCCAAAGCTTTAAAACACCTTCCCATAAGAGTTGATTAAATTAGATAAAAAATAGTAATAAAATAACAGAAATCGTTCTTTTGTTTGTAATTTTGCAATACAAATAAAATAATTTTTTTCGACTAAAGTGGCTTTTTAAGCGTTTATTTGCATCAAAACCGCTATTACGCAAGAATTAAAAGTTATTTTCACTAACAGATTTAAGAATGCATATTGAACATGAGGATTTAAAAAAGAAATTCTCCGGTAAAATATTTGAAATTATATCCGAAACAGCAGACGAAATGAACCTCGAATGCTATGCAATTGGAGGGTATGTACGGGATATATTTCTACACCGCCCATCAAAAGATATTGATATCGTAACCGTAGGACGAGGCATTGACCTTGCAGCAGCAATTACAAAAAAGCTCGGCAAAAAGGCTTTTCTATCCGTTTTCAAAACTTTCGGTACTGCACAAATAAAATACAAAGACCTCGAAATAGAATTTGTAGGTGCACGCAAAGAATCTTACCAAAGAGATTCCCGTAAACCAATTGTTGAAGATGGGACATTAGAAGACGATCAGAATCGCCGCGATTTCACAATCAATGCGCTGGCTGTATGTCTTAACAAAAAACGATTTGGTGAACTGCTCGACCCCTTCAATGGACTTGAAGATATGGAGAACCTTACTATAAAAACTCCACTCGATCCCGATATAACATTTAGCGACGATCCATTGCGTATGATGAGAGCTATCCGCTTCTCGTCCCAACTCGGATTCGATATTGAGGCTGATACGTTCGACGCTATTACGAGAAACAGAGAACGCATAGAGATAATTTCGAAGGAGCGAATCATCGATGAGTTAAATAAGATAATTCTCTCTCCAAAGCCTTCTATCGGATTCAGGCAACTTGATATAACAGGAATATTACCCATTATATTCCCCGAACTTGTTGCGCTCAAAGGAGCTGAAACAAAAGACGGCATAGGACATAAAGATAATTTTTATCATACACTTGCTGTATTAGATAATATTTCTCTAAAAACAGACAACCTCTGGCTTCGTTGGGCGGCTATACTACACGATATAGCTAAACCTGCGACCAAACGTTGGGATAATAAATTGGGATGGACATTTCATAATCATAATTTCATCGGTGAGAAAATGATTCCGAACATCTTTAAGCGGCTCAAATTACCACTGAATGAGAAAATGAAATACGTTCAGAAGATGGTGACGTTACACATGCGCCCTCAAGTGCTGGTAGACGAGGATATATCGGACTCTGCCGTACGCCGTCTTTTATTTGAAGCAGGTGATGACATTGATGATTTAATGACCCTCTGTGAAGCCGACATAACATCGAAGAACCCTGAACGTGTGCGCCGTTATCTCCGAAACTTTGAGATCGTTCGCCAAAAGTTGAAAGACATTGAAGAGAAAGATAATGTTCGTAACTTCCAGCCACCGATCGATGGCGAGGAGATTATGCAAATATTCGGTTTAACACCATGTGCCGAAGTCGGGCGGCTAAAATCATCGATCAAAGATGCTATCTTAGATGGTGTTATCACAAACGATTATGAATCGGCATACCAACACCTGATAGCGAAAGCGAAAAAGATAGGATTAACACCCATAAAAACAGATAAAAGATGAGTACAGTATCAATTATAGTAGCAGCAGACGAAAACAATGCGATAGGAAAAGACAATAATCTACTTTGCTATCTGCCTAACGATCTGAAATATTTCAAATCGATTACAGACGGACATTCCATTATCATGGGACGAAAGACATTCGAATCGTTACCTAAAGGAGCTTTACCGAACAGAAGAAATATTGTAATTACACAAAACAAAAGTTTGCAGTTCGAAAATTGTGAAATGTGCTCTTCTGTGGACGACGCTATTAACCTTTGCCGGAATGAAGACGAAATCTTCTTCATCGGAGGAGGCTCTGTCTATAATATCGTAATCGATTTTGCCGACTCATTATACCTCACTCGCATACACCATCGATTCGAAGGAGCGGATACTTTTTTCCCTTTAATAAACGATGACCAATGGAAAGAGACCTCAAGGGAATACCATAAGGCCGACGAGAAGAATAAATATGACTATAGTTTTATTAAGTTTCAGAAAATTAAACGTTAATATACTTGTTTATTTTAAATAATCCCCCTACATTTGCAACCCGAATTTGAACGAAGAAATAATAACGAAAATAATATATAGCGATGAAAAGAACTTTTCAACCATCAAACAGAAAGAGAAAAAATAAGCACGGATTTCGCTCAAGAATGGCTACTGCTAACGGACGTAGAGTGCTTGCATCTCGTAGAGCTAAAGGAAGATCTAAACTTTCTGTTTCTGACGAATACAGCAAATAATAGTCTGTAAAAGATATTTTGCTTTTGCAAACAAAGTAAGAATTAGTATTAATTCTTACTTTTGTTGTTTATGTATGTTTCGTTTATAAATTAGTTGATATGAATTGGTTTGATCTTGTTATAATAATTCTGGTTGCTGCAACCCTTATCAAGGGATTCACTTCGGGATTCGTTATGCAGGCCGCATCACTGGCAGGATTAATACTTGGAGCCATATTTGCGGGAAAATTGTCGGGTTATATAGCACCTAAGATTATCAGCTTGACAGATGGATCACCGCACGTTATCGGTCCAATATCGTACGTTGTAGCCTTCCTTCTGATTATTACCTCATTAATATTACTGGGGAAAGCTGTTCAATCGGCTGTAAAAGCAATGGAGATGAATGCCCTGAATAGAATTGCAGGGGCCATATTTTGTTGTGCTAAATGGCTTATAGCAGTAAGTATATTAGTCAATCTAATTTCGGAGATAGACCAAAGCAACCTCATAATAAAAGAGGATGTGTATGAGAAATCTCACACCTACCCTCTTGTAAAACGAGTTGCGCCACTGGCGATACCCTATCTTAATTTCGATTGGATCACTCAGTGATAGCGATATATTCTTTTATTGCTTTTGTCAGATCGGCTTTTGAAATCAGCCCGACAATGCGATCTATCTCCTTGCCATCTTTATAAACAATAATTGCAGGAATCCCTTGAATCTGTTTATCAATGGCAAACTTCTTATAATTATCCACATTCAATTTCGCAATCTTGGCAGTGCCCTTAAACTCGTCTGCAACTTCTTCGAGTATCGGGTTCATCTTGCGACAAGGACCGCACCATGGAGCCCAGAAATCAACCAAAACGACACCTTTAGCAGTCTCACTCTCATAGCTTGCTGCCGACAAGGTTACAATAGCAGAATCCTTTTTTTCTTCACGAGCCGATCGCCCAAACACATTAGCACTATCTAACAGGCTAAGTGACAAAAGAACCACAGCCAGAACAGGGAATAATATTTTATTTTTCATTCATTTAGTTTATTGAAGGTCCGTGACCTATTTATTATTATATGAACCGCAAATATAACCATAAGTTCATTTGCCCATACACCCCTATTAGATTTATATGAATATTTGACATATATTAAATCTTACATTGGACAAAAACAAGTATTTTTGTATATATAAAACTGTGATATAGCCTGTAAAATATGAGCCAAGAACCGATGAAATTAGATCTGGATAAAGTCCTGCAAAGCAAGGCTCCTAAAATCTATAACAAAATACCTCGTTTCGCGATCAACTACCTGAAAAGGAAAGTGCATGTGGATGAGTTAAATGAAATTCTGACCATATATGTAGACAAGCAAGGTGTTGATTTTATGGAATCCGTTGTCGGCTACTTTAACTTAACACTTGATGTGGATGGGCTCGACAGCATACCAATAGATGGCAGATATATTTTTGTTTCCAATCATCCTTTAGGCGGCTTAGATGGTATCTGTCTTTCAGCTATTATCGGCAAAAAGTATGACAAGAAAATCAAGTATGTGGTTAATGATATTCTGTATTACATCCGAAACCTACAACCTATTTTCCTACCAATCAACAAACATGGTACACAAGCAAAACAGGTAGCCAAAGAAACGAACGAGGCCTTCGAATCTGACAGCCAAATAATCACTTTTCCGGCAGGGCTGTGTTCGAGAAAACAAAATGGAAGAATATACGACCTCGAATGGAAAAAAAACTTCATACAAAAGGCTATAGAATCGAAAAGAGACATAGTTCCTGTCTACTTTAGGGGGCGTAATTCAAATTTCTTTTATAGATTTGCAAATGCTAGAAAACGTCTGGGTATAAAATTTAATATCGAAATGGTTTTATTGCCCGACGAGATGTTCAAGAATAAAAATAAAACCTTCTCTATTACTTTCGGACAACCCATTCCTTACTCCACTTTCGATCACTCGAAAAGTGCGCAACAATGGGCTGAATATGTAAAAGAGACGGCTTATAAACTGGGAGAATCAAATAAATAATCAATGGACGCAGCTATTATTCCACCCATCGATAGGGATTTATTGAAAGCCGAACTTTCCAGAGATAAATTCTTGCGAAAGACCAACAAGGCTCATAATGAAATCTACATTATCACTCATCATAATTCACCTAATGTGATGCAAGAGATCGGGCGATTACGCGAGATTGCTTTCAGATATTACGGTGGAGGCACAGGTAAACCCGTAGATCTCGACGAGTACGATATAATGGACAATCCCTACAAGCAATTAATCGTATGGAATCCCGAAGCTGAAGAAATAATTGGAGGCTATCGTTTTATTTGTGGTCCGGATATTCGTTTTGATGAAAATGGTGAACCGATTTTAGCCACATCCCATCTTTTCCATTTCTCTAAGAAGTTTATAGACGAATATCTTCCATACACATTCGAACTCGGACGTTCGTTCGTTACACTTGAATATCAATCTACATTAGCCGGATCGAAAGGCATATTTGCTCTCGACAATCTTTGGGACGGATTAGGAGCGTTGTCTGTTGCCGACCCATCGATGAAATATTTCTTCGGTAAGGTAACCATGTACGATACCTACAATACACAAGCCCGAGACATGATCTTATACTTCATGAACTTATATTTCCCCGATATGGAGAAATTGGTTTGGCCTAAACATGCACTTCATATCACTTCGGATAAAAGGAAATTAAGCAGGATGTTTACAGGTGAATCTTTTAAGGCTGATTATCGATTATTAAACACCTCTGTCCGTAAATTCGGACTGAATATACCACCTCTTGTAAATGCCTATATGAGCCTTTCGCCACAGATGAAAGTATTCGGAACAGCTGTCAACGAAACTTTTGGTAATGTGGAAGAAACAGGTATCCTTATCAACAAGGATGAAATATTGGAGGACAAAAAGAAAAGACATATCGAATCGTATCTACGAGACAAACCGTCAAAACGCTTCTTAGGGCGGCTACGCCAAATGATTAACTGGAGCTGGAGATCTAAATGATAACATTATGAAAGTCTATTACGAGTCTCCCGTGGGCATACTTGAGATCGAGGATGATTATGGTCACATCACAGCCCTTCGTTTTGTTGAAAAAGCTCTCGATGCAGCACAGCCAATCACAGAAACATTAGCTGAAGCAATAAAACAATTAGACGAATATTTCGCAGGAAAAAGACTTGATTTCGACCTGCCGCTTATGCAGGAAGGAACAGATTTTCAACAAAAAGCATGGGAATACCTGTGCAGTATACCTTATGGCGAAACTGTATCTTATAAAGAACAAGCCCAAGCAATAGGATCACCCAAAGGCTTTAGAGCCGTAGGGTCAGCCAACGGAAAGAATAATATCGCCATTATAGTACCTTGCCACCGTGTGGTGAACGAAGGCAAAGGATTGGGCGGATATGCCTATGGCCTCGATGCTAAACGCCAGTTACTCGCCTTAGAACAGCGTTATAAAAAGAAATAATAAATGAACTTATCTCAATATCAAGTAATACTTGCGTCGAACTCTCCCCGCAGGAAGGAATTACTTTCGGGTTTAGACATCAACTACACAATCAAGATTCTGCCCGATATAGATGAATCATATCCGGATAATATAAAAAAAGAAGATGTTGCTATCTATATAGCTAAAAAGAAAGCGAATGCTTACTTCGATTGCCTGAAAGATAATACCGTTCTTATTACCGCTGATACAATCGTTCTACTTGATGGAAAAGTATATGGAAAACCCATAGATGAAGAAGAGGCTAAGCAAATGCTTCGTGAACTATCGGGTAAAACTCATCAGGTAATAACAGGAGTCTGCATCACGACAAAAGAGAAACAGCATACCTTTGGCGTATCCTCAGAGGTCAGATTCGCCCTCATCGAAGAATCGGAGATAGAGTATTACGTAACTAAATATAAGCCCTTAGACAAAGCCGGAGCATACGGTGTGCAAGAGTGGATAGGGTATATCGCTGTGGAATATATTTCAGGTTCTTATTTCAATATAATGGGATTGCCTGTACAACGGTTGTATCAGGAGTTGAAGAAATGGTAGAGAAGACAAAAAAACGAATACTATGAAAATTACGAAATACATACGACCTTTTATTTACTCTATTATTGCGCTGTTCTTAATAGAGCTTTTGCAGCCTATTATATCCTCCGTTTTTATTAAAGTTGTATGCGATAACCTAAAACTGGATTCTTGGGTTGTTAAGATCGGCTTCCCTATATTTATAGTAGCCACCCTTTATTTTTACAGAGAAAAAATAAAAGGTAATAAATGGTTCTTTTCATATTATTTACCTGCCCTTATTATTTACTTGCTATACAGGTTAGATATAATACCCCACTTTGATTGGACGTTTTTGTCTTACTATTCGGTAATTACTTTTTTTGATGTATTCGTTACAATAACCTCTATAGGCGTTGTTTATTTAATTTATTCTAAGAAAAAAGTGCAGCCAGCGCAAACAAGAAGCCCACACAGCCCTATTATTGGATGGCTTAATAATGATAAACTGTGTTATAAAGAAGACATAGTAAACAACTTATTACTGACCCTCCTATCTAAAAAAGAAAATAAAAATCTCTATCAACAAGAAGCCCTTACTGTCAGTCTTCGTGGTAGCTGGGGATCGGGTAAAACATCATATCTGAATCTGATAGAAGAACAAATAAATAAGGATAGCGAATCAACGTTTTACAAAAAGGCGATTATAATTAAGTTCAACCCTTGGTTTAGTACCGACACGAAACAAATAATGCAAGATTTCTTGGATACATTGAGAGACGGGCTAAAAGATAAATTAGATCATTATACAGTACAAAAATCGATAAACAAATATGCGCAGGCATTAGCAAAAGGAAATTTCGGGACAGTATCCACACTTTTATCTCTTTTGCCGCTAGTCGGGGATGAATCTATCGAAAAAAGATTTAGCGAGGTAAGTAATAATATAGCTAAGTTGGATGTTCCACTGATGATCTTTATAGACGATATAGACCGATTGAATGCAAAAGAGATGCAATATGTTTTACAGTTGGTAAGGAATAGTGCTAACTTTAAAAACACGATATTCATTGTTCCTTACGATGAAGAATATATTGTAAAAACACTTGATACTAATTTATGCAATCCCCAAGAGTATTTACAGAAAATATTTACCCTGTCATATTCTTTACCTATTATGCCTTGGGTAGAATATGTAAAAATGGCTACAACAGACATTGCCAACGAACTCTCTATTGAAGCAATTAGCAAGGAATATGAATATATAAAATCGTTTATTGAAGATATAAAAGAACGGCTTACGTTGCGCATACTAAGAAAAATAACCGAAAATATAAAGTTCCATGGCACTTTTGCAAAAGATACCGATGGTAATTACATCATATATCTGTACGATCTACTACTTATAGAATACTTGAATATTCTGGATAAGAATATATATACAAATTTGCCTCAAGAGGATGGGATACTTTGGTTTAATGGTTCTCATTATAGTCTCAATAACCGTAATATAGAAGCAATATCAAAAAATATAGTGAATAACGAATCCAAGCCGACTGTGCATCCTAACGATGAATTCATCGTCAAATCAATTAAACCTATTTGCTTAAATACAGCAAAAATCAATACTAGCTTTCGTATATTGGAGTTATTATTTAATAAAAAAGGAAGTGATATATACTCATTGGGAAATCCTGTTGTACTTAATACTTATTTCGCAAAAATAAAAGGAGAAGAAATTATTACACAAAAAGAGTTTAGTGAAGGTGTCAAGATGTCAGAAGATGAATTGAAGAACCAATTCTTAAAATGGTATGATCGTAATAAAACAATATTGAAAGACTTATTAAACAGCGTTGAATTTAAAACAAAGGAAGAAGGGCTGAAATTAATAAATGCATCATCTGTATTAAAACAAGAAAGGGGGCACTATTATTTAGTTATACCAGGAGTAAATTCGCTATACAAACATGAATCTGAAACCGATATATATAAATTACACACCACTACATTCAAAACTTTTCTAGATGGTTATGCTAATAAAGATATAGATACACTCAAATGCAAAAATGAAATATTACAGAGGCTTAAAGAAGACCACTTTAGTCCTCTTAAATATATTTTTAGTAACAATTCTCAAGATTCAGAAAAAAAGTACAACGAACTTTACATTTCTTATCTACAAGAATATCTAAAACTTCAAAAGGATTTCGCCGATTTCGAAACCAGCTTCATAGCTAACTTAGATCAGTTATATCATAAAAACGAAGCCCAAGTATTAATCAAAGAATATCTAAAAACACATTTTAGAAGCCTTGTAAATCAGATACAAACCACTGAAGAGTTAAGCTACAATTTTTATTTTAATAAATTATTTGATGAGGCATCAAATAAAAAAAGTAACTGGAAAGACAACTACAAAAAGTTCCTCGACCAATTTGATAAAGAAGTGAAAAATCAGCCTTGGTTTCAGCGCCATCTTGAAGCCATAGGATTCAAAACAACTACCTGAATACTAAACACAATAAAAAAGGAGCTATTCACACGAATAGCTCCTTTCATAAATATCACTAGGAAGACTAATTAATTAGTCGATAAAATCTACTGTTTCTTCACCGATCATTTTGCGAAGCGTATTTTTTAACTTCACATATTGGATAAACAAGTCGTGTTCTGCAATCTTAGCAGGCTCATGCATAGGGCTTTTGAAATAGAAAGACAACCAGTCTTGTATTCCACTCATACCTGCACGTTTAGCCAAATCAGAGAACAACACAAGGTCAAGACACAAAGGAGCAGCTAGAATAGAATCCTTACAAAGGAAATCCACTTTCAATTGCATTTTGTAACCCAACCATCCGAAAAGGTCGATGTTATCCCATCCCTCTTTATCGTCTTTGCGAGGTGGATAGTAATTGATACGAACTTTGTGGTATACATTACCGTAAAGTTCAGGATACAATTCAGGTTGAAGAATATTATCGATAACAGACAGTTTCGATTCTTCTTTTGTTTTGAATGAACCCGGATCGTCAAGAACTTCGCCGTCGCGGTTACCAAGAATATTTGTAGAGAACCATCCTTCAAGACCCAACATACGAGTTTTCAACATCGGAGACAATACTGTCTTCAACATCGTTTGTCCTGTTTTAAAGTCTTTTCCACAAATTGGAGTTTGAGTCTTAGCAGCCAATTCCCACATTGCAGGAATATCAACTGTCAGGTTAGGAGCACCATTGATATAAGGTATACCCATAGACACTGCTGCATAAGCATAAACGTTTGAAGGAGCTATATCTTTATGATTTTCCTTCATTCCTTTTTCTAAAGAAGCAAGTGTTTTGTGAACTTCACCCAGTGGAGTGAATACTTCGGTACTACCGCACCAGATAACTACGATACGATCGCAATTATTTTGTTTTTTGAAGTCTTCGATGTCTTGTTTTACTTGTTCCATCAAGTCCCATTTAGTAGGAGCCGATTTCACCCAAGTACCGTGCAAACGTTTAACAAATTCCTGATCAAATACAGCTTTCATCGGTTTGATAGCTATCATTTCATCTTTCACCTTGTCCAGGTCTTCATTCGTTAAAACATCAGCATGTTTTGCAGCCTCGTATGCATTATCTTCAAAGATATCCCATCCTCCGAATACTACATCATTAAGATCTGCCAAAGGCACCGCATCTTTAATTTTAGGAAAGCGGTTTTCTTCTCTTTTCCCTAAACGCATTGTAGCCAATTGAGTAATTGACCCTACAGGAACACCTTGTCCTTTACGTGTTAACAACGTTCCTGCCATAAATGTAGTCGAAACTGCACCTACGCCAACAGTAAGAATACCAAGTTTTCCCTTGGCTTCTTTCACTTGTACTTTTCCCATTTTTTATAAAAATTTTAAGTTATACCGCAACCCGCGGCTTACATTAAATTCTGTTATTCCAACGAATAACATATAATAGAATAGCATCAAATATATCCTCACTACCATTTTATTATCCCAACCCGATATTTTCCATCTCAAACAGTGTTTAAGACTTCCATTATTGGCAGCAACAATATAGCTGGCGCTATAATATCATCAAAAAATCAAGTACATTACTTTCAATCTTCTTATTTCAGATGAAAGACATCCTTCAACTCCATGAAGTCTGTGATAACAACGTCTGCCGTAGCACTTTCGTCATCTTTTTCCCAACCAAGACCTTTCAGCCAGATAGTCTTACAACCGTTTTCCATAGCCGGAACTATATCTTTCTTGTAAGAGTCTCCTATCACAACTATATTAGATGCAGGTAAATTTAATTTCTCTACACCCAAAGTAAATATCGCTGGGTCTGGTTTTCTTATACCAACTACCGCCGACTCGATAATCTCATCGAAACAGTCAAGTAGATCAAAATCCTTCAAAACAGCATGGATATTACCGTAGAAGTTAGAAACAACCACCATCGGATATTTAGCATGCAACTGTTCCAAAACAGGCTTCTCCTTCGAGATCAAACCTTTGACAAAGTTATAACATTGGGTCGAAACCGCAAGGCTATATTCCGCTTTTTTATCATTTGCTGTTAAGTAGCCTTTATCGAAAAGATAACCAATCTGCAAATCAACTTTTTTATTGAGCAGAATACAGAAATTATCTTCTTCTTTGATTATTGGGTGTACAGCCAAATAGCGTTCCACATAGACAAAAGCTTCGCGAAAAGCCTCCTTCGTTACAGGTATCTGCTGATCTTGGTAAGATTCCCACAGCACCTCCGCCCAATGTTTTCCATTACTGTCGATAGTACCGCCGTAATCAAATATAATTCCTTTTATATCTTCGAGTTTGAACATTCTATTCTTAATTATTTATTTTTTAATACTTCCCCTTAGCTATTTCAGCAGAGAATTTTTTACACATCTTCTCGTGGCTTCTTACCATATAAACAAGTAGTACATTTAATATAAGAAGTTCGAAAACAAAATATATCCATGGTTCCTTGACTAGAATTGCTATAAAAAGAACGATGGCTCTCGTGTTGAACGAAAGTATATTTGTCCACTTCATCAATGGCAAACTTTTCGCTCTGAAAGCAGTTCTGAATGATTCGGGTGCTGTCTCTCCGAATTTATCTTTGAGTAACCTAAACATCTTCTGAAATGCAGGAGACCAATTTTCCTGATCTTTCGTATAATTACGATAAAAAAATGCCACAAGTTTAGCAAAAAAGTTTTTGCTCCACGACAAACTGTTATATTTAGCGGTCAGTTCTATTGTATTATCAAGCTCACTACCCGATTTACCTTTCAGAAAAAGTAAATGCACATTACGATAATAATCAGCCATAGCGGCTTGTTTGGCATGGAAATATCCGGCAGATGCAGCTAACACCCATATCCAACCGCCCCACTCATCATCTAATCGCATGCAAATGGCAATATAGATAGCAGCAAACCACAGATCACCTGCAAAACCATCGAGCACGCGACCTAAAGCCGAGAACTGCTTTGTCATACGTGCCAACTGTCCATCCGCACTATCGTATGAATTAGCCCATACTAACAAGACAATGCCAAGTATTGAGATCCATAAATTGTCAAAATAGAAACAAACTCCGGCTCCCACCCCAAGGAATATACTGGCAATCGTTACAGCATTAGGGCTGATGCCTAGTTTTTGAAACAATAAGGCCCAACGGTAACCGATAGGTCTGTAAAAATAGATATCTATAGGCTCTTCTGTGTCCATCGACTTGAGCGTCGATTCAATTGAGGGTTTAGTATTTTCCATCTTGTTCAATATAACTAACTTTTTGCTAAGGAAAAAATAATCCTCAACTATTCTTTATTATTTGCTTATGGATACATTCGGCAATTTTGGGTGCGGCCTCTTCTCTACAAGGTGCGAAACTAGGCCAGTCGTTAAAATCAATAATCTTAAATGATCCGTCGGCTGCAACAACACAGTCACCGCCATATATTCTCACGCCGAGTATTTCTCCGGCTTTGTCACATTCTCGTTTCAGGTCTTCTGCCGAAAAAGGAAATTCTTTTGCTGTTCCATTTATCACTTCCAATCCGAATTTACTATGATTCAAATCGTAAGGATAGAACCAATAGAAGAAATCGGTATCGGCAACACCATAAAATTTAACAAGGTCACCTACCAAATGTTCATTTATCACAGCATTGGGAATATCGCGAAATGCAAACTCCTGTAAAATAGACTTCACCTCTTCCATGCTTCTGGCATAAGTCACATCTTCTCTGTGGATAGCATGAAAGTCTCCTCTTTTTATCCAATACGCCTTAGCACCTATCTCGTTAAGACCTTCGGTAGGATCATCGTTTACATCTATTATTATACTTGCAGGATGTGGTATATTATTATCCAATAAAAGACGCGTCATTTTACCACGTGTACAATTATCTATTCCGAAAGCCGAATTGATGATAACAGAACCTTGCTTCTCTAGCTTCTGTAGCCTTCTTATTGTACTTTTATCGCGAGCCATATTAAATATATATTGCCCGCTTTCGCTACCTACTACAAATTCCGCCTCTGTGAACTCTTCTACTTCATAACCCATTTCGCGTAAGCTATCTGTAGTCAGATTAAAAATCATACCATCGTTACCGATATGATTGGGCGAATACTTTGTCTTTCTTTTGACTCCTACGATTTTCGTTTTTGACATAACTATTTTTATATAGTGCAGTTACAGTTTAGCTTTTCAGAAATTGCTCTGCTTTTATAATATCTTCTGCATGGTCTACATCCACAATTTTGGCAAATGGAAATGCTTTCAGATTCAATTTATCTGAAACCAGTTGTCGCTGAAAATTGCGCATGCGGGATTGCCCTGTATTAAGACAATCTTCAAGCGTTTTAATCGCTTTAGGTGTTAATCCATAGATACCACCTGAAATATATTTACAATTATCGCAAGAATCCAAGAACCCTGTGATCTTCATATCGTTGTTTACACCAACATAAAGCGGCTTCTCGTCATCAATATAGTCCGTTACAGCCATCATGCCATCGGCATCTTTGTCTGCAATAAAGGCTTGTATATATTTGCTAAATTCGTCTTCTTTAAATATTGTATCGACAGTTGTTAAACAAAACTTCCCGTCACGAAGGAAGTCACAAAGTTCGAAAAAACTATGCATCGAACTAGGTGTAGATTTAACTACAATATTTAATGGCACATCCAATTTCAACCCTGAAACATACTCCTGTACCTGAGTCATTTGCTCGTTTACAATAATACTTATCGAAGACGCATCATTTGCAAGAAAGATATCAATCAGACGTCGAATCATTTCTTTTCCATTTAGTTTTACCAAAGGTTTTGGTAAAGCAACGCCTTCTTGAGCAAGTCTTGAACCTTCTCCGGCTGCTATTATAGCATAATTCATATAATCAATTCGAATATTCTTTGACTGAAAAACAGTCAATAAGTTTAATCAAGGTCTATAAAACCTGTTATATTAAAAAGAAGTTATTCTTCCTTTGTTAAATCGAGCACTTCATTGTCTCCACCTCGCTCAACATAAAGTTTTCTTAGTGGATTAACATATGCCTTATCGTATTCTGTTCTGTTTTGATATGTATCGATAGCCATATAAACAGCCTGACGGAACGACTCTTCCGATGCTTCATTCTTTCCGGCAAGAGCATAAGCTGTGCCATGTGCAGGTGAGGTACGAATAACAGGCAGACCTGCCGTAAAATTGACACCCTCTTCCATCGCAATTGTTTTGAACGGAGCCAAGCCCTGATCGTGATACATCGCTAAAATACCATCGAAGTTCATGAAATCCGAAGAACCGAAAAATCCATCGGCAGCATAAGGACCAAAACATAAACTATGTTTCTCTTGAAGTTCCTTTATAGCCGGAATAATAATATCATTTTCCTCCGATCCTAGCAAACCATTTTCTCCGGCATGCGGATTGAGTGACAATACTGCAATACGAGGATTACCTACTCTAAAATCACGTTTAAGACTTGTTTCGAATAGCTTCGCAGCTTCGACAATTCTTTCTTTTGTAAGTTTTTGAGGAATTTCGGACAAAGGAATATGTCCTGTTACCAAAGCAACACGAAGATTATCTTTTGCAAGAATCATCAGACTCTTGTCTCCTGCTTTGCCAAATTTCTCTTCCAGATATTCGGTATGCCCGGGAAAATGAAAGTCTTCACGCTGTATATTATGCTTATTGATAGGTGCTGTTACCAGAACATCAATCAATCCGTTTTGAAGGTCGGCACATGCACGTTCTAATGCAGCAAATGCAGCATTACCTGCAGCTTCACTCGAAACACCCAGCTCAACCTTAACATCCTCGCCAATACAGTTTATTATATTCACCTTATTCACCACCGCTTCTTTCGCATCAGTTATCTGATTGAATGCTACGGCAGGCAAATCTAATGCCTTACGATGATAGGCTGCTGCCTTAGGCGAACCATATATAACAGGGATACACATTTCTGCCATACGGATGTCGCCAAAAGTCTTTAGTATAACTTCATAGCCTATTCCGTTTATATCTCCGTGCGTAATTCCTACTTTTATCATATTAAAGATTGATCATTATTTTGTTTACTCTTCACCGTCGATAACATACCGCAAGCCGCAAATATGTCTTCACCACGTGAAGAACGAATAGTAGAAGTAACCCCTTTCTTAGTCAGATAATCTCTGAAAGCCTCCATCTTTTCTTTTGTCGATGTTTTCAAATCGACATTAGGAATAGCATGGAAACGAATCAGATTTACTCTGCAATCTAATCCCCTTATTTCCTGCGCCAACTCTTTGGCATGAATAATAGAATCATTGAAATTGTCGAACATAATATATTCGAACGACAGACGACGCTGCTTAGACCAATCGTACTGACGAAGCAAGTCTAACACATCTGCCATCGGAAATGCTTTTTCGACAGGCATAATAGATAACCGTTGCGCCTTCTCGGGACTATGAATACTGATTGCCAAATGAGCATTACTTTCATCCAGAAAACGCTTCAACTTAGGCGTTACCCCTGTTGTTGAAACCGTTATACGCTTTGGACTCCAAGCCATACCATAGTCGGCAGTCATTATATCGAGTACCTTTTTCAATTCTTCGTAATTATCTAAAGGTTCTCCCATTCCCATAAAAACGACATTCGTCAATGCTTCGGCTTCACGAACAGAATACATCTGATTCAATATCTCATTTGCAGTCAGATTACCATTAAATCCTTGCTTACCTGTCATACAGAATAAACAATTCATTTTGCATCCTACCTGCGACGAAACACAAAGCGTAGCTCTGTCGTCTTCGGGAATCATTACCGATTCGATCAGCTTGTCTTTCTCAGTCTTGAACAGATACTTAACCGTACCATCTACCGACTCTTGAAATTCGAGAGGGTTATAACGCCCTATATCATATTTCTCAGACAACAATGCTCTGTTTGCAACAGAGATATTAGTCATTTCATCTACAGACGATACATTCTTTTTATATACCCAATCGGCTATTTGTTTAGCAGCAAATTTAGGCAAACCACACTCTTCTGCCACCAAACGAAGTTCGTCCAGTGTCATGCCTAACAAGTGTTTTTTCTGCTCCTTAATTTGCTCCATTTTCTATTTATTACAAACGTTTTTTAATAGCTTCACTATCTTTTTCAAAACCCGGTTTGTCAAGTAGCGCAAACATATTTTTCTTGTATGCCTCTACTCCCGGTTGGTCGAATGGATTCACTCCTAAGATATAACCGCTGATACCGCAAGCTTTTTCGAAGAAGTAAAGTAATTGACCGATACTGTATTCATCCAAACGAGGAATCTCTACTTTAATATTAGGAACACCTCCGTCTACGTGAGCTAGTTGAGTTCCCAACTCTGCCATTTTGTTTACGAAATCGACACGTTTACCTGCAAGGAAGTTCAATCCGTCTAAGTCTGCCTCATCAGAAGGTACTGTAAGTGTTTCGTTCGGGTTCTTCACTGAAAGAACAGTTTCGAAAATAGTACGCTCTCCCTCTTGAATCCATTGACCCATAGAGTGCAAGTCGGCTGTAAAATCAACCGCTGCATTGAAAATACCTTTATGATCTTTACCTTCGCTTTCGCCGTAAAGTTGTTTCCACCATTCAGCGATATAATGTAGCTTAGGATTGAAGTTAGCAAGTATTTCTATTTTCTTTCCTTTCTTATACAGTTCGTTACGGGTAACTGCATATATCTCTGCAATATTCTTTTCGAATGGAACAGAAGGTGCAGTTTGCTCTTCCATGTGAACAGCTCCGGCTACCAGTTGACGGATATTAACCCCAGCCAATGCGATAGGTAATAAACCAACAGGAGTCAATACAGAATAACGACCACCTACATTATCAGGAATAACATATTTCTTATATCCTTCTTTTGTTGCTGATGTGTATAATGCTCCGCGAGCGGCATCTGTAATAGCTACAATACGAGATTTAGCTTCTTCTTTACCAACAGCTTTTTCCAGTTCCGCTTTCAAAATACGGAAAGCCAAAGCAGGCTCAGTAGTTGTTCCCGATTTAGAGATATTGATCAAACCAAATGATTTACCTTTCAGATAAGCAAGTAGTTCAACCAAGTAATCTTCTCCGATATTATTTCCTGCATAAAGAATAACAGGATTTTTGCGGTCTGTTTGCAACCAGTCGAAAGCATTCGATAGTGAATCGATAACTGCTCTCGAACCTAAGTAACTACCTCCGATACCAATAAGAACAATTACATCGCATTTTGCTCTTAGTGCTTTTGCTGTATCTTCTATATCTTTCAGTTCAGCATCTGTAATTGATGAAGGTAGGTTTAACCATCCTAGATAGTCGTTTCCTTTACCTGAACCGTTATGTAATGTTTCGTTGCATTTTTTAGCTAAAGCAGCTTGGCTGTTTATTTCGTTTTGGTCAACGAAGCCTAAGGCTTTAGTAATGTCTAAATTGATATTTTTATCCATAGCCTAATTTATTCTTTATTTTAAAATTTGTTCTCTTAATCTTTTTATCTCCTCTCTAGCTGAAACATTCTCGTACAAAATACGATAAACTGTATCTGCAATAGGAATCTTTATCTGGCACTTCTCGTTCATTTCCATAATACACTTCGTGCCGTAATAGCCTTCCGCTACCATTTCCATCTCTATCTGGGCTGCTTTTACCGAATAGCCTCTACCGATCATCGACCCAAAAGTGCGATTACGGCTGAAACTAGAATAGCATGTAACCAAAAGATCACCCAAATAAGCCGAATCCTGAATATTACGTTCGATTGGAGAAACAGCATCCGTAAAGCGTTCCATTTCGGTTATAGCATTCGATACCAGAACCGCTTGGAAATTATCACCATATTTCAATCCATGGCATATACCTGCAGCGATAGCGTATACATTTTTAAGCACGGCAGCCAGCTCTATACCTGTAACATCAGTAGAAACGGATGTTTTAATAAATCTATTATCAAAAAGGTAAGCCAAAGCTTTTGCTTTTTCAACATCGGCACAGGCAATAGTCGGATATGTCAGACGCTCTAATGCGACTTCTTCAGCATGACAAGGTCCTGCTATAATGGCGATATTCTCTGCCGGAATATTGTAATATTCGGATAGATAATCCGTAACAACAAGATTCTCGGGAGGAATAATACCTTTTATTGCCGAAACTATAAATTTATTACTGATATCTGTTTTCAATTTTTCAAGATGTATCTTTAAAAACGGTGAAGGCACAGCCAGAATGAGCGTATCCGAATTTTCGAACACTTCAGTTATATCAGAATAAAATGTAATCCTATCCAGATTGAATTCGACATTTGACAGATAAGAAGGGTTATGCCCCAGTTTCTTAAAGTCCTCAATCTGATCGGGACGGCGCATATACCAATTGATATGCTTTTCGCGAACCAGCACAATTTTGGCTAATGCGGTCGCCCATGTACCACCCCCTAATATTGCAACTCTTCCGGGAAAACTCATAGTTTTTTGTTCTAGTTAAAAAATTAGTCGTTTAATTGATTTTACTTAACCAACCGGCAACTTCATCTACTGAAGGTAATGCCAGATCTAATTTATATTTCTTATTTATATCCCCTAAGTCTTGACGTACTTTCTGAGGATTTACTTCTTTCATATCCTCGACTGTTAAGTATCCGGCTTTTTGAATAGCAGGCACTAAAGCCTCAGCAATACCCAATTCGGCATATCTAGCCACAGGGTCTTTCTTCGCTACTTTTTCAGGACGCATCTGAGGGAAAAACATTACCTCCTGAATACTTTCCTGACCGGTCATAAACATTACCAAACGATCCATTCCTATACCGATACCACTTGTTGGAGGCATACCATATTCCAAAGCTCGCAAGAAATCCTGATCGATAAACATCGCTTCATCATCTCCTTTTTCAGACAATGTCAGCTGATCTTCGAAACGCTCACGTTGATCGATAGGATCGTTCAACTCCGAATATGCATTTGCAAGTTCCTTACCATTTACCATCAGTTCGAAACGTTCGGTAAGTTCAGGATTGTTCCGATGTTTCTTTGTCAAAGGCGACATCTCGATCGGATAATCGATAATAAAAGTGGGTTGAATATAATTCCCCTCACATTTTTCACCAAATATTTCGTCAATCAGTTTGCCTTTACCCATTGTTTCGTCCTGCTCTATATTCAATTGTTTGCAGACTTCACGCAATTGAACCTCATCCATTCCACTGATATCAACACCTGTGAAGTGTTTAATAGAATCTATCATAGTCACACGAGGATAAGGCGCTTTATAGTCAATCTCATTGTTGCCCATCTTCACTTTAGTGCTTCCATGTACATCAATACAGATTTTTTCAAGCATACGCTCTGTAAAATCCATCATCCAATTATAGTCCTTATAGGCAGCATAAAACTCCATCACTGTAAATTCAGGATTATGAGTACGATCCATTCCCTCATTTCGGAAATTGCGCGAGAATTCATAAACCCCATCAAAACCGCCGACAATCAGCCTTTTCAGATAAAGTTCATTTGCAATACGGAGGTATAGCGGAATATCTAAAGCATTATGATGTGTTGTAAAAGGACGGGCAGTAGCTCCTCCAGGAATACTTTGCAGAACAGGCGTATCTACCTCAATATATCCATGTCCATTAAGGAATTCACGCATAGAGTTAAAAACTTTCGTTCTTTTCATAAAAACATCTTTAACCCCTTCGTTCACTATCAGGTCAACATAACGTTGGCGATAGCGCTGTTCCGGATCAGAGAAACCATCATAAGTCACACCGTCTTTCACCTTAACTACAGGCAACGGGCGCAATGATTTAGCAAGAACGGTTATTTCTTCGGCGTGAACAGAAATCTCTCCCATCTGTGTGCGAAAAACGAATCCTTTCACTCCTACAAAATCACCTATATCTAAAAGTTTCTTGAATACAACATTGTATAAATCTTTATTTTCATCGGGACAAAGATCATCGCGAGAGATATACACCTGTATACGTCCCTCAGCATCCTGAAGCTCCATAAAAGAAGCCTTCCCCATGATACGACGTCCCATAATACGACCTGCGATAATTACCTCGCGGCGTTCGGCTTCGTCCTTAAATTCATTTTTTATATCTGTAGAATATGCGTTCACATCGTATAGAGCAGCAGGATATGGCTCTATACCCAACGATCTCATCTCTTCTAAACTACCTCTTCGAACAACCTCTTGTTCGCTCAATTCTAATACATTCATTATTAATCTTGCTTAAGATTATTATATTTCAAATAACTAACTTCTGCTCTGTCCAGAACAATCTCGCAAATTTAAGAAATATAATTACAATATGGCATTCAATAGCGTAAGTAAATGAAAATAACTTTAATTTATAAGAAAATTTTCACACTTTTTATTTCAAGCTAAACAGGTAAAAAAGGAAATAGAATCGTACCTTTGTATTCGCAAAAAGATGGGAGGAACACACTCCTTAATATTTAAACATTGAGAAATGCTTAAGACCGCAAATATAGACGACTTAGAAAATAAAAAAATCAGCAAACTCCTCTGGCAATACGCAATTCCAGCTATCATAGGAACCACAGTAAATGCTTTATACAATATCATCGACAGGTTCTTTCTCGGTAATGCTCCCGATTTGGGAGACGACGCAATAAGCGCTATTGGTATTGCTCTACCTTTAATGACAGTTATGACGGCCGTTGGGATGCTTGTCGGGGCTGGTTCTGCCAGCCGTATATCCATCTACATGGGTATGGGAGATAAAGAGTCTGCCGAAAAAGTATTAGGGAATGCCTTGCTCCTATCCTTACTATTTACATTGCCCACAACCGTTATCCTGCTTGTTTTTACAAATTCAATTCTTACACTGTCAGGGGCGGATGGTAAGGTATTCGAATATGCACAAGAGTTTTTATACTATCTTCTGCCGGGTAGTATTTTTGCTACCATGTGTTTTGGATTCAACAATATGATGCGTGCATCGGGTTATCCTCAAAAAGCCATGTTCACAATGCTGATTAGCGTTGTGGCAAATATCATACTTGCTCCTCTTTTTATCTTTGTATTTAAATTGGGAATAAAAGGTGCTGCTATCGCAACTGTTATATCAATGTTTATTGGTTTGTGCTTTGTGATGCATCACTTTATGAACAGGAATAGCATGTTGCGGCTTCGCTGGTCTTATGTGAGACTGGATGCCAAGATAGTTAAAGCAATCGTGAGCATCGGCTTATCGCCTTTTTTCATACAAATCTCTGCATCCACCGTTATATTCCTCATTATACATCAGTTGCAAATATATGGCGGAAAGGTTGCTGTAGGTGCTTATACTATCGCCAACACGTTAGTAATGCTTATCCTGATGACAATGATAGGACTGACGCAAGGCATGCAGCCAATAGTCGGCTACAACTACGGAGCAAAAAGATTTAACAGAGTAAAAGAGACTTTAAATTATACGATAAAAGTGGGTATCTGTATCGGAGCAATAGGACTGATTATTGGTCTCTTGCTCCCGGATATAATCGTAAAGCCGTTCAATCCGAGCCCCCTACTGGCTACAGAGTCGGCAAGAGCGCTGAATATTGTAACACTGATGCTACCTCTTGTCGGGTTTCAGATAGTAGTAACTAACTTTTTTCAAAGTATCGGGATGGCTAAGAAATCGATTTTTTTAAGCCTTTCCCGCCAATTTCTAGTGTTGGTGCCGGCATTATTCATCCTTCCTCATTTCTTTCATATAGACGGAGTATGGATGTCTCTACCCGTAGCCGACCTTTTATCAACTTTATTGACTACTGCGTTGTTCTTATGGCAGCTTCGTCAATTCAAAATGATGAATATAGAACAAGCATAAATTATCAGACAGATTATGATAGATATAAAAAACATACACGATATACTTCAGCACTTTACCGTTAGCGAAAATGACCTGAAACAAGTAATAGCCGAAGCGTTGAGCAAAGGCGGAGATTATGCCGACATATTCTTCGAACATACATTCAGCAACAACATTGCCTTACGCGACGGAGAAGTAAACAGAGCATCATCGAATATCGATTTCGGTGTAGGTGTTAGGGTCGTATCAGGTGATCAGACAGGGTATGCCTACGTAGAGAATACGAACATTAAGGATCTGCTGAAAGCTGCGCAAACAGCAGCAAGCATAGCAAGTTCTTCTAAAACTGCGAATCCAGTTGAAATAAAGGATACGCATTTCAAGAATTATTACAAAATAGAAAAGCCTTGGCTAGGCGTATCGGTTGCTGACAAGAAATCGTTTGTTCAAAAACTGAATGATCGTATTTTTGAATTAGACAAACGAACTATTAAAGCTTCTGTAAGTTTAAGTGATTCTACTTCTTATATCTTGTTCTTCAATTCGGAAGGTACATTATCATGGGATTATCGTCCGATGTGTGTTATGTACGGCTCGTGTACGATGGAAGAAAACAGTAAAATAGAAAACGGTTATGCTTCTCGCGCCTATCGTAAAGGTTTTGAGTTCTTATCGGAAGACTTAATCGAAACCCTTGCAAAGGAAGCTGTAAAGCAAACATCTCTTATGTTTGAAGCCGTAAAACCTAAGGGTGGAGAAATGCCCGTAGTTATGGGTGCCGGAAGCTCCGGCATTCTGCTGCATGAAGCAATCGGTCATTCGTTCGAAGCTGATTTCAACAGAAAGAATGTTTCTATTTTTACAGACCAATTGGGTAAAACGATTTGCTCGCCACATATCAATGTAGTGGATGATGGGACAATGGACAATGCGCGTGGTTCTATTAATTTCGACGATGAAGGTATTGAGAGCCAAAAGACATACATTGTGAAAGATGGTGTATTGGAAAGCTATCTTCACGACCGTATCAGTGCAAAACATTATGGTGTAAATCCAACTGGAAACGGTCGCCGTCAATCGTTTCGCTACGCTCCGCTACCTCGTATGCGTGTTACATATATGGAAAATGGCAATGAAGATGAAGCCAACATTATAGCATCTGTAAAGCAAGGTGTATATGTAGATAACTTCACGAATGGACAGGTACAAATAGGCGCAGGAGATTTTACTTTCTTCGTAAAAACAGGCTATCTGATCGAGAATGGAAAGCTGACCCAACCTATAAAAGATATCAACATAATAGGGAATGGGCCGAAAGCACTTGCCGATATAACAATGGTAGGTAACAACCTCAAAATAGATGAGGGTTCATGGACTTGTGGCAAAGACGGACAGGGTGTTCCCGTAGGACAAGGCTTGCCATCGGTATTAGTTAGAAAATTAACCGTAGGCGGAGAATAATAATAATACAATAGAAGAGGGTATGTCATAAGTAAATTTTCGTACGATTCTGTCATCCTGAACGGAGAGAAGTATCTCTTATGGAAAGCTGGGATTCTTCACTTCGTTCAGAATGACAAAAGAGTGTAACACTTTTACAATGTATTTTTACTTATGCTACACCCTCTTCTATTTTCACAGTGTTCCTTTATCAGTATCTGCATTTTCCAGACTCTTTTCTGCCGCCTTATGCTTTCTTCCGAAAGACATATTCCATGCAAACCGCACGTAAAGCATACGACCATTCCCACCAATATACGACCACGATTCTGATGGCATAACAGCTGATATATTCCTGCTTCCCGAACTCCAATAATCTTTAAACGGATAGGACATCCCGAGCGATAGCTTCGCTTCTTTATGTTTGTACCCCGCTTCTACATAATTCCAGTCTTCACCATAATATATTGTTTGTCCCCAAAGTTCCTTGTAACGAGATTCCGCACCAACAACAAGACTGTAATTCTTGTATTGAAGATTGGAACGGAAGCCTCCAAAAATCATATCATAATTATTAGTACCGGTATTATTCTTAAAATTTTCTTTTACATATCTGAACCATGCATTTACACTCCAGATATCTTTTATGATTTTGAGTGTAAGATCAGAGTTTACGGCATAATAGTTGAGCGCTCTCTGATTCTCTCTCATAGTAATCACCTTATCTCCTTCTATAAAATGCGAGTCGGCTAACGGACGGTGAAAATACCAATATTCCAAATCGGTATTTGCCGAAAATATACCCTTATTGTAACTTATCGAAAAAGTGTTACGATATACATTGCCTGGCTCTAATGATGGATTACCTCTATTTATCTGATAGGTATCTATCTGTTGTTCCACATTGCTCAACTGCCCGAGTGAAGGTGTACGGGTAAAGGCTCTTAAATTATATTTCAAGTTCAGATTATCATTTACAGGATAATTGAACTGAAGCGAAGGGCGTACGGTATAAAAGGTAATATCATTAGTTCCTTCCTGAAACCACATGCGAGAACCGCCGACACCCAGAGTATAGCCTAGTTTGCCTGCGATCTTACCCTGCACTTGCGCAAAAACATACGATTCTGCATTTTTCATGTTTGTTTTGATCGTGTTATTGCCGCTATAACTGTTATCCGCATAACCTTGAGTATGCTTTGCACCACCGCTGATAGACGTTTTGTCGAACTCCTTACTATATACAATCTCCGATATAAGGGAATACTTTCGACCATCTATTTCATTTAAAATATCGGATATGAGGACGTCGCCCTCTCTTTCTACAAATTTATTCTCACTACTCGAATTGATATATGTACCAACCACATTCAAGGCAATGGATTGCTTACTTTTCAGTTCCTGCTTGTAAAAAACATCCAATACTGGCATATACTCATTAAATTTGGCATTCGATTGTGTATGTGTTTGCCTCAAGCTATTCGAGTAGAAGATATTGCTTGCCGCATCATTTTTTTTATCGAATATCTGATTCTTAAAGATAATATTAAAAACCCGCTTATCGGGAACTGTTAAATTATAGGACAGATTGAGCCTGTGATATTGATATTGGAACGGCTGCTTTATTCCTTGTTCGTCACGAACTACAGGATTGTTAGGGAAATTGAATGTTTGAGTTTGATTAATCCACATATCATCATAAGAACGATAAGAAGCATTGTAATTCAACCCAAACTCAGACGCCTTATTATTTATTTTGAAGGTAAGATTATCGTCTCCAAAACCAACAAATGGAGCATTACGACCATCTACGGCCACATAACCACCTGTTTGCGCGCTACGGTCAACAATAATATCTACAACAGCACCAACATCCTCATCACCAAAACGAACACCGGGATCTTCAAAATATTCCACACGAAGAATATCCTGCGGACGCAAAGCTATTACCTCTTCTATGGTTGCCCTGACACCGTTTATTCGCAACTGTACCTCTTCGTTCGCCACTTTTATAGTCCGGTTGACAGGATCGATATTTAGGCGGGCTAACGACATGTGCTCCAACAACTCGAATGCGTTGGTCGAACTTTTTATCTGCATCGAGTCAGGCATAATTATCTGCCGGTCTACTTTATTTATTATTCTATTACCTGTAACGGTTACCTCTCCAAGCAGTTTAGAGTCTTCTGAAAGCTCTATATCTCCTAAATCTACACTCGCTGCTAAATTTTTCAGTTGAACATAAGTGGTTTTATATCCCAAGAATGTAGCCTTAAGTAAATAATCCTGTTTTATAAACTGCCCACCAATATCAAACAATCCCATAGAATCGGATTGTGCCCCTGCCACATAAGTCGAATCAGACTTTAGTAGTACAGTTGTTGCAAACTCAACAGGCTCTTTCGTTTTAGAATCTATCAAACGTCCTTTTATATCAACAGCACGGATCGAAACACAACAAAGAAGGAGGGTAAATAGGGTTATATATGTTTTCATTTTCTTTAAATTCATAGATTATTAGAATACACCTTAATCAGTATGACGTAAAGAAAACCGAGACGTTACAAAAATGAGTAATATTTTTCTTTTAAGACATTTTTAAACTAATTCTGCGTAATTTTGTTTTTCTTAAATAGAAAGACTTATCAGATGATTACAACCGATCAGAAAAATATAGCCCAATGGGCAATGGATTTTGCATTGAAAAATGGGTGTCAGGCTGCGCGGGTTTCGATTATTACAGCAAATAATAATTCGTTTGAATACAGAAATACCCAACTCGACAAATTACATCAAAGTTCAGAGAATAAATTATATATAGAGCTATTCACAGACGGGCGTTATGGTTCTTTCTCAACCAATCGTATTGAGAAAAATGAACTGGAAAGCTTTATTAAAGAAGGAATTACTTCTACAAAATATTTAGCAGAAGACACTTTCCGCCGATTACCCGAGTCAAGCAGATATTACAAGCCCGATGGCAAAGATTTAGATCTTTATGACAGCTCATTCGATACAATAAATACAGATAAAAAGCTGGAGATAGCAAAACAGGCTGTAGAAGAAATTTATCAGTCCGACAATAGAATAATCTCTATATCATCTGCCTACGACGATGGTGTAGGGGCTGAATATATGATTGCAAGCAATGGATTCGAGGCCGAAACAATCGATTCGGCATTCAATCTTACGGTAGAAGTTGCTCTAAAAACAGATAGTGAGGCGCGTGCTGAATCCTATTGGTACGATAGTTCTATTTACTGGAACGATTTAATTAAAAAGGGTATCGGAGCAAAAGCGATGGAACGTGCGTTGCAAAAGATCGGACAACAGAAAATAAAATCGGGCAAGTATGCGATGTTACTCGACAACACAACATCATCACGACTGCTCTCCCCGATGATTAGTGCAATGTATGGGTCAGCTTTGCAACAAAAGAATTCTTTTTTATTAGATAAACTAGGACAAAAAATAGCATCTGAAAAACTTACAATTACAGATACACCACATCTCCAAAAAGCCTTTGGTGCAAGGTGGTTCGATGGAGAGGGAGTTGCAACCAGCCAACGAACTATAATAGATAAAGGAGTACTTAATACATACTTTATTGATACATACAATGGGTTAAAGATGGACGTAGAACCAACCATTGCTTCGCCGTCTATCATAAGTACTACACTCGGCGATAAGAACTTTGACTCTCTCTTACAATCAATACAAAAAGGTATCTGGGTAACAGGTTTCAATGGTGGTAACAGCAATTCTACGACAGGCGATTTTTCGTTCGGAGTAGAAGGATTTCTTATAGAAAACGGTATTGCGACAACCCCAATCAGCGAAATGAATATTACAGGAAACTTATTAGACTTATGGTCTGATCTTATCGAAGTAGGTAATGACTCTCGTAATACTTCTTCACGACGACTTCCTTCTTTATTATTTAATGATGTTAATTTTAGTGGATTATAATATATGAGACTTATATACAGCCTCCTTACATTTATATTTTTATCTGTCAGTTGTTTCTCCAAGATTCCGGCAACAGAAGTCAGAGCCGTATGGTTAACAACCAACTGGGGTTTAGACTGGCCCAAACAGGGAACCAGCACCGCCGCTCAGAAAGAACAGCTGCGAAAGATTCTCGACGAATTGCAAGCGGATAATATCAATACTGTATTATTTCAGGCACGGGCACAAGGTTCTGTTCTTTATAGATCGTCAATTGAGCCTTTAAGCCCATACTTCAGTAAAACAGATGGTTTCGACCCACTGGCTTTTGCTATTGAAGAATGTCACAAAAGAGGAATGGAATGCCATGCATGGCTTATTACCTTCCCTATGGGGCAAGCCCAGATGACAGGTACAAAAAAGAAAAGAACGGCTGTAAAAAACAAGCCGGACTACTACAAATTAATTAATACTCAATGGTATCTCGATCCGGGCAGACCCGAAGCCAGAGCTTTAATAGTATCTATCGTAAAAGAGATTGTACAAAAATATGATGTAGACGGTGTTCATTTCGACTATATACGCTACCCTAGTAATACACGGAAATTTCCGGACGATGATACATACAAGAAATATGGCAATGGAAAAAGCCTTTATGACTGGCGAAGAGATAATATAAATAAATTAGTCACCGATATTTATGATACAACCAAAGCGATCAAAAACTGGGTACAAGTTAGCAGCTCGCCACTAGGTCGGTACAGAGTATTGTCGGAAATTGCGCCAAACGATGGCTGGACAGGATATGAGACTGTATTTCAAGATGCCGGATATTGGATGAAGAGCGGAAAACACGATCTTGTTTTTCCTATGATGTATCATAAAGAACGCTACTTCTATCCGTTTCTCGATGATTGGGTGGCCAATAGCAATGGTCGTCTTGTAGTTCCGGGATTAGGAATATATCAGATGATGTCGAACGAGCAGAACTGGGAATTACAGAATATTACCGATCAGATGAATTATACCCGTATAACAAAAGTACCGGGGCAGGCATATTTCAGAACAGGCAACATCTTAAATAACCTGAAAGGAGTCAGAGATTCTATACAAACATTCTATCCTTACCCTGCAAAGCTTCCAGCCCTGACATGGCTGGATAACGAAGCACCAAATGCACCGATCAACCTACAAGTTTACAAAGATAATAGCGGTTCTCTGAACATTAACTGGGAAGCACCTGATAATTCGGAAGACTTTACATATACAGTATATGTATCGTACGAAGAAAATGTGAACAAAGACGATCCTCGAAACATTCTGGCAACAGGCATACGTGGAAACAATTTTTCCTTTCCTGTCAGTGAAGGCGACTTCGGTATTTATTACACTGTTTCGGTCTCAGATAGATATCATAACGAAAGTATTACTTGCTTCCCCGCATTCTTCTCGCATGCTGCAAATGAGCAGTAGGCGACTGATATCAGGCAATAAACTCTGCATATCAGATTTCTTTGCTTATCTTGTTCACAATTTAAAGCACATTGCGTGATGGAAGAAACAGGTAAAAAAGATATAGAAAACAGGGAGGATGTAATCCTCTTAGTCAACAAGTTCTATCAACGAGTAAGACAGGACGACTTGATTGGACCCATCTTCAATGAGAAAATTGGCAAACATTGGGCTGAACATTTACAAAAATTATATGATTTTTGGGAGTCTCGTCTGTTCGATAAAGATATATATAATGGTAGACCGCTTATGGTTCATAAATCACTCCCTATATATGCCGAACACTTCGACAGATGGCTCGGACTATGGTACAAAACTCTGGATGATCTCTTTATTGGTGCGAAAACCGAGGAAGCTAAAGTAAAGGCTACAAATATCGGTAGTTTCTTTCTCGAAAAAATAACAGAGATGAGAAAGGACAACTTACACCCCCCTTTTCATCTCGAGTAAGCGATTTATTGTTTTATCGAATATAGGATGTACACATCCGCCTGCAATCTCAGCCAGTGGCTGAAGAACGAACATACGTTCGTGCAAGTGTGGGTGAGGTAGAACAAAGTTAGGTTCCTCTATAATCACATCATCATAAAGGAGAATATCGATATCGATTAACCGATCCGAATAGATTTTATCTTTCGACTTGGAGTTCCGTCCTAAATCTTTTTCTATAGCCTGTGTTAATTGCAGTATTTCAAGTGGAGACAGCTTCGTTTGTACATGGCACGCTGCATTCAAAAATTCATTCTCCGAATCGAATCCGACAGGTTTAGTAACATAAAAAGCGGAAGAGGCAATTATCTTGCCTATCCGCTCTTCTATATTTATCAATGCTTGATTAAGATTCTCAGTCTTGTTACCTAGATTGGTACCCAGACCGAGATAAACATCATGCAAGGTTTCTTTTTCCAACATTTACACAATTAACATTGCGTCGCCATAAGTACCAAAGCGATACTTCTCTTTAACAGCCATTTCGTAAATCTCCATAATACGATCGTAACCACCGAATGCCGTAGTCATCATCAATAATGTAGATTGTGGCAAATGGAAATTCGTAACCAAAGAATCAGCCACTCCAAAGTCGTAGGGAGGGAAGATAAACTTATTAGTCCATCCATTATTCACTTTAAGGTGGCCGTCAGTACTTACAATTGTTTCGACAGCACGCATAACAGATGTACCAACAGCACAAATACGGCGACCTTCGTCTTTCGCCTTATTCACCTGATTGGCCGTTTCTACTGTAATTCGTAGCTGCTCCGAATCCATTTTATGTTTAGTCAGGTCTTCTACATCGATATCGCGATAGTTCCCCAATCCCGAATGGAGTGTTATATAAGCAAAGTCAATACCTTTTATTTCAAGACGCTTCATCAATTCGCGGCTAAAGTGTAAGCCGGCAGCGGGAGCTACAACAGCACCTTCGGTCTTAGCGAATATTGTCTGATAACGTTCTTTATCTTCTGCTTCTTCGGTACGTCCCAAATACTTAGGTATTGGTGTTTCACCCAACGAATAAAGCGTCTTTTTAAACTCTTCACTCGGTCCGTCGTACAAGAAACGAAGTGTACGACCACGTGAAGTTGTATTATCTATAACTTCGGCAACCATAGAATCATCGTCACCAAAATATAATTTATTACCAATACGGATCTTACGTGCAGGATCTACCAACACATCCCATAAATGGAACTCTTCGTTCAGCTCTCTTAACAAGAATACCTCGATTGTCGCACCTGTTTTCTCTTTATTTCCATAAAGTCGTGCAGGAAATACTTTCGTATCGTTAAATACAAATACATCCTTATCGTCGAAGTAAGTAATAATATCTTTGAAGACCTTATGCTCAACCTCTCCCGTTTTACGATTAACAACTAACAATCGAGACTCATCTCTATTTTTAGCAGGATGGGTAGCAATAAGCTCCTCTGGAAGATCAAACTTAAATTGGGACAGTTTCATAATATCTATATATTAATTTTTATTTTCTACAATTACTAAGGCATCTACAAACTCTTCTACTTGCTCTCCGGCAATACACTGATCGAGAGTCACCTCTCCTATCCGTGTGCGCTCCAAACCAATCAGGTGCCCTCCTGATCCCAGCGCCAGACCTATATCGCGAGCCAATGCTCTTATATATGTTCCTTTACTACAAACAACCCTTATTTTGATAACGGGTAAATCACATTCCAGCAATTCAATTTCGTCTATTACCAACAACTTGGGCTTTAATTCAACCTCTTGCCCTTCGCGTGCAAGATTATAAGCTCTTTCTCCGTTTACCTTACAAGCCGAATAGGCTGGGGGTATTTGTTGTATCTCACCTACAAAATCCTTTATCTTATCAGCAACCAATTCCTTTGTAATATGCTCTATCGGATAAGTTGCATCCACTTCCGTTTCAAGATCGAAAGAGGGTGTTGTACTTCCTAGTTTGATAGTTGCAACATATTCTTTTGTTTGATATTGAAATGTTTCTATCAGTTTCGTCTTTTTCCCTGTACAGACAATCATTACACCTGTAGCTAATGGATCCAGAGTACCTGCATGACCAACTTTCAACTTCTTAACACCTAAATTGCGACAAAGTTTATTTCTTAACTTTCTCACCAAAGTGAATGACGTCCAATGCAATGGTTTATTTATATATAATATTTCTCCTTCTATAAAATCCATTACATAATATTTAAGTCATGACCGGTAAGCAATAATATCAATAGAACTCCTCCGAGTACAATACGATACCATCCGAATAATTTAAAACCATATTTAGTTACAAATCCGATAAAGAATTTGATAGCCAATAATGCAACGATAAATGCAACGACATTACCAATTACCAATACCCCCATATTCTCTTTCAATAACTCAAAGCCAGTGGGAGACTGGATTAATTTCAATAATTTATAGCCCGTAGCGGCAGCCATTGTCGGTACAGCCAGAAAAAAAGAAAACTCGGCTGCATTCTTACGGCTCAGTCCACGGCTCATACCCCCTACGATAGTAGCCATAGAGCGCGATACACCGGGGATCATTGCTATACATTGAAAGAAACCAATAATAAAGGCGTTTTTATATGTTATATTTTGCTCACCTTCCTCAGGTCTATTGAACCATTTGTCTACAAACAACATTACAATACCACCAAGCAGAAGTGTAACAGCAACCACAGTTACATTTTCCAGCAACTCATCAATCTTATCACTAAACAGTAAACCTAATCCAGCAGCAGGAATAAAACCTGCTAAAAGTTTCCAGTAGAACTCGAACTTATAAAATATACGTTGAACAAAAAGCGAGAAACCACCTTTTGTCGAAGATTCTTCACTCGACATCAAAGATGCCGGAATATCATGATTCAAACGAAAGAAACGGTTCCAGTATAAAACGATTACCGATAATATAGCACCGAATTGTATTATAATAGTAAAAGCTTTCACAAACTCAGTACTTTCGATACCTAATAAGCTTTGGGCTATGATCATATGCCCCGTAGAAGATATAGGCAAAAACTCTGTTAGCCCTTCAATGATGGCAATAATTATTGCCTCTATTATACTCATTCTTTATTATGTCTAGGTTAGAATTCTAATCAACGTTCTTGTTGCTCAGCGGAAATTTCTTTTTTACGAGGATATAATATACCTACTATCATCAAGAGAAAACCGAAAAAGCAAACCATCGGTGCAACTACGATTCTCTTTGTACTGAAAATATCCGGTTCAAAACCACCTTCGATACTTGACGATGGGCCTAACATCAATACAAATCCTATGATTATAATAAGGACTGATGCAGCGCAAATAATATAGTTCAGCTTATCAAAAGCAAAATCTTTTTTATCCATATTTTTAAACGTGATATAGTTTATTGGTTGTCATTCTTAAATACCTGTTCACTGCCGATATTGTTGCCAACGCGGCAATAATTATTCCAAAAGCAAACACCGACGCATAGACCATTAACAATTCATTCATGCTAACAATAGAAATCGAAACTGGAAATACATTCGTCACATAATACACTACGCCTGTAATGGCTATATTAGCCAATATGGCAGCAATAATACCGCTTCCGATCATACTCCATACAAATGGGCGACGAATAAAAGTATTGGTTGCTCCCACAAGCCTCATTGTATTAATCAGGAATCGTTTGGAATATATATTCAATTGTATAATACTGCGTATAAGAGTGAAAGATATAAAGACAAGAATAAGTGCTAGAACAAGTAAAATAGTGCCGACCATCGATAAATTTGAATTCGCATTTGCAATATCATCAGGACTGTAAACTACATTTTTAATCAATTTTCCACCTTTTAGACTTTTCTCAACCAACTTCATACTATCAGGGTTCACATAGTCTGATTTAACAAATACATCAAAATAGCTGCGTGAAGGATCGTAACCTAATACCTCTTCAGGGTCGCGACCTAAATCTTCGACCAACTGTTTCTTCACTTCTTCTTTACTAATAAAGGTTGCCGATTTTATATATGGATTCGCATCCAGATTCTTTTGTATTTTCGCAATATCAGCATCGGTCAGGTTTTCAGATAGCTCTATAGAAATACCTAAATTCTCTTTAAGATAGGATGTAAAGCCTTTTGCTGTAAAACCAACAAGAACTGTTAATCCTAAAAGAAATAGAACAAGAGTGATACTAATTGTAGTAATCACACCTGCTGTAAGCAACGACATGCTTTTTACCTGAGGTTTGTTAGACATATTATAATAAGAAAACTAATCTGTAAGACCCAAATGAGCACAATACACCCAAATTCGGAGCAAAGAAACAAAATAAATAGCGGTTTAGGTATTATTTTTGTTTTTTTTAATAAATAAAGCGAAAGGTTATAGAGTCTTTACTATTTTCATTTTCTTAGTCTCACATACTCCGTAGCATGATTCTCACCTTTATGTAGCATCAGGCTAGCTCTTTCTCTCGTTGGCAAGATGTTTCTTCGCAGGTTTTTGCTATTTATTTCGCGCCAAATTGTTTGAGCAGTCTTTACAGCTTCTTTATCTGATAATTGAATAAAATTGTGAAAGTATGATTTAGGATCGCTGAACGCACCTTTTCTGAACTTCAAGAAACGTGAAATATACCATTGTTCCAACAAATCCTCCTCAGCGTCTACATATATGGAAAAATCGACAAAGTCGGATACAAACACCCTCGGTTTATCGTGAGGATAGTCAGTTCCACTTTGCAAAACATTTAATCCCTCCAAAATAAGTATATCGGGCTGCTGAACCACTTGATATTCGTCTGGTACCACATCATATATTAAATGAGAATACTTCGGCACCTTTACTTCCGGCTTCCCCGACTTCACATCCATCACAAACTGAATCAAATGTTTAATGTCGTACGATTGAGGGAAACCTTTCTTCAACATAATACCCTTTTCCTCCAATACTGCATTCGGATATAAAAAGCCATCAGTCGTAACCAATGCTACACGTGTATTTTCGCCCCACCGACTAAGTAATGCCTGCAGAACACGAGCCGTAGTACTTTTACCGACAGACACACTACCTGCGATACTTATTATAAATGGAATTTTTTCCACTTTTGTCTTTAAGAAAGCTCGAAGAACGGACTGCCTGCCAACACGTGCATTTACGTAGTAACTCAACAGGCGCGATAAAGGAAGATATATATCGCGCACCTCTTCGATAGACAATTCATCATCTATACCTTTAAGTGTCAGCAACTCCTCGGAAGTAAGAGTCAATGGTTCCGAATCACGTAGTGCCGCCCATTTTTCCCTCGAAAACAACATATAAGGACTTTCGTTCAAAGTATCCATTATTCTTCGTTTGATGTTTCACAAAAGTAGAAATCTAAATTTGAAATCTCAAACAACCAACACTTTTATTGCGAACCCTACAGATTAAATATATTTAAAATAACATTTGAATCTATGTTGTTTTCTATTTGTCAGCAACATCCCTCTTTATCGAGAAGAGCCACAATCAATTAATCTTCACCGACACTACTGGCTGCTGCTTCGTTTCATCAAGGGGAACAGCACTGTATTTTATGTTAACAAAGTCTATCCCACGCAAATCTATACTACGAATGGCACTATTATACATTGTACGGTAATAAATGATACGGTTTGTCATATCCGTTGCCGAAGTCCACTGTGTAGCACTAGGAATAGGGGCAGGTACCTGACCTAGCGGAAACTCAATTCCCACAGGTATATCAAAATTATTCAGTATCTGAAAGCCTTGCAGCACGGTTCCAAGTGCGGTATCTTGTTTGGGAGCAGTAGACTGATAAAAAGCAGCACGTACAAAACGAGACGGGGGTGTCACATCTCCCGGAATACCTAAGAAACCACTACCTGAGCCGAAGGGCGCTAGTTGTATATTTCCAAGCGGCCTAGATTCTGCCGCACCGGGAAAGAGATTGACATAATTGTTTAGATTGGTTATTTGCCATTCAAAACCAGGCGAATTGGTAAGCACTCCTAACTTGTTCTCATAAAAATGAAGTTTACCCTCCACAATCTCCAACACTACCTGACGACCCGAGACATCAGCAATACGCCAATGCACAGTCGAAGCACGCGGATCGACCCCTGCAATATGTATAGCTTTAATACCCTCTTTTACCTCATCAATAGTAGCAAAATTTCCCAGCATCCACGATACCAATTGTAGATCGGCAACGGTCGATGCACTCTGAGCTTCATTATAGTCTTCATATTTTCCGTATCCGGGGAAATAAAATAACCCGGCAGATAAACCAGCCTCATTTAGTCCTTCAGCTACAAACTCCTTTTGTTCTACTGCGAAGCCTATATAACCATAGCGTGCTATAAACTCCTTACCAGACAATTTTCCGCCCGGCAGATAGGAATATTGCTTATAACCACGTGGCACAACAACGTACAGACTATTTAACTCACTACCTCCCCATTCAATAGTACGTGCAAGAATAGGTGTGCCATCTTTTGCCGTCAGCGTAATACCTGTACAGGCTTCTATGGCCTGATGCTGAAAAGCAGCGGCAGCAACAACCAACACGATTAATATTTTTTTCATCATTTTCACTATTATAATTAATCTATCAGAAGAACAAATCAACCTTCACCCCAAACTACAACCTACCCTCAATGCCAGTCAGATAAAATCATCATTATCCGACCAATCAAATATACATTAATTTAATTACACAGATATACATATTAATATTTTTTGCACATCTCGGCATTTATTAATATATTTAAAAACTAAACTTTTTAAAATTTAAACCATGAAAAAAATTATCTTTCTATTTACATTAGTCCTAACACTATGCATGAATAGTGACATGAATGCCCGTACAAACGCAGATGAGGTTAATGCAACGCCTGAACGAGTTATTGATCTAGGGGTAATTTCTTCACCACACAGATTTACGGTGTATATTGACCCATATAGCGAAAAATATGTAGGAACAGCAGCGGCAATTCTAAAAATAAGCGAAAATAGTGATAGATACGTAACTTTTGAAATTAGTAACAGCTATGATTATTCTAATTATGGCACATTTTATTATGAGATTTACACATTGGACTTAGATGGTAAGTATAAAGGCTTTGCCGTTGTAGGGACATTCAAAAATTAACATTCAATTATAGCACATAAAAAGGGAGGTTTCATTAATGGGAACCTCCCTTTCTATTTCCAATTACTGAAATATAAAAAAAACTAAATATAAACAAACCCCTCTTCTATCTGTTCTATAAGTGATGTAAAATATCTATAATCATGGTTTACATCGTAGAATGTAATATATTTGTAGTTCAAAAAGCAAAAGAAGTAAATCTTTTGCCAAATTAAATAAATATGCAAGAAGATCAAGATAAAATTTTAGACGAAATCACATCCGGAGAATACAAATACGGATTTGTTACAGATATTGACACCGACGTTATTCCCGTTGGCTTAAGCGAAGATGTAGTGCGCCTTATTTCGGCAAAGAAAAACGAACCTGAGTGGATGCTCGAGTTCAGATTGAAAGCCTACAGACATTGGTGTACACTGAAAATGCCTGAATGGGCACACCTGAATATACCTGAAATAGATTATCAGAGTATTAGTTATTACGCTGCTCCTAAAAAGAAAGACGGACCTAAGAGCCTCGACGAGGTAGACCCTGAACTATTAAAAACTTTCGACAAACTAGGTATTCCGTTACATGAACGCGAAATGCTTGCCGGAGTCTCTAATATGGCTATAGATGCCGTAATAGATAGTGTATCGGTAAAAACAACATTCAAAGATGTATTAGCTGAGAAAGGAATTATATTCTGTTCGTTTAGCGAAGCTGTGCAAGAACATCCCGAATTAGTAAAGAAATACTTGGGTACTGTTGTTCCTTACAGCGACAATTTCTTTGGTGCTCTTAATTCTGCCGTGTTCAGTGATGGTTCGTTTGCCTATATACCCAAAGGCGTACGCTGCCCAATGGAATTATCTACTTATTTCCGTATAAATGCTGCTAATACAGGACAGTTTGAACGCACATTGCTTGTTGCCGACGACGACTCTTACGTGAGTTATCTGGAAGGATGTACAGCCCCAATGCGTGATGAGAATCAATTGCATGCTGCGATTGTAGAAATTATAGCTCTCGATCGTGCCGAAGTTAAATATTCTACAGTTCAAAACTGGTATCCGGGAGATAAAGAAGGTAAAGGCGGAATTTACAACTTTGTAACGAAAAGAGGAATCTGCAAAGGCAAAGGCTCTAAGATATCGTGGACTCAAGTAGAAACAGGCTCGGCTGTTACGTGGAAATATCCATCGTGCATACTTGCCGGCGACGATTCTATCGGCGAATTCTATTCGGTAGCTGTTACTAATCATCATCAACAAGCCGATACAGGTACAAAGATGATACATTTGGGTAAAAATACTAAAAGCCGAATCGTATCGAAAGGTATATCTGCCGGACAAAGCCAAAACTCATATCGTGGATTGGTAAAAGTCTCAGCAAAAGCAGAAGGAGCCCGTAACCATTCACAATGTGATAGTTTACTATTGGGTGACAAATGCGGTGCACACACATTCCCATATTCTGATATTGCCAATCCGAGTGCAGTAATAGAGCATGAAGCTACAACTTCGAAAATCAGTGAAGATCAGGTATTCTATTGTAATCAACGTGGTATTTCTACCGAAGATGCAGTAGGACTTATCGTAAATGGTTATGCAAAAGAGGTTATGCAAAAGCTCCCTATGGAGTTTGCGGTAGAGGCTCAGAAGTTGCTTCAAATTAGTTTGGAAGGTAGCGTAGGGTAATTATTATCAACTGATATATAAAACAAGAAAGGATAGCATGTGCTATCCTTTCTTGTTTTATATATTTTACCGTTCTTTTATTTCAAAGGAAAACTAAGATTCAAATTAGGCAAATTCATAGTTTCATGTATTGATATCGGTGCTTTCACACTCCAATTCACAGGAAAATATTCATTCGCTTTGAATTGAATTTCAGGCAATGCTTTCGTATAAATACGCTGTGGAACATTGTTATCTATACCAAAAGTTATTTCTTTCTGGAAGTTGCTGTAAAACTTAACAAATAGCAGATTCTTTCCTTTCTTCAAATCAAGAACTACAATATCTTTCAATGTTTCTACTTTTTCCAGATTTCCGTGATTAACAGCAATCGTACCATTCAGCGCAACAACTACACCATCGCCCGAAGTTACCGATATAACAACCTGCTGATCGACAGGCGAAGTTATCTCTTGTAAGGTATAATACGCATTAAGCAGACCACCGGGTAATGAATACCGTTCATTATTCTTATAAGTTGTTTTTCTCCAAGGCTTTCCGCCCCAATCTTTAGTTATATCAGCTTTCTTTATGTCATCGGGCATACCCATCAACGAAGACCAGCGAGCATCTTGCATATAAATATCTCCCCATGTAATTCCAGCTATATCATTATCCAATGTTTGAGGAGAAGATGCATCTAACCACACATCAGTAGTTTGCTTATTCAACTGCAAATGAATGGTCTTACCCAATTCCTGATCGGAATATACTAATCGGGGAACACGTTTTTCAGTTTTAGCAGGCGACAATGTCCATTCTTCCTTAATTGTACTTTGGTATATTGAATTATAATCGACACCGCTATTACTAAAGTATTTGAATGCATTATATTGATTCAAGACAAGATCGGATGTTAGTGGTTTTATATTCAACGGAGGAACTGTATATCCTTTTTTGATAGAAATGTCTATTACATTTATTACCTCTGCATCCACAGAGTTAGGAATCGTTACCACAACACCTTCTTTCGTTTTTTCATATTTGCATACTGTCTTCTCACCCAACACTTTTACTCCTGAGATACTTCCGACAAGACCCGGTAATAAGATTTTACGATCGGCAGGCATATCCAATATATGCAAATAAAGCTTATCCGATTTTGATGTTATCGAACCCCAAGTAAATGCCAAATGAAAAGGATCGGCATCTGTGTTATAAATAGCTTCTCCATTTTTGTCAAGCCATTTACCTATATTCAGCAATACATCTTTTTCGAACTCGACAATTGAGCCATCACCACGAGGCCCGATGTTTAACAGAAAGTTACCGCCTCTGCTCGTTACACGAATCAGACTTATCAGCTTTTCTCTCATTTTGGCTTTTTCGCTTCCTCTCTCCTGCCATGAGCGGTAGCTCCATGTTTCGTGGAAAAATGAAGCAGGAGATTGCCAAGGCACTCCGATTATATAGTCAGGCTCCTGATTGTCGCCCATCACCATAAAATCACCCTGTCCATTACCAATGCGACCTCCTACCATACAATTGGGTTGGAACTTTCTTACCCATGCTTTCATTTCTTTGCTTTGCTCTAATGAGTGAGAACCCATATCGAACCACAGCTCGGAAATATCACCATAATTGGTAAGCAGTTCTTGTATTTGTTTCTTATTATATTCGAAATGTTCGGCAGGAATAAGATCCGAGTTATGACTCGAAATAGGCATCGCTGCCGGAAAATGCCAGTCGATAAGTGAATAATATAGTCCAAACTTCAATCCGTGACGAGCACAAGCTTCTGATAGCTCTTTCAATACATCCCTTTTGTAAGGCGTTGCGTCCACTACATTAAAATCTGTAGTATTCGTTTTATACATACAAAATCCATCGTGATGTTTCGACGTAAATACAATAGATTTCATACCTGCTTTTTTAGCAAGAATAACAACACTATCAGCATTCCATTTTTCAGGATTAAATCGTTTTGCAACATCGGCATAAGTATCGCTGTATATACCGGCATGCGCCTGTATTTGTTCACTTAGTCCTGTGGAGATATTCTTACCTTTCCACACACCTCCCAATTCTGCATAAATTCCCCAATGGATAAACATCGAGTATTTACGTGCTTCCCATTTAGCAAGCTCATTCGCATCTATTTGCGCAGACATACTGAGTGTACTAATAAACAAAAATGATAAAATAATGGTAAATGTTTTTTTCATGATATTTAATTTTGAAACAAAGGGTATTCAATCTGTCTGTTAATTCAGATAGAAAGAATACCCTACTATTTTTCTCTTTAAAGTATTTTTACTTTGTTGATTGCTCTTCTCTGATAGTTTTAAGGATATTCTCACCTATACCGATACGGTATCCTTGCGAGGAGAATAAGATTCCTCCATTAGAATTCAGGTAAACAGTCAAAGGGAAGTTATTAGAGAACTCTATTTGCAGAGCCCCTGCCACAGCATTAAGAAGTGCACGATTATCATCGACGCTCCATTGCGATTGCTTAGGAAGACCTTTGAATACCGAAGCATCGAAAGCCTTACTCAATTTATCATTAGGTATTGCAAATAAGATTCCGCCACCCCATTCTTCTAATGGTGTTTGCACAACAGGCAGATCTTGAAGAATATGTTTAGTCGGCTCTTTATCCGGATCGGCAAAACAAAGGATCAGACCTTTACCATTCATTAATTCTTTCAATGTTTTTTTGTTACCATCTGTAAGACTAATAATCGTATTTGGGTCTACTATGCCTTGTACTTGTATGCGTCCTTCAACTTGAGGAAGTTTTATTTCAAGAGACTTAGTCTCATTCTCTTCTATTGCAAAATACTGAGTATTTACTGTTACCGAACCATCATTAGCTCTACTACCAATCATTAATCTGTAATATCCGACATCGACTGTTACTTTGCCGGGTAGTTCTTTAAGTGTTTTATCTCCTCCAAAATTAAGAGTAACAAAATTCCCATTTTCGAAATGAGCCAATGTATAATGAGTAGAATATGCAGGTTTTACAATATTGTCTTTATAGTTGGTAAATACAACCGAAGCCTTTGGCAAAACAGGGGCCTCCGCTTCAAAGCTAACATCTTTCCATTGGTTATTTTCGAAATATTGAGGACGGGATGTCGATGATTCTAAACGGGATGGAATACCCATTGTACGGCACAATGCAACAAAAAGAATATCACGAGAGCGTTTGTCTGCGATCTTCAATTCATGCGATCCTCGTGGAGAAATCGGACACTTATAATAATTTTCCGTTTCACTTATCTTAATATTATCACGAACATAATTTACTATTTCCACAGGATTAGCTTGTGCTATTGCTACCCAATCGGCAGGAATTTGCTCTTGCGCAAACGCTCTCCATGGACGAATTAATTCCAATGCAATGCGTGGCGAAAATATAGTACTCGCATACATATTTTTAGGTGTACCTTCTTTTACTCCTAATTTCTCACCATTTGTTAAATGATCCAATAGATAATCGGCAGGTGTGTCGCGCAAATCTTTTTCACGTAAGGCTGCCAGGAAATCAAACAGATAAGGATTGGCTTTTTCTTTCAACATAAATGCTTTCATTTCATCCCAATTCCCTTGCGACTTACTTAAGTAATTCCATGCTTCATCTGCATTTAAATTATTTTCTGCAGCAAATTTACGAGCGGCATCTTCAGCAATAAATGTTCCCATATAAGCATTACGGATAGAATCCTCATGAGCCAGACGCTTTGCATTTTCTGCAATTTTCTCTGCCGATAGCTCTTTAATAGGTTGCTCGGCTGGAGCTTCCATCACAAACGTTTCTTCAAATACTTTTCCTGCTTTTTGATCCAGTTTTATTGTTATTTCGGAATCTTTAGTTGCAGACTTGCCATAACCGTAATTGTCTCCTTTGTTTACCCATACAAATACATCACCCATTCCCGAAAGAACAGATGTAGCACCAGCAGCATCTGTGGTAGCAGTAGTAATAGGGTAGAATTCTGCATAATTATAGACATTATATCTCACTGTAGCTCCTTCTACCGACTTACCCGACTCATCTACAACTTTCACCTTCACTTCGCGAGTTGTTGTATAATTACCAAGCAAGTTAATCACCGAATATAGTTCTGTTTCTTCATTTTTTTCTTCCGGACCATTATATGCACCAAACACATTGGTATGCACCATCATAGCTCGTTTCCCCGGAGCTGTGAACCACGCCACATCTAATTCCGGTTCCGGTTCGCAAGCACCGATATAGTGCCATTTACCATCAACCCAAGCCTCTACCCATGCATGATTATCATCGGTGTGTGCCCAACGGGGAGTATAACACTGACGGGCAGGAATACCCACTGCACGTAGCGCTACAGTTGTAAATGTAGATTCTTCTCCGCAACGTCCCCAAGAAGTGCGAGCCAAGGCTAATGGAGATGATGTACGCCCATCTGTTCCTCGGTAAGTCACTTTCTCGTGACACCAATGGTTCACTTCCAACACAGCCTGCTCCATAGTCATACCTTTCACACGATCTTTCAATTCGCCGAAAAATACCTGACGGGCAGTATCTAAATTCTCATTATTTACACGATATACTAATACGAAATGGCGGAAAATATCCTCCGGAATAGTTTTACCCCAGTCAAAATAATCGCGAGCTGCGAAAGCTGCGTCTACCTGTCCTAAGAAATAATCACCATCATAGTCTGCCAAATCCGACAATGGCATATAAGCGTACAGAAACTCTAAAGCTTCACGTTGCTCGATTGTTAAATCAGGTTTGTCGAATACGGAAAACAGCTCTTGACTACGACCCGCAGCCAGTTCTTTTCTTTTCTCGAATTGCAGATGAACTTGCTCTCTGTATTTTTCATCTTTCAAGAAATGAGTTTCAGACGGTTTACAGGAACCAAACAAGAAGAGTGCTAAAGCACTGAAAAAGACTAGGGAAGATACTATGCTTTTCATAATATTAAATATATTTATTATAAAATATCTAGCAAAGATAAAAAATCTTCTCTTAATCCCAAGCAGGATCGTAACTAGATGAGCGTCCACGTTTATCATACTTCAAATCTTGGAGCATAGATGAGTTTGCCCGGATGGAAACGAAGTACGACTGATAAGGGCCTAGGGGAATAAAACTCGCTGTAAGAGTCCAGCAATGGAGATTACGACTGAGATTACAATTCAGATATGAAATTTGATTGGTTTCGAAATCGTAAGCAGAACTAAAATTGAAACTCCAATTTTTAGTAGGCTGAATACTGCCATTGAAACCCAGATTATGTGTCAGTTTATATTTGAACTCTCGGGTTTCCTCATTCCATCTGGTCATGTCATAAGCATAGTTAAATGAATAATTCGCTGACAGGCTCCACTTGACATCGTTTTTCAGATAACCATCGGCATCATACTGCCCATCGTCTTTCTTACCTCCTAACAGACTTTTTCTCTCGGTTCCCTCTGCGTCCATCCCATCTGTAGTATCATCCATAGGATCGCCTTCAATCGGATTATTTTTATTGGGGTCACCTTTTTTATCTTCACTTCCGCCAAACCACTTTTTGAAAGTATCTTGATTAATAGAAGGAGAAATTGCATATCCTACACGCATCAAGCGCCCAATACTACCTTTTTTTGAGATACGAAGTTCGTCAACACGCCTAAGTCCCGTCACTTTCCCATCTCTATCCCGCACTAAATCGTAAGTATAAGGGTCGAATGTGGCATTAACATTGACAGTCACAGATTTGCTCAACTTCAAACGGGTATTGGTTGCAATATCAGTCCATTTAAAAGAGTCTGCAACCATATTATAGCTAAAACTCGTACTGAAATTATCTATTAAACTAATTTTCTTAATCGTATCATTTGCCGCATATTTCATTTCGAGGTTATTCTCGAATTGAAAGTTGATCATCCCTTGCTTACCTGCAGGTGGAGAACCAAACATACCATTTTTAAATAGAGAATAAGTATGGGTCTGCAAGTCTCCATTCGCGTCATAATATTTATATGAATCGTAGAAACCAAAGCGCGGGTCACTGAAATCGGGTGCATAACTAAAACCTATACTAGGTGAAAATATATGCCTGATTGTAGTACTTTTAGAAAATAGAGGTGTAAAGAAACCGTAAATCCGGGTCTGCACACTTACTGCTGCATTGAAATCATAAACACGGCTGAATGTATACGTTGTATCTGCATCGACATGTCTCGAGCCATCCCACTTTTGAGTTACCTTATCAGTATACCACCGTTCATTATACTGAATGGCAGGTGTTATATGAAAGTTGTTGAAGGCCGTATATGTCGCTGATATGGGAATGCTATGCCTCATCGCATGCTTCCAGTCTTTTTGAAGGCTGGAACTAAATAGCATATTTTCCTTTGTCAGAATGCTGTTACGAAGTTCTCCGTTATAATTTAACTGAATCTTCTCATACCAGCGTTCTGCTCCCACAGCCCCTTTTCGCTTGAAAGGGAAAATACGGCTCATTGTAAATGTCATGTTTGGCAATGTCATTGATATGGTAGAATCTCGTGTACGCTGATCTATATTCATTGTTGCCGATACACTCCATGGAGAATTCGGAAATCGCTGAGTTAAATTTACACTCGAACTTTTAGTACTTTGAGTAAAAAGGTCAGAATTATATACCGAATTTATCTGATTACGGTCGTATGAACTTGTAGAATAATTAACACTGGCAGACAATGTCCTGTACATATTAAACTTAGGATCCTGAGAGTGAGTCCATGTTATCCTTCGGTCTTTCGACACTGAATAATCAGGCAATAATCTGTCACCGATTTTCGTAACCAAATAGCCAACATCGAATGACCCCGAGTATTTATAGCGCTTGCGATAAGAAGAGCGCGCATTTAGCCCCCATGAACCCTTAGTATATATCTCGCCTGTAAGAGCCAAATCTATATTATCATTAATTGCAAAATAGTATCCCCCATCACGTAAGAAGAAACCTCGTTCCATCTCATCCCCGAATGTAGGCATGATAACACCAGATGAATATTTGTCTGAAAAAGGGAAGAAGCCAAAAGGAAGGCCTATAAAAGGAAGGGGTAAATCTTCTATTACCAGATAAGCAGGACCCGTTATTACATTTTTCTTTGGACGAACTTTTGCTCTTGTTAATGCTAAATAGAAATGGGGATGATCATGATCATCGCAAGTTGTATAGCGTCCGTCTTCCATAAAGAAAGCTTCGTCTTGTGTTTTCTTAGCTTTTTCTGCAACAATATAGCCTTCGCCTTGTTGAGTTATTACATTATTTATATAGCCCTTCCTTGTCTTGAAATTATATTTCATCGCTTTAGACTCATAATCTACTCCGCCATCGGAGAAAACGGGGTAACCAAACTCGTCACCAACAGAATCTAAACCGAACGTTGCTCTCACAATACTACTATCCATACTCATGGATATTTTCTCGGCTTTAAGTTGAATGGTAGTATATTTCACCTCACCATCGCCATATAAATACCCCCAGTTATCGGAAGTCATTACAATAGAGTCTTTTGCCTGATAGTCGACTACTGCATCTAAAACGCTTTTTTTCTTAGTCGAAGAATCTGACGGTAAGCTATCTTTTTTAATTTTAACGGAATCTACCTGAACAGATAGAATAGAATCTTTCACCTTAAATGAGGATACACCAATAGCACCTGCTGTAAACGAAGATACTGCACCCCAGAATGGTACAGAGAACATTACAAACAGAAATATATAAGTAAAGACGCGTATTTTTCTCATCAATGAGATCCCATGCTTAGTGTATTCAGGATGCAAAGCTAATCAATTATACAAGAATGCATAATATGATAAATCAAAAAAAGTATAAATTTAATTACCCAAACCTCTTTTTCAGACCTTTATAATAAGCTACATCCAAATTGTTTATTATTAATAATTCATATATTTGTCATACTATTAAACGATACTTACTATGAAATATTTTCTACTTTGGTGTTCTATTTCTTTTTCGTTGCTAAATGTAACCGCTCAGAATTTTGATGATTACTTCATAGAGAAAACATTACGAATCGATTATATATTTTCAGGCAATGATCATTCTGAAACTATATCTCTCGATCAAATGAGCCAGTTACCACAATGGGCAGGACGAAAACACAATTTATCTGAAATCATAAGAGATGGTAATGGACAAATAAGTGTTTTTAGTAGCGAAAGCAATAAATGCATATATAAAAATTCGTTCAGTACTCTTTTCTTCGAATGGCAAACAACACCCGAAGCTAAGACTGTAAGAAAAAGTTTCGAGAATACCTTTTTAATCCCCTACCCCAAAGAAAAAGTATGGGTAGAGATTAAGCTCCGTGATAAAAAAGGATTTTATCAGTTGGCCATAAGACACCTTGTAGATCCTAATGACATTCTAATAAAAAAGAAAGGTGCAAGCAACCCGACACCATACCATATGATACATCGTGGCGATTCGACCCAAAACTGTATTAATGTTGTAATACTTGCAGAAGGTTATACACAAGTGGAAATGAGTAAATTCAGAAAGCACGCCCAAATAACCTGCGATGAGATATTTAAACATAGTCCATTCAATAAGCTGCAAGATAAATTTAATATTATTGCAGTAGAGACTCCATCTAAAGATTCGGGAGTCAGTGTTCCCCGAACTAATAAATGGAAAGAAACAGCTTTAAGTTCGCACTTCGACACATTTTATTCTGACAGATACCTCACAACAAGCAATGTAAAAGATATGCACGATGCTATTGCAGGTATTCCATACGCCCACATTATTATTTTAGCTAATACGGAAGTATATGGAGGGGGTGGAATATTCAACGCATACACACTGACAACAACAGGACACCGTGATTTCAATCCCGTAGTGGTTCATGAATTCGGGCATAGCTTTGCCGGACTTGCGGACGAATATCACTACGAAGGAGGAGATATATTTGATGATACTTATCCGCATAATATCGAACCATGGGAACCCAACATCACGACTTTAACTAAATTTGCTGTTAAATGGAAAGACATGCTCGCTCCGCAGACACCGATTCCGACACCTATCGAATCTGCCGACAAATATAAAGTAGGTGTATTTGAGGGTGCAGGCTATTCAGCTAAAGGAATATACCGTCCTGCGTACGACTGTAGAATGAAGACAAATACATGCAAAGATTTCTGTCCTGCATGCCAAAGAGCTATCGAACAGTTAGTAAAATTCTATACGGAATAAAAAAAAGCATCTAAGATTTTATTTATAGATAGAAAACACCTATTTTTGTCGCGACTAATTAAGAAACAATAAAATAAACAATATAATTCATAGTAACAATGTCTCTATCAAAAAAGAAACAAGCCGAATTACGCGAAGAGAAAGACTGGCAACGTATTGATAATGCCGTTTTCGAATCAGAACATTTCATCGAAAAATATCAAAAACAGCTATTGATAGCTATAGGTATAGTCGTTCTTGTTGTATGTGCTTATTTAGCATATAACCATTTCTATATTGCGCCTAAAGCCAAAGAAGCTCAAGTGGCATTATTCAAAGGTGAACAATATTATAGAACAGGACAAGATTCGCTTGCTATCTATGGAGATGGAAATGGCTACATTGGCTTTGAAAGCATCATCAATGAATATGGTTCAACAAAACCGGGAAAACTAGCAAAATTATATGCAGGTATAAGCTATGCTAACCTAGGTAAATACGATCAGGCATTGGCTTACTTGAAAGATTATGATGGTAGCGACAAAATACTAAGCCACCTTGTGAACGGAACAATTGGTGATTGCCTTGCCAGCACCGGTGCAGCAGAAGAAGCTATACCATATTTCGTCAAAGCAGCTAAAGGCGTAGATAACGAAGTACAAAGCCCGGTTCTATACAAAAAAGCTGGAATCATCTATAGAGAGCTTGGACAATACGATAAGGTTATCGAAATGTTTTCTATCATAAAGAACCAATACAACAGTTCTGAATTAGCATTAGAGGCTGATAAATATATTCAAGAAGCAGAAATAATGAAAGGAAGTAAATAATACTCCTTCACTCTCAATATAAAAAAGGTCTTGCACGTAGCAAGACCTTTTTTTTTTGTAGAAGCTAAACAATATATACATAGCACCATTTGATATTATAACTTTCTTTAGAGAAGATCAACGAATCCTTAATAGGTTTATCGAACAGAAATAAATATCTTTGTAGGATAAATCAAAAAACAAGAACAAATGGCAACAGCATACCATAACTTATCATCATACGATCCGGCAAAAGTACCGAATGGCGAAGAGATGACAATCGCAATTGTAGTTTCCGAATGGAATGAAAACATCACAAAGCCATTGCTCGATGGTGCATATAATACATTAATCAAGCACGGAGTAAAAGAAGAAAACATTCTAATCGACTACGTACCGGGAAGCTTCGAGCTTGTTTTTGGGGCAAAACACATGGCAGAAAACAAAGAAGTGGATGCCGTAATTACTTTTGGATGCGTAGTAAGAGGAGATACCCCCCATTTTGATTACGTTTGTGATGGCGTTACACAAGGCATAACAGATTTAAACATCCGATACGATATACCATTCATTTTCGGACTATTAACAACTGACGACATGCAACAAGCCATTGATCGTGCAGGTGGAAAACATGGCAACAAAGGCGATGAATGTGCGATAACTGCAATAAAAATGATAGATTTTTACCGTAGAAATTTGGAAGAATAAATAAAAGCGTTATCTTTGCATCGCTAAAGAAAAGAAGGGCAGTTACCAGAGTGGCCAAATGGGTCTGACTGTAACTCAGATAGCTTACGCTTACGGTGGTTCGAATCCATCACTGCCCACACTATTTTGCGAAAGTAGCTCAGTTGATAGAGCATCAGCCTTCCAAGCTGAGGGTCGCGGGTTTGAACCCCGTCTTTCGCTCTAAGATAAAAAACGATTGCAAATATGTGATCGTTTTTTTTATTCTAATAGAATAGGCGCAAATACAAAACCGAGAGTTAGACAGGATCAACCCGAATTCTTGTGGACTAGGCATTTTTTTTTCTAATTTCGCATCATGCAAACAGGCTATGAATTATTATTACCCGAAGGGTTGTTGAATTACTTTGAAGTAGTTGAAGTTGAAACGTTA
>NZ_JAAKEL010000009.1 GCF_011039205.1 Dysgonomonas sp. ZJ279
ATTTTACCCTCTGTGTTAGTGTTTCATACACAAAGGAATTTATAATGTTAATATTTGTTAGTAAAATGCAGGGCTTTATTAGAAGCTCTAGCGGATTTTACTTAACCGGTGGTATACTTTTCAATTATTTTAGTGGACTACTTTTCAATTATATTATACAACAGAAATTAACTTTTCTGATAAAATAGTATATTTGTATCTACATCCTGCCATTGTTGGTTTAATCACTTCATACAAACCGACGAATAAAGACCGCAGATATATAAATTCATTTTAGTATTTATATCGGCTAAATTCTTGTCCTATTGTCAGTCCGTAAACTTTTGCCGTTTAGAAAGCCTGACAAGTGTTTTTGCTATTCTGTCTACTTTCGTTTGGTCTGTTTTTGCAGAATATATCCACTTGATGTAATTGTGTTGTTCGCTTTCGCTGAGTGAATTAAAGAACTGAAATGCTTCAGGCTCGTCTCGCAGACACAATAGTAGTTCTTCGGGAACTTCCAACGGTTCATTATCGAGATATAAAATGACATGAACATAATCGCCTGCCTGTTTCTTTATCTTTTTTCGTATCTCTGCTTTTACAGGAAGAAACAGTTTGCCGTTCCCAAATGGCATTAAATGATATTTTTTGATTTCAAAACCATCAATACTTCCTTTTACTTTCAACATCCCGAAAGATGCCTTACCCATCGGGATTTCGGGTATCTCGGTGTAAGTCCAGCCGCCCTTTTCAGGAAATTTTTCGAGCAAATATTTTTTATTTATCAAGGGTTTTTCCATTTTACTTTCTGATTTTATTGTTAGACGCTGTGCCGCAAATAGTTATAAATACGGTAACTACTTGTTTTATTTTTGTTTCATATATTTGGAAATAGTTTCGAGAAAAAGTTCTTGTTGATCAACATACAGAAAATGAGAGCAATTATCGATCAATGTAAAGTTTTTTTTACCCACAATTGCTTTCATATCTTCTAATTGCTTTTTCGAAAAAATTCTGTCTTGTTTTCCATAAATAGCAAATATGTGAATGTTTTGGGTTTTCAGTTTTTCGAGAATGGGTTTTGTATCAACGTTATTTAGTGTCTCATTCTGAAAAAATATCGCAGGAGCATTCCGATTTCTGATGTTGTTTTTATAAAAGTCACTCTTTTGATATTCTTCTCGTAATTTCATAGATTCTTTTGTTGGTTTCGGCATATCAAAAAAGCCATCAGCGAGATCGAAACATGCTGCACGGTATTCGGCAGTATTTTTGGGTAGCTGTCTGGTTTCTTCAATTTTATTCAACGTCTGCGTATCACCGTTTTTGCGATAAACTTTCTCTACGGTATACAATATGTGGTCGTAAGTTTCTTGTTGTGAGAATAAAGCTCCTATAAGGATGATCGAATTTACTTTCTCCGGGTGCTGTTCTGCGAAGAATGTAGCAACTATTCCTCCAAAGCTATGTGCTAGAATATTTGCCTGTTCTATATTGTATTTCTCATAAATAGCAACAAGGTCATTGGATGATTCTTGGAATGTAAATGTTGCGTCAGGATCGGCAGAACGCCCTTCACCTCTTCGGTCATAAGCTATAACATAAAACCCTAATTCGGCAAGTCGCTGAGCTGTGGTCGCTTCAAATAATGTCGTATTTGAACTTGGGCCTCCATGTACATATATAATGGCAGGGCTTAAACTGCTGCCATAACTTTGCGAATAAATAGTTTGCCCTTTTGCTGAATTGATTGAAAGAATAGTAAGCAAGGCTAAATAAGGAAGTGTGGATTTCATCTTATGAACTTTTTTAATTTGGGCAAAGTTGTTTTAGTAATCCGAAAATCTCATTAAAATCATTGTCATTTGCTTTACGAATACTTAGTTCTATCATATTATAATTATTTTGGGTAGTTTTAGATGCAAATGTTATCTATACCTCCAGACTAGAAATAATGTCTTGGGTAGAGCATACAGATATGTTATGTTTCGTAGGAGTCATGTTGCTCCACAGCCAATTGTAATACTCTATTATTGTCGGAGCATCTACCTGTGGGCGCGATGCCGTAGTGTGTGCGTTGGAAGCAATATATATCTTAAAGTCGTTGACCAGAGCAGTTTTAATTGTCGCATCGACACAAAAGTCGGTAGCACATCCGCAGAAATATAATTCGTCGATGTTTTTCCCGATAAGAGTAGACAGTAATTCAGTATTGTAAAAGGCATCATTGGCTTCCTTTACTACAACTATATCCGAAGGCTCTTGTATTAATTCGGGTAATATTTCGAAGTCTTCAGTTTGTGGAAGAAGATATTCTTCTTTTGTCCCATCGTGTTTGATATATATTACTGGGTATCCTGCATCGCGAAACTTTCTGGAGAGTAAATTAATCTGTTCGATTTTTTGTAGTGTATTGTAGCGTATAGAGTAAGGTTTGAAACTTCCTATTTGCATGTCGATAATCAAAAGTGCTTTCATAATTCAATGTTGTGATTTTATTTCCGTCAATAAAATTACCGTTTTTTCTATTAATGAATCTATCCGATGGGTATATTCTTTATCTTAATTCTCGGAAATGCTCAATCAGAAAAGTATAATATTCAGGACATAATGCACATAGGTTCGCACGGTTAAACATTTTTGTAGAAAGCTGGTAGCTGTTATCCACTGCTGTAAATCCGTTTATCTGAACTTTATAGTGTTCATCTGCCATTACTTTTTCTAATTCTGATACAGGAACTTCGTAGATACCCAGAACTTCTTCTTTCTGAAGCGTAAAATCTTGCGGAGAGAATTTACCCTCTAAAGTGAAAATATTAGTGAACTCATTGTCGATCATGTTGGGAAGCGTTATGCTGATTGGCAGATAACCCAAATATTTAAGGTCAGAAAAATCTATCCGAATACCAAGTTCCTCTTCAATTTCACGAATACCATCACAAAGGCTTTCTGTCGAGAGTAGGTGACCGGCAGCAGTAATATCGAATAACCCGGCATAGTCTTTCTTAGTATCAGAACGTTGTTGAAAATAAAGATAAGTATCAGAACTATCCCGATAATAAAACCAACAATGAAAGGTTTCGTGCCAAAGGCCAATCCGATGCGTTTCATCTCTTGTCGCAACGCCTATCTTAGTGTAAGCTTCGTCGAATACACTAAATATTTCTTCCATTCTTTTTAATATGATTTATTTTACACCCAATTTATAATAGGCTGTTTCTATTGATTTTTCAAAACCGAGAGTTTCGGCTAACTTATACGAACCTGTATTATCCGATCTGCAAGCCCAGAGAGGCTCGAGTTTATTTTCTATACAATAGTCGATAAGTGCAGAGCATGTTTTATATGCCAGACCTTTACCCTTAAACTCTTCAGATGTTTCAATGCCCAGTTCCAATTTATTGTCATGGATAAAAGCTGAAAATGCCGTTGAGGCTAACTTGCCGTTATAAAATAAACTAAATCCGACACCATTGTTTACAAAGTCGACTGAACCATTCCAGAATTTAAGAGGAATAACAGCTCCTTTTATTCTTTCGCAAGTTTCTTTATCTGTTCGTCTAATTTGAACAAGAGGATCTGCTTTTTTTTGCATGTTCTTAGTCTCAAGATATTTGTCTTTGTTGAGTTTGAAATTAGTTCGTGTGTTACACTCTACAATATCGTTTGGTATGTCGTCAAACATATCCTTTAATACCTGTTCCCAATCGGAGGGAAATACCTGCATCCATTCATCGCCTTTTCTATTCAGATTGGTATTTAGTACATATTCTTTAAATTGAGAATTAAACGTTTCATTATCGAAATCGCCAAAGAGCAGCGACATACCATAAGGATGAATAACATAAAATGTTTTGGGGTCTTCTTCGTTATCTACAAATATTTCGCCTTCCACTTTCTGTTCAATAACCGAACGGGCGAACAGGTTGTTAATCGTTACCAGCTTTAGGGGCTCGGTTACTTTATTGTAATATTGGTTGTCTAAACGTTTCATCTTAACTCATTATATTTTTCGAGGTTTAAAGATAATAATTTAAGGGTTGTGCTTGCTTTATCAGCTTATGAATTATTTATAATCTTACCAACGCTTGTACATCAAATAAGGAGCTTTCTGAAATAGAAAACTCCTTATCCTTTTTAATAATTTGTGTACCTAGAAGACAAATTATTATTTCATGGTTTCATCCCGAGGGCGGTAATGTAACCTTCGTTTTTTGTGCAATTACTGAATTTCATATTTTCAAGTAAATCAGTCATCGCTTTCTTCACTTTTTCCTGATCTGGTCTGGCTTTTCTTATTTTAGCAAAATTGCTTCTGTCTTGTTTAGTGTATTCAACAATCAAATCCCAATTTTCGGGAGTCGGAATTGTCAGCATGCAGCTTTTTGGTACCATCTTTTTGTATGGCCAATAGTGCCATCCAATGTTGTTACGTTCCATCAGGCGAGTCCATCCTGCAATCCATTCGTCCGAATTCTCACCTGTTTCGCCCATATACATTGGGAGGTTCACGCTATCTCTGAAATTTACAAAGTCCTGAATGTTGGCTTGTAATGTATCGCACCAGTAGCGGTGACATGTGTACATCATTTTATCGTCGAATTTAGAATCATTAAAGACAGTGAAATTACCATTCCACTGAGCACCGCCCAGCAATACGATATGATTGTTGTCTACAGTTCTTATCGAATCTACACATCTTTTGTACAAAGGCTCTAGCGAGTCGTTCAAGTGTGCGTAATCTTCCATAAAATAGTGCGCAATAGGCTCATTCAGCAAGTCATAACCTAGTATTATTGTATCGTTCTTGTAATGATCTGCCACTTTCTTCCATATATCGCAGAACAGCTCTTTGCTTGGCTCGCTTTCCATCAACCAAGGATAGCCGTAGCTATCGTCTATGTTGTCTCCTGTTTGTCCTCCGGGAGCATCGTGCATATCCAGAATAACGTATAGGTTTTGCTTACGGCACCATTCTATGGCATTATCTATCAGTTCAAAGCCATTTTGGTTAGAATCCAAACCCATGTAATCTTCATTGGTAAAGAGCTTATAATGAAACGGAATTCTGACCGAATTCATCCCCGTTTGTTTTATATACTTTATATCATCTTCGGTGATATAATTTTTCTTAAACTCGTTCCAGAACCAATTTGTGAAATCGGGGCCGACCATTTCGCAGAATGCTTCGTTGATCACACGGTACGAACTCACATCGCCAAAGAAGAACATATAACCTTCGGGATTGAGCCAGTTACCCAGATTAATGCCTTGTATGAAGAATTTCTCTCCATTCGGTTTTATCAGGTCGGGGCCATTTACACGGATAAAGCGTTCGGCGTGTTGTGGCTCAGTTTGTTCTTTCGACCCACAACTTAAGAGCAAGAGAGGAAATAGGAGTAAATAGATTAGTTTCTTCATAATTTTAGCGTGTTTTCATTATAATTATCTTCAAGCGTGTTTTATAGGCTAAAGGTATAAAAATTACATTCACGGTAACTCTTATACCTTCGCTATATGCTTATTTATTATTCTGTTACAGTAAAAGTACTTTTTAAATTAGCATTGCTGCTCCCTCCAACCCAAATATTAAAATCGCCTGCTTCTGCCTTTTTCATTAGATCACGACCATAAAAAGCAAGATCGTCTGTCGAAATTTTAAATTCAACTACTTTCGATTCTCCGGCCTTGAGCGCTATACGTTGAAAGCCTTTCAGTTCTTTTACAGGGCGTACGAGTGATCCTACGATATCTTGAATATAAAGTTGAGCTACTTCCGTACCATCTACATTACTTGTGTTTTTAAGCGTTACTTTCGCTGTTATTGTTCCGTTCATCGGAATAGACGAAGATGATAACATGAAATTTGAATATTCGAATGTACTGTATGATAATCCATATCCAAATGGAAATAACGGATCTTTTCCGGAATCAAGATAGAATGATGTATTACCAAGCGATGTCTGACCAGCCTCCAGTTCGATCTGATCCAAAGTCATTACTTTCTCGGGTGCAGGACGACCTGTATTGTTATGATTGTAATACATTGGTATCTGTCCTACTTCACGTACAAATGTAGCCGGTAGTTTACCGCTAGGATTTGCTTTGCCGAAAATAAGATCGAAAATAGCAGGGCCACCCATCGTTCCCGGATGGAAATTATAGAGTATTGCATCAGCATACGGAAGATCACGCTCGATAGTCAACGGTCTGCCTGCCATGATAACCAATATCACAGGTTTACCCGCACTCTTTACAGCCTTCAATAGATTAGATTGTTCACCTATCAGATTGATATTCGACAATGAGTGGGCTTCTCCCGATAAGATAGATTCTTCACCTAAAAATACAACTGCTACATCAGCAGATGCCGCTGCTTGTTTTGCTTTCTCAAAATTAGCCGTATTCTTATCGCGCGAATAAGCTAATGCCGGTTCATATACATAGTTGATATTCTTGTAGTCATTTTTCAGAGCGCCGATAGGAGTTACAGTATAGTTTTTATCTCCATCGAATATCCATGTTCCCAACTGATCGTGCGAAGCATCTGCCATAGGGCCTATAACAGCTATTTTCTTATTTTCGGCTAACGGTAAGATATTGTTATCGTTTTTCAATAGAATAGCCGATTGTATAGCTGCTTCCCGTGCAGCTTTCAGATGATCGGCAGCATATAATACCGACGGTTTTTTTGTGTCGGCATACGGATTTTCGAACAATCCCATGCGAAATTTAATCCGTAAGATATTGCGAACGGCATTATCGATAGTTTGTACAGACACTTTGCCTTCTTTAACCAATTCGGGCAGGTATTTCATATAAGTACCGCTTACCATTTCCATGTCTATGCCAGCATTCGCAGAAATTTCTGCCACCTGTTTGTCATTTTTTGCATAACCATGAGGAATCATTTCGCCCATCGATGCCCAATCGGAAACAACAAAGCCGTCGAACTTCCATTCGTCACGCAGGATATTTTTCAGTATATATTCGTTACCCGAAGCCGGGATACCATCATTGTCGTTGAATGATGTCATGAGTGTAGCTGCTCCTGCTTCGATGGCACTATGGAAAGGAGGGAGATATACGTTTCGCATCAGATAGGGTGGGATATTTGTGCTGTTATAGTCACGGCCGCCTTCGGCCGCACCATATCCGATAAAATGTTTTACGCAAGCTGCAATGGAATTAGGGTCGGCTAAATCGCCTCCACCTTGAAATCCTTTTACCATTGCTGCTCCGAGTTGCGATACCAGATAAGGGTCTTCGCCAAGACTTTCGGCAATTCGCCCCCAACGAGCATCGCGCGAAATATCGAGCATCGGAGCAAAAGTCCAGTTGATACCTGTCGATCGGGCTTCGATAGCTGCGACACGTGCACCATCTTCTACCAACTGTGGATTGAACGAGGCTGCTTGTCCCAGAGGGATAGGAAATATAGTTTTGAATCCGTGGATAACATCCCGACCGATAATCATAGGTATACCTAAGCGGCTTTCTTTCAATGCTGCCCTTTGAAGTTTATTTATCATTTCAGGGTCGGTAATGTTCAGTAATGAACCTATTTCACCTTTTTTTATAGGTTGAGTAATGTTTTCGTCAAGTATTTTGCCTGCTGCCTGTTTGATAAGAGCAACCTTCTCTTCTTTGCTCATCTCGGTTGGCTTTTTTTGTCCTTGCCCTCCGGCAACTCCCATCCTTATAAGGAAGGTATTCATATCATCGTCGCTGTATTGAGCAATGGCTTTATCGTCGATCGAAAAAAAGCTGACTTGGTTCATCTGACCGATTTTCTCTTCCAATGTCATTTTTGCCAACAAATCTTCGACACGTTTTTCAATATCTTTCTGTGCGTATGCCAACGAGGAGAATAGGAATAAGGCTGAAATGCCTAGAAATTTTAATCTTTTCATTTTGGTATCTATTTTATTAATAAGGATATAATGTTCATTGTTTTTGGTATACCCTTACGTAATCTATTTCGTAACGTGCAGGAAAGATATCGGGATCGATGCCTTTCGTTCCTCCCCAATCTCCGCCTATGGCAAGATTGAGTTTTAGATAGAACGGTTCGTTAAACGGCCAAGTATTTTTATTTCCTTTTTTATCATTCTTGAATGTAAAATAGGCTACATTATCTACATATCCGGTGATGAAATCTTCCGTCCATTCCAAACCATAAACATGAAATTCGGTTTCCGCAGTTTCTATATCGATGGTTTTTGTTTTCTCCGTTCCTATTTTATGATTGTATGTGTCGGTATGTACCGAAGCGTGAACTACACCGGGTTTGTAGCCTACATATTCCATAATGTCTATTTCGCCGTCGAGTGGCCACGACTTAATGTTTTCGGGTAGCATCCAGAATGCCGACCAAGTGCCTTTGCCTCCGGGAAGCTTAGCTCGCATTTCGAAATAACCGTATTTCCATGATTTAGTTGTGTTCATTCGGGCTGAAATAATATCAGAACCTTGATACGGTTTTTCTAACTTAAATGCTGTGATGATAAGCGAACCGTTTTGTATTTTGGCAACTGTATCTTTTTCGAGAATTCTATCCACATAATTTTGCGGCTCATTATTTCCCCAGCCGTTATTTCCGGTTTCGAACCACCATTCGCTTCCCGGTAGGGGCAGGGTACCATTTGCGTTTGGAGCTTCGTTGAATTCATCTTGCCAGATGAGGTTGTAATTTGATAGAATATCTGTCTTATTCTTTTCTTGGATGTCTTGACTACATGCATAATCGCATAAGAGAAGAAAGCAGGGGATGAGGAAGAGTGTATGTTTCATAACTATTCTTGATGAAAAATAGGTTGCCTGAATGATTATTTGTAATTTCTATCAGACAACCTATATATTTGATTATTTACTTTTTAGGTACGAATCGATACCACCATGCGCTACCTGATTCGACAGTACTATTTACTTTTAGATAAAGTTCGTCTTCAGTTAAACTAAGAATGGTATATTTCGAACTTCCCGTATAGTGTCCGAAAAACACACCGCTACTTAACGTAAGGGTTTTTGTCGATTCACTCAAAGAGAAGGTATATGATTCTTTTGGAGCATATTCCACATCAAAATCACCGGCAGGCGGTACAGAAGATTTAGTATATCCTAAAGCTGCTAAAGCCGCGCGTCCGGGCTCATTGGTGTAAATTTTTCCTCCGTTGGTCCATTTTAGTATCACACCGGACAATGTAAATGTGAATTCCTGATTATATAAACTGCAATTGGCTTTTCCTTCGGCTTCACAACTCCACCAGGATGGTGTATCAGAATCGATAGGACCGACTCCAAAGTGACCGTTTTGAGTTCTGTCGAATACCCATGTTTTACCATTCGTATTTTCGAGTCCTCCTGTCAATGCAATATACATAGGTGTATTCAGTAACGAATAATCATTTTTATCTATGTGAATCACCTGACTATTAACCGTCGCGGAACCGTCTGCAGTGTACAATGTTAATGTTACAGTATAATCTCCTGCAAAAGGATATTCTCCGGTTATAGCTTTATCTTTACTTGTTACACCATTACCCAGATCCCATAAGAAAGAATAGGGTACTTTAGTATCAGATGTATTGGTAAAAGTAATAATATTATCATTTGTAGGAGAGGCTGCATAGCTAAAAGATACCTGACCGGCAGTAACTGTATCGGGTGTACCCAGCGAATGGTTGTCACCTTCTTGCGGATCACAAGCTGTCATTGCAAAGACAGTTATCAATGCCAAAATTCCAAATTTGATTATATTTTTCATCTTTTGATTTCTTTATTAATGATTATTGCCATCCGTTATTTTGCTTCAACTCATATTCTGTTCCTTTTGTTTTTTCTATTTCCAGTTGAGGAATAGGCAAGTGCTTTTTCCAGTCTTCAAAAGTTCTGACAGAGTTAAATGCAGCATTATTTTCTGTAAGTATCGAAGGTGCATCGCCCCAACGAACCAGATCCCAAAAACGCATACCTTCACCCAGGAACTCGCGACGTCGCTCCAGCTTGATGTTTGCAGCCGTTGCCGGTATCGGTTTGTCTACACCGAAAGCACGTTTACGTACCTTATCCAGACAATCTTGAGCTGATACCCCGGTTTCAGCTTGTCCTTGCATTTTAACTAATTCGGCATAGTTAAGTAATGTTTCAGAATAGCGGAAAATACGCAGATTATTAGCATAGTTCAAATCCACATCTCCCGGAGGAGGATTGTAGCCTTCGCGGGCAGCATATTTACGTTGGAATAAACCTGTATCTTGAAAGCGTGATGCGTATGTTCCTTTTGGCCATGCGTTTATAGAACCGGCGCGACGGGTATCTCCTTCTTCATACATATTGTAAGCAGCTTGACGAACAGGTGCAAATCCCCATCCTCCTTTAAATATACCAGCTGCATCTTTTAGATCGTTTGGTGAGATAAATGCAGGTAAATTTGTACCAAAACCTTGCCATGATTCTCCCCATGTTTTACCTTCGGGTAGCTGATTACTCTCGAAAATAGACTCTTTGCAGAATTCGTTTTCATCGGCCCAGATAGTACCAAAATCATCCATTAATGAAAATTCAGTACTCTTGATAATCGTTGCCATATCGTTTGTAATTTCGGCATAACGCGTGTTGTCTTTTTGGTAAAGAACTACACGTGCTTTCAGCATCAGTGCTGCCGCTCGTGACACGCGACCTAGGTTAGTCCCCGATGTTTTCATTTGAAGTTTGCCTTCGGTACATGCAAAGTCAATATCTTCCATGATTTCTTTATAGATTTCATCGGCACCGAGTTGTTTGGTCATATAAGGAGGGGTTACCAACGGTTGCTCAAAATATGGAATATTTCCCCAATATTTCCAGAGAAGGTGTACGTAATAAGCACGGAGGAAATGAGCTTCTGCTCTATACTGTTCTAATTTTTCCGGATTTACATTTACAGCATTGTCACAAGCAATAATTACATTGTTACAACGGGCTAATCCTTTAAAATAATTGTCCCAAAGACCGTTCAGTGTTTCGGCTGCTGTGGAGGTGAACTGAGATAATTTATATAGCTGCCCTTGGTCTCCTGCATCGCCACCCCCTTTGAATAGGTCGTCAGAACGGAGATCAGACATTAGAAGTACGGCATTATAATTACCCCCGGCATAACTATCAAATAGTAGTATCTGATAAGCTGATCCTAGATTGGAAAGTATAGCTCCCTCGGTTGCAGGTCCGCCTGCCTCTTGCTGCTCTGTGGGAGCTGCAGTCAAGAAATCATCACCACAGGAAGCCATAAAAATGGATCCGGCTAAAGTGGCTACTATCATTAAAAATTTATATTTTTTCATAGCTGTATTCAATTAAAAATTTATGTTAGCACCTATCGAAATAGTTCTTGATTGAGGGTATATACCACGATCGACTCCAATTCTGTTATAATCTCCGGAGGCAATTTCAGGATCAAATCCATCGTATCCGGTGAAAGTAAGAAGATTCTCGGCTGCGAGGTAGATTCTCAACTTCTGTATAGAAACTCTTCTGGTCAAAACCATAGGTAGTGTGTAGCCGAACTGAGCGTTTCTCAGGCGAAGGTAAGATCCGTTTTTGATAAAAAGATCTGAAGAGCGCCAGTTACTATTGGCATTTGCAGTAGTCATGCGAGGAATATGATTCGAAGTACCTTCTCCGTGCCAACGGTCTAGTATCCATGTTGGTCGGTTCATAGCAGGTATGTCACCGCGTTGAGAGAAATCGAATATATTGTTACCGGTAACTCCCTGGAAGAAGACGCTCAGGTCGAACCCTTTCCATTCACCACCCACTGTAAATCCGAATGTCCAATCGGGCATACCTTTTCCAATATTTGTTTTATCGTTATCGTCAATAATACCATCGTTGTTGTAATCTCTGAAGCGAACATCTCCCGGTTGTGCTTTCGATTGCATTTTTTCGCCCTTGTCATTCACATAAGCATCAATCTCCCCTTGATTCTGGAATATTCCATCTGTTTTATATCCATAGAAAAAAGGCCATACTTCACCATTTTTTCCTTTTATATAGCTTCCTAATCCCGAGGCACCTGCAGATTCGTAAATTGCTTCGCCGCTGGCATTACCTAGTCTTACTAATTTATTCTTAAGAAAAGAGGCATTTGCCGATACAAAATAATTGAAATCGTTAATCTCTTGCTTCCAGCCAAGTTCAAATTCGACACCCCAGTTCTCCATGTCGCCTACATTGGCAATAGGAGCACCTTGGCCTACATAATTTGGGATAGGCTGATCCATTAACATACCATTGGTTTTCTTTTTATAATAATCGAAGCTGAAACTTAAGGCACTTTTAAGGAAGCGTGCATCAAATCCGATATTGGTTTGCTCCGATTCTTCCCATTTTACATCGGGATTGGGGATTGCTGCCGGCGAAGTTCCATATTGCATAATACCATCTTTGCTTGCCGTTGCTACAGAATAACCTCCTCCAAAATAGTAGTTTTGTCCGCCATCCATTAACGATGTATAACGGAAATTACCTATATTTTCATTACCATTCTTACCCCAGCTGAAACGAAGTTTTAATGCATCTAAAAAGCTTGGTCGGTTTTGCATATAAGGCTCATTCAATATATTCCAACCTACTGATACTGCAGGAAATACTGCCCATTTGTGATTTGCCCCGAATCTCGAAGATCCGTCGCGGCGAACAGTGAGCTGTACCATATAACGTTCATCGTAATTATAGTCTACGCGACCGAAATAGGAAGCTAGTGAAGTGAAATTGTATCCACCGGTTCCTCCTTCGACACGTTCTTTGTCGCGATCAGCAATAGCCGAATTTATATTTGCTTTACTAGGATCAGTTTCTAATAAATCATAATCATTGCCACGTAGATGGCGATATGTGTATTTTAGTGACGATTGTCCTAATACAGCGCTCAGATTATGCTTTCCATCGTATGTCTGACTATAGGTTAATACATTTTCAACCTGCCATTTGTATCCACGGTTCATTTCGCTCCAAACAGAGCTTTGTGATACATTCTTGCCTTGAGAGGCTAAGAAATATGGGAATTCATAACCATCTATTCCCCAGAAGGCGAGATCGAAGCCATAACTACTTCTAAATTTCAACATCGGAAGAATATCTATTTCTCCCCAGAACGTACCTACAAATTTGTCTTCATTATTTTTTTCTGCTCTGGGTTGATTTAGCATTGCTACCGGATTAGCTATTTCTTGAAAACCAGCAGGAGGAATAGAGAATACATTTCCGTTTCTGTCTCTTACCGCATTGGGGTACTGAGCTAAGATAGCGGCAGAAGTTTCTTCATCGGCATATTCCGGTATTAGTGGGTTAAAAGCTAATGCACTACCTAAAACAGAGCCAAACTCGGAATTGGCATCTATACTGGCTGATGTTCCTCTCGAATATCCGATATTTACGCCTACCCTTATTTTATTAAAAAAGCTACGTTCTTTTGCTTCAAAGACTTCGGCTATTGTATTTGAACGGAGACTCCAACGTTCGAAATTTGATTTGCCATAATTACCTCCGACAATACCTTCCTGATTGAAGTAACCTAATGAAAAAAAGTACTGAACTTTTTCACTTCCTCCGTTAACACTGACCTGATGATTTTTTATGGGTGCGTTGAAGTTGAAAGTTTCTTGTTGCCAGTCGGTTCCTTTCCCTGAAGAAGAAATCTCTTGCGAAGAGTAATAGGGTGCGTTGCCGTCGTTTATTTGCCCTTCGTTCATGATAACCATATATTCCCGGGCATCGAGTACCGATTTTTTCTTCCATGGGTTTTGCCATCCATATTCGACATTGTAGCTTACGGTTGCCTTACCTTGCTTTCCGGCTTTGGTAGTAACGAGCACTACTCCATTTGCAGCACGGGCTCCATAGATTGCGGCCGAAGCTGCATCTTTTAGTATTTCTACCGATTGTATATCAACAGGATTCAGATACCTGATGCCTCCGTCGACAGGCATACCGTCTACTATATAGAGAGGATCACTGTTGTTGACTGTACCGATACCACGGATGCGTACTTTCGAATCGGATCCGGGTTGACCCGAACTTTGGGTTATTTGTACTCCTGCTACACGACCTTTCAAAACATCTTCGATGCGAGAAGGTTGGGCTATACTTAAGTCTTCGGCTGTTACCCGACTGATTGCTGCAGTTACTACACTCTTTTTCTGAACACCATAACCGACAACAATTACTTCATCGAGTGTTTGTTGGGATGGTTTCATGGCTACATCGAAATTTGCAGCTACACCTCTGTGATCTTGAGACTCATATCCCACATAGGTGAAAACTAGGGTAGCACCGGCTGGTATTTTAATGGAATATTGACCCTCCATATCGGTCATTGTTCCATTTGTGGTGCCTCGTTCGGCTACTGATACCCCGATTAAAGATTCTCCTGTGACTGCATCTATTACAGTTCCTTTTATTTCGGATGTTTGTCCAAAAACAGCCAGAGAAGAAAAAAGAAATAAGGGAAGGATAATTAATATCTTCCAAAAAAAAAGTTCTCTCTTCATGATAACTAAATTAAGGTTGTTGAATTATGGTTTTTAATCTCTTTTAAGATTAATTTATACAAACATACGTTTAGCCCCCTCTTTATTTAAAATATACTAATACGTCAAAAACTCAAAAAATATCATTAATAATTACGTCAATACTACTACTTTGTAATTGTAAGTTTCTAATATATAGGTGTATATTAGTTTTGATATGAAATATTGCTTGTTTGAGATTATAATAATACTTTTGGTGTTGTAGAAGTGCTTAAGTATGAAAAACTGTTGCTCATGCGATATTGTGTAGAAAATACAACTATTTGTATCGGTATTTATTTATTCGAGTATTTAACATATTTTTTTATAAATAAAGAACTAATCGGTAGCTGAAAAATGGATTAATCTCAGATTAAATTAAACAATTTGATTAATATGGGGTTTATTTATTTATACCGTAAATCTATACTGAATATGAAATATACTTTTTGGGGGATCATTATAATATTATTATTCCTCCCTATAGATGGACTTTCGTCATCCGGTTGGCAACGCAAAGTTGTAAATTATGAGCGGAATCAATATAAAGCCGGTTTTCAAAACTGGGCTATAACCCAACGAGATAATGGATGGATATATGCGGCTAACTCCAGTGGATTGCTCGAATTCGATGGGGTTAACTGGTCGCTATATACAGTAAGAAACAATATAGTCCGCTCGGTAAAGGCTATCGGCAACAGAATATATGTTGGAGGAAGTTCCGAGTTTGGCTATTTTGAGGCTAATAACAAAGGGTTGCTTGTTTATAATTCATTGTCTCAGGGTATAGAAGATTATGGAGGAGAAGTATGGAATATTTTAGAATATAGAGACAGGATTTATTTTTTGAGTGATAGAACTATCCATATATATAATAACAAAAACAAACAGATCAATTCTATTGACGCTAAAACAAAAATAGATTGTTCTACACTATATGGAGATAAGGTTTACATAGGCTCTTCGGATGGTATTTTTTATTTGAATAAAAACGATGTTTTAGAATTTCTGCCTGTCTCTGATCTGTTTAAAGGGAAAAAATTGGTTAGCCTGATCACTTACAACAATAACATACTGGTTACTACCGCTCAGTTTGGTTTATATGTTATCGATGGTAATAATATATCGAAAATAAAATCTATTGCAGATAATTTTATAAATAATAATCAATTATTCAGTACTTCTGTATCGGGTAGCAAGGTCGCTTTGGGCTCTGTGCAGAAGGGCATTTTTATATTCGATTTGAAAAATCCATCATATAAAGAGGTTTTCAATTTAGATAATGGGTTGAAAAATAATACGATTCTTAATTCTTATTTTGATAAGGATCAGAATCTTTGGCTGGGACTCGATAAGGGTATTAGTTATATAGATTTAAATTCGCCTATGCGTCCTCTTTTCGCTACTGTTTCCCCGATAGGAACCGGATATTGTTCTGCTAAATACAACAACGAACTCTATCTGGGAACAAATCAGGGGCTTTATAAATTGAATAAAGATGGCAGCTATACATTGATAGATGGTTCGGAGGGACAGATATGGTCTCTAATCGTTATCGATAATACTTTGTTTAGCTCGGGCGATAATGGTATTATAGTTATAGATCCGACTGGTAAATATAAAATAGACTTGCCGGGTGTATGGGAAATATATCCTTTATCTGCGGATAAAAATAGATTAATTGTAGGTACTTATTCCAGTTTCAGTATTTTAGAAAAGAAGAATAAACGATGGGTCTTTTCACATCGGGTTCCCAATTTTAACGGTTCAGCCAGAGGTTTTGTCGAAGATGAGGAGAGTTATAATTTTTGGACTGTGAATGCTGGTAGGCAAATACAGAGAGTAACTTTCGATACAGAATTTAATAAACTTATAAATCAGAAAATATATCCTTTAAAAGGATCGAGCATAGGGGGGAACTCTTTTTTCAGAAAGGTAGATAACAATCTTATTATTTGTGCGCAGGATGGGATATATCAATATAGCCGGATAACGGATCGGTTCGACCATTATGCTCAATTAGAATCAATGCTTGAAGGGCCGAGATATTACGAATATCTTTCGGTAGATAGTTTGAAAAATATTTGGTTTGTTTCTGATAATAATCTTAAATTATTGCCGTATGTATCGGGGGAATATAAATCTGATATTTATAATTGGGGATTGTCTGACGAATTGGTTGGTAACTACGAAAGTGTTCATATTATTGACTCTGCTTCTGCTATTGTATCGGTAGACAATGCTTTTTTAAAAATTGATTTTTCTAAAAAAGGATTACCAAATCGACCGGTTAATACTTACATAAGAAAAATCGTTAGTCTCAAGAATGATAGTATTGTAAGTTATGGAAATACAGAAAAACAGATATTCATACCTTATTCTCAAAATTCGATAAGTATTCATTTTGCTGCAACGGATTTTCCTTCTGCCGGCGATATTCAATATTCTTATGCGCTTAAAGGCTTAGATGAGGAATGGAGTGTTCCGTCGTCTAATACATTAAAAGAGTATACTAATTTACCGGTAGGGAAATATTTATTTGAGGTGAGAGCTGTTGTCAATGGTAGTCGGGATTCTGCAATAACCGAGGTCGAATTTACAATTACTCCGCCTTGGTACAGATCTGCTTTGGCCTATATTTTGTATTCGCTGCTTGCAGTCGTTTTGTTGTTCATATTATATAAGAAGACGATTGGTAAACAAAAGAAAATAATTTATCAAAAGGGAGAGGAATTAGTGGCTCAAACTAAACGCCATGAGGAAGAAAACAAGATAAAAGATCAGGCAATATACCAGCTTCAAAATGATAAGCTCCAAACAGAATTGCATTTTAAAACACAAGAGCTAACAGGGTATATACTTAATGTGATAAGAAAAAATGAGATTCTTGAGGATGTAAAAAAAGATGCACTGGCTATATCGAAAGCTATCGATGAAGAGAAGAGCTTAAATTCCATCAGGCAGAAAGTAATGCGATTGATAAGTCAGATAAACAGCAATATTGATAACGATGATGATTTCGAAGTTTTCAAATCGAATTTTAACCTTGTTCATCAGGATTTTTTTGAGTTGTTAGATGATAAATTTCCGGGACTTAGCAGAAACGACAAAATTCTCTGCGCTTATCTGAATATGAATCTTTCCACAAAAGAAATAGCTCCGATGCTGAATATTTCAGTTCGTGGTGTGGAGGTTAACAGATACAGGCTAAGAAAAAAGATGAATTTAGACCGCGATGTCAATTTATCGGAATATCTTCAAAGTTTATAATTAGATTATAACTAACACGACTTTAAAAGAACTTTATCGCAAATGGCTTATCTTTGCATCATTAATACAATAGAAGATCTTATCGAGTTGATAAATATTTACATATGAGAAAATTATTAGTTTTTCTGCTAGCATTCATTGCCTTAAATGCTTTTTCTCAGAATATCGATTTAGAGAAAAAAGCACAACAACTTACCGAAGAGGGAAAGTTGCTTTATCGCTTGGAATTGGCAGCATGGCATGGTACGGATATTTTTTTCGAAAACTATAAAGAAAGAGAAAGGGTAGGAGGCTATTTCTCTTATCTGGAAACGAATACACCTAAGTGTCTATTCTTCTCAAAGGGGATAAGCCCCAAGGTGCTTGGAGTCGTTTCTTACGGGGACTTAAAAGTGATAGAGACTGCTTCTATTGACTTTAAAGAGAGAGAATTCAACGAAAATGAGAAACATTTGTTTACAATCAGGGCTAAAGCTCTGGCAGAGATACAACAAGATACGGCCTTATTTAAAACATATACGAATACGAGTCTCAACATGATTCCTTTGATTTTCAATGGGGAGAAGAAAGTATATGTGTTGACAGGAACTAAGCTTACAGATGTTGTTCTCTTTGGTAATGACTATCTATTGACTTTTGATAAAAAAGATATGCTCCTGACTAAAAGAGAGCTACATAGAAACCTGATTCCAATATATTTTGAAGATGGACAGAATGCTGTTGGCTCTGTTCATTCGCATACTGGCGAAACGGGGGATTTTATAACTCCGACGGATATTTGTACATTGATGCTATATGCTAAGTATGCCAAGTGGAAGCAACATATTGTCATGTCGCAAAACTATGTGAGTATATGGGATTGTGAGAAAGAATCGTTAGTATTAATGTCAAAGGAGGATTTCCAAAATATGTAACAGCACAAAATAGAATAAGTCGGATATCTGTACCAGTTTATTCTATTTATCTTGTCCAATTTATAGCTCAATTCTCTATTCTTTTTAAGTGTACCGGTGTTTTTTCTCTAAAAGATATCTCGGTTTCGATTATGGTTTCACCGCCCATATCTTCACCTGCACTTAACCATTTTCCTCCTTCTTTGTAAAAATACCAGATGCCATAAAAGTCATCGGATATTTTACTAATAACGGCTGCTAGCGAGTCGTTGTAAATAAGTATTTTGTTGATATAGGTATTCAGTATCTTATTTCTTCTCTCTTCGCTTATTACTTCATCTGTAGCATCGTCTTTCATACGGCTTTGTAAAAAGTTGCAGGTCAATTGTTTTAATTTTGATGATTTTCCGTTTGCCAAAATATACTTTATAGAAATGAATGCATTTAATGGAGTGTCTTGCTCGTTTATTTCGGCGAAATCCTTTACCTCTTTATCTATATTTATGGCTTTATAGCTATTTTGCGATATCGCATTTTTGTCGATCAGCATTCTTGATTTCAATTGTTCGGTCTGTATCGTTCCGTTTTTCAATGTAACAAAATAGGAGTTGTTGATTTCATTTTTACTGACTGCCTCTACAAATTTTCCATTTTTGAACAGAATGCCCGATAAATTGTCACTCGCATAACCTGAATTCATCTCATGGCTCTTTATTTTTTGATGATACATTTCTTTTTTTAAGCTGTCGGAATAATGAGGGCAATTACTATAAGGGAGATATGCTAAGCCATCCACTATACTGAGGTGAACAGGACGGGAGTCACTGATACCGTTCTGAAACCAACAAATAGAACCGGCACTTCCTCCGGCGAGGATAATTCCTTTCTTCAGTGCTTTTCCCATTATTTCATCAATTCCCTGAGCTTTCCATATTCCGAGCATATTCAGCGTATTTCCGCCTCCTACTACAATGGCATCCATATCTAGTAGAGTCTCTTCGAATGTTTTGGATTCATGAGCAGAACTCACCCAGACTTTAAGAATATGAGGTTCGATAGCCAATTTCTCACAGATATATTTCCAGTATTTTATATTATCTTCATTATCTGCGCTAGCAGTAGGAACGTAACAAATTTTCGGATTTGTTTTTCCAGTTAAATCAACAACATATTGTACAAATTTATCGTTAATATCTCCCCCGAAAGCAAAAATGGTCTGGTCGGGTTTTGTATTATTTGTGCGATTTTGGGCATAAATAGTCGTAGTGTTCAGTAAAGTAAGGGATACAACAAAAACGGATAGGTAGAAATACTTTTTAGATTGTGATAATCGGCTTGCTTTTTTCATAGTTTAATTAGATTGTATTTATTCTCTTGTTTTGTCTTAGGTCTTGAAATACAACAAAGATTTGTTGCAAGATAAACTTTTGCAAATGTATTGTTATTTTATACTCAAAGTCAATTAATTATTGAGTATAATTTCAAAAACATGATTTTGGAGATTGCGTGCAATGGGGACTTTATATATCCCTATATTCAGCTGATTGCCTTCAATAGCTTTAACTTGACGGATATTGGCGATATATGATCGGTGAGTTTGTAGAAATATATCACTCGGAAGAGCTTCCAGCATTTGTTTCAATGTAGTATGAACAATCTCTTTCGATTCAGTTGTGTAAATCGTTATGTAGTTTTCCATACTCTCTATGAATAAGATATCGTTTAAAAATATCTTTTTCATTTGTTTGCCGCTTTTTACGAATATATATTTAGTTGTATTATCCTTTGCTTCTTTTTCGAGTAAGTCGTGGATTTTGTTGATAGCCTTTGTAAAACGTTCGAGAGTGACAGGTTTGAGAAGATAATCGACCACATCCAATTCGTAACCTTTGAGTGCATATTGCGCATAAGCTGAAATAATAATCACTTTAGGCGGATTAGTGATTGTCGATAATAAATCCAATCCCGACATATTCGGCATTTCTATATCCAGAAAGAGTAAATCAGGCTGTACAGTTTTTAGCATCGTATTCAACTGTATGGCATTTTCACACTCACCTATTAGTTTAAGGAAAGGAAATTTATCTATATAGCTGCGTAATCCCTTTCTGGCAATAGGTTCATCATCTGTAATAATGCATTTAATTTCCATATCAATCGAGTTCAATTATCAGTTCGACACTAAAAGAATCTTCTTTTTGTTCGATTCTCAGCGTTTGCTTATCCGAATATAGTAATTCCAGTTTACGGCTCAAATTCTCTAATCCAATCCCTTTGTTTTTGGGATTACTTATTATTTCTGTCGAAATTGAGTTTCCGACAATAAATCGTATTTTATTATTTTCCAATTTGAGATCTACATTAATCCAGTATTCACCGTCAACATATTTAAAGGCGTTTTCCAGTAAAGGTTGAAATAGCAGAGGATGTATTTTCTGTTCAGCAAGTTCAGTATCGAAGTTTGTCTTTAAAACCAAACGCTCACTCATCCTTATCCGTTGAAGTTCAATATACGCATTTAAATAAATAATTTCCTCTGATACCTGCACTTTCTGTTGGACGTTGTACAATTGATAACGCAATAGTTCTGATAATAGTTCTACTGTATATTTTGCTTGTTTATTTTCTTCATCTATCTGAAAATAGACTGTATTCAGCGCATTAAACAAGAAATGTGGATGATATTGAGCTTTCAGAAAATTAAGTTCGGTTTCCAGTTGTTGATTTTTCACTTTTTCCAGCTGTAAAACCTGTTCATTATAATTCTTGTTCATTACATCGGTCGAGATAATGGCATAGTATATCAACAGAAGGGGAAGAAATACTACATTTATAAGCATGTAATCGATAATTCCGTCGCCCATATGGAAAATGCCAATATACTGACCTATTACGAGAACTATATTGATGTGTATCGCTGAGGTTAAAAAGATAATTCCATACTCTTTTGGAGATGATTGTTTTTTTTCTGCAATATATTTTCGTCTTTGTAGCCTTTTACGCATCCTTCGATCAAAGAAATAACACATAATAATGACAGCTATCTGACCTATTATGTGTAGTCTTATCGATCCTATCCAGAAAGTTCCGTTTTTAGTCAAATCGGTAACAGCCCGTAGAGTATTGAATATTACGAGTCCCAGAAAAAATGGATATAGCCAACGATATGGAAACCTCATTACTTTTATTTTATATAAATATCCCGAAAATAATTTAATGTTCTGATCTATGAATAATAATTTTAGGTTTATTTATTTTTTAGTCCGAACAATGGCCTTATCCACTTATATCGCCTTATCCCGAATTCGTATATAATCCAGCTAAAACCGAATGTGCCAATTACCATTAGTGAAAATTTGGGAAAGAATCCAAGATCAGTATGTTTGAGGTAATAGCCTAGAATGACAATTACAGTCTGATGCAAAATATACAAAGGATATACCGATTCGTTGGCATAAGTCAGCATTTTGCTCGGTTTATTCAGATAAGTTGCCCCGTAACCAAAAATTGCAAGAATCCATGACCATAGATTAAATACTTTGACGAAGGACGATATATATTGCTTGCCCGAGAAATCACCCATAACAAACCACAGGCACATAAGTAAAGGGAACGCTATAATACCGCAGAGCAGATATATATGTTTGTTCTTTTTTACTGTTTCCCAAAAAACATCTTTGAGTGAAATTAGCAGAAATCCGAAGAAAAACAGGGTGCAATAATTTACCATGTTGAACCAGTCATTAAACAAAGCATGTGTCGAAGGAAAGATAGGTGCTAGATAAAGTTCCCAAAAGAAAAGCGGGATTATTAATACATAAAGCCCGAAGGCGTTTCTACTTAAAAATTGCATTTTCCTGATTATCCATGCTTCAACGTGCTTGCGTAAATAAAGGAATGCAGGGATTAATATTAATGAAAATATCAGTAAATATGGCAAGAACCACAAATGATGCCACGAGATGCCTCCTCCATTTGGATATGTATCCAAGAATGTCTTTGCAGGCCAGAACTCGAAATAGCTTCCGCTGAACCGTCCTTGATCGAGCCATTCGTAGTAAACTTGTGGCGGAACGATAAATATCATCCCTACAATCAGTGGAATTAATAGTCTTTTCGTCCTTTCTTTTGCAAACTCTCCGGCACTTCTTCTTGATAACGCATAGTATGTTCCCATACCTGAAATAACAAAAAGTATAGAAAGCCGCCATTGATTAAGAAATAGCATAGGAAAGACCAGACCCTCGTAAGTCTGAACATCTTTAATATGGCTTTCCCATGGTACAAAGAACATTCCTACATGATAGAAAATCAATAATCCGAAAACTATTACCCTAAGACTGTCTATGTCGTATCTGCGCATAATGAATAATTGTTATGGTAGTAAAATTATGTTTTTCACAAAACTAGTGATGCGTATTGATACAATAAAATTAGTTTGACCAATGGGATATTTTTGTTGATGAACGGTGGATAAACAAAAAAGCAAGCGACTAATCACTAGCCGCTTGCAAATCAAATAGAGTATTACCTCTTGAATTTATATGCAATAAATGAACTTCGAGTAATCTCTATTCTTTTGAGATGTTTTAATATTCTGTATTTTGAGGGTCGAAGTTTGCCCATCCTTTTGTCCAGTTGTCACTGTCTGCGTCACTTTTGAATGCACCCACATAATCAACTTGTTCAAAGCCATTCAATAGAGCATCGGTGAACGAAGCTGCTCCAAGTAGAGGACTGCCTGTTGTTGGTCCCCAATTGGCGTTAGAAAGAAGACTATTCGGTTGTTTTAGTTTCAAGTCGGAAATGTTGGCTAATACTTTATTGCTTGGTTGAGCAACGAAATAAGTGTGAGAAAATGATTGAGCATCAGTCATATCTTTTCCGTTTGTCGAATATTTGTCAACAAGGCTATTGTTTACATCAGATCCTACAACTCCCATTTGAGCGAAGAATACGTTGTTTATTTTCAAAGTACCGTTTTTAGCCAGCCCTTGCGTATTCCCATTTTGGTTGTCAAGGAGTAACCCTACAGGGAATCCCATTGCTACTGAATTGAAGCAACTCAATTGAGAATAACGTCTGATCTGCATAGCAGCCTGGAATAATCCTGTTTTTGAGATGTTGTCGGGTCTGTAGTTGCCTGCATTGATATATTGCATAGTATTCATAAAATCATTTGCCTGACCAATAGGACCAACGAGAGTTACATTACTGAATACAGTTGATGTTTTAGGATTGGCATCTGTTCCCGGTTTGTTATTGTCAGACTCGAAGCCATTCGATAAAGATGTATCTGCAATCTTAGGATTACGGACGGCCAACAGATATTGTAGTTTACCTGAGAAACCGTTATCTGTGTCAAAGTCATCATCCCATCCGTGATATGCGATCAGGTATTTTGCACTGACAGATCCACCGAACCACTCGAACGAATCGTCGTTGCTATATGATACCTGTACGTGATCTACTTTAGTAGCTCTACCTACCGACCCGAAAGTTACTCCATTTATCTCTTGGTTTTCATCGAAAACAGAACCGGCAAATTCGACACGTACATAACTCAATATACCCGAATTATCATCGTCATTGTCTCCTCCATGTTTCGTTGTAGGGCCTCCTTCTATACCGAGTTGAGCTCCATTGTTATTTTTGGCATATCCGCATATAATAAGCCCTCCCCAGTCGCCCGGTTTGCGGCTTCCTTTAGGTTGTGCCGAAGTAAATACAATTGGTTCGGTAGCTGTTCCTTGTGCATAAATCTTACTTCCCGGCTCGATGATTAAACTTGCTTTAGAACCTTTTTCCCCTTTGATGATTGTACCCGGTTCGAAAGTAACTGTCGCACCATTTTTCACATATACCCATCCTTTCAGAGAGTAAGTGCCTTTTTTGTAAACCACATCTTTTGTGATTGTATATGTGTAACTACCATCACCTATTACACCCACTACGGGTTCCGGTTCAGGATCAACACCAGGAGTTACATTGTCGTCACTGCTACAACTTGTAAAAAGCATGATACTACTAGCTATCAACGCTAAACTAAATGATTTGAAAAGTTTCATAAACTAATTATTTTAAATTTTAGAAATTCAATTTGGCAGAAATACTGATATTCTGTCCCGGATTATATTGTCGTGTAATTTGTTCTCTTTCGTGCAATACTCCCTCTTTATCTATGAATTTGGGGAATTGTTTGTAGAAAATATCCTGAGAAAGTATGTCTTTGATTGAAGCGGCTATTTCTATACTTTTTCCGATTCTCTTTGTTACTGTGAAATCAAGTACATTTCGGGGCATCTCGTACATATCGGGTATATCGTCGTTGACGGTGCTGCCCTCGCTCTTACTTTTGAGTCCGATACCTACAATCCGCTTCCCGATAATATTGTACATCAGTCCCGCAGTTAGTTGCATCGGGTCATTTTGATAAAAGAATCCTGCGTTTACAAGGAATGGAGATTGCCCCTGAAGCGGTCGCTCATCTTCGATACTACTCTCATCAAATTTTACTTTACTGCTGATCAAAGAACCATTAAGAACTACTGATAAGTTTTTTAGTCCTATAAAATCGAGTTGCTTTTTTACATCTATTTCTACTCCTAGATTATGGGCAGATAAAGCATTTTCGAAAGTAAAGACACGAGCTCCTCCTCCAGTATTTATGAATGACCATTCTATCGGATTTTCGAAGTGCTTATAGAAAAGAGAAACGGATATTAATTCAGAAGTCGATGGATAAAACTCGTATCGCAAATCTAAGTTCTGTATATAAGCAGCTTTTAAGTCGGGATTTCCTGTGATTCGGTTAAATAGATCGAAATCATAATAGGATGCAGGAGACACCTCTCTGAATTCGGGACGATTGATGGACATACCGTAAGCGAATCGCACTATATTATCTTTATTCAGGTTATAACTGATATTCAAAGAAGGGAAAATATCTGTAGTTTTATATTCAGAGTCTTTTGTTTCATAACCGGTTCCCGATGTGTAGTTGGTGAGCGTCATAATATCGTGTTCGAAACGGGCCCCTGCATATATGTTGAACTTCTTGTAAGGAATATTGATTGCCAGATAAGTCGCTATAAGCTTGTTGTTACCTTCATAACTATCCACATTGTTTGTAGATTCGTTGATGTAAAGTTTACCGGCTCCAAAGTTTTCAGGAATCAATATATCCTTCACTACATTACCGAATCGGAAGCTATATGGGAAATAGTTTTCATTGAACAGATAGTCAAAATCCCGGGTCTTGTAATCCTTGGTTTTATATTCCCCATAAAATCCGCCTTTCAGAGTAGTTGTGATATCGGAACTGATTTTTAGATCATGTGAATAATTTGCTCCTGCGTTATAGGTATATTCGTTCAACTTAATAAAGTTACGCTCAATATCCGCTTGCGATATAAACATTTGTCCGTTGAAAGGATCTTCGTCAGTCGAAGCATTTTCAGTACGGTTAATCATACGGCGGTCGGGTTGATTCTTGTTAGCGTACGAGAATCCCAGTGTCCAGTCCAGTTTATCGGCAAAAGGCAATGTGTGTTTCCCTGTCAACTGCCCGGCGTATGTTGTTCTGCTCGAGTATAAATATTCTTCCCTTTCTTGTCTTTTCTCGCGTCCGCTAGTATAGTCTGTTCCATGGCGTAACGTATAACGGCTTTGTCCCAATTGGTTGAATATATTCTGAAACTCGTAGTGGTTATTGTTATTCGATATAAAAGATAAGTTAGCCATGGCTCCAACCCGCACATTTGTATTGTACTGATCGTCGCTATAATCGTTATCGGGTTCTACTTGGTCAGATATATCATTATAAACCTCATATTGTGCATTTCTCATGTTGGTGAGTGTACGGTTCAGATTGCTGTAATTTAGCGCAGTAGTCAACCCCCATAACTGTCCTCCTTCTTTTTTGATACGTCTGTTCATAGCAAACGAGAAGCGCTGGTCGGGAAGAGGATTTTTAGTTTTTATGTCCCAATTGTTATTGAATCCATTTCTGCTTACGGCATCTACTGTTTCTTTATCGTCAGAATTTAGTCTTGGAGGTACAATACTCCCGATGCTTCTAAGTCCGTTGTCGAACCCTAGAAAATCGGTCGGGCTTCCCGGATTATATTTGAAATCTTTGAAATGTGTCTGTGCATTTAAACCTGTTCCGTAAGTAATTTCCATCGAATTCTCATTTGGGATACCTTTTGTCGCCACTTTCACAAATCCTCCTGAAAAATCGGCAGGAAGTTCGGGTTGTGGCGATTTCACTATCATAATATTTTCTATTTGTGAACTCGGGATGAGGTCGAAAGAGAAAGAACGGGTATCCGATTCGGAACTTGGAGTGGCACTGTTGTTGACCCAAACATTGTTGTAGCGTTGTGATAATCCTCTGGCCACAATGAATTTGTTATCCATAATAGATATTCCCGGAATACGTCTTATCACCTCGGCAGCGTCTCTATCCTGATTCTTAGATATCTGCTGAGAAGAAACTCCGCTGACAATACCTGTCGATTTTTTCATCGAATTAAGCAACGATACTTCTGAGTTTATCCGGGCTGTTGCCATTACTACAACTTCATTTAATGATTGAAGAGATTCCTGCATTGGAATATTTAAGTCTGTATTCTCTCCTTTCTTTGTTTCTATGTCTGTAATCTCTAGTGGGCTGTACGACAGGCACGAGGCTGTAATCGTGTACTTTCCCGGTCCTACATTTAATTCATAATTACCATCGACATCGCTTATAACTCCGTGGGTTGTATTTTTTACTGAAATAGTAACTCCCGGTAGAGTTTCTCCCGTTTTACTGTCTGTCACAACTCCCTTTATAGATGTTTGTGCGAATAATGTTGTTGTAACAAATAAAGTAAAAACGGTTAAGACGGCTTTAAATAGGTAATAGTGTCCTCTTGAATTAAGTGAAATGAAATAATTTGTCTTGTGCATATAAATTCTAAATTTTATCTACACAAAGCACATGCTTTATTGTTACAGGATAGTACCTATTCTGATAAGGTTGAGTTACGCGAACACTCTTTTTTTGTTACGGATATTTCTTTTTTGTTAATGGAAATTTTGATAAATAGCATAATCTCGACTAATGATAAAAAACTTGCTACTGCTTCAATTGCTTAAATGTATTACCTTTGTTCTAAGAGACATTTATAGTAAATAAATCAAGTGTTTAGTAATGAAAAGAAATTTGATCATCCTGTCAATTATATTATTCCAGCTACCGATATTTGCCCAAAATGATCATCAGAGAATAAAAGTTTCTGATGATATTGAATTAATCAAGCTCTCGGATAAAACCTATGTACATGTATCTGTCGCTGAAATAGGCAGTTTCGGAAAAGTCTCTTCAAATGGATTGATTCTGGTAGACAAAGGAGAAGCATTTCTATTCGATACACCGGTAACAAATGCGCAGATGGAAGTATTAGCCAACTGGATTGCCGATTCGTTACATGCTGCAATTACAACGTTTATTCCTAACCATTGGCATGAAGACTGTATCGGAGGATTGGACTATCTGCATAGCAAAGGAGTGAAATCGTACGCTAACGAAATGACAATAGATATTGCAAGAGAGAAAGCGCTGCCTTTGCCGCAGTATGGATTTAAAGACTCTTTGGTTTTAAAAATGAACGATATAGATATTCTTTGTTATTATCTTGGTGCAGGGCATACTTTGGATAATATTGTAGTTTATATTCCATCCGAGAAAATTCTGTTTAGTGGATGTATGACAAAAGATATTCATTCCAAAGGATTAGGAAATACTATTGATGGAGACGTGAACGAATGGGCGAAAACAATCGATAAAGTGCTGAATAAATTTCCTGAAGCAAGCGTTGTTATACCCGGTCATGGCGAGATTGGAGGAATTGAGTTGCTAAAGCATACACGAGAATTATTGAATAAGAAATAATACGAAATGGTTATAAGAGAATATATGGATTCGGACAAGGAGCAATTAATAGAATTGCTGAGGTTAAATACACCCGAATATTTTTCCCCAAGTGAGGAAGAGGATTTAAAAGATTATTTAGACAATCACGCCGATAATTATTATGTAGTCGATATTGATGGTGTAATAGTTGGATGCGGTGGTTTTAATTTGACTGACGACAGGGAAACAGGGAAAATATCATGGGATATTATTCACCCTAAAAGTCAGGGGCAGGGTGTAGGTCGTGAGTTGACCTTATTTAGAATCCGAAAAATGAAGGAGATTGAAAGTATAAAAACCATTTCTGTAAGAACATCACAGCTTGCTTATAAATTCTACGCAAAATTTGGCTTAGAACTAAGAGAGGTCGTTAAAGATTATTGGGATAAAGGTTTCGATATGTATAGGCTGGATTGCGATGTCAATTTAATTAAATAAACTGTTATGGATATATTTATTCCGACCGAAATAAACGAAGATATTGTCGAGGCTTTTGCCCGATTGATGCCCCAGTTGTCGCCCGATTGCCGGATACCGACAAAGGAATATTTAGAGAAGATTATAAATGCAGAGGGTAGCTATTTATTTCTCGCTAAAGATGAGAAGATAGCAGGAACACTTACACTTGTTATCTATCAAATACCCACAGGCAGAAAAGCGTGGATAGAAGATGTTGTCGTAGATAGTAATATGCGGGGCAAAGGTATTGCCGAAAAGCTATTACAGGCGGCGATCGATTTTGTCCGTAAAGAAGGGATACAAAAACTAGACCTTACATCAAGTATCGAAAGGCAATCAGCACATGCCTTGTATAAGAAAATGGGCTTTGAAGAACGGAGTACAACGGTGTTTAGGTTGTTGATCGATTAAAAGCGACTCTTTTTATTGAATATCTGTGTTCGATACACCAAGAGCCTTTGCACATAACCTTTTCTTCAAAATCAGTCGATTTGGTCATACCTACCGATTTCATCAGTTTTATAGAAGCTATATTTTCAGAATCTGTTATGCCTATAACTTCGTCAACAATTCTATTAACGAAGCAATAATTTAGGAGTAAGGTTACTGCTTCTTTGGCAATGCCCTTATTCTGATATTCGGGGGAAATATTGCAGCCTATTTCTGCTATGTTTTCAGAGACTTTCACTGCACAATCGCCTATAAGTTTATTATGTTCATTCCATATCACAGCTAAACCAATCCATTCACCGATTCTATTCAGGTCAATATTTTTGCATTGATTTACAAAAGCCATTGTTTGCTCTTTGGTAAAAGGTTCCCAATACTGATATTTTGCAATGCTATCTAGAGAACGATATGAATAAATGCTATCGACATCCGTTTCGTAGAAATTTCTCATTAGTAGTCGATCGGATGATATTGTTTTATTTTTCATGTTTGATACTATATTCTTACTTCGACTTTATCCACGTCAGTTTATGCCAAATACTCTCCAAAGGTCCTTGCTTGTGGCTTTTGAGCCACCACTTGCAGAATCCTACCTGTGCGACGAATACGAGGATACCGATAAGTAAACTTACGGTATATCCGCAATATGGAGCTAGATAAAGACCAAAAGGGAAGTAAATAACTGCACCTATCATCGACTGGGTTAAATAGTTTGTAAGACTCATTTTACCATAAAAGCGTAAATTGCCAGTCAACTTTCTGAATCTCTCGGTTTGATATAGCAATACAAATGAAGATACAAGCACAAACGTAAATGCGAATTTCTGCCACATATCGGCGACAACACCTACTGATTGCTTAATCATCGGTACATCGCTTTTATCGTATAATAATACTTTCAACTCATAAACAGGACAGAATAATACAGCAGATATAATAAGCACCTTCACCCAAAAGCGGGTATTCTTTTCAGACGAAATAAAAAGCTGTTTTCGTCCTATCAACATTCCCATCATAAACAATCCTGCTGTTTGAAGGAAGCGACCGCCACCGATAGCCCAGAACAAACTGGCTTTCTGACCGACAGTGATATTTCCAAGTATAAATTCCCCGAAATTACCATCTTTGGTATATGTTGCTACTTCGCCATACAAAGCGCCTACACCAAGATCGGGCAGGGCGTACGAAGGGTCGACAATACTAGCTATATAATGAAACCATTCTACGGGTTGTGCCAACAGCATTATTGCTAGTATTAAGACGGTTTTGTCGTTCAACTTACGCACAGCAAAAAGAAAGATACCTACAATCGAAAATAATAGCAATACATCTCCGCCGGGAAAAAATGCGGCATTTATAGTGGCAAAACCGACTAATAAGAGTAATCGCCAAAGAAAACGGTAACCGAAATCGTTACCCTTCAATTGCTGATTGGTGTATTGTATATAGAATGTGAAGCCGAAAAGGAGGGCAAAAATAGCGTACGATTTGCCTGCAAAAAGCGAAAATATAATACTGAATACACCATTATCCAATATATTCAACCATTCGGGTTGAGTGGCAGGATCGGGGTAGACAGGGAATATAAAATGTTCCAGACTATGAACCAATAAGATTGCCATAACAGCAAATCCACGAAGTGCATCAACGACTTCTATGCGTGGTGTTTTAGACAGAAGGTTTTCTTTCATTTACTATGTTTATGGTACTGTAAATATAATTAAAACTATTAAATTGACAATCCTGATATAGTATTATAACAAACGATTTTTGTTCCGATTGGCCAGTGATTTAAGATTAGGTAATACTATCGCTATCAGAATAATTGCCACTCCCATCCATTGCAATAAAGCTACATTTTCGCGAAGTATAAGATACGATGATAGTACGGCTACAGGCAGTTCGGCCGTACTGAATATAGCACCCAGCGACACGCCCGTTTTGGGTATCCCGATAGAAAAGAATAGGGGAGGTATTACTGTACCGAATACGGCGAGAGCTAATCCCCACTTATATAGTCCGTCGAACAGTACACCATCGAAAAAGAATAGGGGAGGGAAGATTATAAAGGTCAATATACACGAGCCTGTTATCATTAAAGCACTCTTTTTCAGTGCAGGCAATTCATTACCGACTCTGCCACTTGTGATGAGAAAAAGCGCATAGGCTAGTGCTGCTAAAAAACCGAAGGCAATCCCTGTAGGGTTAAGCGTAAGCGATTCGTTGAATACTCCTCCTGCAAAAACAGTTCCAATAAGTACAATACAGACTGCTATGAGTTGTATACGTGTAGGTTTTTTTTTGAAAATAATAGCTTCTATCACAATACTTATCCACAAGTATTGCATCAACAGGATGATGGAGATAGAAGCCGGTAATAGTTTTACACATTGATAGTAAAATATTCCGACCAATCCCGTGAACATGCCTGCTGCACAAACTTTCCACCACGCGGTTTTGGGTTGAGGTTCGCTCTCTTTTCCTATATCGTATGAGCTTCTTGTAGGGAATAATTTCTTTTGTAAGAGATATAGTATCCATAATAATAACATGCCGAAAAATGTCTGACTACCTGTTATATGTCCTAATGTATATCCTTCGCCATAAGCCGTTTTTACAATAGTAGATAATACACCGAAACTACATGCTCCCAGAAATACAAATATGCTACCTTTTACTCTCTTGTCCATTTATTCTACCTCTCTCTGATTTTTGTACAAAAGTACTCTAAATAACGCTCAGGTGGAATAGAGAGATAAAAATAAAAAAGCATTCAGCAATAATCATATTTATATAAAATGTATTCTTTTATTAGTAATAATTCTGTTAGTTATATCTTTTATAGATAATTGTTTCATTCAATATTGAATATCTTGTATAATGAATATATATTTGGAAAGTATTATCTTTATTATATTTACACTATGGATATATGTATAGATTTTGACGGCACATGTGTGTCTCACGAATTTCCCGATATAGGGAATGATATAGGAGCTGTTCCGGTACTGAAAGAACTGGTGGAGAAAGGGCATCGACTAATTCTTTTTACTATGCGTAGTGATCGCAAGAAGAAGAAAAAAGTGGATGGGCAGGAAGTTATTGTCGAAGAAAATGTATTGTCTGATGCTATCCGATGGTTTGAAGAAAATGGAATCCCCCTATATGGTGTGCAGAAAAATCCGACACAACGTTTCTGGACATCGTCGCCCAAAGCCTACGGACATCTGTATATTGATGATGCTAATCTGGGTTGCCCGCTATTGGATAATGATGAAGGATCTCAAAGACCTTATGTGGACTGGGTAAGAGTGAAAGAAATGCTTGTTGAAAAGGGCGTATTATAAAAATCGGTATGAAAAAAATATTAATGGGGCATGATTTCAAACGCGAAGGATTTAAGGATCTGGAGGGAAAGTTCGAAATGATTTACCCTGAAAATGAACACTTCAAAAGAGAAGAGGTATTAGAACTTATATCAGATATAAATGTACTGATTCCTAATTTTTCTTTTCAGACAGATAAAGAAATAATAGATGCAGGTACTAATTTGCAGCTGATTGCAAACTATGGCGTAGGCTATAATAATATAGATGTAGATTATGCATCTCAAAAAGGCATACCTGTGACTAATACTCCAAATTCGGTACTCGAACCTACGGCTGAACTATGTTTCGCTTTATTGCTTGCTACTGCTCGCAGAGTGGGCTATTATAACAACAAATTGCACAATGGCGAGCGATTGGGTTGGGGGTTGTTTGATAATCCCGGACTACCTGTATATGGGCAAACATTGGGTATTTATGGAATGGGCCGTATCGGTCAATCCGTTGCGCGTCGTGCTGTAGCTTCCGGGATGAAGATTATTTATTGTAATCGTCACCGTTTAGATAAGAGCATTGAAGAAAAATATGGTGCTGCTTATGTTGATTTTGATACCTTACTTAAAGAATCTGATTTTGTTTCTCTGAATGTTCCTGCCACTGCCGAAACCCGCCATTTAATGGGAGAAGCCGAGTTTAAGAAAATGAAGAATACAGCTATACTGATCAATACTGCACGTGGGGCTTTAGTGGATGAAAAGGCTTTAATAGAAGCTTTGAAGAATGAAGAGATATTTGCGGCAGGACTCGATGTGTTTGAGAATGAGCCTAAAATTTCACCGGAATTGTTCAGCTTCGAGAATGTAGTACTGACTCCTCATGCCGGAACACAAACGTATGCTGCCCGTTTAGATATGCAGAGAGAGGTAGCAAAGAATATAATTAATTTCTTCGAGGGAGGAGAAATTAGTAAAGTAAACTGATATAGAAAAGGTGAACTGTTATAGTTCACCTTTTTCTATTTTTTCCATTAAGCCACCACAAGCATCTTCTAAGAGGTCGAGTACCAGTTCGAAACCATCAGCACCCGAATAATAAGGATCGGGAATATGGTCGTGAGTGAAACGTTGCGAAAATTCGGTCATGCGATGTACCTTTTTTCTCGATTCCAGATCTATCGCCAGTTTGTTGATATTGTTATAGTTATTATCATCCATTGTGAGTATAATATCAAACTTATCGAAGTCTTTCGGAGTGAATTTACGTGAAAGGGTGTCGAAGGTATACCCTCTGCGATCCCCATGTTTCCGCATACGGTCGTCGGGCAATACACCATCGTGATAGCCCGAAGTTCCGGCAGAATCGACTGTTATAATTTCTTCAAGTCCCTTATCTTGAACAAGTTTTTTGAAGATACCTTCTCCGGCGGGAGAGCGGCAGATATTGCCTAAACAGACAAAAAGCACATTATATTTTTTCATATTTTGCTCATTTTACTAAGTGATTCAAAGATACAAATTATTATATTGCTATAGCATTATAAATATTCTTAATGTCATGAAACGTTATAGTGGAAGAATACCTGCATGTGGCGTCTTTTGCGGAGGTTGCCCAACTTATATAAGGGAGAAAAACCCTTGTCCCGGAGCCGATATTAACAGAAAGAGATGTGAGAAATGTAAAACCTTTCATCTATGTTGTTCAGAAAAAGGCATAACCTATTGTTATCAATGTTCAATTTTTCCGTGCGCCAAGTTTAAGGCATTCTCTAAGCGATGGCTTAAGTATGGACAAGACTTTATTAAGAATCAAGAGTTATTGAGACGTATCGGCGAAAAAGATTTCCTTACTTATTATAATTTGAAAGTTGACGAATAGTAATTAACATGTGTTCGATATAAGCAAAGTATATGGGTTATGAATTATTATTAGTATCTGTTTTTCAGCTATTCTGTCATCCCGATACGCAGTGAGGGATGACAAAGTTGAATGATGTTTTTTATTGTTTCTTTCTTTATATCGAACACATGTTAATTAGTTTATTGTGCTATCAAATAATCATATACAGTCTTCGATATATCTGCTATTATTTTTGCATTAACATCATCGTTTTCCATCGAATCCGTAATGAAGACAGCAAGTGAGTAGTATTTCCCATTTGGCAGGCGGATAATAGCGATATCGTTCTCTGCGGCTTTCAGTCCATCTTCGTTCCGAAAAGAACTCCCTGTCTTGTTTGCAACAAGTGTTTTTGCGGGAAGCAGGCTTTTTATTTTGTTACTACCTGTAGTTGTTTCAACCATTGTTTTCCATAGAAAATCTTGATAGATTGGAGATAGGAACTTATTATTTCTGAAGACCTCTAATAAGCGAACCGCTGATAGTGGACTCGACCAATTTAAGTATTGGTTTTCAAACTGCTCATGCATTTTGGCCTCCGTCGCAGCTATATGGCAATTTTCTATACCTATACTTTTGATGTATTGATCGACTTTTGTTGTTCCACCAATGTATTTAAACAATATGTCGCAGGCGTTATTATCACTTTTTGCAACACTATATTTTATTAAGTCTGCTATCGACATATTGTAATTTCCATCAGGATTGGTGTCTCTTAGTGGACTATGTGTATCCGGTAATAAATCGTCTTTGGCGATAAATATCTCATGTTCAAGTGAAATATTATTTATCTGCATATAATTTAATACCGCCAATGCCAAGTGGAATTTATATACACTTAGCGTCGGATAGTTGTGGTTATTATTGATGGTAAGCGTATCTTTTCCATCCACAATCAATCCAACTCCTATAGTAGCTTGTTTGTTTTCAATAATCTTTTGGATATTATGTCTTAATCCATCCTTTTGGGCGAAAGCAAAAGGTATTATTGCAGATAAGATTACAAATATTAATGTGCGCTTCATCAGTCAATCAAACGTATTTGTTCTTTTAATCTTCGTATCTCTTCTTGCATATTGTCGATCTTGTCAAGTAGATTATGAATAACATCGATCCCTGCCATATTGATTGATAAATCGTAATACCATCTGGCATATTGCTCCAAGCTTTTCAGTTGAGATATATGTATATAACGCTCATCGTCTATTATACTGATCTCTATCAATCCTTCATCTTCCAGTTGTATTATAAAGTCGGGTTCTATCTGACTTTGTATACAGTATTCGCTTATAATTATCAGTTCGGATTTCATAATGGTAATACTTTGGGTTAAGACTTGGCTAATTTTCTGAACAATTCTTTTTGTTCTTCACTCAGATTAGTAGGAACTTCGACCGAATAGGTTATAATAAGATCTCCGAATTTGCCATCTTGTTTGTATATAGGAAATCCTTTGCCTTTGAGCCTTACTTTAGTGCCATTTTGGGTACCTGCAGGAATTTTTAGTTTTACTTTCCCCGTAAAGGTATCGACCATTTCTTCACCTCCCAGTACGGCGGTATATAAATTGATATTAGCCGTAGAGTATAAGTCGTCGCCTACGCGTTTGAAATTCGTGTCTTCAGTTATTACAAAGGTGATAAACAGATCACCTTTAGGTCCTCCGTTTGCCCCTTCTCCGCCTTGCCCTGCAAGCTTTATTACTTGACCGTCTGCTACACCAGCGGGGATGGTAATACGCAGTTTCTTGCCGTTTACAGCAAGTTCCCGTTTATGGGTCTCATATGCATCACGAAGGTTTATATGTAGCTCTGTGGTATAGTCAGCACCTCTGAATCCTCTTTGCTGTCTGCTGGAGCGTCCTCCTCTGTTGCCAAACAACGATTCGAAGAAGTCTGAAAATTCGCCATTGTCTTCAGTGAAGCTATAGTTGCCACCGCCACCAAATCCTCCATAATCTGCAAATCCTCCATTATGCGATTGTTGCTGACGAGCTTTCTCATATTCTTCAGCATGTTGCCAGTTTTCGCCATACTCGTCGTATTTCTTCCGATTTTCGGGATGGCTGAGCACTTCGTTAGCTTCATTTATTTGCTGAAACTTACGTTTTGCTTCCTCATTATTAGAATTAATATCGGGATGGTATTTACGGGCCAACTTCCGATAAGCTTTTTTTATATCATCGGCAGTAGCTGTTTTAGAAACACCCAATATACTGTAATAGTCTATAAATGCCATATCTATTTAAAATATTAATTTTACATTTTAAAGTTATAACAAATTAATCACAAATAACTTAGGGATGTTGCAAAAAAGGCTACAATCTTATTTTTTGATTTTAGCTCTGTTTTTTAGTTCATTATATATTTTCAGGCATGCCCAGGCGTCAAGAGAAGCATATTTTTTCTGAGCATCTGAAAGTATTTCTGTTTCCCAGTTTGACAGACGCTGCCCCTTTGATATTCTTTTTTCAAAAAGTATGCCATAAATGCGTTGTAAGCTGTTGTCTTCTATACCATAATATTTCACAAAGTCTTGCAAGTCAATGAAGTTTTCGGGGGCCAGTGGCTTCCTTTTATGTATAGCAGAAAAATCGTCTTTAAGAGATAATCCGATCTTCTTTATAGCTGGATTTGTTAGAATATTTGCTAAACAATCCGGCAAACCGATATGATTAAGCCTGAACAGAAAGCATGTATCATTAGTTGATAGTTGCATTAATGCAATTTTGTGCGATACTCCCTTACGAAAAGCGGGACGAGTTTCTGTATCGAACCCTATAGAATCGTATTTTTCTAAATATTGACAGGCTTTCTCAGCTTCATTTTCGGTTTGGACCACAATTATCCTTCCGGCAAAACTCTCTTGAGGAAGTCCGGATATCTGTTCTTTTGTAATTGTACTCACCATATATCGTCTGTATTATCTGTTATATCCGTATCGCTTCCCAGCAATTCATCGTCTGTTGAATATTTAAGTGAATGTAATGCGCGTAAAACATTTACTAATTTTTGTCCCCAGTATACCTTGAAATGTTCGATGCATACATACAGCGCATCGTTCATGTTCTCTGTCAGTCCGCGTTCGTAAATAGTAATGAAGTTCTTTGTATCTTGATAGATATCCGTAAGATCCTCGGAGATGCTAGCTACAATAGGTGTTTCACTATACTTCATATCTTGCAGAAATACCTCCAGATAGGAGTCGTCTTTGCCGAATACATTATATAATTTAGATGATATATAATTGTAATTTTCTTCACTTACGCTTATTTCAGGCTCTTCTTCGTTGACCATTTCGGTATCGGGAACAAGGGATGCCTTCAGATAGAGTAGGGGTAATATCTTTGTCAGTTTGTCTGTTAGCTCAGCTGATTCTATATCTTCAAAGTTTTCCAGATAGCCACAATACTGTACAGCTACTGTAACAAACTCTATAGAATCCCGTGAATAGACAACTTCCTTTAATTCTTCTGCCATTTCTTCATTTTTTATATTATAACAAAATTACGAAATAAAAGTAAGGGGCATCGCCTCTTTTTTACAATTATTTGGAATGGTTAAATAATCTTTCATATTTTAGACTTTTTCTTCCTGTATAATAAAAAAGCCCCTTGCAGACTATGCAGGGGGACTTTATATATTGATATCGGGAAGATATTATTTCTTGGTCATGCGCTTGCGTTCATTCTCATCGAGATATATTTTACGCAGACGGATAGAGCTTGGAGTAACCTCTACATATTCGTCTTCTTTTATATATTCCAGTGCATCTTCAAGGCTGAAAATAATAGCAGGAGCTAGTTTTGCTTTATCGTCAGTACCCGAAGCACGTACGTTACTCATTTTTTTAGCTCTTGTAAGATTAACGACCAAGTCACCTTCTTTCGAGTGTTCACCTACAATCTGTCCCATATAGATGTCAGTTTGTGGTTCTACAAAGAAATGTCCGCGATCTTGCAATTTGTCAAGAGCATATGCATATGCATTGCCTGATTCGCTGGCGATTATAGATCCGTTTGAGCGTTTATCGATGTCGCCTTTCCATGGTTGGAAGTCAAGGAAGCGATGAGATACAACAGCTTCACCTGCCGAAAGTGTAAGTGCAGTATTGTTAATACCGATTATACCACGCGAAGGGATTGTAAATTCGAGATAAACACGATCTCTTTTGGTTTCCATCATAGTTAGTTCGCCACGACGACGAGTCACAAGGTCAATAATCTTACTTGAATATTCTTCAGGTAGATTAATTGTCAATTGCTCTATTGGTTCGTGTTTTACACCATCTATTTCTTTGATGATTACTTTAGGTTGTCCTACTTGCAATTCATAACCTTCTCGACGCATAGTCTCGATTAAAACTGATATATGGAGAATTCCACGTCCGAAAACAGTCCATGAATCAGCATTTTGCGTTAACTCTACGCGTAAAGCTAAATTCTTATCCAACTCGCGTATAAGGCGGTCGTGTATATGGCGGGAGGTAACAAATTTACCCTCTTTACCAAAGAACGGAGAGTCATTGATAGTGAAGAGCATCGACATAGTAGGCTCATCGATATCGATAGGAGGTAATGGCTCCGGGTTTTCGAGGCTGGCAATTGAATCTCCAATTTCAAAACCGTCGATACCAATAAGAGCACATAGGTCACCACATTCGGCACTTGTTACCTTTGTGCGACCAAGTCCCTCGAATGTATTTATTTCTTTAATTCTACTTTTTATGAAGCTTCCGTCACGCTTGCAAAGAGAAACATCCATTCCTTCTTTCAATTCACCGCGGTGAATACGTCCGATAGCGATACGTCCTACATATTTAGAATAATCCAGAGATGTTATTAGCATTTGTGGAGTTCCTTCTAATAATTCAGGGCCGGGGATATGTTTTACAATTGCATCTAAGAGAGGAATAAGATCTTCTGTCTTTTCTTTCCAATCTTCCGACATCCAGCCTTGTTTAGCAGAACCGTAGATAGTAGGGAAGTCCAATTGTTCTTCGGTTGCATCGAGACTGAACATAAGGTCGAATACCATTTCATGCACCTCTTCGGGGCGACAATTTGGTTTGTCTACTTTGTTGATTACAACAATGGGTTTCAATCCCATTTGAATAGCCTTTTGCAGCACAAAACGAGTTTGTGGCATTGGTCCCTCAAATGCATCTACCAATAGTAGACAGCCATCGGCCATATTTAATACTCGTTCAACTTCTCCTCCAAAGTCGGCATGGCCGGGAGTGTCAATAATGTTGATTTTTGTTCCTTTATAGTTGATTGATACGTTTTTGGAAAGGATAGTTATCCCGCGTTCACGCTCCAAATCGTTATTGTCAAGAATAAGATCGCCTGTTGACTGATTGTCTCTGAAAAGTAATCCGGCAAGAAGTAGCTTGTCAACAAGTGTAGTCTTACCATGATCCACGTGTGCGATAATCGCAATGTTTCTAATATTCTGCATACATAAATTTTGAGGTTGCAAAGGTACGCTTTTTTAAACAAAAACATCCACTTAGATTGCTCTAAATGGATGCTTTATGAATATTTTATATATTTTATCCCATATAACCTCTGACAATGCCACGTGGCGAGCTTTTAACGAACTCAACTATTAACTCCATTTCCGGAGTTTTCTCGAATTCTTGCTCTATTTTTTTCACAGCGTCGGTGAAGTTATAGCCTGATTGATAAATGATACGATAGATTTCCTGTATCTCATTTATTTTATCATTCGAATAATTATGTCTTCGTAATCCCACTAGATTTACTCCCGAATAACATACAGGTTCGCGTCCGGCGATAATATATGGAGGGATGTCTTTTCCCAAACGAGTGCCTCCTTGTATCATAACATGAGCACCAATACGGGTAAATTGATGAACAAGTGTACCTCCGCTTAATATAGCATGATGATCTACCTCTACTTCTCCAGCTAGCTGTGTAGCATTACCTATTATAACGTAATCTCCTAATATAGAATCGTGAGCAATGTGGCTATAAGCCATCAGTAAGCAGTTCTTGCCAACGATGGTATGTCCTTTCGATGCTGTTCCGCGATTGACGGTCACGCATTCTCTCACCATAGTACCATCCCCTACAATTGCTAAAGTATCTTCACCTCTGAACTTCAAGTCTTGAGGTATACCTGCAATAACTGCTCCCGGAGAAATACAACAGTTTTTTCCAATCCTAGAACCTTCTCTTATGTTGGCTCCTGACATAATGATTGTACCATCACCTATTTCAACATTCTTATCGATAAATGCGAATGGCTCTATGGTTACATTCTCTCCCAATTTAGCGTCAGAGTCAACATGAGCTAAAGTCGATATGTTTGACATATAATCTTATTTATTTATTTTTTACGATTTGAGCCGTAAATTCGGCTTCTGATACGAGTTTCTCACCAACAAAGGCAAATCCTTTCATGTTAGCAATTCCACGTCGTATTTCTGACATCATTTGAAGGCGGAAGATCAGTGTATCTCCTGGTACAACTTTGCTTCTGAATTTTACATTGTCGATTTTCAAAAAGTAAGTAGAATATCTTTCTGGTTCTTCTACTTGAGAAAGAACAAGAAGACCTCCTATTTGTGCCATTGCCTCAATTTGTAATACTCCCGGCATAACAGGTTCTTGAGGGAAGTGTCCTTGGAAGAACGCCTCATTCATTGTCATGTTTTTAACTCCGACAATATGTTTCTGGCCAATTTCGATAATCTTATCTACCATCAATAATGGGTAACGGTGAGGTAGTAGTAGTTTGATCTTATTGATGTCAAATACAGGTTCGATATTCGGATCGTATATAGGTGGCTGAACTTCGTTCATTTTAATCTGCTTACGGATTGCACGTGCCAATTGATTATTGATTTTGTGCCCCGGGCGTGTAGCTATTATACGTCCTTTGATTGGTTTTCCTATTAGAGCCATATCTCCAACAACATCTAATAGTTTGTGGCGAGCAGGTTCGTTAGGGTATTGAATTTCTTTATTGTTGAGGTAGCCTAGTTCTGTTGCATCCTTTTTGAAAGGAATACCCAATAGCGTGCCTAGATTGTCAAGGGCTTCTTGAGATATTTGTCTTTCGTATATTACGATTGCATTATCGAGATCTCCACCTTTTATTAATCCGGCCTCTAATAATTTTTGTATTTCGCGTACAAAAACAAAAGTACGGGCACCTGCTATTTCATTTTCGAAATCGTTCAGATCATCCAAAGATGCTGATTGATTCGGTATATATTTCGATTCAAATTCAATAAATGAATTTACACAAAATTGTTCGTCCGGTAGCAGGATTATTTTTGATCCTGTTTCTTCGTCCTTTATCTCCATTTTGCGGCGCACGATGAAATAGTCTCTTTCCTCACTTTGTTCTTCCAGACCAACTTTTTTGATAGCTTCTACATATTTGATAGCGCTACCATCCAGTATCGGAAATTCGGGAGCGTTGACATCTATCAAGCAGTTGTCAACATTCAGGGCATATAGTGCAGCCATGGCATGCTCGATAGTACTCACTATCACATCTCCTTTTATTAGCACTGTACCACGTTGAGTATTTCCTACATTCTCGGCAAGAGCATCTATGATAGGTTGATCTTCCAGATCAATTCTTCTTACTTTATATCCGTGATTTTCGGGTGCCGGATTAAATGTAATCGTTATTGGCAACCCTGTATGTAGTCCTTTACCTTGTAGGGTAAAGCTATCTTTCAGCGTGTGTTGTTTATCCATTATTAAAAAGGCTCTTATTTGTTTATTTTAGATTTTAATTCTTCTATTTCTCTTTGTAGTTGCGCCATCTGACGATACATTTCCGGTAGTTTAGGGAAAACTACACTAGACCGGAAAAAATCTTTTACTGGCATGGCCGGTGCTCCTATTATTTTAGCATTTGCTTTTACATTGCTTATTATACCTGCTTGCGCACCGATATTTGCATTGTCACCCACAGTAATATGGCCTCCTAGACCAACTTGTCCGCCAAACATACACTGTTTTCCTATTTTGGTAGAACCTGATACGCCAACCTGAGCTGCCATAACAGTGTTTTCACCCACTTCAACATTATGTGCTATTTGGATGAGGTTATCCAACTTAACACCTTTATGTATTATGGTAGCATCCATAACAGCACGGTCGATAGTTGTATTTGCTCCTATTTCAACATCGTCTGCTATGATTACAATACCTAGTTGAGGTATTTTTTTGTATACATCCTCTTCTAAAGCGAAGCCAAAACCATCTGATCCAATTACAGCTCCTGAGTGTATAATACAATTACTGCCTATCTGGCAACCATCATATATTTTTGCTCCCGAGTAGATAATTGTATTTTCTCCGATAGTAACACCCTCACCAATATAGGATTGGGGGTATATCTTCGATCCTTTGCCTATTTTTGCTCTATCAGCTATATAGGCGAATGCTCCAATATATACGTCTTCTTCTAATACAGCTTTTTCACTCACAAACGACATTTGTTCTATTCCTGTTTTTTTAGGTTTCGATTTTTCAACGAAGTCGAGCAATATGGCTAATGAGGCATATGCATTGAAGGTGCGTATTAGAGTAGCCTCTATGGGATGCTCTGCTACGAAATCATTATTAACTAAGACGATGCTTGCCTTAGTTGTATATATGTAATTGGTGTATTTGGGATTGGCTAAAAATGTCAGGGTCCCTGGTTTACCTTCTTCTATCTTAGAGAAATTAGTAACCTCAACAGAAGGATCACCTTCAATCGTTCCATTTAAAACTGTAGCAATTTGCTGTGCAGTGAAGGATATTTGCATATAAAAAAGTAAAAACTAAATGTATTCTTTTCCGAGAATGCGAAATAAATAATAATTTTCCAAATATATGACTTTTATACTTAAAAACCTTTGGGAGAATACAAAATATTGTTATTTATTCAATCTTTCCGTAAAAGGATATGGGTTGTCTGCTGTTTTCCTGTACCGTAAGTGATGTATAACCTGTATCTCCGATTCGTAGAACAAGTTTATAATTATGTTGGTTGTCTTTGATGTCTATCGATACATCCCACATACCTTTTTTCTTTTCCGAAATTAAGTAATCAAATTTGGTACTCACAAATTTTATACCTCCTTCATCAGAAGAATAAGGGGCTGAATAGGCACGTCCGAAATAGGGTAAATATGAGGTAATTGTATCTTTTGTTATTTTTAAAGAGTAAGGTGATGTTAGCTGAATAGTTCTTCCTCCACTCATCGGTGTCGCAGTAGAAGGAACAAAGGTATAATTCACAGAGTCTATTTTTTCGGTCATGCGTGAGATTGTTCCTTGATCAGAAACACTTGTTTCTCCTGTTTTGCAACTTGCCAATAAATTAGTTAGCAGTATAATAGCTGTAATCTTTAAAATTAGTTTCATACCATCCATCATTTTATAATAGAACGTATGATTGTTCGGAATGTTTTATTAGATGGGTAAATATGGTAAAAAGCAAGTAGCTATATATAGAATAAAGTAAAGGTAAAATAGGAATATTTTCCACTTATCTTCAGCTAAAGCATAAAAATGAGAAAGAATTAAAGTGCCTACCCCTATAGCGATGTATATGTTAGATATATAATTAATATTGAGGAAGATAGAAAGCAAGATGGAAACAGAAGTAATTAAAATCAGTAAGTAGATATATGCGCGTGTTCTGATTTTATCTTTGTAGCTGTTTATGTAGCTATCTATAAGTATGATACTTATTATTATTCCCGAAAATCCAATTATAATCCAATCGGCAAGCTGGAGATTTAGAATAGGTAAATTACTTAATTGATTTATAGTAACTGATGTAAATGGTGCATAAAAAACAGCTAATTTATCTGTAAAGAGATAATAAGAAAATGCAGGAAAGTATAGAATTATTATTCCCAGCATCGTTGCCAAGAATGATTTAAAATTGAAGCATCTCATTATTCCCAGCCCAATCCATAAAATAGGAAAGTATAAAAGTAGCCCGGGTACAAAAAGGCTGCCTAGTGTCAGAATAAAACTAGCATTGAATGCTCCAAATTGTTTTTTGTCGCTATTATATGACGAAAACAGAGAGGATATGGTTAATAGAATGAATAAAACTCCGAAATATTCTGCACTCATTCCCAGAAAAAAGGTACTACAACTGAATAGTAGTACAGAAAAGGCTGCAGGTAGAAATGTTTTTCTTCTGATTAATACATATTTTGTATTTATGTGGCTATTCAAGAAGGCGATAAGAGCAATAGCTATACTGGTACTCAGTAAAGAGATTGTTGCTGATTGAGCAAAAAAGAATGAAATTGGAATCCACAGATAGCCATTGGATGGAGAAGATATATAAAATAACGACTCGTCAGAAAATATGAAATATATTATCCGGATAAGAATCGCGAATAGGATGGCGAATATAAATATGCCCTTCCCTTCTGCAATCGTCTTTTTATATGATCTGAGATTCACTATCTAATGTTTATTTCAGGTCGAAGCCAATATCTTTACGATAATATTTCTTATCGAACTTTATTTTTTCCGCATTTTGGAATGATAAAGTAAGGGCTTCTTTTTTTGTCTCTCCATAAGAGCTTACAGCAATTACGCGTCCGCCGTTTGTAAGAACTTTACCATCCGACAATTTAGTTCCTGCATGAAACAGGATACTGTCAGATATTGCATCGAGTCCGGTCATTTCTTTATTCTTTTCGTAGTCTCCAGGATATCCGCCCGAAACGAGCATTACTGTTACTACGTATCTAGGGTCTATTTCCAGCGTTTTTTCTTTTAATGTTTTGGTTGCGACACCCTCCAGCAAAGAAACAAAATCCGATTTTATGCGAAGCATTACCGCTTCTGTTTCAGGATCACCCATTCGGACATTATATTCTATTACCATTGGTTCGCCTTTTACTTCTATCAGTCCAACGAAGATGAAACCTTTGTATGTGATGTTGTCTTTCTTTAAGCCTTCAACAGTCGGTATTACAATGCGTTCCTCTACCTTCTTCATGAAGATTTCGTCAGCAAACGAAACCGGAGAAACAGCTCCCATACCACCTGTATTTAATCCTGTATCACCTTCACCTATGCGCTTATAGTCTTTTGCAACAGGCAAAATTTTATATGAATCGCCATCTGTCATTACAAATACGGAGCATTCTATTCCCGATAAGAATTCTTCGATCACAACAGTTTTGCTGGCATCCCCAAACATGCCACTAAGCATTTCTTTGAGTTCGGACTTAGCTTCGTCGAGATCATTTATGATAAGTACACCTTTTCCGGCGGCTAAACCATCGGCTTTTAGTACATATGGTGCTTGCAGTTGTTCAAGGAATGAATAAGCATCTTCTAACTGATTTAAAGAAAAGCTTTTGTAGCGAGCTGTAGGTATATTATGGCGAACCATAAACTGTTTAGCAAAATCTTTGCTGCCTTCGAGTTCTGCGCCTTTTTGCGAAGGACCGATAACCGGGATATTTTTTGTTTGCGTATCGTTTGCAAAATAGTCGTAGATTCCTTTAACTAATGGTTCTTCGGGACCGACAACTATCATGTCGATATTGTTTTCCAACACAAATTGTTTTATTGAGGGGAAATCGGTTATAGATAAATCTATGTTTTTACCAATCAGGCCAGTGCCAGCATTACCCGGTGCAATGTAGAGGTTATCTACTTTGGTACTTTGATTAATTTTCCACGCTAAAGCGTTTTCGCGTCCGCCACTTCCTAACAATAAAATATTCATAATGGATACTGATTTTTCTTTGAATGACAAAGATATATGATTATTTTCTGTTAACATGAAATCCTGAATATTTATTGTAATTTTGCACCCTTAATAAAGGAAAAAAACGACAGATGGATATAGAAAAGGGTATATTTAAACGCACCGAGTTACTATTGGGTAGTGATTTAATGAATAAAATTTCTTCTACACGTGTTATAATATTCGGTGTGGGAGGTGTTGGTAGCTGGTGTGCAGAGAGTCTCGTACGATCAGGGATAAAACATTTAACAATAGTAGATGCAGATCGTGTCTGTGAAACAAATATAAATCGTCAGTTGATGGCCACGACCAAGACTGTGGGGCAGGTAAAAGTTGATGTGCTAAAATCGCGATTGTTAGATATAAATCCAGATGCTGAAATAACGACTTTAGCTCAGGTGTATAGTGAAGAGTCATCAGCGTCTTTCCATTTGGGTACTTATGATTATATAATAGATGCCATAGACAGCCTCAAGCATAAAATCCATCTTATTCAAGCTGCAACAAAAACACAAGGAACTTTGTTTTCATCTATGGGAGCCGCCTTAAAGATGGATCCTTCGAGAATAAAAGTTGCAGAGTTTTGGAAAGTTCAGGGATGCAGACTTGCTTCTGCTTTGCGTCAGCGGATGAAAAAAGAAAATAAACCTGCTAAAAAATTCTTATGTGTATATAGCGATGAACTTTTAGAAAACAAAGGTTTGGTTTATGAGCAGGACGAATCTAAAAGTTCGGCATTGCTTCGAGAAAAGAACCCGAGTAAAAAGGCACAAGTAAACGGTACTATGTCTCATATTACCGCCATTTTCGGATTGAATTTAGCAGGGTTGGTAATTCAGGATATTTGTAAAGAATAAGTAAAATATTACGAAGATATTTTTGCATCTTTGTAGGAAATTCATTAAAACACATAGATATGAGTGAGTTAGTTGTTAAATATGGTATATCGGGAGGTAAAAAGATAACTAATATTGTTATCGGTATTTATCTGATAATTTTCAGCCTTTACTTCTGTATTACCGAAGGCGTGGCAAGTCGTTTTGATATTCTTTTCTGTAGTTCTCTGATCGGAGTCGTAATGGCTGCTATATTATTGCTTAGTAATACCCTTTGGTTACCGGGAGATACATTGAGAATCGATAGTAATTCTATTGAAGCCAGTTTACCCGGACAAAGTAATGTAAAGATAGAATGGACAACAGTCAGCCAAGTAAACATTGGAGTGAGCTACATTGTCCTTTTGCTTAACGGTGGACAAAAACAACGCAAGTTAGACCTATCCAATCTTATTTATAGTGATGTTACGGCGGTGAAAAGCAAAATTGTAGAGTTAAGCGAGTTTAAGAATATACCTTATCAGAATGACTGATAAATATTGTATTTTTACATAATGGACTCTAAAACAAAGGTTTTAAAAGATAATTTTGTACAGCTAAAAAACGTTGTTATAACAATACTGCCTAAGGGTAAGATAGAAATATCGCTTTTTCTGTTTTTTACTTTTATTTATTTATCGTATTCATTGTTCTTACTTTTCCATACCTATATTCTAGACTATCCTTATGCAGGAATTTATGATTTATATCTTTCTTTTGACAATACACCTATATTTAATCAAGGTTTTCTGAATTTGGAAAGGCATCCCTTGATGCTCTATTTCACCAAGCCTTTAATGTTGGTAGGAGATGTATTAATTAAATTATTCGGCTATAAAGCGAAAGGAGTATTTATAGTTTTATTTTGCACTTCAATAGTCTCTTTATCTATAGTTTATATATATCGGTATCTTAAGATTATAGTAGGAGTAAATAAGTACCCTCTTTACCTTTTAGTTTTCTTCTATGGGTTCTTTTCAACAAATCTTATTCTCTGTTTCACCATCGAATCTTTTACAATTTCATTGTTCCTCCTGACTTTTACTGTATATTATTATAGCTACTGTATATTATCGGAGAAGAAAGTGACATTTCTTTCCAATATATTTTTTGCATTTGCATTAGGAGGTACAACAATAACAAACTTTGCAAAAGGAATTATTCCGATATTCTTTATTAAAGGGAATATAAAAAATAAGCTTTATAAAATATTCGCTTTAGGAATATTGTTTTTCTTAAGCCTTGTATGGATAGAATTTAGATATAACATTTTTTCAAATCTTACTTCTGGGATTAATAAGTTTATCTATTCCGAGAGTAGTTTGCTTGAGAAGGTAGTTGATCTATTTTTAGGATCTCCGATATTTTTTCCTCCGATACAAAAAGGACTGAATGAGTATTCAGGGGTGATGATAGAAACCGATCGTTATCATTTTTGGTGGCAATATCTATTTGTTGGGCTATTATTCTTTTTTATCATATACTCTATAATTAGAGGTTATAAAAATAAGTATATTCAACTTTTAGTACTATTCTTTAGCTGTGATATTTTTTTACATGTAATTTTGAAATTTGGTATTGCTGAGGGATTTTTATATGGAGGTCATTGGGTTTATGTAGTACCTCTTTTTCTAGGTTGGTTATATAAATCATTAAGTAAAAAAACGGGTAATATATTTCTATTATTATTATCTTGCATGTTTCTTTTTCTGTGTGTAAATAATATTTACCAATTAATTAATTTTCTCACCCTTGCGATAGAATATTATCCTTTAGTATTGCCGGACTGGATTTCAATTTAATTATATAATGAGAAGAATAAAATCATACATACAGCTGATACGGGTGCATCAATGGGTTAAAAATCTATTCGTATTTATTCCAATGTTTTTTGCATTTAGGATGACTGAGATTCCTTTAATTATAGCTTGTATTTGGGCTTTTATTGGTTTGTCATTCGTTGCCAGTTCTATATACATCGTTAATGACTTGTGCGATATTGAAGCTGACAAGTTACATCCTATGAAAAGAAACAGACCTTTAGCTTCGGGAACTGTAAATAAGAGAGATGCCTTTATTCTATTTACTTTTTTGCTTGCATCAGGATTCTCAATGTATATATTCTTATTAAAAGATATTTATGCTGTTGCACTATTGGGACTCTACTTTGTGTTAAATGTCCTTTATTCATTTAAGTTGAAGCATATTGCTATTGTTGATGTTTCTATTGTCGCTGCGGGTTTCGTTATACGTCTTTTTCTCGGTGGGTTGGTAACAGATGTACCTCTTTCCAGATGGGTTGTAATTATGACGTTTTTGTTAGCATTACTTTTAGCTCTGGGGAAACGGAGAGATGATGTTCTTATTTTTATTGAAACGGGTAATAAGGCTCGAAAAAATCTGGATGGTTATAATCTCGATTTCTTGAATACTGTTATTACTATAATGTCTAGTATTATAATTGTTTCTTATATCATGTACACGGTTTCACCCGAAGTGATTGCTCGTAATGGGGAAAATTTATATCTATCCTCTATTTTTGTTATACTTGGTATTCTACGCTATTTACAAATTGTTTTTGTAAAAGGGGATGGAGGAAATCCAACTAAAATATTTATTAAAGATCGCTTTATGCATATAATATTTATTGGTTGGATAGGTACTTTTTTGATATTTTCACTTCTTTACAAATAAAACGTTATGGCATGAAAATTGTTGAAGAATCAAGAATTATTGCAGTCTTCGATTTTGATGGGACGATTACAGTGAAGGATACTCTTTTTGACTTTATCGTTTTTTGTCATGGGGGATGGAAGTTAGTAGCTGGATTGCTTATTTTATCGCCAATATTAGTTCTTTTTAAGCTTGGTTTTATTACAAATGAATCAGCAAAACAACGTATGTTTTCCTTTTTCTTCAAAGGAAAAAAGAAACCTGATTTCGATCTTTATTGTCAGAGATATAGTAGGAGAATTGATGAAATAACGAATTTAGAAGCTGCTGATAAGATTAAGTGGCACCAATCAGAAGGGCATCAGATAATAATAATAAGTGCTTCTATTGTCGATTGGATTAAACCTTGGGCAAATACTTCAAATATAGAAGAGGTAATTGGTACGCAGATAGAAATAAAAGATAATATAATAACGGGTAGATTTGCAAGTAAGAACTGTTATGGGCGGGAGAAAGTAAATCGTTTACTCGCATTGTATCCTGATAGAGATTCCTATAAATTATATGCATATGGAGATAGTAGCGGCGATAAAGAATTGCTCTCCATCGCCGATTATCCATTCTATAGAAAGTTCTGAATTTACTTATATATATCTTTCTTACCTGCCAATAATGTATTTCTCATCAAAGAGATAATTGTCATCGGGCCGACTCCTCCCGGAACAGGAGTGATATATGATGTTTTAGGAGCAACTTCATCAAAAGCTACATCTCCTTTAAGTTTGAATCCTGATTTTGTTTCTGTCGAAGCAACACGGGTGGTACCTACATCTATTACTACTGCACCTTCTTTTACCATATCTCCTTTCAAAAATTCGGGAACGCCAAGAGCTGCGATAATAATATCGGCACTTAGACAAACCTCTTTAATGTTCGGTGTACGACTATGGCAAACCGTTACAGTAGCATCACCCGGATAGCCTTTTTGCATCATCAAATTAGCAACGGGCTTTCCTACAATATTACTGCGACCTAGTACAACGCAGTGTTTGCCTTGCGTCGGTATGTTATATCGTTTCAAGAGTTCTATGATACCTGCCGGAGTAGCCGATACGAAGCAGGGTAACCCAATTGACATGCGGCCTACATTGATAGGATGGAATCCATCCACATCTTTGCGATGGTCGATGGCTTCTATTACTTTTTGTTCCGATATATGTTTGGGTAGAGGCAATTGTACAATGAAACCGTCCACATCAGAATCTTTATTCAAACGGTCTACACAAGCCAGAAGTTCTTCTTCGGTGATGTTATCTTCATAACGAATTAGAGATGATTTAAATCCAACTTCTTCGCATGTACGTACTTTGCTGGCTACATAAGTTTCGCTGCCACCATCGTGTCCCACAAGTACTGCTGCCAGATGAGGAGTTTTACCTCCCGCAGCTTTTATTCGGGCAACTTCTTCTGCTATTTCAATCTTCATTTGTGCCGATATGGCTTTTCCGTCAATTAGTTGCATTCTTTCTTATTTGAGATTATGGGTGTAAAGATACAAAATAGAGGTCAATATTTATTATTTAAAGTAAGTTCGATATTAAATATCATATAACTTATGCTTTATGATTTGGTATCAGTCTTTCGTCCATTCTGTCATCCCGCTACGCAGTGAGGGATCTCGACTTTTCCTTATTGTAGAATAATAGATCCCTCACTGCGTAGCTGGATGACAAATTCGAATGAAAATTTTGTTGTTCCTTTTTTCTGTCAAACTCACGTTATTTATAAATAAAAAAGGAGGAACATCTGCTCCTCCTTTCAATATATAAATACAATCTTATTTTTTCATTTGTGGCATTTTACCACCTTTCATCTGGGTCATCATTTTCATCATTTTACGTGTTTGATCAAATTGTTTGATCAACTTATTCACGTCTTGAGTAGATGTTCCACTACCAGCAGCAATACGCTGACGACGGCTTCCGTTTAAGATTTCAGGATTACTTCTTTCTTTTGGAGTCATCGAATAGATAATAGCCTCGATACTTTTGAATGCGTCATCGTCAATATCCAGGTCTTTGATCGACTTGCCCACGCCCGGAATCATAGCAGCCAAATCTTTTAGATTACCCATCTTTTTAATTTGTTGTATCTGTCCGATAAAATCGTTGAAGTCGAATTGATTCTTTGCTATTTTCTTTTGCAGGCGGCGTGCCTCTTCTTCATCGTATTGCTCTTGCGCTCTTTCTACGAGTGATACGATATCACCCATACCCAATATACGGTCAGCCATACGATCGGGATGGAATACATCGAGAGCATCCATTTTTTCGCCTGTTCCTACAAATTTGATAGGTTTGTCTACTATCGAGCGGATAGAGAGTGCAGCACCACCACGTGTATCACCATCAAGTTTTGTTAATACAACACCATCAAAATTCAATCTGTCGTTAAATTCTTTGGCTGTATTCACGGCATCCTGTCCTGTCATCGAGTCTACTACGAATAGAATTTCGTCAGGTTTTACAGCATTTTTGATAGCTGTAATCTCTTTCATCATTTCTTCGTCAACAGCCAAACGACCGGCAGTATCTATTATGACAAGATCATTGCCATTTTGTTTTGCTTGTTTAATTGCATTCAATGCAATCTGTACAGGATCCTTGCTGTCTTCTTCGAAATATACAGGAACCTCTATTTGAGCACCCAGTATCTTTAACTGCTCGATAGCAGCAGGGCGATATATATCGTCAGCAACAAGAAGTGGATTTTTGCCTTTTTTAGATTTCAACATTTTGGCAAGTTTGCCCGAGAATGTTGTTTTACCTGATCCTTGCAGACCGGCCATCAATATAATTGCAGGCGAACCTTTTATGTTGATATCGGTAGCAGTACCACCCATCAACAAGGCTAGCTCGTCATGTACAATTTTCACCAAAAGCTGTTCAGGTTTAACGGCAGTAAGCACGTCTTGTCCCATTGCTTTATCTTTAACAGTTTCGGTAAATTGTTTTGCTGTTTTGTAGTTAACGTCGGCATCGAGTAACGCACGGCGTACATCCTTAAGCGTTTCGGCTACATTTATTTCGGTGATTTTGCCTTCACCTTTCAAGATTTTAAACGATCGTTCTAATCTACTACTAAGACTTTCAAACATATTGTAAATTCGTTATTTATATTCGATTAATGGAGTGCAAAGATATAAACTTTTGCTATAAACTGAAAATGTCTTATTTCTTTTTCTCGTTTATAATTGGCTGCTTCACTATTGGTTTAATCGAGTCGGTGGTAATTTTTAAAGAATCGGTCGTGATTTTCAGAGAATCCGTTGCCATCTTGGTCGAATCAGTTTGGTTTTCCTGTTGGGTTCTCATCCTTCTTCTCCGTCTGAACGATTGGAATAATCGTTTCAGTGTAGACGCTTCCTTCGTATAAACAATACCTACTCCTTGCGTATATGGAGCCTGACGATAGAAGCTATCATTGGCGTGGTTATATGCTTTTAGGGTCCAGACATTACTCAATTGGTATTCTACATCGAAGTCTCCGATAAATGAGTTGTCCATTGTAGCCGAATTTTCTGTTCTATACCCTAAGTTGGTATTCAATTTCAATTTATCATCAAGGAATTTAGTCGAAACATTTACGCTCATATCCATATTAGACATTGTGCCATCGTTCGACTCTATATTTGTACCTATTTCCCATTTATCCCCCAATATGTTGCCAAAGGCAGCATTCAGGCCATTCGATAATGCACTCGAAGCCATGTTTGTCCACATGCCTTCGGTGAAATTCGCACCACTTGTACTATTTGACGAATGAAATGAGCCGGAAGCGATAAGATATGCAAATTGTATAATCTTTTGTTCATCAGTATTGATTAAGCTATTGAGCTTACGTTGAAAATCGTCATTAGAATCTACCAGACTGATATCATAGGTCAGGTTCATTTTATCCATATTTCCACTTATTCCTAAGATACAGTCTACCTGCACTCTGGTAGAAAGTAAATCTGACTCGAAGCTTGGATCTAATGTTTTAAGATCAGCTCTGACTCTACGGAAAGCTGCAATGTTGAAATTTGTTTTTAATGGATCGCCAATGAAATTGAGTTTACCGCCCTCTCTTATTCTAAAGTCTAGTCTTTTGATATTTTGCAGATTAAATCTCACATTTCCGTCTGTGAGCGTATAATCGCCAAAAGTGGTCATGTTTTCAGTTCGCATATCATAACTGAAGTTTATATTTCCATTCCCCCTCACTTCCATGGCATCACCTGTATTCGGGTCGATAATTATACCAAGGGTCAGATCGGATGTCACATTCAGTTTTACATTTAGCTTTAGTGGCAGTGCATCTGATCTGCGTGATCTTAATGCAGCGTTTATGTTGCTCTCGATTAGTTTCTCTTGTGGCACATTTATGTATACAACACTTTTGTAATCGGTAGCTTCAGATGTTTGTGGGACTAGAATATTGAGTGTCGAATTTTTGTCATTTCTGATCTGCATATTCATGTTGATGTTGTTATCATCACCAACTATTTTTACACTTCCCGATGCAAATACACGACCATAGAATAAACTGTCAGTACGGTTTTCTGTATTCAATACCATGAGATTAGTCATGTTCATATCTACAGTATATTTCATGTCCGCAAAGTTTTTATGAGTAACAATTGCACTCACTCTGGCTGTATGACCCTGAGAATCTTTTAGCCTCAAGTTATCGAAGCCTATTTTATCGGGAGTGACATCTATTGTATCCGAAATAGTGTAGACTACATTTGTATAATCTATCCCAACAGATGCCTCATTAAAGCCAAAGAATCCTTTTACTTTTGGCTCTTTCATACTTCCTTCCACTGTGAGATCAGTGCTGATAGTGCCCGAAAGTTGGTTTACCATATCAGCTACAAACGGTTTCATCCAGCCTATAGGTAATTTATCAAGATGGACTTTAAGATCGAGAGAATCCTGATTAGTATATATCATTCCTTTTATTTCGGCTTGCTTTTCTATTTCCTTATGGAGGGATGCGTTCAGTTTTATCCCCTTCAATTCATTGCTCCATTCGCTTTCGAGGTCGAGGGTGCCCAACGTATCTTTAAATACGATAATGTCAGTCATTTTGAAGCCTTTCGTATAAAGTTCAGGTTGCTCTAAAATATTTGTCATCACTATATCTCCATTAACTACTCCATGTACATAGTTAACATCGAATGCTTCTAACAAATCTCCTACTTGCGCCTGCTCGAAATATACTTTTATACTATCAGCGTTTTCTCTTGATATCACACCATTGGCTCCGATATATTTCTTATTATTCAGATTAACACCAACGTTGCTGATCTCTGTACGTTCGCCGATATTTGTAATTTTACCCGGCAGTAAATTCAAGTTGAGTTTTCCTACTTTTATATCCGAAGCGACAAATTGAAGAAGGGATACTAATTCTTTCTTCTCACTTCTGTTGAATTTGGCCAAAGCTTCTATTTGTCCTTTAATATCGATTTTAGCACTGTCGCTATTCGCTTTCAAAAGGCTATGTATTTCATCTTTTGCACCATTTACATTCAGGGCAAGATTATAAATACCATTGTCCATATGTACTTGTGATCCCAGCGTAATGTTGAAAGCTGAATCTAAATTGGCTACATCTAGCTTTGTGTCTTTTATGTCCATCTCTCCATATTTGAGATGGGGGATATTTCCGTTTATCGTTATTTTATGGTCTATTGTATTTATACGCCCATTTATGTTTGCAGGAACTATAATGTCGACCGGGAGTGCAAATATTTTGCCCAATTCTTCGGTATTTTGAGCAGATATACTGAAGTCGAAATTATTCTGATCTTTTTTAGCATACTTTGGTTTTTCAAATACGCTCGGCATATATTTATACATCAGATTGCTAAATTCATTGGCTAATGTCAGAAATTTGTACTGACCTCTTATGTTTGCAGTTAGCAGCGACGATGTAAATGATATGTATTTGTCGTTTTTATCGCCTTGTCTGCCTAATTCCAGTGTAAATAATCCGGGTCTGAAATTGAAGTTATCACCATGAAAATCAAGGCTGTCTATAGTTGCACGTCCTGACATATTATCAATATCCAGTCCTTTTATATGACCATCGAGCCGTAAGGATAAAAGTGGATTTTTCCATGCCTCATTTACATATATACGATCTATTTTAAATGTATCTATATTTAGTCTCACATTTATATCCGGTACCGCTGCCTGAGTCATATCTACATCTGCAAAAATAGAGCCTGTAGGAGAACTGACTTGGGCGGTCAATCCCATTTTGACAGGATTGTAAAATCCATTGAAATTGACATTCTTAAGACTCTCCCTTTCGTTCATTTCCAAAGCATCTATCACGCCCTGCAGCTGTGCAGTCAGCGATTGTTTATTACTTTGTCTTGCATTCAGATTCACATGCATTGATAGCTTACCTATACCATCTTTTTCTTGGTTTAAAAGCCTACCCAGATTGAAGTTTTGAGTATTCAGTCGTGCATTCACATTGAAGTTAGTAAACGTAGTGTCTATAGCTCCATTTGCCAGAAGGGTGATGGCTCCCTGACGTGTCCATGCTTCGGTGTTTAATCTGAATCCGCTCAATTTACCATTTAATTTGCCTTTAAGGAAGATAGTACCCATGCTTTTCAATATATCAGGCGCTACAAATGTGCTGTCGCCTATGCGGGCAAATGCAGTAACGGCACTGGGCTGTATGCTGAATTTATCGATAGAAAGGTCGATGTCGGCCTCACCATATTTTTCATAGCTTGATATAGAAGCTTTTCCTTCCAGAATACAATCTTCTCCGTAATTAAGGCTTATTTTCTCCATATTGACAAAAGGAAGTGTGCCTTTTATATTTGTTTTGAGAGAAATCTTATGTGTAAGATATTTGAGGTTAGGTAAAATCGATGTGAAATCTTCTCCTGCAATTTCTGTGTCCTCTGTTCCGATTTCGAATTCATTTGTGGATAAATTATATCTGACCTGGTTTGTTTTTAGATGCGAATTGGGTAAAGATAAAGATAGATTATCTACCCATAGTTGCGATTTTTCGGAATATACTTTTCCGGTAAGGCTCGTTATTTCGAGTCCCGATCTTTCTTTTGCTGTCAGTTTGTTTAATGAAACATCCAGTTTGTCTATATCGATGGAATTCAGATCGACATTTGCATTTACATCGTAGAGCGAAATATGCGAGGCATTAAATAATCCGGGTGTTGAAGGTTTGTTCAATACATCATAATTTAGTCGTCCATTCTTGATGTCAATATCTTCGATAACTATTGTCAATGCACTTTTCGTAGTGTCTACCTTCGTCGTGTCAGTGCTCGCAAAAGCATCAATAACAAACTGAAAATTGAAATTGCTGATACTGTCTTTCTGGCTTACATTGATAAGAAAATCGTCTAATGTAATACTTGTTATTGCAAGTTTTTTGCTTCTCAATAGCTCCCATGGGCTAAGTTGTACATCAAGAAATTGAGCGTAAAGCAAAGTGTCTTTAGACTGATCTTCTATATATACACCCTTTAGAGTGGCGTGATTGAATAGGCTGAGGCGTACTTCATCTATCGAAACCTCCGTATTCAACGTCGATTTTAATTGATTGACGGCGAAATTTGCTACTTTTTGTTGAACGGCAGGAATAGACAATAAAAAATACAGCAATACATTCAATCCTATGAAACCTAGGATTGTGTATAGCAAAAATTTAAAGAGTCTTTTTATAAGACTTTTCTTTTTCTTAGGAACTTTTACTTCCTCGTCGTTCTCTTCCATTCGGTGAAAGTAGTCATTTCAGATTTTCTGCCCATTCTTTTTCGTTAAAACCTACTAGTACATGGTTTTTGGTTACAACAATAGGTCGTTTCACAACCATGCCATTGGATGATAAAATGTCTAATAACTCATCTTCAGATGCAGTTTTTACCTTCTCTTTCAGATTTTCTGCTTTGTAAATATTTCCTGATGTATTGAAGAATTTATTGATGGGTAGCCCCGATTTTTTGATCCAGACGGCCAGTTCGACCTTTGTCGGATTTTCTTTTGTTATATCTCGGCTTTCGACTTCAATGTTATTCTCTTTAAGCCATTTACCGGCTTTTTGGCATGTACTACATTTAGGATATTGTACAAATAGTGCTTTTTCCATAAAAATACGTTAATTTTTTACAAAAATAAAGATTTCATTAATCAATAACGCATCTGTAGCATTTAAAGTTCTTCATTTTTAACCATAGCGCCTAATATTTGCTTATTTTTGTCATTCTAAAATCTGAAAATTATATGATACAATCAATGACCGGCTTCGGAAAGGCCACAGGTGAGCTAGCAAAAAGAAAAATTACTGTCGAAGTAAAGTCTCTTAATAGTAAGCAATTGGATCTTTCGGTTCGAATGCCTAATCTGTATAAGGAAAACGAAATGGCTGTGCGTAACCTTCTGGCCAGAACATTGGAACGTGGAAAAGTAGATTTTCTTATTTATATCGAAAATGTAGGAAATGAAACTACCACGCAACTCAATCAGAATATTATTGAAGCTTATCATGCTCAAATAACAGAATCTGCTACCAAGCTAGGTGTTGCTACACCACAAGACTGGTATCAGGTACTACTGCGCATGCCCGATGTGCTGAAATATGAGGCGCAAGAAGTGGACGTAGAAGAATGGGAGAGTGTATCGAAAGTAATAGATGAGGCTTTGGAGAATATGGCTGCTTTCCGCAAACAAGAAGGGGCAATGCTTCAGAAGCTTTTTGAGGAAAAAATAGCGAATATTTCTGCTTTATTATTGGAAGTAGAATCTTACGAAGCAGAGCGCATCGACAAAGTGAAAACCCGCATAATAGAAGCGATTCAAAAAATAGATAATCTTGATTATGATAAGAACCGTTTCGAGCAAGAGATGATTTATTATATTGAAAAGCTCGATATAAACGAAGAAAAGACTCGACTGACCAATCACCTGAGCTATTTCTTAGAAACAATAAAAACAGGTAAAGGACAAGGTAAAAAGCTAGGTTTTATCGTACAAGAAATAGGTCGCGAAATAAATACAATGGGCTCAAAATCTAATCATGCTGAGATGCAACAAACGGTAGTGCGTATGAAAGATGAGCTGGAACAAATTAAAGAACAGATATTAAACGTTTTGTAATCTTTATAAAATAAATACAAGGATAAAATAAGAATGGGACATTTAGTCATATTTTCTGCTCCATCGGGTTCGGGAAAATCTACCATTGTGAATTATTTGCTTTCGCAAAATTTGAATCTGCACTTTTCTATATCAGCTACGAGCCGCTTACCACGAGGAGAAGAGAGACATGGTGTTGAATACTATTTTCATACGCCGGAAGAATTTCGCCAAAAGATTACAAATGGTGAGTTCCTCGAATATGAGGAAGTATATACAGATAAATTCTACGGTACACTTAAGGCGGAAGTAGAGCGCATTATAAATTCGGGAGGAAATGTTATTTTCGATGTAGACGTTGTTGGCGGATGTAACATTAAGAAATACTATGGCGACAGGGCTTTGTCTGTTTTTATACAGCCGCCATCGGTTGAAGAACTACGTTCCCGACTAATAGCCAGAGGCACAGACTCGCTGGAAGTAATAGAATCCCGCGTTGAAAAAGCAGAATATGAATTGACTTTTGCACCTCAGTTCGATGTGATTATCATGAACAATGATCTAGATACAGCAAAAGCAGAGGCATTAAAAATAGTAAGTGATTTTTTAGCAGAATGAATATAGGCGTATTTTCGGGTTCGTTCAATCCGATACATATAGGACATGTTATTTTGGCAAACTATATTGTTGAGTTTACTGAAATAGATGAAGTATGGTTCTTGGTTAGCCCACAGAATCCATTGAAGGATAATGTCGGTTTATTGGATGAAAAGGAACGCTTTCATATGGCGCAACTGGCTCTCGAAGGATATTCACGATTGAAGGCGAGTGATTTCGAGCTGTTTCTGCCTAAACCTTCTTATACAATTAATACACTGGAGGCTCTTCAATTGGCTTATCCTGCAAATAACTTCATGCTTATTATAGGCGCTGACAATTGGAGCAATTTTGAGGAATGGAAAGATTATGACAGAATGGTACAGGAGTACCCTATAAAGGTTTATCCCCGTGTAGGCTATCGAATCACTATTCCAACTAAATTGAGACAAAAAGTTGAAGCGCTGGAATCTCCGGTTATAGAGATTTCATCGACTTTTATTCGTGAAAGTATTGCTGTAGGTAAAAATATAAAAGCATTCTTGCCTGACAGTGTATATGAATATATTGAGAAAAATAAATTATATAGATAATGGACTATCAAATAGCATTGTCGAAAGACTTAGAAATTCGTAGCCTTCGACTTCAAAAAGCGATGCAGGCGGCGAATATCGAAGCTTGTATATTGGCTACCGGTGTAAATGTGTTTTATATGACAGGGTGTATCTATAATGGATATTTTTACCTGTCGGCCGAAGGGAAACCGATACATTTTGTGAAAAGACCCGAAGGCATTGCTTTCGATAATACGATATACATCCGTAAGCCCGAACAGATAGTCGAAGAGTTACAAAACAGAGGCATAAATTTGCCTGAAACTGTTTTAATAGAAACAGATATTCTCCCTTTCGGGGAATGTATGCGTCTGATGAATACGCTGAATATTAAAGAAGCAGCTAATGCTTCCACTTTCATGCGCAAACTGCGAAGTATAAAGACCGATTTTGAACTTTCGCAAGTGAGAGCTTGTGCACGCAAGCACGAAGCTGTATATAAGTTGATTCCATCAGTCTTTCGAAGAGGAATGACCGATGTTGAACTTCAAATTGAGATAGAAAAACTAATGCGTTTGCATGGCTCGTTAGGTATTTTCCGTAGTTATGGTGAAAATATGGATATCTACATGGGTAGCCTTTTAGCCGGAGAAAATGCAGAAGCACCCTCACCATTCGACTATGCTTTAGGTGGTGCGGGTACAAGTCCTGTTCTACCGCTTGGTGCTAGTGGTCAGAAGTTATTGGAGAAAGAAACTATAATGGTAGACATGGCAGGTAATTATTCGCCGTGGATGACCGATATGACGCGTGTGTTCTCTGTCGGTAAAACGCTTGATCTCGCATACAGAGCGCATGAAGTATCGTGCGAAATACAAGATCGTGTTATGGATATGGCTCGTCCGGGTACTGCTTGTTCGGAAATGTATAATATTGCGATGGAATTGGTGAAAAAGAATAATCTTGAAGCTTATTTTATGGGAACAAAACAACAGGCTAAATTTATTGGTCATGGGGTCGGTCTCGAAATAAATGAACCGCCTGTGTTAACTCCCCGCTCGAAAGAATTGCTTGAGCCGAATATCGTTTTTGCTTTAGAACCTAAATTTGTGATTCCCGAAGTAGGTGCTGTTGGTGTTGAAAATACTTTTGTAGTAACTGAAGATGGAATAGAAAAAATAACGATATTGGAAGAAAATATAATCGAACTGTAATGCAATCAAAAACGATTAATATAAAAGGAGAGTTACTTGATTTATCTCATCCTATGGTGATGGGTATATTGAATATTACTCCCGATTCGTTTTACGAAGGTAGTCGCAAACAAACCGAAGAACAGATAATACTTCGGGTGAATGAGATTTTATCACAAGGCGGTAAGATTATCGATATTGGAGGTCAATCTACAAGCCCGTCTTCGACTATGCTTACGAGCGAAGAAGAAATGGAACGTTTGGGTTTTGCATTGAAAGTCATTAACCGCGAATTTCCCGATGCAATTCTATCGGTGGATACTTTCTATAGCAATACAGCTCGCCGTTGTGTAGAAGAGTATGGAGTTGCTATTATCAATGATATATCAGGTGGAGAGATCGATAAGAATATGTTTGAAACGGTGGCCGATCTGAAAGTGCCTTATATATTAATGCATATGCGTGGAACTCCTCAAACTATGCAGAAGCAAACGAAATATGATAATCTGATTCAGGATATATTCTATTATTTCTCACAGAAAATAGCAGAGTTGCATTTATTGGGAGTGAACGATGTAATTATCGATCCCGGATTTGGCTTTAGTAAAACTGTAAAGCAGAATTATGAGTTGATGGCATCTCTTAAGGGATTTGATATTTTCGACCTACCTCTCCTCGTGGGTATCTCGCGAAAATCGATGATTTATAATTTATTAGGAATAAATCCTACTGAAAGTTTAAATGGTACGACAGTTTTAAATACATTTGCTATTCAGAACGGTGCGAATATTCTTCGTGTACACGATGTGAGGGAAGCAGTAGAATCTATTCAAATAATAGAAACACTTGATAATTTAAGCAAAGGATTATGTTAGAGCCTTTTGGAATAAAAGATATAATTGATGTACTATTGGTAGCAATAGTTATGTATCAATTGTACAATCTTGTTGCCAAATCCGGTACAGGAGCTATATTCAAAGGAGTACTAGCTTTTATGATTCTTTGGATACTTGTGTCGCAGGTATTTCAGATGCGCTTGATGGGGGCTATTCTCGATAAATTTGTAAGCATCGGGTTATTTGTTCTTATCATTATTTTTCAGGATGAGATCAGGCGTTTTCTGATGTCACTGGGCTCAAATAAAACATTTCGATTCTTTGCTAAGATATTCAGTTCTAAAGACTCCGGCGATTTGTCGGACACAATTGTTACACCTCTTGTTTTGGCGTGCATGAATATGGCGAAAACTTACACGGGGGCATTGATTGTAATAGAGCAGGAAATGAAGTTGAGCAGTTTCGAGCAAACAGGCGAAATGCTTAATGCGGAGATAAGTACACGATTAATAGAAAACATTTTCTTCAAAAATACGCCCTTGCATGATGGTGCGATGATAATAGCTGATAATAGAATCAAGGCTGCCGGATGTATTCTGCCTATTTCTCAAAATCAGGATCTGCCAAAGTCGCTGGGATTAAGGCATAGAGCTGCATTAGGTATCTCGCAGGAAACAGATGCCAAAGTGATTATCGTTTCCGAAGAAAGGGGTAAAATTTCATTTGCCAGCGGCGGAGAAATCCAGACAAATGTTACTCCCGAAAAACTACAAGAACTATTAATGGGTACAATGGAAGAAAAGAGTAATAAGAAAGGGCGAAAATAAGACTTATTTTTCTAACCTCTTTTTCTCTATTTGCTTTACTCGTGGTATAACCAAACTATCTTCTATAAATGTATGTGCTTCCAGTTCTTCTTCCGACATATATAGTTCCATTAAAATATTTACCATAAGTATTTGGTCTGTTGTACCCGAAACGTATTTCATCAATATTTGTTTCAGGTCGTTCATCTTACCTTCTATATCATTATGCCTCTCTTCAAAGATGTTGATCGAGTACTGATCTAGATTATCTTCGTTTATGAGTGAGTATACATAAGGAAACACCACTTCATCTTCGTATTGCATATGCTCAAATACCTCTTTAGTATAATTATCAAAAAAGTTGAGAACTATATTTTGGAGCCTTTTATCGGAAGATTCGAACACCATTTCGAGCTTACGGCGTATGTTTGGTAATCTCTGATCGAGAAAATAATGATGCGAATTTTTCAGATAGTGTAAGAATGGAGCCAAAGGTAATGACTCGAAAGTATGCTGTATATCTGTAATGGATTTATTCGATTGATAGTTCGCCAGGAATAAAAAACAATTGGTGTCAAAATTATTTTCCTGACAAACGGCATCTACACTTTTCTCGCCAAATCCCAAAGATATATTAAGGCGGTTTAGAAGTAGCAGCAATCGATAATCGGAATCAATCAGATCCGACATTTTCATTGACTTCTTAAACACAATAGTTATATTTTGCATAGCAATTAATTTTTATTCGTCCTGATATTTTATTTCGGAAATGTCAATAAGTTTGTTGATGATGGCATAAATAGTCAATCCTGAAATACTGTGTACTTTAAGCTTTCGCGTAATATTTCGTCTGTGCGTTATAGCTGTATGGATAGATATGTTATGATGGTCGGCAATTTCTTTATTGCTCATCCCTTTCACCACGCTTATCAATATTTCTTTTTCTCTATCACTTAAACCTTCTAACTCTGCCTGATTATTTTGTTCCTTATTCAAACAAGCAAGAAGTATCTCCTCTATTTTAGACTCAGAATCATTAATTCTGATGACTGCGTCGTATGATTTATAAAACTGCTCATCAATCAGGTTGTACACCAGTGCTATGATAGCCGTTTGTTTATTCAAATTAAGTTGTTGGCGAATGTTATGTTTAGCTGTATGCCCCAATAGCATAGGATTAATCAATACAGCATCCGGACGTAAAATATCAAGTTGATAATTAATGTCCTCCATTTCTTTCAGTTCCACAACCTTCGATACACTAGCTAGTTGCGATAGTACATATACGAGTCCTTTGCGAATAATGTACGATGTCTCTGCAACAGCAAGTACTTTCTTTGTATTTGGCATCTTCTGATAGTTCCTTATATAGAATGGTTCTTTATAATGAGCAAATTACGTTATAAAATCTGGTATAAACAAATCTTATAACTAATAATATAAATCTATCATAGATGTTCGCTATTAAACAATAATTATGGTAGCTTTGTTTTGCTAATGGAAATTTTCAAAACCATTTTATGATCAACTTTAAACAAATAGAACTGTCTGATAAAAAAGAGATGGATGCCTGTTTTGCGGGCAATACATATAGGGCCTGTGACTTTTGCTTTACAAATCTTTATGCATGGAATGCTAAATTCAAAACAGTGTTCGCAGTCGTGCATCAAACTATTTTTCTTCGGTTTGTAGATTCTAACGGGGAAATTTATTATATGATGCCTATTGGCAAAATGCCTCTTACTGATGCTTTTGCCTTAATAATGCAAGATGCAAAAGACAATAAGATCCCTTTTCAGATGAAAGGTATTTCTCTTAAAATGTGGGAGCTTATTAAGCACGAAATGCCCGGCCAATTTCAGTATATATGCGACCGTGATAATGATGAATACATATATTTATCGGAAAAGCTAATCAAACTTTCGGGTAAGAAATTGCAAAGTAAACGCAATCATATCAATCGGTTCAAAGCGGATCATCCCGATTGGGAGTATTTCCCCTTGACAACTCCTGCTGAGCTGAACGAATGTATTGATATGCTCGATGAATGGGAAGGTAATAATATCCCTAAGGCTCAGAAAACTCTTCAATATGATTATATTGCAACCAAAATAATGCTCGAAAACTTCGATTATCTTCAATTGAGGGGAGGCGCTGTCAGAGTAAATGGCAAGATTGTTGCATTCTCGATAGGCGAGCCATTAACAAAAGATTCATTCGTGGTGCATGTAGAGAAAGCCTTTGGTGAGATCAACGGTGCATATACGATCATCAATCAGCAGTTCATAGAGCATGAAGCATCAGAATTTATGTATGTCAATCGCGAAGAGGATATGGGAATAGACAATCTTCGTAAAGCTAAAATGTCGTACCATCCTGATATACTTTTACAGGAAGGGATATTGAAACCAATCAAATGATACAGTTTGCAAATAAAGAAATAACTCCTTTGGTACGTCAAATGTGGAAAATCTGCTTTGATGATACAGATCAGTTTATGGATCTTTATTTCTCGAATAAATACAGAGAAGGAAATACGCTTGTCTATTTTGAAGAGAATAGACCGGTAGCTTCGTTGCAGATGTTACCTTACACGATTACTTTTTACGGAGAAAATATTCCTTTTTACTATCTGGCGGGATTATGTACTTTACCTGAGTATAGAAAGAAGGGATATATGGCACAGCTTATTTATAAGTCTCATCAATTGATATTAGATAGAGGAGTTGCCTTGTCCATTCTTATTCCTGCCGAAGATTGGCTGTATGGATTTTACGAAAAATATGGTTACGAACAAGTCTTTGAAAAGGGAGAAGAACCGCTGCCTTCATTAAAAGATATAATAAATACCACTTCTGGCATAGAAGATGCTTATCAGCTATTTAGCTCCTTGTATGGGACTAAAGATTTTTGTGTTCAGAAAAGTTTTGCCGATTTTAAAACAATCATAGAAGATTCGAAAGAGGACGATTATCCTGCTAAAACCAATTTGTCGGCAATGGCTTGCATCATTGATCCTAAAAAGCTTTTATCTATCTATGCACGGAAAAATACCGATAAAACTTTTTCAATAAAAGTGGACGAGCATATTTTTAGAGTAGAAAATGGTCGGTGTTCTGAAATAGCCGCTACAGAGTCGGTCGATTTTAATGTAGATATTCGTTTGCTTTGCCGTCTTTTATTTGGCTATAAGACCGGTGAATTGGATGAAAAGTATAAGACATATTTTCCGTTACATCATCCTGTAATAAATCTGATGTTAGAATAAATCAGAATTCTCTTAATCCTGATGCCTTATATCTGCTTAGAGCTTCCAGTTTTACATCTTTCCCAATTACCACACCATTATCCGAAAGAGCCTTCTCCACAGTGCTATATGCTAATTCAGGGTGATTATTATCTTGACTAAGATGACACAACCAGATATTTCGTAGTTTTTCGCTATAAATACTCGAAATAAATTCGGCTGATAGTTTATTGCTTAGATGCCCCATGCCACAAGAGATGCGTTGTTTCAAGTGATAAGGATATTTACCATTTTGGAGCATGTCTTCGTCGTAATTAGCTTCGATTACCAGATGTGTTGCTTTACTCGCATAAGATCTTATAGTATCAGTTATTCTGCCTATATCGGTGATGAGTACAAAATCCTGATCGTTAAATTGAATGTGGTAGCCCACATTTTCTATACTATCGTGAGGTACATCGAATGCCGTAATCTGGAAATCACGAATCGAAAAAATCTCTTCTTTATTAATAACTCTACGAGAGGTAATGAGATTTGCATTCAGATATTTATTCCTTCTGATTCCATCATGAACACCTTCGGTAGTGTACACAGGTATTGCTAGTTTATCACCAAGGCATCCTACGGTTTTGATATGATCGGCATGGTCGTGAGTAATCAGTATGGCAATAATCTTTTCCATTGCAATGCCATATTCATGCAGTGTTTTTTTAATAGTACGGATGCCGACTCCTGCGTCGATGAGTATTCCATACTCTTTGGTACCCAAGTAATAGCAGTTGCCGCTACTGCCACTGCCTAAGCTGAAAAATTTATATTTTGATTGAGAAAATAAATCGTATTGCATAATAAACACAAAGGTATAAGAGTCTGCAAATAAAAAAGGTGTTTGTAACGTTAAAGTTATAAACACCCCGTATATTTTTTGTTGAAGTTATTATTTCTTCAAAAAGCAAGTTTTTAAAACAATGCTCGAGCCATCTATTTTACAATCTACTTCTGTTGGTTCTTCAGTCAATCGTATGCTTTTTACTTTTGTACCGCGTTTGATAACCATAGAAGATCCTTTTACTTTAAGATCTTTGATTACGGTAACTGCGTCACCATCCGAAAGTTCTGCACCATTACTGTCTCGTGGAGTTGTGTCTTCTGCATCGGTATCCCCTTCTCCTGTCCATTCGTGAAAACAATCAGGGCAAACATATGCTGTTCCGTCGAAATATGTGTTTTCCATGTTGCATTTTGGACATGCTGTAGCTTCTGCCATTATTCTATTTTTTTGAGTTAATGCGACAAAGATAGGTCAATTAGCCCTAGGATGCAAATTGTTAAAATTTTCATTGATAATTTCTTATGAACTAACTGTTCCCTTTTTTTGCTATAAATTTTTATTTCTATAACTTGCCGTCCTATTTTCGGTTACGTTGGTGAAGCAATTATTTGTATTTATTTTGTTCGTAGTTTAATGAGGATTCTTGCCTGAGTTATATGGCTGGAATAGTATGTATTATTAAATAGAAATAGCTTGCTCAAATCTCAAACTCATGTTTCTTTGTTTAATACAATTTTAATTATGAAAAAATACACTACCCTATTTTTACTTGCTTTCATTGCAATATTTTCCTCATGTAATGGGGCTAAAGGCGATTATCAACGTGGACGAATCGATTTGCAGGGCAAATGGCAATTCGAATTGGATTCTTTAAACGAGGGGATTGAAAAGAACTGGCAAACAAAAGCCTTTGCAGATTTAGTCGATTTGCCGGGAACCACAGATACGAACAAGAAAGGCATATTAAATACAAAAAATGACGAAACTACATTTCTTTCGCGAACATACTCCTATGTAGGAAAAGCCTGGTACAAAAAAGAGGTTGATATACCTGAAGACTGGAAAGGAAAAAATGTCTCTCTCTTTCTTGAACGCACAAAGCCAACAAATATATGGGTTGACGGGAAAAAAGTTGGTTCAAACGATAATGTGTCCACACAACAAGTGTACGATCTGACTCCTTTTCTTTCTCCCGGAAAGCACGACATTGTTATAATGGTGGATAACGGTCAGTCAGTACCACCTCAGTTATTATCTAACTCACACGCATATACAGAATCGACTCAAACAAATTGGAATGGAATTATAGGTGAGATTTATCTTGAAGCAACTAATATATTGCACATTCAGGATGTTCAAATATATCCTGATGCAAAAGACAAATCAATTTTGGTGAAAATAAAACTCTCAAATTCAGAGAAAAAGACAAGTCCTGCTAAAATAGAATTACAAGCAGAAGCATGGAATACAGACAAAAAACATAAAGTTAAAGCAATCAGTCAAGATTTAGATGCATCTAAAGATGAAATTGAAATAAAATATACATTGGGAGACGATGCTTTGCTGTGGAGCGAGTTTCATCCATCCCTCTATAAACTGAAAGTAACACTTGATGACGGCACAGGCCTCTGCGATTCGAAGACTATTAATTTCGGACTAAGAGACTTTAAAGCTAAAGGTTCCCAATTTACAATCAACGATAATCTAACATTTTTGCGGGGGAAACATGATGCATGTGTCTTTCCGCTGACGGCTCATGTCGCAATGGATTTAGAAACATGGAGAAAGTATTTTCAGATAGCCAAACAATATGGTATTAATCATTATCGCTTTCATTCGTGGTGTCCGCCTAAAGCTTGTTTCGATGCGGCCGATATTGAAGGTATTTACCTACAACCAGAGTTGCCATTTTGGGGAACCCTCAAAAAAGAAGATGATCGATTAAATTCTTTCCTCACAAAAGAAGGTGTTAATATTCAGAATGCGTATGGAAATCACGCATCTTTCGTAATGTTTGCTTTGGGGAATGAGCTTTTTGGCGATCAGGAAGTGATGGATAATTTTGTCAAAACGTTTAGGGATTTAGATATCAGGCATTTATATGCTTTCGGGGCAAACAACTTTTTGGGATTTAGAGGGCAGATACCAGGTGAAGATTTCTTGGTGACATGTCGTATAGGAGGGGAGGAGCAAAATTCGTTCAATACACATGTAAGAGGTTCGTTTTCTTTTGCCGATGCTTATAATGGAGGATATATCAATCATACTTATCCGAATTCTGTCATGAATTTTTCAAAAGCAATCGGTGCATCCACAGTTCCTGTTATAAGTCATGAGACGGGGCAGTTTCAGATATATCCGAATTATAATGAGATTAAAAAATATACAGGTGTGCTTCAACCGAGAAATTTTGAAATATTCAAAAAAAGGCTTGAGGATGCAGGCATGCCCGATCAGGCAGATGATTTCTTTGAAGCATCCGGAAAGTGGTCGGCATTACTTTACAGGGCTGAAATTGAGATGGATTTAAGGACAGCCGGTTTTGGCGGATTCCAATTGTTAGACCTGCAGGATTATCCGGGTCAGGGATCAGCATTTGTCGGAATTTTGGATGCTTTTATGGATAGCAAAGGGATAATTACTGCCGAAGAATGGAGAGAATTTTGTTCGCCTGTGGTGCCTTTATTTACAACAGAGAAATTCTGTTGGACCAATAATGAGTCTTTAGAGGGTAATGTGAAAATTGCGAACTATTCAGAAGCCTCATTGGATGGTAAGAGTTTGTATTGGGAACTAAAAAGCGATGATCAGCGAGTTGTAGATAAGGGTACGATTAATATTAAAGCTAAAGAAAACGGATTGATCGATTTAGGGGCGATAACGCCTAAGATAGTTTCTATTGCAAAAGCGGAGAAAGTTGTGCTGAAACTTAGCATATCAGATACTGATTATAAAAACTCATATCCTTTATGGATATATCCAGAAAAAACATCAATCGAAAAACCTGCGATTATTACTATAGCAGATAGACTGGATAATGGTACGATTGAGCGATTGAAAAAAGGAGAAAGCGTATTGCTATTCCCCAATAGAAAACAATATGAACAATCAACCGTGGGGGGGCTGTTTCAAACCGATTATTGGAACTATCGTATGTTCAAAACTATCAGTGAGTCTATTAAAAGGCCTGTATCTCCCGGTACATTGGGCATTTTGACTAAGCCGGAACACCCCATTTTTGCCGATTTCCCAACAGATTTCCATACAAACTGGCAGTGGTTTCCGATTGTAAAGAATAGTTATCCTCTGATTATGGATAGAATGCCTGTGGGGTATAAGCCAATTGTACAGGTTATTGATAACGTGGAGCGAAATCATAAATTGGGACTTATTTTTGAGTTTCAGGTTGAGAGTGGTAAATTGTTAGTTTGTATGTCCGATTTGAATGCAGCGATGGATAAACCTGAAACAAGACAATTATACCATAGCATGCTAAATTATATGAATTCAGACAATTTTAAACCGACGACTAAAATCGGTTCGGGAGCTTTGACCGAGTTGTTTAGTCCGTTTGCCGGTACAAGTAAGATTGAGATTCTGGAGAATATTTCATATAAATAAGTATATGAAATACTTATAAAAATAATTGGAAACTTTTTGGTTTTTTTCAGTAAGTATTTGAAAGTGAAAAGAGCCCTATAAAAAAATCCAAAAAGTTTCTTAGTTAAATGTGAAAAACCGATAAACAACATATCAAAAAAAGATGTATCTTTGTGCGCATTAAAATAATAACCCTCTTTTTATTATTAGTATGCACGAGAAAATCATTATTCTTGATTTCGGTTCACAAACCACACAGCTTATTGGTCGCAGGGTCAGAGAGTTAAACACTTACTGCGAAATAGTCCCGTATAACAAATTTCCTTTCGAAGAAGAAAATGTCAAAGGAGTAATCCTTTCGGGTAGTCCCTTCTCTGTAAATGATGATAGTGCTTTTAAACCTGATCTCAGTCAGATTAGAGGTAAGTATCCTATTTTGGGTATTTGCTATGGTGCACAATATCTTGCATATTCTTCGGGTGGCAAGATTGAAAAAGGTGATTCACGCGAATACGGTCGTGCTCATTTGACAAAAATAGAATCAGGACAGTTGCTATTTGATGGTATATCGCAAGGTACACAGGTGTGGATGTCGCATGGTGATACAATCACTGCTTTACCTGCCGATTTTGATATTATTGCCAGCACAAGCGATGTGGATGCTGCTGCTTATAAAATAAACGGAGAATCTACATGGGCGGTACAATTTCATCCTGAAGTTTATCATACTACCGATGGTACACGTTTACTAAGTAATTTCCTTAACATCTGCGGATGCCAAAGAGATTGGAGCCCTGCATCGTTTATCGATTCTACGGTTGCTGAATTGAAGCAACAAATAGGTGATGATAAAGTGATTCTTGCTTTGTCGGGAGGCGTTGACTCGTCTGTTACAGCAGTATTGTTGAATAGAGCAATAGGTAAGAATCTTACTTGCGTATTTGTAGATCATGGTCTTCTTCGTAAAAACGAATTTGAAAATGTTCAAAGAGATTACGAACATTTGGGGCTTAATGTAATCGGAGTAAATGCAAAGGCTCGTTTCTATAAAGAATTAGCAGGAGTAACCGATCCCGAAACAAAACGTAAAATAATAGGAAAAGGCTTTATCGATGTATTCGATGAAGAAGCTCATAAACTGAAAGATATAAAATGGCTCGGACAGGGAACTATCTACCCTGACATTATCGAGTCGTTATCTATTACCGGAACGGTAATTAAATCTCATCACAATGTTGGTGGTCTTCCCGAAAAAATGAACCTTAAACTGGTTGAACCTCTTCGTCTGTTATTTAAAGATGAAGTTCGCCGTGTAGGTTTAGAATTAGGAATGAAGGATCATCTTATCAAACGTCATCCATTTCCGGGACCTGGTTTGGGAATACGTATTCTTGGAGACATTACCCCTGAGAAAGTGGAAATTATTCAGAATGCGGACGATATTTATATTAGCATGCTTCGCGAATATGGTCTTTATGATCAAGTATGGCAAGCCGGAGCTATATTATTACCTGTACGCTCTGTTGGTGTAATGGGAGACGAACGAACTTACGAAAATACAGTTGCTTTACGTGCCGTAACATCTACGGATGCTATGACTGCCGATTGGGCTCATTTACCGTACGAATTTTTAGCAAAAGTATCTAATGAAATTATAAATAAAGTGAGAGGTGTAAACCGTGTTGTTTACGATATCTCGTCTAAACCGCCTGCTACTATCGAGTGGGAGTAATTTAAATTAAATGCGTACACTACAAGAGCTTGTTAACACAGAAGATTCGGGTTGGACATACATCAAACAGTGGATAGATGTATCTAAAAATAAAGTTGAAATTTTGCCATGTGATCTTCCAAATGCGAAAGATGCTTTATACAAAACTCAGGTTTCAACTAAATCATTGATGGGTGCTGTTATCTATCATACAGGAGGTTTGTTGATCGATCATGGATGGATTCGTATTTTAGGATCCGGTTGCAAGTTGTTGAAGCGTTCATTGCCTGATTGGAACAAGGGTAAAACCTTTTCGGAATTTGGCGAAATTGCCGGTTATCTCCTGATTGCTGACGATGCTATCGGTGGATTCTATGCAGTAAATGGAGGCTATTTGGGTAACGACGCAGGAAATATATATTATTATTCTCCCGATTCGCTAGAGTGGGAAGCGATGGAGATCGATTATAGTCAGTTCTTATTATTCTGTTTCGAAACAGATATGAACGAATTCTATGGGAATCTTCGTTGGAAAGGCTGGAAAGATGATGTGAAGGAATTGAAGCCCGACTATTCATACAGCTTTTATCCATTCTTGTGGACTAAAGAAGGCAGAGACATTAACAAAGTATCACGTAAAGTACTTCCTGTAGAAGAAGTGTATAACTTCAATATGGAAACAGGATCAACATTAAAATAAAAACACCCGACAATTTATATGGAAGCTAGCAAAGGCGCAGTAGATGAAATTATTCAACCGATAATGAAAACCGATCTTATCTATCAGATAGAAGATAGACCACCTTTCAAAGAATCCATATTTGTCGCCCTGCAACATCTATTGGCCATTTTTGTGGCTATTATCACTCCTCCGCTCATTATAGCAGGAGCTTTAGGATTGGATACTGCCACTACGGGCTTTCTTGTGTCGATGGCATTATTAGCATCGGGTATTTCTACGTTTATTCAGTGCAGACGTTTCGGGCCTGTTGGCTGTGGTTTGCTTTGTGTGCAAGGAACAAGTTTTTCGTTTATTGGAGCATTAACTTCTAGTTTCGGTGGAATGGGTGTTGCTGCATTGCCTCTTATTTTCGGGGTATGTATTGCCGGAGCCCCTGTTGAAATTGTAGTTAGCCGCTTGTTGAAATATACTAAAAAAATAATCACACCTTTAGTGTCTGGAATTGTGGTAACCATGATCGGCCTCTGTCTGATTAAAGTGGCTATCATATCTTGTGGTGGTGGTGATTATGCAATGAAGACAGGTACGTTTGGTAGCATGCAGAATCTGGGATTGGCAGGATTAGTACTAATCTCGATTATCATATTAAATAGCATTAGGAATAAATATATCCGAATGAGTTCTATTATTATAGGACTTCTGATCGGTTATGTTGTAGCCTATTTCATGGGTCGCATAGACTTTTCAGAATTAGGCGGATTGGGTATGATAAATATACCAACACCATTCAAATATGGATTGGGTTTTGATATATCCGCATTTATAGCTGTTGCTTTGATTTACTTCATTACCTCTATCGAGGCGTATGGTGACATCACAGCCAACTCTATGATTGGTGGAGAACCGATTGAAGGACCAAAATTTCTAAAACGTGCGCAAGGTGGTGTTTTGGCTGATGGAGTAAACTCAATGATTGCCGGTGTATTCAATTCTTTTCCGAACTCTATTTTTGCGCAGAATAATGGTTTGATTCAGTTGACCGGTGTAGCCAGTCGTTACATTGGTTACTATATAGCCGGATTCTTAGTTATACTAAGTGCTTTCCCTTTTGTAGGTGGGGTGTTTTCTCTTATGCCCGAACCCGTGTTAGGCGGTGCTACTCTATTGATGTTTGGTACGGTTGCCGCATCGGGAGTACGAATTATTGCCTCGCAGGATATTAATAGAAAGGCTATTCTTGTTTTAGCTGTGAGCTTTGCTTGTGGATTAGGTGTAGAACTAGTACCGGGTATCTTAGATCAGATGCCATCATGGATTAAAGGAACTTTTTCTTCGGGAATAACAACAGGTGGTCTTGTTGCCATCATTGCAAATGTTGTTATCCGTATTAAAGAATAAAAAATATATTGTTATGAAATTATTAAAAGATCGTATTCTAAAAGACGGAAAAAGTTTTGATGGAGGTATTCTCAAAGTAGATAGCTTCATCAATCATCAGATGGATCCCATTCTGATGAAATCAATAGGAGTAGAATTTGTGCGTAGATTTGGAAATCTACCGATAAATAAAATAGTGACGATAGAAGCCAGCGGTATAGCTCCTGCTATTATGCTTGGCTATTTGCTAGAGTTGCCTGTAGTCTTTGTGAAAAAGGCGATACCTAAAACAATGGAAAATATGGTAACCACGGTTGTTCATTCTTTTACTAAAGGGACTGACTACAATGTATGTGTTAGCCGTGACTTCCTTAATTCGAATGATAAAGTAGTTTTCATCGACGATTTCCTTGCAAATGGAAATGCTGCCGTAGGCATCAATAATCTGGTGAAAGAAGCCGGAGCTGAGCTATTTGGAATGGGTTTTATCATAGAAAAAAGCTTCCAAGATGGAGGTAAAAGATTACGAGAACTGGGTATCCGTGTCGAATCTTTGGCCAAAGTGAAAGAACTTGGTGATAATAGAATCATTTTTGAAGATTAAATAATGGATAAGACCATCTTCTTTGCACCGGATATACTTACCAATCCCGAACTTCCTGCTGAGGAGGCTTTGCATTGTGTAAAAGTGTTGCGGATGAAAGAAGGGGATGCTATTCTTGTTACTGATGGGGGAGGACATTTTTTTGATGCTTCTATTATTCAGGCACACCCTAAGCATTGTATCGTAAATATTGAGAAGACAATAGATCAGCCTAAATCGTGGGGTTTCGATCTGCAAATTGCTTTCGCTCCAACCAAAAATATAGATCGCGTAGAATGGTTTGCCGAAAAGGCGACCGAGATAGGCATTGATCGCTTTTCTCCATTGCTTTGTCAGCATTCTGAACGTAAGGAAATTAAATTGCCTCGTATCGAAAAGATACTTGTTTCAGCTATGAAGCAATCGCAGAAAGCAATTTTACCTCAATTGGATGAAATGACTCCTTTCTCTAAGTTTATTAAACAAGATTTCACAGGGCACAAATTTATTGCGCATTGCTACCCACAAGATAAAAAGCTGCTGAAAGATGCCTATAAAAAGGGTGAAGCTGCTCTTATTCTTATCGGCCCCGAAGGTGATTTCAGCGAAAAAGAAGTAGCAGAAGCACTTCAAAATGGGTTCGAGCCTATCTCTCTAGGCGAAAGTCGCTTACGGACAGAGACGGCTGCCCTAGTGGCTTGTCACACACTGCATGTGTTAAACTCCTGATTATTTCTTAATGAAAAAGCCGATACAATGTTTTGTATCGGCTGATCTAATATATTACGGGGTGATTATTTCTGTATATAACTTTGTAATGCTTTTACGTATTTATCGAAGGCATCAACCCCATGAGGTGTTATTTTACAGACAGTGCGTGGTTTTTTACCATCTATAAATTTTCTTACATCAATATATCCGGCTTCATTTAGCTTATCTATCTGTACGCTCAGATTTCCTGCCGTAGCTCCCGTTTTTTCTCGAATGAATACAAAGTCGGCTTCATCGATTGCCAGCAGCAACGACATGATTGCCAACCGAAGTTGGGAGTGCAATAAAGGATCTAGGTCTTTAAACATTTTATTCGGCTTTACGGTTTAAGAGTTGCCCCGGTATGGCAAACCCTGCTATGAACGCTGCTGCTAAGATAATGAATTGAATACTTCCGTTGCCGGTGCAATAGCTGCCAATACAGAGAAGTACTCCAATCCAGAATATAGCTGCCCCATAAAAATATGGTTTGAATCGGCAGGCGGTTGCAGTTGCATATTGTGCCAATCCAGTCAAAGTGAGTATAATCGGAGTAATAAGCAGAGGGAGATATGCTGCATTTATAATGGCAGTTGTTCCGAATATGACTAATAGCAGTACTATTATAGAATATCCGTATGCTCTCCATATTGCACCGATAATTTTGTCAATATGGGTTTTAACCAAAGCTTGTTTGTCTTGTTTCTTTGCAATACATACATTGATAATAGACATTGGGATCATAAGTAACCATATCCAGTACGATTGATTTGGATTTGGGAGAGTGTGAACTAATATTAAGTTCATAATGGCTACAACAGCAACTGAGTATCCTACAAATATGACTCTGTTTGCTGTCTCTTTTCTAAAGTTGTTTCTTGCCTGCGAAATCATTTCGTTGATCAATGTCAAGCTTTCTTGTCCGTTAAATTCTTTTTCCATAACGATATTTATTTAATTGTATAACAATATTATATTGCAAATATAAACTAGTTTATAATATAAACCAAATTATACTGTAAATTGTTTTGATATAGAGCAAAAAAATAAAAATAGGTAATAGTACATTTTAGAAAATATGCCTATATTTATGATCGAGTTTGAGAAAATCTAATTTTTGTAACCTTAAAAGTTAATTATGAAGAATCGATCTTTAGGTATTGCTGCGTTTCTGGTATGCATGCTTTTTATTTCGTCGAAGACATTTGCACAACAAATCAAAAAGGATGTGTTGTACAAGATTCAAAGTCCGTCTGGTCTGGTTTTAGACAATAAATCAAAGACCACAAATGAGGCTGGTATCTTTCTAAGTAAAAGCTCTAATAGTGCAAAGGGGCAGTATTGGAAAATCACAGCTCTTCCGAATGGTTATTATACAATATCCAGTCCTTTCAATAATAAAAGTATAGACAATAATAATACTGTCGAAGGTAATGGGAATGCTGTTATTCAATGGGATACAGACAATGGTAACCGTAATCAGCAATGGAAGTTTGCAGTTACCGGTACAGGAGCCTATATGATTACACATCCGGCAAGTGGTATGAATCTTGCTTTTACGGGTGACGATGATGCCGGAACAGCTATTTATCAGTTACCAAATGCATCACAATTATGGATCTTGGTACCGACCAGTATGCAAGCGCCCAAAGAAGATAAGAAAACGAAACGGGGTAATACAGAATGGGAGGACGAAACGATCTTTGCCGTTAATAAAGAGCCCGGTCATGTTACATATCATGTGTATCCAACTGTAGAAGCATTAAAAGCAGACAAAACATTCGATAAGCCTTGGGAAACTCCTACTTCTTCGTATTATTTATCTCTGAACGGTAATTGGAAGTTCAATTGGGTGAAACAACCATCCGAACGTCCAACCAATTTCTATAAGATGAATTATGATGTATCGTCTTGGAAAGAGATACCTGTTCCATCCAGCTGGGAAATGCAAGGTTACGGCACACCTATATATACGAATATAACATATCCGTTCAAAAATAACCCTCCTTTCATTCAGGCGCAAAAAGGATATACCAATGAGATAGAAGTAAATCCTGTCGGTTCATATCGCAGAGATTTCTCTGTTCCTGCCGATTGGGATGGCAAAGAAATCTTTCTTCATTTCGACGGAGTATATAGTGGGATATATGTTTGGATAAATGGAACTAAGGTTGGATATAGCGAGGGTGCTAATAATGTAGCTGAATTCAATATTACTAAATATGTGAAGCCGGGCAATAATACGATTGCTGCTGAAGTCTATCGTTGGACAGATGCCAGCTATATCGAAGATCAGGATATGTTCCGTTTAAGTGGTATTCATCGGGATGTTTTTGTTTTTGCAACGCCTAAAGTACATGTGCGTGACTACTTCTTGCAGTCTGAATTTGCAGGCGATGATTATAGTTCTGCTATTTTCAAGACAAAGGCATATGTAAAGAATTATGATAGCAAAACATCGCAAGCTACTACATTAGATATTACGTTACTCGATCCATCGGGGAAAACTGTGGATACAAAGTTGTCGCAGGCTGTCGTAGCTTTGAAAGGCAATGAAGAATGGAATTATGATTTGCAAGCTAAAGTAAATAATCCATTATTGTGGTCTGCCGAAAAGCCCAATTTATATACAGTAATTGTTACTCTTAAAGATAGTCAGGGCAAAGTGTTGGAGGCGATGTCTTCTAAATTTGGATTTCGTAAGATTGAAATAAAAAACAAGCGGGTTTATATTAATAATGAGCAGATATTCTTTAAAGGTGTGAACAGGCATGATACACATCCTGTATACGGCAAGGCGGTAGATGTTGAGTCGATGATGACCGATGTCTTGATGATGAAGAATCATAATATTAATACAATCCGTACAAGCCATTATCCGAATAGTCCTAAAATATATGCAATGTACGATTACTTTGGATTATATACGATGGATGAGGCGGACCTCGAAAATCACGGGAATCACTCTATAAGCAATATGCCAAGCTGGATTCCGGCTTATGTGGATCGTATAACAAGAGTTATTCAACGCGACAAGAATCATCCATCTGTTATCTTCTGGTCGCTAGGCAATGAGGGTGGTAATGGAGATAACTTCGATGCAATGTATAAAAAAGCGAAAGAACTGGATCCTTCGCGTCCTATTCATTATGAAGGAAAAAATGAGTTAGCAGATATTGATTCTCACATGTATCCTGATATCGACAGAATGACCCGTTTCGATCAACAAGATTCAGACAAACCGTATTTCTTGTGCGAATATGTTCACTCGATGGGTAATGCGCCCGGTAATCTTGTCGATTATTGGAATTATATAGAGAATTCGCAACGTATGATCGGTGGCTGTGTATGGGATTGGGTGGATCAAGGGCTAACTAAATTCGGAGAGTCTCCTACACGTTTTTATTTTGGTGGTGACTTCGGTGATAAACCAAACGACTTCGATTTTTCATGTAACGGTTTGACAACGCCTGATAGAAGAGTTACAGCAAAACTGTTGGAAGTGAAAAAGGTGTATCAGTATATTAAATTTAAACCGATTGCTTTGGTGAGCGGTAAAGTTGAAATTGAAAACCGCTATGACTTCTTAAACTTAAATGAATTCGACATTACATGGGAAGTTTTAAAAGATGGAGTTAAAGTTGAATCGGGATCGTTGACATCGCTAAATCTGGCTCCCAATGAGAAAGAAATCGTGACAATACCATTTAATAAGAAACTAGAGGCAGGTAAAGAGTATTTCTTAAATATATCTTTCTCTCTTAAAAACAAAAATGTTTGGGGGGAAGCAGGGCATGTTGTTGCTACCGAGCAGTTTGCATTGAATAGTCGCCCAGTTGTGGCTGCTGTCGATCAATCTTCATTGCCAGCTATTAATGCAACGACTCAAGGTAATAACTTGATTATAAGTAGTAATGGTTTCAGAACAGTATTCGATATGGAAACTGCTGTTATGACTTCGTTACAATATGACAATAGAGAAATGGTCCATAATAATAACGGATTATCGCTGAATTGGTATCGAGCTATAAATAATGACAAATATGTAGATCAGAGTTACCATGAAACTACTTATGATAAACCGCTATTCAGCTATAAAGTTGATGATAGTAATAAATCAGTTACCATTGTAACGAGTATCAATGCAACTATCAATAGTGAAAAGCCTGTCGTGATTCCATATCTCGTGAAATATGTTGTCTACTCCAATGGCGTAATAGATGTAGATGCTAACTTCACTAAGCCTGTCAATGGAGGCATTGTTCACCGTTTAGGTTTGCAAATGGTATTGCCTCAAGGTTTTGAGAAAGTACGCTATTACGGAAACGGACCTCATGAAAATTATTCGGATAGAAAACAATCTGCTCTCGTAGGATTATATGAAACTACGGTGAAAGGCATGGAAGCTGAACATTATGTTCGAGCACAAAGTATGGGTAACAGAGAGGGTATAAGATGGATTACCCTTACTGATGATAATGATCGTGGATTGAAGATCACATCGAAAGATCGTATGAATTTCAGTGCATTACATTTCTTGGATAAAGATGCGTGGATTGCTTTACACGATTTTGAACTGGATAATATTCGTAAACCGGAAATTTATTTGAATCTTGATTGCATACAAGAAGGTCTAGGTAATGCAAGTTGCGGTCCTATTACAATGGAGAAATACATGATCCCTGCTAACAAAGTTCTTAGCTATTCGTTCCGTTTGGAACCTGTTAAATAAACCTATTATAACTAAATACTAAAGAGGGTGATGTTCAATTTTGTTTGAATATCACCCTTTTAATTAGATGGGGGAAGATAGTCTTTTTGCTATTTCGGAATAAAACAAAAAAGCTATATCTTTGTTATAAGTACAATAAATAGTTTACGTTGTTGTTCAAAATTACAGCAAGTTATTATTACTTTACATGCAGAAATAATAAGTAGGTATTTACCTTGATTATTCGGTTTACAACTAAAAAAATCACGAATGGATTATTTTAATTATAGAAGACGAGTGTCTTCTGAAACAAGAATTGGTGATACACCACTCGGCGGTAACAACCCGATTCGTGTACAATCGATGACTAACACAAATACGAACGACACAGAGGCCAGTGCCGAGCAGGTAATAAAAATTATAGAAGCCGGAGCAGATTATGTGCGACTGACAGCACAAGGTGTACGCGAGGCTGAAAATTTGCGAAATGTAAAAGAACTGATAAGAAGTAGAGGCTATAAAGCGCCACTTATTGCTGATATTCATTTCAATCCGCGTGCAGCAGAGGCAGCAGCAAGGATTGTAGAGAAAGTGCGTATAAATCCCGGTAACTTTGTAGACAGGGTGAAAACTTTTGCAACATTTGAATATACGGACGAAGAATATGCTTTGGAAATAGAAAAGATAAGGGCAAAGCTTATACCGCTATTAGATATATGTAAAGAGCATAAGACTGCTATGCGTATAGGTGTGAACCACGGTTCGCTCTCTGACCGTATAATGAACCGTTATGGCGATACTCCCGAAGGCATGGTTGAGTCATGTATGGAATTTTTGCATATTTGTTTGGATGAAGGCTTTAAAGATATAGCTATATCTATGAAGACGTCCAATACTGTGCTTATGACAAAAGCCGTTCGTCTATTGATTTCTCGTATGGAAAAAGAAGGATTGAACTTTCCCCTACATCTTGGAGTAACTGAGGCGGGTGACGGTGAAGATGGGCGTATCAAATCGGCTGTTGGTATAGGTACGCTTCTTTCGGATGGTATTGGTGATACAATTCGTGTATCGCTTAGTGAAGACCCCGAACTGGAGGTTCCTGTTGCTCGCAAGCTTGTAGCATATGTTGGTCAGAAAGTCGGTCATCCCGAAATAAAGGCAGAGGTATATCCGGGATTCTCGCCATTTTCTACCGATCGAAGAAAAACTTATGAGGTAGGGAATATTGGTGGAGACAAATTACCTGTCGTAATTTCTGATCGTTCGAATGGTAACTTCGAGTTGAACAGCCATTTTTTACCTGACTATATTTATGTAGGTAGTGAATTGCCGGTCCAAGCACCAAAAGCTATACCTTCTATTATTGATGTAGCAGGCTGGAAGGGTGATGTAAATTCTTACCCACTATTCGATGCTGCTAATTGGAGAGATATCTCAAGTAATAATGCTAAAATCAAATTCTTAAGACTTTCATATCCCGAGCTGAATAATGATATTATTGCTCTTCTGAAATCAAATCAGTCGATTGTTATTATTCTGACTACTGATCATATTAATGGGGTGGGTGAGCAACGCGCTTTCATCCATACACTTATGAATAATGCCTGTGATACACCTATTATAGTAAACCGCCGATATAAAGAAGATGAGGCAGAAGATATACAGATAAAAGCCGGAGCCGATTTTGGTACAATCTATTTGGATGGATTTGGTAATGGTATTCTGATGCAGAATGAAGGTAAACTGGACCAAAAGAGTATTGATGCTTATATGTTCGGTATTTTGCAGGCGTCTCGTATCCGTACTAGTAAGACTGAATATATCTCTTGTCCTAGTTGTGGACGAACATTATTCGATCTTCAAACGACCGTTGCCCGTGTAAAAGAATCAACAGCACACCTTAAGCACCTGAAGATTGGTGTTATGGGCTGCATTGTAAACGGACCGGGCGAAATGGCTGATGCCGATTATGGATATGTAGGGGCTGAAAAGGGTAAAATATCCCTTTATAAAAAGAAAGAACTGATAGAAAAGAATATCCCGTCGGAAGAAGCTGTCGACAGATTAGTGCAGTTAATCAAGTTAAATGGAGATTGGGTAGAACCAAAATAACTCTTGGAGTACTATATATAAATTGAAAAGGGTAGGTGTTTTAATAAACATCTGCCTTTTTTATGTGTGAGTAACATTATTTAGCAGCAAGAATGTTAATTATCTCACTATTTAATATAATTTTGTCTGTCTTCTATTATAAAAAGACAGTTAGTGTTGACCTAATTGAACTATAAAACAACAACGAATGAAAAAAATTATTCTAATCCTGATTTTTATAAGCAGTGTAGCTTATCTTAATGCGCAGGAAAATTGCAAATGGGTTGATCCCAAATGGAGAAATTTCCAATTCCCCGAGATTGAATTTACTAACATGGCAGAAGGAACAGAGGGTTCTGATATCTACAAGCGTATTGTGCCTGATGCAGTACCTTTTATTCAGCAGCATGCTTTGTGGGTAGCCCAAACACTTTACTGGTCAGACCAGGATTCTATTCCTAATATAGAGAAAATCAAGTATACACTTGAAGATAAAGACGGAATTTCAGCAAAAGGTGGTCAGCCTCCTGTTATCAATATATTCTATAGTTCACGCTGGGTAGAAAAATCGGAATTAGCCCAAGGTGACGAAAAGGTTCTTTACGAAACGCGCGGTGTATTATATCATGAACTTACTCATGGATTTCAGCTTGAGCCACAAGGAATAGGTGGTTACAAGCAAGGAACAGAGTTTTGGGTATTTATAGAAGGTATGGCCGATGCGGTGCGTTTTCATAACGGCTTTTTTCCTGTAAGCGATCGTAAACCGGGCGGTAGCTGGATGGATGGATACCGCAAAACAGGTTATTTCTTAGAATGGTTGACTTGCAAAGATCCCGATTTCTTACGTAAGTTTAATAAATCAGCCCTGGAAATTATTCCATGGAGCTTCGATAAAGCGATGAAACATGTGCTTGGTGAGCAGCATACGACAGATAGTTTATGGTCAGAATACCAAGATTTTTTGATCAAGAGTCAGAATTAAGGTAATATTAATTTATATAGATGAATAGCTCCACAATGTGGAGCTATTTTTTTTATTCCATATAGTACATATTTACAGTTATTTATAATTTAATTTGAATTTTTTTTGAAAAAAATGTTTGGAAAAGTTTTGTATATTAAAAAGAGTGTATATATTTGTGGTGCACTAATTAACTAATACACCAGTTCATTAGTCTTTTGTTTAAATATTAACAACATAAAAATATCAAATTATGAAAACTAAAACATTTATCTTAATCGCAGTTCTTTTTTCTTCAGTAAGCTTATTTTCTCAACAACGTGGAACAATAGTTTACAATAATATAGACAATACAGGTTCTGTAACAACAAAAGAATGCATCGCTGTCGATAAACAAACATTGGCTCCTTTGACTAAATCAACTTATATTTTTGATGCTGACGGAAATAAAATAGAGAAAGTTGTATATACCTGGAGTAATTCGGGATGGGTCGCTAAGCAAAAGAATGAATACCAGTGTGCCTCAAGCAATCAGCTTGCAAGTTTGATCTATACAGAATGGAATGCGGAAAAAGGCGAATGGTCTGATAAATCGGAATACTTGCTTCATACTTATAACGATGGTGGAGAATGGGTTGCTACAAGCCAAATGCGTATAGATAATACCATAACCAATCTCGTGACCGAAAAATAATTTAGTCTTTTGATGTCTTTTAATTGAAATTCTTTATCAAAAACTGTAACTATTGGTATCTAACATCGTCATATATGTAAAGAGCAGAAGGATGCTGTTTTAATGAAAACGATTTAATAATGAACTCTAAAAAATACGGTAATGAAAGTAAAATTAATAATACTAGTCGCAGTACTTTTTTTCTCAATAAGTTTATTCTCTCAGCAAGAAGATGGAACTATAGTTTACAACAACTTTGATAATACAAATTCAGGATCTACAAAAGAGTATATAACTGTAGATCAAAGGACATCGACTCCGTTGAAAAAAGTTACACACCTGTTTGATACTGCCGGAAATAAATTGGCAAGAACCCTATATGCCTGGACTGATGAAGGATGGATTGGTACTCAAAAAACAGAATTTGTCTATAACAAAGACAATCAGGTCGCAGCTATCCTTTATACAAAATGGGACTCAAAAAGATATGCTTGGTCTGACAAATCTGAATACGTAATCTATGCCTATAACGACAGGCATGAGTGGGTAGCAGAGAGCCGTATCGAAGTAAATTCAAATGGTACGGATATGGCCGGGATATCGACTTCAAGATAAGATTGATGATAAGTTTAGTTAATTAATAGCCCCTTGGTGATCGTGAGATTGTTAAGGGGTTACTTCTTTATAATATCCATATAATACGGTGGTTAACCAATTTAATTTATTAACCAGATCTGGTCTATTTTTTAAATATATAGTTGTGAATCGTTAAATTTTATTAGATTTGCATTTGTTATTATACACAAGAGTTCCATTTGATCGTCAAACTATGAAGTTGTTTGTCAGTTTACTCAACAGTTTTTCAGACACCTTTTATAATTCATATTACAGCTATGAAAACATTAATATTCAGAAAGAGAAAAGGCATTTTCGTATTTATGCTCCTATTAATTTCTCTTTTTTCTTGTAAAGACAATAAAGAATCACTCGATTTACTGTCACAGGCCCAAGGGATAATGTATCTAAAACCTGATAGTGCGCTTATCTTATTAGACTCTATTAAATCTCCCGAATCTTTGAGTAAAAATAATTACATGCAATATGTAGTCGCAAATGTTCAGGCAAAGTACAAAAACTATAAAGATATAACTTCCGATACCCTTATTTTCGTAGCTAGAGATTATTTTAAGAAAAAAGATGATGATCCCAAACAAATAGCTTTAGCCACTTTTTATTCAGGAGCTTACTTTTATGAAAAGGGTTCTGTTCGGGACGCAATGGCGGAGTATCTTAAAGCAGCAAAGTACGCTGAAGAATCGAATGATTTGCATCTTAATGGGTTGATTCAGAGTTCTATTGGTTATCTGTATCTTAAGGAATATGTATATGATAGTGCTGTAGTCCGTTATGAACGAGCACTAGAATACTATAATAAGATTCCAAACAGTGATTCAGTGATTGTTCGTACTTTGTGCTCACTATATACAACATGTACTGTTGCTAAGCGGTATGAAAGTGCAGATATGTATTATACCAGAGGCCTTGCAATAGCCAAGCAAATGAAAAGTAAATATTATGAGTATATGTTGGACTGGCATATTGGCCTCGCTCTTGCCCAGAGAGAAGAGTATGATAAGAGCAGATATTACCTTCGAAGAGCCTTAGCTTCTAGTTCTAATGCTCAAGACTCTTTGAAACTTAGACTATCTTTATCCAGATTGTATTTAGATGTGGATCAGTTGGATTCTGCTCGTTACTTTGCTGAACCTCTAAAAGATAAAGTTTCACAATTATCTGACATATCGACGAAGATGAGGATTTATTCTGTTTTGTCCAGATTAGAAGCAAAACAGGGAAATTATAAAGGTGCCTATGATTATCTTGTTTTAGATCAAAAGATGTATGAAGCACTAAAGGAAAAGCAGCAATCTTTGGGGTTGAGGGAGATAGAGAAAAAATATGATCTTTCTGAAAAAGAAAAAAAAATGCTTGAGCTGCAAATGCGGGAATATATTATTGGATTAGTTGCATTGTTAGCTATATTATTGCTAATAATAGCAGTACTCGCTATAAGGGTTATCCGGAATAAACATAGACTGGAGAAAAGGAATAATGCATTCTTAAATAAGCAAATGAAAAATATGATGTATCTGAATAGTATATACAAAAATATTGCCGAAGAGTCTGCCGCTTTTGAGAAAGAGATAGAAGCACTATCCATTACTTATGGCATAAAAGAAAAATCGAAAGGTTATGAACAAATACGTACTTCATTGAAAAATATGAAAAAAGAAACTGAGCAACGTTTGTCGGAACTGACTTTTGACTATATGGAAACACAATCTGTGCACCCTAAAATACTATCGACGCTTAACTCAGCTGATTTATTATTCCTCTCTCTTAGCTATTGTGGTTACGAGACGAAAGATATTTCCATCATTATGGGTGTAAAACCTCATGCTTTGCAAATGAGAAAGTCGAGATTAATTAAAAAATTGCAAGAAATTAATATTTCGGACACTCGTATATCGTCTTTTCTTGAATAAATTACCCTCACATAATCCTACATTTGTTTTGGTAGTTGTCACAAATATTTAATAACAGAATCATATCTATTTAATTATTACTTATATAAAAAATAAATACTTGTCACATTTTATAGTGGGTATTGTTTTGTGAATAACTTCTACATACTTTTGTAGTGAACGATAAGCAAAGTTGAATTTGTTTAATGTAAGCTAACACCTTTTTAGTATTAATATAATATTAGCCTAGAATTTAAATTACATTAAATAAATTTAAACATTAAACAGTAAGCTTATGAAAACAAAGAAAACAAAAAGTTGTTTACTATTTATAATATTAGTTACTTTTTCTATAACCGGGTCTCATGCTGTAGCTAATTCTTTCTATTCTGATATTGAATATAATGTTAGCGACGAAAGAAAGAATATAGATTGCATTGATGACGGCAATTCAGCTCAACCCCGTTCGCTGGTAGAGCAAGCATTTAAAGGTTATTATATAGTAGGTGGATATGCTGAAATAACATTCAGAGTTAATTTGAATACAGTTTCAGTAACAATAGCAGGAGATAATGGATTTGTGGTTTACGAAGAGTCGGTAAACGCAGCAATCAAACCTACTTTAAATATTGATATATCGAATTATCCTATAGGTTCTTATCGTCTTTCTATTGTGGGGGAGAATGGAGCTAGGTATTATGGGAATTTCGTAATCGATTAAAAAGAACATTTTGAGTTTAATCATGGTGATGATTTATACTTACAATAAATAAATAAAGTCAGTAAATCCTTTAGATAAATAGATGCTTAACTTGTTCATAGTTGTAGTGTTTACAATTTGGATGACAGTCTATTTTTCTATTATTTCTAGGTAAGGTGTTTTTAATGAAGAGTTCGCAAACGTCGGTTTGTGGACTCTTCTTGATTTTAGGCAAATCGGAACAATATCACATACTTAGTTGTTTTAACTCTATATTTACTAATAAATAAACATTATGGGAATTATAGGTTCGATAATTATAGGTATTCTTGCCGGTTTTCTTGCCGGGAAGATATTCAAAGGAAGAGGTTTCGGTTTGGTTGTAAATTTGATAGTTGGTATACTTGGTGGAGTAATAGGTGGTTGGCTGTTCAGCCTTTTGGGGCTGAGTGTTAATGGGACTATCGGTTCGTTGGTGACAGCAACTATAGGAGCACTTGTGTTGCTGTGGATTGTTTCCTTATTTAAAGGTAAATCGAACGTGTAATATAACTCTTCATACATACAAAAACGGCGATAAGGATATCCTTATCGCCGTTTGTTATATGTGATTATATATTTTAAGCTTCCGCTTCTGCTGTATCAATACTCTTCCAAGTCAATGCAGCAATAGCAGCGCCGAGAAACGGCGCAACGATAAACAGCCACAATTGAGATAGCGCCTCACCTCCTTGGAATATGGCCGGTCCTATACTACGGGCTGGATTTACCGAAGTGCCGGTGATTGGGATACATACAATATGTATCATGACCAATGTTAGACCTATCGCTATACCTGCAAAATTATTCGGTGCGCCTTTCGATGTTGAGCCAAACACTACGAGTAGGAATATGAATGTAAATACTGTTTCTGCTACAAATGCAGGAAGCAGGTTAGTATAACCGTTAGCGCCAGTAAGTGTTGTGGTCGAGCCTGAGTCCCTGGCCAATACATACAGTATGGCAGAGCCGATAATCGCACCTACCACTTGAAAGATCATATACATTCCGGCATCTTTCGCCGATATTTTCTTTGCAATAAGCATTCCTAGTGTGATAGCAGGATTGATATGACATCCCGATATTTTGCCTATGGCATAGACCATCGCTACAACAGATAGTCCAAAAGCAAAGGCTACGCCTAGTGTGCCTACGGAGGCAAAAGGTTGAGCTGCTCCGGCGAACACAGCGCTACCGCATCCAATAAGGACAAGAACCATTGTTCCTATCATCTCAGCAATGTACTTCTTCATTTTTGTTTGATTTAATTTAATTAAACGTTTCATGAATCCTTAAAGCCAATAACATCAATGCGTTATTGAGTTTCTCTTTGGAGAATAAACATATATTTAGATATTTTTGTTCATATAAATATTCCTTAATATATTCATCGTCATTATTTTAAATTATATATAGTGTCGATTGTGGTGAAATAATGTTAAACATTTGGTATAGTCGAAAAATATACTTTCATTTGCAAATAGTTTCTGCTAGCAAATAATATTATATGGAACCAATTTGTAAATTAAAAGATATATATAAGGCGCTTTATCAGTTTGAAAAAGACTTTTCAGATACCAATAGAATTACGATCAACGAAGGTGTAGTGCTTTGCTGCCTGAAAGATGGTAAGTCTAAGTCGGCTAACGAGCTGTGCGATTTTGTCGGGTTGTCTAATTCGAGGGTTTCGCGTGTAATAAATACCGTGGAAGCAAAAGGATATATCAGCCGTGAAATGGGAGCAGTAGATAAACGCCAGATGATTTTTACATTGACTGATTCAGGTAAAGAAAAAATAAAAGAAATGTTGAGTAAAGAGATGGATTTTTCAGGATTAACAGCTCAGATTTCGAAGCTAATGGAATAAATTCCATTTTTTTTATTCAAATGATTGCTAATAACAAATATATACAATAACAAATGATTAAAATATTAATAATCGGAGGTGTGGCAGGAGGGGCTACCACTGCAGCCCGTTTAAGAAGAATGGATGAAAAAGCTCAAATCGTTTTATTCGAAAGGGGTGAGTATGTTTCTTATGCCAATTGTGGTTTACCTTATTATATCGGAGGAGCAATAACTGAAAGAGATCGGCTTTTTGTTCAAACAGCCGAAGGGTTTACCAAACGGTTCAATATAGATATTCGTGTAAAATCGGAAGTGACCGCAATCGATTTGAAGAATAAGTCCGTTAGAGTTCACAATCTTTCTAAAGATGAGATATATACCGAAAGTTACGATAAGCTTGTTGTGTCTACGGGTGCAGAGCCGATAAAACCGCCGATAGTAGGGATTAATGATAAGCGCATCTTTTCTTTACGGAATGTTCCCGATATGGATCAGATAAAAGAATACATCGACAAGTATCAACCGAAAAAGGCCGTTGTGGTTGGTGGTGGATTTATCGGTCTTGAGATGGTCGAGAATCTGCACGAGGCAGGATTGGAGGTTTGTGTAATCGAAAGGGCAGATCAAGTAATGGCGCCAATCGATTTCTCAATGGCTTCGATTGTTCATCAACATCTCAAAAGTAAAAATGTGGGATTGCTGCTAGATGAAAATGTCGTAGAATTCAAATCGGAAGGTGATGAAATAAAAGTCTTATTGGAGAGTAAGAAAGAAGTCGTAGCCGATATGGTTATACTGAGCATTGGCGTTCGCCCAGAAACTAAGCTTGCAAAAGAAGCCGGATTGGAAATCGGTTCACTGGGAGGAATCAAAGTAGATGAATATTTGCAGACCTCAGACGAGGATGTGTATGCTTTAGGAGACGCTGTAGAGATTTTCAATCCCATAACAACGAAACACTCGCTGATCCCTTTAGCGGGTCCTGCGAACAAGCAGGGGCGTATTGTGGCCGATAATATAGTGGAAGGCAATCACCGTAAATATAATGGAACTATAGGGACATCCATTGCTAAAGTATTCGATCTTACTGTAGCTGCTGCCGGAGCATCGTCAAAATTATTAGAGAGGGAGCAGATTGCTCATCTTTCGTCCTATACACATGGTAGTTCACATGCAGGTTATTATCCTAATGCATTGCCATTATCTATAAAGATAAACTTTTCACCCGAAGATGGAAAGCTGCTTGGTGCGCAAGTTGTCGGTTTTGATGGAGTCGATAAGCGTATCGACTTATTCGCTCAGGTAATTAAGAATGGAGGAACGATATATGATCTGCAAGAAATTGAGCATGCTTATGCTCCGCCCTTTTCATCGGCGAAAGATCCTGTTAATATGGCTGGTTTTGTTGCGGAGAATATATTAAAAGGAAAGGTAAATATTATTCATTGGCAGGATATTAAGAAGCTCGATTCATCAGAGTATATGATTATCGATTCCCGTACCAAGGAGGAATACGAATTTGCCCATATAAAGGGTGCTGTTAATATTCCTGTTGACGAACTGAGGAATCATTTGCCTGAATTACCAAAGAATAAGAAAATTGTATTTTACTGTGCTGTGGGATTACGCGGGTATTTAGCTTCTCGTATTTTATTGCAGAATGGATTTTTGCAAGTTTATAACCTTTCAGGTGGGTATAAGACCTATTCGTCTGCAATAGAAAAACAATCAACAGATACGATTTTCAGTAAAAATAATAAAGACAAAAAAATGATTAATATAAAGAAAGATATAAAAACAATTACGATCGATGCTTGCGGACTGCAATGCCCTGGTCCTATTATGCAGTTGAAGAAAAATTATGATCAGATAAATGACGGTGATCAATTGGAAATAAAAGTAACCGATCAGGCTTTTGGTGAAGACTTGAAAGGGTGGTCAAGAATGGTTGGAGCAGAAATTATCAGTCTGGGTAATGTAGGTGGAATAATTACAGCTCGCATAGAGAAAGCATCTAAAAACCAATCGGATAGGGATGTAAAATCGGTAGGTGATAATAAAACGATGGTTGTCTTTAGTGATGATCTCGATCGTGCTTTGGCATCTTTCGTTATTGCAAACGGGGCAGTGGCTTCGGGCAAAAAAGTAAGTATGTTCTTTACATTCTGGGGATTGAATGTTATAAAGAAAACGAATAAGCCAAAGGTATCGAAAGATATAATGGGCAAAATGTTTGGTATGATGCTACCGTCGAGCAGTAAGAAACTAAGTTTGTCGAAAATGAACATGGGTGGTATGGGCAGTATAATGATGCGCCGTATTATGAAAAAGAAAAATATAGAAAGCCTCGAAACATTGATGCAGCAGGCTATCGACAATGGCGTTGAAATGATTGCGTGTTCTATGTCGATGGATGTGATGGGCATCAAACGTGAAGAACTTTTAGATAGGGTAACAATTGGAGGTGTAGCAGCTTATCTTGACCGTACAGATCATGCAAATACAAATTTATTCATCTAAAAAAGAAAGGATTGAAAATGGAAAAAATGATTGAAATTTTGAAACGGAACTGGCTATATCCTGTCGGCGCTATTATTGGTGGGGTTGGCGGATACTTATACTGGTTCTATATAGGATGCGAGAGTGGCAATTGCTCTATTACATCTTCTCCAATAAATAGTGTTATTTGGGGAACTATAATGGGGGTATTGTTGTTCAGTATATTCAAAAGGGGAGATAATAAATAATTAGAAAGGATATAATATGAAAACTATATATTTGACAAAAGCAGATTTCTTAACAAAAGTGGCGAATTATGAAGTGAATCCCGATTGGAAATATTTGGGTGATAAACCTGCTTTGATCGATTTTTATGCTTCATGGTGTGGACCCTGCAAAGCTCTTGCTCCTGTATTGGAAGAGCTTGCGGCAGAATATAAAGATGAAGTTTATATTTATAAGGTTGATACAGAACAAGAGGAAGAACTAGCGGAATTATTCGGAATCAGAAGTATTCCAAGCTTACTGTTTGTACCTTTAAATGAGTCTCCTCAGATGTCTCAGGGAGCGGTGCCTAAGCCACAGCTAAAAGACGCTATTGATAAGATTCTGCTAAAAAAAGATTAAGTGTACGAGTGAAAAGAGAAGTGAAGATTGTTAAGGTTGGGTTGGAGTGTAAAGCTCCAACCTTTTTTATTGCAAAAATAATATATGTGTAAGTGTAATTCTGTATTTATAGGGGCGATATTATTTTGTATTGTCAAATAATAAAATAACTTTGTATATATGTCCGTACAAATAATATATACTATGAAAAAGAATTACAGTATTTTATGTGTTTTACTCTCCTTGTTATTTTCTTGTTCTAAGCCTAATGAAACGCAACAGCTGGCAAGTACTATAAGTAAAGATAGCTCTTTGCATATAGTTGATAGCATGGCTCGGGCGGTTATCCGTAGTGGATTTAATGCAGGTAGCGGTTATTCGCAGATTTGGGCGCGTGATATGAATACTTTTATCGAAGTGGCATGTGAAGAAAGTAATCCTCAGGATTTGAGAAATGCGATTCTTCTTTTCTTTGCTCTTCAGCAGCCTAACAATGAAATGATCGATGGATACGTATTAAAACCTGAATTTACATGGAATGACGATACCCCTTATTATTCGGATGCTGCTCCCGATCATGTGGCATTTAAAAATACGGTAGAAACTGATCAGGAATCGTCACTTATACAGATTGTAGGAAAATACATCCGCAAAACAGGAGATAAATCTATTTTACAGGAAGTAGTAGCAGGAAAAACTGTTATCGAACGAATGGGACTTATGGTAGATTACCTGAAGAAAGAGCGTTTCAGTGAAAAATATGGTCTTATATATGGTGCTATGACTGCCGATTGGGGCGACGTACAACCTAATGATGATTGTGGTTGTGATATAAATGAACTATCAGATTTGGCAATAGATGTATATGATAATGCAATGCTTATCATTGCGCTCGATTATCTTCAGGAAATGACTGATGATAGTGTGAAAAAGCAAGAATGGAAAGACCTGCGCACCAGTTTGGCTGAAAATGTAAGAAAGCATTTGTGGGATACTGAACGACAAAAATTCATTCCTCATATTTATCTTGATAAATCTCCTATTCCCGAAGGGTTTGACGAGTTGGCTATTCATTATCATGGAGGTACAGCCGTTGCAATAGAGGCAGGCTTGTTATCGAAAGAAGAAATCGCCATAGCTAATAAGCAAATGGTCGAAAATGTTCGCTTGTCAGGAATGCCTAGTATTGGATTGACTCTTTATCCTACCTATCCCGAAGGTTTTTTCAGAGGAGGAATGGGTACACCTTATGTGTATCAGAATGGCGGTGACTGGACTTGGTTTGGTGGGCGTATGATACAGCAACTCATAGCCAATGGATTTACAGAGGAAGCCTATGACGAGGTTCGGCCAATGATAGACCGTGTTATAAAAAATCAAGGTTTTTACGAGTGGTATGGCAAAGGATGTAAGCCTGATGGCTCGGGTCATTTTAAAGGTTCGGCAGGAGTATTGGCTAAATCAATAGAAATGTTTAATCAATGGGCTGACGAAAATAAGTAAATTAGTACCGCAGTTATATCGGTTAATATATTAAAAAGGTTGTCTCATTTTTTGAGACAACCTTTATTTATGACAACCATTTGTAAGGCGGATAATCAATTTGCGTCGAGAGAACTTGGCGGAGCCTGTTCGATCAATTCCATAAACTGATCCAGTTTAGGAGTAATGATTATCTGAGTTCTACGGTTACGAGCTTTTCCTTCAGGTGTACTGTTGCTTACAATCGGATTGTATTCTCCACGTCCGGCAGCAGTCAAACGTTTAGGATCAATTCCGTAATTGTCTTGCAATGCCTGAACAACGGATGAACCACGCAAAGCACTCAGATCCCAATTGTTACGGATGTTAGGACGTGAAATTGGATCTGTGTCGGTATTTCCTTCCACCAATACATCATAGTCTTTATAATCTAAGATGATTTTAGCGATCTTACTAAGAGTTTGACCTGCTTTGTCACTTATTTCAAAGCTTCCGGAACGATACAACATGTTATCGGACAAAGAAATATACACAACGCCTTTCAATACTTGAATATCCAAGTCTTTCATTTCTTCGCGAGATAGTGAACGGGTAAGATTATTAACCATTACAAGATTCAAAGAATCAGATCTGTTTTTAGCTTGTACCAAATGTTGGATAAAGCGGTTAGATGCATTGATTTCATCGACCAGCTTTCCAATATTCAAATTACCTTGAGAGTTTTGCGAAAGACTCTTATTCAACGAATTTTGCATATCAGTTAGAGCTGCACGCAATTCATCATTGTTTTTTCGGGCTTCAGCCAGTCTATCTTCAAGACTTGTCACGCGGGTGCGGCTCTCTGTCAACTGCAATTGACTTCCTTGAAATTCTGTTTGTAGTTGTTTGTAGTCTGTTTCTAAATTCCGAAACTTACCCCTACTAACACAACTCGTAAACATTATACTTGCTGTTAATATGAACAGCGACCAAAAAGAATACTTCATAAACTAAATCTTATTGTTAAATTTAATATGTAATCAATATTTATAACAATAATGCTAGCTAATTAGTTTGAAGTGGGATGGGGTTTATCTATTTATATTTTATTGAAATGATGCTCTACTTCATATAGAAAATGAGGGCGTGTTGTAACATTTTTCGTATGATTCTGTCATCCTGAACGGAGTGAAGAATGACAAAAGCGAGTAACACTTTAAACAGTGTGCTTTTACTTACAACACTCCCTCATGCTAACTATTTCAGTAATTGTATTTCTTGATTGCGGGCTTGAATTTCCATCAGTGGAATTTCTTTTTGCAGTTGCTCTTGCCGCTTTTCCATATTTAAAATCGAAGCGCTTATTCGGCGTTTGCCTTCTTGCGACGAACCTATATAGTTTACTCGTTCGCTTTCGAGCTTCTCATCTAAAGTGTTTAATTCATTTTTTAATTGCTGTACCTTGGTGTAGGCTTCTCGTGCAGGTTTGCTCTTAAAGTCACCCAACGAATAATAAGTGTATGTATCGTTGATTACAAATTCGAAATCATGATTAACTTTTTCTTTTACTTCCGCGTCTTTCCTCGCCAATGTTATTAGTTTGGAATAGTTTGTGCCTGGTATCCATGAACTTTTTATTGATGATATATGTGCTCTTCCTGCCAAATATTGTTCGTCATCACTACTTATTATTTTGACCGTGCCATTAGGAATGAATGTGTAGACACATACTTTTCCTTCACGTTGAAAGCGATCTGAAGCGAACCAGCCGACTCCTTTTTCTTCATCAACCACCATCATATAGTCGTTGTACAGCGAATTAAACGGCATATTTAAGCGTTCGGGTGTGAGAAATGTATCATTATTCATATTGTAGCGGGAAACAAACAGGTCGTATCCACCGATTGATTCTTCGTCTCGGGCTGCAAAGTATATCGTAACACCGTCAGCCATCATGTATGGATAGTTTACATCGCCCTCCAAGCCAAAGTTGGTTGCAGATAGTTCTTTTTCATTGCCAAAATCATCAAGAAGCTTTTCCATCGAGAACAGGCTATAAGAAATACCTTCGAGGGGTTGGCCGTAATATATCTTTGTTCCTTTCTCATTAAAATAAACCGTAGACTCAACAGGTCTGCTACTTGTAAATACTTTATTGAAATAGTCGAGACGCCCCGAACTGGTGCTCATTTTGTAGGCAGAAAGAAATTCTGCTTTATCAACAACTATGCTGTCTATGATTTGTACATCCTCGGTGTTAGAAACCATTCGATTCAATCGCGATGTCAGCTTTCTTTTCTCTTCGAGATTAGCACGGGCTGCATCATCTTTCTTTTTTAGTAAGGCTTCGTATTTACTAAACATATCTCTCGCTTCTGAGAAACGGTATTGATTGGTGTAAAGCATTCCCAAATAGAGAAAAGAGTCTTGTATTCTTTTGGTGGAAGCAAAACGAAGTGCTTCTTCTGCTTTTTTGAGGTTTTGATTTGTTTCGAATAAACACGCACCATACCAGAAATTTATAGATGCATCTGTGGGTTTTGCATTATATTCGCCTTCGAATAGGGGTAAAGCCTTTTCAAACTCCCCTTTGTTGTATAATTCTTTAGCTTCGGTTAGTGTTTGTGTTAAAGCGGTGGTTACACAGCTTACGGATAACAACAAGTATATAATAACTGATCTCATAGGGATTATGTATCTTCTGGTTTAATGTTCCAAAGATAAGAATTTAATATTAAGCTAGCTGACCTAATCAAAATTTTAGTGGGAACAAGAAATAAAAATCACCAAACGAAAATCCGCATTCAGATAACCTTCAACTAAGAGTCCATATTGACAAACAAAATTCGTTATTGAAATATAAAAATCATAGAATTATTTATCTAATAGCACAATAAAAGGAGCATTTCCCTGTTGATCAGTTCCGTTTGCAGAGTAGGTTTTACCGTCAATGATAATACTTGTACATAACTGATTATTATTCCAATTAGAAATGATGATATGTTCGTCTGAATCGCCAAAAATATAAGGACAAATAAATGTGTGGGTCAATCTGGAAGGATGGAAATCTGGTGACTCTGGTGGAGTTGAAGTCGCGAAAACTAAATAATGATAAGAATCGGTCATCTGCAAATATAAGGGAAACAGGGAAAGTTCTTCTTTGAATTTTCCTATTTGTGCAACCTCCAATCGGTAAATATTTCTTTTTATTTTATGTGCCTCATTTTCTTCTATGTAATCTATTCCACGAAGCTTATCATTACCTGCACCGTCTTCAAATCTTATTTCCAATCTGTAATGACGTGGTGGAATTGAATCAGCGTAACCTGAGCAACTTAATAATATTGAAGATAATGATAGTATGCATATAAAGAATATTATATTGTTTTTCATAATTTTATATCTTATAATGGTTAATGGCAATAAATATAAAAACAGTTATTAATAAAAACAAATATTCCTCCTAATAAAATAATAAAGTGTTTCTTTTAAGATGTAATTCTTTGTTATACAATAGTTAATACCCATTCTCGTAAATGGTGTAAACTGGGAATAAGCGGAAATTATTGGTTACATATCCTCAAGAAGAATAAGGCTAATTTGGATTTAAATTGCTTTGATGAACTTCTTCAGGTTTTAAAAGCATCTAATTGCTACCGATGACTTATTTATCAATGCATATGTCGGTTTTGATTCCAAAGAATTTAAAGATAAGTGCTCTGGATATTGTACAACGACAAAGAAATCTGTGAATGCCCGTGATGTAGATAGATATAATGATTTAATATTTGATGGCAAGCTTTATAGACAAAGATGTAGAATTGAAAGGACTAATGCTAGAAGGGATAGTTGTAGGGCTTTCCTTAATAGATTTAAAAACAACAATGTCCTTTTGTATAGCTTTTGTTAGTATATTCTTAAAGAAAATTAATTAGAATAAAAAGTCTAGATGACTTCTAACTATAAACGAATGCCGAGAAATAAATTTCACTAATTTTGCAGTTGATTTTTTCAACTATTAATTTGATCATTATTATCATATGAACCTATCGGGATTTTATACAATTCTTTTACTCATTGTTTCAAATGTTTTTATGACTTTTGCCTGGTATGGGCATCTCAAGTTAAGGGAGTATTCGTGGTTCGCCGCATTGCCATTGTTTGGTGTGATTGCTATAAGTTGGGGAATTGCTTTCTTTGAATACTGTTTTCAAGTTCCCGCTAATAGGTTGGGTTTTCAAGGTAATGGAGGACCGTTTTCATTGATGCAATTGAAGATTATCCAAGAGGTAATTACCCTTGTCGTTTTTGTGCTTTTCAGCACATTGGCGTTCAAAACGGAAACGCTTAAGTGGAATCACTTATTGGCTTTCTTTTTCCTTATCGCAGCCGTTTATCTTGTATTTAAGAAGTAAGTAAAGAATTATTTACCTGACGATCCAAAGAATTTTGTGTGCTTAGGGCGCGGTACTTTTTTCCAATCGATATTACCATTATCGTCTTTATGAATCTCCATTATTGATGGGAAAGTAGCAACATATATTATCTTTATAGAATCGCCTGCCATAACCTTTCCAACCTCATTTTTTACCTGATCTTCAATTGTTTCGTCTTTTGTCTGAAAGACAATATCAATATATTTTTTTGTGACTTTGCTACCTCTGGGTCGTCCTCCCGAATAATGAGTTTCGCTATGCGTTCCGGTTACTTTTGCCCAAGTTATAACCCCATCTTTGTCTAATAGTGCTTCTCGCCCTGCCATGATACCGATAAAAGCAGCGCAACAGATAACGAATGATAATAAATACCATTTTATAGATGATTTTACGGCATTTTTCATCGCTCTGAAATTACAATTTATCTTTCAGATAAAATCCTGTGTGAGACTTTTTGCATTTTACTATCTGCTCGGGAGTACCTTCGCATACAACATAGCCACCTTCTTTACCACCCTCAGGGCCTATATCGATTATATGGTCTGCACATTTGATAACGTCCATATTGTGTTCGATAATGATGATAGTATGCCCTCTTTTGATCAAAGAGTCGAAAACCTTGAGCAGAGTTTTGATGTCGTGGAAATGCAAGCCGGTTGTAGGCTCATCAAAAATAAAGAGTGTAGGGTCTGATTTTTCATCAACCAAATGGAAGGCCAATTTGACCCGTTGGTTTTCACCACCCGATAAAGATGATGATGATTGCCCGAGTTTTACGTAGCCCAATCCTACATCTTGTAATGATTTTAATCGTTTTACTATTTTCTTTTCGGTACTACCTTTTCCTTCTCCGAAGAAGTCGATAGCTTCATCGATAGTCATATCTAAAACATCATAGATGTTTTTATCACGATACAACACATCAAGTATATCTTGCTTGAACCGCTTGCCACTACATGTTTCGCAAACAAGTGAAACATCGGCCATAAACTGCATTTCTACCAGAATCTTACCTTCTCCTGCACAATCTTCACATCGCCCACCCTCTACATTGAAAGAGAAAAAAGCGGGAGTAAAATGCATTTGTTTCGCTAGAGGTTGATCGGCAAACAGTTTGCGGATTTCATCGTAAGCTTTTATATAAGTTACAGGATTGGAGCGGGACGAGCGTCCGATTGCATTCTGATCGATCATTTCTACAACCTTGATCAATTTCAGATCTCCTTCTAATCCATTATATTGAACGATCTGGTCGCCCTTCTCATTATAATAACGGTTGAGAGCAGTGTAAAGTACATCGCAAACCAATGATGATTTTCCCGAACCGCTAACGCCTGTTACTACAGTCATTACATTGAGAGGGAATTTTACATCGATGTTTTTCAGATTATTTTGTCTGGCTCCTTTTATCTCCAGATAGTTATTCCATTTACGCCGCTTTTGAGGTATTTCTATCTTTTCCTCTCCATTCAGATAGCGGACAGTATAGCTTTCGGTTTGTTTTTCGAGCCCTGCAACATCTCCCTGATAAACAACTTCACCACCTAATCGTCCTGCTTTAGGTCCAATATCTATTATATAGTCGGCTGCACGGATAATTTCTTCGTCATGCTCTACCACTACAACAGTGTTGCCTATAGATCGTAAATCTCTTAGAACATCAATCAGTAGGTTTGTGTCGCGCGAGTGAAGACCGATACTCGGCTCGTCGAGTATATATAGAGAACCAATCAGACTGCTGCCCAAAGATGTTGCTAGATTGATGCGCTGGCTTTCTCCTCCGGATAGAGAGTTGGATAATCTATTGAGCGTTAAATAACCTAACCCGACACTTGTTATATAATGAATACGGCTTGTTATGTCGACTAATAGACGCTTTGCGATTGCTGCGTCTGTTTCATCTAAAACCAGCTGATCGAAGAATATTTTCATTTCAGAAACAGGCATCAGTACTATGTCCGAAATTGTTTTTCCTCCAACTTTTACATATAGTGCCTGCGGTTTAAGCCGTGCACCCTTACAGGCCGGACAGGTTGTCTTTCCGCGATAGCGGGCTAACATGACACGGTATTGGATTTTGTATTGATTCTCTTCTACCATTTTGAAGAAATCATCAATACCATGTAATCCTTCAGCTCCATGCCAAAGCAAATCGTGTTCTTTATCTGTTAATTCGAAATAAGGACGGTGAATAGGGAAGTTATATTTGTCTGCCGACAGAATGAACTGATTTTTCCATTCGCTCATCTTTTCTCCCTTCCAGCATACTACTGCATCTTCGTAAACCGAATGGCTCTTGTTGGGAATAACTAAATCTTCATCAATACCCATTACTTTGCCGAATCCCTCGCATACGGGACACGCTCCGGTGGGGCTATTGAAACTGAACATCATATCGTTAGGCTCTTCAAATTGAATGCCATCTGCTTCGAAGCGTTTCGAAAAGCCAATTGTTTCTACACCTTTTTCGGCATAGAAGCGGATGATACAATCACCTTCTCCTTCGAAGAAGGCTGTTTCTATCGATTCAGAGAAACGGCTTATATTTGCATTGTCGCTGTCGCATGTCAAACGATCGATCAAGAGAAACATATTGTCCAGATCATACACTTTATCCGATGCAATAATATCTTCTATTTGTTCTAGCCGTCCGTCTACTTCTACACGTGAGAAACCTTCTTTGCCAAGGATATCTAATTGTTGATTGATAGTACGATTATCGCGTAATATTATCTTAGTTAAGATGATTAAACGCGTATCGGTCGGATAAGTCAGCATCTTATTCACGATATCGCTTACCTGATGTTTCTTAACCTCTTCACCCGAAACCGGTGAAATAGTTTTGCCAATACGAGCAAACAAGAGTCGCAGGTATTCATAAATTTCAGTCGAGGTTCCTACTGTCGACCGTGGGTTACGTGATGTTACACGCTGTTCGATAGCAATAGCAGGCGGGATGCCTTTTATGTAATCGCACTCCGGCTTATTCATTCGTCCGAGGAACTGACGAGCATATGCAGAAAGACTTTCTACATAACGACGCTGACCCTCGGCATAGAGAGTGTCGAATGCCAATGACGATTTACCGGAACCAGATAGACCGGTAATTACAACAAACTTATTTCGTGGGATTTCTACATCAATATCTTTCAGATTATTGACACGTGCCCCTTTGATTAATATGCTTTTCTCTTCTGACATGTTTTTTCTTAAAAAGGGATACAAAAATAGGCAAAAAACAAGGAATTATCAGTACAAATTGGTTAAAGAATAACAAAACAAAATCTTATATTTGTACATACATTCATCAGATAACAATTGCCTAAGCTATGAAAAAACTAATTACCACTGTATTAATGCTATTATGTGTAGGCGTGTCTGCAATTTTAGCACAAGACAAGTATGAACTTGACAACGGATGGAAATGTTTGCCATCTCAAAAAACGAAAGATGCAGGAGAGACAATCTCAAAACAATCTTACTCTTTATCTAAATGGCAACCAGCCGTAGTTCCCGGGACTGTTTTAACAACTCAGCTTGCAAATAAAGAAGTACCAGATCCATTCTACGGAATGAATAATGAGCGTATCCCGGATATTTATAATACAGGAAGGGAATATTATACCTATTGGTTTGTAAAAGATTTCAAAGAAAGTGTACCTCAAAACGATGATCGTGTATGGCTTACTTTCAGAGGAATAAACTATAGCTGCGATATTTTTATAAATGGTAAGAAAATAAATTCAGAACCTTACGAGGGTATGTTTCTTCGAAAGACATTCGATATTAGTCCATATTTGGCAAAAGACGGGAATAACCGTCTAGCAGTAATTGTATATCCTCCTGATCCTGTAGGGAATCCGAATGGAGGGCAAGGAGGCGACGGCACTATTGCCAAAGGTGTTGCGCATCAGTATGTAGCGGGCTGGGATTGGATACAGCCAATAAGAGACAGGAATACCGGTATTTGGGATAAAGTATTTATAGAAAAAACCGGAAGTGTTAATCTGAAAAATCCGCATATTGTAACACTTGTTCCCGGCAAGCGCAAAGTTGAGGGCAAACAAGCTCCGGCTAAAATAAAAGTAACTACTGAGTTGGAGAATGCAAGTAATAAAAGTGTGCAAGGTAAACTGCAATATAGCCTGAATGGTCAAACAATATCGCAGGATGTAACGTTAGCTGCTAATTCGACGAAAGAAATTGCTTTGCCTGACTATATAATGGAAAATCCTAGGTTGTGGTGGCCTGTCGGATACGGTGATCAAAATCTGTACAATATTAAAATTGAGTTTATTGCAAATGGTAAAACCTCAGATGCCGAAAGTGTTACTTTTGGTGTTAGAGAAATGCAGCAAGAGTGGAATATTACCACCCGAAGCATGCAGGTAGCTATTAACGGACAAAAAATATTTATAAAAGGCGGTAACTGGATTATTTCGGATGCAATGTTGCGTTTCTCAAAAGAGCGATATGACGCAGAAATACGATTTCATCGGGATATGAATCTCAATCTTATCCGAATATGGGGAGGAGCTTTAGCCGAACGTCCCGAATTTTATGATGCGTGTGATAAGTATGGATTGCTTGTTATACAAGATTTTTGGATGTCGGGCGATTGTAATGGTCGCTGGGTAGATCCAATGAAACTTGAAGATCAGTGGACACGACGCAAATATCCCGACAATCATTCTTTATTCTTGGAATCGGCTGCGGATATGATAAAAATGATACGTAATCATGCTTCGTTGGCTATATGGTGTGGCGGAAATGAAATTACTCCACCGGATGATATACTTGTATCTCTTCGTGATTCTATACTGCCCGAACTGGATGGTACGCGATGGTTTATAGACTATTCCAATTCAGACGAGATGTCTTTCAATTCTATCGGTGGTAATGGCGACGGTCCTTACGGCATTCAAGATATAAGAACATTCTGGGGAGATCGCACATTTCCGTTCAATTCGGAAGTAGGATCGGTAGGGGTAGGTGACTATGAATCTTTGCTTCGATTTATTCCAACTGAAAATCTTATAGCTCCTGAGTATAATCCGGCAGCGACACCTCGACATAAAGTCGATTCTGTGTGGCAATATCACAAATATATAGGCTACGACCAATATGTTGAGCCATATGGAGAAGCTAAAGATGCGAAAGATTTTGCTATGAAAGCGCAGTTGTTAAACTACGATCAGTATCGGGCATTGATGGAAGGATTCAGTTCGCATATGTGGACTTGGTATACCGGAAGTATTATCTGGAAAACGCAAAATCCGTGGACTGCTATGCGTGGGCAAATGTATGATTACTATCTCGATCCTAATGCTTGTCTGTATGGGCTGCGTTCGGGTAGTGAACCATTGCATATCATGTACAATCCGGTGGATAGTATGGTGATGGTTGTAAATAATGGTTTTGAGAATGTGAATAATGTAATGGCCGTTGTGAAAACTCATACTATGGCAGGAGAGGAAAAAGTTATTTCTCGCGAAATTATGTATATGAATGCGTCTTCTGCTAAGCCGCTTTCGTCTCTCAAGAGATTAATCCCTCGATTGTGTAATGAAGATGGTGGGTTTATAACGTTACAGTTGGTTAATGCTAATGGTACTATATTAAGTGAAAATTTCTATTGGTTACCAAATGCAAAGGGTATTTACAGCGGTTTGCAAAAAATGAGAGCTACAGATGTCGAAATCTCTGCCCGTAGAATAAATGATAGTAAAGTAGAAGTGAGTGTGTCTAATAAAGCAGGTAATACAATTGCTTTCTTTAATCGTATTTCATTAGTCGATAGTAAAACGAAAGAGCGGATACTTCCTGCATTCTATTCGGATAATTATATTTCGGTTACTCCCGACAATAAAAAAACCGTAATAGTAGAATATAATCCGAAAACATCGGATGCATCGCTCGAAATTATGATTGAGGGCTGGAATGTGAAGCAGAAATCGGTAAGTATAAAATGAAAATTAAAAAGGCATCTCAATTATGGGATGCCTTTATTTTTTACATTACAATTATATTATTCGTCTCCTTTTTTCTTTTCCAGTTCGTCCCTCAGGATTGAAGCTAATTCGTAATCCTCTCCATTTACAGCATCTTCGAGTAAAGACTCTAGCTCTTCTTCGTTCAAAAGCGAGTAATCAAGAGCTATATTATCTCTTTCATCATCACCGAAGTCATCAGATGCAGCATTGTCATCTAAGATTACTGCTAGCTCCTTCATTATGGCTTCAGTTGTGAATATCGGTGATTTTGTTCTTAGTGCTATGCCAACAGCATCAGATGTGCGAGATTCAATTGTAATGGTTTCTTCACCTTGCTTCAACAATAATTGGGAAAAGAAAACACCGTTTTCATATTTATATATATCAACCTCTAACAAAGTTATCTTAAAGCTCGACAATAACATTTGAAAAAGATCGTGTGTTAACGGGCGTGGCGGAGCTGAGTTTTGCAGCTTGAAGGCTATCGACTGAGCCTCAGGTGTTCCTACAATAACCATCAGTCTACGTTGTCCGTCTTCTTCGGCCAGAACCAATCCATAGGTTCCGGTCTGAGTTTGGTTAAAGGAAAAACCTAATACAGAAAGTCTTACTTTGTCGTCCATTACTAAGCATATTTACACAATACAAATTCTACACTATAAAATCAAAAGTAGCCAATTATTTTTTGTTTTTCATTGCCGAATCATTTTTTTTGATCTCCGGATATTTAATTTTTAATTCCAGACTCTTAAAGTATTCAGAATAAACTGTATCTTTGGCAACTATTACTATAAAGTAAAACATGAAGAAAACTCATTTTCTCCAAACACTTTATCTCCAAAAGCCGCTAATATTAATTCTTTTAATAGCGGCACTATCGACTCTGCCTTGGTTGGGTTTGGGCGATTTCTACACAAAAGGTGAACCCCGTGAAGCTGCTTTAGCAATATCGATGATAGAAAAAGGTGAGTGGATTATTCCATCTAATTATGCCGATGAATTCGCTTATAAGCCCCCTTTGAATCATTGGTTGATATCGGGATTTTCGTTGGCTCTGAATGGTGGAGAAGTTACTCCTTTTACATCGCGACTACCATCTGCTTTAGCTTTTATAGCTATGATAGGTGTTAGTTTTATGTTTTTTGCACGAAGACGTCCTATTCTTGAGTCCTTTATAGCCTGCCTTATTGTGATTACATGTTTTGAAATACATCGGGCTGCGATGACTACGCGGGTGGATATGTTATTGACGTTTTTTCTTGTAGCAGGTACTATTCAACTATATACATGGTCTGAAAAGCGGCGATTCGGACAGCTTGTTTCGGCATGGATATTATTAAGTATGGCTACACTAGTGAAAGGGCCTGTAGGGATAGTTCTTCCGTGTCTCGTTTTCGGTACATTATTATTGACACAGAAAGTCAATTTTTTCCGTGCGGTAGGGAAGTGTGTTATTGTTGCTCTTCCTGCGTTACTTATTCCGCTAGTTTGGTATTATGCTGCTTATCAAGTGCAAGGAGATGCCTTTTTCGATAAAGTTTTCGCAGAGAACTTTGGTCGTTTCCTTCGTATGGATACTGAAACATTGGGTACTGACTATAATCTGGGAGTTGAAAATCCGTGGTATTATTATCCTTTTATCCTTTTAGCAGGTTTTTTACCGTGGACTATACTATTAGTGATATCCTTATTCTTCATCAAGTATACTAAACCGCAAGGAGGTTTCAAGGCTATTTGCATAAAGTGCTTTAATAAAATAATGGCAATGGATAAAGTCTTATTGTTCAGCTTTATTGCAATTGTTATTCCTCTCCTGTTCTTTACTATACCGGCATCTAAACGGAGCACATATATTATGTTGGTATATCCCTTCATCAGTATATTTATTGCTCGATTTTTCATATACCTTGCAGAAATGAAACCTAAAGCGATACGCATTTCGACATTGATTCTTGTTGGAATCTGTGTGCTGATGGTTTTGGTGGTAGGTCTGGCCTATGCAGGCATAATTAATATTGAAGAAATTTCGCACAGTTTTTCTAAAAGAGAAAGAACTTTGCGTGATATAAAGATATTCTCAGACTTGTTCCAGAATCCCGGATGGATAGGTCTATTTGGTATAACTATTCTTATTTTAGCAATAGGTAACAGCATATATTTATTAAAGAGAAAGATGAATGTAAAAGTTCTTATGGCTGGTTTTGGCGTTATGCTGGCTATAAATATATTTATGGATTCTTTCCTTTTGCCTACATTTAAAAATACGTATTCTCCCCGACATTTTGCCGAGTATATTTCGGACAAATATGAACTTAAGGATAATACGTATGTAATGAATAATCTATTGGAATATAAGAATCTATATGGATTAAATTTTTACTTGGGAAATAATTTCAAAAATTTTGAAAAAGAACAACCTGATAGTGGTTTCTTTATAATCATGATTGAATCTATTGATGATATAAAGGAAAAATATAAGGAAAAATATGAATTTATCCAGCTCGAATCGAGTGATAAATTCAATGAAAATAAAGATCATATGCTCTTATTCAAATTAAAGAGAAAGCAAATGCTTGCTAATTAAAGCTAACAAATGAAGAACCTTTTCGATAAACTGATTAAGAACAAACTCACACAACAGAAGTCATTCCGCCAATTGATAAAATACGGTATGGTTGGGGTTGTAGGTCTTATTATAGATATGAGTATTTATTACCTGTTAGTAAATAAATTTGCCGTACATTATGCTTTTTCACCACATATAAGTAATTTGTTGGGAGGGAATATGTCGGTACTTATGCTCAATATTCTCATATCTAATATTATTAGTCAGACTCTGGCTGTTATTAACAACTTCGTGCTGAATAGCTATTTTACATTTAAAGTAACGGATAATAAGATAAAAAGATTTTTCTCATTTGTTGGTATTGCCTGTATTGGCATGGTTGTTAGCTCTGTACTCCTAACCCTTTTTATAGGAGTGATTGGACTAAATAATATGGTGGCAAAAGTTTTTGCTGTACTAATAGTTGCGATGATGCAGTTTGTTATAAATAAATTATTTACATTTAGAGAAAAAAAAGAATAGATTCTCTAGCAATGAGTTAGAGGAGAAAATAACAAAGCGTATATTAAACACATTTAAATGCAATTTGAAGAACTTTATTTGTATTTGATTGTTTATTTTATATTAAAAAAACCGACAGGCTCTACAATATTTCCTACACATTAAGATAAGAGATATCTCCAAGCCTTACCTAGTAACATTATTTATTAAAGGATTATAACTTATGCTTAACAGTGGTATAAGAAGATACATTTCTAATTCTGTAATCGGCTTGCTTCCGTTCGTATTGTACCTGATTCTACATTCATTATCAAGAATACAGGAACAGTATGCACTAATGGCATCTTTGGCGATTGCAATTATAGCTGAAATACTCATTAGAGGTTTATCTAAGAGTAGAATGTTTAGCATAACATTTTATGTATCTACTTTAGCTTTGGCTTTTACATTAATTTTTTGGTTATTTGCTCACAATTATTTGCAAGTGCCTAATACCTATTCCTCTTTTTGTGAAATATGTATTGTTTCGATGCTTATTGGAATAAGGCTGAGTAAAACTTTTATTGCGACTAAATTCTTTCGAAAAAGAAGTCTTTTACAAAAAGCTTTTTTGAATGAATTTTATCATATCGCTTCTTTGCTTCAGTACACGCTCACTATGCACATCTTTTTTGTGTTGATGTACGAGCACTTCAAAATGACAATTTATGATGACAGGATTTCGGATATAGTTGTTTATTCAGTGCTACCGATAGTAGGAATACTAGCTATCGGAATTTATCAGATTGCACGTACAGGAAATATTGTAGCAAAATTAAAACAAGAAGAGTGGTTACCTATAGTTACAGAAAAGGGTGAAGTAACGGGTAAAATAGCCAAATCAGTTTCTCTAAAGATGAAGAATAAATTTCTGCATCCTATAGTTAGAGTGGCACTCATATCTAATGGTAAGGTTTTTTTGCAAGAAAGAGCGAATGCGGATACCCTTAGCCCTAGAAAGCTGGACTATCCTTTCGAAAAGTATATGTTGTTCAATCATGAAATCAATTTGGCTGCACGCAACAGTATAAAAAAGATGATGGGGGATGAAATGGATCTTCCGTTAAAATTCTTGTTGAAATATGTTTTTGAAAATGAAGAAACTAAGCGTCTTACTTTTCTGTTTATAATTAAGATAGAAGATGAATATTCAATAAAAAGAACGGAACAGATGAATGGTAAGTTTTGGTCTGTAAAACAGATTGAAGCGGCTTTTGCCGACGAGATATTTAGCGAGCCATTCGAGTTGGAATTCGAATATTTGAAGAATATGGTGCTGGCACCTATCGATCATCTGTAAATATTAACAGTTCGACTTACTACAAATCTTTACGCTTGCGCCATACCTGATAAGAATTTACCAAATTTTGCCAAAGAACGTATGCTCCTGGTCCAATAGACGATATGGGGTTTAGATAGGTTTGTGCCATCCAGATGGCTAAAATAGTATTCTTCTGACCCAATCCCTGCCCACCGGCTATGGTGTCGTCATATTTGCTCCCTAGCTTACGTCCGACTAAAAATTGGATTACGCATATAACAAATGCTCCGATGCCTAAGGCTACTTGAACCAGAAGGTTCGGATTTTCTTGATTAAGTATAAAAAATACAGTTTTTCCCGTTATAATGACTAAAGCGAGGGACCATAGGTAAAAAGACAATCCTCGGTTTTTCTTAATGGTTTCATGTACTCGGGGTAAAAGTCTGCTTAGTAGTAGTGCACAAATAAAAGGCAGGAGTAAAAGAATAAAGACTTTTTCGGATACAATTAGCATTGACTCTACAAATGAATCGGCATTAATATTGCCAAATGCAGCAAATATAATAGGAGCAAGAACGGCAACCGTTATATTGCTTAGTAAACTATACGTGGTCAAACTACCCGTGTTGCCTCCCAGCATACCTGTAATAACAGGAGCCGCCGTAGCTGTTGGAGCTAAAATACAGATCATAGCCCCTTGTGCAAGAATAATATGGATAGGTGCTAATAATAAGTAGACACCTACACTTCCTAATATCTGGATGAGTAGCAGAAAAAAATGTAAGCGGGAAAAACGAATATCGCGAAGTGAGATGCCGCAATAGGTGATGAATAGCATTAATGCAATAAGGTACGGTGTGATAAAAGATAATAGTGACGTATATTGGTAGAATAAGCCTCCTGTAATCATGGCTAGAGGCATCATATAAGACTTTATCTTTTTGAACATTATCAGCCCGTTTATTAAATTATTGCTCAAAGGTATATATTTTATACTAAATAAAGCCTAACAAAAATATGGACTGATGGCATCAAAATATACTAGTTGTTATTCATTTTAATTATAAGGCATTCTTTGAACTGTCTCTTTATATTACCTTTGTGTACTTTTTAGAAAAAAATAAATGAAAAAAACAAAAGGTATTATACTTGCATTGCTATCATCGGGGACATTCGGTTTGATTGCATTCTTTTCTATACCATTACTCAAAGCAGGAGTACATACCCCATCTATTCTATTCTACCGCAGTCTGCTTGCCGCTATTCTTTTAGGCACAATCTGTCTCATTAGAAAAAAAGATTTCAGAATACCACCTAAGACGGCTATCCAACTCTTTGTTATGGGGATGTTATACACCATTACAGCAATGGGTTTAATATATTCTTATACTTATATTTCGAGCGGAGTATCTACGACTCTTCATTTCCTGTATCCTATCGTTGTATCGTGTCTTATGATTATATTCTATAAGGAGAAGAAGTCACTGACCTTATTTATTGCGGCCGTAACATCTCTCGTTGGAGTAGGTTTGCTCTGCTGGAGCGATAACGGATTCATAAGCACCCGTGGATTATTTATTGTGTTGATCACCGTATTTACTTATGCCGTCTACATTGTAAATCTTGGTAGACCTGTATTTAAGAAACTCGAACCTGAAGTTTTGATGTTCTATGTGATGCTATTTGGTGCTTTTATGTTTTCCATCTATGCTTCATTTACAACAGGTATCGAGATTCTGCCTGATAGAAATGCATGGCTCAACATTGTCGGTTTAGTCCTTTTTGCGACTGTCTTATCAGGATTGTCATTGATAACTGCCGTAAAATATGCAGGATCTACTATAACATCTATACTCGGTTCGATGGAGCCTGTGGTGGCTACAATTGTGGGCATATTCTACTTTCACGAATCATTCGGATGGAATAGCTTCGCAGGATTAGTACTCATTATTGCGTCGGTCATATTGGTGGTTATGATGAACAATAAACGAGAAAAGAAAGGTCAAATAATCACAGATTAGAGTCATCATCTGATATTTTTGTTACAAAAGATAACAACTATTGCACATTTTTAGTATTTTTGTGCCATAACAACAAGATAACTATTTAAATAATAATAGAAATGAGTAATAATTTATTAAAAGGCAAAAGAGGAATCATCTTCGGTGCATTGAACGATAAGTCAATCGCTTGGAAAGTGGCTGAAAAAGCTGTAGAGCAAGGAGCAACTATAACTCTGTCTAACACGCCAATGGCTGTAAGAATGGGAGAAACAAATGCATTAAGCGAAAAACTTAATGTGAAAGTAATAGCTGCCGATGCTACAATAGTAGAAGACCTTGAGCAAGTATTTACGCAGTCGATGGAAATCCTTGGTGGAAAAATTGACTTTGTTCTTCATTCTATCGGAATGTCTCCTAACGTACGTAAAGGAAGAGATTACGATAATCTTGATTATGGATTCTATGATAAGACGCTAGATATTTCTGCCCAATCTTTTCACAAGATGATGCAAGTAGCTAAAAAAATGGATGCTATCGCTGATGGCGGATCTATTCTTGCACTTACGCATATTGCTGCTCAACGTACATTTACAGGATATAATGATATGGCCGATGCAAAAGCATTGCTTGAATCTATCGGACGTAGTTTTGGATATGTTTATGGTAGAGACAAAGGAGTGCGTGTAAATACAATCTCTCAATCGCCAACAATGACAACTGCCGGACAAGGTATCGGCGGAATGGGTGCATTTTTCGACTTTGCAGAAAAAATGTCTCCTCTAGGCAATGCCAGCGCTGAAGAATGTGCTGACTATTGTATTGTTATGTTCTCTGATCTTACTCGTAAAGTAACGATGCAAAACTTATTCCACGATGGAGGCTTCTCCAATATGGGACTAACATCTGCTGTCGTTACGGATTATATCGAAAAGAAATAAATCGCCACAAGATAAACTAAATACAAAACAGTTATCGGAGATTTAAAATATCCGGTAACTGTTTTTTTGTTTACAAAGACATTTATATGTTAGTAAAAATATATCCCGAAAACCCCAATCAGAAAGAATTGGACAAGATTGTCAAAATATTGCAGGATGGCGGTCTTATTATCTACCCGACGGATACTGTATATGCCATTGGTTGCGATGCTATGAACGTACGTGCAGTAGAGGAAATTTGCAGATTGAAGAATATAAATCCGGCAAAGAGCAACCTTTCTATTATATGTTACGATCTGAGTAATATTAGCGAGTATGCCAAGGTTGACAATGCTACTTTCAAAACAATGAAAAAAAATCTGCCGGGAGCATTCACTTTCATTCTTAATACAACCTCTACTCTCCCTAAAATATACAAGAATAAAAAAACGGTAGGAATACGTGTTCCCGACAACAATATTATTCGTGAACTTGTTCACAGTTTAGGGAATCCTATACTGACAACTTCCATAAAAGACGACGATGAGGTTATAGAATATACAACCGATCCCGAATTGATTTACGAAAGATACCAAGATATCGTAGATGTTGTAATCGACGGTGGATTTGGTGGAATAGAAGGGTCTACTGTAGTAGATTGTACTGACGGAGAGCCCGAAATAATAAGGCAGGGTAAAGGGGAATTGATTTTGTGAAAAAGTATTAAATACATACATTTGCAAAATAGCTGTATAACAGAAAATATTCCCGAATGTAGTATGCGTGGTAATTTTATTATAGAAGTCTTCTAGACTAATTTAAAATTGTAAATATAATAAGGAAGTGTTAGTTTAGTAATCGCTAAACAACTAATCATGAACACTTCCTTATGTACAAAGTACTAAGCAAAGATATAATAGAAAATGAGATATTG